>NZ_JBSGDW010000001.1:0-1684799 GCF_053602575.1 Nocardia sp. NPDC004340
GCGCGCTCGGCGATATGACGCGCGGTGACCTTGTCACCCAGATCCCGAATCGACTGCGGCGACGGACCGATCCAGATCAGACCCGCGTCGATCACAGCCTGCGCGAAATCGGCGTTCTCCGACAGGAAGCCGTAACCCGGGTGGATCGCGTCCGCGCCGGCCTTCGAAGCGGCGTCGAGGATCTTGTCGAACACCAGGTACGACTCGGCCGAGGTCTGACCACCGAGCGCGAACGCCTCATCGGCGAGCTTCACGAACGGCGCGTCGGCGTCCGGTTCGGCGTACACGGCCACACTGGCGATACCGGCGTCCTTGGCGGCCCGGATCACGCGCACGGCGATCTCGCCTCGGTTGGCTACGAGGACCTTTGTGATCTGCGCGTTGGCATGGTTGGGCACTGAGCCTCCTGTGCTCTGGATACTTTCGTCTGTCGGCAGTGTAGGCATCGTGCCAACAATGACCGAACCCGGCTAGGGCTACCAATGAGTAGGCCCAGAGAGTGGGCATGCGACTCTCGAGGCCTAATTTTTAGAACCTGTTCTACCAGACTCCGCTGAAGCCTCCACCGGTAATCCCCCGAAGGGGGTTCGGGCGTTACGAGCTTGCCACGACCGAGGGCGTCACGCCGGGTTCTTCACCGATCACGATGGGCGCCCCCACGGCATTGGCCCACTCGGTCCAGGAGCCGTCGTAATTGCGCACCCCGTCCACGCCCAGCAGGTAGGTCAGGACGTACCAGGTCAGCGCCGACCGCTCCCCCACCCGCGAGTAGACCAGCGGCGCGACACCCTCGATCACCCCGCCGTAGATGACGTCCAGCTCGACCCGGGGCCGGAAACGGGCGTCCGCGCCCACCGACGAGGTCCAGGGGATGTTGACCGCGGTCGGAATGTGACCCGCCCGCAGCGCCTGCTCCTCGGGACGGTCCAGCACCACCAGATCGCCGGTGTACTCCTCGAACGCGCGCGAGTCGATGAGCGGCCCGCCCAGATGCGCCACCACGTCCTGCCGGAAGGCGCGCGCGGACTTGTCGTCGCGATCGGCCACCGGGTACTCGCCCAGTCCGGCCGCGGGCACCTCGAAGGTGGTGTCGCGGGCCTCGGAGATCCAGGCGTCGCGGCCACCGTCCAGCAGGCGCACGTCCTCGTGTCCGAAGAGGGAGAACACCCACAGGGTGGCGGCCGCGGTGCCATTGGATTTATCGCCGTAGATGACCACGGTGTCGCCGCGTTCGATGCCCTTGGCCCGCATAAGGTTGGCGAAGGTCGCGCCGTCGACGACATCGCGGGTACGCGGATCGATCAGCTCGGTCCGCCAGTCGATCTTGATGGCACCCGGGACATGGCCGATGTCGTATAGCAATATGTCTTCGTTGGACTCGATGATCTTGAGTCCCGGCGTGCCGATGTTTGCCGACAGCCACTCTGTGGTTACTAGTCGGTGAGGATGTGCGTAGGAGCCGAATGAGTGATGCGGATCCGGAGCGACAGGCACGTTGTGGTCCTTCACGCGTGGTGGGTTAGGTATTGGCTGTTCGATTCTCTGCACCGATCGTAGGCATGTGGCGGTTACGAAACTCGTTTCAGATCACGAATCGGATGATTGGGCGAATTAAGCGCAGCTTCATCCGATAAAGTCTCTCGGAGAGGAGGGGTGAGCTATGTCCGATTCTTGGCCGCGACGGCGACTGCTTGCGATCCTACGTGGCGCCAGCGAGCCTCTCGATGCCCAGGAACTCGCGCGCGTCACCGGACAGCATGTGACAACGGTGCGTTTCCATTTGGATGTGCTGACCCGGGAATCGCTGGTCCGCCAATTCCAGCAGCCGCCGCGCGGCCGCGGCCGCCCGCGCATCGGCTATACCGCTGTACAGCGATCGGTGGGTTATCAGGAATTGGCGCAAGTGCTGGCCGATCAGCTCGGCAGCGACCCGCGCCGCCGCTCGGAAGCCGCGATCAGCGCCGGCCGGGCGTGGGGCTCGAAACTCGAAGCCGCCGACCAGCCCATCGAAACGCTCGAGGACGCCAAGGACCTCACCGTGACCCTGATGTCGGAACTCGGCTTCGCGCCCGAACGCGACCAGGCCGGCGAGACCGAAGAATCCGCCATGATCCGCATGACGGCGTGCCCGCTGCGCGAACTCGCCCGCACCCACTCCGAGGTGGTGTGCGGTGTACACCTGGGCCTGATGCGTGAAGCCCTGGACCGCAACGGCGGCCGGGAGAACGTGAACGTGCGCCTGCACCCGTTCGTGGAGCCCGAATTGTGCGTGGCGCGACTGGAATTGCTCCAGGGCCGCCCCGGCGAGGACGCGCGCGAGGGTCAGGCCGAGACCGGCGAGCCCGGATCAGCCACCGGCGAGCCCAGATTGGCGCCCTCGGCCGGGCGGATCGCGCCGCAACTACGCGCGGCCACCGATCCACAGCCGCGCAATGCCGACACCCACCTCGGCAAGCAGTCGACGAACCAGTGGTAGTCCGATACCGATGACGCTCGACGGGTCGCCGTCGATCTTGTCCACGAACCAGCCGCCCATGCCGTCCAGCGTGAAGGATCCGGCCACCTGCAGCGGCTCCCCCGTCGCGATGTACGCGTCGAGTTCCTCCGGCTCGGGTTTGGCGAAATGCACCGTGGTGGAACTGCAGTCGGCGGCCTCGCCGACGATCTCTCCGGCATTTAGCCGCAGCACACAGTGACCGGTCAGCAGATCAGCGCTGCGTCCGGCCATCTCGGCCCAGCGCGCGCGGGCGACCTCGGGAGTCAGGGGCTTGCCCTGCAGAACGCCGTCGACGAGCAGCATCGAATCGCAGCCCACGACAACGGAATCGGTGAAGGCGGGATCACCCGCCAGTTGCCCGGCCACCTCCAGCGCCTTGGCGCGGGCCAGCTCGATCACCACTCGATCGGGCGGGGTGTCCGGGGGAAGAGCCTCGGCCACGGCGTCCTCGTCCACGTGGGACACCCGGACGACCGGCTCGACGCCCGCGTTGCGCAGGACGCCGAGCCGCGCCGGAGATTGTGACGCCAGTACGAAGACGGTCACAAGCCGTCAGTCGCGCAGGTGCGAGAGGGCCGGAAAGGCGTAGGGGGAGAACGGCGAACTGCCGCGGTGCAGCAGGGTCGGGCGACCCCACATGTCCGCCGGGCCGCGGTCGGCCGGGGCGGCGGCGGTCGCCGACGCGGCGGCGAACACGCTCACCAGGGCGGCGAGCTCGAGGTCGGTCGGGTTGCCCTTCAGGACCTGGATGACCGGACCGGTGCTCGCCGGTTCGATCTCCGCGACGGCGGTGTCGATGGCGTCCGCCAGATCCTCGACAGCCAGATCCAGTTCGGCGGCGCGCAATACCTCTTCATCGGCCATGGTCGTCACAGCGCCAGTCCTCCTGTCCTTCGCCGCGGGGGTGGTGCGGCGTTCCTTCATCTTTGCCCGGATGAGGCGATCGTGCGCGGTACGAGTCCCACTGTCCTATTCGACAGTGTGCGCCTCACACCGCGCATATCGCATTTTCAGAGCGGAATGTTGCCGTGCTTCTTCGGCGGCAGCGACACCATCTTGCGTTCCAGCAGACGCAGCGCCGACACGATCTGGCCGCGGGTGTGCGACGGCGGGATGACCGCGTCGACGTAGCCGCGCTCGGCCGCCACGTACGGGTTCACGAGGGTGTCCTCGTACTCGTTCTGCAGCTCGAGGCGCAGAGCGTCGACGTCGTTGCCCTCGGCGGCCGCGGTCTGCAGCTGCTTGCGGTACACGAAACCGACCGCTCCGGACGCACCCATGACCGCGATCTGAGCGGTCGGCCACGCCAGGTTCACATCGGCGCCCATGTGCTTGGAACCCATGACGTCGTAGGCGCCGCCGTAGGCCTTGCGGGTGATGATTGTGATCTTGCCCACAGTGGCCTCACCGTAGGCGTAGAGCAGCTTGGCGCCGCGGCGGATGATGCCGTTGTACTCCTGGCCGGTGCCCGGCAGGAAGCCCGGCACGTCGACCAGGGTGATGATCGGAATGTTGAAGGCGTCGCAGGTGCGCACGAAGCGCGCGGCCTTCTCCGAGGCGTCGATGTCCAGGCAGCCCGCGAACTGCGAGGGCTGGTTGGCCACGAAGCCGACGCTGCGGCCGTCGATGCGGGCGAAGCCGACGATGACGTTCATCGCGCGCTCGGCCTGGACCTCGAGGAACTCCTCGTCGTCCACCAGGCGCTTGATGACCTCGTGCATGTCGTACGGCTGGTTCGGGGAGTCCGGGACGATGGTGTCCAGCTCGAGGTCGGCCTCGGTGAGGTTCTCCTCGATGGCGCCCGCGTTGGCGGTGGCCGGGAAGCGGGGGGCCTCGGCGCGGTTGTTGCTGGGCAGGTAGCCGAGCAGGTCGCGCACGTAGTCCAGGGCGTCCTGCTCGCCGGAGGCGACGTAGTGCGCGACACCGGACTTGACCATGTGGGTGTGGGCGCCGCCCAGCTCCTCCATGGTGACTTCCTCGCCGGTGACGGTCTTGATCACGTCGGGGCCGGTGACGAACATCTGCGAGGTCTGGTCAACCATGACGACGAAGTCGGTCAGGGCGGGCGAGTAGACGTGGCCACCCGCGGCCGGGCCCATGATCAGCGAGATCTGCGGGATGACACCCGAGGCCTGGATGTTGCGGTGGAAGATCTCACCGTAGAGGCCCAGGGAGACGACGCCCTCCTGGATGCGCGCGCCGGCGCCCTCGTTGATGCCGACGAGCGGACGACCGGTCCGCAGGGCCAGGTCCATCACCTTGACGATCTTCTCGCCGTAGACCTCGCCGAGGGAGCCACCGAAGACGGTGACGTCCTGGGAGAAGATGCAGACGTCGCGGCCGTCGATGGTGCCGTAGCCGGTCACCACGCCGTCGCCCAGCGGACGCTGGTTCTCCAGGCCGAAGTTCACGCTGCGGTGCCGGGCCAGCGCGTCGAGTTCGACGAAGGAGCCCTCGTCGAGCAGGGCGAGGATGCGCTCACGCGCGGTCATCTTGCCCTTGGCGTGGACCTTGTCGACCGCCGCCTCACCCATGGGGTGCTTGGCCTCTTCCAGCCGATTGCGCAGGTCAGCCAGCTTGCCGGCGGTGGTGTGGATATCGGGGGCACCCGCCGAACCCGGCGAAGGCTGATGCTGGACACTCGTCATGCCCCGGAGTGTAACCAGTACCAGACCCGCTTCGTAATCCAGTCGGGGCTACTCGCGAGTACGGTTATTGACTACCCGCCAGTTAAAACCCGCAGGTAGAGCACGATATCCGGCTCCTCCACCGGGCAAACTCGAACAATGTTCAATAGTGGATCTCGCCAGTCATCCCGGCAAGCTTTTGGCGGGGTCCACACTTCGGTTCACCGCGCGTCGCCGGAACCGGCGACGGCTCAACGCATTACGCCCGTGTGGCCCGTCGAGTACCGGCCCGGCTGCGGCCAGATGGTGAGCCCGTGCGCTCCTCGGCCGACCGGAATCCGGGCCAGCAGCTTCCAGTCGACGATGTCGATGGCGTACACCTCGCCGTGGTTGCGACCCGAGACCCAGAACACCCGCCCGTCCGCGGACAGGTTGCCCATATCGGGGCTGCCGCCGCCGGGGATGCGCCAGGTGTCGGCCAGCCGTCCGGTGGCGAAGTCCCAGACCGAGATGCTGCCCTCGCCGCGGTTGGTGATGAGCATCCGCTTCGAGTCGCGGGTGATATAGAGACCGTGGGTGCCGCGGCCGGTCTCGACGAAACCGGTGTTGTCGAAGGTCTGGGCGTCGAAGACATAGATGCCGCCCGCCATCATGTCGGCCACGAAGAAGGTGCGGCCGTCGGGCGAGAGCTTGACGTCCTGCGGCATGCCGGACGACCCGCCGGGCAGGTCGATCATGCGCAGCAGGCTCAGGCCCGCGATGTCGACCACGGCCATGCGCCCACCGAATTCGCAGCTGACCAGGGCGGTACGGCCGTCGGCGGTGAAGTCCATGTGATTGACGCCCTGGCATTCGGGCACCGCGATGTCGTGGAGTTTCTGCCAGCTGTGCGGGTCGTAGAAGTCCAGGGAGCGGTCGGCTTCGGCGACGACCAGGGCGTATTTGCCGTCCGGGGTGAAGTACATGTTGTACGGGTCGCGGACCGGGATGGGGTCGCCGGGCTTGCCGGTGCGCGGGTCGATGGGCAGCAGGCTGCCGCCGCCGATCGGCAGGTCGTTGTTGGCGTAGAGCGTCTGCAGGTCATAGGAGGGCACGACGTGCTGGGGTTCGCTGCCGCCGGAGGGGTAGCTGTCGATGACCTCGAAGGTGGCGGGGTCGATGACGGTGATGGTGTGCGACTCGCTGTTGGGGACGTAGACCCGCGTGGGCTGTCCGGCGACGGCGGGGCTCAGTTCCCGGGTGGCGGCGTAGACGTCGGTGGGTGAGAGCGGCGGCGGCATGCCGGGCAGTAATCGCGGGGCTTCCGCGGCGACGGGGACCGCGCCCGGCGGGGTGGACGACGGTGCGGCGGTGGGCGATGCGGGCCCGGGGTCACCATTCGAGCAACCGGCCAGCATCGCCACCGCGAGAATCAGACCCAGACGTGCACGGCGCGCGATCACAGGCCGCACCGTGCCATACGCGCATTGCGGTGAGCTGACATGTCGTCGAATAGTAGGCGGCGACACGGACGTTCGCGGCGAGATACCGGAGTGTCGTGTCACGCCACGCGGTTCCGGCAAAAGCGATCATCGAGCAAATGGAGGCAAGCCGGACCGCGCGTCCGGCTTGCGGCTCAACCCAATACGCGACCGAGGGCGGCTACCGCCTCGTCGAGTTCCGCCTCGGTTACCGTCAGCGGCGGGCGGAAACGAATGCCGCGTTCCCCGGTGCCGAGGATCAGCACGTGCTCTTCCTCCCGCAGCCGGTTCACCACGTCGTTGCGCCGCTGCGCGGATTCCAGGGTGATGGCGCACATCAGGCCGCGGCCGCGCGGATCGGTGACTTCCGCATGAACGGTGGACAATTCGGTGAGCCGGGCCAGCAGCCGGGGGCCGAGTTCCCGAGCGCGGTCGACCAGGCTCTCGTGCTCGATCACCTCGAGGATCCGCCGGGCCCGGACCATGTCGGCCAGATTGCCGCCCCAGGTGGAGTTGAGGCGCGAGCTGACCCGGAAGACGTTGTCGGGCACCTCGTCCACGCGGCCGCCCGCCATGATGCCGCAGACCTGGGTCTTCTTACCGAAGGCCACCACGTCGGGTTCCAATCCGAACTGTTGGTAGGCCCAGGTGGTGCCGGTCATGCCGACGCCGGTCTGCACCTCGTCGAGGATGAACAGGGCGTCGTGTTCGCGGCACAGCGCCTGGACCGCGCGCAGGAACTCCGGCCGCAGGTGCCGGTCGCCGCCCTCACCCTGGATCGGCTCGGCGATGAAACACGCTATGTCGTGCGGGTTTTCGCCGAAGGCGCGGCGGGCCTGGTCGAGGGCGTGCCGTTCGGCGGCCTCGATGTCGGGATGGTCGGGGCCCACGTACGGGGTGTCGACGCGCGGCCAGTCGAACTTCGGGAAGCGCGCGGTCTTCACCGGATCGGTGTTGGTGAGTGAGAGCGTGTAGCCGCTGCGCCCGTGGAAGGCCCCGGTCAGGTGCAGCACCCGGGTGCCGAGTTCGGCTGGGCGGCCGTGGCTTTCGTTGTGCCGGGACTTCCAGTCGAAGGCGGCCTTGAGGGCGTTCTCGACGGCGAGCGCGCCGCCGTCGATGAAGAACAGGTGCGGCAGTCGCGGATCGCCGAGCACGCGCACGAAAGTGTCTACGAAGCGCGCCATTTCGACGGTGTAGATGTCGGAGTTGCTCGGCTTGTTGAGCGCGGCGGTGGTGAGGCCGGCCAGGAAGGGTTTGTCGCCGAGCAGGGCCGGATGGTTCATGCCCAGCGTGTTGGACGCGAAGAAGCCGAACATGTCCAGGTAGGAGGTGCCGTCGCGGGCGTCGACCAGTCGGAGTCCACGGGACTTGCGGAGGTCCAGTACGAGGTCGAAGCCGTCGGCGAGAATGCTCGCCGACAGGATCTCATGCACCCGGGCGGGGGTGACAAGGGTGGTTTCGGCGGCCGCCCCGAGCCGATCGAGTCCGAGGGTCACGCCCTCAGCGTAAATGAATATTTACGGCAATGCCCGTAAGTTCCGGAACAATTACGTCCGTAACCGTGTCGTCATCCGAATGTCTTCGGCCTGACCGGGGCTACTTGTCATAGAATGTTTGCAGAATGATGGTGCTTCGCGTCCTGACATTGGCCGTAGCGCGGATCTCCTGCAGCAGCTGCTCCAGGTGTCTGGGCGAGGCCACCCGCACCATGAGCATGTAGCTCTCGTCTCCGGCCACCGAATGACACGCCTCGATGCCCGGAATGTGCTGCAGCAGTGCGGGAGCGTCATCGGGTTGCGACGGGTCGAGAGGAGTGATCGCGACGAAAGCCGACAGCATCTGGCCCAGCGCCTCGGGATCGACGTTCGCCGTGTAGCCGCGAATCACGCCCCGCGCCTCGAGCCGCCGCACCCGCGACTGCACCGCGGACACCGAAAGGTTGGCCTTCTCCGCCAGATTGGACAGGGTGGCGCGACCATCGGCAATCAGCTCACGGATCAGCAGTCGATCGATGTCGTCGAGTACAAGTTTCGCCGGTGTATCCGCCATCAGCGAAGGCTAACGCAGCGAAACGAACTCGGTTGCCGGAACCCAACCTGGAGCATGTAATGACTCACGCACTGACCGAGACCGCGACCCGTGAGCTCCGCGAGCGGACGGAGACGCTGCTGCGGCGACTGGGCGTCGACACGCCCGCGCCGGGCGAACTCTCGGCCCGCACCCCGATCACCGGCGGTGAGCTGATCACCCTGCGCGCGAGCGACTCCGCCGCCGTGGACGCCGCCATCGGCCGGGCGCACGCGGCCTTCCGGGACTGGCGGACGGTCCCGGCGCCGCAGCGCGCGGCGGTGGTGCGGCGGCTGGCGGCGCTGCTCACCGACCACCGGGACGACCTGGGCGAACTGGTCACCCTGGAGGCGGGCAAGATCGGCGCGGAGGCCCGCGGCGAGGTCCAGGAGATGATCGATGTCTGCGAGTTCGCCATCGGGCTGTCGCGGCAGCTGTACGGGCGGACCATGCCCTCGGAGCGGCCGGGCCACCGGCTGATGGAGACCTGGCATCCGCTCGGGGTGGTCGGGGTGATCTCGGCGTTCAACTTCCCGGTCGCGGTGTGGGCGTGGAACACCGCCATCGCGCTCGTGTGCGGGGACACGGTGGTGTGGAAGCCGTCGGAGACGACGCCGCTGACCGCGCTGGCCTGTCACGCGCTGCTGCGCCGGGCGGCGGTCGACGTGGGCGCGGATCCCGAAGTGCACCAGTTGATCCAGGGCCCGGCGGCGGTCGGCGAGCAGCTGGTGGACGATCCGCGGGTGGCGCTGGTGAGCGCGACCGGATCGGTGCGGATGGGGCGGCTGGTCGCGCCGCGGGTGGCGGCCCGGTTCGGGCGCTGCCTGCTGGAGCTGGGCGGCAACAATGCCGCCATCGTCGCGCCCTCGGCGGATCTGGAGCTGGCCACCCGGGGCATCGTGTTCGCGGCCGCGGGCACCGCCGGTCAGCGCTGCACCACCCTGCGCCGATTGATCGTGCACGCCGAAGTGGCCGAGCCGCTGCTGAATCGGATCTCGGCGGCGTATCGGCAACTGCGCGTGGGTAATCCGCTCGAGGAGGGCGTTCTCGTCGGGCCGCTCATCAACGAGCGGGCCTACGACGGCATGTGCGCGGCGGTGGCTCGGGCACTGGCCGACGGTGGCGAACTGCTGTGCGGTGGTGAGCGTTTCGAGGGGCCGGACGAGAACGCCTTCTATGTCCGCCCGGCCCTGGTGCGCATGCCCGCGCAGACCGCGGTGGTGCGAGAGGAGACCTTCGCGCCGATCCTCTACGCGATGACCTACCACGATCTGGACGCGGCCATCGAGCTGCACAACGCGGTGCCCCAGGGCCTCTCGTCGTCCATCTTCACCCGGGATCAGCGGGAGGCCGAGCGGTTCCTGGCCGCCGACGGGTCGGACTGCGGCATCGCCAATGTCAATATCGGCACCTCGGGGGCCGAGATCGGCGGCGCTTTCGGCGGCGAGAAGCAGACGGGCGGTGGCCGCGAGTCCGGGTCGGACTCGTGGAAGGCGTACATGCGCCGGGCCACCAACACCGTCAACTACTCCACCGAACTGCCGCTGGCGCAGGGCATCCGGTTCGAGTAGCTAGTCCTCGGAGCCGATCGCGCGCACCTGCTCCTCGTACCGCGCCCGCACCTGCTGGTCGGCGGGGTGCAGGGCGCGGTCGCCGTTGAACAGCCGGCGGACCAGCCGGACCGCGGGCTCGGGCGCGGCGGCCAGGGCGACGTCGATGGGGCCCAGGTAGTTCGGGACGGCGACCTCGGCGCGCCGGCTGCGCACGGTGCCGACGACCGCCGCGGCCACGTCCTCGGGATCCACGGTGGGCATGCCGCCGCCCAGGGCCAGGCCCGAGGACAGCCGGGTGCGCACCGCCGACGGCATGACGCAGCTGACGCTGACACCGTGCGGCGCGAACTCCAGCCGCGTCGCGGCGGACAGGCCGACGGCGGCGAACTTGCTGGCGTTGTAGACGGCCAGGCCCGCGATCGGGATCTTCCCGGCCAGCGAGGCCACGTTCACCACGTGCCCGTGGCCGCGCTCGATCATGCCGGGGACGACCGCGCGCATGCCGTGGATCAGTCCCCAGACATTGACGTCCATGGTGGTGTGACCCACCGTGTCCGATTCGTCGAGGAAGGCGCCCGCGGGCATGACGCCCGCATTGTTGACCAGGATGTCGACGCGGCCGAAGTCGGCGACGACCTTGTCCCACTGCGCCCGGTCCCGCACGTCCAGCTCGAACGCCCGCGCGTCGAGTGCGGCCGCGGCGGCCTGGGCGGCGGCGGTGTCCACGTCGGCGATGGCGACCTGCGCGCCCTTGCTCGCGAACAGTTCGGCCGTGCACTGGCCGATGCCGCGGCCCGCGCCGGTGATCAGGACGCGCGCACCGGCGAGATCGATGGCCGGGTAACCGTTTCCGAGGATGCTCACGCGAAAACTCCCTGTTCGACCCGGCCGCGGAGGCTGCCGAGACTGTGTTCGAAGGTGGGGAGACGGCGGCGGCCGTCCATGAAGTTCGGGCCCATGACCGCGAGGTCCTCGGCGGTGGCGTCGAGGCGCAGCACCTTGACCCCGCTCGCGCGCAGCAGGGCGATCTCGGCATCGAGCTTCTCGCTCATGCGGTTTCGCAGCTGCCGTTCGACGAAGTGGCCCGCGCTGGTGACGGGCAGACGGCCGGTGGAGGCCATGGGCGTGATCACCACGACCTCGTCGAGCCCGGCCGGGATGAGCAGGTCGGCCGAGGCGGTGGAGGCCGCGCCGCCGTCGATGAAGTGCCGGCCCGCGATCGGGACCGCCGGGAACCAGCCGGGCACCGCCCACGAAGCCCGCAGGGCCGCACCGAGATTCGCGTCCGGCGCGGACGGCGATCCGAACGCGACGCGTTCACCACTGGCATTGTCCATGGCCACCAGCCAGGTCGCCGGGTGCCGCACCCAGTCGCGGCCGGGGTTGAGGCGTTCGGCCAGGGACTGCAGCCAGGCCGGGTTGCCGCCCCCCAGCGGCAGCAACCCGCTGCCCGCGGTGAGCAGGGCGTGCCCGTTTCCGGGGCGGGCCAGCAGTTCTCGGACCGCGCGGCCGGGTGCGCCCAGGCGCGGGCGCGGCAGCGGCGGGAATCGTCCGGGCTCCGAACGCATGTGGGCGGTGAGGATCGGGTTGGTCGAGGTGCCGCGCTGCATGGCGACCAGCTCGTCGACGCCGATCCCGCTGCCCAGCATGGTGAGCGCTTCCGCGCCCGCGGAGGTGCCGATCATGACGTCGGCGGTGCGGGGATCCCAGTCCAGGACGTCCTGGACGGCGGCGAGCGCGGCGACGATCCAGGCCATCCCGACGGTGCCGCCGCAACCGATGGCCAGGCCACGTCGCTGTGACCCGTTCCTATTACTCATGGTTTCGCACACTAGCAGTTTTCGAATACCGTCGGTATCCCAAATCTGCGAGAACCTAGAATCTCAGCCATGGCACGACTGACCAGGACCGAGAGCCAGGCCCGCACCCGCGCGGACCTGCTCGCCACCGCGCGCGACATGTTCCTGACAGACGGCTACGCCAAGACCAGCCTGGAACGGGTGGCCGAGGAGGCCGGGTACTCCAAGGGCGCGGTCTACTCCAACTTCCGCACCAAGTCGGCGCTCTGCCTCGAGGTGCTGGCCCTCATTCACGAGACCAAGTTCTCCGAGGTCAGCGAACTGCTCGCGGGCGAGGAGGCGCTGGAGACCCGGCTCGACCGCTTCCAGGACTGGGCCGAACGCACCCTCGGCGACGTCGGCTGGACCATGCTGGAATTCGAGTTCGCCATCGTGGCCCGCGACGATCCGGCGCTGCAGGCCGCCCTGGTGTCGAATCTGAGCCTGGTGCGCGGCACGGTCGCGGCGCAATTGCAGGCGCTGGCCGACTCCACGGGCCTCGCGCTGCCGATGTCACCCGAGGACGCCGCCACCGCGGTGCTGAGTCTCGGTCTGGGACTGGGCATTCAGCGCGCCATCGATCCGAGCCTGCCCGCCCGGCTGATCACCGACGCGGTGCGGGCCATGGTGCTGGCTAACGGAAGTGCAGCGTCCATTCGCCGCGATAGTGCAGCCGGGTCACGCTGATCGGCGGAACGTCGATGCGCCAGAACGAATTCGCGGGCGCGTCCAGGGTGACCAGCAGCGCGGCGCGGATCACCGCGGGGTGCGTGATGGCGATGGTCGGCTCACCGTCGAGGGCGATATCGGCGAGCCACTCCCCCGTGCGCTCGATGACGTCCACGACCGCCTCGCCGCCGTGGCCGCGGAAGTTCGGATCGGTGAGCCAGAGGTAGAGGTCCTCCTTGGGGACGGACATGAGCTCACCTCCGCGCCACGCCCCCGCGTCGAGGTCGCGTAATCGATCGTCCTCGTCACCCATCAGGCCCATGAGGGTGGCGGTCTCGACGGTGCGGCGCTCGGGCGCGGTGATGACGCGCGAGGCGTGCAGCCGCCCGCACGAGGAGACCGCGCGGCGCCCGGCTTCGGTGAGGGGTTCGTCGACGGGGAATCGTGCCTTGCGCATGGCCTCGGTCATACCGTGACTGACCAGGTCCAGCCGGAGCACCTTCTGCACGGTCCGAAGCCTACGCGCGGGGCCGGGGGCCGCGGCGGGATTGCCTGCCCTTCGCTCCGCGCCCGCGCCCCGGGTCACGGGCTCGGCCGGTGGTTCGCGAGCTCTGTCGGTGGGCGGGTGCAGACTGGGACGATGGATCGGTTCTCGCCCGCGACTCGAGCGTGGTTCGACGGCGCCTTCCCCGCGCCGACCGCCGCTCAGCTGGGGGCCTGGGAATCCATCGCGGCGGGGCAGCACACGCTGGTGATCGCGCCCACCGGGTCGGGCAAGACGTTGTCGGCGTTCCTGTGGGCCATCGACCGGCTGGCCACCCGCGAACCCGAGCCGGGGCCGCGCAAGACCTCCGTCCTCTATATCTCGCCGCTGAAAGCGCTGGCGGTGGACGTGGAACGGAATCTGCGCGCCCCGCTGGTGGGGATCACGCAGACGGCGAAACGGCTGGGAGTGGCCGCGCCCGAGATCCGGGTGGGGGTGCGGTCGGGTGACACCAGCGCGGCGGATCGGCGGGGCATGCAGCGCACGCCGCCGGACATTCTGATCACCACGCCGGAATCGCTGTTCCTCATGCTCACCTCGGCGGCGCGGGAGACGCTGAGCGGGGTGCACACGGTCATCGTGGACGAGGTGCACGCCATCGCGGGCTCCAAACGCGGTGCCCACCTGGCGCTTTCACTCGCCCGGCTGGATCAGCTGCGCTCCGCCTCCCCGCGCTTCGAACAGCCGGCGCAACGCATCGGACTGTCGGCGACCGTGCGGCCGCCCGAGGAGGTGGGCCGGTTCCTGGTCGGGGGCGCGCCCATCACCATCGTCGCGCCGCCCGCGCCCAAGACCTTCGACCTGTCGGTGCGGGTGCCGGTGCCGGATATGACCGAACCCGATGCGGGAGCCGAGGATTCGGATCAGCCCGGCTCGATCTGGCCGCACGTGGACGAGGCCATCGTGGATCTGGTGCTCGAGCATCGGTCGTCGATCGTGTTCGCGAATTCGCGGCGGCTCTCCGAGCGGCTCACCGCGCGGTTGAACGAGGCGTACGCGGCGCGGATCGGGGAATCCGTGGACACCGAGCACGCGCCGCCCGCGCAGCTGGGGGCGTCCACCGAGGTGATCCACGGCGCCACAACGCTGCTCGCGCGCGCCCACCACGGGTCGGTGAGCAAGGAGCAGCGGGCGCTCATCGAGGACGACCTCAAGAGCGGGCGGCTGCGGTGCGTGGTCGCGACCAGCAGCCTCGAACTCGGCATCGACATGGGCGCGGTGGATCTGGTGGTGCAGGTCGAGGCGCCGCCCTCGGTGGCGTCCGGACTGCAGCGGGTCGGCCGGGCCGGGCACCAGGTGGGCGAGATCTCGCGGGGCGTCATCTTCCCCAAGCACCGCACCGACGTCATCCACTGCGCGGTGGCGTCACAGCGCATGGTGGCCGGGCAGATCGAGCAACTCCAGGTCCCGCTGCATCCTCTCGACATCCTGGCGCAGCAGACGGTCGCGGCCTGCGCGCTGGAACCCATCGACGCCGACACCTGGTTCGACACCGTCCGCGCCACCGGAAGCTATGCGGCGCTGCCCCGTTCGGCCTACGAATCGGTGCTGGATCTACTGGCGGGCCGCTACCCCTCCGACGAGTTCGCCGAACTGCGGCCCCGCATCGTGTGGGACCACGACGCCGGGACGCTCACCGGCCGTCCGGGCGCGCAGCGGCTGGCCGTCACCTCCGGCGGCGCGATTCCCGATCGCGGCCTGTTCCCGGTGTTCATGGTGGGCGAGAAGGCCTCCCGCGTGGGCGAACTCGACGAGGAGATGGTGTACGAGTCCCGGGTGGGCGATGTGTTCGCCCTGGGCGCGACCAGCTGGCGGATCGAGGAGATCACCTTCGACCGGGTGCTGGTGACGCCCGCGTTCGGGCTGCCCGGCCGATTGCCGTTCTGGCACGGCGATTCCCTGGGCCGCCCGGCCGAACTGGGCGCGGCGCTGGGCGAATTCGTGCGGCACGCCGGGCAGGAGGTCGAGAAGACCACGCGGGCCCGCAAGTCCGCGGCGGACTCCGAGGTCGAAACCGTCGCCCTGCAAGGCGGATTGGACGAGAACGCGACGGCCAACCTGGTCGCGCTGCTGGCCGAGCAGCGGGAGGCCACCGGGCAGCTGCCCACCGACAAGACACTGGTCGTGGAACGCTTCCGCGACGAACTCGGCGACTGGCGCGTTGTGCTGCACTCCCCGTACGGGCTGCCCGTGCACGCGCCGTGGGCGCTGGCGGTCGGGGCGCGGCTGCGGGAACGGTTCGGGGTCGACGCCGCGCCCACGCCCTCCGACGACGGGATCGTGGTCCGGCTCCCGGACACCACCGACGATCCGCCCGGCGCGGAACTGTTCGTCTTCGAGAACGACGAGATCGACGACCTGGTCACCGAACAGGTCGGCGGCTCCGCGCTTTTCGCGTCCCGCTTCCGGGAGTGCGCGGCCCGGGCGCTGCTGCTGCCGCGCCGCGACCCCGGCAAGCGCGCGCCGCTGTGGCAGCAGCGGCAGCGGGCCGCCCAGCTGCTGGACGTGGCACGGAAGTTCCCCGAGTTCCCGATCCTGCTGGAGACGGTCCGCGAATGCCTGCAGGACGTGTACGACCTGCCGTCGCTGCGGGATCTGCTGGGCCGGGTGGCACGACGGCAGATCCGGTTGGTGGAGGTTGAGACCGCCGCCCCGTCGCCGTTCGCGAACTCCCTGCTGTTCGATTACATCGGGCAGTTCATGTACGAGGGCGACAGCCCGCTCGCCGAACGACGCGCGGCCGCGCTGTCCCTGGACTCCAGTCTGCTCGCGGAGCTGCTCGGCCGGGTCGAGCTGCGCGAGCTGCTCGACGCCGCCGTCCTGGAACAGACCGAGCGGGAGTTGCAGCGGCTCACCCCCGAACGTCATGCCCGGGACCTGGAGGGACTCGCCGACCTGCTGCGGCTGCTCGGGCCGTTGACCGCCGCGGAGGCCACCGAGCGGTGCGTGGACGATCCCCGGGAGTGGTTCGCCGAACTCGTGAGATCGCGCCGGGCGCTGGAGGTTTCCTTCGCCGGATCGCAGTGGTGGGTGGCCATCGAGGACGCCTCCCGGCTGCGCGACGCCCTCGGCGTCCCGCTGCCCATCGGCGTCCCCGCGGCCTTCATCGAACCCGTCGCCGACCCGCTCGGCGACCTGATCGGCCGCTACGCCCGCACCCACGGCCCCTTCACGCTGACCCGGGCCGCCCACCGTTTCGGCCTCGGCTCGGCCGTGGCGGCGACCGCCCTGCACCGGCTCGCCCTCGAAAAGCGAGTGGTGGAAGGCGAATTCACACCCGGTGCCGCGGGCACCGAATGGTGTGACAGCGAAGTCCTGCGCCGCCTCCGCCGCCGGTCCCTCGCCGCCGCCCGCAAGGAGGTGGAGCCGGTCGCCACCGCCGCCCTCGGCCGCTTCCTCCCGTCCTGGCAGCACGTCGGCACCGGCGAACTCCGGGGCGTCGACGGCGTGGCCGCGGTGGTGGAACAGCTGGCGGGCGTTCCGATTCCCGCCTCGGCGTGGGAGTCGCTGATCCTCCCGCTCCGGGTCCGCGACTACTCCCCCGCCATGCTCGACGAACTCATGGCCACGGGCGAGGTGATCTGGTCCGGCCACGGCTCCATCACCGCCAAGGACGGCTGGATCGCCCTGCACCCCGCAGAGCAGGCGGGTCTCACCCTGCCTCCGCCCGACGACATCGACCTGTCCGAACGGCACATCAGCATGCTGACGGCCTTGGGCGCCACCGTGATCGGCGGCACCCTGCCCCCGACCGGTGGTTCACCCGGGCGGACCGATGCGGTGAGCCCGGATGACGCCGATGGCCGCAGCGACAGCGCTGGTTCGGGCCGCGAGAGCGCCGAGCCCGTCGGCGTCTCGCTGCCGAAAGGTGAGTACCAGGTCGTCCCGGGCAGCACCGGAGGCGCGTACTTCTTCCGGCAATTGCTCGACAGCGTCCGCGGCCCGCTCCCTTCCGGCCACGCCGCCGGTTCCGGCGGTGGCTCCGATCCGGCGGGCGGCGCCGAGGAGGCCGCGGTGACGGCGGCGCTGTGGGATCTCGTGTGGGCCGGTCACATCGGCGGCGATACCTTCGCCCCCGTGCGCGCGCTGCTGGTGGGGACCGCGCGCACCACCACCGCGCATCGGACGCCCCGGCGCGCGCCCCGCGGCAGGATGTATCTGCCGCGTAGCGGGATGCCCGCGCGCACGTCCTCCCCCCAGGTGGCCGGGCGCTGGTCGCTGCTGCCGGAGCGGGTGGCCGACACCACGGTTCGCGCGCATGCCACCGCGGATGTGCTGCTGGAGCGGTACGGCGTGCTGACCCGGGGTTCGGTGCAGAGCGAAGGGGTGCCGGGCGGGTTCGCGCTCATGTACCGGGTGCTGACCGAGTTCGAGGACCGGGGGCGCTGCCGTCGCGGCTACTTCGTGGATTCGCTGGGCGGCGCGCAGTTCTCGACCACCGATGTGGTGGATCGGCTGCGTTCGTTCGACACCGATCGGAGTCGCTCGGCGGGCGACGGCTTCTCGCACGAGCCGGTGGGTAAGGCCGTGGTTCTGGCCTCCTGCGATCCGGCCAATCCGTATGGCGCGGCGCTGCCCTGGCCCAAGGCCGCGGCCGAGGGCGCGGGACATCGGCCGGGCCGGAAGGCGGGCGCACTGGTGGTGCTGGTGGAGGGCGGGCTGGCGCTGTATCTGGAACGCGGCGGCAAGACATTGCTGACCTTCACCGAGGACCCGGCCGTGCGGACCGCCGCGGCCACCGCCCTGGCCGGACTGGTCCACGACCGCCGCGTCGATTCCCTGGTGATCGACCGGGTGAACGGGGAATCCGTGCACGGCAACACCTTCGCGGGATTCCTCACCGAGGCCGGGTTCGCCGCCACGCCGAAGGGCTTCCGCCTGCGGAGCCGTCCGTGAGGCGCACGACGCGCCCGGCGGCACGACGCCCGGCGTCCTCGGCGGCAGCCACGGGTGGCGGCCGTGCCTGAAGGCGATGCGGTCTTCCACACCGCGCAGCGGCTCCGCAAGGCGCTCGACGGCAAGGTGCTGACGCGCAGCGACTTCCGGGTGCCCCGGTACGCGACGCTGGATCTGCGCGGGCAGCGGGTCGAGAGTGTCGGCACCTACGGCAAGCATTTGTTCGTGCGGACGCCCGAGCTGAGCATTCACACGCATCTGAAGATGGAGGGTGAGTGGCGGGTGTTCGCGCCCGGGCAACGGTGGAATCGGCCGGGGTTCACGGCGCGGCTGGTGCTGGGCACGGAGGACGCGGAGGCGGTCGGGTTCTCGCTGGGGCTGGTGGAGGTGCTGCGGCGGGGCGAGGAGCACACCGTCACCGATCATCTCGGGCCGGATCTGCTCGGGCCGGAGTGGGATGCCGCCGAGGCGGTGCGCCGATTGCTGCGGGAGCCCGCGACGCCGATCGGGCTGGCGTTGCTGGATCAGACCAATCTGGCCGGGATCGGCAATATCTATCGGAGCGAGATCTGCTTTCTGCGGCGCGTGCACCCGGTGACGCCGGTGGGTGAGGTCGACGATCTGCCGGGTCTGGTGGACGAGGCGCATCGGGTGTTGATGAAGGCGGCGCACGAACCGCCCTGGCGGGCACTGGCTTACGGTCGTCAGCGGCGACCGTGCCGGCGCTGCGGCGCCAACCTGGTCGTGCATCTGCTCGGGGACGACGCGCGCGCCGATCGGGCCGAACGAGGCGTCTATTTCTGTCCCCGCTGCCAGCTCCCACCGGACAGCTGACCAGCTCGTACCGGGCGGGCGGGCCGGCGCGCACGGTGACGAGCGGGTTTCAATGGGCTCGAAAGGTGTTCCCGGGCTGGGTTTCCGGGCCTAGGGTGGGCGGCATGAAAATCGGAATCCTGGGCACCGGGGCGGTCGGGCGCACCCTGTCGGCGCGGTTGGCAGAGCTGGGACACGATGTGGTGATCGGCACCCGCGATGTGGCGGCCACCGAGGCGCGGTCGGAGGATCCCTTCCCGGCCCCGCTGGCCAGCGCGGCGGAGGCGGCCGCCGGCGCGGAGTTGATCATCAACGCGACCGCCGGGCAGGCGAGCGTGGTCGCGCTGGACGGCGCGGGGGCCTCGAATCTGGCGGGCAAGGTGGTGATCGACGTGTCGAACCCCCTGGACTTCTCGCAAGGGTTCCCGCCGTTCCTCGCGGTCTGCAATACCGATTCGGTCGGCGAGCGGGTGCAGCGGGCGTTCCCCGAGGCACGGGTGGTGAAGACGCTCAACACGGTGACCGCCGAGGTGATGGTGCATCCGGAGCGGGTGGCGGGTGGCGACCACACCATCTTCGTGTCCGGCGACGACGGCGCCGCCAAGGCCGTGGTCACCGATCTGCTGCGCGAGTTCGGCTGGGACGACATCGTCGATCTGGGTGACATCACCACCGCCCGCGGCACCGAGATGATGCTGCCGCTGTGGGTGCGGCTCATGGGTGCGCTGGGCACCACGGAGTTCAACTACAAACTGGTGCGCTGAACAGCGAACCGGCGCCGCGGAATCCGTGGCGCCGGTTCACCGGACAGGTCTCAGACCGACTCGGGCTGGTTGATCGGCACCGGGTCGAGCACTTCGCGCCGCGCCTCGGGCGCCTCCGAGCGCAGCGCGTCGGCGGAGGCGTCGTCGGGCTGGGTCTGGGATTCGACCTCGGCCCGCACCCGGGCCTGGTACACGCTCACCTCGCGTTCGATATCGGCCTCGGACCAGCCGAGCACCGGGGCCACCAGCCGCGCCACCTCGTCGGCGGAATCCACGCCGCGGTGGGCGTATTCGATGCTGATGCGAGTGCGCCGGGCCAGGATGTCGTCCAGGTGCAGGGCGGCTTCGGCGGCGGCCGCGTAGACGGCCTCGACCCGCAGGTAGCCGGGTGACTCGGTGATCGGTTGCAGCAGATCGGGTTTCCCGGCGGCCAGCCCGAGCACCTCGTCGATGAGGGAGCCGTACCGGTTGAGCAGGTGCTGGATCCGGTACGGGTGGACGCCGTACTTCTCGGCCAGGTGCGGGGTCTGGTTCATCAGCGCGTGGTAGCCGTCGGCGCCGAGCAACGGCACCTTCTCGGTGATGGTGGGCGGCACCCGGCGCGGAATGTCCTGTGCCGCTTCGTCGACGGCGTCGTAGGCCATATTGCGGTAGGTGGTGTACTTGCCGCCCGCGATGGCGACCAGGCCGGGCGCGATGCGGGCGACGGCGTGCTCGCGGGAGAGTTTGGAGGTCTGGTCGCTCTCCCCGGCCAGCAGCGGCCGCAGGCCCGCGTACACGCCGGTGATGTCGGCCTGGGTGAGCGGCGTGACCAGCACCTTGTTGATGCGGGTGAGCAGGTAGTCGATATCGGATTTGGTGGCGGCGGGGTGCGCGAGGTCGAGGTTCCAGTCGGTGTCGGTGGTGCCGATGATCCAGTGGTCGGTGCTCCAGGCGATGACGAAGAGCACGGACTTCTCGGTGCGCAGGATGATGGAGGTGTCGCTGGCGATGCGGTCGCGCGGCACCACGATGTGCACACCCTTGGACGCTCGCACATGGAATCGCCCGCGTTGCTTCGCGAGCGCCTGGAGCTCGTCGGTCCAGACGCCGGTGGCATTGATGACGACGCTGCCGTGCACCTCTGCGGTGCGCCCGTCCTCGCTGTCGCGGACCTTGACGCCGACGACCCGGTCGGCCTCCTTGAGGAATCCGACCACCTGGGTGGAGGTGCGGATGACCGCGCCGTAGTGGGCGGCGGTGCGGGCCACGGTCATGGTGTGGCGGGCGTCGTCGACGACGGTGTCGTAGTAGTTGACGCCGCCGGTGAGGGTGTCCCGCTTCAGGCCGGGGGCCTGGCGCAGGGCGGCGGACCGGGTCAGATGATGCTGTCCGGGAACCGATTTCGCGCCGCCCATGGTGTCGTAGAGAACGAGACCGGCGGTGACGTAGGGGCGTTCCCAGCCGAGGTGGGTGAGCGGGTAGAGGAATTTGAGCGGCTTGACCAGATGCGGCGCGAGGGTCGACAGCGCCAGTTCCCGCTCCTTCAGCGCCTCGCGGACCAGCCCGAACTCCATCATCTCCAGGTAGCGCAGGCCACCGTGGAACATCTTCGAGGACCGGCTGGAGGTGCCCGACGCCAGGTCGCGGGCCTCGACCAGGGCGACTTCGAGCCCCCGGGTGGCCGCGTCCAGGGCGATGCCCGCGCCGACCACGCCGCCGCCGATCACGATGACGTCGAAGGCGTCCTTGCCGAGCTGTCCCCACGCAGCTTCGCGCTGCTCGGGGCCGAGGAACTGCGATCGCGGTTGATTCGTCATACGGAGACTCCTCCGGGCTAATTTTCGGCTACCCAGCGCTACCGTAGCCCACACTAGCCCGGCAGCCGGGCTGTCGTCGGATAGCCTCGATCAATGCGTCGCTATGTGGCCGCCATCGATCAAGGCACGACGTCCAGTCGTTGCATCGTCTTCGATCAGCAGGGCCGAATCACCGGAGTCGCCCAGCGGGAACACGAGCAGATCTTCCCGAAACCCGGATGGGTCGAGCACGATGCCGAATCCATCTGGCGCAATACCGAATCCGTGATCGCCGAGGCCCTCCAGACCTGCGGAATCGGGGCCGTGGACGTGGCGGCCGCCGGGGTCACCAACCAGCGCGAGACCACCGTGGTGTGGGAACGCGCCACCGGCAAGCCGATCCACCACGCCATCGTCTGGCAGGACACCCGCACCGCCGACCTGACCGCCCTGCTGGCCGGCGACCAGGGCCCGAACCGGTACGCCGGCCGCACCGGACTGCCGCTGTCCACCTACTTCTCCGGACCGAAGCTGCGCTGGATCCTGGACACCGTGCCGGGCGCCCGGCTGCGCGCCGAGTCCGGGGAACTGTGCTTCGGCACCATGGACAGCTGGATCCTGTGGAATTTGACCGGCGAGCACATCACCGACGTCACCAATGCCTCGCGCACCATGCTGATGGATCTGCGCACGCTGAACTGGGACCCGCGGATCTGCGCCGAGTTCGACATCCCGATGGCCATGCTGCCCGAGATCCGCAGCAGCTCCGAGGTTTACGCGCCCATCACCTCCGGCGCGCTGGCCGGGGTCCCGGTGGCGGGCATTCTCGGCGACCAGCAGGCCGCCACCTTCGGCCAGGCCTGCCTGTCCCCCGGCGACACCAAGAACACCTACGGCACCGGCAATTTCATGCTCATGAACACCGGCACCACCCCGGTCTTCAGTGAGCACGGCCTGCTCACCACGGTCTGCTATCAGCTGGGCGACCAGCCCGCCGTGTACGCGCTGGAGGGCTCCATCGCCGTCACCGGTTCGCTGGTGCAGTGGCTGCGCGACAATCTCGGCATCATCTCCTCGGCCGAGGAGATCGAACCGCTGGCCCGCACCGTCGCCGACAATGGCGGCGCGTACGTGGTGCCCGCCTTCTCCGGCCTGTTCGCCCCGCGCTGGCGGCCGGACGCGCGCGGCGTGGTGGCGGGCCTGACCCGCTTCGTGAACAAGGGCCATCTGGCGCGAGCGGTGCTGGAGGCCACGGCTTTCCAGACCCGCGAGGTCATCGACGCCATGCGCGCCGACGCCGACGCGCAGCGCCTGGACGTCGAGAAGGTGACCCTCAAGGTGGACGGCGGCATGGTCGGCAACGAACTGCTCATGCAGTTCCAGTCCGACATCCTGGACGCCACGGTGGTGCGCCCGGTGGTCACCGAGACCACGGCGCTGGGCGCGGCCTACGCGGCGGGCCTGGCCGTCGGCTACTGGTCCTCCACCGACGACATCCGGGCCAACTGGGCCGAGGACAAGCGCTGGACCCCGAACATGTCCGCCGCCGACCGCGACCACCTGCTGCGGGAGTGGAACAAGGCGGTGGAGCGCACCTACGACTGGGCGTGAGCCGCCGCCAGCCGATCGACCGCCTGCTCGAGCGTGGCTTCCCCGGAGGTGGTGAAGCACAGGCGCATCGAGCGGGTGTAGTCGGTGGAGACGGCGAAGGCATTGCCGGGCACGTAGGCGACGCCCGCGTCCAGGGCGCGCGGCAGCAGGGCGGTGGTGTCGGTCCCGTCGGCGAAGTCGACCCACACGAACATGCCGCCGGAGGCGTCGGTGCTGACCACGCGGTCCCCGAAGCGGGACCGCACCGCGCCGACCAGCGCCTTGGCCCGGGCGCCGTACACCTGACGCACCGAATCCACGTGGGCGGCAAGCCAATCGGTGTCGGCGAGCAGGTCGGCGGCGATCTGCTGGGTGAGGGCCGAACCGCACAGGTCCGCGCCCTGCTTGAGCAGTTCCACCGCGCGGCAGACCTGGGTGGGCGCGATCATCCAGCCCGCGCGCAGCGTGGGGGCCAGGATCTTGGACGCACTGGACAGGCGAATCACCTGGGGCGAGTGGGTCGCGACCGGCGCGGGTGAGGGCCGGTCGAACCAGAGTTCGCCGTACGGGTCGTCCTCGATGATCCAGAAGCCGTACCGCTCGGCCAGCTCCGCCAGTTCGCGGCGGCGTTCCGGGACCAGGGTGACCCCGCCGGGATTGTGGAAGTTGCTGACCGTGTGGACGACTGCGGGCCGCTCACCGGCGTCCAGTAGTTCACGCAGCGCGTCGATGCGCATACCTTCGGAATCCAGGGGAACGGCCTCGATCCGCGCCCCGGCGGCCCGGAAGACCTGCAGCGCACCGACATACGCGGGATCCTCGACCACGACGAGTGCGCCCGGATCCAGCAGCACCTCCGACAGCAGCGACAGCGCCTGCTGCGAGCCGTGGGTCACGAAGATCTCCTCGACCGGCACCGGGCGGCCCAGCCGGGCGGACTCGCGGACGGCCAGCACCTCGCGCAGCGGACCCCAGCCGGGCGACTCGGTGTACTGCAGCCGGGCGCGGTCGGACAGGGCGGCGTCGGCGGCCGCGGCGATACGGTCGCGGGGCATGAGTTCGGCGTCGGGCAAACCTCCGGCCAAGCTGATGATGTCCGCGCGCGAGGTGAGTTTGAGCAGGTCACGGATCGCCGAGCTCTGCAGGCCGTCGAGCCGCCGCGCGAGGGGCGGGAAGGTCGCGGACATGAACCACCTCCGAGGGAACGCCGGGGTATGCGAAACCCCACCATGTCACACGGAGACCAGGATATGAAATCGCCGTCCCAGATATTGAGACGTCGAGTCCAGTTTCCAGGGCCTGGACCGGACCTGCCCGGGCCTACTCGATGGACTGGATCAGATGCTTGCCGTCGACCACCGCGGTGATGATGTGCTCCACGTACACCTCGGTGGTGCCGTCCACCCGATGCTCGGTGATGTCCACGTCATAGGCCTCCGGGCCGGTCTCGACGATCTTCAGGCAGTAGGTGGTGCCGGGCTTGAGCGGATCGATGCCCTTGGTCTGCATGACCTCGGCGGGCGCCACCGTGGTCGCGCCGGGCACCACGAACGAGTGCGCCTTCGCACCGCTGCGGTCGACATAGAAGGCGTACTGGAAGCCGAGGATGGCGTCCACGCCACTGCCGGTGCCGCCCGCGCCATTGCCGATGGTGAGCTTGCCGTCCCGCTTGGCCGGGCAGCTCAGCGCCGCCACCGTGGGCGAGGGCTTGCCGGTGGTGACCCCGGCCGTCGGAGCGGTGTCGGTGCCGCCCCTGGTCAGCGCGAAGGTGACGCCCCCGGCCACCGCGAGCACCGTCACCGCCGCGCCCGCGATCAGCCCGATCTTGCGCCACGACCGCGGCTCGGGTTCCGGTTTGCGTTGCGGGGCGGTGATTTTCGGCGCGAGCGCCTTGGCGATCGGATCGTCGGACCAGGACAGCGACTCCGCCGGCCCCGCGGCCGATTCCACCGGCGGCGCGGGCGGGAAACCGCTGGGCGCGGACCGCCACCAGGAGTCGGCGGACCCGTCGGCCTCGGCCGGAGCCGAATTCCGTTCCGCGGCCACCGAATCGGCCTCGGGGATCCTGGTCGTCCGCTCCACGTCCACGGCGGCCGATTGCGGCCCGCCAGCCGGGATCTTGACGGTCTTTTCGACGTCGGGGGTAGTGGGAACCTGCGCCACGGGATTCACGGCCGGATACTGGCCCGTGGACGGTCCGGGCATCGCCGGATACTGCCCGGTGGTGGGCTGCCACGCGTCGGGAGCCCGATACTGCGGCGGCGCGCCCGCGGGGCGCCAGGCCAGATCGGGACTCTGCGGACCCGGGGCCGGACTCCAGCCCGGGCCGTCGGCGACCGGGGCCGGACCGAAATCATTGAGGGACGGCCCGAAATCATTGAGCGAGGGCCCGAACTCGGACTCCGGCGCTCCCCCCTCGGATGCCTGACGGTCCGCGGATTCGTCCTTGCCCGAAACCATCACCCGTCCTTTCGCCACAGACACGTGGGGCGGTCGCTACCGACCGCCCCACGCGACGACACTGCTTCTACCGGCACCGTTCCCGGTGTGTTGAACGGTCGGTCAGTACTGGACCGAACCACCCGTCTGCGCGGTCACGCCACCGATGTCGATCGACTGCGACGGCCGCTCGCCTTCGGGGAGCCTACCAATCTGGGCCGCCGCCTCGAGCACCGTGGCGCCGCCCGGGAGCAGGCGGATGAAGTTCTCGGCATTGGCCTTCGCGGCATTGGCCGCGGCGGTGTCCAGCACGAACTCGACCTTCTGGTCGTTGTCCGGGCCGCTGCCCGCGAACGCCGTCACCTTGATCTGGTTGACCGTGGTGAAGTCCAGCGACATGCCGGCCTCGCCCAGCCCGCCCGGCGTGGTGTAGCCGATGGTGCCGACGTAGCCGTCCAGGTTGCTGAAGTGGTGGGTGTTGGCGGCCCAGCCCGGCAGCACCGCGCCGCCGTCGAGGTTGACGCCGAGCTCGGAGTGCGGACCGGACATGGCGACCACCGGGGCGGCCGGGGCCGCGTCCACCGCGGGCGACTGCCACTGCGGCTTGGCCTGCGGGGTGACCGTCTGCGGGCCGGTCATGGTGTCGGCGTCCGGGTTCTGCGCCGGGGTGGTGACCGCCGGATCCGCGCTGCGGTCGTTCGGCTTGACCGGCTGGGTGCCCGGCTGGGTCGACGGCGGGGTGGCCGCGTCCTGCTGCGGGGTGACGACCGCGGGCTGGGCCGGGGTCGACTGGCCCGGCACCGGCAGCGGCGCCACGCGCGGCACGGTCACACCCGGCTGCGACGGGCGCACCGACTTCGGCTGACCCGGGTTGACGCCCGCGGGCTGCGCGCCCTGATCGTTCTTGGGGGCGTTGGCATCCGGCTTCGGGGCGTTCGCGTCCGGCTTGGGCGCGGTGGCGTCCGGCTTCGGGGTGTTGGTGGCGTCGGGCTGGGTCGCGCCCTGCGGCTGACCCGAATCCGGCTTGTCCGCACCGTTGTCCGGCGCGGTGTTGTTCGGCGTGGTGGGGGTGGTGACGCCCGGCTGGCTCTGCTGCGGCTTGGTGGTGCCCGGCTGCGGCTTCTCCGGCTTGGGCGCGGGAACCGACTGCGCCTTCGGGTCCGGGGTGGGGGTGTCGGCGGGCGGCTGCGTGCCGTCGGGCTGCTGCTGGTCGGCGGGTACGGCGCCCGGGTCGGCGGGGGCGGCGTTGGCGGGCGCGGACAGCAGCGACACCACCGCGGCCGCACCGGCCAGCGTCAGGGAGGTGCTCGCCTTGATCCGACTCGGCTTGCGGTGCTTCACGTTTCGCTCAATTCCTTCGTCCCTCGGCGGCACGATCAGCCTGGGCATCGAAGAGCACCGAACGGAGGGAAACGATCACCCCCGATACGTAACACTCGCGACCGCCCTGCCGATCGCTTCCGCCGCGAACTTAATCACAAGGGAGACAAGGCAGCAAGACGGGCCGGTAACAAAGGGGGCGAAACACGTTGCGGTTAGTCCAGATCGTCGTGCCGCATGAGCTGCCGCGCGGCCTCGGTGACCGATCCGGTGAGGGAGGGATACACCGAGAAGGTCTGCGCCAGATCGTTCACCGTGAGGTTGTTCTGCACCGCCAGCGCGATCGGCAGGATCAACTCCGACGCGATCGGGGCGACCACCACGCCGCCGATCACCACACCGGTGGCGGGCCGGCAGAAGATCTTCACGAAACCCCGTCGCAGGCCCGACATCTTGGCCCGCGGGTTGGTGTTCAGCGGCAGCATGACCGTGCGCGCGGGGACCTCGCCCTCGTCGATGGCGGTCTGCGCGACGCCGACCGTCGCGATCTCCGGGCGCGTGAACACCGCGGAGGCAACGGTCTTCAGGCGAATCGGCTGCACGCCCTCACCCAGCGCGTGATACATCGCGATGCGGCCCTGCATGGCGGCCACCGAGGCCAGCGGCAGCAGGCCGGTGCAGTCGCCGGCCGCGTAGACGCCGGGCGCGGTGGTCCGCGACACCCGGTCCACGCGGAGGAAACCACCCTTGTCGAGTTCGATGCCGAGCCGATCCAGGCCCAGCCCGTTGGTGTTCGGGACCGAACCGACCGTCATGAGCGCATGGGTGCCGGTGACCGTGCGGCCGTCGGACAGCTTCACCACGATGCCCTCGGCGGTGCGCTCCACCGCGTCCGCGCGGGCGTGCTTGACCAGCTCCACACCGCGCTCGGCGAGCGCCTCCTCCAGCACCAGCGCGGCGTCGGCGTCCTCACCGGGCAGCACGCGGTCCCGGCTGGAGACCACCTTCACCTGCACGCCCATCTCGGTATAGGCGGAGACGAATTCGGCGCCGGTGACACCGGAACCCACGACCACCAGGGTCTCGGGCAGGTCCCTGAGGTCGTAGAGCTGACGCCAGTTCAGGATTCGCTCACCGTCGGGCTCCGCGCCGGGCAGCACGCGCGGGCTGGCGCCGGTGGCGATCAGCACCACCTCGGCCTCGATGACCCGCTGCTGGCCGTCCTCGAGGGTGGCCTTCACGAGGTGGGTGGCCAGCCCGGGGGCCTGGTCGATGAGCTCGCCGTAGCCGGACAGCACGGTCACGCCCGCGGTCATCAGCTTGGCGCGGATGTCGGAGGACTGCGCCTGCGCGAGCGCCTTCACCCGGGAGTTCACCTCGGCGAGACGCACCTGCGCCTGCGAGGGATGCACGGTGATGCCCAGGTCCCGGGCGCGGCGCAGATCGGTGCGCACGCCGGTGGAGGCGATGAAGGTCTTGGACGGCACGCAATCCCACAGCACGCACGCGCCGCCGATGCCGTCACTGTCGATCAGCGTGACCGGCGCGCCGTGTTGTGCCGCTACCAGTGCCGCCTCGTAACCGGCGGGACCGCCACCGATGATCGCAATGCGGGTCATTGTTCCTCCGCTTCAAGCTCCGGCTCCGGGATCTCCGATGCCGGTCCCTAACGTTATCCGCCCAGCTCCGTGCCGCTATCACCGCATCTCCGGATGATTTTGTCACTGTGGCGCATCCCATTCGTGAAGGTCGGCCGTCATTACCGGAGAGTCGCGCGAACCCGGTGCGGCCGCCCGGTGAATCGCGTCCGAACGGCGGTTTCTACGCAATCCGGCGATCGCGCGGCAATCGGTCATGCGGGGACGAACCGCCTTGTGATCGGGATCAGGGGAGCCTTACGGCGATTGTTCGATAGGCTCTTATGGTGCCGATTTACGCCGCCTATGGGTCCAACATGGATCCCGAGCAGATGCTCAAGCGCTGTCCGCACTCCCCTGTGTACGGAACCGGCTGGCTGGAAGGGTGGCGACTCACCTTCGCCGGGGACGACATCGGCTGGGAGGGACCGCTGGCGACGGTGGTCGAAGAGCCCGGACAACGCGTCTTCGTGGTCCTCTACGACGTTCCCGACGACGACGAGCTGAGTCTCGACCGCTGGGAGGGTTCGGACTTCGGTATCCACAAGAAGATCCGCCTGCGCGTCACCCCCAACCAGGGCCCCACGACCACGCCGGTCCTGGCGTGGCTCTACGTCCTGGACGCCTACGAGGGCGGACTACCCTCCGCCCGCTACATCGGCGTCATCTCCGACGCCGCGGAGAAGGCGGGCGCGCCAGGCGATTACGTGCACGCGCTACGCACGCGCAACAGCAAGAACGTGGGCCCGGGCACCTTCGGGATGTGAGTGTCCGATCGGGCGCCGCGCACCGTGCCGGAAGATTCGGCGCGGCAGCGGCGTTGCGGGAACCGGAACGATCTTCGAACCGTCGAAAGAGGAAGCCGATGCCCGCCACGCCCGTCCCCGCCCCGATCGCCGAATTCCTGGCCCGCCCCAACCCGGCCGTCTTCGCCTCCAACCGCCCGGACGGGCAGCCGGTCTCGGTCGCCACCTGGTACCTGTACGAGAACGACCGAATCCTGGTGAACCTGGCCGACTTCCGCAAGCGCCTGGACTACCTGCGCGAGGACCCGCGGATCACGCTGACCGTGCTGGAAGGCGACAACTGGTACAGCCACGTCAGCATCCAGGGCCGCATCGTCTCCATCGAGAACGACTCGGACTCCTCGGTCATCGACCGCATCGCCGAGCACTACACCGGCGGCGAGTACCCGGTCCGCGATCAGAAGCGCGTCTCGGTCTGGATCGAGATCGACCGCTGGCACGCCTGGGGCGACATCGCCGCGAAGGCGAAGTAACCCGCCGCGCACTGTCTCGACAGCCTCCGAACATGAAGCCGGGCCGCACTTTTCAGTGCGGCCCGGCTTTCGTCTCAGGTGACGCCCGAGTTCAGCGGGCGTTCAGCACGATATTGGTGAACACCCGGACACCCGCCGCGAGCGCGCGCTCGTCGATGTCGAAGGTCGGCTGGTGCAGGTCGAGCTGCTCTCCCGAACCGGACCAGACGCCGAGCCGGCCCATCGCGCCGGGCACCTCCTCCAGGTACCAGGAGAAGTCCTCGCCGCCGCCGGACTGCTGGGTGTCGGCCAGCGCGTCCGGGCCCAGGGCGCGGATCGCGTCCTCGAACATGCGCACGGCCTGCTCGTCGTTCACCACCGGCGGCACGCCGCGCTTGTAGTTGAGCTGGTAGCGCACGCCGGTCGGCGCGAGCAGCCCCTCCACGATCTCGCGGACCATGGGCTCGAGCAGGGACCAGGTGGCGTGATCGCCGGTGCGGACGGTGCCGGTCAGCATGCCGGTCTGCGGAATCGCGTTGGGCGCCTTGCCCGCCGACACCGCGCCCCACACCATGACCGTGCTGGTGCGCGGGTCGATGCGGCGCGAGAGCAGGCCGGGCAGGCCGGTGATGACGGTGCCCATGGCGTAGACCAGGTCGCTGGTCAGGTGCGGGCGGGAGGTGTGGCCGCCGGGGGAATCGAGCACCAGCTCGACGGTGTCGGCGGCCGAGGTGATGGCGCCGATCCGGATGCCGACCTGTCCGACCTCCAGGCGCGGGTCGCAGTGCAGCGCGAACATGCGCGAGACGTCTTCCATGGCGCCGGCGGCGACCATGTCGACGGCGCCGCCGGGCATGACCTCCTCGGCGTGCTGGAACACCAGCCGCACGCCGACCGGGAGGTCCTCGATCTCGGCCAGCGCGAGCGCGGTGCCGAGCAGGATGGTGGTGTGCGCGTCGTGCCCGCAGGCGTGCGAGACGCCGGGCACGGTGGAGGCGAACGCCAGGCCCGTGTACTCCTGCAGCGGCAGCGCGTCCATGTCGGCGCGCAGGCCGATGCGCGGGCCGTCCGGGCCGATGTCACAGATCAGGCCGGTGCCGCTCGGTAGTTTGCGGGGTTCGAGACCGGCCTTGACCAGCCAGGACTCCACGAATTCGGTGGTGCCGAACTCGGTTCGGGACAGTTCCGGGTTGGCGTGGATGTGGCGACGCCACGCCTTCAGGTCGTCCATGTGCTCGGCGAGCCAGGACTCCACGGCCTCGTTCCCGGAAACCGGTTCCCCCGCGACGCCCGACGGCGGCTGCGTAGTCACGCACGACGCCGCGAGTGGCCCGTTGACCCGCGCGGTGTACATCGGGGCGCTCGCGGCGCCCTGCGTAGTTACGCGAGCTGCCGCCTCCGGGCCTGACGCTCCCGCCCGGGACCGGCCGGTTGTGCTCACCGAATGTCCTCCTGTCGCTGAAACTGCCGTTGACCGACTCTCTCCGACAACCTGTCCCTGTGCATTTTGTCGCCTGCGATATGTATCGCCGTCCGGGCCAACGCCGTTGCCCCGTCCAGCACCGCACGGTCGGCCGAGGCGTTGACCGCGGCCGCCGCGAAGGCGGGCTGATGGGTCACCGCGCCCCCGGCATCGATGCCGATGACCGGGTGAATACCGGCGATGACGTTGGTGACGTTGCCCATATCGGTACTGCCCAGCGGCCGTGCCGCCTCGAATTCCGGGGCGATGGGCTCGCGACCGAGCGCGGTTATCTGCTCGCGATAGGCACACAGTAGTGCGCTATCGGGAGTGAGCTCGGTATATGTCGGCGCGAGCTTCCGGATTTCGTGGGTGCATCCGGTTGCCAGGGCACCTGCCTCGAAACAAGCCGATGCTCGTTGCATCAGATCGTCGAGGGTCGCGGAGTCGACCGCACGTAGGTAATACAGCAGTTCCGCGTGACCGGGCACGATATTAGGGGCGACGCCGCCCGACCCGACTATACCGTGCAGCTGCTGCCCGGGGACGAGATGTTGACGCAGCAAACCCAAAGCAACCTGCGCGACGGTGACGGCGTCGAGCGCGTTCCGCCCGTATTGGGGCGCCGCGCTGGCATGCGATTCACGGCCGCTGTAGACCACCGAGAGATCGGCGAGGGCCAGCGAATGCGCGCCGGCGATGTCCTCCGGGCCCGGGTGCACCATCATGGCCATGGCCAGGTCGTCGAACACGCCGCGGTCCAGCATGAGCACCTTGCCGCCGCCCGACTCCTCGGCCGGGGTGCCCAGCACCTTCACGGTGATGTCGCAGGCGTCGGCGACGGCGGCCAGCCCGAGCGCCGCGCCCACCGCGGACGCCGCGATGATGTTGTGCCCGCAGGCATGACCAATTTCGGGCAAAGCGTCATATTCGGCGCAAATACCCACGACGAGTTCGCCACTGCCGAATTCCGCGGTGAATGCGGTCGGCAGCTCCGCCACACCCGATTCGATACGGAATCCGCGTTCGCGCAACGGCTCGATCGTCTTGGCGACACTCCGGAATTCTTCGAACGCCAATTCGGGCTCGGAGTGGATGTCGTGCGAGAGCGCGATCAGCTGATCGCGGTAGCCGGCGATCGCGGCATCGGCCGCGGCCAGCAACGCCGGATCGGCCGATGCCACGGTCGGATGATGCGACGACGACACGGACGTCTCGGGACGTCCGATCGGTGCGCAGGATCTCCGGTCATCGCCGTTGCGCGATGGTGACATCCCAACAGTCTCGCACTGCCGCGCAACTCTGTCGCAGCAGGTAAGCCGGAAAATCTCCGGCGTAGGCGGTCGCTTACGGGTTGAACGCCAGGTTCTCGGGGGTGGTCTCCACGGCCAGGCCGGCCAGCGCCTGCTGATGCAGGGCCTTCTTGATCACCGGCAGGTTCGGCTTGCGGTTGCCCTTGAGCAGGTCCGCCCGGGCGATCGCGGTGGCCAGCAACGTCTCAGCGTCCGCCTTGGCGTCGACGATTCCGGCCGCGAGGGCGTCGTCCGCGCCGTAGCGGCGGCCCGTGGTCATGGCCTCCACCGCGACCTGGTTGATCAGGCGGTTGGTGAGCAGCGCGTTCATGGCGACCGTGAACGGCATGCCCAGATTCACCTCGGGCAGGCACCAGAAGCCGCGATCGGCGCGCATGACCCGGAAATCGCAGGAGGTGGCGAGCATGGCGCCCGCGCCGAAGGCGTGCCCGTTCACCGCGGCCACGGTCGGCATGCCGAAGGTCAGCAGGCGGGAGTACAGCGAGTGCACGCGGTCCAGGTACCAGCAGTTCTTGTCGAAGTTGCCGAACAGCCAGTCGGTGTCGAGGCCGTTGGAGAAGAACTTGCCGTTGGCGGTGACCACCAGCGCGGCCGGGCCCTCGGACGCCTCGACCTCGTCGAGCAGCGCGTGGACCTCGGTGATCCAGTCCGGGTGGAAACGGTTCTCGCTGTCGATGGTCTGACCCCCGGTACCGAGGAACAGCACGAACACATCCCCGTCACGCTTCAAATACGCCATGCGCAGAGGGTAACGCCCGCAAAAGGGATTACTACTCGCGGGTAGCAAGCCTCGCAGGTTCGCGGCCCGCCCCGGTCCGGACTGCGCTCCGCCTCCCCGCGCTCGGAGCGACGGAGCGAAGCGGAGGAGGGAAGACCGGGGTTACGAGGGCCGCGAACAGCCGTAGCGAAGCGGAGGCAATTAGACTCGGCGACATGCTAGCCGAGAAGGCCATGGGCGGGGTTTCCGAACTAGCCGCCACAGCCATTGCCGAACGTACGGGAGTGCAGCAGCATCGCGTCGCCGTGGTGCTGGGATCGGGCTGGCAGGAGGCTGCCGCCGAGATCGGCGAACCATCCACATCCATCCCCATGGCCGAGGTGCCGGGGTTCGGATCGCCCACGGCGCAAGGCCATCAGGGCACCATCCACTCGGTGCACGTCGGCGACTCGCCGGTGCTGCTGCTCATGGGCCGCCAGCATCTCTACGAGGGCCACACGCCGGGCCAGGTCGTGCACAATGTGCGCACCGCGCTGGCCGCGGGCGCGCAGACGGTGCTGCTCACCAATGCCGCGGGCGGGATTCGCGACGGACTGTCGGTCGGCGAGCCGGTGCTCATCAGCGACCACATCAACCTGACCGGCCGCACCCCCATCGAGGGCGCGAACTTCGTGGACCTGGTCGACGCCTGGGATCCCGAATTGCGCACGCTGGCAAAGGAAATCGACCCCAGCCTCACCGAGGGCGTGTACGCGGGCCTGACCGGACCGCAGTACGAGACCCCCGCCGAGATCCGGATGCTGCGCACCATCGGCGCCGATCTGGTCGGCATGTCCACCGTGCTCGAGGCCATCGCCTGCCGCGAGGGCGGGGCCAAGGTGCTCGGCATCTCGCTGGTCACCAACCTGGCGGCCGGCGTCACCGGACAGCATCTCTCGCATGCCGAAGTCCTGGCCGAGGGCCACGCGGCCGCACCGAGATTGGGCAAGCTGCTGCGCGGCGTGCTGGAACGCCTCTAGGCGCGCGGGCATGCTGCGTTTCGGAACCGCCGGGCTGCGCGGTCCGCTCCAGGACGGCCCGGACGGCATGAACATCGACACCGTCGCGCGGGCGTCGGCCGGCATCGCCGCCTGGCTGCGCGACCGCTGCCTCGGCGGCGGGATCGTCATCGTGGGCCGCGACGCCCGCCACGGGTCGGACGAATTCGCCACCGCGGCCGCGGAAGTCTTCGCCGCGGCCGGATTCTCGGTGCTGGCGCTCCCCCACCCGGTACCCACCCCCGTGGTCGCTTTCGCGGTGCGAGAGCTGAAAGCCGTTGCGGGAGTGCAGATCACCGCGTCCCACAATCCGGCCACCGACAACGGCTACAAGGTCTACCTCGACGGCGGCTCGCAGATCGTGCCACCCGCCGACAGCGAGATCGAGCGCTGCATCGACGCCGTCGACGGCCGCATCCCCCGGACCGACCCCGATCCGACCGCCCCCGACCCCGCCCTGCTCGCACTGCCCGCGGGCACCCCGCCGGACGCGATGGGCGAGGAGATCGTCCGCCGGTACCTGACCCGGGTCACCCGGTTGCCCCGCCTCATCGGCGGCGACGCACCACTCAGCGTCGAGGACATCGAGGCGACCGCCGACGATCCCGCCGCGACCGCGCGAGATGTCCGGCAGCGCAGCGATATCCGCATCGTGCTGACCCCCATGCACGGTGTGGGCGGCGAACTGGGCGTCGCCGCGCTGCGGGGCGCCGGGTTCGACGAAGTACTGGTGGTGGCGGAACAGTTCGCCCCGGACCCGGACTTCCCGACCGTGGCGTTCCCGAATCCCGAGGAGCCGGGGGCCGCGGATCTGCTGCTCGACCTGGGCGAGCGGCTCGACGCGGACCTCGCCATCGCGTTGGACCCGGACGCGGATCGGTGTGCGCTCGGCGTGCGCGGGCCGGATGGCTGGCGGATGCTGCGCGGCGACGAAACCGGTATCCTCCTGGGCGATTTCGTGCTGCGGACCGCCGCCCCGGATGCCCTGGTCGCCACCACGATCGTGTCCTCCCGGCTGCTGAGCGAGATCGCCGCCGCTCGCGGGGCGCGGTATGCCGAGACGCTGACCGGGTTCAAGTGGCTGGCCCGCGCGGGCGAGGGGCTGGTCTACGCGTACGAGGAGGCGATCGGGCACTGCGTGGATCCGTCCGCGGTGCGCGACAAGGACGGCATCTCGGCCGCGGTGGTCGCCGCCGATCTGGTCGCCCAACTGAAGGCGCAGGGCCGCACCGTCCTCGACGTCCTCGACGAGTACGCGGTCGAATTCGGCGTGCACGCGGGAGATCAGGTGTCGCTGCGCCTGGCGGACGCGTCGGCCGCGGCCGCGGTCGTCGCCCGGCTGCGCGAGACTCCCCCGAGCGAGATTGCCGGGGAACCCGTGACCTGCACCGATATGGCGCAGATGCGGGGCCGGATGCGCACCGACGCACTGGTTTTCGACGCCGACTCGTTCCGTGTGGTGGTGCGCCCGTCCGGCACCGAACCCAAGCTCAAGTGCTACCTGGAAGCGTTCGAACCCGTGGCCGGGCCGGACGCGCTCGACGACGCGAAGGCCGTCGCCGCGCAGCGGCTCGCCGAGCTCCGCAAGTACTTCCAGCAGCTCTGAGCCGCTGCCACTTCCGGAGCGACGGCCCGGGAGTGGTTCAGCGCGGCCCGAACTGGCGGTCCCCCGCGTCGCCGAGACCCGGCACGATGTAGGCGTCGGAGTTGAGGCCGCGGTCCACCGAGGCGGTGACCAGCAGCACCGCGTGCCCCGACTTCTCCAGCGCCTCAATGCCTTCCGGCGCGGCCACCACGGACACCACGATGATGTCGCGAGCCTTGCGGGCGGCCAGCAGATCCAGGGTGTACACCATGGATCCGCCGGTCGCCAGCATCGGATCCAGCACCATCACCGGCGTGGTGGACAGGTCCTCCGGCAGCGACTCCATGTACGGCGTCGGCTGATGCGTCTCCTCGTCCCGGGCCAGTCCCACGAACCCGATCCGCGCGTCCGGAATCAGATTCTCCGCGGTCTCCACCATCCCCAGCCCCGCCCGGAGCACGGGCACCAACAGCGGCGGCGCGTTCAACCGCGTCCCCTCCGCCGCGGCCACCGGCGTGGCGATGGGAAACCGCTCGACCGGCGCGTCCCGCATCGCCTCGTACACCAGAATCCCCGTCAAATCCCGAAGCGCCGCCCGGAAAGCCGGATTGGTCGTCCGAGCGTCTCGCATGGTGGTCAACAACGCGGCCGCCAGCGGATGGTCCACAACGAGTGTGCGCATAGGAAAACCATAGGTCAGCACCCGCCCTGAAGATCCCTCCACCGCAATTCTCCCCACCCGGAACCGAACAGCCCCCAGCCGCGTCCAACCCGGTACACCACATTTCCGCCCGCCGACCGGGCGAGAAGGGGGCACCATGCACGTCTCGATCCACCCCGATGGCCTGACCACCTACGCGACCACCACCAACGCCCTCGCCACGCGCCTCACCACCGCCGCCCCCACCACCCTCGCCGACGCCCTCGGCTTGATCGGCGCCGACCTGCTGACCGCCTACGCGCGCGCCCACGCCACCCACACCACCACCCTCGCCCACCTCACCACCCTCTTCACCGCAACCAGCGCCGCCACCGAAACCGCCGCGACCACCTACACCGACCACGACCACACCCGGGCCGCCGCCCTGCGCACCGCCACCGAGCTGGACGCATGACCTCCCCGATCCAGATCCCCTGTGCGGCAAGCCCACCCATTCACGGTGACACCCCACTGCCCGAAAGCGGCCACCGTTCAGGGCAATTCGTCCAGGGGTTCGCCGATGAGCGATGACGTGACGGCGGCGGAGCTGGAGAAGCCGATCGTCGAGCTGCTCCGGAGTTTCGGGTCCGGCCGCAGCACCGCTGCCGACGTGTTGCGGGAGACCGTGCGGATTGTCGATGAAGCGCATGCCGAGAGCCGGGGCAGCGTGGATCGGATGTATGACGAGTGGCGGGGGCGGGCCGGGGACGCGGCGTTGGACAAGGCGTTGCGGACCCAGACCACCGCGGCCACCGCTGCTGAGCGGGGGCGGGCGATGGCGGAGATCTTGGACCGGGCGGATGCCGAGGTAGCCACGGGGCGGCGGGAATTGGCGGAGACTCTGCGGGCGTTCCGCGCGGAACTGGCTTCGCTCAGCTCGGAAGGGAACAGTCCGGGTGGCGCGACAGCCGCTGTCGCGTCGGCGATCGACCACATCGGGCGGGCCCTGCGGGTGGTCGAGCGGGTGCGGGCGGAGTTGGCGAGTGAGGCGGCTGCCATGGAGGAGTTGAGTGGGCCGATTCCGGCGCCGGCGGTGGTGGCGCCGGGCGCTCTCGGGGATGGCTACGCGGGGGATGCTCCGCCCGCGGCGGTGACCGGTCCCGGTGCGGTGGGCCCACTTCCGGATTCGGCGGGCGGACCGCCGGACGCGGCGGGCACTGTTCCGGCGGGCACGACCCACGCGGCGGTGAGCGGTGATCCTAGGCCCCGCGCGACAACAGTTCCGGCGGGCCACGACACATCCACTGGCGGCGACACGATCCGGACCATCGGGGGCGGCCTGCTCGGTACGGGGCCGTCCGCGGGCGGCGACGGTCGGCGCGGGGCCGGGCGGTCGAGGGATGACGGGGTGCGGACCACCACCGCGTCGGTGTTCACGGCGAATGGGCCCGGTCATGATTCGCCGGTCGGGTCGCCGCACGAGAGTGGGGTGTGGGTGACGTTGCCGGACGGGAGTCGGGTGGAGGCGCCGAACGAGCGGGCGGCGGAGGCGGTTCGGAAGGCGTTGAGTGCGGTGGGGACGCCGTACGAGTGGGGTGGGGTGACGCCGGGGGTGGGGGTGGATTGCAGTGGGCTGACGCAGTGGGCCTACGGGCAGGCGGGGGTTTCGCTGCCGCGGCTGGCGCAGGAGCAGGGGCTCGGGCATCCGAGTGTCGGTCCAGGGGGCTTGATGCCCGGTGATCTTGCGGTGTGGGACGGGCACGTGGCGCTGGTGATCGGGAACGGGCAGTTGGTGGAGGCGGGCGATCCCGTCCAGATCGGACCGATACGAACGGAGAATTCGGGCATGCGGTTCCTCGGTTTCTACCGGCCGACGGCATGAGCGGGCCGCGGGAATCGGCGCAGGTGCCGCCGGTGACGGTGGCTGCGTCGGGCAATCGGGCGGGCACGGTGACGGTGTCGGCGACCGATCGAGGGATGCCGGTCGAGATCCGGTTCGAGCGCGGCGAATACCGGTACGGCGCACAGGCTCTCGCCGACGAGATCCTCCGGCTGACCCGGCGGTCGGCGCTGGTGGCGCGGTCGCGGCGGCGCGAACAGCTGGCCGCGGCGGGCATGCCCGACACGGTCCTGGACCGGCTCGGCCTGCCCACCCGCCAGGCCGCGGTGGACGAGCTGGATCGGCTCGACGACGCCGACACCGGCCGGGCCAGTTGGTGGCGGAACCGATGAGCGCCGAGATGGACGCCCTGCTCCGAGGCGTCAACTACACGCTGGAAGCCCTCGAGTCGACCCTGCGCGACCTGGGCGGAGTCCGCGGCCGCTGCGCCGCCGAGGACGGTTCGGTCACCGCCGAGGTGGACGCCGACGGCGCCCTGACCGGCCTGTGGCTGGCCGAGTCGGTGACGTCCCGGCCTCCGGCCGAGGTCTCCCGGCTGATCCTGTGGACCGCGCGGCGGGCCGCCGCCGAGGCGACCGCGCAGCGGGCCCGGATCATCACCCGCCTGAACGACGCGCTGATTTCAAAAAATGTTGGGGGCGACCCGGATAGTGCCTGACGCGACGACTGGATAGGCTTCCGGTCATGGCTTCTGGAGACATCGTCCCGATCGCGCTGGGCCTGACCAAAGGCGATCTTGTCACCCTCTGGGCACCCCGCTGGCGAGACGGTGACGATGAGTGGCAGGCATTCCTCGGTCACGAGGAAGACCTCTACGGTTTCGACTCCGTCGCGGAGCTGGCCGCGTTCATCCGCACCAACTCCGACAACGATCTGGTGGATCATCCCGCGTGGAAGATCATCGCCGGTCTGTCGGCGGCCGAACTGGAGCCCGAGGAGCAGTACGTCTTCGATCTGGTCGGCGTGCCCGAGCTGGCCGCCGACGACCCGGATCCGGAGGTGGTCTCCGAGCTCGAGGAGACCCTCGAGATGGTCCGCAATATCGGCGACGTGTGCGAACTCGATCCCGTCACCAAGTTCTTCGGCTCGCACCCGGTACTGGGCGCGCTGGCCGGTGGGGTGAGCGCCTTCCTCGGGCGTGAGGGCGAGGAGCTGTGGGACCAGGTCGGCGCGGCCATCGCCAAGGACTGGGAGAAGGTCATCGACGCCATCGACTCGGTGGTGACGGTGCCCGAGGTGGACGCCGACGCGGTCTCGGTGGCCGAGGCGGAACTGCTTGCGGCGCAGGAGAACATCGTCGACGCCGAGGACGCGGCCGAGGGTGACGACGAGATCGAGGACGTCGACCTGGACGAGGACGACGAGGAGGGCGAGCTGTCCTTCTGGCACGAGGTCGGCATCGACCCGGTGAAGATCATCTCCTCGGACGGCACCTTCTTCACGCTGCGCTGCTACGTCGACGACGAGCCCATCTTCCTGGGCAAGGACGGCTCGATCACGGTCTTCGGTTCCGAGCGCGCGCTGGCCCGCTACCTGGCCGACGACCACGATCACGACTTGGCCCGGGTGAGCACCTACGGCGAGGTGCAGACCGCCGCCGTGGACGGTTCGCTCGAGGTGGAGGTCGACGACGAGAACGTCTACGTGCTGCCCGGTCTGTCCGAGGACCTGGCCTCCGGCCCGAAGTCCGTGGACACCGATCAGCTCGACCTGGCGGTCGAATTGTTCACCGACGCCGCCGACTACGCCGATGACGACGCCGTCGAGTCGGCGCTGGCGGTCTCCACTCCCCTGGGCTGGTACGTCTCCTACCTGCTGAACCCGGACCCGACCCGGATGGCGCCGAACCCGCCGTTCCAGGCCGAGTCGGAGGCGTGGAAGGCGCTGGAGACGGTCTTCGAGGCCCGCCTCCAGAAGGGCTGACCCGGTCCGACCCCCGACACGATTCGAGCCGCACCCCCACGGGTGCGGCTCGAATTGCTTTCCGGCGGGCGCTATCCCAGCAGCACCGCGTAGCCGGGCTTGATCACCTCGTCGATCAGCCGCAGCCGTTCCGGGAACGGGATGAACGCGGACTTCATGGCATTGATGGTGAACCGTTCCAGATCGCTCCAGCCGTACCCGAAGGTCTCCGACAGCTTGAGCATCTCCTTGCTCATGGTGGTGTCGCTCATCAAACGGTTGTCGGTGTTCACGGTGACCCGGAACCGCAGCCGCGCGAGCAGGTCGAACGGGTGCTTGTCGAGCGAGGGCACGGCCCCGGTCTGCACGTTCGAGGAGGGGCACAGTTCCAGCGGAATCCGCATGTCCCGCACATAGTTCGCGACCACGCCGAGGACCGGCCCGTTCGGGCCGTCGGTGATGTCGTCGGTGATGCGCACGCCGTGCCCGAGTCGTTCGCAGCCGCAGAAGGCGACGGCCTCGTGGATGGACGGCAGCCCGAACGCCTCGCCCGCGTGAATCGTGAAGTGCGCGAGGTTGGCCCGCATGTAGTCGAAGGCGTCGAGGTGGCGGCTGGGCGGGTAGCCGGCTTCCGCGCCCGCGATGTCGAAGCCGCCGACGCCGCGGTCGCGCCAGCGCACGGTGAGTTCGGCGATCTCGCGGGAGCGGGCGGCGTGCCGCATGGCGGTGAGCAGGCAGACCACGGTGATGGGGGTGCCCGCCGCGGCGGCGGCCGCCTCGCCCTCCCGGAATCCGGCGATGGTGTGCTCGACGACCTCGTCGAGGGTGAGTCCGGCCTCGATGTGCTGTTCGGGCGCGAACCGCACCTCGGCGTAGACGACGCCGTCGGCGGCGAGGTCCTCGGCGCATTCGCGGGCGACCCGGCGCAGCCCTTCGGGGGTCTGCATGACGGCGACGGTGTGGGCGAAGGTCTCCAGGTAGCGCTCGAGCGAGCCGCTGTCGGCCGCGTCCCGGAACCAGGCGCCGAGGGATTCGGCGTCGCTTGCCGGTAGCTGGTCGTATCCGGCGGCGCGGGCGAGTTCCAGCACCGTCGCGGGTCGCAGCCCGCCGTCGAGGTGATCGTGCAGGACCGCCTTGGGAGCCTGGCGGATCGAGGCGAGAGTGAGGGGCGTCGGTCCAGTCATGTAGCAACGTTAGCCGCATTCCCGTTCTGCGGCAGGACTGTTGACCCGACTCACCGACAGTTCGGCATGTCGTTGCCGTCACGTTGCTGACCGGCACGAATCCTTCATCTTCAGGCGGTGATGCGGTCCAGGATCAGGGGTTGCAGCGGCAACTGGACGGTGCCGTCGATGGTGAACGCGCCGCGCAGCAGGTCCAGCGCCGCCGGGAAGGCCTCGGGGGTGTCGGTGTGCAGGGTGAGCAGCGGCTGCCCCTCGGTGATGGAATCGCCTGGCTTGGCGTGCATTTCGACGCCCGCCCCGGCCTGCACCGGGTCGCCCTGCCGGGCCCGGCCCGCGCCGAGCCGCCAGGCGGCGAGTCCGACGTCGAGGGCGTCGAGGCGGATCAGGGTGCCCCCGGCGGGCGCGCGCAGGGTCTCGGTGTGGCGGGCCTGCGGCAGCGGGGCGTCCGGATCGCCGCCCTGGGCGCGGACCATGGCCCGCCACTGGTCCATGGCGCGGCCGTCGGCGAGCGCGTCGGCCGGGTCGACGTCGGTGATCCCGGCCTGCGCCAGCATCTCCCGGGCCAGGGCGAGGGTGAGGTCGACGACGTCGGCGGGGCCGCCGCCCGCGAGCACGTCGAGGGATTCGCAGACTTCCAGGGCGTTTCCGGCGGTGTGGCCGAGCGGGGTGTCCATGGCGGTGAGCAGGGCCACCGTCCGCACCCCGGCGTCGGTGCCGAGTTCGACCATGGCTGTGGCCAGTTCGCGCGCCTGCGCCTCCTCGCGCAGGAACGCCCCGCGCCCGACCTTCACGTCCAGGACCAGCGCCCCGGTGCCCTCGGCGATCTTCTTGCTCATGATGGAGCTGGCGATCAGGGGGATGGATTCCACGGTCCCGGTGACGTCACGCAGCGCGTAGAGCCGTTTATCGGCGGGGGCCAGGTCGGCTCCGGCGGCGCAGACGACGGCGCCGACGGCGGGATCGGACAGGAGCTCCCGCATGCGCGCGACCGGAAGGTCGGCCTGCCAGCCGGGTATCGCCTCGAGCTTGTCGAGTGTGCCTCCGGTATGCCCCAATCCGCGTCCGGAGAGCTGGGGCACGGCGGCCCCGCAGGCCGCGACCAGCGGTGACAGCGGCAGGGTGATCTTGTCGCCGACTCCGCCGGTGGAGTGTTTGTCGACGGTGGGGCGGCCCAGATCGGTGAAGTCCAAACGCTTCCCGGAGTCGATCATGGCGTGGGTCCAGCGGGCGGTCTCGCGGCGGGTCATGCCGCGCCAGACGATGGCCATGGCCAGCGCCGACATCTGTTCGTCGGCGACCTCCCCGCGGGTGAACGCGTCCACCACCCAATCGATCTGCGCGTCGCTGAGCTGTCCGCCGTCGCGCTTGGCCCGAATCACGTCCACCGCCGAGTGCACCGTCACGCCCTCCACCCTGGCACGGGCTGGGCCGCCTTTCCACGGATTCCCCCGCGCGCCACGATGATCAGCCGTTATAGCGGATTTCTACCGCTGCCCAGCGGCGAGGTCGTCGGGCCCGAAGGAGTCCGGCAGCAGCGTGTTCAGGGTGACTGGCCCGTCGCGGTGATCGACGAGCAAATCGCCGCCGCCGTGCTCGAGCAGAATCTGCCGGCAGCGTCCACAGGGCATGAGCACCGCGCCTCGCGAATCGCAGATCGAGACCGCCCGGAGTCGCCCGCCGCCACCCGAAATCAAGTTACCGACCAGTACACATTCGGCGCAGAGGCCCAAACCGTATGAGACATTTTCCACATTGCAGCCGCTCACCACGCGGTTGTCGGCGGTGAGAGCCGCGGCCCCGACGGGGAATCCGGAATAGGGGGCATACGCCTCTTGCATAACTTCAAAAGCCTTGTAACGCAGGGCTTTCCAGTCAATATCGGACATTTCGGACCATCCTCCTATGGACGTGACAGCACCCCCGTGTTACGCGTTCTGCCTGGTCGCGAAAATCAGGAAAGGCAAACCTAACTCACAACAATTTGAGCCAACGCGCGGCACGCCGAATTAGTTCCCCTCCAAAGCTGGGTTTAGAGTTCACGACAGATCGGTTCAGGTTCCCGACAACGGGCCTGCAGCACTGCCACCGGATGTTGATTCCGCTCGTGAGCAGGTGGTTTCGACAGTCCGAAGGCTCCGCGGCCGGATTCTGACCGGGTCCATCAACGACGTTGGAGGCACCGCACTCTATGACCACGCTAGAAGCTCCGGCCAAGCCGAAGCGAACCTTGTACCGAGGCGACCCCGGCATGTGGTCCTGGGCACTGCACCGCATCACCGGCGTGACGATCTTCTTCTTCCTGTTCGTCCACGTCCTCGATACCGCGTTGGTGCGAGTCAGCCCGGACACCTACGACCGGGCGATCGAGACCTACAAGAACCCCCTCGTCGCCCTCATGGAGATGGGTCTGGTTGTCTGCGTGCTGTTCCACGCGTTCAACGGCATCCGCATCATCCTCGTCGACTTCTGGTCGCAGGGCCCGCGCTACCAGCGGCAGATGCTCTGGATCGTGCTCGCGATCTGGATCCTCGTCGCCGGTGCCGGAGTCGGCCGCCAGTTCTTCTACCTGCTGACGAATTGAGAGCCGACATGACCGCACCTGTTCTCGGTAAGTCCTACGACCGCCCCGCCTCGCTCGACGCCCCGCGCGCGCCCCGCCGCGCCGGCGGCAACAACTTCGAGAAGTACGCCTGGCTCTTCATGCGTGCCTCGGGCCTGCTGCTGGTCATCCTGGTCATCGGCCACATGACGATCATGCTGATGCTCGACGGCGGCGTGCACCGCCTCAACTTCGCGTTCGTCGCCGGCCGCTGGGCCTCCCCGTTCTGGCAGCTCTGGGACCTGACCATGCTGTGGCTGGCCCAGCTGCACGGCGGCAACGGCCTGCGCACCGTGATCGACGATTACGCGCGCAAGGACTCCACCCGCTTCTGGCTGAAGACGGCGCTGGTCATCTCCATGATCCTGGTCATGGTCACCGGCACCTACGTCATCTTCACCTTCGACCCCAACATCAGTTAGGAACAGGCCACCTCGATGAGTGAATCCCGACCGATTCAGGAGCACCGCTACGACGTCGTCATCGTCGGTGCCGGTGGCGCTGGAATGCGTGCGGCGATCGAGGCCGGTCCTCGGGTGCGCACCGCCGTCCTGACCAAGCTCTACCCGACCCGTTCTCACACCGGTGCGGCGCAGGGCGGCATGTGCGCCGCGCTCGCGAACGTGGAAGAGGACAACTGGGAGTGGCACACCTTCGACACCGTCAAGGGTGGTGACTACCTGGTCGACCAGGACGCCGCGGAGATCATGGCCAAGGAGGCCATCGACGCCGTGCTCGACCTGGAGAAGATGGGCCTGCCGTTCAACCGCACGCCCGAGGGCAAGATCGACCAGCGTCGCTTCGGTGGCCACACCCGTGACCACGGCAAGGCGCCCGTGCGTCGCGCGTGCTACGCCGCCGACCGCACCGGCCACATGATCCTGCAGACGCTGTACCAGAACTGCGTCAAGCACGACGTGGAGTTCTACAACGAGTTCTACGTGCTCGACCTGATCCTGTCCGACGGCCCCAACGGCCCGATCGCGACCGGCGTCGTGGCCTACGAGCTGGCCACCGGCGAGCTGCACGTGTTCCACGCGAAGTCGATCATCTTCGCCACCGGTGGTTCGGGTCGTATGTACAAGACCACCTCCAACGCCCACACCCTCACCGGTGACGGCATGGCGATCGTGTTCCGCAAGGGTCTTCCGCTGGAGGACATGGAGTTCCACCAGTTCCACCCGACAGGCCTCGCGGGCCTGGGCATCCTCATCTCCGAGGCGGTCCGTGGTGAGGGCGGCATCCTGCGCAACGCCTCCGGTGAGCGCTTCATGGAGCGCTACGCGCCGACCATCAAGGACCTGGCGCCGCGTGACATCGTCGCGCGCTCCATGGTGCTCGAGGTCCGTGAGGGCCGCGGCGCGGGCCCGAACAAGGACTACGTGCTCATCGACGTGACCCACCTCGGTGAGGACGTGCTCGAGGAGAAGCTCCCCGACATCACCGAGTTCGCCCGCACCTACCTGGGCGTCGACCCGGTCAAGGAGCCGGTGCCGGTCATGCCGACCTGTCACTACGTGATGGGTGGCATCCCGACCCGCATCCGCGGCGAGGTGCTGCGCAACAACACCGACATCGTGCCCGGCCTGTACGCCGCCGGTGAGTGCGCCTGTGTCTCCGTGCACGGCGCCAACCGTCTGGGCACCAACTCGCTGCTGGACATCAACGTGTTCGGCCGGCGCGCGGGCATCGCGGCCGCCGAGTACGCGCAGCGCGCCGAGTTCGTCGAGATGCCGGAGAACCCGGCGCAGATGGTGCAGGACTGGCTGGCCAACCTGCTGGGCGAGCACGGCAACGAGCGCGTCGCCGACATCCGCACCGAGCTGCAGAACTCCATGGACGACAAGGCCGGTGTGTACCGCACCGAGGAGTCGCTGAAGTCCATGCTCGAGGAGATCCAGGTCTTCAAGGAGCGCTACTCGCGGATCACCGTGCAGGACAAGGGCCGTCGCTACAACAGCGACCTGCTCGAGGCCGTCGAGCTGGGCTTCCTGCTGGAGCTGGCCGAGGTGACCGTGGCGGGTGCGGTGAACCGCAAGGAGTCCCGTGGCGGCCACGCGCGCGAGGACTACCCGGACCGCGACGACGTCAACTTCATGCGGCACACCATGGCCTACAAGCAGAGCCCGGAGCTCATCTCCGACATCCGCCTGGACTACAAGCCGGTTGTGCAGACCCGCTACGAGCCGATGGAGCGTAAGTACTGATGACTGCTGTCGCTGAAACGCCGCAGAAGCCGGCTCCGGTGCCGGACGGGTCGACCCTGATCACCGTCAAGGTCGCCCGCTTCAACCCGGAGGACGGGCAGGGCCAGCACTGGGACGAGTTCAAGGTCCCCGTGCTGCCGACCGACCGGTTCCTGAACGTGCTGATCTACATCAAGTCCTACCTGGACGGCACGCTCACCTTCCGTCGCTCCTGCGCGCACGGCGTGTGTGGCTCGGATGCCATGCGCATCAACGGCGTCAACCGCCTGGCGTGCAAGATCCTCATGAAGGACATGCTGCCCAAGGGCGGCAAGGAGCTGACGGTCACCGTCGAGCCGATCCGCGGCCTGCCCGTGGAGAAGGACCTCGTGGTGGACATGGAGCCGTTCTTCGACGCGTTCAAGGCGGTCAAGCCCTACCTGATCACCAAGGGCAACGAGCCGACCTACGAGCGCATCCAGTCCCAGCACGACCGCGCCCGCTTCGATGACACCACCAAGTGCATCCTGTGCGCCTGCTGCACCACCTCCTGCCCCGTGTACTGGAGCGACGGCAGCTACTTCGGCCCGGCCGCGATCGTGAACGCGCACCGCTTCATCTTCGACAGCCGTGACGAGGGCGCCCGCGAGCGTCTGGACATCCTCAACGATGTCGAGGGTGTGTGGCGCTGCCGCACCACCTTCAACTGCACCGACGCGTGCCCCCGTGGCATCGAGGTCACCAAGGCGATCCAGGAAGTCAAGCGCGCGCTGCTGTTCGCCCGCTGAGTCCGGCATAGCCCGAAACACCAAGGCCGCCCGCATCTTCGGATGCGGGCGGCTTTCGTTCGTCAGGCCGGGGACCGGTCCTGGAAGGGGGCCAGCATTTCCCAGGACCAGGTGAGGCTGCCGTCGGCGAGATCCGCGAGAACGCCCTGCAGCCAATGCAATTCGGCTGCCGTGACGGCGCGCTGATACTCGTCCTCGAGCAACACGACGCGCGGGAGGCCGAACTCGGTGGCCCCCGCCAGGCCCGCCTCGATCTCCTCGAGCGCGGCGCGTACGGCGTCGGCCCGCCGGCCGAGTTCGATCCGGGCCGCGTCGGGCGGCAGCAGCATCAGAAACGACAGTGCCGCAGGGAATTCCGGGAATTCGTTGCGCGGCGTCGCGACCATGTCGTCGATCCACGCGAGGCAGGCGGTCCGGCCGTCGTCGGTGATCTCGTAGACGGTGCGCTCGGGGTACTGCTGGTCGCGGACGGTCTCGCGGACGGCCACCAGGCCCGCGTCCTGTAGCCGCGCGATCGTCTTGTACAGCTGCGCCCGCTGGCCGACATTGATGACCTTGTCCTTGCCCCACTCCTTGATCCGGCGCTGGATGGCGTAGGGGTGCATCGGTTCCAGGTGCAGGATGCCGAGCACCGCCATGGCCAAGGGCGAGCGCTTGAACCGCGCGGCCGGAGTCGAAGCTGTCATGTCAACCACCTTACTAGGTGCCCGAAAACTAGTTTCTCCGAACTAGTTGCTTTGCAACTAGTCACCGTGTCACTATTGAGGAGCAGGCGAACCCGACCAGCACCGACTCCTCGAAGGGACCAAGGCCATGAAGACCACCGACACCGTCAAGATCCACACCGATCACGACACCACCAAGCACCTGGGCGACTGGACCGACGCCGCCGCGTTCCAGGTGAAGGTCCGCTACGGCAGCGCCGTCCTGGACCTGCGCTCGCCGCGGATCGCCGGGGACGGGGAGATCGTGATCCACGCCGACCTCGACCACGCCATGGTGAAACTGCTGGTCCCCGAGGACGCGGTCATCGACGCCTCCGAGCTGTCCTGGACCGGCCGCGGCCGGGTCAAGGACATGACCCGCCCCCGTCAGGTCGCCGGCCGCGTCATCCGACTGACCGGTTCCGCCACCACCAGCGAGTTCCGGATCCACCGCGGCGGCATCGCGATCCTGTCGGCGATGTTCAGCCGGGAGTTCCTCGCGGAGGCCAAGGGCCCGGACCGGGAGACCCGGGTGCCGGCCCTGCTCGACCCCGAGCACGCGGCCCGCTGACGCGAGCACGGTGTTCGGCCCGGCTGCAAACGGGACCGAATGCCTAGCTGACGGTGGATCACCGTCCGGAATTCACGGACAAAATGGCGGCCCAGCTGGTCAAACTGACCAGCTGGGCTGCCGTTCGTTGTCTAGATCACCGGTCGGTGCTTGCATCGAAGTATGTTCACCGAGGCCCAGCTGTACTCGCCGGTCACGAAGGGGGCCGACGGCGATGTGACGGTGCACCTGAGCGACGAGCATCCGGGCGTGCACGATCCGGCGTACCGGACCCGCCGCAATGCCATCGCGGCCATGGCCCTCGACTACCGCGCGGGCGATCCCGTACCGCACGTCGAGTACACCGCCGCGGAGCAGGAAGTGTGGCGGATCGTGTCCGCCGAGCTGGCCCGCAAGCGGGCGAAGTACGCGTGCGCGGAGGTCATCGACGCGGCCGAACGACTGGGGCTGCCGTCGGACCACATTCCGCAATTGGACGAGGTGTCCGCGAAGCTGGTGCCGCTCACCGGATTCCGGTACGCGCCCGCCGCCGGACTGGTGCCGCTGCGGCAGTTCTTCGGGTCCTTCGCGGATCGAACCTTCCACTCCACCCAGTACATTCGCCATCACTCGGCGCCGCTGTACACGCCCGAGCCGGACGCCATCCACGAAATCATCGGCCACGCCAATCAATTGGCGAGCCCGCGCTTCGCGGCCCTGTACGAGACGGTCGGCGCGGCGGTGGCCCGGCTGGAGACCGAGCGGGCGCTGAAGTTCCTGGCCGACGTGTTCTGGTTCTCGCTCGAGTTCGGGGTGCTGCGCGAACACGGCGAAGTGCGTTGCTACGGTGCGGGACTGCTGTCCTCGTACGGGGAGATCGAGGAGTTCCGCGACGCCGACCTGCGGCCGCTGGACATCCACGCCATGGGGACCATCGTGTACGACATCACGCACTATCAGCCGGTGCTGTACTGCGCCGAATCGGTCACCGAGATCGAGGACGTGGTGGGCGGGTTCTTCGAGACCATGACCGACGACACGGTGGCGCGGCTGGTGGGCGTGAAACCGGTCTAGAGCGAGGTCATTCCCCCATCGAGGAATTCGATGACACGCACGATCTGGTCCGGCGAGAACGGATACTGGTCGATGAACGCCATCATGGCCCCGGTGAGCGCGCCGGCGAAGGCCATCACCTCGAAGTCGTCGGCGGCGCGCCCGGTCCAGCGCGCGGCGATCTCGGTGACCATCACCATGTTGCGCTGGATCTCCTGGGTGACCGCGCCGCGCAGCTCCGGCACCGAGTAGAGCAGTTCGATACGTTCCTTCTCGAACGCGTACTCCGCGGGGGTGAGCGCCGCGAAGGCGTCCAGGGTGGCCTGTTTGAAAGCGGCCAGCAGGGTGATGTCGCGGGGCTGGGCTTCGATGGACGCGATCATCAGCGGGTCCAGGTCGTCGGCGAGGGCGACCTGTTCCTTGGACGGGAAGTAGCGGAAGAAGGTGCTCGGCGAGATGTCGGCGGCGGCCGCGATCTGCTCGACCGTCGTCTCGGCGTAGCCCTGCTCCCGGAAGAGCCGGAACGCCTCGGTGCGAATGGTGCGGCGGGTGCGTTCCTTCTTCCGTTCACGCAGGCCGCCCCCGGCCGCGGCTTTCGCCGGGGCCGGGGGCGTCGCGGAGGCAGTCTCAGCCGACATGGACCGATTGTCCCGCATCGAGTTCGTCGAGCACGACCGGATCCTTGCGGCGGATCACCAGGGCGGCCAGCACCGCGGCGGCCGCGCAGATGGCGGTGCACACCCACAGCATGGCGCTCATACCGTCGACGAACGCGCTCTGCACGTGCGCCAGCAGCGCTGGATCGCCGAGTTTGCGGGCCACGCCGACCCCGGCGTTCACGCCGTCGGAGATCGGCTCGCGGTCGAAATCACCCAGCCCCGAACGGTATTGGGTCGACAGCACGGTGCCGAGGATGGCGACGCCGATGGTGCCGCCGGCCTGCCGCAGCGCCTGCAGCAGCGCCGACCCGGACCCGGCCCGCTCGGGGCTCAGGTCGTCGGTGGCCGCGCCCATGGCGGCGGGCATCACGAACCCCATGCCGACGCCCAGCAGCACCAGCCCGGTGGCCGCGAACCCGTACCCGCTGTCCACGGTGATCAGCGCCGCCAGTCCGAGACCGGCTGCCAGCAGCACGAATCCGGTGACCAGCACCGCCCGCACACCCACCTTGGGCAGCAGCCGGTCCACCAGCCGGGAGCCGACGGCCAGGCCGCCGATCAGCGGCAGCAGACGCAGGCCGCTACCCAGGGTGTCCGCGCCGAGCACCGCCTGGAAGTACTGCGGCATGGTGAAGAACAGCCCGAACATGGCGAAGTTGACCAGGATCATGAACACGGTGCCCCACCGGAATCCCGGCTCGGCGAACAGGCCCAGATCGACCAGCGGGTGCGCGGTGCGGCGCTGCCACAGTACGAACGCCCCGCCCAGCGCGGCGCCCGCGGCGATGGCGGTCCAGGCCACGGCGTCTCCCCAGCCCTCCTGACCGCAGCGGATGAAACCGTATGTGACGCCGAGCATTCCGGCCGCGGACAGCAGTGCGCCGGGCAGGTCGATGCGGAATCGGTTGCCGCTGCTGGATTCCGGCACCAGCAGGGCGACGGCGAGCGCGCCGACGATCACCAGCGGCACATTGAGCAGGAACGCCGAACCCCACCAGTAGTGCTGCAGCAGCCAGCCGCCGACGATCGGGCCCAGTGGCAGGCCGATGGCGGTGGAGGTGATCCAGATGGTGATGGCCCGCTGCCGCTCCCCCGGTTCCGGGAACAGGGTGGGTAGTACCGCCATGGACAGCGGGATCGTGACCGCGGCCGCCAGCCCGAGCACCACGCGGCCGGCGATGAGCTGGCCGGAGCTGGTGGCGAAGGCGCAGGCGACGGCGGCGACGCCGAACAGCACCAGCGCCCCGAGTAGGAACTTCTTGCGCCCGTAGCGGTCGCCGAGGGCGCCGGCCGGGAGCATGAAGGCGGCCAGGGCCAGGGTGTACGCGCTGCTGAACCACTGCAGCGCGGAGGTGTCGGCGTGCAGGTCGGTCGCCAGGGTGGGCAGGGCGACGGTCAGGACGGTGACATCGAGCCCGATGGTCAGCATCGCGATGGCCAGGGCGCCCAGCGCCAGCCAGCGGCGCACTCCCTCAGCTTTCATGACAGTTCCAATCATTTGAGTGCTTCTCGATAATGAGAGCGTCTCTCATTTTACAGAGACTGTCAATTCTTGTCGTGTCATGGGTTCAGAGAGGCTGCAATGGGGTGTGTCACCATTCCGCTCTTTGGTACTGGTGTCTCAAATGCTCGTCGCGACACGGCATCTCCCTGCTGTTACCGTCATGCGGTCCGTTTTCGAGATCGACGACCCCACAAGGGGTCTGGACACGTGAGGCACGAAATGACCGACCAAGCAACCGAATCCGTCGAGACCCCCCTGCACCTGCAGGGCCGCGACGCCGTGATCGCCGCGGCCGCGCCGGAGGACTGGCGTGAGGGCGCGCCCGACTACCACCTCAGCAAGGAAGTCATCCCGGTCGAGCGCAGCACCCAGCACGCGCCGGATTCGTTGGAGCACATCGTCGAAGAGCTCGTGAAGGTCTTCGAGATGGAGGTCTCGCACAAGAAGGACCCCGCCAAGTGGGTCTCCCTGGTTGCCGAGCACTACCGCGGCCGCGTCAACGGCGGCCAGTGGCAGGACGCCGAGGAGTTCGCGCGCATCGGGTCCTACAACATCCTGATCGGCGAGAACCCCTTCTACGACGTCGCCGGTGAGGACTTCGAGTCCTCGCACAAGATCTTCCACACCGCCTTCCCCGGCGGCTTCTTCTGGGAGGTCCTCGAGGTGCTGTCCGGCCCGCCGACCGTCACCTTCAAGTGGCGCCACTGGGGTCGCTACGAGGGCGAGTACAAGGGCCACCAGCCCACCGGCGAGCTCATCGAGATGACCGGCGTGACCATCGCCAAGGTCTCCGAGGACCTGCGCATCGTCGAACTCGAGCACTTCTACGACAACAACAAGCTGCTCGGCCCACTCGCCCACGGCTGCCCTGTCAACCACTCCGCCAACTAGGCGATAAAGTCGGGCGCGATGAGTAACCGCAGGTATTCGCGCCTTCTCGCCGCCGCGACGCTCGCGACGGGCCTCACCGCGTTCTCGGGCACCGCCTTCGGGCCGGTGCTACCGGGAACCGCGGGAGCCGAGCCGACCACCGCGCCGGCCACCACCACGACGCCGTTCACCACCCCCAATACCGACGACTGCCCGAACAAGACCACGCCGCCATCCCCCATCGACTCCTCCGAGGTGCCCGAACCCGGGCAGAAGGCGCCGGCGGCCCTGCCGATCCCGGATCCGCCCATCGGGGGCAAGCGGCTGGGCGGGTGCGGGGTGATCCTGCCGGCGGGGGCCGCGCCGCTGCCGGAAGGGATTTCGGCGACGGCGTGGGAGGTGGCGGACCTGGACTCCGGCACGGTCCTCGCGGCCAAGGATCCACACGGCCGGTATCGCCCCGCCTCCACCATCAAGGTGCTGCTGGCGGCGGTGGCGATCCCGGCCCTGGACCTGGACACCGTGGTGACCGGCACCCAGGACGACGCGAACGCCGACGGCACCCGGGTCGGCATCGGCCCGGGCGGCAGGTACACCAACAAGCAGCTGTTCCAGGCGCTCATCATGGCGTCGGGAAACGATGCGGCGCATGCCATCTCGACCCAGCTGGGCGGGGACGACGCCACCGTCGCGAAGATGAACGCGATGGCGAAACAGTTGCAGGCGTTCGACACTCGCGCCGCTACCCCGTCCGGACTGGACGGGCCGGGCATGAGCACCTCGGCCTACGACCTGGCCATGCTGTTCCGGCATTCCATGACGCTGCCGCTGTTCGCGGAACTGATCCACACCGAGCAGGTGGACTTCCCCGGCTTCCCCGCCGACCCGAAGATCCCCGGCGACAAGGATCATCCCGGCTTCCCCATCGCCAACGACAACCATCTGCTCTTCGAGTACGACGGCGCGATCGGCGGCAAGACCGGCTACACCGACGACGCCCGGCAGACCTTCGTGGCGGCCGCCGAACGCAATGGCCGCCGCTATGTGGTGAGCCTGCTCAAGGCGGACGTGCGGCCGTTCCGGCCGTGGGAGCAGGCGGCCAAACTGCTCGACTGGGCCTACACGCTCCCGGCCGGGGCGAGTATCGGCACCATGCCCGACGGGTCCGCCGCGGCGAATCCCTCGGTGGCACTGGCCAGTCCGCCCGCGCCGCAGTCGGAGGCCGCCCCGGAGTCGGACACCGGTTCGGGTGACCACCAGGATCTGCGGACCGTGCTCATCGTCGGCGGCGTCTTCCTGGTCGTGGCGCTGCTGCTGGCGGCGCGGAGGCTGAGCCGCCGCCGCTGATCGCGGCCGTTGGTCCGTCATTGGCGCCCCGTTGGTGGGTCCTCGCACAGTGGTCACACGCCGGAATCCCGGTCACGACTCTGGAGGGGACCCCACCATGAAAACCACCCGCAGCTCCCGCCTGCGCCGCCTGGCCCCGCTGGCCGCCGCGGTGCTCGCCCTCGGCGTCTTCGGCGCCACCACCTCCGCCGGGCCCGCGTCCGCGGCCGCCCAGAAGTGGTACTCCTGGGACCACGACCTGCACAGCGGCGACTGCACCCTGTTCGGCGGCGCCAAGTGGACCATCGACTCCGACGGCCACGCCTGGTTCGACGGCACCGTCACCTCGTCGAGCAACAATGACGCCTGGCTGATGTGGGCGGAGCTGCGCGACAGCAGGGGCGCGGTGCTGACCGCGCTGCGCAATGTGCACTTCTACGACGCGCAGGACCAGGCGAAGTTCGCCCAGAACCTGCCCGACAAGCACAAGCAGTACCGCTGGTTCGCGGAGGGCTCGTTCGACAAGAACTTCTACCCGCTCGTCGCGAAGATGAACCTGCGCAGCCACTGCTGAGTCAACGACGGCGCAGCATCGAAAGCAGCACGCCCGCAAACGCTCCCGCCCCGAACCACGCCGCACCCGCTCCCGCCGGGACGCCCGCCGCCGACACCCGCGGCCGGATGACCGCCGGGGCGGGCGCCGGAACATCCTCGGCCACTTCGTTGTCCGAGGCGGTGGCGGCCCAGGCGGTGGCGAACAGGATGATCCGCGCGGTGAAGTAGCTGAACACCATGAGCCCGATGATCGGACCGAACACCACGCCCGCCGGGCCGTTCACCACCGATCGCAGGATGATCGTGGCCAGCTGCTTGAACGCCTCGAACACCACCGCGGCCATCAGGGCCGCGCGGGCCGCGCTGCGGAAGGTGACCGGGTGCAACGGCAACCGCGCGATCATCCACGCGAAGACCGCCCAGTTGGCGAGCACCGCGAGCAGCAACGACACCAGTGTGAGCAGCGCTGTCATCCATGCCGTCTGATGGATGTGCATCCGGTCCAGCAGGCTCCTGATCAGCCCGCTCGACGCCAGCACGGACAGGCCCAGCGAGACGAGGATGGCCAGGAACAACCCGATCAGCGCCAGCAGGTCGGACGCCTTGGATACGAACCAGTTCCGCTTCTTACTGGGCTGGTCCCATTGCTCGGTGAGCGCGGCCCGCAGGTTGGCGATCCAGCCGAGCCCGGCGTACGCGCCGGCCAGCAGACCGATGGTGCCCACGCTCGCCCGCGAATTCACGGCCTGGTGGATCAGATCGTTGATGGAGCTGCCGGCGGCGCCCGGAATGTTCTCGACGATCTTGTCCTGGATGTCGGTGAGCCACTGCGGATTCCGCGACAGCACGAAGCCCGCCACCGCGAATCCCACCATCAGCAGCGGGAACAGCGACAGCACCGTGAAATAGGTGATGCCCGCGGCGTAGTAGTCGCCGCGCTGCCGCTGATACCGGCCGCCGGCCCGGACCAGATGGTCGAGCCAGGGCCGTCGCCGGATCTGCGTCCTGATCCACGTCTCGACGTCGTCGACGAGATTCCCGAACACCGCCACCTCCGCACACCTGGGCGCGCGGCGGCCGGGTCAGCGGGCGAGGAATCCCACCCGGTCGTACACCTGCGCGAGAGTCCGCCCGGCGACCTCCCGTGCCCGCTCGGCTCCGGCGGCGAGGACACGGTCGAGTTCACCCTGGTCAGACATGTATTCTTGCACCTTCGCGCGCAGCGGTGTCACGAACTCGATGAGCGCGTCGGCGGTATCCGATTTCAGGTCACCGTAGCCCTTGCCGTCGTAGTCCTGTTCGAGCGTGACGATCGGAGTGTCGGTGAGCGAGCTGAGGATGACCAGCAGATTGCTCACGCCCGCCTTGGTCTCCGGGTCGTAGCGGATCTCGCGCTCGGTGTCGGTGACCGCGGAGCGGATCTTCTTGGCCGAGACCTTCGGGTCGTCGAGCAGGCTCAGCAGGCCCGAGTCCGAGGCCGCCGACTTGCTCATCTTCGAGGTCGGGTCCTGCAGGTCGTAGATCTTGGCGGTGCCGGTCACGATGTGCGCCTCGGGCACCACGAAGGTCTTCTTGAAGCGAGTGTTGAAGCGCTGCGCCAGGTTTCGCGACAGCTCCAGGTGCTGACGCTGGTCCTCACCGACCGGCACCAGCTGCGGCCGGTAGAGCAGGATGTCGGCCGCCATCAGCACCGGGTAGGTGAACAACCCGACGGTGGCGTTGTCGGCCCCCTGCTTGACCGACTTGTCCTTGAACTGGGTCATCCGGCTGGCCTCGCCGAAGCCGGTGATGCAGTTCAGCACCCAGGCCAGTTCGGCGTGCTCGGGCACCTGCGACTGCACGAACAGCGTCGACTTCTTGGGGTCGACACCCAGCGCCAGCAGCTGCGCGGCCGACACCTTGGTGCGGCGGCGCAACTCCTTGGGATCCTGCGGCACCGTGATGGCGTGCAGGTCCGGAATGAAGTAGAAGGCGTCGAAATCGTCCTGCAGCCGCACCCAATACTGCAGCGCGCCAAGGTAGTTGCCGAGGTGGAAGGAATCGCTGGTGGGCTGGATTCCGGACAGTACCCGCTGCTTACGCTCAGCGGTCGCTTCAGGACTCGACATGCACCGATCTTCGCATGGCCGCTAGGCCGTATTTCTGGCCACCCAGGACCGCGGATCCACCCCCGGCATACTGGCCCGGCCCGAGCCGATCAGGCGCTGTTCGCGTCGGGTGACCAGCTTGTACAGGGGGTAGCTGGGGCCGGTCATGGGGGCGTTGAGGGGGTTGCCGAGCAGGGGTGGGGTGATGTGGGCGGTGCGGACGGCTCGGGCCAGGGCGCGGAAGGCGACTTCTTCGCGGAGTCCCCAGGGGAGGTCGTACATGTCGCGGATGCGGGCGGGGAGGCTGCCCTGGACGAGGAGGGAGAAGCCGGAGAGGGCCTGTTGGGCGGGCATCGGGAGGGGGTGGGGGACGCGCTGGCCCATCAGGTAGGAGCCGACCAGTTTGGCCTCGTCGGTGAGGTGGGGTTCGGCGGAGGCCAGGTAGCCGTCGAAGTAGTCGCGGAATTCGCGATAGGTGTAGGGGGCGGCGGTGCGCGGCATGCCGAACAGTTCGCCCCAGCGGACGTAGTCCTGGTAGAGGCCCTCGCGCTCGGTCGGGGTGAGGCGGCGGACCAGCAGATCGTGCATGACCTCGGCGGAGTCGAAGGTGAAGGCCATGGTCATGAACATCAGGTGCGGGTCGTTGGCGGAGTAGCGGGTGCCCGCCGGGTTCGCCGTGCCCGCGGACTCGGGCAGCGCGCCCTCGACCGGGGCGTGGCGCTTGCGGGTGAATTCCCGTGCGCGGTCGGCTTCTTCGCGGGTGCCCAGGGAGACGGCCTCGAACAGGCGGCCGGTGAGGGCCAGGCGGGTGTACGGGGTGGTCCGGTGCTGGGTGTTCTCGGCGGTCCCGACGTAGAGCAGCGGATGCACCGCGCCGATGACCAGCGCCCGCTGGCCGTAGGTGACTCCGACCGCGCGTTTGCGCATGACCCGCCGGATCATCGAGTCGTCGGAGAAGTAGCCACTCTGTGCAGGCATCGTTGCCTCCCGGTCCGGTGTGATGGCCGCCACCACATCTGGAAACAGAGTCCCCCAGATGACAGATTCTGGCAAGAGCTTCTGCCAGAATCGCTCCCGTGCCAGAATCGGTTCGTGACCGGGCAACGGACCTACGGCGGCGTCTCCGCCGACGAGCGGCGCACCCAGCGCCGCGCCGCCCTGATCGGCGCCGCCCTCGACATCCTCGGCACCCAGGGCCTCGACAAACTCACCGTCTCCGCGCTGTGCACCGGCGCGGGCCTCAACGAGCGCTACTACTACGAGAACTTCGACGGCCGCGACGCCGTGCTGTCGGCCCTGTTCGACACGATCGCCGAGGAACTGGCCGCCGCCCTGATCGCGGGCCTGCACGCCGCCCCCGACGACACCCGCGCCAAGGCGCACGCCGCCATCACCGCCGGCATCGGCGTCCTCACCGACGACCCCCGCAAGGCCCGGGTGGCCCTGGTCGTCAGCACCGCCACCCCCGAATTGCGCACCCGCACAACCCACACCATCAAGGCGTTCGCGAATCTGGTGGCCGCCGAGGGCATCGACTTCTACGGCATCGCCGAGGCCGAACCCGACGCCCTGATCGGCTTCCGCGCCAACTACCTGGTCGGCGGCCTGGTCCACACCCTCTCCGCCTGGCTCCAGGGCGATCTCCCCATGACCCGCGAAGACCTCGTCGACGCCACCACCGACATCTTCGTCCTGCTCGGCGAGGACCTGGCCCGCGGACTGCGGCGCTGATCAGCGCGCGATGGCGGTGACCGTCGCGGGATCGGCGGCGGATTCCACATAGCAGTGGGTGTCGCCGAGGGCGAAGTGGACCTCCTGGCCCGGCTTGTCCGGAATCGACTGCATCCAGCGGATTTTGCTGGTGCGGGCGTCGATGGCGCGCAGGGAGCGGGCGGCCAGCAGGTAGAAGGAGCCCGAGGAACCGTAACCCGCGGCGTCGACGGCGTCGCCCTTGTCGGAGACGGTGAGGCTCCACAGCGGGGAGGTGTCGCCGCCGGGGCTCATGGCGTGCAGTTTCGAACCGTCGCAGAGGAAGTAGGCGTCACCGGAGCCGAAGACCGTGCCGACCGCGTAGGGCAGGGCGGGTGTGGTCCACAGCGCCACACCGGTTCTCGGGTCGAGGCCGGAGACGGTGTGCGCGCCGTCGCTGGCCAGTACCGCGCCTTTGACCAGGCCGGATGCGATGGTGCTCGCCGAGACCGCGCTGTCGCCCGCCCGCGACCAGGCCGTCTCGCCGGTCTCCCGGTCGAGCGCGACGATATCGCCGCCGCTGCCCGGCTTCCGGTTGTACAGCAGCGAACCGCCCTCGGGCACGGTCAGCCCGTCGCTCTCACAGGGCACCCGCCAGCGGACCGTCTTGCTCGCCATGTCCACGGCCCACGCTTCGCGTCCCTTGCCGCCGTGTTCGGTCGCGATCAGGTACAGCACCTGGTCCCGAACCCCGTACACCCCGGCGACCGTCACGCCCTCGGGCGCGTCGAAGGCCCATTTCCGTTGCCCGGACGCCAGATCCACGGCCACCACCCGGTCCCCGGCGGCGTCGGGTTCGGCGCCGGGCACCACCAGGGCCCCGTTCCACAGGCAGGACCGCTGCCCGATACCGGGCGTCGTGATCGGCAGCCGCCACAACTCCCGCCCGGCCTTGGCGTCGATCCCCGTCAGCGTCGAGTCGGATTCGGCCACGACCGTCCCGGCCCCGTACCGCACCCCCTTGACCACGCTGTCGGCCTTGTATTCCCAGGCCACGCTGCCCGACGCCGCGGTCGCGTGCTCCCGCCGCGGCGCCCCGCACGCGGCCAGCACCCCCGCGGTCGCCAGAATCACCCCGCCCCGCAACACATTCCGACGCTCGATCACACCTGTTCCCTACTCGCTCGACACACTGTCAGCGACTATAGGTCCAACCGGCCCCGCCCGAATACGAAACCGCCCGGCCTATTCGAAGCGAAGGGGCCGGGCGGGTTCGGGTCAGCTCGCCGCGCCGGTCCTCGGGTCCAGGCGCAGCACCGGCTGGGCGGGCGTCTGGAAGTCGAACAGGGCGTCCAGGGTTCCGGCCCTCTCGTCGTAGGAGTCGTCGCCGATGCGGCCGGTCTTCCAGTTGTCCTCGATGAACTTCAGGATCGAGGTCTGGTCGGTGACCGTGTGATCGACGAAGTTGGCCTTCGCGTAGGGCGAGACGACCAGCAGCGGAACCCGCTGTCCGTACCCGCACCGGCCCTGATACTTGGCGGGACGCGCCGCCGCGTCACCGCACACGCCGGGCGCGGAGTAGCCGTCCTGCTCGGAGGCGGAGTTCATGACCAGCTGGGGAGCCGCGTGGTCGTACCAGCCGTCGGAGTCGTCGTAGGCGAGCACGACCGCCGTGTCCTTCCACTCGGGCAGCCGCTGCAGGTGGTTGATGGTCTCCACCAGGAACTGCTGCTCGTCGATGGGATCGCTGTAGGCGGCGTGGCCGTCCTGGTAGCCGGGGGCCTTCAGGTAGCTGACGGCGGGCATGTTGCCTTTGTCCGCGGCGGCCCAGAAGTCGGTGAGGTCGTACTGGTGGTTGGCCTGATCGGTGTGCCCGATCCGCTCGACCGAGGTCGGCGGCAGATGGTGCGGGTTGGCTGTCGAGGGGAAGAACTGGAAGGGCTCGTGGTGGGGGATGTAGTCGCCCTTGGTGTCCCACGCCTTGTCGCCGGTCTTGCCGGTGCCGCCCAGGGCCGCACCGACCGTGTGGGTGGCGCCGCAGACCGCCTTGCCGTCCTTGGTGTCGGTGGGCTTGAAGCCGCCCTCGAAGAAGCCCCAGGTGATGTCCTTCTTGTTGAGCAGATCGCCGATGGTGGTGCCGCTCATCTGGACGGTGTCGCGGCTGGAGCAGTCGTCACCGAAGGGCTGCGGGTCGCCGACCACGGTGCCCTGGCGGTTGCCCGCGTTCTCCAGCACGGTGTCCTCGGGAAACGGCTGGCCCGGTTCGGGCGGCTCCATCCGGGTGACGCCGTGGGTCTGTCCCGCGACCAGGTTCAGCGCACCGACGGTGGACGGGCCGAAGGTGGTGGTCCAGGAGTTGTCGCTCATGGCGTAGTGCTGCGCGTAATTCCACAGCGCCGTCACGGAATTGCCGTCGTAGTAGTCCATGACCAGACCGGGCGGACCGTAGGTCGGCTGCTTGCAGGACTTCCCCTCGGACACATTGGTGTGCTGGACGAACTGGTCCATCCGGCCGCCGTTGAGCGCCAGTTGCTCGTCCTTGTACTCGTGGTCCTGGTCGCAGGTGATCTGCTGGCCGGGGCCGCCGAGCCGGACCGGCTGGGCCTGATTGGGGTTGCGGGTCAACAGGTCCGGCGTCAGGCCGTTCACCATCGGGGTGCCCGGCAGCGCCGTGAACGGGGTGCCGTCGGTATTGGCCGCGACCGGATAGGTGCCGAAGTAGTGATCGAAGGAGACGTTCTCCTGGAAGATCACCACCACATGTTCGATCGGGGTCGCGGTGCCGGTGTCCCCGGCCCGATCGGAGCTAGCGGAACAGGCGGTGGCGCTCACCGCGACCAGCGCGGTGAACGCGGCGGCGGCGCGGCCGAGACGCCGTGGGACCGAGGCGGACATGAACCCTCCCGGACTACAGGGATCGCGCGAATCCGCGATCGCACAGTGTGACGATGGCAGCGTCGTGCACAGTTTCGCTCGACCGCGGGTTAACCGGAGGGGAAACTCCGATGAATCACGCCGTCGTGGGTTCCGGATCCAGGGACAGGGGGATCACCGGGAGGCCGGGTGGGGTGGCGTCCTGGAGGACGACGCGGAACGGGATGCCGCGGCCGGCCCAGATGGCGGCGCAGTCGGTCATGGCCTCGGCGAACCAGTCGCGTTCGTCCGGCTGCCGGTCGAGCATGAGGGCCGCGTTGCGGATGACCACCACGTATCCCGGTGCGGCGCCGACGAAATCGTCGATGTCGCGCAGGCACTCGTCGAAGGCGTCCTTGTTCTCCCCGAAGTAGTACGGAAACTGGAAGGCCGCCGCGAACTCGTCGAAGACCTCGGTGACCGTGCGCATCTTGCGGCCGCGCAGTTCCCGGCACAGGTAGCCGTCCGGCATCCGGTAGCGGACGCCGGAGAACTCGGCCGCGCCGACGGGCAGTACACCCAGGACGGGAACGTGGCCGGCCGTGCGCGCGGCGCTATCGGAGATCTCGGTGGCGGTGGGGGCGGAGAGGAACTGCGATAACGGCGTGGGCTCGGTCATTCAGCGCATCCTCGCGAAGGTTTTGTAGTGGTCCCCCGTGTAATAGGCCGAACCGTCGCTGCCGGTGATGATGCGTTCGGCATCGCGGGTCTGACCGCGCTGCTTGGGATTCACATCCCATTCCTGATAGGTGATGGCCTTCCCGGCGGCGTCCTTGCGGGCCAGGCTGCCGTCCCGGTTCTGCCAGGTGTCGCCGCCCTTGGTGCCGGGCGAGTCGGCCGAATCCGGCCAGCGTCCGGCGTCGATCTCCACCAGGGTCGCGTAGGCGCGGTCGGGCACGCCCGCGACCTTGGACGGCGGCGCGGCCTGGTCGGCCGGAGCCGGGGTCGCGCCGCCCGGCTTGGCGGTGGTCCGGACCGTCGAGGTGGCGACGGGCTTGGCGCTGCTCGTGTCCGCCGGATGATCGTTGTTGGCGCGATTGGCGATGAAGGCCACCAGCAAGAGCAGGATCGCGACGCCCAGCGTCAGCCAGGCGCTCGACTTCTTCGACAGCTTCTTCATCGGTACTGCACCGTCACCGGCGCGTGATCGGACCAGCGTTCGGCGTAGGTGGCGGCGCGTTCCACGACGGCCTGCTTGGCACGCGTGGCGATCTCACCGCGGGCCAGCTGGTAGTCGATCCGCCATCCGGCGTCGTTGTCGAACGCGCGGCCGCGGTAGGAGTGCCAGCTGTACGGTCCCGGCACGCCCGGGTGCAGGTCGCGCACCACGTCGGCGTATCCGGCCGACAGCATGGACGACACCCACGCGCGTTCCTGCGGCAGGAAGCCCGCGTTCTTGACGTTGCCCTTCCAATTCTTGATATCGAGTTCGGTGTGCGCCACGTTCCAGTCGCCCATGATCACGAACTCGCCGGGGTGGGCCAGCATGCGCGCGCCGATGGCGTCGAGGAAGCGGTACTTCTCGTCCTGCATCGGGGTGTCGGCCTCGCCGGTGTGGACGTAGACGCTGGCGATGGTGAGGTCCCCGAAATCGGCCTCGACATAGCGGCCCAGGGTGGCGAATTCCTCGACGGGCGACCAGGTTCCGTCGGTGAGCAGGCCGACCCCGATCCGCACCGCGTCCGGCTGGTGCCGGGACAGGATGGCCACGCCCGCCCGGCCCTTCAGACCGGGTTCGGCATGGCTGAGAAACCATCCGGCGTCCAGCGCGGGCGCTAGTGCGCTACGCGTTTGCTCGTCGGTTGCCCGAGTCTCCTGCAGACAGACGATATCGGCCTCGGTAGCGGCCAGCCACTCGAGCAGTCCCTTGCCCGAGGCGGCACGCACTCCGTTCACGTTGCACGTACTGATGATTTTCGCCACTTCACGACCGTACAATGCCCCTTACCGACTCTCTTCACGGACATCGAGGTCCAGGAAGGGGTGACGACGATGACGTCAGGCACCGCCAAGCCCTCCACCCCGCGCGCGCCCGTGCGGGCCCTTCACACCGGCTCCGGTGAACCACTGCTCCTCCTGCACGGATTCATGCTGTCCCCGCACTGCTGGGAGCAGGTGGCGCAACGTATGGCCGGCCATTGCGAAGTGTTCGCTCCCGCCTTCACCGGACATTGGGGCGGGCCCGAGCTCGAGGGCTGGTTCATCGATATCAGCGCCCTTGCCGACAAGGTCGAGGACCAGCTCGACGAGATGGGCTGGCGCACCTGCCATATCGCGGGCAATTCGCTCGGCGGCTGGGTCGGCTTCGAACTCGCCCGCCGCGGCCGGGCCCGCACCCTCACGGCGATCGCGCCCGCAGGCGGCTGGCAAACCCCGTCGCTGCTGCAACTGCGGGTGGGACTGAAATTCGCGTCGATGGTGCCGTTCGTGGAGATCGGCAAGCATCTGCCCGACGCGATCACCTACAGCGGCCTCATCCGGCAGGCGGTGGCCCTGCTACTCACCAAGAACACCGAGGCGGTCCCGCGGGCCGGGCTCGAGGCGGTCATCACCGCGGCCCTGCACTGCCAGGCCATGCTGCCGATGCTGGTGAGCGGCTTGCGTTTCCCCGCCCTCGAGCAGTTGTCCACACTGAGCACGCCGGTGCGGCTGCTGCTGTGCGAGAACGACCGGATCATCCCGAATCGCGTGTACGCGAAGCGTTTTCTGGAGGAACTGCCCGAATCCACGGACCGCATCCTGGTCCACGATGTCGGGCATGTCCCGATGTTGGAGGCCCCGGACCGGATCGCGACACTGATCGCGGAACACGTGTACGCCAGCCGCACCCGCCTGCGCGCGGTCTGAGACCGGGGAACCCCGCGCCGGAAATCGTTCTCTTACATAGGATTGCTGCCACAACGGCGTCCCTCGGAACGGGGTAAGAGGATGATGGAACAACCACAGATCGATCAGTCCAAGCCCAGCATCGCGCGGGTGTACGACTACCTGTTGGGCGGCAAGGACAATTACGCCGCCGATCGGGAGATCGGGGACTTCTTCATCAAGGATCTGCCGGGCTCGGTGGATATCGCGTACGCCAATCGCAATTGCCTGGTGCGCGCGATCGGCGAGATCTCCCGCGCGGGCATCACCCAGTTCATCGACATCGGCAGCGGGCTGCCCACCGCCGACAATGTGCACCAGGTGGCGCAGCGGCACCAGACCGATCCGCACGTGGTCTACGTCGACAACGACCCGATCGTGCTGGCGCACGGCCGCGCGCTGCTGGAGACCGACGAGTTCACCACCGTGCTGCACTCGGACCTGCGCGACTCCGAGGAGATCCGCCACCACTCGGAAGTGGAGCGGCTCATCGACTTCGACCGTCCGGTGGCGGTGATCTTCAGCGCGATCCTGCACCACCTCAACAATGACGAGAAGCCGGACCAGATCGTCCGCTACTGGGCGGACCAGATCCCGTCCGGCAGCATGCTCTACATCTCCCACTTCCGTTCCGGCTTCAACGAGGAGACCCGCCTCGCCGAGCAGAAGCTGCAGGCCAGTTTCGGCCGCGGCCGCTGGCGCTCCGACGAGGAGATCCTCGCCCTCTTCGGCAATCTCGAGATCCTCGAACCCGGCCTGGTCCCCTGCCCCCTGTGGCGCCCCGAACCCACCGCCGAGGGCGTGTCCCGCATCGGCGGCGACCACCACGACCTGAGCGTCTGGGAGCAGCTGATCTCCGCGGCCCTGGCCCGCAAACCCTGACACCTGGCCGGAATCCGCCGGAGAACCCGATCTGAAATGAGTTCCAGTCGAAAGGGTCCCATTCTGGACGATTGACCAGTAGAGTCTGGGCGGCCACCCCAGCGGCGTCGCGCCGCACCCGCACCAGTTCTGGAGATTCCGCCGCGATGAGACCTACGCGCGTCCTGTGTTCGATTCTGTCGGCCGTGGCCATTGTGGCGGGCGGGTCCGCCGTGGCCGCCTCGTCACCCGCGGATGTCGCCGGGACCGGCAGCGCCGGCACGGGCAGCGCGGGCTCGGGTAGCTCCAGCGGTTCAGGATCGGGTAGCGCCAGCGGCTCGGGCACCGGCAGTTCGGGCGCGCCGACCACGGTGAATCCCTTCGGCTCCGACTTCATGTGGGGCGTCGCCATGTCCGGGTTCCAGTCCGAGGGCCGTGCGCCCGACAGCAATTGGAGCCGGTACGCCACCTCCGGGAAGGCACACGACCCCTACCTGAACTCGGTCGACTTCTACGACCGGTACGCCGAGGACATCGACCTCGCCGCGGGTATGGGCCTGAAGGTCTTCCGGCTCAGCATCGAATGGGCGCGCGTGCAGCCGAAGGCGGGCGTGTGGGACGAGCGCGACTTCCAGTTCTACGACACGGTCCTGCAGAAGATCCGCGCGGCGGGCATGCGTCCCATGCTGACCCTCGACCACTGGGTCATCCCCGGCTGGGAAGCCGATCGCGGCGGCTGGAAGAAACAGGACATCGTGACGGACTGGCTCGCCAATATGCGCCGGGTCGTCGACCGGTACGCGAGCTACGACCCGATGTGGGTCACCATCAACGAGCCCATGGGCTATGTCGCGCAGTCGATCAAGATCGGTGACATCGGGGTGCTCGACGCGCTGCCCATGTTCGACCGGATGGTCCAGGCGCACAACTCGATCTACGACTACATCCACGCGCACCAGCCCGGCGCGAAGGTCACCAGCAATATCGCGCAGTACCCGATCGTGCAGGATCTGACCGACATGATGTTCGCCGATCGCATCAAGGGCAAGATGGACTACATCGGCGTCGACTTCTATTACGGCGCGTCCCTGACGAATCTGCCCAGCCCCGCGCTGCTCGGCGACGAACTGTGGAAGAACGCCATCGAACCAGAGGGCATCTACTACAACCTGCGCAACTACACCGAGAAGTTCCCGGGCCTGCCGATCTACGTGGTGGAGAACGGCCTGCCCACCGAGAACGCCGCCCCGCGTTCCGACGGTTACGACCGCGCCGACCACCTGCGCGACACCGTCTACTGGCTGCAGCGCGCCAAGGCCGACGGCATGAACGTGATCGGCTACAACTACTGGAGCCTCACCGACAACTACGAATGGGGCAGCTTCTCACCGCGATTCGGCCTCTACACCGTCGACGCCAAGACCGATCCGTCCCTGACCCGTCGCCCCACCGACGCCGTGGCGGCGTTCAAGGACATCACGGCGCGCGGCGGTGTCGTCTCCGACTACCGTCCCACCCGTAAGCCCGCCTTCTGCTCGGTCGCCATCCCGTTCGGGGACTGCCTGCGCCCGGTCTCCGTGCCCAGCTAGTCGTAGAGCGCCTCGATCACGGCGGCGTACTTCTCGGCGATGGGCTTGCGCTTGAGAGACATCTTCGGCGTGAGCTCATCGCCGCCGGGCTCCCAGGTCACCGGCAGCACCCGATAGCGCTTGATCTGCTCGACCCGCGCCAGCCGGGCATTGGCTTCCCGCATGCCCGACTCGATTTCGGCGAGTACGCCGGGATGCTCGGCGAGCACCGCGGGCGCGCCGTCCGCGAGACCGTGGCGGCGCGCGTAGGCGGCGCAGGCGTCGGGATCCAGGGTCAGCAGGGCCGTCACGTATTTGCGGTTGTCGCCGATGGCCATCACCGACTGCACCAGCGGGCAGGAAACCCGCACCGCGCCTTCGATATTCGACGGCGACATATTCTTGCCCGCCGCGTTGATGATGAGTTCCTTCTTGCGGTCGAGGATACGCACGTAGCCGTCGGCGTCGATGCTCCCGATATCGCCGGTGTGCAGCCAGCCCTCAGCATCGATCGCCGCGGCGGTCTGGTCGGGATCGTGGCGGTAACCACGCATGACCAGCGGTCCGCGAATGAGCAGTTCACCGTCGGCGGCCACCCGCACCTCGACGCCGGGCAGCGCCTGCCCGACCGTCCCGATCCGGATGGCGTCGGGGCGGTTCGCCGTGGCCGCGGCCGAGGACTCGGTCATCCCCCAGGCCTCGCAGACCGGAAAGCCCAGTCCCAGAATGAAGGCCATGGCATCGGGCGCGATCGGTGCGGCGCCGCTGACCGCGATTCTGATGGCGTCGAGTCCCATCCGGGCGCGCAAGGTCCGCAATACCAGGCGGTCGGCCAGGATCAGCTGAATCCGTAGCGACAGCGGCGCGCTCCGCCCCGCGAACCGCAGTCTCGCCGCGCTCGCACCGGTGTCGACGGCCCACCGCAACAACAATCCGCGCGGCGTGGATTGTTCTGCGGCGATGAGGGATTCGATGCCGGATTTCACCTTGTACCAGATGGCGGGGACCGCCAGGAACAGGGTGGGACGGGCCTGCGGCAGGGTGGCGATCAGCTGCTTGGGGTCGGCGACGGTGGTGATCTGCACCCCCCGAATGAGGTTGTTGTAGTGCGCGAACGCCCGATTCGCCAGATGCGCGTCGGGCAGATACGACACCACCCGATCGTCCGGTCCGATCGGGGCCAGCGCCTCCATCGCCGCGAACTCGAACAGCAGATTGGCGTGTGTGAGCTCCACGCCCTTCGGCGGACCCGTGGTGCCGGAGGTGTAGACGATGGTGAGCAGGTCCTCGGCGCGCACCGCACGCCAGGCCGCGCCGAAGTCGAAATCCGCTGCGGGCGTGGCGATGACGGTATCCAGCGTGAGCGTGTCCTCGAATTCACCGTCGACGCAGACGATGTGCTCGATCCGGCCGTCCGGATCGGCGGCACGGACCGTCGCCAGGAAGCGGGCCTCGGTGACCACCACCCGATTTCCCGCGTTCGCGAACAACTGCGCGATCTGTTCGGCGGTGAAGGTGTTGTAGATCGAGAACGGCGTGGCCCCCAGGTGCAGGATGGCGGTGTCGACGAGATGGAACTCGACCCGGTTGGTCAGCATGACGGCGACCGTGTCCCCGGCGACCACCCCGATACCGGCCAGTCCGGCGGCCAAATCCCTTACCCGGCGGGCATAGTCGGCCCAGGTGAGCTCCCGTCCGCAGTCGGCCCCGCGCAGCGCCACCCGGTCCGGGAACCGGGCCGCGGTGCGCTGGAACGCCTCGCACAGGGTGGTCGGATCACCGGTCACGAAGCACTCCATTCGGATCGTGGGTCCACGCGGGCGGCGTGGTCGAGGACGAGGCGCGTGACCTCGGCGGGATAGTCGACCTGCGGGCAGTGTCCGGCGCGCGGCAGCACCACCAGCTCGCTGCCGGGCAGCAGTGCGTGCAGCTCCCGGCTCGCGGCGACCGGGATGAGCCGGTCCTTCGCGCCGTGCACCACCAGGGCCGGGCAGCCGATGCTCAGGTCACCGTGTCCGTTCGGGTGTTCGCGGGCGTAGCGCACGGCATCGCGCGCCCGCGCCGCCGCGGCGGACATGTCGGGGATCGAGCGGAGCCAGGTGTCCACGTACATCGGGTCGGCCGTGACCCCGGGGCCGTAGCAGAAGGCCGCGGCGAGCCGCCGGATCCCCCAGCGCAGGACCGGAGCCGGAACCGGCAGCGCGCCGGCGATGTCGAACAGCCGCGTGTACTCGCGGCGGCGAACCAGCCGGGCCGGGCGATGCCGGGCCAGCAGCGGCTCGTCCAGCAGGACGATCCCCGCCACCCGCCCGTCCCCATGCCGGGCAGCCGCCCGCAGGGTGGTCGCCGCGCCCAGCGAATTCCCCACCAGCACCACCGGACCGTGCGCGGCGACCAGGGCGTCGGCGAACTCGTCGAACTGCGGAGTCAGCGCGCCGGACCGGCGATCCTGCGCCAGGCCGAAGCCGGGCAGATCCACCGCGAGCGCCCGCCGACCGGTCGCGCCCAGCCGGGTCAGCACCCCGCGCCAGGTGTCGGCGCTGTCGGCGTAGCCGTGCAGCAGCACGATCGGTAGCCCGGCTCCCGCGACGGCCAGTTCGCGGGTGCGGACACCGGCGTAGGACACCGTTCGTTCCTCGATCACGGCCCCGGCGGCCGCGTGGTCGTCGGATGACGCCGCCGTCTTGTCGGATGACGCCATTGTCATGCGCTCCTGTCGTCGTGCCGATCGACCCGAGCCGATCAGCGAACGGTCCGCCCGAGCGGTGCGCGGGCGGACCGTGTCGTGGAATCACCGGAACTAGCGGCCGAGCAGGCCCTTGGCGACGTGGGTCACCTGGATCTCGTTGGAGCCCGCGTAGATCATCAGCGACTTGGCGTCGCGGGCCAGTTGTTCGACGTGGTATTCGGCCATGTAGCCGTTGCCGCCGAACAGCTGGACCGCGTCCATGGCCACGTCGGTGGCGACCTCCGCGCAGTACAGCTTCATGGCCGACGCCTCGGCCAGGCTCGGAGGCTTGCCGGCGCGGTTGCGCTCCAGGGCCATGAAGACCATGTTCTGCACATTGATCCGCGCCACCTCCATCTTGGCCAGCTTGAGCTGCACCAGCTGGAAACGGCCGATCTCCTGACCCCACAACTTGCGGGTCTTCGCGTAATCCACACAGAGCCGGTGGCATTCGTTGACGATGCCCAGCGCCATGAAGGCCACGCCGATCCGCTCGGCCGTGAAACTGGACCGCGCGCTCTCGCGGCCGTCGCCGCCCTTGTGCTCCTCGGTCTCGCCGAGCAGCCGGTCCCGGCCCAATCGGACATTGTCGAAGAACAATTCGCCGGTGGGTGAGGCGTGCAGGCCCATCTTCTTGAACGGCTTGCCCTGGGTGAAGCCCTCCATGCCCTTGTCCAGCACGAAGGTCAGCACCTTGCGGTCCCGCTTGTCCGCGCCGTCGCCCTCGTCGAGTTTGGCGTAGACGACCACGGTGTCGGCGTAGGGGCCGTTGGTGATGAAGGTCTTCTGGCCGTTGAGGATGTAGTCCTCACCGTCGCGGCGGACGTAGGTCTTCATGCCGCCGAACGCGTCGGACCCCGAGTCCGGCTCCGTGATCGCCCACGCCGCGACCTTTTTCATGGTCACCAGATCGGGCAGCCAGCGTTCCTTCTGCGCGAGGGTGCCGCGCGCGAGGATGGTGGTCGCGCCCAGGCCGATGCTGACGCCCATGGCGCTCACCAGCCCCATGCACACCCCGGACAGCTCGCTGACCAGCACCGCCATCATCGATTCCTGCCCGGAGAAGGGGCTGCCGTCGCCGGAGCGTTCCTTCTTCTCCGGCAGCGGGTCCCCGGCCGCCAGAGCTTCCTCCCGCTTGCGCTGCCGGGCCAGCAGTTTGGTGATCGCCTCCTCGCCGAGGGCGTCGATCCCGAACTCGCCGAACAGCTTCCGGATGATCGGGTACGGCAGCATCTCGCCGCTGTCGAGGGCGTCGAGGTGCGGCCGCACCTCCTTGGTGATGAAGCCGCGCACCGCGTCGCGGATCAGCTCATCGGTCTCGGACCATTCGAACATCGTTGTCCGCCTTCCTGATTACGGCAGTCGCCCGGCGATATCGTCGATGGCCCACGGGCCCTCGGTCTCGATGGTCTTCACGTCGTGCCAGCCCGCCAGCTCCGAGATGGCGCCGCCCTGCACCGCGAACACCTTGCCGGTGATCGGGCATTTCTCGGTGGCCAGATACGCCACCAGCGGCGAGATATTGGCCGGGCTGAAGGCGTCGAACTCGCCCTCCTCCAGGCCCGCCTGCTGCGCGGCCATCATGTCGCCCATGCCGGGGGTGGCCAGGGTGAGCCGGGTCCGCGCGATCGGCGCGATGGCGTTCACGCGCACGCCGTAGCGGGCCAGCTCATCGGCGGCCACCAGGGTGAGCGCCGCGATACCCGCCTTGGCCGCACCGTAATTCGCCTGTCCCGCATTGGGAACGGTGGTACCCGACGCCGACGCGGTGTTGATGACCGCGGCCGCGGGCTGATTACCCGCCTTGGACTGTTCCTTCCAGTACCCGGCCGCGTGCCGCAGCACCGCCACGTGCCCCTTGAGGTGCACGGCCAGCACCGAATCCCACTGCGACTCCTCCATCCCCGCGATGAAGGCGTCGCGCAGGATGCCCGCGTTGTTCACCACGACATCGAGCCGCCCGAACTCCGACACCGCCTGATCCACCAGGTTCTTCGCGCCCTGCCAGTCGGCCACGCTGTCGGTGTTGGCGATCGCGCGCCCCCCTGCGGCGATGATCTCCTCGGCCACCTGCTGCGCCGGGCCGGCGTCGGCCCCCTCACCGGCATTGCTGCCGCCGAGGTCGTTCACCACGACCGCCGCGCCCTCCCGGGCGAACAGCAGCGCGTGCTCACGGCCGATACCGCGCCCGGCACCGGTGATGATGGCAACCCGTCCCTCGAGTGCACCCATGAATGTCTCCTCAGTTCTCGATCAGTCGGCGATCTCGGCGAGTCCGTCGCTCAGGACGGTGTCGTCGCCGCGCACGGTGCGAAAGGCGTAGGTGGTGATGCCGTCGGCGGAACCGACCTTCCAGATCCGCGTCTCCAGGTCGTCGTTCGGGAAGACCATCTTGGAGAACCGCACCGCGTACCGGCGCAGCTTCGCCACATCCGAACCCGCCACCTGCGACAGCACCCCCCACGACGACATCGCCATGGTGCACAGGCCGTGCGCGATGATGCCGGGCAGACCGGCGTCCTTGGCCACCTGGTCATCCAGGTGCAGCGGCACCGGATCGCCCGAAGCCGGTGCGTAGCGGTAGGTCTGGTCCGCGTCCACGTGCGCCGCGACCGTCGCCAGCGGCGGCAGCTCGGCCAACCCGGCATCGAAGCGGTGCGCCGGAGCGGCCGCGCCGACCTGCCTGCCCGCGTCGACATTCCGGAAGAACGCGGTCAGATACTGCTCGTTGACCAGCTCCCCGGCATCGGACCGGGTTTCGATGTGGATGGTGATGGTGGACCCGTTGTCCTTGCCCTCGAAACCGATGGCGCGGGCCCGGGCGACCAGCTGATCGCCGGGCCGGATCGGGCGGTGGAAGTGGAAGTCCTGCTCCCCGTGCACCACCCGCCCGAAGATGTTCATCGGGGCCACGTCGATGACCGGGGCCATCATGGCGTCGAACACCGGGACGATGGCGAAGACCGGCGGGGCCACATCGCCTTTCAGATGCGCGGCGATGGGATCGTTGGTGGCGGCCGCGTATTCGGCGATCCGTTCCCGGGTGACCTCGAAGGACTCCTCGTCCGACCAGTTGTTCAGGCCGGACTCGTCGAATTCGACTGTCGTCGAGGCCATATCAGGCCGCCGTGGCCAACGCGTCGAGCGCGGTCAACGTCTTGTCCAGCTGGTTCAGGCCGTCCTTCTCGACCGCCTTGCCCAGCGCGCCCTTGATCAGCGCGCCCTCGAAGTCGCCGGCGACGGAGAACTTGCTGCCGCTGCCCTCGGGGGTGATGTCGAAGGAGAACTGCACCTTCACCCCGGCCATGCCGGTTCCGCTGAGCACCAGCTTGTTCGGGGTCTCGACGCTCTCGACCACCCACTCGATCTTGTTGGCCATACCGAGCATGAGGATCTTGGCGGTCAGCTTCGCACCGGGCGCGAGCACGGCGGGCGGCTCTTCCATCCAGCGCTCGTGGATGGAGAACCACTTGTCCCAGGTCTGCGGATCCGAGACCACAGCCCACAGGGCATCGGGGGTCGCGCTGAGGTTCCTGCCGGCTTCGATGTGTCCCATGATGTTTCGCTCCTCGTCGAGTCGTGTGATCAGCGCTCGGCGCGCTGGTAGGCGGTGACGACGGCCGCGCCGCCGAGCCCGATGTTGTGCTGCAGGGCGGCGGTCACGTTGTCGACCTGACGCTTGTCGGCGGTGCCGCGCAGCTGCCAGGTGAGCTCGCTGCACTGCGCCAGACCGGTCGCGCCCAGCGGGTGCCCCTTGGAGATCAGGCCGCCGGACGGGTTCACCACCCACTTGCCGCCGTAGGTGGTCGCGCCGGAGTCGATGAGATGACCGGCCTCGCCCTCCTTGGCCAGCCCCAGCGCCTCGTAGAGCAGCAGCTCATTGGCGGAGAAGCAGTCGTGCAGCTCGATGACCTGGAAGTCCTCAGGCCCGAGACCGGCTTGCGCGTAGACCTTCTCGGCCGCCTGGACATTCATGTCGTAGCCGATGAGGTTCTTGGCGCTGCCGTCGAACGTGGAACCGAAGTCGGTGGTCATGGCCTGGCCGACGATCTCCACCGCCTGCCGCGACAGGTCGTGGCGGTCCACGAAGTCCGCACTGGCGAGGATCACCGCGCCCGAACCGTCGGAGGTCGGTGAGCACTGCAGCTTGGTGAGCGGGTCGTAGATCATCCGCGAGCCCAGGATGTCGTCGAGCGAATACTCGTCCTGGAACTGCGAATACGGGTTGTTCACCGAGTGCTTGTGGTTCTTGTAGCCGATCTTGGCGAAGTGCTCGGCGGTGGTGCCGTACTTGGCCATGTGCTCGCGTCCGGCCGCGCCGAACATCCACGGGGCAACCGGGAACAGCACCTCGGAGATCTCCGCCAGCGCCATGATGTGGCGCGCCATGGGCTGTTCGCGGTCGTCCCACACCGAACCCAGCGAGCCCGGCTGCATCTTCTCGAAGCCCAGGGCCAGGGTGCACTCGGCCAGGCCGCCCCGAATCGCCTGCGCCGCAAGGTAGAGCGCGGTCGAGCCGGTGGAGCAGTTGTTGTTGACGTTCACGACCGGGATTCCGGTCATGCCCAGCTCGTAGACCGCGCGCTGGCCGGAGGTGGACTCACCGAAGACGTAACCGACGTAGGCCTGTTCGACCTCCCGGTAGTCGATTCCCGCGTCCGCGAGCGCCTTGGTGCCGGACTCCCGGGCCATGTCCGGGTAGTCCCAGGCGCTGTCGTCCTCGTTCTTGCGCCGCCCCGGCTTCTCGAACTTCGTCATGCCGACGCCGACGACGTAGACCTTGTTCGTCATCGAACTCCTCACATAGGGGAACAGAAACAAACATACAAAGCTGTATGTAAGGGCGCAAGAGGGTGCGGCGAATCCACGGGGGGACGGCAAGATCAGAAGGTCAGATCGATGCGGCCGCACATACAGCGGCGTCGGTAAGGGTGGCGGTTATCGGTCGCCGAGATGGAAGTCCGGCATGACCGCCGCGGCCGCCAGCCGCAGCTGCGCCGAGGCCCGCAGCCAGCGCCGGTGCGCCCGCTCGGGATCGGGAGAGATGAAGTTGGTGACCAGGATTCCGCGCAGCGTGTCCATGGCCGTGTAGGCGAAGTCGCGGACGTTCTTGCGGTCCAGCTCGTTCGGCACCAGCTGGGCCACCGCCATCAGCACCGCGTTGTTCACGAACGGCTCGACCTTCTCCATCTCCACCGCGAGCACCCGATCGGTGCGGCTGGCCACCCACAATTCGATGGCCGCGATGAACAGCGGGCCCTGATGCAGCTCCCACATGGCCTCGAGGGTCGCGGCGATCGGATCGTCCGTGCTGCGGACCCGCCCGATCTCCTTCATGGCCGCCTCGGTGCGGCGCTGCGCGAGATGACTGATCGCGGCGACGACGAGCTCACTCTTGGAACCGAAGTGATGCACCTGCGCGCCCCGGGTGACGCCCGCGCGCTCGGCCACCCGCGGCGTGGTGGTTCCGGCGTAGCCGTACTCGACCAGGCACTCGATGGTGGCGTCCAGCAATCGCGTGCGCGTCTCGGTGCTGCGTTGTTCCTGGGTGCGGCGCGGCGGCTTCGAGACGGCGGAGCTGGTCATGCCGGAATCTTACACTTACATACACCCGTGTATGTTCGCGCCGGGTTCGCCGGCCGACAGACGGCGTGGGCGCGGTGATGTCACCCACTTCGGTTCCGCGCGACAGCCCGATCTGGTTACCCTGAGCGATACGGCGGTGGGGCTCGCCGCTCCGGACACCGGAACAACCGCGGCGACATCGCCGCCAACAGTCCCTACACCACGAAGACACCAACGTGTGCGCGCTGGAGTAGGAGACCCGTGTGACCCGAGAGCTGGACGCGACCGCCCAGGCGGCCGAACCCATCGACCCCGACATCGATCTGCATCAGCCCGACCAGCGGCAGGAACTGCCGCACTCCCAGGGCGCGATCCTGACCGTCATCTCGATCGGCGGCGCCATCGGCGCACTCGCCCGCTACGGCCTCGCCCAGGTGTGGCCGACTCCCGCGCACGGATTCCCGTGGGCCACCTTCGCCACGAATGTGCTGGGCTGCTTCCTGATCGGCGTGCTCATGGTGATCGTCACCGAACTGCGCACCGCCCACCCACTGGTGCGGCCGTTCCTCGGCGTCGGCATCCTCGGCGGGTTCACCACGTTCTCCACCTACGCCAACGAGACCCGCGCGCTGCTCGAACCCGGCACTGTCGCAACGGCGTTCGGCTATCTGGCCGCCACGCTGGTCTGCGCGCTCCTGGCCACCCTGCTCGCGGTGCGGCTCACCCGCGCGGCGGGCGGCTACCGGAAGGCGGCGGCATGACCGGACTGCTGGTGATCCTCGGCGCGATGGTCGGCGCACCCCTGCGGTACCTCACCGACCGCGCCATCCAGACCCGCCACGACAGCGTGTTCCCATGGGGCACCCTCACCGTCAATCTGGCGGGCTGCCTGATCCTGGGCGCGCTCACCGGCGCGGCCGCCTCCTCCCCCACCTTCGCCCTGCTCGGCACCGGCTTCTGCGGCGCGCTCACCACCTACAGCACCTTCGGCTACGAGACCGTCCGCCTCACCGAGGAACGGTCGTACCTGTACGCCGCCCTCAATGTGACGGTCAGCCTCGTCGCCGGACTGGGCGCGGCGCTGCTGGGGTTCACCACGGCGCACGCCCTGGTCTGACGTGCGCCGGGCGGTTCCGGGCGGTCAGGTGTGCGAGTTGTACATGCAGGCATCGCAGGTCCAGCCCGACGCGGTCATAGCGCAATCCTGCAGCCGGATATAGGAGTTGCCGATCCGCTCGCGACACGCGGTCGCGCAGCCGTTGAGGTCCTGGCCGCAACTGATGGCGTCGGCGGAGGCGATGGCGGGCACGGCGAGGGCGGGCACGATCAGCCCGGCTAGCAAACTCGCGGCGAGGACGGCGGTTCTTACTGCGCGCATGACGGGAAGTCCCTTCTCGGAAGAACGATGTCAGCTCAGCGAAACGCGTGCTCCCACTCCCTACTGGACACTCGAGCGGGTTGCCAGCACTGTTTCAGCAAACAACATTCGCGCCGGTCAGCACAAGACCGGCGCGCACCTGATCCGGGCGGTGTGATCCGGCCCGCAGGCCACACCACACCGCCTGGACAGCGAACGAATCAGGCCGACGCCGACTGCGCCGCCGGAATGACACCGAGCTGCTGCAACATCCCGAGCGTGTCCCAGTTCGCCCAGCTCTCGCCGACCTTGCCGTCGGCCTGGAAGCGGGTGACGGTCATACCCGCGATGACGACCGGCTTGCCGGTGGCGGGCATCCCCATCAGCGGACCCTGATTGGTGCCCGACGCCGTCCACCGGGTGAGGACGAAATCGCCTTCCGCGAACTGCTCGTTGACCAGCATTCTGGTATCGGGGAACGCGGCGAGGTACATCTCCGCCTGCCGCCTGAGCGCCGCGGGACCGTGCACCTCCGCGTGCGGATTCTGTGGATCGTGATCGATGGCGTCCGCCGCGATCACTTCATCGAAGACATCGAGATCCCTGGCGTTCCAGGCATCGAATATGCGCTTGGCCGTGGCTTTGTTCTGCTCTGACATGTCGTTCCCGTCCTTTCGTGCAGGAAACGTCTTCCACTGGTAATTCGGCGCCATATTCATGATCCACCCGCGCCCCCAGAAGGCGAAGGGGCCGAACCGGAAATCCCCGGGCTACCGGCGCTCCGGCCGGCGCGCGAGGGACACGGTCGCCACGAACAGCAGCACGCCCAGCACCGCCAGCCCGGCACCGACCACCGCCGGAGCGGTGTAACCCATCCCCGCGGCGATCACCAGGCCACCCAGCCACGCACCCGCGGCGTTCGCGATATTGAGGGCCGCGTGATTCAAGGCGGCGGCGAGGGTTTGCGCGTCGTGGGCGACATCCATCAGACGGGTCTGCAGGGCCGGGGCCAGCGCCGCGCCCGACGCGCCGACCAGGAACGCCCCGACCGCCGCCGTGTACGGATTGTGGGCCGCCGCAACATAACCCGCCAGAATCACCACCATCGCCAGCAGCGAGACGAACACCGCGCGATCCACGCCGCGGTCGGCCAGCACGCCGCCCGCGATATTGCCCGCCACCATGCCCAGCCCGAACAATGCCAGCACCAGCGGCACCAGGCCGATCCGCACGCCGGCCACATCGGTGAGGGTGGTGGTGATGTAGGTGTAGACCGCGAACATGCCGCCGAAGCCGATCGCGCCGACCAGCAGGGTCAGCAACACCTGCGGACGCCGCAACGCGGTCAGTTCGGTCCGGGGATCGGTCATGCGAATGCCGTGCAGCTCGGGCACGAGCCGGGAGAGCGCGGCCACCGTCGCCACACCGATCACGGCGACCACCGCGAAAGCGGCCCGCCAGCCGAGATTCTGGCCCAGCCAGGTCGCTGCGGGAACGCCGACGACATTGGCGGCGCTCAATCCCAGCATAACCGCGGCCACCGCCTTCGCCCGCTGCCCCACCGGGGCCAAGGACGCCGCCGCCAGCGACGCCACCCCGAAATACGCGCCGTGCGGCAAACCCGAAACGAACCGCGCGAGAGTCAAGGTCGCGAATGTCGGCGCGACCACACTGGCGGCGTTGCCCAGCGTGAACGCCACCATCAACGCCATCAACAGTCGTTTGCGCGGCACCCGCGCGCACAGCGCCGCGATCACCGGGGCGCCCACCACCACGCCCAGCGCGTACGCCGAAACGATATGTCCCGCAGTCGGTTCCGACACCTTCATGGCGTCCGCGATATCGGGCAGCAGACCCATCGTCACGAACTCGGTTGTGCCGATACCGAATCCGCCCGCGGCGAGCGCCAGCATGGCCGCCACCGGCCACCGTCGGGTCTCGCCGGAGGCGACGGCCCCACCCCCGGCGGGAGCGGTCCCGGCGGGAGCCGCGTCGGGCACGTCGGTCGCGGATACAGAGTTCGCCATGGAATTGCGCAACGCCGCCCGCGGCGTCCCGCTTCCCCCTTCGCCCGTGAGTCCGCTCACCCCGCGGGAACCTCCCCGGAAAACAGTTCGGGCACCCGCCCACCCACCGGTTCCGGTGGGGGCAGGTGCCCGTTGGGCGCGGTGGATGTTCTGGCCGGGACTGTGGTCCCGGCCGCCATCGTCACCGCTTCGCGCTGTTCACGTTCGCGCGGCTCTCCTCGGACGTCGGAACGTCCACCCGGAGTAAGGGTTTCAGCGAATCTCGCGAGCCAGGTTGGCGTCCAGCACGCCGAGGAACTCCTCGGTGGTCAGGTAGCCCTGGTCGCCGCCGACCAGCAGCGCGAGGTCCTTGGTCATCTGACCGGACTCGACCGTCTTGATGACGACGTCCTCGAGGGTCTGCGCGAAGCCGATCACCTCGGGGGTGTTGTCCAGCTTGCCGCGGTGGGCCAGGCCACGCGTCCACGCGAAGATCGAGGCGATCGGGTTGGTGGAGGTGGGCTTGCCCTGCTGGTGCTGACGGTAGTGACGGGTCACGGTGCCGTGCGCCGCCTCCGCCTCACAGGTGCGGCCGTCCGGGGTCAGCAGCACGGAGGTCATCAGACCCAGCGAGCCGAAGCCCTGCGCCACGGTGTCGGACTGCACGTCGCCGTCATAGTTCTTGCAGGCCCAGACGTAGCCGCCCTCCCACTTGAGCGCGGAGGCGACCATGTCGTCGATCAGGCGGTGCTCGTAGGTCAGACCGGCCGCGTCGAACTCGTCCTTGAACTCGGTCTGGTACACCTCCTCGAAGGTGTCCTTGAACATGCCGTCGTAGGCCTTGAGGATGGTGTTCTTGGTCGACATGTACACCGGGTAGTTCTGCTGCAGGCCGTAGTTCAGCGAGGCCCGCGCGAAGTCCCGGATGGACTCCTGGAAGTTGTACATGCCCATGACCACGCCGCCGTCTTCCGGCATGCGCACGACCTCGTGCTGGATCGGCTCGGAGCCGTCCTCGGGCGTGAAGGTCAGGGTGACGGTGCCCGCCTGGTGCACCTTGAAATCGGTGGCGCGGTACTGGTCACCGAAGGCGTGACGGCCGATGATGATCGGCTTGGTCCAACCCGGAACCAGACGCGGGACGTTCGAGATGATGATCGGGGCGCGGAAGATCGTGCCACCCAGGATGTTGCGGATGGTGCCGTTCGGCGACCGCCACATCTTCTTGAGGCCGAATTCCTCGACTCGGGCCTCATCGGGGGTGATCGTCGCGCACTTGACGCCGACGCCGTGCTTCTTGATGGCGTTCGCGGCGTCGATCGTGATCTGATCATCGGTCTTGTCGCGGGCTTCGATGCCGAGGTCGTAGTACTCGAGGTTCACGTCGAGATACGGATTGACCAGCTTGTCCTTGATGAACTGCCAGATGATCCGGGTCATCTCGTCGCCATCGAGTTCGACGACAGTCCCTTCAACCTTGATCTTGGACATGGATCTTCGTGTCCTCCTAGGAAGGTGGTGCTCCCATTGCACGGCCGGTGAGCACCGCTTGTAGCGGACCCCAGCTGTTCAACAGACAACGTATACGCATGACTCCCGGCACCGGACCTGTGGTACCAGGTCCATGTCCGATGTGGCGTCAAGCAAGACAAGCGTACTGCTGCTATGGACCTCACCGCGCGGGCAGCCCCCGCTGTGCGGGAACCTGCCCTCAGTTACTCGCAAGTAGGGTGCAAGTGATCGGGCCCACAGTCCCAGTATGCCGACCACCCCCGAGCCCGACCTGCTGGGCATGCGCCTCGCCCACCGCGCCATGATCGCCGACACCGCGCGCTTCACCGAGCTGACCCGCGACATCGCCGCCGGACGCGCGAACTGCCCACCCCGACGAGCCGCGGCCATCGCCGAATACCTGCTGCTGCTCTGCGACAGCATCCACCATCACCACACCATCGAGGACGAGGTGCTGTGGCCGCTGCTGCGCGACACCGGCGCGGTGGACGTGCGCGAACTCGAGGACGACCACGCCCAGCTCGACCCCATCCTGGACAGCGTGCGCGCCGGCGCGCGCGAACTCGCCCGCGCGGGATCCGCGGCGGCGCTCAGCGACCACCTCGCCCACTTGAACGAGTTGCTCAGCGAGCACATCGCCGACGAGGAGGACACCGTCTTCCCGGTGATCACGGCCCACCTCGACGCCCGGCAGTGGAGCGCCGTCGAAGCCGCCGCCCGCAAGGGCGCGACCATGAGCTTCGAACTGCCCCGCATGTTCGGCATGTGCACGCCCGAGGAATGGGAGCGCGCCAACGCCGAGGGCGGGCTCGTGCTCGGACTCATGCTGCGCTGGTTCGGGCGGGGGCATCGGCGACGGGAAGCGCTCATCGCCGGGAACTGATCGGCGGGCCGGGCCGAGTGCCCTGCCGATCAATTCGCGCCCGCCGGTGGGAGGGTCGCGAGCTGGGCGGCGAGATGGGCATCGACCGCGGTCGCGCGGGCTCGATGCGCGGCGGCGGCCTCCGAGTCGCCGAGCGCGTCGGCCAGCTCGGCCAGCACCGTGTCGATCGGACCGTAGACGACCGAACCGGTGTCGAGGCCCGCGACGGCGCCCAAGCGCGGGAGCATGTCCCGATAGCACTCGGCGGCGGCCTCGAGCTCGCCGAGCCGCAGCGCGACCCGGGAACGGAAGACCGCCATGACCGACCAGTAGTGATCCCGGCGGATCGGCGCGGCCGCGGCGAAAACCGCACGCGCCGCGTCGGGTTCACCACTGTCGAGCAGCGCCAGCGCGTACGGGTGCGCGAGCGCCTCGGGCGAGATCGCGTACACCTGCGCCATCGGCTCCACCAGGCCGGACAGGTCGCCGCGCGCCCAGCCCAGCATCATGCCCCCGGCGATGAGCAACTCCGCGCCATTCGCCGCACCCGCCGCGACCATTCGAGCGCTGGCCTCCGCGTACGCGCGCTCGGCGGCGTCGAGGTCGCCGCGCAGCACGGTGAGCACCACATCGAACAGGGTGAGCACGATCAGCATCTGATGCAGCTGACCACCCGTCGCGCACTCCAGCCCGCGCTCGGCCTCCCGGCGCGCCCGCACCAGATCGTTGTCCGCACCGGCGATCAGGCAGCCCAGAAAATGCGCCACCGCCTGGAACTCGACCAGACCCGCCGCCGTGGACACCGCCAGCAGCTCGTCGGCCAACCCCGCCCGTTCGTCCCACAGGTCCGGGCCGAGCGCGACATAGGCGCGGACATTCAAGGCCGCGCACAGCAATTCGGGATCCCCCAGTTCGCGCGCCGTCGCAACCGCCTCCGCGGACGCCGCGAACGCCAGCGCGTCGTCATCACCCTCGACCTCCACGACCAAGGCCACCAGCAGCCGCACCCGCACGGCCGCGGGCAGCGGTCGATCCAGCGCCGCCCGCAACGCACCGATCACCCGATCGTCCGGCAGCCGCTTGTCCCGGGTACCCCAGATCAGCGGCGCCCGCCAGGAACACAGGGCCAGGGCGATGGGATCGATTGCGGCACCGAAGCTCTGGTCACCCATGGCGAGGTGCTCGGCCAGCTCGAGGGCGGCGGCGCGCTCGGCGCGGGCGGCGGCGTCGTTGCCGCGGTAGGCGAGGGCGTTGACCAGGGCGCAGCGGACTTCCAGAATGGCCGCGCCCACAACGGGATCGGGGCCGTCCTCGCGATGGCCCGCAAGCGTGTGCAAATCCAGCGCGGCCCGCCACAGCGGTTCCGCCTCGGCGAACGCGCGGCGGGCACCGTCCTGCCGGGCGGCGGCCAGGACGTACCCCAGCGCCTCCCCGGCGGTGCCCGCGTGTGCGCCGGTCATGGCGTGATGGGCGAGCAGGGCCGGATCCACCGGATTCACCTGCTCGGCCACGCGCAGCGCCGACCAGTGCATGCGGCCCCGACGCAGCGCGGGAATGCCCGCGTAGACCGCGTCCCGGGTCAGCGCGTGCCCGAAACGGATCCGGCCCCCGGGCTCCAGGCGCAGCAGCCCGGCCACCACCACGGTGTCCACCAGATCGACCAGGGCACCTTCGGTTTCGCCCGTCAGCTCCAGCAACGCGTCGAAATCCGACTCGCCGCCCCACACCGCGAGCAGCCGCAGCATGCGCGCCGCCTCGGCGGGCAGACGCGCGATCCGGCGGTGCAGCACATCGCTGACCCCCGCCGGAACCGCCAGCAGATCCCCTTCGGCGGCAGCGAGTTTCGCCAGCTCGGCCACGAACAGCGGATTGCCGCCGGTGCGGTCACGCACCAATTCGGCGGTGGCGTCGTCGATTCCGCGCAGGCCGGCCGTCCTCGCCACGGTCCGCACGGCCTCGAGGTCCAGCCCGGTCAGCTCCAGCCGTCCCGAGGTCACCGCCGCCAGCGCCGCCGACGTGGCCCGAACCTCGTCCCCCACTTCCGATCCGCGCATGGTCACCACGAACAGCACCGGAGCCTGCGCCGACCACGCCACCACCTGCCGCAGGATCTGCAGCGTCGCGCTGTCCGCCCGATGCGCGTCCTCCAGCACCACCAGCACCGGCCCGGCCGCACTCGCCGTATCGACCGATCTCGGGGTATCCGGGGCGACCGGGCCGGGGCTCATCCGCCCACCCGGGGTGTCGATGGGCTGTCCGGTCCATTCGGCGAAGCGATCGACCACGGCCAGCGACAGCCGGAACGGTGTCGCGTCCGCACCGAGATCGGCTGCCTTGCCGCCGGATTCACCGGTCAATTCCATCCAGGCCCAGGCCGCCGGAGCGCCGTCGACCTCGGGGCACCGTCCGACCGCGGTCCGCCAGCCGGCGGCGGCCAGCTCGTCGGCGACCGACCGCACCAGCGTCGTCTTACCGGCTCCCGCCTCGCCTTCCAGCCACACCAATCGGCTGCGGCCGTCCGCGGCTTCGCGGGCGGCGGACAGCAGCGCCGAGCGTTGGCCCGCGTAGCCGACCGGGGCGGACATCGGCGGCACGGGGTCCGGCCGATCGGGCACTACCGATGTGACCGTCGCCGCGAGGTCGGTGGAATGTGAACGGGTCGAGCCTGATTCCGCGGCGACCGGCTCGGCGGGCGTGGGCAGGGTGAGGGCCGGGTCGTGCGCGAGGATGGCGGCTTCCAGCTCGCGCACGGGCGGGCTGGGGTCGATGCCGAATTCGGTGTTGAGGGTGGCACGGAGGTCACGCAGGGTGGCGAGAGCGTCGAGCTGGCGGCCCTGGCGGTAGTGCGCGAGGGCCAGCAGCCGGACGGCGGCCTCCCGTTCGGGGTGTTCGTCGACCAGGCGGCGCAGGGCCGCGACGGCCTCCTCCGGGCGGCCCAGGGCGAGGGCGGCATCGGCCCGCTGTTCCACGGCGGTCCAGCGCCTATCGGTGAGGCGGGCGATATCGGCGGCACTCCAGGCCGCGTCGGCGTAGGCGGCATACGCGGGACCCCGCCACAGCGCCAGCGCGGAATCGAGGAGGCGGTGGCGGGCGGCCGGATCGGATTCGGTGGCGGCGGTGGACACCAGGTGGTCGAAATGCCAGACGTCCACGGCCGAAACCGGCAGGCGCAGCGCGTATCCGGGGGTCTGCGACACGAGCACACCCGCGGGCGCGCGCGGCGGCCGATCCGGCTCCAAGGACCGCCGCAGATACGAGATGTGCGCCTGCAACGCTCCCGAGGCCTTCGGCGGCGGCTCCCCCTGCCACAGATCCTCGATGAGCCGATCCGCCGAAACCACCTCGCCCCCGGCCGAAACCAGGCGCGCCAGCACCGCCCCCTGCCTCGGCCCGCGCAAAGGGGCGGGCCGACCATCCACCGTCACCCGTAGTGCGCCCAGCACTTCCACGAAAACCACGGGTGATACATCGCCTGCGACAGCCGGACCGTAACCGCCGCGGCGAGCCTCACGATCGGAGCGCGCGCACTCCGGCCAGCGCGAGCACCAGTCCGACCCCGATCGTCCCCGGAATGATCCACCAGCCCTCCGCCCCCGGAAGCCCTTCGGCCCCGGCCATCGCGAGCACCGCGACGATCAGCACCACCGCGCCCACCCGGCCGAGCAGCGGACGCGGGGCGGCGAGCGCACACCCGGCCAGCAGCAGGAAACCCACCAGGAAGGCGGCGGCGAGCGGCCCGTTGACCGGGAGCGCGGCCTCCTCGATGGCGGTTTGCTCGTGGTGCGACAGCCGCGAGGCGACATAGACCTCGTGATACGCGCCGATCGGGATCGCGACCGTGAGCCCGACGAACAGCAGGACCCGGGCGGCCGCGGAAACCTTTGCGGGCCAACCCTTCCCATCGCGCCAGGCGGTGAGCAGCACCGGCAGGCCGACCGCCATCAGCACCGCGCCCGTGCCGAAGGTCAGGTGGGCGGCGGCCCAGGTGGCGGACTGTTCGGCCGCCTCGGAGTGTTCCAGCGGGTGCAGGGCATTGCCCACGGCGAACAGCACGCCCCCGGCGATCAGCGCGCCCGCGCGCAGCCGGAGGTCGGGATCAGTCGCGGTGGGCACTTTCGTCATCGTCATGGTCGTACTGTCGGCCGGGGCAATGCACCGCGACTTGCCGCCGACTTGCGGCCGAAACGACGCGTGCCCGCCGCGAGACTCGCGGCGGGCACGGTGCGGAATCACCGGCGGTGGCTCACACGCCCACGTGCACGGCGTGCTCGTCACCCTCGAGCAGGTTCTGCGGCTTGTCCCGGACCATGAACGCCGCGATCGGAACGCACAGCGCGAAGAAGATCGCGCCGATCAGGAACGCCACGTTGTAGGAGTGGATCGAGGCCCGCTCCATCACGTGGTCGACGGTCACGTTGTTGCGCACGTACCGCTCGGCCACCTGGACCGAGATGGTGGTCAGCAGCGCGGTGCCGATGGAACCACCCACCTGCTGGGCGGCGTTCAGCAGCGCGCTGGCCACGCCCGAATCCTCGGCGTCGACCTGGTGCAGCGCGGTGGTCTGCATGGACACGAACAGCGCACCCATGCCCAGGGCGATCAGGATCATGGCGGGCAGCAGGGCGGTCGCGTAGCTGTCGCCGTACTCCAGCCGCGACAGCCACACCAGGCCCGCCGCGCCCAGCACCGAGCCCGCCAGCATGAGCGGCCGCGGCCCGATCTTCGGTAGCACCGCCGAGGCGATACCCGCCGACACCACGATGCCCGCCGGGAACGGCAGGAACGCCACACCCGTCTTCAGCGCCGAGTAGTGCTCCACGATCTGCAGGTAGAAGCTCAGGTTCAGGAACATGGCGAACATGGCGATCGGCACCAGCAGCGCGATCAGATACGACCCGCCGCGGTTGATCTCACCCGGAATACGCAGCGGCAGGAGCGGATTCGCGGTCCGGGCCTCGATGGCCACGAACGCCGCCAGCAGCGCCACACCCACCACGAACAGGGCCAGCGTGGTGGAGGCGGTCCAGCCGTCGGAGGCCGCGCGGCTGAAGCCGTACACGATGGAGATCAGGCCGAGGGTGACGGTGACCGCGCCGGGCAGGTCGTAGCCGCCGGTGCGGGGTGCGGGCACATCCTTGACCACGAAGGCGAACGCGCCGGCCAGGGCGAGCAGCGCGACCGGGGTGTTCACCAGCAGCGACCAGCGCCAGTTCGCGTACTCGACGAGAGCGCCACCGGCGATCAGGCCGAGCGCGGCGCCCGCCGCCGACACACCGGCGAACACGCCGAAGGCCCGGGCCCGTTCCTTGGCCTCGGTGAAGGTCACCGACACCAGCGACAACGCCGCCGGGGCCAGCAGCGCGCCGAACGCGCCCTGCAGCGCGCGGCCCGCGAAGAGTTCGGCCTGGTTCTGGGCGAGACCGGCCAGCGCGGAGGCCGCGGCGAAGCCGATCAGGCCGACCATGAGGATCCGGCGGCGGCCCAGGTAGTCGGCGAGGCGGCCGCCGAGCAGCAGCAGACCGCCGAAGATCAGGGTGTACGCGGTGAAGATCCACTGCTTGTCACCGTCGCTGATGTGCAGATCCTGCTGCGCGAACGGCATGGCGATGGTGACGATCGTTGCGTCCAGGACCACCATCAGCTGTGCCATGGCGATTACGCCGAGCGCCCACCAACGCCTGGAATCTTGTGCGGGACTTGCTTTTTCGTCTGTACCGAGAGCGTCCGTCGCTACGGTCATGAGCCTCTCCTCTGGAGTTCGAAGGCAGCTCCACCATAGTGACCCCCACCGACAATTGGCGTCAAGGGAAAAATGTCGCAGCGCGACAGTTGTCATACTGGGACAGGAAAACGCAGGAAGGACCTACGATGGAGGGATGTCGGAGTTGTCAAGTCACATCGGTGTGATCTCGCGTCACCGCCCCGGCCTGCGTGAACGCAAGAAGCAGCAGACCAGGACCCGGATCATCGACGTCGCCCTGCGGTTGTGCGGCGAACAGGGCTTCGACGCCACCACCGTCGAGCAGATCGCCGACGCCGCCGACGTCTCCCCGCGCACCGTGAACCGGTACTTCGACAGCAAGGAGGCGATCGTCATCGCCCCCATCGAGGGCTGGGGACAGGCCCTCGCCGATCAGCTGCGCGCCCAGCCCGTCACCGGCGACGAGATGGAAGCGCTGCTCGGCGCGTTCCTCGCGGTCGTGGAGCAGATCATCGACTCCGACGCGCCCGTGCCGTTCCGCTGGTTCCAGCAGATGCAGCGCATCACCCGCGACAGCGTCGCCGTGCGCGCGCTCAGCATGGAATCGGCCGACACCAAGACCCGGGCCATGTCCGAGGTGCTGGCCGAACGCCTGGGACTGCCCGAGGACCACCTGACCGTGCGGCTCATCGCCACCACCTGGCACGGCATCGTGCGGGTCGGCATGGAATGCGAGTTCGAGGACAGCGACGAGTTCCCGGACTGCACCACCGTCACCACCGCCCGCATGCTCGCCGACAGCGTCCAGGCGGCATTCGACGAATTCCGGCGGGTCTGTTGTGGTGCGACAACGCTATTTCCCCCCGTAAACGGGGGAAATACCACCGAGAATGCGACAAACCCCACTGCGTAGATCGGGCCGGACGGCCGCTAGAATCCCGCATTAGGTCAAGAGCATCAGCGTTAAGGCCCCGGCTTGCTGATCGGCAACCCTCCAGCTGCGGTGGGGTGCTCCGGGTGCAGACCGGGCGTTCGAGGGCCGAACGCAAGCGCAACTAGGAGGTCTACCGAAATGTGTTGTTGTCGAAGCCCATTCGCTTCTCGATAACGTCAAACTTCCGCCATTCGGCGACCTTGTTTTTGGAGCAGAACACATGAGTGACTCGACCGCGCCCGCGGCCGTCCCCGCTGACGGCACCCTGGATCCGGCCAACTGGTCCTTCGAGACCAAGCAGATTCACGCCGGCCAGGCTCCCGATTCCGCCACCGGAGCCCGCGCCCTGCCCATCTACCAGACCACGTCCTACGCGTTCCGCGACACCGACCACGCCGCCGCGCTGTTCGGACTCGCCGAGCCGGGCAATATCTACACCCGCATCATGAACCCCACCCAGGACGCGGTGGAACAGCGCATCGCCGCCCTCGAGGGTGGTGTTGCCGCGCTGCTGCTGGCCTCCGGACAGGCCGCGGAGACCTACGCGATCCTGAATCTCGCCGAGGCCGGGGACCACATCGTGGCCAGCCCGCACCTGTACGGCGGCACCTACAACCTGCTGCACTACTCGCTGCCCAAGCTGGGCATCCAGGTCAGCTTCGTCGAGGACCCGGACGACCTCGAGCAGTGGCGTGCGGCGGTGCGACCCAACACCAAGGCGTTCTACGGCGAGACCGTCGCCAACCCGAGCAGCTCGGTCCTCGACATTCCGGGCATCGCCGAGGTCGCGCACGCCGCCGGGGTGCCGCTCATCGTGGACAACACCGTCGCCACCCCGTACCTGATCCAGCCGCTGGCGCTGGGCGCGGACATCGTGGTGCACTCGGCCACCAAGTACCTGGGCGGACACGGTTCCGCGGTCGCGGGCGTGATCGTCGACGGCGGCTCCTTCGACTGGACGGTGAAGAACGAGGCGGGCGAGTCCCGCTTCCCCGGCTTCACCACCCCCGACCCGAGCTACCACGGCGCGGTCTTCGCCGACCTCGGCGCTCCGGCCTACGCGCTCAAGGCCCGCGTGCAGCTGCTGCGCGACCTGGGCGCGGCGGTGTCGCCGTTCAACGCGTTCCTCATCGCGCAGGGTCTCGAGACGCTGAGCCTGCGCATCGAGCGGCACGTGGCCAACGCGCAGGCGGTGGCCGAGTTCCTCGCCGGGCAGCCCGGTGTCGAGAAGGTCTACTACGCCGGACTTCCCAGTTCGCCGTGGTTCGAGCGGGGCAAACAGCTGGCACCGAAGGGCGTGGGCGCCATCGTGTCCTTCGAGCTGGCCGGCGGAGTCGACGCGGGCAAGAAGTTCGTGGAGGCGCTGGTGCTCCATAGCCATGTCGCTAACATCGGGGATGTGCGCTCGCTCGTCATCCACCCGGCATCCACCACGCATTCCCAGCTGACCCCGGCCGAGCAGCTGGCCTCCGGCGTCACGCCTGGTCTGGTGCGGTTGGCCGTGGGCATCGAGGGCATCGGCGACATCCTGGCGGATCTGCGCGCCGGACTGACGGCGGCGGCAAGTTGACCGTGAACATCGAATCGCGAACGTCCCGGCACGCGGCGGAGCTGTTGCTGCCGCCGCCCGACGGGACGCTCGGGAGCATCGCCATCGGCGATGTGGAACTCGAGAACGGGGCCGTGATCCCCGACGCCACGCTGGCCGTCCAGCGGTGGGGCGAACTATCGGCGAACGCGGACAACGTGGTGCTCGTGGAGCACGCGCTGACCGGCGACTCGCACGTGGTCGGCCCCGCCGACGTGCACCACAACCAGGCCGGCTGGTGGGACGGCATCGTCGGCCCCGGCGCGCCCGTGGACACCCGCGAATGGTGTGTCATCGCGACCAATGTGCTCGGCGGCTGCAAGGGCAGTACCGGCCCGGCCTCGCTGGCCCCGGACGGGAAGCCGTGGGGCACCCGGTTTCCCGCGCTGTCCATCCGCGACCAGGTGACCGCCGAGGCCAAGCTCTTCGACCTGCTCGGCATCGACCGCCTGGCCGCCGTGATCGGCGGCTCCATGGGCGGCATGCGGGTGCTGGAGTGGATGATCGGCCGGCCCGAACGGGTCGGCGCGGCCCTGGTGCTGGCGGTCGGCGCGCGCGCCACCGCCGACCAGATCGGCACCCAGACCACCCAGATCGCCGCCATCAAGGCCGATCCGGACTGGCAGGGCGGCGACTACCACGGCACCGGGCGCGCGCCCATGACCGGCATGGGCATCGCCCGCCGCATCGCGCACCTGACCTACCGCACCGAGGGCGAGCTCGACCACCGCTTCGAGAACCACGGCCAGGGCGACGAGGATCCGCGCGCGGGCGGCCGCTACGCGGTGCAGAGCTACCTGGAGTACCAGGCGGACAAGCTGATCGCGCGTTTCGATCCGGCCACCTATGTGCTGCTCACCGAGGCCATGAACCGCTACGACGTAGGTCGCGGCCGCGGCGGCGTCGCGGCGGCGCTGGCCTCGACGCCGGTGCCGTGCGTGATCGGCGGGGTGGACTCGGACCGGCTCTACCCGCTGCGCACCCAGCAGGAGCTGGCCGATCTGCTGCCCGGTTCCAAGGGGCTCGAGGTCATCCACTCCAAGGACGGGCACGACGGGTTCCTGACCGAGACCGAGGCGGTCGGCAAACTCATGCTGGAGACCATGGAACTGGCCCGCGCCCAGCGCGTGTCGGGTCACTGAGCCGACGCTGCCCGAACGGCGGCGCCACCGCTGCCATCGCGCCGGTGTCGCCGCTGCCCGAATAGGGTGTCGCCGCTGCCCGAATGCCGTATGTCCGCTGCCCGGCCGCTGCCACAGCCGACGGCACGTTACGCGACGTATCGGGCCTGTTTCCAGTGAATTGTCCTGACGCGCTTTCGGTTTCGCGCGCATGACGCCTCCGTAACCGGTGTTCCGGAATACGTGTGCAGCGGGCATATCAGCCGTAATGTATTCGGCATGACCGCCGCATTCGATGACATGGATCTCCGCGATCTCGTCGATCTGCTCTCCGAGGACGAGCAGCGTGAACTCCGCCCGGCCATACTCCGTGTCCTGCACAGACTCCCGGACCAGGAAGTGCTGCGACGCGAACTCGGCCGCCGCATAACCTCGTTCTAGCTATCCCCCAGCGCCGCCGGTTCGCACCGGCGGCAGAACAACTCGCTCATCTTTTCCAGCGCCGCGACTCCGGTCGCGGCCCCGGCCCCGCGCCCCGCGAGGCCCAACGGCTCCGCTACGTGACGCCGAGACTGCTGATGGTCGCCGCCAGCACGATGATCGCGACACCCAGCACGGTCAGCCAGACCACATCGAAACCCTTGCTGCGCACCGCGAGCAGACCCACCCGATCGGTGGGCAGCATCAGCCGCAGCGCCGCCGCGAGCAGCGTCGCGCCGCCGAAGAAGAATGTTCCGCGCCGCCAGCGATCCCAGGCCAGGAAGACCACGGCCACCACCAGCACCGCGCCCACCAGCAGCATGGGCAGATTCTCGCGGGCGAACTCCCCCGCACGACTGCTGCGACTCTGGGGTGCGGCATGGGCTGGACTCACCGCACGAGCTTAACCGCCGCTCTGCAATGCTGGATCCCGTGTTCCATCTCGTGTTCTTCGAACCCCGCATCCCGCCCAATACCGGCAACGCCATCCGACTGGCCGCCGGCACCGGCTGCGCACTGCACCTGATCGAACCGCTCGGCTTCGACCTATCCGAGCCGAAGCTACGCCGGGCCGGGTTGGACTACCACGACCTGGCCGTCGTCACCGTGCACGAGAGTCTCGCCGCCGCCTGGGAGGCCATCGCCCCCGAACGGGTCTTCGCCTTCACCGCCGCCGCGACCACCCGCAACACCGAGATCACCTACCGCGACGGCGATGTCCTGCTCTTCGGCCCCGAACCCACCGGCCTCCCCGAGGAGGTGCTCGCCGATCCGCGCGTCACCGACCAGCTCCGCATCCCCATGCTTCCCGGCCGCCGCTCCATGAACCTCTCCAACGCCGCCGCGGTCGCGGTGTACGAGGCCTGGCGGCAGATGGGATTCCCGGGCGCGGTCTGACTAGTCGTCGACCTCGAAGCGTTTGAAGCGGGAGGTCGCGCCACCGGTGAGGCGGACCGCGGACTTGGGGACGCCGAAGTGGGCGGCCAGCAGTTCGATGGCGGCCTTGTTCGCCTTGCCCTCCACCGCCGGGGCGCGGACGTACAGCTGCAGCGCGCCGTCGTCGAGGATCTCGACGAGCGGCCCCTTCTTGCTGCCGGGTTTGATGGTCGCCCGGACCACTGTCACGCCGCTCTCCTTCCCTGCTCCCGGGGCGATTCTCCCGCAGTGCCGCGGATGCCGTGGTGGCGGGAGGCGAACGCGACCGACCAGCTGTCGAATCCGGGCGCGGTTCAGCGGAAGTCGCGGGAGCGGCCCTCGATGCGCAGGTCCATGCGTTGCAGATGGTCGGCGACGATGGTGACCGCGCCCTCCGCGTTCTGCACCCGTCCGCGAATGAGCAGGGCGGGGGCGGTGGTGGCCAGGCGGCGGTAGCGGGCCCACAGGCCGACCGAGCAGACCACGTTCACCATGCCGGTCTCGTCCTCCAGATTGAGGAAGGTGACGCCGCCCGCGGTGGCCGGGCGCTGCCGGTGGGTGACCGCGCCGCCGACCAGCACCCGGGTTCCGTCGCGGATGTCGAGGAGCCGGTCGGCGGGGACGACGCCGAGCGCGTCGAGGCGTTCGCGCAGGAATTCGGTCGGGTAGCTGCCGGGTGAGACGCCGGTGGCCCACACGTCGGCGGCGGCCAGTTCCAGCGCGCTCATACCGGGCAGGGCGGGGGCCGCGGTGGCCGCGCCGGTGCCGGGCAGCCGGTCGGATCGTTCCCCCGCGGCCGCGCCCGCCGCCCACAGCGCCTCGCGGCGGGTGCCGCCGAGGCTGTCCAGCGCGCCCGCGGTGGCCAGTGACTCGGCTTGCGGCACGGTCAGTTCCACGCGTCCGGTGAGATCCAGGAACGAGGTGTAGGGCCCGAGCTCGCGGGCGGCCACGATCTGTTCGGCCAGCTCGGCCCCGATGTGCCGGACCGCGGCCAGCCCCAGCCGGATCGCCATCCCCTTCGCCTCCAGGGTCGCCTCGGCCAGGCTGTGGTTGATGTCGGGCCCGTGCACGGTCACCCCGTGCCGCCGCGCGTCGGCGACCAGCGACTGCGGCGAATAGAACCCCATCGGCTGGGCGCGCAGCAGCCCGGCGCAGAAGGCCGCGGGGTGATGCAGTTTGAACCACGCCGAATAGAACACCAGCGAGGCGAAACTCTGCGAATGGCTTTCCGGGAAACCGAAATTCGCGAAAGCGTACACCTTCTCGTAAATGCGGTCGGCCACTTCCCCGGTGATCCCGTGCAGGTCGCGCATGCCCTGATAGAAGCGGGCCCGCAGCCGCTCCATCTTCTGCGTGGAGCGTTTGGATCCCATGGCGCGGCGCAGCTCATCGGCTTCGGCGGGCGTGAATCCGGCGACGTCCACGGCCATCTGCATGAGCTGTTCCTGGAACAGCGGCACGCCGAGGGTGCGTGCCAGCGCGTTCTTCAGTGACGGATGGTCGTAGTCGGGTCTCTCCCGCCCGTTGCGCCGGCGAATGTAGGGGTGCACCGATCCGCCCTGGATCGGTCCGGGCCGGATCAGCGCCACCTCCACCACCAGGTCGTAGAAGTTGCGCGGCCGCAATCGCGGCAGGGTCGCCATCTGGGCGCGCGACTCCACCTGGAACACGCCGACCGAGTCGGCGCGGCACAGCATGTCGTAGACGGCGTCCTCGCCCAGGTCCAGCCGGTGCAGTTCGACGGTCTGGCCCTTGTGCTCGGCCACCAGGTCGATCATGTAGTGCAGCGCCGACAGCATGCCGAGTCCGAGCAGATCGAACTTGACCAGCCCGGCGGACGCGCAGTCGTCCTTGTCCCATTGCAGGACACTGCGATTCGCCATGCGCGCCCATTCGGTCGGGCACACGTCGGCGATGGGCCGGTCGCAGATCACCATGCCGCCGGAGTGGATGCCCAGATGCCGGGGCAGGCCCTCCAATTCCCCGGCCAGCGCGAGCACGTCGTCCGGGATGTCGGTGTGCTGTTCCCCCGCGACGCCGGTCCACCGGCTCACCTGTTTGCTCCAGGCGTCCTGCTGCCCGGTCGAGAAGCCCAGTGCGCGTGCGGCATCGCGCACCGCGGAGCGCCCGCGATAGGTGATCACATTGGCCACCTGCGCCGCGTACTCGCGCCCGTATTTCGCGTAGACGTGTTGAATGGCCTCCTCACGCCGATCCGATTCGATGTCGACGTCGATATCGGGCGGCCCGTCCCGCTCCGGCGACAGGAACCGTTCGAACAGCAGCTGGTTGGCGACCGGATCCACATTGGTGATGCCGATGGCGTAGCAGACCGCCGAATTCGCCGCCGAACCCCTTCCCTGACACAGGATGTCGTTGTCGCGGCAGAAGCTGACGATGTCGTGCACGACCAGGAAGTAGCCCGGGAAGTTCAGGGTCGCGATGACGTTCAGCTCGTGTTCGAGCTGCCGATAGGCGGCCGCGTTCCCGGCGCGCGGACCGTAGCGGCGGGCCGCGCCCGCGAAGGTGAGCTCCCGCAGCCACGAGTTCTCGTCGTGCCCGTCGGGCACGTCGAAGGGCGGCAGTTGCGGCGCGATCAGCCGCAGATCGAACGCGCAGTCCCGGCCCAGCGCAACGGCATTGGGCACGGCCTGCGGGCAGGCCGCGAACAGTCGCGCCATCTCGTCGCCGGAGCGCAGGTGCGCGCCGCCGGTGGGGGCCAGCCAGCCCGCCATGTCGTCGAGGCTGGAACGGGCCCGCACCGCGGCCAGCGCCATGGCCCGGCGGCGGTGCGGCGGGGCCGCGAAATGCGCTCCGGTGGTGGCGATCACGGGCAGCCCGGCCCGGTCGGCGAGAGCGAGCAGCCGGGCATTGCGCTCGTCGTCCTCGGGGATGCCGTGGTGGGTGAGCTCCACGCTCACGTGGTCGCGGCCGAAACGGTCGACCAGGTCGCGCAGCGCCGCCTCGGCCGCCGCGTCGCCCTGCTGCAGGGCCTGTCGCACAGTGCCTTTCCGGCAGCCGGTGAGGATGTGCCAGTGCCCGCCCGCGGCCTCGGTGAGCCGGTCCAGGTCGTAGCGCAGGATGCCCTTCTCCCCCGCCGCCATGTGCGCGGCGGCCATCTCCCGCGACAGCCGCCGGTAGCCTTCCTGCCCGCGCGCCAGCACCAGCAGGTGCGGTCCGGCGGGATCGGGGGTGCCGGTGCGGGGTTCGGAATTCAGTGCGTCCGCGTCGTTTTCGCGGCCGCGCCGCCGGGAGCCCGAGCCGCGTCCGCGCGGCGCGAGATGCGCTCCGGCGCGGGCGGCGGTGCCGATGGACAGCTCGGCGCCGAAGATGGTCGGCATCCGCCATTCCCGGGCCGCCTCGGCGAACCGGACCACCCCGTAGAACCCGTCGTGGTCGGTGAGCGCGAGGGCTTCCAGCCCGAGCCGCACCGCCTCCTCCACCAGTTCCTCGGGCTGGCTGGCCCCGTCGAGGAAGCTGTAGGCGGAGTGGGTGTGCAGTTCGGCGTAGGGCACCGTGGACCGGGCGGCCCGCTCGATGTCCCCGGCCTCGTACTTCTCGCGTTTCCGCGACCAGGCCGGGCTGTCGCCGCCGTCGCCCTCGACCTGTTTGCGCGCGGGATCGGGTCGCCCGGACAGCACCCGTTCCATCTCCGCCCACGTCGGCGGGCCGTTGCCCCATCCCATCGGCCCACCTCCTCCACAATCCGACCGGTCTCGAGTATCGAACATACATTCGAAACCGATCGGTCTCTACGGCGGCACGCCAAATGCCCGTGGCGTCGTAACTTACTTTGGAGTAAGTTCGAGGCAATTCCACCTGCAAGGGAGCAGCGATGAGCGACACCTCGGCCGACAACGGCACCGGCTACCTGGCCCGTCGGCGCGCCCGCCGCGATCTGACCGGCAAGCACGTCGTGATCACCGGCGCGTCCTCCGGCATCGGCCGGGCGGCCGCGCTCGCCGCCGCGCAGAAGGGCGCGCTCGTCATCCTGCTGGCCCGTCGCGCCGAAGAACTGTCCACCGTGGTGGACGAGATCACCGCCGCGGGCGGCGCCGCCTTCGCCTACCCGTGCGACGTCACCGACCAGGACTCCGTCGACCGGACCATCGAGACCGTGCTCGCCGCCCACGGCCACGTCGACATGCTGGTCAACAACGCGGGCCGCTCCATCCGCCGGGCCGTGCACCGCTCCACCGACCGCATGCACGACTTCGAACGCACCATGGCCGTCAACTACTTCGGCGCGGTCCGCATGACCCTGGGCCTGCTGCCCGGCATGCGCGAACGCAAGGACGGCCATATCGTCAACATCTCCAGCGCCGGCGTGCAGGTCGCCACCCCGCGTTTCGCCGCCTACCTGGCCAGCAAGGCCGCCCTCGACAAGTTCGCCGAGGTGACCGCCGCCGAGATGCGCTCCAGCAACATCACTTTCACCACCATCCACATGCCGCTGGTCCGCACCCCCATGATCACCCCTAGCGGCGACCAGGGCGCCGGCACCCAGTCCCCGAAATGGGCCGCCGCCCTCATCGTCCGGGCCCTCACCGAACGGCCCCGCCGCATCGACGTCCCGCTCGGCACCCTCGCCGAATACGGCAACCTGGTGGCCCCCGGCATCAAGGAACGGGTCCTGCACCGGTACTACCGCGCCATCCCGGACTCCCCCGCCGCCAAGGGCGAGACCGTGTCCGAGCCGGAGACCACCGACGTGGAAATCATCGTCCCGCAACGCCATCGCCGCGCCGTGCCCCCGGCCGTCCGCGCCACCGGCACCGCCCTGCGCCGCGCCGCCCGCCTGGTCCCGGGCACGCACTGGTAGTCGGTCACGGAGCCTGGGCGGGAACTATTGCCGCTCAGTCGAGTTGCTGAAAACGATCCAGCACCACCGCGGTGGCGGGTTTGGGCGCCGCGCCGCAACTGGCCTGCCGCGGCGAGTAGGCGGCGGTGCGGGCGGTGACCAGCCAACGGCGGCCGTCCCGATGCGTCACCACGGCCGCACCCGCGAACGTGGCCGGATCGGTCGGGTCTCCGGCATCGGCGGGCGCGGTCTCGACGGTGAGGTCGTCGACGCCCGTATCGGTGATGGCCTGGCGGACCGCTATTTCCGCCACCTGCTCGACCGGGCCGTAGCAGCTGCGGCCGCGCAGGCCCGTGAGCGAGACCTCGCCCTTGTCGGCGGCGGCGAGCATGGCGTGTGCCGAATCCTCGTCCAGGCGGCCGTAAGTGAGACCCGTGGGCAGCACGATGACCGCCGGGGCGAAGCGGTGGCCGCCGGTGTGGGAGCACTCCCACACCCGCTCTGGGTGGGCGGCGGACAGGCTCGCGGCGATGGGACGGCCCAGCAGCGCACAACACTGGTCGCGCTTGCCGTGCGCGCAGACCAGCACCAGTGGATCCGTCACGGCCGCACCGATTCCCGGCGCGGGCCCGTCGACCAGATGCAGATCGATGTCCAGCAGTTCCCGCGGGTCGGTGATCTCGAGCCGCTCACACCACGACCCCTCGGGCCGCGAACTAGCGAGCAGAACCGTTCGGACGCCGGTGAATTCCCGCCGCCCCGCCCGCCGGATCAGGGTGGGCCGCACGTGCGCCGCCTTGGTGCGGGCGGCCAGTTCGGGGGTGATGTCGGGTCCGAGCACCTGGTCGCCGATCACGTCGCGTCCCCAGGCCCCGGGCTGTTCGACGCACAGCCAGCCGGGGATGCGGGTCGCGCTCCCGGGTAGGGGAACCTCCAGTGCGGCAGCCGAACACGACAATCCTTCGAACCCCGTCACAGCCGTCCCTCGGTCACAGTGGTTTCCCGTCGATCAGTTTCGCGATCACCTGCTCCAGCCGCCGCTGCCGGGCCTCCGGCCGCACCGCGCTGCCCAGGTGGTAGCCGACCGCGATCCGCGATTGCACGGGCAGGGTCTCGAAGAACACGGCGGCCTCCGGGTGCCGGGCCAGCGCGTCCAGGAAGTCCGGCGGCAGGTCGTGTCCGACGGCGTTGTCCCAGCGCCCGTCCGCCTTGGCCCGGTCGATCTCGGCCTGCCCGGCCGGATGCACGATCCCGGCCTCGATCAGTTCGCCCGCCAGCCCCACCTCGTGCTGCGTCCACTGGCTGCGCGGGCGGCGCGGGGTGAATCCCATGACGAGGAAATCGTCGTCGAGCTTCCTGGCCTGTCCGTCGATCCAGCCGAAGCACAGGGCCTGTCGCAGCGCGCCGTCATGGTCGAGTGAGGCGTAGGCCGAGCCCTTCTTCGCGAACTTCAGCCAAATGCCGTCCACCGCCGCGTGATTGGCCGACAGCCAGTCCCGGAACGCGGACTCGTCGGGAAACCACAGCGTGGGTCGCTCGGATGCGGACACCGTTCAACTCTAGATACCGGCAGCTCAGTGCCCCAGGAAGGGGAGTACTTCGGCCTCGAAGGCGGGGTAGCGGTCGCGGTGGATGCTGTGCCCGCAGTCGAAGGCGCGGACGGTGCAGTCGGCGAGGCCGGCGCGCAGCTGCTCGAGCTTGTCGGGGTCGACCATGCCGCCGGGGCCGCCGCGCAGGAACAGGGTGGGCGCGGTGATGTCGGACAGCCCGTCCCACCACTCCGGGTAGGGCTTGCGGAACTGTTCGAGCGCGTCGCCGGTCATGGATCGGTCGAAGGCCAGCACCGCGCGCGGGTGCCGCAGCAGGCTGGTGGTGGCGTGCCACAGTTCGGGGATCGACGGCAGCCTGCGGGTGAAGCTCATCTGTTCGTCGCCGGAGCGCAGCGGCAGCGGCTGTTCCTCGATCACCAAGCGCCGGACCAGTTCCGGACGTTGCATGGCCACCCAGGAGATGGCGTAGCCGCCGAGGGAATGCCCGACCAGGTCGACGGTGTCGAGCCCGATCCGGTCGCACAGCGCGAGGATGTCGGAGCCGAATTCCTCGAACCGGTAGGACGCGGTGTGCGCGCTGCGCCCGTGCCCGCGCAGGTCCGGAATGATGACCCGGCGGCCGCGGCGCACCAGCTGGGTCGCGAACCGGTCCCAGGTGTGCCCGTCGCCGCCCATACCGTGCACGAGGACCACCGGCGTGTCGCTGTAGAGATGGCCGCCCGTGGCGCCGGAATCGCGATAGGCGATCGACACGTCATCGAACTCGACCCGGGTGACCGTTGACTCCACGATTGTCCAGAGTACGGATCGCCGAGTGGTCGCCGCCGCAATTTGTGTGCTCCGCCATATCGAATACAGATACGGTTGCCTATTCATTCACTTGACGAATGAATGCGGAACTGCGCAGGTCCAGGCGTGATACCAAGCGTTTTGACCTGTGAAATAGATCACTTTCACATTTTTCGGTAATCGGTCAGCCCTGACGGTAGCGTGATCCCCGATTTAGCAATACTTGTTTGTCGGGGAAATATGGTTCTCAATGCTGCCGCCCCCGCGGTCGAACTCGATGAACCGAGCCCGCCGCGGCCGACCTTCGCTACCGCCTGGGTCCTCCTACTAGCCGCGCTCTGCGGGACCTTTCTCGCCGTCCCGACACTGCGCTACGACTTCTTCGGTGACGAACTGTATTTCATCGCCGCCGGAGCCCACCGCAGTCTCACCTACGCCGACCAAGGCGTCCTGATCCCACTCGTCGCCCACCTGGCCGACGCCGTCGCCCCCGGCTCCGCGCCGATGCTGCGATTACCGGCGGTGCTGATGACCGTCGCCGCCGTCGTGATCAGCGCCGCGGTCGCCTACGAGCTCGGCGGCTCCCGCACCGCCCAACTGATCGCGGCCGCCGCCTACGGCATCTCCCCGCTCGCCGCCACCCAGGCCGTGCAGCTGAGCACCTTCTCCTTCGACGCCACCCTGCAGGCCGCCATCATCTGGCTGCTCATCCGCTGGATCCGCACCCGCGACGACCGGCTGCTCATCGCGGTCGGCGTGGTCGCCGCCGTCGACCTCCAGGTCAAGTGGTTCATCCCCACCATCCTGCTCTGCCTGGCCGCGGGCATCGTCGTCGCCGGACCGCGGGAACTGCTGTGGCGGCGCGGACTCTGGATCGGCGCGGGCATCTTCGCCGCCTCCGCCCTGCCCGGCCTGTGGTGGCAGAACCAGCACGGCTGGCCCGCGCTGGCCATGAGCAAGGTGATCGGCGCCGAACAGGACGCCGCCGGCGGCGGACCGCTGGCCTGCCTGCCGCAGATGATAGGACTGGCCGGACTGCTCGGCGGCCTGCTCGCGGGCTGGGCGTTCTGGAGCCTGGCCCGGGAACGCTGGCTGCGGCCCTACATGTTCATGCTCGTCGCCTCCGGCCTGCTGGTGGCCGTGGTGTTGTTCGGGCACGGGCGGCCGTACTACACCGCCGGATTCCTGCCGGTGCTGTTCGGCATCGGCGCGGTCGCGCTGCCCTACTACCGCGGCGAGCGCGGCAATCGGGTGCTGCGAGTGATCGCGCTGCCGGTCATCGGGTTGTCGCTGGTGATCATCGCGGCGCTGGTGGCCGCCCTGCCGCAGCCGCCGTCGCGGGTGCACACCGCCATCCGCACCCAGGCCGACTTCGCCATGCGGACCAGCATCTACGGCTACTCGGGCTGGTCCGAGCTGACCGCCGAGGTCGCCGACGCCTACCGGCAGCTGCCCGAATCCGAGCGGCCCAAAGCGATCGTCGCCCAGAACTATTGGCAGGCCGCCGCCATCCAGAACTTCGGCCGCGACTACGGCCTGCCGCCCGTCTACAGCCCCAACCGCGGCTTCGGCTACTTCGGCCCGCCGCCCGGCGATATCGGCGCGGTGCTCTACGTCGGGCTCGACAGCACCGAACCGACCCTGCGCCGCCAGTTCGGCAATGTCCGGGTCCTCGACCATCTCGACAACCCCAACGGGTTCCCCGGCGTGAACACCGGCATCGCCATCACGGTCTGCCGCGGCCCGCTGCACCCCTGGCCGGAACTCTGGCCGGACATGATGGATCTGCACCTGCCGCTCGGCATCTGAGACCGCTACTCGTACAGGCCCTCCACGTGCCAGACGTTGTCGTAGCCGATCAGCAGTAGCGCGCGCAGCCGGGTGGCGTCCTCCGCGTCCAGCTGCACCTGGGCGCGCGCGGCGAAACCGTCCTCGAACCGGTGCGTCCACCACCGGTCGTCCACCGGCCACGGTCCCGCCCAGCCCGACAGCCGCCAGGAACTACTGCCCCAGTGCAGCTGAACCGGATCGGCCGTGAACATGCCGCGATCACTGACCCAGACCGGCGACCCGTCGACCCCCTCCAGCCGCACCTCCGGATGATGCGTGAGCACCAGCGCCGGTGCGGGCTCGGGCAATCGGCCCGGCCACGGCTGCGCCGGATCGTTCGCCGGCACCGGCTCGTCCCCGAGCGTCACCATGGTGATCCGCTCCTCCGGACCCCGCCCGCCACTGAGCACCCCCATCCGCACCGCGTCCCCGCCCAGCAGCCCCTGCACCCGGATCAATGCCCGCCGCGCCCGCTCCTCGTCCTCCCCGACCCCACCCCACAGCCCCAGCTGCAAGGCCCCGGCCGACACCACCTCCACGGGTTCCAGCCGCAACAGGGTGACGGCGGCGTTCGGCCCGGACTCCCGGTCCTCGACCGGATCCGGTTCACGCTCAGAGGGCTTCGCCCTGTTCCGGTAGGTGCGGGCGCGGTCCAGGGCGCGGCGGGTGAGCCAGCCGTCGAGCTGCCAGCGGACGCGGTCGGCGGTGCTGTCGGGGGTGAGGGGTTCGGCGCAGCGCCAGATGCGGGAGAACTCCTCGCCCGCCTCGGTTTCGGCGTGGATCACCAGGCGGGTGCAGGCCACCGCGGCCGCGGCCAGCTTGGTGTGCAGTTCGGCGGCGAGCATGCGGCCCGCGAAGGCCGCCATGTCGACGCGTTCGATCGGCGGGTCGCAGCGCTGTTCGACGGTGAGGTCGGCGGCGGGCAGGCGGGCCGCGGGCGGGCGCTCCGGCAGCGCGCGGGCGCACCGGTGCGCGACGATGGCGTCCGCCCCGAACCGCGACGCCACCTCGGCGGGCGTGAGCGCCGCGAAGTCGCCGATCCGGCGCAGCCCCAGCCGGTGCAGCAGATCCACCAGCTCGACCCGCTGCGGCGCGGCCAGCACCGGCTCCCCCGCCAACTCCGAGATCGGCATGGGCGCGAGGAATTCCGCCCCCTTGCCGGACGGCACCAGGGTGGCGCGGCGGGCGGCGAAGACCGCGGTGGACAACTCGTCGGCGATGCCGATCTGGCATTCCACCCCGACCGCCGCCACCGCGTCGACCAGTCGTTCGGCCGCGACCTCCTCCGATCCGAAGAACCGCGCCGCGCCGCGCGCCGACAGCGCCAGCATGCCCGGCCGCAGCACCTCGACCCCCGGCACCGTCGCGTCCACGGCCGTCACCACGGGTTCGAACAGCCGCGCGTCGCGATCCGGATCGTCCTGTGCCACCAGCAGTTCCGGGCACCGGCCCTGCGCCTCCCGCTTCCGCAGCCCGCGCCGGATCCCCTCGGCCCGCGCGGTCGCCGTGCACGCGATCACCCGATTGGCCGCGAGCACCGCCACCGGCCGGGTGGCCTCGGCCCCCGCGTCGGCGGCGGCCGCCACCGCGGGCCAGTCCGGGCACCAGACGACCAGGACCCGCCTAGGCCGGGACATGGCAGCCGCCCGCGGTGCGGTCAGGACGCGGCATGGCGGGCGAGCCGTAGCTCGGGCGCGGCGGGGACGGCGGTGCCGGCGTCCGCGGTGGACACCCATTCGACGCGGCCGTCGGCCGGACTGAGGGACAGGTGGCCGAGCCGGGGCTGGGCGGAGCGGCCGCGGACCGAGACGTCGAGGCGGACGGTCCGCAACCGGCCGCAGCCCCGACCCAGTCCGCTGTACCCGGCGACTCGGGTGTCGATGTGCAGCGCGGACCCCGACCAGGAGCCGTTGGTCACCATCAGCGTGGAGTTCTTGCCGCGGGCACGGGCGGCCAGGACGCGGGCGCGGGACATCGGCACCGCGAGCCCGTTCAGCCCGAGAACCACCAGGTCCAGGCCATCGAGCAATACCGAGGCAACTTCGAGGGGATCAGGCCCGGGATCGGAGACCACGGCCAGCCGGTCCAGCCGCGCCCCCATCTCGGCGGCGGCGAGCAGGCCCAGCCGCGGCAGCCCGACCACGGCGGCGTGCCCGCCGGCGCTGGTCACCGCGGCCAGCAGCCCGGAGATCAGCGAGCCGGCGCCGTTGTAGACGACCACCGAACCCTTGGCCAATCCGCCGTCGGGCAAAAGGTTTTCGAGTGCCGCGGGCACCGGCAACGGCTCCCGCCGCGGCTCCGGCGCCACCGGTACGCGCGCCGTGGCCTCGGCGCCGCGCGCCGGGACCGCGGCCATTCGCCGCCGCAACTCCGCCAGCTGTTCCCGCCTGGCTTCCGCCGCCGCACCCATCCAGTGACCACCTCTCCCAGTCGACGGGCTAGCACCGATCCAGCTACCTGACATAATCGAACCCATGTTCGATCAATGCACAGTAGAACTCGAGTCCCGGGACGCGTCAAGAGTCAGTGGCCCCCACCACGGCCGCACAACCTGTGCGCCCCCTCCCCGCCCGCCGCCCCACCCGGCGGCAACCGGCTGTCCAGAAAAGAGCGTGGGTGGGTCAGGTGTCGTTTCGTCCGGAAGATCCCCGGACCTCCGAGAATCTCCCACCGGACCCGCATCATCGGAGGTCGTGCGAAACACGGTGTGTCCGTATAGGTCTGGAAAGGAATCCGCGAGACCGCGCCGCAAGACCCAGCAAACCCCGGGTTTCGAACCAGGCCAGTCAGGATGGTTTTCCGCTACCCTGCACCCGTGACCGAACGCGCTCGTCCCATTGTCGGCCCCGATTATCTGGTGGCCGGCCGCTACCGTCTGCAATCCAAGCTCGGCGGCGGCGGCATGGGTGCCGTCTGGCTGGCGACCGATCGCCTGCTGCACCGCGATGTCGCCATCAAGCAGGTCCTCACCACGCAGGGCCTGAGCGAGGACGAGGCGCGCGAGGTCCGCAGCCGGATCATGCACGAGGGCCGGGTCGCGGCCAAACTGTCGCACGAGCACGCCATCGCCGTCTACGACGTGGTGCTCGAGGCCGGTGAGCCCTGGCTGGTCATGGAGTACCTGCCATCACGCAGTGTCGCCAAAGCCCTTGCGCTGGTAGATCAGTTGTCCCCGATCGAGGTGGCGCAGATCGGCGCGCAGGTGGCCGACGCGCTCGCCACCGCGCACGCCGCGGGCATCGTGCACCGCGACATCAAGCCCGGCAACATCCTGGTCGCCGACCGCGGCGACGAGGTCGGCATGGTCAAGCTCTCCGACTTCGGCATCTCCAGCGGCGCCAACGACACCAGCGAGGAGATCAGCGACGTCATCACCGGCACCCCCGCCTATCTGCCGCCGGAGGTCGCCCGCGGGGCCCGCCCCACCACCGCCAGCGACGTATTCTCGCTCGGCGCAACGCTGTACACCGCCATCGAGGGTCAGCCGCCCTACGGTTTCGACGAGGACAGCAATGTCATCGTGGAGCGCGCCGCCATGGCCCAGATCGCCCCGCCCGCCCGCAGCGGCCCGCTCACCGAGGTCCTGCTGCACATGATGGAGCCCGCCCCGCAGCGCCGCCCCACCATGACCGAGGCCCGCAACGAGATCCTCACCGCCGCTTTCGGTCCCGGCACCGCGCCCTACATCCTGAACGCTCCGGTCCGCACCGAGGACGGGACGATTCCGGCGTGGGCTGCCCGCAATTCCGCGGCCGGACTGCGCAGCCCCAACTCCAGCCCGCTGCCGCGCCCGCAGCGCACCACCCCCGCGGCCCCGGTCGCGGCGCAGCCCAAGCCGAAGGGCTTCGAGTTCGATTTCAGCAAGCTGGGCCCGAACGCGGGCCCGCTGGCGGTGGCGATCGGCCTGCTCATCGGCCTGCTGATCATCATCGTCATCCTGGTTGCGCTGTAAGCGCTTCCGATCGACGCCCTCAGTCGATGCGACGCCGGTGCGCCCATCGGGTGAGGGCGTTCCGGTTCGACTGCTGGGTCTTGCGCAGCACGTTCGAGGCGTGGGTCTCCACCGTCTTCACCGAGATGAACAGCGTCTCGGCGATCTCGCGATAGGTGTAGCCGCGCGCCAGCAGCCGCAGCACCTCCAGTTCGCGCGGGGTCAGCGAATCCAGTTCCGGATCCAGCGGCGGTTCGGGGACCTGCGACTTGCCGGTGAACGAGTCCAGCACGAACCCGGCCAGCCGCGGCGAGAACACCGCGTCCCCGCCCGACACCCGGCGAATGCCGTCGGCCAGTTCCGGCCCGGAGATGGTCTTGGTGACGTATCCGCGCGCGCCCGCCCGGATCACCGCGATCACGTCCTCGGCCGCGTCGGACACGCTGAGCGCCAGGCACACCGGCCCGGCGTCGATGCCCTGCAGCACCGCGACGCCGCCGCCGTCGGGCATGTGCACGTCGAGCAGCACCACGTCCGGCGCGGTCGCCTTGATCCCGGCGATGGCCTCGCCGACGCCGCCCGCCTCGCCGACCACCTCCATATCGGATTCACGGCTCAGCTCCGCCCGCACCCCGGACCGGAACACCGCATGATCGTCGACCAGAAAGACCCGGACGCTCACCTAGTTCTCCTCACCCTGACGAACCCTGCCCCCATCGGTACCACAAACCCCGGCCCCCGGCGCGCCCCGGAACTCACAGCTGCGCGGCGTCTTCCGGGCCGTCGGTCTGCACCACCAGCCGCTCGTCGCCGCCGTCCTTGCGCGGCATGAAGATTCGCACCTCGGTGCCGTTGCCGGGCGAGGACTTGATCTCCACGTGCCCGCCGCGCCGGTCGATGCGGGCGTGAATGGACTTGGCCACGCCTTGACGGTCCTTGGACACCGCGTCCGGGTCGAAGCCCTTGCCGCGGTCGCGCACGAAGACACTCACCTGATGCGGCTCCACTTCGGCGTACAGGTCGATGGTCGGCACCCCGGCATGCTTGGCGGCATTGACCAGCGCCTCCCGGCTGGCCCCCAGCACCGCGGTGAAATGCTCCTTGGGCAAACCGATTCCGCTGTCGTCGAGATCCATCGACACATCGCCCACGGTGACCGGGGTGACCTTCACCCCGTGCTGATCCTCCACCTCGCCCGCGATGGTGCGCAGCGCCGCGGCCAGGCTCGACTGCGCGGGCCCGGCGTCCTCGAACAGCCACTTGCGTAGCTCGCGTTCCTGACTGCGGGCCAGCCGCACCACTTCCTGCGGATCTTCGGCCTGGCGCTGGATCAGGGCCAGCGTCTGCAGCACCGAGTCGTGCAGATGCGAGGCGATCTCCTCGCGTTCGTCATTGCGGATCCGTGCCGCCCGTTCGGAATTCAGCGCCCGCACCATGCGCAGCCACAGCGGCACGGTCAGCAGTCCGGCGCCCACCAGGGTCACCGCCACCGCCAGCAGCGCCGATCCGAGCGAACTCAGATTGATCCGCCCCAGCACCACCACCCCGAGCCCGACCACGATGAGCGTGGCCCCGCCGACGATGCGCGCCCACGTCACCACCGACGGTTTGGCGGGCAGTCCGATGACCGATCTCGGTCCGTCCGCGTCGAATTCGCGCCACACCAGCGCCGCGCCGACCGCCACCACGATGATCGGCCCCACCACGTGCGCGGCCGTCCCGTTGAACAACCACGCGGTCGACACCGACAGCGCCATACCGAGCAGCGCCATACCGATGGCCTGCCGCCGTTCGGATCCGGTCGGCGGGGCCGCGTCGGCGCCCGCGGGCGTGAAGATCCACAACATGCCGTAGGCGACGATCCCGGCCCCGGCGAGCGCGGACAGCAGCACGAACGCCATCCGCACCTTGAAGACATCGATCCCCAGGTGATCCGAGAGCCCGCCCGCGACCCCGCCGACCACACGCCCACCCGTGCGCCGCACCAGCTTGGGCTGGGTCGCCACGGTGGCGGCCCCGCGGGCAGGGTCGTACAAGGGCGCGGACGGATACATGCCTTCGATACTGGCACGGGTATCCGACACCCGGCATCGGGAAACACCCCGATTCGACCCCTGAGCCGCCGTTTCGTCCGGACCGGCCGGAAAATGGGCGCTGACCTGGGCCGTATCCCATTCGGTCCGGCACGCCCGGGATGCCGGGCCGATGATCGTTCCGCGCCGGACCGGATTATCGCTCGCCCGCGCCCGAACTGCGTTTTCACACCCTGACCGGGTAAATCTCTCAACCCGGCAGCAGACCCCGCTCCCAGGAGCTGAGCGCGATGTCGGACTCCTCGATGACCTCGATGGCCTGCTGGGAGGTGAAGCGTGCCTCGTCGATCCGGCCGGATGCGCGCAGGGCGGCGGCCAGGAGCAGCAGGGAGCGGCCTTCGATGCCGCGGCCGCCCCATTCGGCGGCGATGATCGCCTCCCGGGCCGTGGTCTCGGCGGCGGGGTGGTTCCCGGCCAGCAGGTGGGCGCGGGCGAGGAGCATGAGAGTCCAGCCCTGGATGGAGCGCGCGCCCGAGTTGCGTGCGATGTGAACGGCCTTGGCGCACAGGCGTATCGCGTCGGCGCGGGTGCCCCGGCCGGCATCGACCGTGGTGCTGCCGAGCAGTGACAGGGATCCGGCTTCGAAATGGAGCATGCCGGCCTGCCGGGTCATGGCCAGCGCCACCTGCGCCGCGTCCTGCGCGGGTCCGGCGGCGCCGATCCACAGGAAGCTGTAGCCCGCGAAGTAGTGGGCGGCGAACGCGACCAGCGGGTCCCCGGTCTGTTCGGCGTAGCGCAGGCATTCGCGATACTGGTGCGCCACCCGCGCCTCGGTGTCCTCCATCCAGCAGATGCCCAGGTGCGCGACCGCGGCGGCCCCGGCCAGGCGCGCACTGGGCGGCGGGCCGTCCGCGGCGAACGCGTGCAGGAGATGATCGCGGCTGAGCCGGTACCGCGTCATGGTCGTCGCCAGCCCGGAGCCGAGCGCGATATGCAGGCGCTGCCGGGCCACGGGGTTGCCGAGCCGGCTCGCCGCGTCCAGCACGGTCGTCAGGGCCGCCGACAGGTCGGGGGTGTGCGGTCCCTCGCCGGATTCGGTTGCCGCCAAGGCGATATCGGCCATCAGGTCCACGCTGCGGCCGCCCAGCCGGGCGGCCTGCCGGCCGAGCGCGATCAGATTGCGACGCTCGCCGAAGAACCACAGGAATCCGGCGGTCACATCGGGGAACGAGGTGGGCGGGCAGTGCGTGGCGGCGAGCTCGCCCGGCAAGGTGGTTCCCGGATTGATCACGGAGTTCAGGGATTTCATCGTGGCCAGGTAGTAGTCGAGCAGATCGACGACGGCGTCGGAGGCATCGGTGTCGCCCGCCCGGCGGAGCGCGAACAGCCGGACCAGGTCGTGATAGCGATAACGGCCTGGCGAAGGCGTCTCCAGCAGGCCGAGATTCACCAGCGACTCGCAGATCTCCTCGGCGTCGTGGACGGACATGCCGAGGATGGCTGCCGCGCCGTCGAGGAACAGATCGTCGCATTCCGGGGCGGCGAGCCGATGGAAGGCCCGGCGATGGTCCGGGTCGAGCTGGTCGTGGCTGAGCTCGAACGCGGCCTCGACGCTGACCTCCCCGGCCCGAAGCGCCGGCAACCGCTGCTGTTCGTCGGCGAGGCGCGCGGCCATGCTCGCCAGCGTCCACCCCGGTCGCTGCGCCAGACGCGCACCCGCGATCCGGATCGCCAGCGGCAGCGCACCGCAGTGCGCCACGATCCGCTCGACCGCGGCGGGTTCGGCGACCGCGCGTTCCTTGCCGACGATCTCCCCGAGCAGAATGGCGGCTTCGCGCGGCGTCAGCCCGGCCGGCTGGACCACGGTCGCGCCCGCGATCTCCGGCATCGCGACCCGGCTCGTGATCAATACCGCGCAGCCCGCCGACCCCGGCAGCATCGGCTTGACCTGCGCCGCGCTCGAAGCGTTGTCGAGCACCACCAGCAGCCGCTTGCCGTCCAGCACGCTGCGCAGATACGCGGCCCGCGTCTCCAGCGTCGCGGGTATCGCGCCTTCCCCCACCCCGAGATCCCGCAGGAAGTCACCGATCACGTCGAACGGCTCGGCCGGATTGTTCCCGGCCCCACGCAGATCCACATACAGCTGCCCGTCGGGAAACCGATCCCGGATCCGATGCGCGACCCGAATCGCGAAGGTGGTCTTACCGATCCCGCCCATCCCCGTGATCACCCCGACCGCCACCGCGGCCGGTGAATCGGCGATCAGCTGCGCCGACAGCCGTTCGCAGGCCTCCTCCCGTCCCGTGAAATCGGCGATGGCCCGCGGCAATTGGTGCGGCACGGCCGAGGACTCGGCCGCTGACGAGGCGGCCGCCTTCCACAGGGTCCGCCAATCGGTCAGGTTCGTGAGCGCGGCGGGCATCGGGCGGCCGGTGGCGCGCGCCATGTCCATCAGCGTCAGCAGGACCGGGCTCAGGGATTCGAAGCGGGCGGGCACACTGCGTCCGACCCGCCAGTCACTGACTCGCTGGATGGTCGCCCCGCCGACGTCTCCCCGCGCGCGGGTCGCCCGCATCCTGGCGTTCGCGGCCGCCACCACACCCCGCAGCGTGGGCTGCCCCGCCGCCGCGAACAGCCGCCCGAAACGCGCGGCGAACTCCGCCCGCGGCGAGACGGTGTCGGCACTCGCGCCGGAGTCCGGACTCATGGTCACCGCCCCATCGATCGTGATCTGCTGTAGGACACAGGATCTCACGGCATCGGAGCGGACGCTCGAGTCTTCGGAGCGGAATAGGGCCCGGTCCCGGCCGGTTGGAGTCCACGAGATTCCGAACAGGACAGGTGAGATGAACGCATTCAACGAATCGGTGATCGCGGAGTTCCGCGCCAACGGCGGCAAGGTCGGCGGCCCCTTCGAAGGCCGCACCAATATGGTGCTGATCACCACGACCGGCGCGAAGTCCGGCCGCCCCACCACCAACCCGCTGGTCTACGTCCCCGACACCGACCGCATCGTCCTGATCGCCTCCAACGGCGGCGCCGACAAACACCCCGCCTGGTACCACAACCTCCGCGCCAACCCGGAGCTCACGATCGAACTGGGCACCGAAACCTACACCGGCAAAGCCGAATTCCTCACCGGCGAGGAAGCCGAAACCCTCTACACCCGCATGATCGACCTGATGCCGGTCTTCGCCGAGTACCGAGCCGAAACCACCCGCCGGATCCCGGTCATCGCCGTCCACCGCCGACCCGCGTAGCGCACGTCCGGACGCCAGGATCGGCATACCGCACACCAGCGCGGTGGGCTCGGGGCATGGACCGTCGTTGACCGGGGTGAGGGGCAAGTTCAGGTGGGCATTCAGGGTCATCCCCGATGTGCCTGGGCCGGGGCCGACAGCACGATGGATGGCATGACGAGAACGAGCGACTGGTCCAAGGGTGCTGGGCGTACCGGCTTCTCCGATCAGATTCAGGATCTGTGGCAGACGCGGCCGGTGCGGTTTCCCAAGGACGGGCCGATCGCGGGCGTCGCCGTCGGGTTCGGCCGGCGCTACAACGTGGACCCGGTGCTGGTGCGGGTGGCGTTCGTGGTGTCTGCGCTGTTCGGCGGGGCGGGGGTGGTGCTCTATCTGCTGGGGTGGCTGCTGCTGAACCAGGCCGGAGACCAGTCCTCGGCGGCGGAGTCGCTGTTCGGGCGCGGCCAGGCGTCGCAGCCCTCGTCCAAGACCATCGTGCTCATGGTGGCGTTGGGGATCGCGGTGAGCACGATGGGTCCCGTCGGAGTGGGGCTCGGCGGGTCCGGGGTGATCAGTTTCGCGCTCATGCTGGGCGGGTGGTGGCTGCTGTATCAGCGCCAGATGCAGCCGCCCGCAGGCTATTTCGAGCCGTCGGCGGTCACCGATCCGTTCAACACCGGGTATCCGGGCACCGCGAGCCCGTACTGGACCGGGTATCCGGGCACCAATGCGGTGACCTTCCAGACGTACGGGCCGTACACGACGCTGCCCGACCGCTACGAGCCCGACCCGAACCAGCCGCCCGCCGCGCCGCAGCCGGAACCGGTCGTCACGCAGAAGCTTCCGGAGACCGAACAGGTCACCGAAGTACTGGAGACCCGGTACGCGCCCGCATCGTCGGTGTCCGACACCGTGGTCCTGCACAAGTCCGAATCCGCTTCGGGCCCCGGCGCTTCGGAGCAGTCGGACGAACCGGCGGAAACACCGGCGACGGCTGTCGATCTCACCAAGCCGAAGACCGACGACGATGACGGCGGCACCCCCGAGCCCCCGCCGACCGACGTCGAACCCCCGACCCTGCACCGGATTCCGCCGGCCACCGACCGCCCGCGCGCCGGATTCGGCCCCGCCCCGATCTCCCCCGACTTCGGCCCCACCCCGCCCGGCTGGGATCCCCTGGGCGTGGCCCCGCTGGCCTGGCAGCTGCCCGAGCCGACCACGCCGGTCCAGCAGCAGGTCGTCCAGGCTCCCCCGCCCCGCCCGCGGTCCCGGCTGACCGCCGTCACCATCGGTCTCGCCATCCTGGCCGCCGCCGCGGCGGGTTCGATGGCCGCGTCGGGCGTGGATTGGATGACGCCCGGACGGATCGGCGCCGCCGCACTGGCCGTGGTGGCCGTCGGCCTCATCGTGGGCGCGTTCCTGCGCCGCGGCTACGGCCTGATGGTGGTGCTGGCCCCGCTGGCCGGTTTCGTGATCCTGGCCTCGCTGATCGGCCCGATCCAGTTCGACGAGGGCGCGATGGGCGACCACAAGTGGTCCGCCGCAACCGATTCCGAGCTGCTGCCCGTCTACCACATCTCGATGGGCTCGGGCACCCTCGATCTGAGCCAGCTGAAACTGACCGAGGATCGCGCGGTCGAGGTGAAGGTGCGCATGGGCGACGCCCGCGTGGTCCTGCCGTCGAACCTGCGGGTCAACACGACCTGCAATGTCCGCATGGGTGATTCGAACTGCCCGAGCGGAATCTCGGGCCCGGCGACGGGCCCCGTCCTGAACCTGACCGTCGACGTGCAGATGGGAAACGCGGAGGTGAACCGTGGCTGAGAACAAGAATCGCCGACCCTCGTTCGCACTACTGCTGGCCGGCCTGCTGGGCCTGGGTGTGAGTGTGTGGGCCTTCATCGGCCCCCACTTGTGGCCCGTCTCCGGCGGTCTGTCGCTGGGCTGGATCGTGGTGATCGCCGCCATCGTGGTGGGCGTGATCCTGGTGCTCAGCCCGAAGAAACACCGGGAGTAGACCGCACGCGCCGCCCCCACCCCCTCGCCGGGGGCGGCGTCGCCCTCCTTCCCGGAACTGCCCTTCCGAGAAGGCCGAAGGCCCCGCACCTTTCGCAGGTGCGGGGCCTTCGCGTTCAGCGGGGAGCGCTCACTCCCATTCGATGGTGCCCGGCGGCTTGCTCGTCACGTCGAGCACGACGCGGTTGACGTCGGCCACCTCGTTGGTGATGCGGGTGGAGATCCGCTCCAGCACCTCGTAGGGCAGGCGGGTCCAGTCGGCGGTCATGGCGTCCTCGGACGAGACCGGACGCAACACGATCGGGTGGCCGTAGGTGCGGCCGTCACCCTGCACGCCGACGCTGCGGACATCGGCCAGCAACACCACGGGGCACTGCCAGATCGACTTGTCCAGCCCGGCGGCGGTGAGCTCCTCACGCGCGATGGCGTCGGCCTGGCGCAGCAGCTCCAGCCGGTCGTGGGTGACCTCGCCGATGATGCGGATTGCCAGACCCGGACCCGGGAACGGCTGGCGCGCAACGATTTCCTCGGGCAGCCCCAGCTCGCGGCCGACCGCGCGCACCTCGTCCTTGAACAGCAGCCGCAGCGGCTCGACGAGCGCGAACTCCAGATCGTCGGGCAGACCGCCGACATTGTGGTGCGACTTGATGTTCGCGGTGCCCGCGCCGCCACCGGACTCGACCACGTCCGGGTACAGGGTGCCCTGCACCAGGAACTCGACCTTGGTCTCGCCCTGCTCGCCGACCACCTCGGAGACCGCGTCCTCGAACGACCGGATGAACTCCCGGCCGATGATCTTGCGCTTCTCCTCCGGATCGGTGACGCCCTTCAGCTCACCCAGGAACTTGTCGACCGCGTCGACGGTGACCAGCTTGGCCCCGGTCGCGGCGACGAAATCACGCTGCACCTGCTCACGCTCGCCCGCGCGCAGCAGACCGTGGTCGACGAACACACAGGTGAGGCGGTCACCGATGGCCCGCTGCACCAGCGCGGCCGCGACCGCGGAGTCCACGCCGCCGGACAGACCGCAGATGGCGTGGCCGTCGCCGACCTGCTCGCGCACCTGGGCGATGAGCGCCTCGGCGATATTGGCGGGCGTCCACGCGCCCGGGATGCCGGCGATCTCGTGCAGGAACCGGCTCAGCACCTGCTGGCCGTGCGGCGAGTGCAGCACCTCCGGGTGGTACTGGACGCCGGCGAGCTTGCGCGCCCGATCCTCGAACGCGGCGACCGGCGCGCCCGCGGAGGTCGCGGTCACCTCGAACCCGGCGGGCGCGTCGGTGACGGCGTCGCCGTGGCTCATCCACACCGGCTGCCGGGTGGGCAGGCCGCCGTGCAGGATGCCGCCGTCGACGCTGAGCTCGGTGCGCCCGTACTCGCGAGTCCCGGTGTGCGCCACCGTGCCGCCGAGCGCCTGCGCCATGGCCTGGAAGCCGTAGCAGATACCGAAGACCGGCAGGTCCAGATCGAACAGCCGCGCGTCCAGCTGCGGCGCGCCCTCGGCGTACACGCTGCTGGGTCCGCCGGAGAGGATCACGGCGAGGGGCTGCTTCTCCGCGATCTCCTCGACGGTGATCGTGTGCGGCACCACCTCGGAATACACACTCGCTTCGCGCACCCGGCGCGCGATCAGCTGCGCGTATTGCGCGCCGAAATCGACAACAAGGACTGGTCGCTGGGTTTCTGCCACCTGCACAGTCTAGTGAGCGATTTAGGACACACTCCCCCCGGGCGACCCCCGCTCCCGCCCGCCCCGACCTGCGCGCGAATCACGGTGGACCGCCACCCCGGGCCGGAGTGCGCCGCGGCCTCGAAAGGGGTAGCCCGCCCGACCCGGAAGTGGTGGCATCGGGACGGTATTCGCGTCGGAGGTGGTTCGGATAGGGCCTTCCGCCCTCGCGTGGACGGTAATTCCTACCCGACCGCGGGGGCCGAGCGACACCCGCTGTGCCGGTGGGCAGGAAAGCTCGCCGGTTTGTCACCGGTGCTGGCTATCCTCTACCTCGTGCCATTCGCCCGTGCGATCGATGCCGAGATCCACTACGAGGACAGCGGGGGCGAAGGTCCGGTTGTGCTGCTGGGGCACGAATTCCTCATGGACCGAACGATGTTCGCGTCGCAGCAGGCGGCGTTGACTCCGGAGTTCCGGATCGTGACCTGGGATGCGCGCGGACACGGCCGCACCCGCGACGAGGGGCTGCCGTTCACCTACTGGACCTCCGCCCGGGACGCGCTGACCGTGCTGGATCAGCTGGGCGCGGGCCGGGCCGTGGTGGGCGGAACCTCCCAGGGCGGTTTCATCGCGCTGCGCACCGCGCTGCTGGCCCCCGACCGGGTCGCCGCGCTGGTGCTGCTCAGTAGTGAGGCGCACGAGCCCACCGCCGCCGAACTCACCAATGCCCGAAAGTTTCTGGACAAGTGGCACGAGGACGGTCCCCGCCCCGCGCTCGCCGAATACCTGGCCCGCTGGCTCATCGGCGACGACGACTGGTATCGCGCCGTCTGGGTGAAACGCTGGCTGGCCCGCGACCCGTCGGCCACCGAGGTCGCCGCGGGCGCGCTCCTGGGCCGCGACTCGGTGCTGGAGCGATTACCCGAAATCACCTGCCCCACTTTGGTCATCCACCCGACCCGCTCGGGCGTGCCCCGCTCACACGCCCGGGAACTGGCCGAACGCCTGCCCCGCGCGCACTATGTGGAGATCGACGGCGCCCGGCAGACGGTGAACATGACCCACCCGGTGGCGGTGAACTCCGCGATCCGAGAGTTCCTCCGCGATATCGCGGTACCGCCGCTGCGAGATTTCAGCGCCTGGCCCGGCAGCCGCTGACTCCCCCGCCTCTCCGCGCCTTCAGCGGGCGGCTGAGAGCCGTCCACCGTTCTGCACCCGTGCCGGCGGTTGCCGGCCAAACCGATTGTGGACGTACCCGGGGAGTTACCCGGATCGTCACGACATCAGTTGCCGCGTTGAGAGACGCCCGGATCGAACGTCGGGTCATCGCAGTAGCGCCCCTCGAACACTGTGTGAGTGTGCAAGGGGCGCTACATGTTCCAGCCGTTGTTTCTAGCCGCGCACGTTCAAACCGACCTTCTGGAATTCCTTGAGGTCGCTGTAGCCGGTCTTGGCCATCGAACGACGCAGGCCGCCAACCAGATTCAGCGAGCCGAACGGGTCGTTGGACGGGCCGTTGAGGACCTGGTCCAGCGGGACCCGCTCCTCGTCGACCGCGTACGGCAGCACCGCGCCGCGCGGCACCGACGGGTGCGCGGCGGCCGAGGGCCAGTACCAGCCGTTGCCCGGGGTCTCGCGGGCCATGGCCAGCGGCACGCCCAGCATGACCGCGTCCGCGCCGCAGGCGATGGCCTTGGCGACGTGCCCGGAGGTCAGGGTCTCGCCGTCGGCGATGACGTGCACGTAGCGGCCACCGGTCTCGTCCAGGTAGTCGCGGCGCGCGGCGGCGGCGTCGGCGATGGCGGTGGCCATCGGCACGCCGATGCCGAGCACCTCACCGGTGGTGGTGGAGCCCTGCATCGAGCCGTAGCCCACGATGACGCCGGCCGCGCCGGTGCGCATCAGGTGCAGCGCGGTGCGGTGATCGGACACGCCGCCCGCGACCACCGGCACATCCAGCTCGGCGATGAAGGTCTTGAGGTTCAACGGTTCCCCGTCGCCCACGTGCTCGGCGGAGATGATGGTGCCGTGCACGACCAGCAGGTCGATCCCGGCCTGCACCAGGCTCGGGGTGAGGGCGCGCGCGTTCTGCGGGCTGACCCGCACCGCGGTGGTGACCCCGGCGGCGCGCACCTCGGCGACCGCCGCGGCCAGCAGGTCGGCCTTCATCGGAGCGGCGTGCAGCTGCTGCAGCAGCGCGACCGCCGCCTCGGTGCCTTCCTTCTCCGCGACCTCGGTCAGCTGCTGCACCTTGGCGTCGACGTCGGCGTGCCGGGCCCACAGGCCCTCACCGTTGATGACGCCCAGGCCGCCGGCCCTGCCCAGTTCGATGGCGAACTTCGGCGAGACGAGCGCGTCGGTGGGATGCGCGAGGAACGGGATCTCGAAGCGGTACGCGTCGAGCTGCCAGGCCAGCGACACCTGCTTGGAGGAGCGGGTCCGGCGCGAGGGCACGATGTCGATATCGTCCAGCTCGTAGGTGCGCCGAGCCGTCCGGCCCATGCCGATCTCGACCATATCGCGCATCGTTGTTCAGTCCTTTCGGGTTCGGTTGCCGGACATGACAAAACCGGTCCGCGGCGATGCGCGAACCGGTTCGGTCCGGCTACGAACGAGTGGTGTAGTTGGGAGCCTCGACGGTCATGGTGATGTCGTGCGGGTGCGACTCCTTCAGGCCCGCCGCCGTGATCTGCACGAACTGCGCCGCCTGCAGATCCGGAATGGTCTGCGCGCCGGTGTAACCCATGGCCGCGCGGAGACCGCCGACCAGCTGGTGGATCACCTGGTCCAGCGGGCCGCGGAACGGCACCCGGCCCTCGATGCCCTCGGGCACCAGCTTCTTCTCCGACAGCACGTCGTCCTGGAAGTAGCGGTCCTTGGAGTAGGACTTGGCCTCGCCACGTCCCTGCATGGCGCCCAGCGAACCCATGCCGCGGTAGCTCTTGAACTGCTTGCCGCCCACCAGGATCAGATCGCCCGGCGACTCGGCGGTACCGGCCAGCAGCGAACCCAGCATGACGGTGGAGGCGCCGGCCGCGATGGCCTTGGCGATGTCACCGGAGTACTGCACGCCGCCGTCGGCGATGACCGGCACACCGTGCGGCTTGCACGCCGCGGTGGCCTCCAGGATCGCGGTGATCTGCGGCGCGCCCACACCGGCGACCACGCGGGTGGTGCAGATGGAGCCGGGGCCCACACCCACCTTCACCGCGTCCACACCGGCTTCGACCAGCGCCAGCGCGCCCGCGCGGGTCGCGACATTGCCGCCGACGATCTGCACGCGGTCGCCGACCTCGGCCTTGATCTTGGAGACCATCTGCAGCACGCCCGACTGGTGGCCGTGCGCGGTGTCCACGATGAGCACGTCCACGCCGACCTCGGCCAGCGTCATGGCGCGCGCCCACGCGTCCTCGCCGACACCGACGGCCGCGCCGACCAGCAGCCGGCCGTCGCGGTCCTTGGTGGCGTTCGGGTACTGCTCGGTCTTGACGAAGTCCTTGACCGTGATGAGCCCGCGCAGCTTGCCGGAGCCGTCGACGATCGGCAGCTTCTCGATCTTGTGGCGGCGCAGCAGGCCCAGCGCGGCCTCGGCGGTCACGCCCTCCTGCGCGGTGATCAGCGGCGCCGGGGTCATCACCTCGGCGACCTTGCGGTCCTGGTCGACCTCGAACCGCATATCGCGGTTGGTGATGATGCCGACCAGCATGCCGCGCTCGTCCACCACGGGCAGACCGGAGATGCGGAAGCGGGCGCACATGGCGTCGACCTCGGCGAGGCTGTCGTCGGGGCGACAGGTGACCGGGTCGGTCACCATGCCCGCCTCGGACCGCTTCACGGTCTCGGCCTGCGCGGCCTGCGCCTCCACCGACAGATTGCGATGCAGCACGCCCATACCGCCCGCGCGCGCCATGGCGATGGCCATGCGCGCCTCGGTGACGGTGTCCATGGCCGAACTCACCAGCGGGGTCCGCAGCGAGATGTCGCGGGTCAGCTTGCTGGAGGTGTCGACCGAACTCGGGATCAGATCGGAGGCCGCGGGAAGCAGCAGCACATCGTCGAAGGTGAGGCCGAGCATGGCGATCTTGTTGGGATCGTCGCCGCCCGTATGGGGGCGGCCTGCGTTACGTTCGCCCGTCACGGGACTGCTCATTCGGATCGACCCCTCCTGGACCTCGGCAACACCCACCGGGCCGGGTCCCGGCGGATGCGTAGATGAATGGCAATGCCGGCGATTGCTACCCGGCCTTTGGTCAACCATGGTATCCGTCCGTGAATTCCTGGCCGCACCCGCGCCCGGACCGCCGTCGACGGCGGTCCCGGCGGCCGCATCCGCTGCGTTTTGTCGGCTCAGCCATTACTGTGTCGGCTGTCACGACACGACCGTGCCCGCCCACGCCAGCAAAGTGCGCTGTACCACCAGCGAAGTGGAGGCAAATCCCCTTCAGCGCTGGCGCACATGGGGTGGTTCTGCGTACCGTGGGACTGTGCGTGACCATCTACCACCTGGCTTGCCGCCGGATCCATTCGCCGGAGACCCCTCCGACCCGTCGGCCGCGCTCGATGCCATCGAGCCGGGGGAACCGCTGGATCCTCACGAGCGCCTAGCGGTCGAAGAGGATCTCGCCGACCTCGCGGTGTACGAGGCACTGCTGGCCCACCGCGGCATCCGCGGTCTCGTGGTCAGCTGCGAGGACTGCCGGCAGGATCACTACCACGACTGGGACATGTTGCGCGCCAACCTCCTCCAGCTACTGGTGGACGGCACGGTGCGACCGCACGAACCCGCCTACGACCCGACGCCCGAGGCCTACGTCACCTGGGACTACTGCCGCGGCTACGCGGACGCTTCCATGAACGAGGCACTGCACGGCGACGGATTCGACGGATTCGACGTCTGATTCATCGGAAAGGGCCTGCATCCCCAGGGGATGCAGGCCCTTTCCATTTTCGACTGATGAAACACCGATGGCCGCAGGGCTATCGGGACATGCCTAGTGCGTTCCCGGCACCGGAACCGGCACCACGGGGGCACCGGGCGGCACGGCGAGGGACGACGGCAGCACCGGCGGGATCGTGATCGGCTGCTGCTGAGCCGGCGGCTGCTCGTGGGTGGGCGGCTGCCCGCCGCCCGGAGTCCCACCCTCGGTATTGCCGATGGTCGGCACCACGACCGACGTCGGACCGCCCGCGGTCGGCGGCGCCGTGTGCGGCTGGGTCTCCACCGGCGGCACGGTCGGCACCTGGGTCACCGGCGGCACCACGGGCTGCGTGGAGATGCCGCCACCGGTGGCCGGATTCGGGTTCGGGTTGGTGCCGCCGAGGATCGACGAATCCACCGTGGTCGGCGGATTGCCATCCGTCTTGACCGGCGGAACGACCGGCGACACCGGCACATTCGCGGAGGACGGCACGGCCGGGGCCTTGGTCGTGGCCGGGGCCACAGCCGCCAGCGACTCGGCAACCTTGGGCGCCGTCGCCTGCAGCTGGGTGTAGAGCTGCTGCCAGCGATCGGTCAGGCTGTCCTTCTTGCCCGAGTCGTTGACCTGCGAAGCATTGTCCGCGGCCCGCTCCATCAGCGGCTTGGCCTCGTCGGCCTTGCCCTGCGCGATGAGCTCCTTGGCCTGCTCCAGGTCGCTGTCCGCCCGCGAGACCACGGTGGACTGGGCCTGCTCGCTGAACACGACGGTCTTCATCCGCCAGAGCGGATCGCCGGGACTCGCGTTGTAGGAGAACGCCGTCAGGCCACCGAAGATGAGCGCCAGGGCCGCCGCGGAACCCAGGATCGGCCGGACGAGCCGTAGTCGCCCGCGGTTGCCCGCGCCGATTCTGGCCTGTCGTGCACCGATCTCCTGATTGACCGCGGCGACGATGGCATCCAGGTCCGGTCCGGCCGGCAAAGGCTCGGCCACGATCTCCGCACGCCAGTCGGCCAACAGGGCCGCCAGCTGGTATTCCTCCGAAGTACCCGTCTGCACGGGACCGTCACCGGAGATGGCGTCGATCAGCGCATCGTCGCGTCGCACCGCGGCGATATCGACCGGCCCGGTATCACCGGACGCCTCGGCGTAGGGACCGCTGTTCTGCGATCCAGGTCGCGCCTTGAAGTCGCCCCGACCGCGCTCGCCATCCCTAGCCATACATTTCACCTGCCCTCGCCACTTGAGACTTGAGTTTCGCGAGTGCCCGGTGCTGGGCGACTCGTATAGCACCCGCCGTACTGCCCACGGCGACTGCAGTTTCTTCAGCCGACAGACCCATGACCAGGCGAAGGATCAGGATTTCTCGGTGCTTCTCCGGCAATGTCGCCAACAGTGCGTTCATCTGTCGGCTCGTTTCGGATTCGAGAGCTCGCTGTTCCGGTCCCTGGTCGGTGGATATGACATCCGGTACTTCGGCCATGGCGTCCGCCTTGTTACGGGCGGAATTTCTGTGGGCGTCCGCGACCTTGTGCGAGGCGATGCCGTAGACGAACGCCATGAACGGTCGACCCTGATCCTGATACCGGGGAAGAGCGGTCATGACGGCCAGACAGACCTCCTGCGCGACGTCGTCAGCGGAGAGTTGGCCGCGTTCGGCCGTTCCGATGCGCGCACGGCAATACCGCACCACGAGGGGGCGGATGCTCACCAGTACCTGGGAAAGGGCCGCCCGGTCGCCCTGCGCTGCGGCAGCGACGACAGCGGGATCCAACTCCTCACCCGTGTTGTTCATCGTCAGAGCTGTTCCTGGCGTTTACGAGAGTGGCACGGCGGCGGGATGGCGAGCCGATGCTTCCGCGGAGGGGCGGAACGGTCCAACAATAGCGGCTGGCGTACTGGCACCAATCGTTACGGGGTCGTTCTCGGGGCAGTCTCAGGGAAGTGCCGGAGATCACTCAGGGACGATCGGTGGATCAATCAGGGACGGCCGAGAAGCTCGCTCGCCGAACGCAATCGCCCGCCGCGAGCGGCCAGCAACCGCGCGCACTCGGCCGCCACGGCCGCGCCGTCACCACCGGGTTCGACACCGGAGCGGAGCATGGCGCAGGCCCAGCGCAGCGGGAGCAGCTCGTGTTCGGCACAGGCCCGGTCGACTTCGACTGCGAGAGCACGGGATCGATCGAGGTCGCCGGCGGCGGCGCTGGCGGCGGCCAGCAGTAGCCGAGATTTCACTCGATGCCGCAGCGAGGGCGAGTTTTCCGCGAGCGCGACGGCGGCCTCGGCGTGCGCCAGGGCGGGGTCGGCCGAAACCGGGCGATCGCCCGCGGCGGGATCGGCCGCGGGGGCGGAGATCAATCCGGAGCCGGGGGCCGACAGCGCCGTCTCGGCACTCACCCAATGCAACCGCACGCGCGGCCGCCACGCCGTGTCGGCGGTGGCCAGGTGAACGTCGAGATAATTGCGGCAACGATTCAGCAGCCGGGCGGCAAGCGCCGGGCGGAGGGTGCCCAGGGCATCGGCGGCGAGTCCGGTCAACGCGTCGCAAACGGCTTCCACGGAGCGGATCTCCGCGAGTGTCGCGGCGGGCGCGGGATCGGTGGCAGCGAGCGCGGGCAGCGCCAGGGCGGCGGCGCGCCCGTCCACGACAGCGGCGTGGTTGTGCCAGCCGAGCTGGCGCAGCAACGACGCCTCGGTGCTGTGAGTGAGCGACAGCAGGGCGGGGTCGGTGGTGCCGCGCCGGGCGTGGCGGAGTTCGGCGCGCGCGGCGGCGTAGTAACCGATTCCACTCAGCGAGACAGCGCGCAGCCAGGATCCGGCGGCGTCGGGAGCGGCGGGCAACCCGGCGGCAGCACGCTCGGGCGCGGAACCGAAAGCGGCGTCGGCGAGTACGGAGTTCACTTCGAGCACAGGCACAGCCGCACTGTAACCAGTGGCCGGACATGTGAGGGCAGCCGCCATAGCATAGTTCGCCAGCTATCGACCAGCATTCACCGGAGTCATTGTGTTTCCACTCCGTAAATCTGTCCTCGCTATCGACCAGCACGCCCGTAAGGAATTCGTATAGCGTTTCGCGCTATTAACCCGGCGGCCTCGAAGCGGCCATCTCTACCCTACTCAGCGCCGGATGTCCAATGGCTGAGATCACTCTGATCGAGAGCCTTGCATAGATCGCGGCATCCGGATTCGGGTCCAAAAAGCCTGTCCTACCTGTGGTTTTACCAAGTCGGATGGGCTATCACAGCCAGGTCACGGCGCTGGGCAACCGATCAGTATCACCACAGGCACCCCATCTTGTAAATAGCTCGGATGTTAATTCTCTAATGTGCAGGTATTCGGCTCGAGTCGAATGAAGCTATTGACTCGAATTCGTTTCGCGACCTAACGTACGTCATCGCCGTCGTTGGCGTCGTGCTGAATTGCGGCGCCGATGAAGTGCGATCGCCGGGCCACGGCGATGCGGCCACCTGTTTGCCACCAGCACCGCTCGACAATGCCGACGAGCTCGCACCAAGAGGAGTTCACCATGCCGATGCCAACCCACCTCCCGGGGCCGAACGCCGATGTATGGGATTGGCAGATGCGCGGATCCTGCCGCGGTCAGGACTCCGCCGTGTTCTTCCACCCGGACGGCGAGCGCGGCCGGGCGCGAGCCCAGCGCGAGCTACGGGCCAAGGAAATCTGCAAGGCCTGCCCGGTGCTGCTGCAGTGCCGTTCGCACGCGCTGAAGGTCAGTGAGCCCTACGGCATCTGGGGCGGCATGTCGGAGACCGAGCGCGAGCTGCACGCCCGCCGTAACCGCCGCCGCATCGTCGCGTAATCCGGGCGCCCGCAGGCACTCTCGGCAAACGCGCGGGACCGGTGTTCACCAGCGGTGTTCCTGATGCGACAGCGGGCCGGGCTCGAGATTCTTCCCCATCCTTTCGGGGTGGCGCGCCGAATAGCTAGCAAACACCCGGCACCGCCCGGCGGGGTGGGCAACCTCCGGCGCGTCACGGCGTGTCTTCGATGTCACGATTGCGACGTTTCGGTCATATCGGAAAATCGCTGTGCCACAGTCGCTTTGCCGAATACCCCACCCGAGAGGAGGTCATAGCGGCACGCTACCCTCGTGGCCGATGACACAGAACGGAGCGTTGTGACAACGCGGCCGCCTGCCGCAGAGGGCGACTCGTTCCAGAGCTCGAGGGACGGACGAGGGGTGGATGCACCCAGCGTGGACTCTGCGGTGACGGCGCGCGCAGCCGAAAGTCTCGAACTCGCCGCACTTCTCGAGCGTTGCGGGCAGTCCGATCAGCAGGCCTTCGCCGAGCTGTACGACCGCACCAGCGCGCGAGTGTTCGGCCTGGTCCTACGCGTGCTCCACGATCCGGGATACGCGGAGGAGACCACTCAGGAGGTCTATCTCCAGATCTGGCGCACGGCCGCCAATTTCGATCCCAACAAGGGATCGGCTGTCACCTGGTTGATGACGCTGGCCCATCGCCGCGCGGTCGACCGAGTCCGCGCCGAACAGGCCCACGCCCAGCGTGAGGTCGCGTACGGCACCAGCACCCTCGGTCACGAATTCGACGAGGTCACCGAGGAGGTCGGGCGGCGGCTGGAACAGCAGGCGGTGCTCGCCGGGCTGGCCACCCTGACCGAGACGCAGCGGGAGGCGATCTCGCTCGCGTACTTCGGCGGTCGGACATACGCCGAGGTGGCGGCCTATCTGGGCGTAGGGTTACCTACCGTTAAGTCCCGTATTCGGGACGGACTGACACGACTCAAGAAAAGTTTGGGAGTGACGTGAGATGAACGAAAGCCAGATCGATCTCGCGCACACTGTCGCGCTCGGATCGATCGGCGACGAAGATCAGCGCGCAGTGGCGGACCTTCTGGATACCGATGACCCCGTACTGCGTGCCGCCTTCACCCTGGAAGTGCAGCAGACCCGAGAAGCGCTCGCGCTGGCCGCGTCCGTGCCGGCCGTACCGCCGCCGCCGGCCCTCCGCGACCGCCTTCTCGCCGCGATAGCCACCGACCCGGCCCCGCCGACCCCGATTCACCATTCGCACACCGCTCTCCGCAACGGAAACGGCCGTTCGTCGTTCCCCGTGAGAGATTGACCCACCCCGCGCCCCGGAACGCTCTCCGGGGCAATCTCCCAATTCCACCCCGCCCCTACCCTTTCAACTGGTAAGGGCACCCCCGGGTAGCGCCCCAATCAAATGGGACAATTCGGACACTGGAACTCCGTGCGCGCCATGAGAATTCATGCCCGCACGCAGCCGTCGAGACGACGTGCTCCACAGCCTGAAACGCCGAGGCCCCCGGACGGAATCCGTCCGGGGGCCTCGGTGTCACCGATCGATCAGTGGGAGTGGCCGGCGTGGGCGTCGGCCGCTTCCTCGACGGGCTTGTCGACGATGGCGGACTCGGTGGTCAGCACCATGCGGGCCACCGAGGTGGCGTTCTCGACGGCGGAGCGGGTGACCTTGACCGGGTCGATGACACCCTCGGCGACCAGGTCGCCGTAGGTGAGGGTGGCGGCGTTGAAGCCGTTCTCGCCCTCGGTCACCTTGGAGACGACGACCGCGCCGTCGACACCGGCGTTGCTGGCGATCCAGTACAGCGGGGCCAGCAGGGCCTGACGCACGACCTCGACGCCGACGGCCTCGTCACCGGACAGCGAGTCGCGCAGCGCCGGCAGCGTGGCGGCGGCCTGCACCAGGGCGGTGCCACCGCCGGGGACGATGCCCTCGGCGACCGCGGCCTTGGCCGAGGCGACCGCGTCCTCGACGCGGTACTTGCGCTCCTTGAGCTCGGTCTCGGTGGCCGCGCCGACCTTGATGACGGCGACGCCGCCGGCCAGCTTGGCCAGCCGCTCTTCCAGCTTCTCGCGGTCCCAGTCGGAGTCGGTGTTCTCGATCTCCTTGCGCAGCTGCGCGACCCGGCCGTCGATGTCGGACTGCGCGCCCGCGCCCTCGACGATGGTGGTCTCGTCCTTGGTGACCACGATGCGGCGGGCCTTGCCCAGCACGTCCAGGCCGGCCTCACGCAGGGTGATGCCCAGGTCCGGGTTGACCACGGTGCCGCCGGTGACGATGGCCAGGTCGTCCAGGAACGCCTTGCGGCGGTCACCGAAGAACGGGGCCTTCACCGCGACCACCTTGAGGGTCTTGCGGATCGCGTTCACCACGAGGGTGGACAGCGCCTCGCCGTCGACGTCCTCGGCGATGATGACGACCGGCTTGCCCGACTCGGCGATCTTCTCCAGCAGCGGGAGCAGGTCCGGCAGCGAGCTGATCTTCTCGCGGTTCAGCAGGATCCACGCGTCCTCGTAGACCGCCTGCATGGTCTCCGGGTCGGTGACGAAGTACGGGGACAGGTAGCCCTTGTCGAACTGCACGCCCTCGGTGATGGCGACCTCGGTCTGCAGACCCGAGGACTCCTCGATGGTGACGACGCCGTCCTTGCCGACCTTGGTCAGCGCCTCGGCGACCAGGGCGCCGATCTCCTCGTCCCGCGAGGACACGGTGGCGACCTGCGCGATGGCCTTCTCACCGTTCACCGGGGTGGCGGCGGCGTGCAGGGCGGCGGCGACCGCGTCGGCGGCCTTGCTCATGCCCTTGCCCAGGGTCATCGGGTTGGCGCCCGCGGCGATGTTCTTCAGGCCGCCCTTGATGAGCGCCTGCGCCAGCACGGTGGCGGTGGTGGTGCCGTCGCCGGCGACGTCGTTGGTCTTGGTGGCGACGCTCTTGACCAGCTGCGCGCCCAGGTTCTCGAAGGGGTCCTCGAGGTCGATGTCGCGGGCGATGGTCACACCGTCGTTGGTGACGGTCGGGCCACCGAAGGCCTTGGCCAGCACCACGTGCCGGCCGCGCGGGCCGAGCGTGACCTTGACGGCGTCGGCGAGCTTGTCGACGCCGCGCTCCATAGCGCGACGAGCCTTCTCGTCGAACTCGATCTGCTTTGCCATGTACCTACTCCTGTGAAGGTCGGGGGCGAACGCACTCCGCCCCGGGCCGGTTGCTGTATTGGCAGCTGCGACTCCGGGGCGGTGTCTCTCGTAAGGGGTTCAGGGGAAGCCCCCTGGGCCCCGAGAGTTGGAGCGTTCTTACTTGGTGACGACGGCCAGCAGGTCGCGGGCCGACAGGATCAGGTACTCCGAGCCGTTGTACTTGATCTCGGTGCCGCCGTACTTGCTGTAGATGACGACGTCGCCTTCCTTGACGTCCAGCGGGATGCGCTTCTCGCCGTCCTCGTCCCAGCGGCCGGGGCCGACGGCGATGACGGTGCCCTCCTGGGGCTTCTCCTTCGCCGTGTCAGGGATGACCAGACCGGAGGCGGTGGTGGTTTCGGCCTCGTTGGCCTGGACGAGGATCTTGTCCTCGAGCGGCTTGATGTTCACGCTCGCCACGTTGAGCCCTCCACTTTCAGGGGATTCTTCTCGTCCGGGGCTGTTCCCCGGACGCACGGTTTCGGTCATGTGCGTGACCCTGTGCAATCAGCCCCGTCGTCGCGGGTGCCGGGACCCCTGCTCAGTAGTCATCAGCTGGCACCTGAGCACAAATACCAGTGCCACCTAGCACTCTATACACGGGAGTGCCAGCGCTCAAGGCAAGGGGCTGCCAGCGCACCCTCCTGACACGACTCGCCGACGTGACGGCCCGGGAATCTGAGGTCTTCCAAAGAAATCCGAAAATCTGTAACGTTCGGATAACGGATTGTGACACCATTGACGGCGGCCACGCGGCGAGACCGAATCGGTTGCGTCACGCGCGCCGTCGACAGTTACACATCTGCTTCACCCCGCTTTCCGTGCGGCAACCCCGCGCACGGGCTCGAGAAGAGAGCAAGACCGCAAGTGATCAGTGGCAGGTCCGGATGCCCCATCGGACGCGAGCCCGCCACGGTCCGTAGCTCGCCGGAATCGTCCGCTACCCGTTGGGCGCGCCCGGAGTCCGTTCGAGATGGTCGTCTCCACCAGGACCATCCGCTCGAAGGGAGGTGAACATGCGAACATCCCTCGGCATCTCGGCCGGGAGCGAAGTGGTGTGCTCGGCGACGGTCGCCACCGCGCCCAACGGCGCCCAGAGCTTCGACTACCGGGTCGTGACGGCCGATACCGCGCACTCCGACCTCGGTGATCTCGTGGCCTCCTCGATCGAGTTGATGACCACCCAGATCCCCCGCGACACCGTGCATCCGGTCGGCGCGGGCGCCCGGAACAACGGCCGCCACGAGCCCGACTCCACGCCGCCCGGCGATATCGCGGTCGCCTACCGGGACCGCGAGCAGGCCCAGATCATCCGGTCCGCCATCGGGCGGCAGCGCCACGGCGTGCAACTGATTCCGGAGACCACCGCGGCCCTCGCCTACCTGCGGCACACCGGCCTGCTGGACCGCTGGGACACGGTGGCGGTCATCGACATCGGGGCCAAGGGCACCACGGTCTCGGTCGCCGATCACGCCGACGACACCGTGCTGCGGTCCGAGCGCATCACCACCATCGGCGGCAACGCCATCGACGAACTGATCCTGCAGCACCTGCTGGACTGCCACCTGTCGCGGCGCGGCATCCGCCCGAACCGCGGCATCCTGCTCAATCGCAGCCGCGCCGCCAAGGAGCACCTGTCGGTGGTCCCGGCGGTGACCATCGATCATGTGGCCGGGCAGCCGCTCAAGCTGACCCGGGTGGATTTCGAGGAGATCGTCGCCGATCTGCTGCACGATCTGTCGGTGTTCGCGCGCGGCGTGTTCACGCGGGCCCCGAAGTTCCCGGAGGCGGTCGCGGTGATCGGCGGCGGCGCGAACGTGCCGATCATGGTGGTGGGGCTGGAACGCCAGCTCGACATCCCGGTGGTCACGGTGCCGGAGCCGGAGTCCGCGATCGCGAAAGGCGCGGCGCTGGTGGCGGATTCGACCGTGCCGACCGCCTTCCCGGTGATCGGCCTGGGCTCGGACGCGCCGATCGGCACCTTCACCAAGCTGGCGGGCACGCTCGCCGGGGCGATCGTGGTGGTCGGGCTGATCGTCGGGTACGGGGTCAAGGAGTTCGTGATCGAGGAACCGCAGCCCGCGCATTACTCGCCGACCTCGACGCAGCAGCCGCCGACCACGCCGCCCGTGCCGACGACCACCGTTCCGGCGCCGAGTTCGGTCAACCCGACCACGAACCAGAACCCGAGCCACCGCACCACGGTCGCCGTGCCCCCGGCCCAGACCGGTTCGGCGAACGGCACTCCCACGGTCGTCCCCAGCGTCACCACGCAGCAACCGCCGCTGCGTCCGGACCCGGATCTACCCCAGATTCCGTTCCCCGCGGATCTGCCGCGCCTGCTGGGCCCGCTGCTGGGCACCAAGCTGCCGCCGATCGATCCGGAACCGCACGTCTCGCCGACGCCGCGCGCCACCGCCTATGCCGCCTCCCAGCGATTTCAGCGGCCGGCTCTGAGCCGTTGACCGTCGGCGCCCGTGCCGGGCGACCACCGCGGTCCGACTCTCACAGGTAGCTGGTGGAGACCGGCAGGCCCGGATCGGTGGCCACGGTCAGTGCGGAAGGCTGTGCGCCGCCCGCGATCACGTGCGCGCCGAGGGTGGCGATCATGACGCCGTTGTCGGTGCACAGGCGCGGCTTGGGGACACGCAACGTGATTCCCGCTGTCGTGCACCGCTCTTCGGCCATCGACCGGATGCGGGAGTTGGCGGTCGCGCCGCCGCCGAGCACCAGGGTGTCGACGCCGACGTCCTGCGCCGCGCGCACCGCCTTCATGGTGAGCACGTCCGCGACGGCCTCCTGGAAGGAGGCGGCGATATCGGGGATGGGCAGGTCGCGGCCTTCCCGTTGCGCCGCTTCGACATAGCGGGCGACGGCCGTCTTGAGGCCGGAGAAGGAGAAGTCGTAGCGCGGGTCGCGGGGTCCGGTCATGCCGCGCGGGAAGGCGATGGCCTTCGGATCGCCATCGGTGGCAATGGAATCCAGGACGGGTCCGCCCGGGTAGCCGAGACCGAGCAGCCGGGCCACCTTGTCGAAGGCCTCGCCCGCGGCGTCGTCGACGGTGCTGCCGAGTTCGGTGATGGGCTGTCCGAGGTCGGTCACCTGCAGCAGGTGGGTGTGCCCGCCGGAGACGAGCAGGGCGACCGCGGGCGGCATCGGCCCGTGCTCGAGGGTGTCGACGGCGACGTGCCCGCCCAGGTGGTTGAGCGCGTAGAACGGGATATCCCAGGCCGCCGCATAGGCTTTCGCCGCCGCCACGCCGACCAGCAGGGCACCGGCGAGGCCGGGGCCGATGGTGACGGCGAGCGCGTCGGGCTTGCTGATCCCGGCGGTGGCCAGGGCCCGGCGCATGGCGGGCACGATGGCCTCGAGGTGTGCGCGCGAGGCGATCTCGGGCACCACGCCGCCGAAGCGGGCGTGCTGGTCGACGCTGGAGGCGACCTCGTCGGCGAGCAGTTCGCAGCTGCCGTCCGGCAGCCGCCGCACGATGCCGACTCCCGTTTCGTCGCAGGAGCTTTCGATACCCATGACGATCATGACGAGACCTCGGCGTCCTTGGTGAATCCGTCCTGCGGGAAGCCGGCCATGGCCGGTCGCCGCATGGTGTACGCGTCGGCCCCGCTGGGCTGGTAGTAGTTCTTGCGCAGCCCGATGATGTGGAAGCCGTGCTTCTCGTAGAGCGTGATGGCGGGCGCGTTGTCGGTGCGGACCTCGAGGAAGACGGGTCCGCCGCGGCGTCCGGCCTCCAGCAGCAGCGCCTCGAGCAGCAGGGTGCCGATGCCTCGCCGGTGCTGGTCCGGGTCGACGCCGATGGTGTGGACTTCGGCTTCGGGGTGTTCGGCGGTGCCGAGCAACGCGATTCCGGCGTAGCCCACCATGTCCCCGCCGGCGTCGCGGGCGGTGATGTAGCGGTTGTGCGGTCCGGCCAGTTCCGACAGGAACGACACCTCGTGCCAGGGATCGTCCTCGGGGAAAAGCACCTGCTCGAGCTGTGCGCAGCGGGTGACGTCGGCGGGCCGCATCGGTTCGATGCGGATGGTCATCGGCCCACCTGCGCGTAACTCTTCTCGACGGCGTCCGGGCGGCGCAGGTACAGCGGCACCAGCGGGGCGGGGACGGCGCCGGACAGGATGTCGGCGGCGGCGCAGCGCACCAGCCCGGCCGGGGACGGCGTCTCGACCGGCAGCACGGGCAGGTCGAAAAAGTCGACGTGCGAGGCGGATCCGGCGATCAGGGTGGCGGCGGCCTGGTCCAGGTCGCCGGGCTTGCTCACCTCGGGGCCCTCGCAGCGTTCGAGGACGAGGCTGCCGGGGACGGCGCGGTAGCGCGCCCAGTACACCTCGCGGCGGCGGGCGTCGGTGACGACCAGCAGTTCCACCGGGTCGGAGCTCTCGCGCAGATAGCTCTCGGTGTCGGCGGCGATGGCGTCGAGGCTGCACACCCCGTACACGGGGATGCCGAGCGCGTCGCCGAAGGCGGCGGCGGTGGCCATGCCGACCCGCAGTCCGGTGAACGGCCCCGGCCCGATACCCGCGACGACCGCGGCGATATCGGCCCGCGAGCGGCCCGATTCGGCCAGGCAGGTCAGGATCTGGGGGGTCAGCACCTCGTTGTGCGCGCGTGCGTCCACGGTCACCTCGGCGGTGATCGTGGTGATGCGCGGTGCGTTCGACCCGGGTTGCGCCGGTTCCAGTTCCACCAGTCCCGCTGTGACGGCGGGAGTCGCGGTGTCGACAGCCAATATCAGCATGATTGCCTCAACAATACCGGGTGGTACAGCCCACTCGGCGTGGTGTCTGCCTGCGGGAATCTCGCGCCGGATCAGGTGGCGGCGACCCACTCCCATTCCGCGGTGCGGACATCGGACTCGGGTTCGCGGCGCAGCTGGATCCGCAAGTGGCGGTCGGCCAGGTGTTCGGCCACACCGAGACCCCATTCCACCACCACGACGGCGTGGTCGAGATCGGTGTCGAGGTCGAGGGCGTCGAGTTCGTCGAGGTCGCCGCCGAGCCGGTAGGCGTCCACGTGCACCAGCGCCACCGCGCCCGGGTGCGCGCCGGCGCGGTGCTGGCGGGCGATGATGAAAGTCGGTGAGCTGACCCGTCCTTGGACGCCCAGCCCGGCAGCGATGCCGCGGGTGAGCGCGGTCTTGCCGGCGCCCAGCGGGCCGTCGAGGATGACCAGGTCCCCGGCCTGCAGCTGTTCGGCGATCTCGCGGCCCAGCGCCTCGGTGTCCTCGACGGTGACGAGCGTGCGGTGGTCGTTCACCGGTCACCGCCGATGTGGTCGCGCACGACGCGGCCGCGCGGATTGCACACGATCTCGTAGTTGATGGTGCCGAGCGCGTCGGCCCATTCCTGGGCGCGCGGCTGTCCGGGTTCGCCGCCGAACAGCACCGCGGTGTCGCCCGCCTGGACTCCGGCCTCGTTCTCGCCGAGGTTCACCACGATCTGATCCATGCACACCCGCCCGATCTGGGTTCGGCGCGCGCCGCCCAGCCACACCGAGAACTTCCCGCCGAGGGTGCGCGGCACGCCGTCGGCGTATCCGGCGGGCAGCAGCGCGACGGTGGTGTCGTGTTCGGCGATCCAGTCGTGGCCGTAGGAGACGCCTTCCCCGGCGGCGACTCGCTTCACCCGCAGCACGCGGGCGCGGAAGGTCATGGCCGGGCGCAGCCCGAAGTCGGACAGTTCGGGAATCGGTGACAGGCCGTAGACGGCGATGCCGGGGCGGACCATGTCGAAGGCGAGGTCCGGGCGGGTCAGCGCGGCAGCGGAATTCGCGATGTGCACGAGTTCGGGTTCGAGGCCGTGTTCCTTGGCGGTGGCGATGAACTCGAGGAAGCGTTCGCGCTGCCGGTCGTTGACCGGGTGCTCGGGCTGATCGGCGAGCGCCAGGTGCGAGAAGATCGCGCGCAGCCGCGCGGTCCCGTCGTCGACCAGCCGGCGCAGCAGCTCCAGGACCTCCGGGTATTCGGCGGCGGGAATCCCGTTGCGGTTGAGCCCGGTATCCACTTTCAGGCTGACGGTCGCGGGGCGCCCCAGCTGCCGGGCGGCCGCGGCCACCGCCTCCAGCTGCGCGAGCGCCGACACCCCGATCTCGATATCGGCGGCGATGGCGCTGCCGTAGTCGGCGTCGGAGGTGTTGAGCCAGCACAGGATCGGCGCGGTGATCCCGGCGGTCCGCAAGGCCACCGCCTCGGCGACCGTGGTGGTGCCCAGTTCCCGCGCCCCCGCCGCCAGGGCCGCCCGCGCCACCTCGACCGCACCGTGGTTGTACCCGTCGGCCTTCACCACGACCATGACCGCGGCGTCACCGGCGTGCTCGGCCAGAATGCGCACATTGTGGGCGATGGCGTCCAGGTCGACGAGGGTTTCCACCTGTGGGTCGGGCTGCTTCACACCACCGATCCTGCCATCCGGGCAGGGGCGATTCGCGTCACACCCGAGTCGGGGCGGCCGTCGCGGGGCGGAATCAGATCGCCGCGGCCAGTGCCGCGGGCACGGCGGCCAGGGCTCCGGCGAGGGCTTCGGGGCTCGCCGGCAGCAGCGGCAGCCGCACGTTCGGGGTGGGGATGCGGCCCTGCGCGGCCAGAACCGCCTTCACCACAATGGGATTGGGTTCGGCGAACAGGGCGTCGGCCAGCGGGGCCAGCCGGTTGCCGAGGGCGCGGCCGGTGTCGAGCGCGCCGGTGCGCCAGGCCGCGACCAGGTCGGCGTAGGCCGCAGGTGCGACATTGGCGCACGCGAGAATCGCTCCGGTCGCGCCCAGCGCCAGCAGCGGGGCGGCGAACAGGTCGTCGCCCGCCAGCACCGAGACGTGCTCGGGGACGCGGGCCAGGAAGGCCACCGTGGTCTCGTCGATGCCGCCCGCCGTGTACTTGAAGCCCGCCACGTTCGGCAGTTCGGCCAGCCGGCACAGGGTTTCGGCGCTCAGGGTGCGGGAGGTGCGGTAGGGGATGTGGTAGATCAGCACGGGCACCGGGCTGGCGGCGGCGAGGACCCGGAAGTGTTCCACCACACCGTCTTCCGAGGGCCGGTTGTAGTACGGGACCACGGCGAGGGCGGCGGTGGCGCGCGGGTCGAGGGCGGACAGGGCGCGCGCCGAGTCGTGGGTGGCGTTCGAGCCCGCGCCCACGATCAGAGTGACGTCGCGTTCGGCGCAGACGCGGGCGCAGATATCGATGACGCGCCGCTGTTCGTCGTGGGTGAGGGTGGTGGGTTCGCCGGTGGTGCCCAGCGCGACGAGGCCCGCCGCACCGGCGTCGAGGACCTCGTGGGCGAGCGCCTCCAGGGCGTCCGCGGCCAGCTCGTCGTCGGCGGTGAAGGGCGTGACCAGGGGAACGTAGAGGCCGTTGAATGTCATGGCACCAGCCTGGCCGAGCGGATGCGTCAGGTCTATTTCACGTTTCTATCCCCGAGCATAAGATCAACTGATGCTGGATGTCCGTCGCCTGCGTCTGCTCCGCGAACTCGCGCACCGGAAGACCATCGCCGCGGTCGCCGACGCCCTCACCTACACGCCCTCGGCCGTCTCCCAGCAGCTGACCGCCCTGGAACGCGAGGCCGGGCTGCCGCTGCTGGAACGCACCGGCCGCAGCGTCGTCCTCACCCCCGCCGCGCTGCGTCTGGTCGAGCACACCGAGACCATCCTCGCCGTCCTGGAGCAGGCGACCGCCGAACTCGCCTCCGCCCGAACCGAACTCACCGGCACCCTGCGTATCGGCGCCTTCCCCACGGCTGTCCACCACATCCTCTCCCCCGCCCTGGTCTCCCTCAGCCGCGACCATCCGCTGCTGGAACTCCTGGTCACCGAACTCGATCCGGCCGCCGCCCCCGCCGCGCTGCGCGCCGAAACCCTCGACATCGCCCTGCTCCAGGAATACGACTACGTCCCCCTCACCCCCGAACCCGGCCTCGACACCGAACCCCTCTTCGAGGAGACCATCCACCTCGCCACCCTCACCCCCGGCCCACTCACCGCCCACTCCGATTCCCCCTGGATCGCGGGCACCCCCGGCACCCTCTGCTACGAAATGACCGTCCGCGCCTGCCTGGCCGCCGGCTTCACACCCCGCATCCGCCACCACGCCGACGACTTCGGCACCGTCCTCAACCTGGTCGCCGCGGGCCAGGGCGTAGCCCTCGTCCCCGACCTCGGCACCCATTCCGCCCCGGCCGCCGTCACTCTCACCCCGCTCCCCACCCGCCGCCGCACCCACCTCGCCTACCGCCGCGGCACCGGCGACCACCCCGTCATCGCCGCCGCCCGCACCGCCCTGCACAACGCCGCCACTACCGGTTGATGTGGCCCTCCCCCGCGAGTTCGCGGAGCGTGCCGATGGCCTCGCGGACATGGGAGAGCAAGGGGGACGCGGAGATCGGGGCGCCCGCGGTGGTGGCGGAGTGGGCGGCGAGGTTGGCGGCCAGGGCGTGGACTCGGGCGGCGGCGGCCGCGGCCCAGGCGGGATCGCGGCCGGCGGCCAGCAGGGCCGCGATGATGCCCGAGAGGACATCGCCGGAACCGGCGGTGGCGGCCCAGGAACCACCGGCCTCATTGACGATGACCGGATGGCCGGGGCTCGCGATCAGGGTGGCCCTACCCTTCAAAAGGACTGTGACCTGCCAGGATTCGGAGAGTTTGCGAATCGCGGCGACTCGATCGGGGCCGGGTTCGGCGCCGGTGAGGCGGGCGAACTCGCCGGCGTGCGGGGTGAGGACCGTGGGGGCGGCGCGGCCCGTGACCAGGGTCGGGTCGGCGGCCACAAGGGTGAGGGCGTCGGCGTCCACCACGACGGGGAGGTCGGTGGCGAGGACCTCGGCCAGGCGGTCGCGGGCTGCGGTATCGGTGCCCGCGCCGGGGCCGATGACCCACGACTGCACGCGTCCGGTCGCGGGAATGGATTCGGCGGCAATCACTTCCGGAAAGTGGGCGAGCACCTGCGCCGCGCCGGTCCCCGCGTAGCGCACCATGCCGGAGGTGGCCGCGACCGCGCCGCCGGTGCACAGCACGGCCGCGCCCGGGTAGGTGCCGCTGCCCGCGCACACACCGGTCACGCCCTGCGTGTACTTGTCATCGAACGGTCCGGGGACGGGCCAGCCCGCGCCGACCGCCCGTGGTTCGAGCCCGATCAGATTCGGCTCGGGCAGCCGTAATCCGATGGGTACCAGCTCGATTCGGCCGCAATACGGTGCGGCCAGGGCGTGCACGGGCTTCAACGCGCCGAAGGTGACGGTGACATCCGCCCGGACGGCCGGACCGTTCACCGCCCCCGTGTCGGGGTCGACGCCGCTGGGCAGATCGGCGGCGATGATCGGGCAGCGCACGCCCGCAACCAATTCCGCCGCGACCGGCCGCAGCGCCCCGCGCCCGGAAATCCCGACGATGCCGTCCACCACCAGGTCCGGCAGGCCCAGGATCGCCTCGGCCACGTCTTCCCGCGCCGCCGCGTCCCCGCGCGGCTCGTGCGCGGTGGGGGGAGCCTCGACGATTCGCCCGCCCGCCCGGTGCAGCGCCGCCAATCCCTCGGCGTGGGCGCGCTCGGGGGCGAGCAGGATCGCGCGGACCGCGACGCCGCGGCGACGCAGGAAGGAGCCCGCCCACAGCGCGTCACCGCCGTTGTCGCCGGAGCCGACGAGGAGGGTGACCGCGCGTCCGGCGATGCCGCCGGTACGTTCGCGCAGTTCGCCGACCACCACCTCGGCAAGGCCGAAGGCGGCTCGTCGCATGGGCATTCCGGCGGGTACGCGGGTGAAGAGCTCGGCTTCGGCGGCCCGCACCTCGTCGGCCGTGTAGTAGTCGAGTACCGCGTGGTCGCGCACCGCCGGTGCGGTCATGGGTCGCCTCCCGGATTCGGACTGCCTGCCGTTGTGGAGACTACGCCCGTCGGTTCGCCGCGCAGGTCAGGGCGGTCCCGCGAATGGTCCGCTATCAGCGGGTACTAGCCTGGCTGACATGCCGATACGCCAGTCGTCCTCGCGTGCCCTGCTTCTCGTCGCCGTCGTAGCGGCGGCGCTAGCGGCCGGGGGCTGCTCCTCGGACACCTCGAAGCCCGCCGCCACCTCGACGGCCGCGGCTCCGGCGTCCTCGGCGGCGACCTCGACCGGTCCGGCCGCGCCCGCCGCGGTCACCGTGAACGTGACGGACATGAAGTTCTCCCCGGCGGACATCACCGTGAAGGCCGGGGACACCGTGACCTGGAAGTTCGACGACAAGGCCCCGCACGCGGTGCAGGGCATCGGAGATGTCGCGCTCGGCATCAACAGCCCGATCATCCGCAAGGGCGAGTGGAGCCACACCTTCACCACGCCGGGCACCTACCGCTACCTGTGCCCGCTGCACCCGGACATGAAGGGCACCGTCACCGTCCAGTGACGGGCCGGTCCTACTCGACGGTGACGGACTTGGCCAGGTTGCGCGGCTTGTCCACGTCGTAGCCGCGCGCCTGCGCCACCTCGGCGGCGAAGATCTGCAGCGGGACGGTGGACAGCAGCGGCTGGTACAGCGTTGGGGCCGAAGGGATCTCGATCAGGAAGTCGGCGAACGGCCGCACCGTGTCGTCGCCCTCCTCGGCGATGACGATGGTGCGCGCGCCGCGAGCCTGGATCTCGCGGATATTGCTGAGCAGCTTGGAGTGCAGCACCGCCCGGCCCTTCGGCGACGGCATGACCACGAACACCGGCAGGCCGTCCTCGATGAGCGCGATCGGGCCGTGCTTGAGCTCGCCCGCGGCGAAGCCCTCGGCGTGCATGTACGCGAGTTCCTTGAGCTTGAGCGCGCCTTCGAGGGCGACCGGGTAGCCGACGTGGCGGCCCAGGAACAGCACCGTCGGCACCTGCGCGAACTGGCGGGCGATCGCGCGCACCTTCTCGGCCGATTCCAGCACCTGCGCAACGAGTTTCGGCATGGACTCCAGTTCGGCGAACTCGCGCGCCACCTCGTCCGGGTACTTGGTGCCGCGCGCCTGCGCCAGCGCCAGCCCGACCAGGTAGTTGGCGGTGATCTGGGCCAGGAACGCCTTGGTCGACGCCACCCCGATCTCCGGGCCGGTGCGGGTGTAGAGCACCGCGTCGGCCTCACGGGGGATCTGCGCGCCATTGGTGTTGCAGATGGCGAGGACCCGCGCCTTCTGCTCCTTGGCGTGCCGCACCGCCTCCAGGGTGTCGGCGGTCTCGCCGGACTGGGAGATGGCGACCACCAGGGTGGAGCGGTCCAGAACCGGGTCGCGGTAACGGAATTCGCTGGCCAGCTCGACCTCGACGGGCAGTCGCGTCCAGTGTTCGATGGCGTACTTGGCGAGCAGGCCCGCGTGATACGAACTGCCGCAGGCGACTACGAACACCTTGTCGACCTCGCGCAGCTCCTGGTCGTGCAACCGTTGCTCGTCGAGCACGATGCGGCCGTTCGCGAAGTGACCGATGAGGGTGTCGGCGACACCCGTCGGCTGCTCCTCGATCTCCTTGAGCATGAAGTAGTCGTGGCCGCCCTTCTCGGCGGCGGCCAGGTCCCAGTCGATGGTGAACGGGCGGGTGCGCGCCTCGTCGGCGATGCCCGCGAAGTCGGTGACCCGGTAGCTGTCGGCGGTGATGACCACGGCCTGGTCCTGGCCGAGTTCGACTGCCTCCCGGGTGTGTTCGATGAACGCGGTGACGTCGGAGGCGATGAACATCTCGCCCTGCCCGACCCCGACCACCAGCGGGGTGGAGCGGCGGGCGGCGACGATCGTGCCCGGGTGGTCGGCGTGGGTGAAGACCAGGGTGAACGCGCCCTCCAGGCGGCGCACCACGCTCAGCGCGGAGGCGACGAAATCACCGGCCGTGTCCCCGGCCGCGTAGGCCTGCGACACCAGGTGCACCGCCACCTCGGTGTCGGTGTCGCTGCCCAGCTCGACGCCCGCCTCCTCGAGTTCGCGGCGCAGCGGGGCGAAGTTCTCGATTATGCCGTTGTGCACCACCGCGACCCGGCCGGTGCGGTCGCGGTGCGGGTGGGCATTGCGGTCGGTGGGCGCGCCGTGCGTGGCCCAGCGGGTGTGGCCCATGCCGGTGGACCCGGCGTAGTGCTCGGGCCCGCGATCGACCAGCTCGGCCTCCAGGTTGGCCAGCCGTCCCGCCTTGCGCTCGACCGCCAGCCCGCCGGACCCGTCCAGAATCGCGACTCCGGCCGAGTCGTAGCCCCGATACTCCATGCGGCGCAACGCATCGACCACTACGCCGAGCGCATCCCGGTACCCCACATACCCCACGATTCCGCACATGGCTCACCAGCCTAGCCCCATCCGTTTTGGGTTCCGTGCGTCTCCGCGTGGGTTCGCTCGAGGCATTCGGCCGCCGGACCGACTAAGTTCATCTTCGTGTCGGTGTCTGTGAAATCGCTCCTGAGCACTCTGACCCTGCGTGGCCCGCACGAGGTGCTGCGCGGGAATCTCGGCATCGCCGGGCTGCCCGGGGTGGTGTACACGCCCGGCAAGGGGCTGAACCTGCCCGCGGTGGCCTTCGGGCACGGCTGGCTGACCGGGGTCGGCAACTACCGCCGCCTGCTGGAACACCTCGCTTCCTGGGGTTATGTCGCGGCCGCGCCCGACACCGAGCGCGGGCCGATCCCCTCGCACCTGAACCTGGCCACCGACCTGCTCACCACCCTCGACATCTGCGCCGGGGTGCGGCTGGGCACCGGCAATATCAGCGTCCGCCCCGACCGCCTGGCCCTGGTGGGTCACGGCATGGGCGCGGGCGCGGCTGTCATCGCCGCCTCTCAGCGCGAGGTGGCCGCCGTCGCCGCCCTCTTCCCCTCCCCGACCGCCCCCTCCGCCGAGGCCCTGGCCACCAAGGTCGACGCCCCCGCCCTGATCCTGGCCGGCGCCGCCGACATCGACTCGGTCAGCTCCGATGCCCTCCCCCTGGCCTCCGCCTGGGGCGAAAGCGCGATCCTCCGCTCTCTCGACAAGGCCACCCACAACGGCATGGTCGAGGGCCGCCGCGCCCTCGCCGCCCTGGGCGCGGGCAAGCACGAGCCCAGGACCGAGCGCCTCACCCGCGCCCTCCTGGTCGGCTACCTCAACTACACCCTGCTCGGCGACAAGAAGTACAAGCCGTTCGCCGACCCCGAAGCCCTCATCCCCCACACCCAGGTCGTCGACCCCGACGCCGTCGAGGACGAGCCGGAGCAGCCCCAGAAGCTCCCCGTCCTCCAACTCATCCAGGCCCTCCGCAAGTAACCCGACTCCCAGCGACGGTCAAGGGATCTCGACACCGGCCTCCGGAATCTCAAGCGGCACATCGGGATTTCCTAGGTCCGCGCCAGGATCGGCGGGTGACACCGGCACCGACAGGTCACCAGGCGGCCCCCCTTCGGCCAGTGGCGACTCGTCGCCGCCCAGCGGCGCGGTCAGCTCTGGAGTTCCAGGCACCGCCGGACAGACGGTGGACCCGCCCGGCTCGACGCCGCCGAGCCCGTCGCACCCGGACAGCTCGCCGCCGTCCGGGGACTTTCCGGCGTCCAGCTCAGGAGTTCCGGTGCATGTGGGTGTGGCCGGTTCGTGCCCTCCGGAAGGCGCTGCCGGAGTGGGCGATTCAGCCGATGGCGGAGCCATACAGGGGACCTGAATCGGCGCCAATCCGGTCGGGACCTCCGTAGCGCAAGGTGAACCCGGCGGCGTGGCAGCTTCAACCGGGGGCGAATTTTCTGGTGGGCGCGGGTCTGGCGCGGCAGTCACCGGACCGGGGTCACCGGCGGCAGGGGCGGTCGGGTGCCCGACTGTGGTGTCCGGGGCAAGTGCGGATTTACCGGAGTCGTCGGTTGTCAGGCTCCAGACCTGAGTCCGGCCGGATTCGTCGGTGACGGCGATGGACGTGTCACCCGTCGGATCGCGATCGACTACGAAATGCTTTCCGGCGAGATCGAATTCGAGATGACCGGTCGGAAGGTTCGACGTCGCCGGACCCGGGTGCGGTTCGGCAGACTTCTCCTGCCCTGCGGGTGTCTCTACGTCGCCCGGGGCATCGGACGCGGGGGCGGACAGGGAGCCGAGTTGCTCGAGAACGGCGGAAAATCCCTGCTGCAAACCGGTTTCGAGCTTGCCGACCAGGCCCTCGAGCGCGTGCGCGAACATTTCGGTCTGGGGCTGAGCCTGTTTCGGCACGGCGACGGACCCCGAATCGGACGGGGTGGGTGCATCGGGAACCGGCGGCTCCGCGGCGGTCCCCGGTCCGGCGGAAGCGGGTTCGGTGGCCTCGACCGGACGGGCGGGCGCGGCCTTCAAACACGCGGGGTCACAGGGTTGCCCGGTCGCGGTGCCGGCGGCGGGCCGGCCGGGTCCCTCCTGCGTAGGTTGGCGCGTGCCCGAATCGCCTGGCCCGCAGCAGGCCCGCGACTGTGCCGCCCCGACGTCGGTTTCTGGGCATCGGCCAGGACCTACTGTCGGCGGCGAAGAATCGGGCTCGGACGGCGCGGGAACCACACCGGGCTGCACACCGGCAGGACTGGTCTCCGCCGCAGCCGAGTCGGTCTGCGCCCCAGCAGAGTTGCCGAGCAGGGCTGCGGAGTTCGTCTCCGGTCGGGGCAGCAGGGCTTGGGATGGTTGTGGATAAGTGTGGTCGATGACCTGCTCGAAGGCCGTGATGATGGTGCGGTAGTGGGATTCGATGGTGTCGGCGGTGGCCGCGCAGGTGGCGGTGAAGGCGGCCAGTTGCCGGTCGACCTCGGGCCGGAAGGTGGCTGTGAGCCAGGGGTCCGCTTCCGCGAGGGCGCTGATGGCGTCGGGGGTTCTGCCGTCGAGGGTGACGGGGGCTTCGCCGCCGGGGGTGGGCGCGAGGAGGTCGCGGGTTCGTTCCGCTTTGGTGAGGATGGCGGCGCGGATCGGGTCGAGGGCGGCGGCGATCGCCTGGGAGGCGGTGCGGATGGTGTCGAGGTCTTCGCGGGCCTGCCGCAGTTGGGAATTCAGGAGGGCGAGGGCCTCGGTTCCGGTAGCGCCGGTCCAGGCAGACGGAAGGGAGTTCGCCACCGCTTGGTGTGAGGTGAAGCGGAATTCGGCGTCGGCGAGCGCCTTGTCCAGTTCGCTTCGGGCGGTGTCGAATTCATCGAGGTCGAGGCCACGTTGTTCGTCATAGCGGGCGTAGAGCTCAGTCACGGTCACACCGGCCGGTTCACCGAATGCCTTGGCGTACAAGGGCAGGAGCTGTTCCCAGTAGCGCAGCCCGGGCGCTCCGTGGTCGAGGATCTGGTCGACGGTCTGGCCGGTGGGGTCGAAGGTCATCGGCCGACCTGGTGGAGGGCGGTGACGCGTTCGTGGTCCAGGCGGGCGTATTCGGTGGCCGCGCGGTCGAAGACATCGGCGGTGGCGGCGGCCGCGGCGGCCCAATGCCGGAGGCAGCCTGCCGAACGCTCGAATCCTTGATGGATCCCGGCGCCCTGGGCGGAGTAGTCGCGTCCCACCGCGTCGTCGCCGAGGCCGAAGGCGTGGTCGCCGATGGCGTGGGCGTGCTGTCGCAGCGCCCCGGCGTTGTCCCGCAGGGTGGTGGCCGCGGTGTGCAGGGCGGTGACGCGCACGCCGAAGTCGCCGGATTCACCCATCGATCCCCCCTCGATTCCCCACGGGCTGAAGCCCGTGGCGTGAAACCCCCGTCAGCCCCGGCTAGGTGCCGCCGAGGTGTCCGCCGTCCGTGCGCACCCACGCGGTGGTGCCGTCGGAGTTGTGGTGGAATTCCCAGGCGGCGTAGTCACCGTCGCTGTCCACCACGGTCACATGGTCGGCGTAACCGTCGTGATCCAGATCCGTCCACACCTGCATGGCGTGTGCGGTGCCGGTGGTCACGGTGTCGGCCAGGCCGTCCGCGTCGAGATCCTGTGTGGGGTGCGACAACTCGACCGCACCTAGCCCACCAAGTTCCGAATGCGCGTCCAGTCCGGGCAGATCCAGTCCGGGCAGATCACCCGATGTGACCATGGTGTGCACTCCTCCGCAGTGGCGTGATCACCATCCTGGCACTCGCGATCACCCCTCGCACCACCTTCGATGCCGATTGTGGACAACTCGCGGCCTGGGGATGACTCAGCGCTTGGGGATGATGATCCACAGCGCGATGTAGAGCAGGAACTGCGGTCCGGGCAGCAGGCAGGAGAGGATGAAGAGGAAGCGGACGAGACCGGGGCTCCAGCCGACGTATTCGGCGAGACCGCCGCACACGCCGGCGATCCACTTGTCGTGCTGGGAGCGGGTCAGTCGCTTCGGGGCCGGGGTCGGAAACTCTGTGGTCATGTCTCCACTCTGCCGAGCCACCGCCGCGCGCACATCGGTCGGTCGCCCGATAACGACCCTGAACTTTCCGAGGCCCGACGTCAGGGTGCCACCCTGAACACGGCAGAATCGCCCTGGTGAGCACCACTCTGCATGCGCGCGGCCTGGCCGCCGGACACGGCGAGCGTCTGCTGTTCTCCGACCTGGACCTGATCCTCGCCCCCGGCGATGTGATCGGCCTGGTCGGCGTGAACGGGGCGGGCAAGTCGACCCTGCTGCGCATGCTCGCCGCCGGCGACGCCCACGAGGGCGAGATCGTGCTGAGCCCGCCGGACGCCACCGTCGGCTATCTGGCCCAGGAGCCGGAGCGCGTCGAGGGCGAGACGGTGCTGGAGTTCCTGTACCGCCGCACCGGGGTGGCCGCCGCCCAGCAGACCATGGACGCCGCCGCCGAACGCCTCGCCGACGGCGGGGACGACGAGTACTCCCCCGCCCTGGAGCGCTGGCTCGCCCTGGGCGGCGCGGACCTGGAGCAGCGCGCCGACGAGGTGGCCGCCGATCTGGGCCTCACCGACAGCCTCCCGCACGGCCTGGCCACCCCGATGACCGTGCTCTCCGGTGGTCAGGCGGCTCGCGCCGGTCTGGCCTCGGTCCTGTTGTCCCGCTTCGACATCCTGCTGCTCGACGAGCCCACCAATGACCTCGATCTGGACGGTCTGGCCCGGCTCGAGCAGTTCGTGACCGGGGTCCGCGAGCCGCTCATGGTGATCAGCCACGACCGGGAGTTCCTGGCGCGCACCGTGAATCGCATCGTCGAACTGGATCTGGCGCAGCAGCAGGTCGGCGTGTACGACGGCGGTTACGACTCGTATCTGGAGGAGCGGGCGATCGCGCGCCGCCACGCCCGCGAGGCCTACGACGAGTTCGCCGACACCAAGGCCGGTCTGGAAGCGCGCGCCAATATGCAGCGCAACTGGATGGAACACGGCGTCCGCAATGCCCGCCGCAAGTCGAAGGCGGATTCGGACAAGATGGGCCGCAAGGCCCGCGCGGAGTCCACCGAGAAGCAGGCGTCCAAGGTCAAGCAGACGCTCAAGCGCATCGAACGCCTGGACGCGGTGGAGGAACCGCGCAAGGAGTGGGAGCTGCGCATGTCCATCGCGGCCGCGCCCCGCAGCGGCGCGGTGGTGGCCACCCTGTCCGGCGCGACGGTGTCCCGCGGCGAGTTCACCCTGGGACCGGTGACGGTGCAGGTGGATTGGGGCGACCGCATCGTGCTGACCGGCGCGAACGGCGCGGGCAAATCCACCCTGCTGTCGCTGCTGCTGGGAAAGATGAAGCCGGACAACGGTTCCGCGTCGATCGGTTCGGGCGTCGCGGTCGGCGAGGTCGATCAGGCCCGCGGCCTGTTCCGCGGAACCGCCACCCTCGCGGACACATTCAGCGCGCAGATCCCCGACTGGAACGAGTCGGATGTCCGCACCCTGCTCGCGAAGTTCGGTCTCCGCGGCCCGCACGTGCTGCGCCCCAACGACACACTCTCCCCCGGCGAGCGCACCCGCGCCGCGCTGGCGCTGCTGCAGGCGCGTGGTGTGAACCTGCTGGTGCTCGACGAGCCCACCAACCACCTGGACCTGCCCGCCATCGAGCAGCTGGAGCAGGCCGTCGAATCCTTCGAGGGCACGGTGCTGCTGGTCACCCACGACCGCCGCATGCTCGACACCGTGACGGCGACCCGCCGCTGGCACCTGGCCGCCGGCAGCCTCACCGAAACCCTCTGAAACGCCGAATGGCGCACCCGGGAGGGAAGTCCCGGATGCGCCACTCGACGAGGTGACTAGACGGCTTCGACCAGCTTCGCGAGATGGTCGGCCAGATGCGAGGCCTGCGCCGGATCGGTCGCCTCGACCATGACCCGGACCAGCTGCTCGGTTCCACTGGGGCGCAGCAGGATTCGGCCGGTGTCGCCCAGCAGCTGCTCGGCCTGCGCGACGGCTTCCAGCACCGCGGGCGCGACGGCGACGGCCGCCTTGTCCGTGACCGGGACGTTCACCAGGATCTGCGGGACGACCTTCACGATGCCCGCCAATTCCGCCAGGCTGCTGCCGGTCTCGGCCATCCGGGCCATCAGCTTGAGACCGGTGAGCACGCCGTCGCCGGTGGTGCCGTAGCGCGGGAACACCACGTGCCCGGACTGCTCGCCGCCGAGGGTGTAGCCGCCGTTGCGGAGGTCCTCGAGCACGTAGCGGTCGCCGACGGCGGTGGTGCGCACGGTGATTCCGGCCTCACGCATGGCGATGTGCAGGCCGAGGTTGCTCATGACGGTCGCGACCAGGGTGTTCTCCGCCAGGTCGCCGGAGTCGCGCATGCCGACGGCGAGCACGGCCATGATGGCGTCGCCGTCCACGACCGCGCCGGTGGCGTCCACGGCCAGGCAGCGATCGGCGTCGCCGTCGTGGGCGAGGCCGAGGTCGGCGCCGTGCGCGCGCACCGCGGCCTGGACCTGCTCGAGGTGGGTGGAGCCGCAGCCGTCGTTGATATTGAGGCCGTCGGGGTCGGCGTTGATGGCGATGACGGTCGCGCCCGCCTCGCGGTAGGCGGCGGGCCCGACCTCGGAGGCCGCGCCGTGCGCGCAGTCCACCACGACGGTGAGCCCGCGCAGGTCGCGGCCGGTGGCCTGGACCAAGTGCTCGACATAGCGTTCGTGGGTGCCCTCGAGGCTGTAGCGGTCGTTGACGTCGAAGACGTGTCCGCCCAGGCCGGGGCGTCCGAGGATGCGGCCGATCGCCGCGCCGGTGGGCCGGGTGAAGCCACCCTCCGCGACCAGCGCCTCGATCCGATCCTCGACGGCGTCGTCCAGCTTGTGCCCGCCCGCGGCGAAGATCTTGATGCCGTTGTCCGGCATGGGGTTGTGCGAGGCGGAGATCATGACACCGAGGCACGCGTCGTACACGCCGGTCAGGTACGCGACGGCGGGCGTCGGCAGCACGCCGACCGACAGCACGTCCACGCCCGCGGAGGTGAGGCCCGCGGTGACGGCGGCCTCCAGCATCTCACCGCTGGCGCGGGGATCGCGTCCCACGACGGCAACCGCGCGCTTCTTCCCGCGGCTCAAGACCTGCGCGGCCGCGGCCGAAACCTGTAGCGCCAGTTCCGGACTCAGCGACCCGTTCGCGAGCCCGCGGACACCGTCGGTACCGAACAAACGTCCCATTACCTCAACACCCCTGCAGTTCGGTGGATACAGCACGAGAGCAGGCTTCCAGCCGGTCCGAAAACCGTTGCGGGGAGCCTGCTCTCGCACAGGTTGCCGTGTAGACCGTACCGTGCCCGGTCCCCACGGGGGCCGGGCACGGTAGAGCCTGACGGCGCAATATCAGCGCTTCGAGTACTGAGGCGCCTTACGGGCCTTCTTGAGGCCGTACTTCTTACGCTCGGTGGCACGCGGGTCACGGGTCAGGAAGCCGGCACGCTTGAGGGCGGGACGGTCGTCCGGGGTGACCTCGATCAGCGCGCGGGCGATGGCGAGGCGCAGGGCGCCGGCCTGACCCGACGGGCCGCCGCCGACGAGGCGGGCGTAGATGTCGAAGGTCTCGACGCGCTCGACGGTGACGAGCGGGGACTTCACCAGCTGCTGGTGCACCTTGTTCGGGAAGTAATCCTCGATGGTGCGGCCGTTCAGCACGAAGTTGCCGGAACCCGGCACCAGGCGCACGCGGACCACGGCCTCCTTGCGGCGGCCGACGGTCTGGACCGGACGGTCCATGGCGACCGGGGCGGAGAAGGTCTCGGTGTACTCGGCCTCGGCCTCGTAACCGTCACCCTCTTCGACGACCTCCACGGCGGTGTCCTCGACGACGTAGTCGTCGTTGAATTCCTCAGGAGCGGTCACTGGGCCACCTGCTTGATCTCGAAGGGGATGGGCTGCTGGGCGGCGTGCGGGTGGTTCGGGCCCGCGTAGACCTTCAGCTTGCCGATGATCTGGTTGCCCAGCTTGTTCTTCGGGATCATGCCCTTGACGGCACGCTCGACCAGACGGTCGGGGCGGGTGTCCAGGATCTGGCCCACGGTACGGCCCTTCAGACCACCCGGGTGACCGGAGTGGGTGTAGAGGACCTTGTCCTGCCGCTTGTTGCCGGAGATGGCAACCTTCTCGGCGTTGATGATGATGACGAAGTCGCCACCATCGACGTTCGGGGCGTAGGTCGGCTTGTTCTTGCCACGCAGGATGTTCGCAGCCTGCACGGAAAGACGGCCGAGCACTACGTCAGTGGCGTCGATGACGTACCACTTGCGGGTCACGTCACCGCCCTTGGGGCTGTACGTAGGCACAGTGCATCCCTGTCTGTCGTAGGTTTTGCCAGCCAAGTACGCGATCGAGCTGAATCCCGGCGGCCGGTGGAGACCCGGGGCTCGTGTGACAGCCGGAAACCCGGCCGTACCGCACACCAACGAGCAACCATACCAGCGGGGTCCGCGGACCCTCGAATCGGTCCCCGGCGCCTCTGCCACCGGCCCGATGCGCCCCGCCACCGGCGGATGCGCCGGCCGGCGGTCAGATGTGCAACGGCGGGCCGGGGTCGATCCCGCGCACCGGGCCGGGCAGCGTGTAGCGGAGCGTGTCGATGCCGGACCGCACGCAGTCCGTCTTGTGCGGGTCGCCGATGGTGGCGACGCCGGAGCCGGGCAGCCCCGAGACGAACGGGGTCACCGCGCAGCTCTCACCGACCGGGGACAGCTCGATATCGGTGGCCCGGGTCATCCCGCCGACGGGCGCCGGGGATCCGGCCGTGGGTTCCTGGCGCTGATCCGAGTGCGCGCCCAGGAGCGACAGGGCCGCGGCGCCGACGATGATGGGCGCGCCGAACGGCTTGCGCATCTTGTTCCACAGCTTGCCCTTGCGCTGCTTGCGATCACCCTCGGAGTCGGATCCCGTGTCCGAATCCGACTGCCCAGCGGTATCTTCCGGCGTTTGCGGATTCGACCCACGCACCCCCGACGACATCGACCCACCGTACATCCCGCCGGGCTGACCAGGAGCGTTTCCGCCGGATCCAGCAAAACTCCCGCGACCCGAACCGGACGTATCCCCCTCGGCCCCATAGGGACCCGCCGGGTAACCGCCGCCGCCGTAGCCACCCTGGCCGCCGTAACCGCCCGAGCCGTATCCACCCTGGCCGTACTGCCCGGCAGCGCCCTGCTGGCCGCCGTACTGCCCGCCCTGGCCCGGCTGCGCGCCGACGGGACCGTAACCGCCCTGCGCCGAACCCTCCGAGCCCGGAGCGTTCGCCGAACCGTAGCCCGCGCCGTAGCCGCCCGCCGAGCCCGGACCGCCTGTGCCGGGCCCGAATTGACCCGCCGAGCCGCCCTGCTGCGGATAGCCGCCGGTGGTCGGACCGCCCGGCCCGAAAGCGCCACCCTGGCCCTGACCGTAACCGCCCTGCGTGCCCTGGCCACCGTGTGAACCCTGGCCGCCGTGCGGACCCTGGGCACCGCCCTGCGGCCCCTGTCCGCCGGCGCCGTAGCTCCCGGCCGAACCCTGTTGCGCACCCGCGGAACCCGGCCCGTGGCCGCCCTCGGGGGCGTAGCCCTGCCGGGCCCCGCCCTCACCCAGGACCGTCGTCATCTGATCGTCCGCCGGGGAACCGGGCGGCCGCATGAACCGGCCGCCGACACCTTCCAGCCCCGGCGGCAGCGTGCCACGGCCGCCGATCACCGGCTGCGAACCGGTGGACGGGCCGTCCTGGCCCCGCGTAACCCCTTGCGCCGCATCGCCACCGGCAGAGCCGCCCGCGGCCTGCGCGGAGAGCCGGGCGAGTTCCTCGGCCGTCACCCGCTGGGTGATCCCGCCGGGCCCGGTGTTGCCGGTCGCGCCGCCCTGGGCGGCCTCCTGCGCGGTGATGCGCCGGGTCACGCCCGCGGCGGAGGGATCCGCCGCGGGCTGCGCGCCCTGCCCGGAACCCGCGTCCGCCGCGATCTCGGTCACCGGCTGCGGGCCGGTACCGGGTCGCTGCGTGGCCGGCTCGGGCGGTGAATCCATGTGCCGGGGAACCAATTCCGGCTGATGCGCCAGCGGTTCGGGCTGGCGTTGCAACGGCTGCCCCACGGCGCCGCCCCCGGTGACGTGGCGCGGCCCCTGATCGACCGGACGCGCTTCCGCCCCGGCCGACCGAGAATCCGCGGCGGGAGGCCGGTCGTAGGCGGGGTCGCCCTCACTGTCGGCCACCAGCAGGTGGGTCGCGCCGAGCACGAGCGCGTGCATCGGATGATCGGCCACCTGGAACCGATGGCCCAGGTGGTTCTGGAACGCCAACCGCAGCGCGTCGTTGAAACAGACATTGCCCGTGAGCAACACCGTGGAGGTGTCGGCATTGATGGCCCGCGCCGCGGCCATCACCTCGATGACCACATTGTCGGCGGCGTGCGCCTCGTGCAGCGCCTCGGCGGTGATGGCGACGCTGACCGATTCGGTGGGCTGGTCGTCATTGCCGTGAACCGCGACCACCAGGCATTCACGCCCGTCGGAATACACGCCGACCGCGCCGACGGCGGGCCCGCGGCCGGGTGACCGCACCAGTCCGAGCGCGCGCACGTACCCCGACAGCGCCACCGATTCGGGCAGCGGTTCGGCGGGCACGCCGAGCTGTTCCACCAGCCGCACGAACTCGTCGACCTGGGGGTCGGGCCATTCGTCGGGGTAGGGCAGCGCGAGCACGTCCGGCGTCGTCCCGAGGTGCTCGATGACCGAGGCCAGCGGGTTGTGCATGCGCGCCCGGAACACCAGTTCGGCCGGCCAGGTCGCCCCGGCCACCACGATCTGCGGGTGCCCGATGATGTCGCGGACGTCGGAGATGGCGATGCCGACGTCGGGCCGCCGATCCACGCCCGCGGTGTGCAACCGGCCGGACGAGTCCGCCAACAGGTAGGCGGGAGGGGTGTACGAGCCCTCTACCTGGACCGGGCGGATGGGCGAACCGCCGCCACCGGCGGCCACCGACACCACGTCCCAGCCGAGATGCACTGCCCCAACTCGCGCTGTCACAGTCATCAGTCTGCCTGCTCGCAACGTTGAGCGCGCGACCGAATCACTACTTCGCACCCAGGCCAGGGTGTGGTCCCGCTCACGCCGACAGCTTCTTCAAGCGCAGACGCGACCAGGTGAACAGCGACAGCAGCACGGTGATCCCGACGAGGACGCCGATGTCCATGGCCCAGGTCCCGACGGTGTGCTTCCACAGGAAGTCCTTCTGCGCCTCCGGCATGGACGACATCGAGGGCAGATTGATCGTCGACGCTCCCGCGCCGTAGCCCCAGCGCGACGGGAACAGCCACGACAGCTGCTCCAGCACGGTCTGGCCGGCCACCGAGATCATGCCGCTGGACAGCACCAGCTGCGCCATGATGACGACCACCAGCAGCGGCATCACCTGCTCGTTGGACTTGGCCAGCGAGGACAGCACCAGGCCGAGCACCACACACGACACCGCGGTCAGCGCGACGTCGAGATACAGCTCGAGCGTGCCCGAGGACAACACCAGCCCGGTCCCGGGCGCGGGCTTGAACGCCAGCACGATCCCGATCATCACCGCGGACTGCAGCAGCGCCGCCAGACTGAAGATCACGATCTTCGACATCAGGTATGCGCCCGAACGCAATCCGACCGCGCGTTCCCGGTGGTAGATGGGCCGTTCCCCGACCAGGTCACGCACGGTGAGCGTGGCGCCCATGAAGCAGGCGCCGAGGATCAGCACCACGAGTAGCTGTTGCGCCTCGCCATTGCTGGCGGGTACGAAGTCGCCGTTGGGCAGCTGGGTGAACCCGACGGATTTGAATCCGCTCGAGCCCTTGACCACCAGCGACAGCGCGCCGAGCACGAACGGGAGCACGCACAGGAACGCCAGATACCCGCGGTCGGCGAAGATGAGCCGCGACTGTCTCCGCGCCAGGGTCGAGAACTGTTTGACGGCACTGGATTTCGGCGCCTTGGCCCGCTCCACCGGTTTGACCGGCGCGGGCGGTTCCGCGAAGGCCTGGCGGGAGCGGAAATTCGCGAAGGCCAGGTCCGGGTCGGCGTCGACGCGGCCGAAGATCTCGGCCCAGTCGCTGGTGCCCATGACGTGCCCGACGGTGCCCGGGTGCCCGCAGAAGGCGGTCTTGCCGCCGGGCGCGAGCAGCAGCACCTGGTCGCACATGTCCAGGCAGGCCACCGAGTGGGTGACCACGATGACGGTGCGCCCGGCGTCGGCCAGTTCCCGCAGCATGGTCATGACCTGGCGGTCCAGCGCCGGGTCCAAGCCGGAGGTGGGCTCGTCGAGGATGAGCAGCGAGGGGCCGGTGAGCAGCTCCATGGCCACCGAGGCGCGCTTGCGCTGGCCGCCGGAGAGCCGGTCCACGCGGGTGTCGGCGTGCTGGGTGAGCGAAAGCTCCTTCAGCACATCGGCGATCACCTGCTTGCGGTCGGCCTTGCTGGTGTCCGGGGGCAGGCGCAGCTGGGCGGCGAAGTTGAGCGCCTGCTTGACGGTGAGCTGCCGGTGCAGCACATCGTCCTGCGGCACCATGCCGATGCGGGAGCGCAGCGCCTCGTATTCGGCGTGCAGGTTGCGGCCCTCGAAGGTGACCACGCCCGCGGACGGAAGCGTGGTTCCCGCAATGAGTTTCGACAGCGTGGACTTGCCCGCGCCAGAGGGCCCGATGAGCGCGGTCAGCGATCCGCGTCCGGCCTGCATGTTCACGTCCACGAGCAGCTGCTTGTTGCCCTCGACGGTGAACGAGACGCCGTGCACGTGCAGGCCCTGTTCGGCGACCGGCCGCTGCCGGTGCACGAGCGTGCCTTCCTGCACGACGAAGTCGACGTTACCGATGGTGACGATGTCGCGTTCGCGCAGCAGCGCGCGCTGTTCGCGGCGGCCGTTGACGAAGGTGCCGTTGGCGGAGTTGAGGTCCTCGATGGCGAGGCCCTCGCGGTCGGGCACCAGGCGCGCGTGCTTGCGCGAGGCCATCGGATCGTTGACCACGATCTCGTTGTCGCTGGTGCGACCGATGTGCAGACCGTTGCGCGGGATCCGGTCGGCGCGCGCGATGGCCGCGGTGGAGGCCCGCGCGCGGATCGGCGGCAGCGCCGAGGTGTCCGCCTTGGTGGTCATGTTGATGGGATCGCCGCCCTGCGGCGGCTGGTTGACCGGCGGGCGCACCACATTCGGCGTGGCCGCGTTGCCGACGGGCGGAGTCGGCCGCTGCGGCACCGGATTCGGCTGCTGATGCTGCGGACCCGAGACCGGCCGGTTCGGATTCCACTGATTCTGGTTGGGCTGGGCCACGTTCGGCGGCTGCCAGGCCTGCTGCGGTCGCTGCTGCACCGGCGGGCGCTGCGCGAACGGCTGCTGCGCCTGCTGCGGCTGCCCGACCTGCGGCACCTGCGGCTGCGGCCGGGACGGCGGCCGGTTCTGCGGCGCGGGCCGCTGCTGCGGTTGCGGTTGCGGCGCGCCACCGCCGCCGCGCGCGGGCTGCGGCAGCAGGTGCAGCAGCGGGCCGCTGATGGCGTCGCCGAGCCGCACCTGGGTGGGCCGGTTGATCACCAGCGGCGTGGTCAGCCGGCGGGCGTCCACGAAAACGCCGTTGGTGCTGCCGTTGTCGCTGAGCATCCACGATCCGGCCTCGTAGCTGAGGATCGCGTGCACGCGGGAGACCAGTGGACTGTCGACGAACAGCGTCACCTCCGGCGCCCGGCCCATCGTGATCTGCTGAGTCGCGTCGAAGACCCGTTCGGTTCCATCATGACGCACGGTGATCTGCTGCGCCCCCGGTGAAGACATGGTGGGATGATAATTGAAGCCCCCGGAGTCCGGCGTCGCGCTTCTCGGCCGTCCGTCCGATTCCGGGACACGATCGGCATCGGTTGGCGAGGGAGAACAGGTGGGGAGAGGCCGGGGGGAGGCGGTGCGCACGCGCCGGTCCACGGGGATTCGCCGTGTATTCGTGACGCTGGGCGTAGTGCTCGTGGCGGTCGCGCTCTTGTCCGGATGTACACGAAATATTCACGGCCGGGCCGTATCGATCTACGACGACCCGTTCAAGGTGGCCGGTCTGCCTACCACCGGCGGTCCCAGCGGCCCCCGCTCCGGGGCCCCGGATTCGACGCTGACCGCGGAGAACTCCGACGGCGGCAGCATCGACAAGCTGGTGCTCAACGCGCTCGACGACATCCAGACCTATTGGCAGGGCGAGTTTCCGCGCGAGTTCGGCGGCGCCTTCACGCCGGTGGACCATTTCATCTCCTGGAACGCCAAGACGCCGCGCTCGCAGGCCGGGCAGTTCTGCGGCGAGACCAGCTACCGGCTCGTGAACGCCGCCTACTGCCGGCTGGACGGTTCGGTGGGCTGGGATCGCGGGGTGCTGCTGCCCGCGGTGGCCGACGAGTTCGGGAAGATGTCGGTGGTCATGGTGCTCGCCCACGAGTACGGGCACGCCATTCAGGAGATGGCCAAACTGGTCGGCCGCCGCACCCCGACCATCGTCAAGGAGCAGCAGGCGGATTGCTTCGCGGGCGCGTTCATCCGGAATGTGGCCGAGGGCAAGGCCCCGCACTTCACGATCAACACCTCCGACGGTTTGAACGCGGTGCTGGCCGCGACCGTCGCCTTCCGCGACGCCGATCCCGACGATCCGCAGAGCGTGCACGGTTCGGCGTTCGAGCGGGTGACGGCCGTGCAGATCGGCTTCACCGACGGGGCCAAGGGCTGTAAGGCCATCGACCAGAACGAGATCGACCGCCGCCGCGGCGATCTGCCGCAGACCCTCGGCAACGACGCCAATCACGGCCAGTCCGAGGTGACCCAGTCCAGCTTGCAGGAGCTGGCCAAGGCGATGGCGACCATCATGCCGGTGCGCGCCGAGCCCGAATACGGCTACGACACCGCGAAGCTGAACTGCCGCAACGGCGCCGACACCGTGCCGGTCACCTACTGCCCGGCCACCAATCGGATCGGCACCGATGTGCCCGCGCTGCACGACCGCGGCGTCTCCAATGCCGACGACCAGGACGCCTTGCCCGCCAATGTGACCGGCGACTTCACCGCGTACATCGTCTTCATCTCCCGCTACACCCTCGCCGTGCAGCACGCCGCCGGACTGCCGTTGAAGGGCGCGAAGACCGGCCTGCGCGCGGCCTGCCTGTCCGGGGTGATCTCCGGGAAACTGGCCGACCCGAGCCGCAAGGCGTCCGGCGGCATCTCGCTGTCCGCGGGCGATCTGGACGAGGCGGTCTCCGGCCTGCTCACCGACGGCCTGGCCGCCAGCGACACCGACGGCAAGACGGTGCCCAGCGGCTTCTCCCGGGTGGACGCCTTCCGCGCGGGCGTGCTCGGCGCCAATCAGGAGATCTGCTACTCCCGATACACCTAGGGGCGCGGGAGTTCTCGCGTCCTACCCGAAGGGCGGCGGCGCGACCGGCTCCAACCGCAGCACCCGGTTGCCCAGCATGATCTCCGCGCCCGGCACCAGGGTGAACGGCTGATTCGGTTGCAGCCGAACCCAATCGCGATATCCGGGCGGGCGCACCCGGGTGCCGTTGGTGGAGCCGCGGTCGACGATGGTGACATCCCAGTTCACCAGCCGGATCTCGGCGTGCGCCCGGGACATGCCGCCGGAGCTGTCGTCGATGCGCAGCGGCAGCAGGCCCGCGCGGGCCGGTTCGGACAGTTCGGGATCGCGGCCCACCACGGCGTCGGCCGCCAACATGAAAGTCATGCCGTCATCGAGCACCAGCATGCCCAGCGGCGGCCGGATCACCTCGGACACGTGCTGGGTCTGATCCACCGGCATGCCGCACACGGTGCAGAAGGCGGCCCGCGGATCGCTGGGATGCGCACGCGCGCATTTGAATCCGAGCACCTTCGCGGTGAGCGCGGTCGCCTTGGCGGTAGCCTCGAGCCGTCGCTGCAGGTCCGGATCGGGTTTGGGCGCGGGGTTGGTGCCGCTCAGCTCGCTCGCTCCGCCCATCTCGGTGGGCGCGTGGTGCAGATCCGGCGTCGCCGGAATGCCCTCGGTGACCGGGTCCGCCGGGGCGGGATCCAGGTTCGCGGGAATCCGATTGGAGGTGCGGGTCGGGATCAGGTCCGGGTCCACCGGCGGCGGTTCGGGTTCGGGATCGCGTTCGGCGTCGAAGGCGGCCGTGGGCGGCGGCGGTTCCGCGGCCCGGTGCCGGGCCCCCGCCGGACGCGCCGGGGTGCGTGACACCACCGGTTCGCCCTCGAACCACACCACCGCGCCCGCCGCGGGCGCGAGTCCCTCCACGAGCGAGCCGATTCCGCGCTCGGGCAGTTCCGGCGCCCGCCGCCGCGGTTCGTCGATGAACAGGGCCGCGGCCCGCGCGGGCGGCGCGGCGACCCGGTCCACGGTGAAGGCGGCGTCGCTGCCGCGGTAGTACTCGACCGCTGTTCCGGCCAGCACGGCCGTCACCGATCCGTGCAGGAAGATGGCCAGTCCGCCGGTGTCGGCGGTGGACAGGATGCCGAATTCGATGGGCTGTCCGGGCGAGATCCGCTCGGCCTCCTTCATCAGCCAGCGGGTGGCCTGCCGCGCGATCTGCCGGCCCGGCCCGTCCGGGACCAGATCGGTGGCGTCGGCGACCAGGTCCCCGAGCGCCCGCACCGCCGTCACGGCCCGCGATTCGGGCGTGATCGCGCCCCGCTCCCGATGCGCGACCAGGATCACCGCTCCCGCCACCCGGCTCAGCGCATGGCCGCCCGCGACCACCTCGACCTGCCGATCCATCACGGGAACCGGCCCCCGGGAAGCACGCGACAGGGATCCTTCAGCACAGCCACCAGGTTACGTGCCCGTCCGGCACCGGCTACAGTCGCGGAGAGCAGCGGGGGGAGCCGCTGCGTCCGGCGAGGATCCAGGAGACGATGCGATGGCGATGAGTCCTGGCACCATCGTCGGCGGCTATCGGATCATTCGCGTGCTGGGTTCGGGCGGCATGGGGACCGTGTATCTGGGCAAGCATCCGGAGCTGCCGCGCATGGACGCGTTGAAGGTGCTCTCCGCCGAGCTGACCAGCAACGAGGAGTTCCGCGGCCGCTTCGAACGCGAAGCCAATGTGGTTGCGGGCCTGGACCACCCGAACATCGTCGCCGTGCACAATCGCGGCGAGGAGAGCGGGCAGCTGTGGATCGCCATGCAGTATGTCGAGGGCACCGACGCCTCGGCCGAGCTCAAGCGCGATCCGACCGCCATCCCGCCGCTGCGGGCGCTGTCCATCGTCACCCAGATCGGCCGCGGCCTGGACTACGCGCACCGGCGCGGCCTGCTGCACCGCGACGTGAAGCCCGCCAACTTCCTGCTCTCCACCGCCGCCGGTGAGGACGAGCGCGCCCTGCTGGCCGACTTCGGGGTCGCCAAGTCCACCGAGGACACCACCGAGCTCACCCAGACCGGAAGCTTCGTCGCCACCATCGCCTACGCGCCGCCGGAGCAGCTATCCGGGCTGCCGCTGGACCACCGCGCCGACATCTACAGCCTGGGCTGCTCCTTCTTCAAGTTGCTGACCGGCCGGAACCCGTATCCCGCAACGCAACCGGCGCTGGTCATGATGGGCCACCTCCACGAGCCGCCGCCGCGCGCCACCGATGTCGACCCGCATCTGCCCGCCGCGCTGGATCAGGTCTTCGCACGGGCGATGGCGAAGAACCCGGCCGAGCGTTTCAATTCCTGCCGCGAGTTCACCGAAGCCGCCACGGCCGCGCTGGTGCCGGGCTACAACCCGGTGTCCACCAATACTTCTCCGACCTATCCGATCCAGATCGCGCCGCCGGGCATGCTCCCGGGCGGTGCGACCCAGAGTGGCATACCGGTGTCCGCGTCCGAGCCCACCGAGCTGGAGCTGGTGCGGCCGCCGCGCAATCGGACCCGGATCTACCTGGGTATCGGTGCGGCGACGGTGGCGGCCGCGGTGGCCGTCGGCATCGGCATCGTCGCCAGCGGCGGCAGCGAGACCGGTTCCGCCGCGACGACTTCCGCCGGCGCGGCCCCGGCCGCGAACACGGTCCCGAACTCGGTGGACCAGGCGCGCAAGGACAATCCCGCGTTCCAGGGCAAGTCCGTCACCCTCGTCGACGTGACCGGCGACGACTACAACACCAAGTACAGCATCTACCTGACCGGCAGTGATCAGGCGAAATACCTGGAGAGCCTGGGCTTCGTCTACAACGCCCAGTACCAGCCCGAGGCCGGGGAGACCTCCCCGCGCCCCTCCTCCGGGTGGGGCTCGTTGAAGGTGACCGACAACTCGTACGTCATCGCGGTCCGCAGCGACGCGAAGGCGGGCGGCGGCGGCCTGCTCGGCCTGCCCAGCGAGATCACCAGCTCCCGCGCCATCGTGGTGCCGGTCGACGACGCGTCCGCGGTCGCGGCGATCCGCAGTTGGACCCCCGAATCCGGTCCGGCCCTGCTCACCAAACTGGTACCGGTCCTGCACAACCGGATCAAGTAGGGTTTTGCGCGTCAGTCAGCTCTGGGGAGGGGAACCCATGCGCCAGCGCGTGCGCGCAGCCATGTCCGCGGCTTTCGCCGTCACGGTGGTGATGACCGCCGCCTGCGGCTCGGATCCGGGGCCCACCGCCCCCGCCGAGCCCGTCATCGACCTGGCCAAGCTCGATACCGGGAACCTGATCACCCAGCCCAAGAAGTACGACAAGGCCGAGAGCAAGGAACTCGGCCGCGCCGTGCAGGCCGAGCGGCTGGCCAACTACCTGCCGCTGCCCTCGGAGATCAACCCGGCGGTCAAATATCCCGCGGCCGCGGTGAACGGCGCGATCCGCCCGTTCATCGATTTCGGTTCCAGCGCCATGAAGATCCGCACCAATGCCAAGGCCGCCGACCTGCGGGCCGCCGCGCCGGGCTTCCTGTCCGGCTACGTCACCACCGGCAATTCCGACCGATCGGCGGGCCTGTCGTACGAGTTCGCGAACACCGTGCTGATCTTCACCGACGACGCGGCGGCGAAGGCGGCCGCGCAGGCGCTGGGCCAGGCCGATTTCGACGCCGCCCCGAGCGAGCGCCTGCACCTCGACAAGTACCCGGACGCGTTCGTCTACCTGGACAAGTCCTACGACTTCAACGCCACCGTCCGATCCTGGTACGCCACCGGCAGATTCGTCATCTTCGGCTACGTGTGGGACGACGTGATGGCGGAGACCAAGATCAGCGACCCGGCCGCGCTGCTGGCGCGGGTCCAGCTCGGCATCGACGTGATCCCGGGCGCGCTGGCGAGGTTCCCGGCCGTCGCGCCGGATCAGCTGACCGAGCAGCCCGTCGACCTGGACGGCGTGCTCGGGCGGACGCTGCGCACCGTCGTCGACGATCAGTCCGAGCGCGGCATCCCCGGCGTCTACGACCGGCACGGCGGGCTCCAGATCTTCCCCGGCGACGACAACGCCGCGCTGTTCGAGAAGGCGGGCGTGGACCGGGTGGCGTTCAACGGCGGCTACGTCTTCCGCGCCCGCGACGCCGCCGGGGCCGCGGACATCGTGGCCGAGCGCGCCCGCACCTCGCGCACCTTCCGGCCCGCCGACTCCCCCGCGAACCTGCCGAATGCCCAGTGCCGCAAGTACACCGGGCCGCAGCGCTTCTCGATCGCCTACTACTGCTACGTCACCCACGGCCGCTTCGCCGGGGAGGTGGCGGCGAGTCAGTTGCTCGATGCGCAGCAACGGATCTCGGCGCAGTACGCCCTGTTCGTCAATGCGGAAAAGTGATCGGGAGGGGACGGGAATGATCTCGCGTTTTCGAATGACCGCTCTGCTCGCGATCACCGCGGCGGCGGTGGCGGGCTGCGGTTCGGCCGTCACCGGCACGGCGACCCCGGGTGAAATCGATATCCGCACACTGGATGTCGGCAAGTACTCGACCCTGCCGATGGACCTGCGCTACGAGTACAACCCGCGCATGCGGCTGGCGATCGAGCTGGCGACGCAACGCCTGGCCGACCACGTGGTGAACGGCGCCGACATCGACCCGGCCTTCACCTTCGGCACCGGCGCGGTATCGATGATCAGTACCGAGACCGCCACCCGGGTGCTGGCCGACGTCACCGCGCCGGTGCTCGACGCGAACAAGATGATGTTCGGGCTCTCGGTGGGCCACACCGACAAACAGCCCGACAAGTCCGGCAAGACCGTGGAGGGCAGTTCCTTCACCACGGTCACCGTCCTCCAGTTCCGCGACGCGGCGACCGCCGCCAAGGCCGCCACCGAGTTGGACGAGGCCGACTTCGCGGTGGCCCCGGACGTCAACGAACGGGTCGCGCTGCCGAAATATCCCGACGCCCACACGCATTGGCGGCCCGGCGTCGCCAGCATCGGATCGACGATCGCGCACGGCAATTACGTCGTGAACGCCTATGTCGGTGTGCCGGATCCGGAGCTGCCGAAGCTGACCGCGCTCGCCACGAAGGTCCTCGACGCGCAAGTTCCGCTCCTGGATTCCTTGCCGCCGTTGACTCCGGAGGGCGTGCTGCGCCTGCCGTTCGACGCGGACCACATGCTGCGCCGCACCCTCAATCCCGGCGACAGTTTCCTCCCCGATTTCCAGACGCTGGCCGTGGCCGAGCCGCGCGGCTTCCTGCATCGGGTCGCCGATCAGGCGTATTGGCGGCGGGTCGTCACCGACACCGGAATCGATCGTTACTCGATCGCGGGCGCAAGCTACGACGGTCCGGCCATGCTCTTCCGCACCCGGGACGCGCAAGCCGCGAAACAACTCGCCACCGCCGTTCTCGAACACGGCTATTCGGGCGTCGCGGACGCACCGGCCGGATTCCCGGACGGGAAGTGCGGACAATCCGCCGACGCTCCGGCCTCCAGTCTCACCCGCGCCAAACGCTTCCGGTGCACGGTCAGCTATCGCCAGTACACCGCCGTGGTGGACTCCGATCAGATCTCCGACGCCCATCAGCGGGCCGCCGCCCAATACGCATTGTTCGCGAACAGCACCTGGTAGCAGCGGTGCGCTGCGCACAGCTGCGCACGGGGTGGAACCGGCGGGGCGTGACCGACGTCCAATCACCAAGAGGTCGTCCGCCCCGCGAATCGGAAGGAGGCACCGTGGCCGGTGCATTCGAAGCCAGTAATGAGCTCATCCAGGCCAAGGCCCAGGAGTTCCAGAAGACCCACGACATGCTCATGCACTCCATCGCCGATCTGAAGCGCGACGAGGACAATATGGTCGCCGGCTCGAATTGGCGGGGCGGCGCGGCCGACGCGTTCAACGCGTTCATGCGGCGCTACTACTTCCAGGCCGACAAGCTCAACGACAAGCTCATGCACACCGCCGAGACACTGATCAAGGTCGGCTCGAATTACGAAGAGCACGAGAAGGATTACGAATCCAAGGTCAACGCCCAGATCACGAGCCTCGACCTCCCGGCTGTCTAGCCACTCGGCCACCCCTCGTTCTTTCCGGACAATTGGCAAAGGAGTTCACCATGGCAGCAGTCGACGGCCAGATCATCTCCGCCCATTTCGAGGGCGTCGCCGACGGCGCGAATTCGATCCTCCGCCGCGCGGAGGCCATCCGCGACCAGCTCGAGGCCTTCCACCGCACCGTGGAGGAGTTCGTGCGGAACAACTGGAAGGGTGACGCCAACGACGCGTTCGCCGACCTCCAGCGCCTGTGGAACCAGCACGTCCTCCAGCTCAACACCACCTTGAACGGCGCGGCCACCCTGGTCCGCACCGGCAATGCCGAACTCCAGGCCAAGGACACGGCCCTCGCGAGCCTCTTCTGAGAATTCACAACACTTTCCGGAGAGCGGGCCCGGGCAGTGCGCCCGGGCCCGCTCTCCGTGATCACGGCTCCGCGAGTGGCAGCCAGTCGGTTTGGATGAGGCCCTCGCCCGCGCGGGTGCCGTAGGTGCCGCGGCCCGGGGGCATGAGGACGGGGCGGGTGTTGCCGAAGAGGACGCCCTCGTCGCGGCCGCAGCTCATGATGAGGGACGCGGAGTTGAGTTCCTTGAGGCGGTTGAGGGTGGCCTCGTACATGGCCCGGCCCGCACCGCCGGAGCGGCGGGCCAGGATCAGGTGGAAGCCGAGATCGCGGGCGTGCGCGAGGTGGTCGACCAAGGCGTGCAACGGGTTTCCGCTGGCATTGGCGACCAGGTCGTAGTCGTCGACGATGACGTACAGTTCCGGGCCCTGCCACCAGGATCGGTCCTTGAGCTGCTGTGGGGTCACGTCGGGTCCGGGCATGCGCTGGGTGACGTAGGCGGCCAGGTCGGCCATGTTCCGGGTGAACTGCGGCGCGGTGGTGCCGTACCCGGCGAGGTAGCCCTGCGGGACGGTGCCGAGCATGGTGCGCCGGTAGTCGCCCATGATGATGCGCGCCTGATCGGTGGTGTTGGCCGCGCAGATGGACTGCGTCAGTGACCTCAGCACGGTGGTCTTGCCGCATTCGGAGTCGCCGATGATCACGAAGTGCTGGCTCGTCGCGAGATCCAGGAACACGGGGGCCAGCTGCGCCTCGTCGATGCCGAGCGGGAAGCTGAGGCACGGCCGGGAGCGGTCCACGGTCGCGGGCCAGTCTCCCGCCGCTCGCAGCAGGTCCGCGCGCGGCAACCGCTCGGGCAGCATGCGCACCGCGGGCGCGGATCGCCCCGGAGTCAGCTGTGCGATGACCGAAACGGCCTGCGCCACTCCGGTTCCCAGCGATGCCGGGTCCGGGTCGCCGTCCACCCGAGGGAGCGCGGTCAGCATGTGCAGCCCGTCGGCGGTCATGCCGCGCCCCGGACGGCCCATGGGCACCAGCGCCGCGAACTTGCGCCCGAGGTCCGAGTCCATCGAGTCGCCGAGCCGCAGTTCGACGCGCGTGCCGATCTGATCCTTGAGCGCGGGCCGTGCCTCGGCCCAGCGGTTGAGCGACACGACGATGTGCACACCGTACGAAAGCCCCTGCGCGGCAAGGTTCATGACCGTCTGGTCGAGCAGTTCGAATTCCTGCCGGAACGCGCCGTACCCGTCGATCACCAGGAATACGTCCCCGAACGGGTCCTCCGACACGCCCGCCGCGGCCTCGCCGGCGTCCGGCCCGGTGGCGCGCAGCCGCCGGAACTCGGCCATGGATTCCACGCCCAGCCGCCGGAAGCCGGCCTCGCGGCGGCGCATGATGCCCACCATCTCGGCCACGGTGCGCCGCACCTGATCCGCCTCCATCCGGCTGGCCACCGCGCCCACGTGCGGCAGCCCGTCCAGGCCGACCATGGTGCCGCCGCCGAAGTCGAGCAGATAGAACTGGACCTGTTCGGCGGTGTGCGTCAACGACATCGCCATCACCAGCGCCCGCAGCGCGGTCGACTTGCCCGACTGCGGGCCGCCGACCACGGCAGCGTTGCCGCGCGATCCGGACAGGTCCACCACCATGGGATCACGGCGCTGATCATAGGGCCGGTCGACGATGCCGATCGGGGCGCGCAGGGCCGCCAGCGGGTTCCAGTCGCCGGTGAGGACGGACCGCGGCAGCAGCCGATCCAGGGTGGGCGCGTCGCCGAGCGGCGGCAGCCAGATCTCGTGGGCGGGCCGCCCGTGCCCGCGCACCCGCGACACCAGCATCTGGAGGTTGGAGATCTGGTCCGATTCGGCGGGCGCGCTCACCGGTTCCGGCCACTCCGGCAGCGGAATCCGGTCGGCGGCACGGAATTCCACGTGTGCCGCGCTGAACGGTCGCGCGGCCACGTCGACCTCGCCGGAGCGGGTCACCGTCCCGGCCTCGCGCCGCACCGCGCCACCGGTGTACGGCCCGGAGACATAGGCGGACTGGAACCGCTGGATCTCCCCGGCATCGGCTTTCAGGTAGCCGCCGCCGGGATTGCCGGGCAGGTTGTAGGCGTCGGGCACCCCCAACACCTGCCGGGATTCATTGGCGGAGAACGTCTTGAGGCCGATCCGGTAGGACAGGTGGCTCTCCAGCCCCTTGAGCCGACCCTCCTCGAGCCGCTGCGAGGCCAGCAGCAGGTGCACGTGCAACGAGCGCCCGAGGCGGCCGATCATGGTGAACAGGTCGGCGAAATCCGGGTGCTGTGACAGCAGTTCGGAGAACTCGTCGAGCACCACGAACAACGCGGGCACGGGGTCGAGGTCGGCTCCCGCCGCCCGGGCCCGCTCGTACTCCGAGACATTCGCGAAGTTCCCGGCCGCGCGCAGTAGTTCCTGGCGGCGGTTCAGCTCCCCGGCGAGCGCGTCGCGCATGCGGTCGACGAGGTCGGCTTCCTCTTCCAGATTGGTGATGATGGCCGCGACATGGGCCACCCCTTCCAGCCCGAGGAAGGTCGCGCCGCCCTTGAAGTCCACCAGCACGAAGTTGAGCTGATCGGGCGAGTGCGTGGCGATGAGCGAGAGCACCAGCGTGCGAAGGAATTCCGACTTACCGGAGCCGGTCGCGCCGATGCACAGCCCGTGCGGACCCATGCCACCCTCGGCCGCCTCCTTGATGTCGAGCACCACCGGCTGCCCGTCGGCCCCGATGCCGAACGGCACCCGCAGTCGTTCGCGGCCGTACCGCGGCCGCCATGCGGTCTCGGAAGTGAACGTTCCGAGATCGCCGAGTCCCAGCAGGTGCGCCCAGCTGGAGATCGCCTCGCCGTCGTCACCGCCGGTCTCGGCGACGCGCGGGGCCGGGGCACGGTAGGGCGCAAGCCGCCGGGCCGCCTGTTCCGCCTCGCGCGCGGTGATCCGGTCGATGACGGCGAAGCGCTCCATCACCCCGGACGGTCCGCGCCCGGCACATTCACCGTTCTCCACCACCATCTGGATGCCCCGGGAGGCAGCCAGCCGGGCCGCGTAGCCGCACAGGTCGACGACGGTGACGCCCTCGAACCCGTTCTCGCGCAGCGGATCTTCCTCGGCCTCGAGCAGTCCGCCGTCGACCACCAGCACGATCTGGGCGAGCCCCGGGTCTGCGGGCTGGTTGCGGGAGTACCGAACCCGATTGTGCAGCAGCGGATTCAGATCGGCATGGGCCTCAAGAATGGACCCGTAGACCATGCGCCCGCTGCCCACCCCGTCCTGGGAGTCGGGATGCTGGCTGTGCGGCAGCCATTTGGTCCATTCCCATTCCCGGACCGTGTCGGGTCCGCAGACCACGGCGATCAGCACCTGGTCAGGGCCTTGGAACATGGCCAGTTGCAGGAGCATGGCCCGGGTCATATCGCGGGCCTGGGCGCGGTCGCCGGTGAGCTGGACGGCGGCGAAGCCCTTCACGGCGAGGGCGGTCGGCAGGTCGGGGACGGTGGCGTGGGTGCGCACGAAGCGCCGCAGCGAGACCGCGGCGATGGGTTCGAGCTCTTCGATGGGCCCAGTTTCCGGGGCGACCAGTCTCGTAGCAAGTCTCTGGCTACCGAGCCCGATACGGGCGTGACAGAAGTCCTTGTCCCCCGGCCGGCGCTCCCACATCCGCGCGGTCCCGGCCAGCATCCAGATCAGCCCGGGCTCGGGATGACTCCATTCGACGGCCGCCCGCTGCTGCCCGGCCGTCACCTCCACATCCCGCCGCACCTGATCGAGATAGCGCAGATAGTCCTTGCGGTCCTCGTCGGCCTCGGCCGCCTTCTGCCCCTTGCCGCCCTGCCCCGCATACATCCCGACCATGGAGAACACCATCATCATCGGGAACATGAGGCTCATCGGATTGGACGCGGCACCGCCGCCGGAGGTGAACAGCAGCACCACCATGCCGAGCATGCCGACGCCCATCACCACCGGCATCAGTTTCGCGAAGAGGTTCGCGGGCACCGCTCTCGGGATCTCCGGCGGCGGCTGCAGCGTGACTTCGCCGCCGGGCGAACGCGGCATCTCCCGGCGCGGGCGGCGGTGGAACCGTACGGTGCTCATCGCGGAAATTCCCCCGGTGTTCGGGCCGTCAGTGTACGGACGGCAACCATCATGCCGTACAGTGCGGGCGTGACGCACTCGCGGACGGATCACCTCGAGGACTTCCGCGGCACCGTGCGCGCGCCGGATCTGGCGCGAGTCACCATTCTGGCCAAGCACACTCAGGTCGACATGGCCATTCCCGTCGATGTGCCGGTGGCCCTGATCATTCCGAGCGTGGTCGACATGGTCGATCTGCACAACCGCGCCAACGACTTCGACCTCGACGGCGAGCAGATCGAGCCGCACGACTGGGTGCTGGCTCGCGTCGGGCAGCCGCCCTTCTCCAATTCCCTGAGCCTGGGCGAACAGGGCGTGCGCGACGGCGAACTGCTCATGCTGGAGAGCGCCGAACACAGCGCGCCCGCACCGCTTTTCGACGACATCATGCACAACGTCGCCATCGCCGACGCCGACCACTTCCGCGGCTGGTCGCCGCGGACCGCCCGGCTGACCGGCGCGGTCCTGGCGGTCGCCATCATGCTCACCGGATGCTTCGGCCTGCTGGCCGCCTCCGACGCCATTCCGGCCTGGATCACCGCCACCGTGGCCACCGCCGTCACCCTGCTGCTGGTCACCGCGAGCACCGTGCTCGCCCGCATGTACCGCGACCGCACGAGCGCCCTGGTACTGGGCGGCTGCGCGCTGCCGACCGCGTTCACCGCCGGCCTGCTGTTCGTCCCCGACCACTACGGCTGGGCCAACGCGCTTCTCGGTTCGGTGCTGGCGGGTGCGACCGCCCTGCTGACCTGGCGGGTGACGGGCGTCGGGCCCGGATTGTTCATCGGCGCCGCGACACTGGCCGTCTTCGCCATCCCGGCCACCCTGGTCGGCCTGCTCATCGATCTTCCGCCGCATGCCATCGGCGGCGGTGTCGCGGCGGTCGGCCTGGCCGGATTGTCGCTGGCCCCAAGGCTCTCCATGCTGCTGGCCCGGTTGCCGCTGCCGCCGGTGCCCGCGCCTGGCACCCCCATCGATCCCACCGAGGACGATCCCGACGACCACCGCGCCCTGCCTACCCTGGAGGCGCTGCGCGCGAAATCCGAACGGGCACGCGACTATCTGGCCGGTCTCGTCACCGCCACCACCTTCGTGGTCGTGGCCGGGGCGGTGGCGAGTGTGGATCCGGCTGCCGCCCGGCCGTTCTGGCCCGGCCTGGCTCTGGCCCTGGTGTGCGCGGCGGTCCTGATGTTCCGCAGCCGCACCTACGCGGGCGCGGAACAGGCCGTGGTTCTCATCACCGGCGGCGCGGCCGTCGTGCTGCTGGAACTGATCGGTGCGGCCCTCACCCAGCGGCAGCCGCTCACCGTATTCGGCGTGGCGCTCGCGCTTTTCGCGGCCGCGCTGGTGCTGGGCTTCCTGGTGCCGCGGCAGCAGGCGACCCCGCCCGTACTCCGTGCGGTCGAGTTGCTGGAGTACGGCTTCGTGGCGGCCGTTGCGCCGCTGGCCTTCTGGGTGACCGGCCTCTACGCCCTCGTGCGCGGACTGTGACAGCGGTCGGCCATGCAAGGTAGAGCGCTGAGCACCAGAACCTTCCGATTCGCAACGGCGGCTTCGGCACTCGCGCTGGGGGTGTCGTTCGGATTGGGCTCGGAACAGGGCGTCGCATACGCCGACCGGCCGCCGCCCATCGACGCGGGCCTGCTACCCCCGGGCGGCCCGGCCACCCCGCCGACGCAGACCGAGCATCCCGCCAACTCCCCCTGCTTCAGCACCCAGGCGGGCGGTGACGGTCCGACCGTCCCGGCCACCCAGCGCACCCTGGATCTGCCCCGGGCATGGCAATTCACTCGTGGCGCAGGGCAATTGGTGGCGGTCATCGACACCGGCGTGTCCCCGCACCCCCGTCTGCCCGGACTCATCCCCGAGGGCGATTACGTGGCCACGGGTGGCGACGGTACCGAGGACTGCGACGCCCACGGCACCATCGTGGCGGGCCTGATCGCGGCCACCCAGGTGGGCGGGCAGGGCTTCTCCGGGGTCGCGCCGGAGGCCCGCGTCATGACCATCCGCCAGACCAGCGCGCTCTACCAGGCCAAGAGCGCGGGCCGGGAGAAGGGTCCGGACGATATGCCCGACGGCTACGGCAAGATCTCCGCGCTGGCCTCGGCCGTGCGGCGGGCGGCCGACGCGGGCGCGCGGGTCATCAATATCTCCCTGGTCGCCTGCCCCACCGCCGAACCGGCGAGCGCCGAGATGGGCGCGCTGGGCGCGGCCGTGCAGTACGCGGCGGTCCAGAAGGACGTTGTCATCGTGACCTCGGCGGGCAATACCGACACCTGCAAGGCGAGCAATCCCGGCCCGGATCCGGTGCACCCCGACCGCGATCCGTGGGAGCACGTCACGTCCTACGTGGTCCCGGCGTGGTGGGACGCCTACGTGTTGTCGGTGGGCTCGGTGGACGCCTTCGGTCAGCCGTCGAAGTTCACCGTCCCGGGTCCGTGGGTGGGTGTGGCCGCGCCGGGCGAGAACATCGTCTCGCTCGATCCCCGCGATACCGGGCTCACCACCGCGAAGGTGACCAATCAGGGGCAGGTGCTGCCCTACAGCGGAACGAGTTTCGCCGCACCGCAGGTCGCGGGTGTCGCCGCGCTGGTGCGGGCGCGGTACCCGGACATGCGGGCCGACGAGGTGATCGAACGGATCGAGGCCACGGCGCACGCCCCCGGTGAGGGCTGGAATCCGTACATCGGTTACGGCACGGTCGATCCCGTGGCCGCGCTGACCGCCGAGGTACGCAAGGAACTCCGGCCCAAGCACCCCGCCGACGCACGGGATCAGCAGCTCCCATTGCCCGAACCTGCTCCGGCGCCGGACAACACGGCACGCGATGTGGCGTTGATCGGCAGTGGAGTGGTGGCGCTACTACTGGTTCTGGGATTCCTCGCCTCGTTCCCGCTGCGCCGCAGGTTCGGCAACCGCGACAGCTGACGTCAGTTCGCGCTGGGCCCTCGCGTTTTCACCGGCTCCTCGGCCGGATTCGGGTCGGGCGCGACGCCGTCGTGGGCGACCATCGCACCCTCCCGGCTGAGGGCGGGCCCGGGCGCGAGCAGCCCGAGGATCGGCCACGGCACGGGCTCGGGCCGCACCTTCGCCGGATCCATCCCCAGGGCCTTGGCGGCGTCCAGATTCCGGATGCCGAACCGAACCCCGTAGTCGGACACGAAGAACAGGCTGTCCCGGCGCTGGCTGTCCGGCTCGATCCCGGTGGACCGCACGTACGCGCCCGCCCCCGGCTGCATATGGAAGCTGTCCACATTCGGCCCGGTGCCGTCGGCCTGCGCCAGCGGCACCGGCCGAGCGCGGTCGGGGATCGGGACGGCATGCCCGGTGAGCACGGACACTTCGGCGCGCCTGCTGCCGTCGGAGGTATCGGCGGAACCGACCGGCCGCCAGGACAGGCAGTCGACCGGCTGGTCCTTGCCGTCCACCAGAGTCGGGGCCTGCGCCGGATACGTCGACACCCGCAGCTCCGAGGAGACCGGCGCTCCCGTGCGATCGGCCTGTGCGATAAAGGTGTCGGCGACGCTGGAGCGGTAGGTATTGCGAATGATGTCGGCGGTCAGCGCCGACACCGGCTGTAGCCCGTCGGCCAGCACCGCGTAGTACTTGCCGTCGGTCCGCACCTGCACCACATCGCCGATGCGGTGGTCGCCGAGCGCGTACCCCGGTGCGGCCCCGGCATTCTCGATCAGCGGCGGAACCAGCGGCGGCACCTCCGGAATGGCGTCGAGCAGCCCCGCACTGATCGGCCGCGGCGTCTGCCCGCGCAGGTCCAGCGCGTCGACCACCGCGCGCTCGTCGAGATCGATCCGGGCGCGCTGATCGTCGTAGACCAGATACGTGTGATCGCGCCCCCGCACCAGCAGCGCCCGCCCCGGCTCCAGCGCGGAAGCCTTGTCCGCCAACGCCAATTCGCCGACCAGCACCGAACTGGTGAGGGTACGGCTGCCGTCGTTCGACAGCACGTCGCACACCGTCCAGGCGCGGCCGTCGCCTCCGGTGAACCCCAGGGAGGTCGGCGCGCCCGGAATGCCGAGCAGCTGGCCGCGTGGCTTCTTCGCCAGTTCGGATTCGTCGACGGTGGCCGGTTTGACCGCATCACCCGCCGCCAGCCGGGCCGAGGCCAGGTTCAGCGCCGGGTGCACCACATCGTCGAGCACCACGTAGACCGCGCCGCTGTCCTTGCCGATGAGGATCTTGGTGGACCCGATCCTGTCCTGCGGCCGCAGCAGAGCCAATACTCCGCAACCCGCCAGCGCGACACTCGCGAGGATCAGTCCGGCGAGGAAGGCGCGGGACTGGGAGCGCATGGGATCGTGCAGCATTCGCACATCCCGGCGGACCAGGGCGTGCTCCATGCGACGGACCAGGAAGCGGTAGCCGCTCACCTGCCATCGGGTCGTGGGTTTCGAAGGCATCCAAATCCCGTGGGGTCGTGTGCTTTCACCGGACGAAGTACAGTGACCTGGACATTCAATCGCACTCGGCCCGCGCGCGGGGCCGACATCGGAGAGCCGGGGATCGACGATGACGATCACATCCGGAGAGTCGGCGGGGCGGCCGTCGCGGTCCGGTCGAGGCGGGCGGCCGGGCCGGATCTCGGTGGCGAACCTGGTCTGGGCGCAGCTCGCCGGACTGGTCGTTCTGGTTGTCGCCATGGTGGGCGGACTGGCCTGGTGGGGTGCGCTCACCCTCGCCATAGTGGTCGGTCTGGTTCTACTGCTACCACTCGGCAAACGAACCCTGTCGGACTGGATCGCCACCCGCGGCCGATTCCGAGCCCGCCGCGGCCACCCGCCCGCCGACATCATCGACTTCCGCGCCCCCGACGGCCGTCCGCTCGGCCTCTACCGCGACGGCAGCCGCGTGGTCGCCGTCGTGGAGGTGCTGGCCCCGAAGGGCGGCCTCACCCGACTCGGCCGCGCCACCGTGCACGCCACCCACCTGCTGCCGCTGCCCGACATCGCGAAATGCCTGACCCAGCACGACATTCTGCTGTCCGGGATCGACATCGTCTCGCACGGCTTCCGTAGCCGCTCCGGGACGCCCGCGGGCGCCATCTACGAATCCCTGCTCGGGCCGCTCCCCGCCACCGCGCACCGCACGGTCTGGCTCGCCATCGCTTTCGATCCCGTCACCTGCCCCGACGCCGCGGCTCGGCGGGGCGGTGGACTGCCCGGCGCGTGCCGCGCGGTCACCATCGCCACCGAACGCGTGGTGCGGGTGCTGGAGGACGGCGGCTGCTCGGCCCGCCTGCTCACCGCCCCCGAGATCCGGCAGGCCGCGCTGCAGGTCACCTCAGGCGTGGACCCCGGGCAACTGACCCAGCGCTGGCGCTACGCCGAACTCGGCAACAGCGTGAACATCGGTGCCGCAGTGGATCCCCGGCAGCTGGCCTCGGATCTACTCGCCCAGCTCTGGGTCCCCGCCTCACGCGGCACCACGGTGGCCGTCAAACTGCGCCCGGGCCGCAGCACCGATACCGTGCGCATCGGCGCCGCCTGGCGGCTCACCGCCCAAGAACTGCCCGGGGAACCGGTGCGGCAGCACATGATCTCCATGAACGGCCGCCACCGCGAGGGCCTGCTCGCCCACCTGCCGTTCGCGGTGCCCGGCCTGGACGACACTGTGCCCGCGGAGCTCCGCGAGATCGACGAGCTCGGCGCACTGCACCTGCCCTCGGCGGGCTGCGGGCAGCTGCTCGGCTCCGACGAGGACGGCAACGGCGTCGCCGTTCGCCTGGTGGGCCAGGGCATTTCGAGCGTGTACGTGGCGGGCGAGCCGTATCTCGCACAACAGTTGATCTTCCGTGCCCTCGCCGTCGGCGAACGCGTCCTGATCCGCACCGACCGCCCCGAGGCCTGGCAGCAGCTGGTCGCCGCCATCGGCAACCCGGAACGCCTCGCCCTCGCCGTCGAAACCCACCAGTCCGACGCCGATTTCACCGCCACCCTCGTCGACGGGGTCCTCGCGCCCACCCCGCACGCGGGCCTGACCACCATCTACCTGACGAGCGATCCGCTCGGCTGGCCCGGCGCCGCGCCCGACCTGTCCGTCCACCAGCCAGGTGCGTCCGGGAACCGAATCATCCTGCGCACCGGCGCCACCGAGGTTCCGCTGACGCTGGTCTCCATCCCCCGCGAGTCCACCTACATCGGCCGGCCGCGCGCGGCCGCCGCCGCGCCCTAGCTCCCCGGATACGGATTCGTGGCGCGGGCGGTGCGCAGAGTCGCCGCCCACCAGGCGAGTTGACGCAGCATGCGGTCCGCGGCGTCGAGCGCGGCCCCGTCCCGGGTCTCCCCCTCGGCATCGAACTTGCGTTTGGCCTCATGGAAACTGACGGTCTCGCGCACGGAGACCATGTGGATCTCGGCGACCACCTGCCGCAACTGCTCCACCGCGCGCAGACCGCCGGACAGTCCGCCGTAGCTCACGAAACCGATGGGCTTGCCCCGCCATTCGCGCTTCACACTGTCGAAAGCGGTCTTCAACGACGCCGGATAGCCGTGGTTGTACTCGGAGGTGACCGCAACGAAGGCGTCCGCCGCCTCGACCCGCCGCTGGAAGGCCCGCACCTGGTCGTTCTCGGTGAGATCCACCGGCAGCGGGGTGTCCATCAGATCGATGACACCCACGTCGAACGCGGCGTCTGCGCGCGCCCGGCGCAGGAACCAGTCCGCGACCACCGGCGCGAACCGCTTGGGCCGCACACTGGCGACGATGACCTCGAGCCGGAGCGGGGTGTCCATGCCGAGAGCCTATCGGGCTCGGTCAGCGCCGCCCCGCGCCGCGCTTGGCGTACTCCGCAAGGCCTGCGGCGGGCGTGGTGGGAGCCGTGAAATCCAGGGCGTGCCGGGCTCTTTCCGGATGCGCGACCACATGCCGGACATCGGTGGCCCGGCACTGCCCGGTCACCACCGGCGACGGCCCGTCCACCGCCTTGGCCATGGTCGAGGCCACCTCCCACAAGGTCAGCGGCCGCCCCGAGGCGATATTCAAGGGCACGAAACCCGGCACCGGGCGTTCCACCGCGGCCACCGTTGCCAGCGCCGCGTCACGCACGTGCACGAAGTCCCGGACCTGCCCGCCGTCCTCGAACACCCGCGGCGGCCGGCCCGCCGCCAGTTCGGCCCGGAACCGCGCCACCACACCGGTTTCCGCGGACCGCACCCGCCGCCCGTCGGCCACCGCGTCGCCGTAGAGATTGTGGTAGCGCAGCACCGCGGCATTGCCCCCGGTATTGGCCACCCAGGCCAGCGCGTAATGCTCCTGCGCGACTTTGCTTGCCGCGTAAGCGCTCCGGGGCCGCAGCGGGGCGTCCTCGCCCATCGGCTCCCAGGTCAGCACCTCCCCCGACCGCGGTGCGCGATGATCGAACAGCCCCCGGTCCAGATCACCCCGCCGCCGCAGGCCCGGATAGAACGGCCCGCTGCGCAATCCTCGGTACCGGCCCTCGCCGTACACCGCGACCGAGGACCCGAGCACCAGCCGCGGCACGCCCTCCCGTTCCATGGCGGCCAGCAGCACGGCGGTGCCGACGTCATTGTGCGCGGCGTAGAGCGCGGCCCAGCGCATTCCTTCCGCCCCCGGCCTCTCGGTACCGCCCCGCCCTGATCCGACCGGAGCACGCACACACGGCCCGGCCCCATGTCCGGAATCCTCGCGCCCACGCTGCCCGTCCCCCGCCACCCTGCGGGAATGCCGGACATCCTGCGGGGCAGCCGGATTGGAGGGATCCCCGCGCACCGGCTCGATCGCGCCGCGCACATGCGGCAGCGGCACCGCGGTCGCGAGATGACAGACCGCGTCCACCTCGGCCAGCAGGGCTTCCAGCGCACCCTGATCACGGATGTCGATGCGCGAGACATTCTCCGGAACAACGGGATTCGGACCGTGCACGGTCTCGAGCAGGGCGTCGATGGCGATGACCTCGTGCCCCGCCGCCAGCAGGGCGCGATGGACATGGGAGCCCAGGTAACCGGCCGCCCCGGTCACCAGGACACGCAGGGGGTCACGACCGCCCGCCTTCATGAATCCAGCGTAGGGCATGGCCGGACGTAACCCGAAGGCCTATCGATGGATAGACGGTGTGGGGCAGCTGAACGCCACCCCGCGGATGCCGCCACGAGCAGGTGCAATGACGCACCACGGGGTACAACGGAGTACCCCGGCCGCTCGGGCGGCCATCACGCGTGACCGGCCGTCACGGCCGGGACCGCGTCAGGGCAGCTCGAACGGGAGCTGCACGCCGGTGCCGGTCAGCACGCGGCACTTGTCGCAGGCGTCATCGCCCTCGACGGCGGCGACGGCACGACGCACCATGGCCTTGAACGGCACCAGGTTGCGCTCGAACTCGGCGAACACGTCGGCGGCGCTGACGCCCTCGCCGGACTCCAGCCCGGCGTCCAGGTCGGTGACCAGAGCGATTGCGGAGTAGCACATTTCGAGTTCACGGGCGAGCACGGCCTCCGGGTGCCCGGTCATATTGACCAGCTCCCAGCCCTGTCCGGCGAACCAGCGGCTCTCGGCGCGGGTGGAGAAGCGCGGGCCCTCCACCACGACCATGGTGCCGTGGTCGTGCGCGGGCAGATCGTCGCCGATCGAGGCGATGGCGGCATTGCGCAGCTCGTCGCAGTACGGGTCGGCGAAGGACACGTGCACGCCGCCGGCGTCGTAGAAGGTCTGGGCGCGCCCGGAGGTGCGGTCCACCAGCTGGTCCGGCACGGCGATGGTGCCCGGCCCCCAGTCGGCGCGCAGGCTGCCGACGGCACAGGGACCGAAGATGCGACGCACGCCCAGGGTGCGCAGCGCCCACATATTGGCGCGGTAGGGCACGGTGTGCGGCGAGAACTCGTGCTTGCGGCCGTGCCGGGGCAGGAACGCCACCGAGCGCCCCTCCACCTGGCCGATGGTGATGGGCGCGCTGGGCGCGCCGTAGGGGGTCTCGATCTCGACCGTGGTCGCGTCATCGCCGAAGAAGTCGTAGAAGCCGCTGCCTCCGATGATGGCGAGCGATGCCCGTGCGTCCGAACTCATGCCCCCGATTCTTGCGCACGCGGCCGTGAGTGGTGGTAGCAGGGCGAAGCATGTACCCTAGGGGGGTATTTTCCCCGGGAGTGAGGACAGCGCAGGTGACCAACGACAAGATCGCGACCCAGGACGCCGCCGGGCACGACACCGCCGAGTCCTGCCACGACACCACCTCGCACGGCTATATCACCGCCAAGGACGACTACCTCAAGCGCCTGCGCCGCATCGAAGGCCAGGCCCGCGGCCTGCAGCGCATGGTCGAGGAGGAGAAGTACTGCATCGACATCCTCACCCAGGTGTCGGCCATGACCAAGGCGCTGCAGGCGGTCGCCATGGGGCTGCTCGAGGATCACATCAGCCACTGCGTGGTCGACGCGGCCGTCGCGGGCGGCCCCGAGGCCGAGGCCAAGATCAAGGAAGCCACCGACGCCATCGCGCGCCTCGTGCGCAGCTGACGGCTCTCGCGGCGCTCAGCAGGCCGCGGTGCCGCCGGGGTAGGCGCCCAGGGACGTCGTCGGGAGGGCCCAGCGATCGGGGCCCGACTGCCAGCCCGCGGCGACGCGACGGGAGCCGCGGCGGGTAGGGACGCTGTCCTTGCGGATGTTGTCCTTGCGGTCCCGGGTGGTGCGGACGGAGTCGCAGGGCTGATTGTCGGCGAGCGTCACGGCGATCTCGAGGTCCGCGTAGAGAATGCCCTCCTCGCCCACCGCGAGCGGGGCCACCACTTCGCCGCCGTCGGCGCCGTAGATGCGGGCGCATCCGGTGGGGCCGCCATTGTGGCACTGTGCGCTGCCCACGCCACCGAACGCGGCGTCACCGATCACGGCGGTGGGGGCGATCACGTACGCGCCGACCTCGAGCGCGTACATGCGGCTGAGCGTGGTGCTCGACTCCGGTCCGACCGCGTCGCCGTCGGGGCTGCCGGGCCAGGCGGCCACGTGGATCTGCTCCTCGTCGGCACGTAGCGCGCGGGTGAGCAGCGGCCGCTGATTCTCCTGGCCGGACAGCGCGCCGTACTTGCCGATCGGAGTGTGGTGCACCGCAGGCAGATTCGGAGTTCCGGACGCGAATATCTTGCGTTCCACGCTGTTCAGACCGGCTTTGCGGCGGACCGACAGCAACTGCCCGGAATCGTCGATCACGGCCTGCGACATATAGATTCGCCGTTCCTGGCGCTCACCGAATCCGAGTACGACATGAATGTCGTGTGCGGCGGCGGCAGCGGTGATCGCGCGCATTTCCGCGCCGTCCCGCGTCATCGAATTCTCGCGGCATCTGGTCGAGTATTCGACATTCCACTGATTGGTATCGATCCAACGCCACCACGGATAACCCGGGAGAAACGCCTCCGGGAATGCGACCAGCCGCGCCCCCTGTACCGCTGCCGCCCGGATCAGTTCGACGACCTGATCGACGCCGTCGGAGAGCCGCAGCCAGCTGGGTTCGGCCTGGACGGCGGCAACTCGCACCGTTGTCCTCATCGCTTTTCCCTCATGCACCAGGAGCCTTGCCAAGTTATAGCGATCGAACAATGGCGATGAGTGCCGAATGACCGACTGATCATGCCAGTGTGCGGAATGCTCCCGGAGTTGTGCCCATTTCCAAACGGAAGCTCCGATAGAAGCTACGCTCCGTGAGGAATCCCGCCGCTTTCGCTACCGCCGAAAGCGGCAACTGTGGTGCATTTCTCAGTAGGTCGCAAGCACGTTCGATGCGCATGCGGCGCAACACCGTTCCCGGTCCGCCCTCGAACTCACCGAACACTCGATACAGCGTACGCCGAGACATTCTGCAGCCCTCCGCGATTCGATCGACTCCGAGATCGGGATCGGCGCAGTGGTCGCGCATGTAGTTCAGGACCCGTTGCCGACTGAGCGCGTCCGCCGACTGGTCACGCGGCGTGCGGCCGGACGCGGCGATCGCGGCGGCGGCCAGCAGATCCATTCCGGGCGCGGACAACAGCGCGGCGCTATCGGGATCGGTGCGCTGCAATTCGGCCAGCCCACGAAAGAAGCCGGCCACGATTCCGGGCGCGGTGTTCGCCGAAAATACTGTCGCAGTGGGCAATTCGAGATTGTCGACCCCGTAGCGCTCACGTAGTCGACTGAGCGGGACCTGCACCACGACTTGCTCGAACCGCTCCGACGCGTCCCAGCGGTAGGGACGGGTGCTGTCGTAGAACACGATTCCGCCCGGACCGACATCGGCGACCCGATCGTCCTGGCACAAACGCGCGGTGCCGACGATCGGAATACTGGCGAGCAGATATTCGTCGGCGCTGCGGCCGATGAGTCCGCCGGTTCGGCGAATGGTTTGCGGCGTCGATCCGATTACCGACACATCCATCTCGCCGTAGCTCGTGGATTCGATATAACCTACAAAGCGACCACTCGGTATAGGTTCAACCGACAGCGGCACGTAGGAGGCACTCACCTGCGCCTCCCAGCGCTCGAATGCCTCCGACGGCGTCTGTTCCTGGCCGGACCGAACCTCGATCCGGTTGACCGGTGGTAACCCTTCCACTCCCCATCCCTCGATGACAATGGCGGCCACGTGTACGGCCGAATACTGGGGAGAGTGTGTCAGATCGGACGAATTCCGGCCAATGGGCCGAACTGGTACGAACCAGTAACCGGTACGGACCGGTTATCGAATCAGGCGGCGGACTCGAAGCTCAGATCGAGTTCCAGATCGGCGTACAGCAAACCCTGTTCGTGCCCGCCCAGAGGCGACGCCAGTTCCTCACCGCCCGGCGCGAAGATGCGCGCGTGCCCGCCCGGCCCCGGCACCAGCTGCTTGGCCGGCTCCGCGCCGCGGCGGCTCTCACTGCCCGCCACGTCCATCACCGAGCACGCCGCGATCACGTTCAGCTGCCCGACCACCGCGTACCAGAGCGTGGCCGCGTTGTTCACCCGCACGCCCCAGTCCACGTCCCGCGCCACGATGAAGCCCGGCCAGGACACCACGTGGATCTGTGCCCCGGTGCGCTCCAGCTCCCGCCGCGCGGGCAAATGCAACTGCTCGGAGCCGCCCTGCACCGCGATGCGGCCGATGCCGGTACGGAAGACCTGCGACTCGCCGGGCTCGCCGGAGCGGAAGATCTGGTGCTCCAACGGTGTCAGCTCGGGCTTACGGCGGACTCCGAGCAGTACCCCTCGGTCGTCGATGAGGCACTGGGACATGTACAGCCCGCTGCCACAGCGTTCGCTGAAGCCGAGCAGTACATGGATGCGATGCCGGCGCGCGGCATCGGCGATACGCCGGAACTCGGTGCGCCCCACCGTCATCGAGTTGGTGCGATAGCGCGCGAAGAAGCCCTCGCCCCAGCTCACCGATTCCAGCCACAGCCACCACGGGTAGCCGGGAAGGAAGGTCTCCGGGAAGGCCACCAGCTGTGCGCCACCCGCGGCCGCGTCCTCGATCAGCCCGATGGCCTGCCCGACTCCGGCGGGCAGATCCAGCCATCGCGGCTCGGCTTGGACAGCCGCGACTCGCACCTTCGTGGGCACCTCGGCTCCTTCGACGGATCGGATGATGTGCAATCACCCTTCGCCGAACGCCAGGCGGTCACAGCGACATACCGTGCCGAGCTACCGACAGCGCGTGCCTGTGTCCAATTGCGACCGGAATTGCCCCGGCGTCACGCCGGTTTCCTGGCGAAACGCCCGGTAGAAATGCCGATCCGTGGCGAAACCGGACGCCGCGGCAACCGCCGACAGCGGCCGGGTCGGGTCCGCTCGCAACAGCCGGCGGGCGTGCTCGACCCGCATCTGCCGCACCAGCGCGGCCGGGCCGCCGATCTCCTCGCAGACCCGGTAGAGGGTGCGCCGCGAGACCAGACAGGCGTGCGCCACCTCGTCGACGGTCAGGTCCGGATCGGTGTACCGCTTCCGCAGCACCGCCAGCACCTGCTGGCGGGTGAAGACCGAATCGGCGGGCCCGGGCGAGGAGTGCCCGTTGGCCAGCAGCAACGCCGACGAGAGCATCGAGGTGACCTGCGACTCGAGCACGTCGGCCGCACGGCCGGTCTCCTCCGCGCCGAGCCGGGCCATACCCCGGAAGAAGTCGGCCACCACGCCCATCGCCCCGGTGGCGGGCAGGGCCTTGGCGATGGGCAGCTCGTCGCGCACCAGGCCGGCGTGGTCGAGCACCGCGTCCATGGGCGCGCGCACGATGGTGGACACCGCGTTCTCGGTGGTCCGGCTCTCGATCGGGCGGGCGCTGTCGTAGAAGGCGATGGTCCCGGCCCCGCCCTCGGTGATCCGGCCGCTCTGCTCGGTCCAGTTCGAGCCCTCGACCACGATGTTCACCAGCAGGAAGTCGCCGGCGGCCTGCTCGAGCTGACGCTTGGTGCGCACCACCCGCTGGGCGCTCGAGGTCATCAGCGTGAGGCTGGACCGATCGAACTGGGTGTAGCGGAGTTTGCCGTGCCAGGGCCCGGCGCCGATCGGTTCGACAATCGAGGGCAGCACGGCATCGGCGACGAGGGCCTCCCACTGCTCGAAGGCTTGCCGCGCGGAAACCTCTGAGGTCGTACGGACTTCGGCACTGGCCGTGGAAGCGATACCCACACCTGCATCATTCCACTAGCGGCCGCCGGGAGAATGGGAATGAAGCCGACTGATCCGACAAAACAGACCAATCAGCCCGATTGCTCCGGGAACTCGCCGCCCGGTCACCGGCGGCTCGAGGCGGCGACCGGGCGGCGCGTCCCCAAGTATGCCGCGCCGACGCGGCCCTGTGACTGCCCAACCGTGCCAGTTCACTGCCGATTCAGGTCAGCCGTGAAACACCCCCTGATCAGGCGTGATTTGTCCGGAATTCGCCAGGGGTCATACCGGTTTCGCGTTTGAAGGCCCGGTAGAACTGCCGCTCGGACACGAAGCCCGCCGACCGCGCCACCGACAGCAGCGGCCGCGTCGGATCGGTGCGGATCAACGACAGCGCCCGCTCCACCCGCATCCGCCGCAACATGGCCGCCACCCCGTCCTCACCCTGCTCGAACAGGCGGTACAGCGTGCGCCGCGACACCGCACACGCGCCCGCCACCTGATCGATGGTCAGCTCCGGATCGGCGTAATTCCGCTGAATGAACGCCAGCGCACGCTGTTTGGCCAGGGCGTGCGCGGGCTCGTCGCGCGGCAGGTCGCCCGCGGCCAGCTGGACCACCGAGGCCAGCAGGCCCGTACCGTGTTTGGCCAGCACCGCGGCCTGTTCCGGTGCGGTGTATTGCAACTGCGCCATGCCGCAGAAGAAGCGGCCCACGATCCCGGCCGCGCCCTCGGGCGGGAAGCGCACCGCGGTCGGCATCCGGTCCGCCGGCACCCCCGACGCGCAGACCACCTCGGCCAGCGGCACCTGCACCGCCACCACGCCCCAGGACTGCTCGAAATGCGCACTGAAGGGCCGGGAACTGACATGCAGGGTCAGTCCGCCGTCGGCCAACTCCCCCACTCGCCCGTCCTGCTCCAGCCAGCCGTGGCCGTGCGTGGTGATACAGGCGAACAGCACCGGTTCCTCGGGGTCGTGGATGAGTTGCGGTATCCGGCTCAGATGCTGCCCGCTGGCGGTCACCATCGACACATCGATGCCGTCGAAGCGCGACTGCACGATGCGCGCCCGGAACTCCCCCGACCGCACGGGTGTCACCACCAGCGGAACGTAGGCCGCCGCTACCACGGCCTCCCATTCCTCGAAAGTCTTCTGCTGCGAAACCTCCGGCGTGGAGCGAACCTCCATCACCGAGGGCTCGACGCCGCCCCTCATTGCCCGATTCTCGCATCCCACCCCCACCCCGATCCCCGAATTCCCTTAACAACCTCCAACTTTCACCCAACCGTCCGAATTGGCGCATTGCCCGCAACTCGCACAGCGAATCTTCATCCCGGACTTGCACTTTCATCCGCGCGACCGATCCGCAATCGCGCACGCGTCATCACAGCCGCGACCTCGGCGGAGGGGTGGTCGCGGGTGGGGATGAGCGGGTTGGGCCGATGGGAATCGAACGACGCGCCGGGCGGGCGGCGCGCCGAGAACGGGGTCAGTCCCCGCAGCAGCCTTCGGGATCGGCGGCACCGCCCGCGGGGCCGGGAACGGTGCGAACCTCTCGGGTCTGGATATTGCGGGCGGCCAGATCGGCGTCGGCCGGATAGTCGACGGCGATCAGCGACAGCCCGTGGGCCGGGGCCACGGTCACCGCGCTGGCGCGTTCGCGCTCGTTCAGCAGTCCGGCGATCCACTCGGGGGTACGGCGGCCCTCACCGACGGCCAGCACGCCGCCGACCAGACTGCGGACCATGGACCAGCAGAACGCGTCCGCGCTGACATAGGCGGTCAGCAGGTCGCCCTCGGCGACCCAGTCGAAGCGCTGCAGTTCGCGAATCGTGGTCGCGCCCTCACGCCGACGGCAGAAGGCCGCGAAATCGTGCAGGCCCAACAGGTTTCGGGAGGCCGCGCGCATGGCCTCGAGATCCGGGCCGGGACGGCAGGGCACCACGCCGCGGGCCTGCAGCGGCTCGGCGCCGTAGGGCGCGGTGGTCAGGCGGTAGGCGTAGTGCCGGCGGATCGCCGAGAAGCGGGCGTCGAAGTCCGGCGGCGCGATCCGGGCCTGCTTGACCCGCACGTCCTTGGGCAGGAAGCGGGCCAGCCGGTGCACCAGCTTGGGGCCGTCCACCTCGGTGTGGGTATCGAAGTGCGCGACTTGGCCTTCCGCGTGCACCCCGGCGTCGGTGCGCCCGGCCACGGTGAGCTGGATGGGTTCGCGCTGCACCTTGGACAGCGCGTCCTCCAGCACGCCCTGCACGGTGCGCAGGCCGGGCTGACGGGCCCAGCCGGTGAAATCGGTGCCGTCGTAACTGATGTCCAGCCGTACCCGAATCGAAATGGGTTCGGGCGTCGGATCCTCCACGGTCACAGCGATCTCCTGGTTAACATGGAGAAAGCCCGCCGACCCGGAGGGGACGGCGGGCTCACTCATGAATCCGATAGGGGCGGATTTACTCCGCGTCCTTGGCCTCTTCGGCGGCCGGGGCGTCAGCCACGGTCTCCTCAGCGGCAGCCTCTTCGGCCTTGGCCTCGGCCGGAGCCTCGGTGGCCTTGGAAGCGGCGACACGACGGGCACGATCGGCCTCGTTGGTCACGGTCTTCTCGCGGACCAGCTCGATGATCGCCATCGGAGCGTTGTCACCCTTGCGGGGGATGGTCTTGATGATGCGGGTGTAGCCGCCATCGCGACCCTCGAACGAGGGGCCGATGTCCGCGAACAGCGCGTGAACGATGTCCTTGGAGCGGATCACCTTCATCACCTCGCGACGGTCGGCAAGGGTGCCGCCCTTCGCCTTGGTGACGAGCTTCTCGGCATAGGGGCGCAGCGCCTTGGCCTTGGCCTCGGTGGTCGTGATGCGACCGTGCTCGAAGAGCGCCGTCGCCAGGTTGGCGAAGATCGCCTTCTGGTGCGACGCCGACCCGCCGAAGCGGGCACCCTTCTTGGGCTTGGGCATGTTGGAATCTCCTGTGTTGAAGGCCGATTCGGGGCGCTACACCCCGGATGGCCTAAAGCTGTTCGGTCTCGGCGTAGTCCTGCTCGCCGCTGTCGGTGTCGCTGAACGAGCCGCTGTCGCTCCAGGTACCGCTCGCCGCGTCGTAGCCGACGACGGAGGACGGATCGAAGGAAGCCGGGGAGTCCTTGAGGGACAGGCCGAGCGAGTGCAGCTTGACCTTGACCTCGTCGATGGACTTCTGACCGAAGTTGCGGATGTCCAGCAGGTCCGACTCGGTGCGGGCGACCAGCTCGCCGACGGTGTGCACACCCTCACGCTTGAGGCAGTTGTACGACCGAACGGTGAGATCCAGGTCCTCGATCGGCAGGCCGAACGAGGCGATGTGGTCCGCCTCGGCCGGGCTCGGGCCGATCTCGATGCCCTCGGCCTCGATGTTCAGCTCGCGCGCGAGTCCGAACAGCTCGACCAGGGTCTTGCCCGCCGACGCCAGCGCATCCCGCGCGGAGATCGAGTTCTTGGTCTCGACATCCAGGATGAGCCGGTCGAAGTCGGTGCGCTGCTCGACACGGGTGGCCTCGACCTTGTACGTCACCTTGAGAACCGGCGAGTAGATCGAGTCAACCGGAATCCGGCCGATTTCCGCACCCGACGCCTTGTTCTGCACGGCCGGGACGTAGCCGCGACCGCGCTCGACAACGAGCTCGATCTCCAGCTTGCCCTTGTCGTTCAGGGTGGCGATGTGCATGTCCGGGTTGTGCACGGTCACGCCCGCCGGGGGGACGATGTCACCGGCGGTGACGGTGCCCGGGCCCTGCTTGCGCACGTACATGGTGACCGGCTCGTCCTCTTCGGACGACACGACCAGGCCCTTGAGGTTCAGGATGATGTCGGTGACATCTTCCTTCACGCCCGGGACGGTGGTGAACTCGTGCAGCACGCCGTCGATGCGGATGCTGGTGACCGCGGCACCCGGGATGCTCGAGAGCAGGGTGCGGCGCAGCGAGTTGCCGAGGGTGTAACCGAAACCCGGCTCCAGCGGTTCGATGGTGAACCGCGACCGGTTCTCGGACACGACCTCTTCGGTCAGCGTCGGTCGCTGTGAAATCAGCATTTCTTCCTCCTTCGGACGCCCACTATTTGACGCCCACTATGTGGGGAGCCGTTGTGGCCCTGAGAGTTTCAGGGCCACAACCAGCGGCACGCTTACGCGCACCTATTACTTCGAGTAGAACTCGACGATCAGCTGTTCCTGCAGCGGAACATCGATCTGCGCACGCTCGGGGAGCTGGTGCACCAGGATCCGCAGGCGGCCGGGAACGACCTGCAGCCAGCCCGGGATCGGGCGGTCGCCGACGGTCTCACGCGCCACCTGGAAGGGGTACATGGCCAGCGACTTCGCCTTGACATCGATGATGTCGTACTGCGAGACCTGGAAGCTCGGCACGTCGACCTTCACACCGTTGACGGTGAAGTGGCCGTGCGAGACCAGCTGGCGAGCGCCACGACGGGTACGGGCCAGACCGGCGCGGTACACGACGTTGTCCAGACGGGACTCGAGCAGACGCAGCAGGTTGTCGCCGGTCTTGCCCTTCTGGCGGTTCGCCTCTTCGTAGTACTTGCGGAACTGCTTCTCCATGACGCCGTACGAGAAGCGAGCCTTCTGCTTCTCCTGCAGCTGCATGAGGTACTCGGACTCCTTGATCCGCGCGCGGCCGTGCTGGCCGGGCGGGTAAGGACGACGCTCGAACGCCTGGTCGCCTCCGACGAGGTCGACACGCAGACGACGCGACTTGCGGGTAATGGGGCCTGTATAACGAGCCATTGTTCTGTACCTTTTCCTTCCCGCTTAGACGCGACGCCGCTTGGGCGGACGGCAGCCGTTGTGCGGCTGCGGGGTGACATCGGAGATCGTGCCGACCTCCAGGCCAGCGGCCTGGAGCGAACGGATCGCGGTCTCGCGGCCCGAACCCGGGCCCTTCACGAAGACGTCGACCTTCTTGACGCCGTTCTCCTGCGCCTTGCGGGCAGCGTTCTCGGCGGCGAGCTGAGCGGCGAACGGAGTCGACTTACGCGAGCCCTTGAAACCGACGTGGCCGGAGGACGCCCAGGAGATGACGTTGCCTTCGGGATCGGTGATCGACACGATCGTGTTGTTGAACGTGCTCTTGATGTGAGCGTGGCCGTGCGGGATGTTCTTCTTATCCCGGCGACGCGCTTTCTGAGTCTTCTTCGGGCCCGAGGCCCGGCTCTTCGGAGGCATGCGCTATCCCTACTTCTTCTTGCCGGCGACGGTCTTCTTCGGACCCTTGCGCGTGCGGGCGTTGGTCTTGGTCCGCTGGCCACGCACGGGCAGGCCACGGCGGTGGCGGATGCCCTGGTAGCAGCCGATCTCGATCTTGCGACGGATGTCGGCCTGCACCTCGCGGCGCAGGTCACCCTCGACCTTGAACTCCTGCGCTTCGATGAAGTCGCGGAGCTTGGTCAGGTCGTCGTCGCTGAGGTCCTTCGACCGCAGGTCCGGGCTGACGCCCGTCTCCGCGAGGATCTCCTTGGCGCGGGTACGGCCGATGCCGAAGATGTAGGTCAGCGCGATCTCCATGCGCTTTTCGCGCGGGAGGTCGACGCCCATCAGACGTGCCATGGTTGGCGTTTCCTTACTTTTGCGGAGGTCTGCTCCCTGGCCGTCCCCTCGTAAGTGGGGCCCCGGCCTCCGTACCGGGGGTAGGCCGCCATCCGTCCCCTGACGGGACTCGGCGACGGCGACTGGCGCTGGGAGTGCTTCTTATTGCCAATCCGAACTGCGTTCGGTGCTTGGCGGAGATCAGCCCTGACGCTGCTTGTGGCGCAGGTTCTCGCAGATCACCATGACCCGACCGTGACGGCGGATCACCTTGCACTTCTCGCAGATCGGCTTGACGGACGGCTGAACCTTCACGTCAGATCCAATCTGGGTTGGTGTTCACTGGCCGTGAACACAGTTTTTCCCCGGTCAGTTCGACCGGGGAAACCCGGGGCATATCGCCCCGGAAGTCTTGATGCGCTCCCGCGAGGAGCGACTCACTTGTAGCGGTAGACGATGCGGCCGCGGGTCAAGTCGTAGGGCGAGAGCTCCACGACGACGCGGTCCTCGGGCAGGATGCGGATGTAGTGCTGCCGCATCTTGCCGCTGATGTGGGCCAGAACCTTGTGCCCGTTCTCCAGCTCGATCCGGAACATCGCATTGGGCAACGGCTCGATAACCCGGCCCTCGACCTCGATGGCCCCTTCCTTCTTCGCCATATCCTCCGCGATCCCGGTTAGGCTGAACCTGGTTGGTTCAAGCTCATTACGGCAGGTCGGCCATGAGTTTCGCAGGCGCACCGATGGATTGCTGGTGCACTGTGGCCAACCCGGTGACATACTCACTGGAGGCGGCACGAAGACATGCCACAGCCACTATGTAAGTCACCAGCGACCTACTTTACCCGTCGCCCCAGATCCGGCCAAATACGGGTGCCGTGACGTGCCCCTCCCCGGTCGCGCGGGCCGCACCCCCACCGTGAGCGGCCGGTACACGCCGGGCACGCACTCGCCGGGAATCGCTAAACTACGCCGTGTCCTGCACGATAGATCGAGGCACCCGGGGGTAGATGTGAGTCGCGAGAACGACGGACTCCCGATGCTCCCGCCCTGGCTCTCCGAGAGCGACGTCACCGACACCGGATACGAAGCCCCCGTCGAGAACCTTCCCCAGGACGACCTCATCCCCGAGGAGAAGGGCGGCCGCCGCCTCTTCGGACGCCGCAAGCCCCGCAAGGACTCGCCCGCCGAACCCCTCCCCCGGACCCCCGCCCCCACGTCCGCACCGGCCCCAGAGTCGCGCACCCAGCAGCCGACTCCGCCCACCCCGATGCCGACCCGCGACCCCGGCACCCACTTCAACCTCCCCCAGAACGGCACGCACCCCAACGGCGCCCAGCCGACCCCGCCGTCCTCCCACTCCGGCCGCCACCCCATCGGCCAGAACCCGGCCACCCAGCACCCCAACGGCCAGGCTCCCCAGCATCCGAACGGCCAGGCCCCTTCCAATCAGCCCCCCAACGGGCAGGCACCCCGCCCGAACGGCCAGGCACCTTCCAATCAGCCCCCCGATGGCCAGGCACCCCGTCCGAACGGCCAGGCACCTTTCACACAGCCGCCCGCCGCTCAGCCGCCGCAGCCGCCCCAGCCCAACAGCCAGGCACCATTCACGCAGCCGCCTGTCGGCCCGACGCCTCAGTCGCCGCAGCCCGACAGCCCGGCGCCCGTCGGCCAGGCCCCGCAGGCTCCCCAACCCAATGGCCAATCGCCCTTCACGCAGCCGCCGGTCGCGCCCGAACCCGCTCCGCCCGGCCCTCCTTCGGGGCCGCTCACGCCGCCGCCGGGCCCGCAGTTCTCCCCGCCTCCAACGCCTCCCGTGGCAGCGCCGATCGGCGCTCAGCCCGCGGGCGCGTCCCTCGCGGGCACGCCGACCGTGGGTAATCCGGAGGCCGCCGCCCCCACCCGTCCCCCGGCGGATCCGACCACGCGGATGCCGCTGCCGCCGTCTCCGAGTGAAATGGCCGCGGCGGCAAGCGATCCCGTGGTTCGTGCCGCACGACCGCCGCTGCCGCCGGCTCCGGGAGATCTCGCCGACGGCGACCAGGAGCCGACGCCGCCCGCGGTAAATCCGGCCGAGGTCACCACGAAGATGTCGCAGCCGCCGCTGCCGCCGGCTCCGGGAGATCTCGACGCGACCGGGTCCGGCATCATCGCGCCCGCCGATCCGACTACTCGCCGGCCGCTGCCGCCTGCCCCTGAATCGGGTGCCGACACAAGCGGACCGGAGCCCCTGCCGGCGCCGGGCACGCCGAAGCCGACCTCGGCCGATCGCCCGGGGTCCGGCAATGACATTCCTCCCGTACCGAATACGACGGCCGCCGCGCACGAGCTGCTCGACGCGGAACTGGCGGAGCTCGATGCCGCTGCAGGCGAGGCCTCGGACCCGGAGGCGGATTTCGATCAGGCGATGACGCCGGGCCGCCATCGCGCGGCGGAGGTCACGCCGCCTGTCGACCCGCGCCTCGACATTCCGCCCGCGCCGCCCGGTCTTTCGGCGCCGACGTCGGGCCCGCTGCCGCAGGTCCCGGGTGGCCCACAGCAGTCCGCCGACGCCGGTCAGCAGCTGCCACCGCCGCCGGGACCGTTCCCTGGCGCGCAGCACCTGCCGCCCGCTCCGAGCCCCTTCCCCGGCGCGCAGGGCCTGCCGCCCGCTCCGGGCCCCCTCCCTGGCGCACAGGGGCTGCCGCCTGCCCCGAACTCCGGTGTTCCTCCGATGCCGCCGAACCAGGGATTCCCGGCGGGACCCGTTCCGCCGCAGTTGAATCCGTGGGCGAACGGCCCGCAGACCGAGGCCGCGCCGCATTCGAACGCTCCCATCGGACATGATTCCGACATTCCGGGTATGCCCTCGGGGTTCCCCGCCGGGCAGGGCGTATTGCCATCGGCGGCCGGGGCGCCGGACGGCCATCCCTCGATGCCCGGGCGACACCCCTCGGCGGGCGGTCCCGAACCGGCGGTGGCCGAGGACCCGGACGCGAATCCTTGGGCGAATGCGCCGCTCTCCGAAGCCGCGGCGGCCGGGTTGAGTGGTCGGCACCCGGTCAGCGCGCCGCAGCCCGATTCCGAGATGCCGACTCCGCCGCACGGTTTCCCGGCGGGTCCGTTCACGTCCCAGTCGGCTCCGCAGGATCCCGATGGTGTTGGGGCTGACACGAACCCGTGGTCGAATCCCGCGACGTCCGAGGCTGCGGCCGCCAGATTCAACGGGCCGCAGGCCGACGGGATGATGCCGCCCGGCACGGGTATGCCGGGCGACGGCGCTCCCGCGCAGTCGCAGTGGGGTCCGGGGGCCGATGGACCGCAGGGTGGGCAGATGCCTTGGGCCGCACCCGGGCCGGAGCAGGGCTACCCGGGTGGGCCCGGCCCGTACGCAGCGCCTGGCGCTCCGGGGCAGCCCGGTCCCGGTTTCCCGGGACAGCCCGGCCCGGACCCGCACGTCTGGGGTGATGTGAACGCGCAGCCGGGTGGCCACATGCCCGGGCAGTACGGGATGAGTTCTGTGCAGCCCGGATTCGGTGCGCCCGGTCAGTACGGCGCTCCGGCGCAGCCCGGTCCCCCGCAGGGCGCTCGGGGCCCGGCCGGGTTCGCCGGCGGTCCCGCGCCATCGCTGGATGATGTGCCGTTGCGCCGGGCGAAGAAGGCTCCGGGCTCCGGATGGCGGCGGGCTGTGCACCATATGTCCGGTGGCGCGATCAATCCCGGCATGTCGGCGGAGGAGCGCCGTTTGCAGGAGTTGGTGGCGCGGATCCGGCAGCCGGTGCGCGGGGACTATCGGATCGCGGTGCTGTCGTTGAAGGGCGGCGTCGGCAAGACGACGACCACAATGGGTCTGGGTTCGATCTTCTCGTCGATTCGCGGGGACCGGGTGATCGCGGTGGACGCGAACCCGGACTTCGGGACCCTGTCGCAGCGGGTGCCGTTGCAGACGCGGTCGACGGTGCGGGATCTGTTGCTGGACGACCACATTCAGCGGTATTCGGACGTGCGCCGGCATACCTCGCAGGGCAGCAGCCGGTTGGAGGTGCTGGCCAGTGAGCGGGATCCGGCGGCGTCGGAGGCGTTCAGCGAGGAGGAGTACCGCGCGGTGGCGCGGATCCTGCAGCGCTTCTACAACATCATCCTGACCGACTGCGGTACCGGTCTGATGCATTCGGCGATGGCGGGCGTGCTGGATCTGGCGCATTCGCTGGTGCTGATCTCGAGTTCGGCGATCGACGGCGCGCGCAGTGCGGCGGCGACGCTGGATTGGCTGTCGCTGCACGGTCACGACCATCTGGTCCGCAATGCGGTGGTGGTGATCAACCTGCCCCGCCCGGGCGCCCCGAATGTCGGGATCAATCAGTTGCGCGACTATTTCTTGTCGCGTTGCCGCGCGGTCCACATCATCCCGTACGACGCCCACCTGGGTGAGGGCGCGGAGATCGATCTGCATCGCCTGAGCAAGCCTGTCAAGCGCGCTTATGTGGAGCTGGCGGCCACGGTCGCCGATGATTTCGGCACTGACCACCGGCACTATCGGGGCTGAGCAGGGACCGGTTCCGAAGCGGTTCGGCGGCAGGGCGTTCGACCCGCGGTGACGGTGGCCGCGGGCGGGTGGCTGCGCATGACACGGCTTCCAACGGGTGCTAGTTTGTGGCTCGATCGCGCTGCCGCCCTGTCCGGCGAATTCCTCGCGGCCGACCCCGAGAACTCGGAGTACACCTGGATGCGTAATGTCCGCGGCCTGTCCGCCGCACCCTGCCCGCTCGCGCCGAACCCGGCGGATCTCCGATGAAGGCGCTGTTGCCCGACGATCCGCGCTGGATCGGCCCGCACCACATGATCGCGGTGGTCGGCACGGGTGAGCTGGGCCGGGTGCTCCTGGGTCGGACGCCGACCGGAAAGCTCGTGGCGGTCAAGCGGATTCACGGCTCGCAGCCGGTGGACATGGAGTTCCGGGCTCGCCTGCAGCGGGAGCTGGAGACCGGCAAGCAACTGACCGGTTCCTGGTTCACGCCGGTGGTGGACAGTGACGCGGATGCCGAACGCCCGTGGCTGGCCACCGAATACCTGCCCGCGCCGGATCTGGCGACGGTGATCGCGGGCTGTGGCCCGCTGCCGGTGCCGGGTCTGCGCATGCTGGCGACGGGGCTGGCGTCCGCGCTGCTGGAGGTGCACCGCGCGGTGCTGGTGCACCGGAATCTGAAGCCCGGCAATGTGCTGCTGACCACCGAGGGCCCGCGCCTGGTGGATTTCGGCATCACGCGCGCCCGCGAGGACGGCGCGGCCACCGCCGACGCTCCCGCGTATCTGGCGCCCGAGCAGGCCGAGGGCCAGCCGGTGACCTCGGCGGTCGACATCTACGCGGTGGGCATGCTGCTGGTGCTGGCCGCGACCGGATCCATGTCGGCGACACCGGATCTGCAGGCGGTTCCGCACGCGCTGCGCAAGCTGGTCGAGTCCTGCCTGTCGGCCGATCCGGCGCATCGCCCGTCCGCGCGGCAGCTGCTGGAGCAGGCGGAGCGCATTCCCGGGGAGTCGGCCTGGCCGCAGCCGGTGCTGGATTTCCTGGAGACGCATCGCACCGACGCCGAGTGGTGGGCCTCGAGTGGTGAGCAGGAGACCCGTTACCGGGATCAGCTGGCGCGCTTGGCGGATCGCCGCCGCCGCACCATCGGCTTGGCGGCCGCGGCCGTGACCGGCGTCGTGGTGGTGGGCGGCACGGTGATCGGCCTGGTTCGCGCCTCCGATACCGAGGGTCACGCGCAGGCGCGCACGGATTCGTCCCTGGATCTGACGGCCGCCGAGTTGCGACTGCTGGACACCTGCGCGGTCCTGGACAAGGCACTGCCCGGCAAGCTGGGCACCCGCACCGGCGATCCGGAGGCCCAGCCCGGCGGCTGCGCCACCACGGTGCTCGATTCGTCGCAGCGAAAGGTCCACTACACCCTCGACATTCCCGATGCCGCGATCGGCGTGGACCAGTTGAAGCCGACCACGCGCACCGCGAGCTGGGGCACGATCCTCAGCGCGGGCGCGGCCGACAACAAATGCGACACGGTCCTGGTCGCCAAGTCGGCCGGTGATGTCCCGCTGCGCATGTCGGCCGAGCAGCTGGATCCCGCGGCCCAGCCCGGTGCCGCCTGCACCGCCGCCGAGCAGGCGCTGGCGGCCGTGGCCGAGCACCTGACCGATGTGGTCCCGCAGCGGAAGGTCGCCGCGACGTCGGTCCTGCGCGTGGACCCGTGTTCCCTGCTGCAGGACAGCACGATTCACGACATCACCGGTGAGGTCACCGACCGTCAGCATTCGCCGCACGCGTGCGCGGTGGTCGGCCCCAATGGCTGGGTGCGCGTCGACCTGGTCGACCAGTCCCGCCCCGATCAGGGCGACTGGGCCTACGAGGCCGTGCAGACCGGCGACTACACCACCTATGTGATCGGCGCCCGCACCCCGAACGACTGCAATATCGCCTACCTGGTGCGCCCGACGGACAAGGGCAATGCCGAGCAGCTGAAGTTGCAGGTGTCGGATCAGTCGGCCACTCCGGACGCGTGCGGCAAGGCGGCGAAGCTCCTCGCCGACGCGGTCTCGAAGCTGCCGAAGTAGCCGCCCGCTACAGGTATTGGGCCTTGGCGAGCAGCGCGTACTGCGCGGCCGCGCGTTGCTGGGCGTCCAGGAGCTGGGCCCCGGCGACGCGCGCGACGTAGCGGTCGTAGTGCAGGGTGCAGACGTAGCGGTCGGTGGCGTTCCAGGCCTGGGAGTAGCTGGTGCGGTTGGGGCTGGGGTTCTCGGCGCAGGTCGCCCCGGGCACGCCGGGCGGTGCGTCGGTCGTGCCCTGGATGAGCCCGTTGATGCCGGTCCACAGGCTCGCCGCGGCTTTCGCGTCGCGGGCGCGGAACAGCAATGCGCCCTTGACGGTCGTGGCGGTCAGGTCGACGCCGTTGTCGTCGAGCAGCGGCTTCCACGGCGCTTGATTGTCGACGGTGTGCAGGTAGCCGCGGGATGTTCGCACGGCCTCGTCCTGCCCCGGTCGCGGATAGTCGGCGGGGTGCAGGGTCCGCCGCAGCATGCCTTCGGGGTCGTAGTCGAGGTAGAGGATTTCGCGTGCGGTCAGCGGGGGCGTCTTGTCGAGCAGCGGCAGCTGGGCGTCGATGATCTTGGTGGCCAGTGCTTTCAGGCCGTCGATCTCCGCCTCGGGCGTCCGGACCGCGATATTGATCGCGTACTGGCCGCGGGACACCGTCGCCGCCATGGAGGGAATGCCGGGCCGCCAGTGGGCTTTCGCGGCCGGGTACTTGTCCAGGCTCACCCGCACGTTGTCGGCGGCCGCGACGGCGAAGTCGGCGGACTCGATGCCGTCGGCGGCCGCCCGCGCCTGCTGTTCGTCGGGGAACTGCATCACGGTCACGTTGAGGGTGGTCGCGGTGGGATCGTTCTCCCAGCCTTCGAAGGGACTCGCATTGCCCGAGCTGTGGTCGATGTACAGGGTTTCGAGGCGGGCGTGGTCGCTGACGGTGGTCGAGTAGGCCAGCATCAGGTGATTGGCGTCGAGCACCGGCTTGGCGGCCTGTGCGATCGCGAAGCCGGTCTCGGGCCGGGCCAGCGCCGTGTAGCCGAAGCGCGGGTCGACGTCAGCGCCGCTCACCACGGCGTCGCCGAGCCGCGCGACGGCGATGGCGCTGCCGTCGCGGAACGAGTGATCGTAGGCAGCGCGGAAGTCCATGGGCGTGGTCGGGTAGTTGCCGATGGCCAGGGTGCGGATGTCGATCTCGCCGGCGGCGGGCGACCCGGAGACGGTGCCCCCGCACCCGGCGAGCACCAGGCTGAAACTGGCAGCGGTAGCGGCGAATACGGCCCTACGCCGATTGATCTTGTACACGACTACCCCTATTTGTCGTTGGCGAGAATGGCGTACTGCGCCGAGATCCGCTGATACACGTCCTGCGGCTGCTGCGACCACGCCTCGGCCGCGTACCGCCCGTAGGCGACCATGCAGCGGTACGGGAACTGGAACACGACCGGCCCCTGGTACTTGACGCATCGGGCGTTGGGCAGCCCCTGCGGGGAGTCGATCCGATGCCAGGCGCGGCCAACGGATTCCACGCCGACGAACCCCTCGGCCGCGGCGGCGTCCCTGGTGCGGACCAGCCGACCGGCGCCGAATCCCATGAAGTCGACCCCGTACTTGTCGAAGAGGGCGCGCCCCTCGTTCGGGTCGTCCTCCCGGTGCAGCGCGGCGTCCCGGCTCAGGGTGCCCTGGAGCGCGAAGGCCGTCTGATCACCGTCGGGACGGATCAGGGTCAGCTTCAGAATGCCCTGGGGGTCGATCGGCAGGTTGGCGAGCTGGTCGACCGGAGTCGGCCGGAAGTCCTTCAGCCGTTCGACCGTCACGCCGATCGCCTTGTCCGACAACGCCAGCATGACGTTCGGGTCGGAGATCTTCAGCTCCACGTTCTCGTGGTGGTTGACCACGTCGCCGATCACGTACCGGCCGGTCGCGTACCAGGACGAGAGCGCCTGGAACTGCGGGATCCACACCACGCGCGCGCTCGGATACCCGGTCGACTGCAACAGATCCGGATTGGTGATGGTGTCGAAGCGCATCCCCGACAGCGCGATGGCCGCGGCGGTGGCGGCGGCGTCGCTCTCGAAGATCATCACCGAGTGCCGCAGCGTGTACCCGAGGTTCTTGGTGTCGGCGTTGGAGGCGGCCGCGGTCCCGAATCCGGCGACCAGTCCAGGGGTGGCGGCGGTGAAGGCGTCATTGTCGAAGGACGCGAAAGGTGAACTGTTGCCGAAGGCCTTCACGTCGATGAAGGTGTGCACCCCGCCCAGATTGTGGGTCAGCGCCGGATCGATCTGCTGCGGCAACGGCACGGCGTCCGCGAGGCGCAGGGCTTCCAGGTTGCGGCTCATGCGTGCCGGGTCCTTGGGGACCAGTTGCTGGGGTTTGGTGGCGTAGCTGCCGGTGTCCAGCTTGCCCAGGTCGACGGTTTCGGCGGCGGCCCCCGGGTCGGACCCGCATCCCCCGGTGACGAGTGCCGTAATCGCCAGTAGCGCAGCGGCTATCGCGCGAACTCGTAGCTTGTCCACAACTCCCCTTGTGGTCGAACTCAATGATCGTGCCAACCGTATACGCGGAAACGCAAAGATGACGGTCCGGGCCGCCCTCGGGCCCGGACCGCGCATCGGTCTCGCTGTTTACCAGGCGGGCAGCCGGCGACGCCCGGCGAGAACATCTCGCACGAGATCGTCGTAGGCGTCCGACAATTCGGCTAAATGGTGCCAAGCGCCGTGCAGCATTTCATCATTGGCGTCAAGGGTCATCAACGCGTGATGCGCTCTCACTGATGCGTCCGCGAGCCGGTCGATGACCGATCCGACTGTTTCGGTGTGCAAGGTCGCACCCAGTCGATGCTGGGGAACCGAGCGCACGATCCAATCGTCTATGGCCATGACCAATTCGATTCGGCGACGCTTGTTTTCGATGATCGAGGTCGGATCGGTTTCCGGGCCGATACCGCCGCGCCCGACCACTCGCCGCTCGTGCAGTACCGCGAGATCATGGGCGAACCACAGCAGGGGTCCGCCGATGACCCGGTGACCGCGACAAGCGCGCAGGAGTAGGTCGGAGGTCGGCAATAGGCCGGAAGCCAGTGGCTGCGCCTCCAAGTCCACATAGGAACAGGAGACGTCGGGCAATGCCACAACGACCGTGTTTGATGTCTCCGAACCTGCCACGTTGCCTCGCGTTCGACGTATAACAACACCGCATTCAGGACGTTCATTACAATAAACCTCAGAATGCTCCTGTCAAGCCTTACACGGCAGTAGAACTACCGGAGTAGACTTCCAACCCTTGAAGCAACAACCGAGGAGCGAGATGGCGGACGGTCCGAGATACCAACGGATCGCAGACCTCCTCCGCGAGGAGATCCGCGCCGGCAAGTGGGAACCGGGCGATCGACTACCGAGTCACAATGAGTTGGCCGATCAGATGCAGGTCTCGATTACGACGGCTCGCAATGCGATTCAACTCCTGGTTGCCGAGAATTTGATCTATACAGCGACTTCCCGGGGCACCATTGTGCGCAGCCAGGAGGTCCTGGAATCCGTTGTGACCAACCACATCCGACCTGATCGGCCGCGTGCGGCCCACGACATCTTCTCGGAGATCGCGCGCGCGGCCGGTCGCGAGCCGTCCAAACAGTTCAGCGCGAGAATGGAACCGGCCAGCCAGGAGGTGGCGCACTGGCTGGGCGTGGCGCGCGACGAATGGGTCGTTTCGCGAACTATCATGCAGTATCTGGACAACGAACCGTGGTCATGGGAGGTCAGCTTCTATCCGCGAGATCTGGCCGAGGCCACCGGAATCGACGCGCCGCACGATATCCCCGAGGGGACGACGCGGCGCCTCGCCGACCGCGGTTACGCCGAGACGGCACACCGCGACACGGTCGTTTCCCGTCCCGCCACGGCCGAGGAAGCGACCTTATTGGGCGTCGGTCCAGGCACCATTCTTCTCGATCATTTACGCATCGGGGCCAATCATGATCGCGTCACCCGAGTGACCCGTCATCGTTCCACTGCGGCCCGCAACCGATTGGCATACGAATTGGGCGATGACGAAGGAACGGACATTATTCGTAAAACTCTGGGCGCGCCATTTCCGACCGGTAATTCTCATTCCTTCGGTAATTCCCTGCTACCCGGTTCGCCATGAAACCGCACCTGCGTCGGGCCCGCGTCGCGGATCTGGGGACCATCACCCGGTTCCGGTTGCAGCGCACCAGCTGGCTGGCGGCGCGCGGCAGTGACCAGTGGACGCGGGCCGGACGTGGTCTCCCCATCGAGACCTTCGTCCGGTCCGTGGCCCACGCGGTCCGGCGCGGTGAGACCTGGATAGCGGAGGTGGACGGCGAACCCGCCGGGACCATCACGGTCAACGACCGCGCCGACGAGAACCTCTGGTCCCCCGGCGAATTGGCCGACGCCGTGATCGTCCACTACATGATCGTCGATCTACGCTTCGCCGGAATCCGCGTCGGCGAGGCGCTGCTCGCGCACGCCGCGCTCCTGGCCCGCCGCCAGCACCGCGGCTGGGTCCGCCTGGACGCCTGGACCACCAATCAGGGCCTGCACGCCTACTACCGCCGCGCCGGCTTCCGCCTCGCGCGCATCGCGGGCCCCGAGGCGACCGGCCCCTCCCGTGCCCTCTTCGAACGCCCGACCTCGGCCTGGTCCCACGACCTGGTCCGCCCGACCCTCACCCTGGCCGCCGGCGAAACCACCCGTTTCACCATCGATCCCGCCTCGGCCCCCACCTGGACCCTCACCCAACACCCCTTCATCCGCCCCCACCCTGGCGTGACCGCCGAGCCGGGCTCGGCGGCCACCACCTGAGCTACAGCGCGGGCAGGTCGGCGATCTGGATCATCTCGTCGCCGCGGGAGCGGGACCAGAGGATGCCGCGGCCGGGGGGCAGGCGCATGGGGCGGATGTCGCCGATGAGCTTGCCCTCGTCGCGGGAGCCGCTCATGAGCAGCGCGGGGACGGACAGGTTCTTCATCGAGCCGAGCACCTGGTCGTAGAGGGCTCGGGAGATGCCGCCCATATTGCGGGAGATGACCACGTGCAGGCCGATGTCGCGGGCCTGTGGGAGCAGTTCGATCAACGCACCCAACGGGTTTCCGCCCGCCACCACCATGTCGTAGTCGTCGACCACGACATAGATCTCGGGGCCGGTCCACCAGTCCCGGTCGCGCAGCTGCTGCGGGGTGATGTCGGAGCCGGGGATGCGCTTGGACAGGTAGTTGACGACTTCCTTGATCATGCCGCCGCAGGTCTGCGAGGAGGTGGAGTACCCGGCGAGCTGGTCGCCCTCCAGGACCCCGAGCAGGGTGCGACGGTAGTCGATGAGGATGACGCGCGCGGTGTCGGCGTTGGAGCTCTCGGCGATGCCGCGAATGATGTTGCGCAGCACCGTGGTCTTGCCGGACTCGACCTCGGAGAACACCATGAAGTGCGGGTCGGAGGCGAAGTCCAGCACGATCGGCTGCAGCTCGGATTCGCCGACGCCGATGACCACCTTGGTCGGGCCCTGCTGGATGCCGTGGCGGCGAGCCAGTTCCAGGATCTGCTCGCGGGGCACGTTGCCGGGCAGGGTGCGGACCTCGGGCGCGCGGCGCTCGCCCCAGATGGCCTGCATCTCGGTGCGCGCGGCGGCCACGCCCTCGGCCAGGTTCTGGGCATTGGTGTCGGAGTCCAGGCGCGGCATGGCGATGAGCATGTGCAGCTGGTCGGAGGTGAGACCGCGGCCGGGCCGGTTGAGCGGCACGTTGACCGCGACCCGGCGGCCCATCTCGGAGTCCGAGGGGTCACCCAGTCGCAGTTCGATGCGGGTGCCGATCATGTCCTTGACCGAGGCCCGGATCTCGCCCCACCGGTTGGCGCCCAGGATCACGTGGATGCCGTACGAAAGGCCCTGTGCGGCAAGCTGTCCAACCAGCGGCTCCAGGCTGTCGAATTCCTCGCGGACGACCTGCCAGTTGTCGATGACCAGGAACACGTCGCCGAAGCGGTCGCCCAGCACCGGGTCGTCGGACTGCGGCGCGTTCTGCGCGGCGTGCTTGCGCCGCCGGAACTCGGCCATGGATTCGATGCCCAGCCCGGCGAAGCGCTCCTCGCGTTCGCGCAGCAGGGTGGTGAGCTCGGCGATGGTGCGCCGCACCCGGTCGGAGTCGAGCTTGCCCGCGACCGAACCGACGTGCGGCAGCCCGACCAGACCGGCCATGGAGCCACCACCGAAGTCGAGGCAGTAGAACTGCACCTGTTCGGGCGTGTGGGTGGCCGCCGCGGACATGATGATGGTGCGCAGCGTGGTCGACTTGCCGGACTGCGGACCGCCGACGACGGCCACATTGCCCTGCGCGCCCGCGAGATTGATGGTGAGCACGTCGCGGCGCTGCTCGTAGGGCTTGTCGATGATGCCGATCGGCATCCACAGCTGCCCGTGCCGGTTGACCGGCGAACGCCAGTCCGGATCCGGCAGCAGCATGTCCACGGTCGGCGATTCCTCGAGCGGCGGCAGCCACACCTCGTGGGCGGGACGGCCGTGCCCGGTCAGGCGTTTCACGACGGTCTGCAGCAGGCTGTCGGGCAGGCCCTCGTCGCCCGACGGCGGCGGGGGCGGCAGCAGGTCGAGCGGATCGAACGGGTTCTCCGGTTCGGGCCGCTCGAGGATCTCGACCATGGCGGCGGTGAATTCGCGCGGCGGCGCCTCGACGACGGTGGTGCCGTCGGCGGCCTGGCGGGCCGAACGGGGCGCGACGTAGGGCCCGGACACGTAGGTCGCGTTGAACCGCAACGGATCCGACGCGTCGCTCTTGAGGTAACCGGAACCCGGGATACCGGGCAGGTGGTAGGCGTCGGTGATGCCGAGCACGGCGCGCGACTCGTTGGCCGAGAAGGTTCGCAGACCGATGCGGTACGACAGATGCGAGTCCAGGCCCCGCATCTTGTTCTCCTCGAGCCGCTGCGAGGCGAGCAGCAGGTGCACGTGCAGCGACCGGCCCAGTCGGCCGATCATGACGAACAGATCCGCGAAATCCGGCTTCTGCGAGAGCAATTCGGAGAACTCGTCGATGACCACGAACAGCGCGGGCAGCGGGTCCAGCGGCACCCCGGCCGCGCGCGCCTTCTCGTACTCGACGACATTGGCGAAGTTGCCCGCCGAGCGCAGCAGTTCCTGACGCCGGTTCATCTCACCGGCGAGCGCGTCGCGCATACGGTCGACGAGCTCGAGCTCTTCCTCGAGGTTGGTGATGACCGCCGCCACGTGCGGCAGCGGGTCCATGCCGAGGAAGGTCGCACCACCCTTGAAGTCGACCAGGATCAGGTTGAGCTGGTCCGGCGAGTGCGTGGTGACCATCGAAAGAATCAGCGTGCGAAGGAATTCCGACTTACCGGAACCCGTCGCGCCGATGCACAGGCCGTGCGGGCCCATGCCGTTCTCGGCGGATTCCTTGATGTCGATCTCGACCGGCGTCCCGTCGGGGGTGATGCCGATCGGCACGCGTAGTCGTTCGCGCCCGGCGCGCGGCCGCCACACCTTGGCGGGGTCGATCTGCGCGGCGTCCGGGATCTTGAGCAGGTTCATCAGGCCCGGGTCGCTGGCGGTGGTGTTGTCGCCGAGGCTGACGATCTGCGCCGCGGTGGCGATCCGGAAGCGGGCCAGGCTGCGCGCGAAGGACTCGACCTCGGCCAGCGTCACGGTGTCGGCGTTGGCGAACTTCTCGGTGCCCGCCGCGCTCTTGGCGAACACCTCGCCGCCGGTGGCGACGAGCTGCAGTCCGCGGCGCGCGGCCAGGCTGTTCTCGGCGGCGCTCAGGTCGATGACGGTGACCGCGTCCAGACCGGATTCGCTGATCAAACGCTCACTGCCGCTGACGTATCCGTCGTCGATGATGACGACCAGGTGCAGCCGCCCCTGGGTGGGCTGCGGGTTGCGCATGAACCGGCCGCGCTCGAGCAGGTCGTCGGCGAGCGCGGTCTCCAGCTCGCCGAGCGAGCCGTAGATCATGCGGGACGCGCCCATGCCGTCGCGTTCGCTCGAATGCTGGACGTGCGGCAGCCATTTCGCCCACGCCCAGGCCTCACAGTCGGGTTCGGCGGTGACGATGGCGACGGCGACGTGGTCGGGGCCGTGGAACGCGGTGAGCTCCATGAGCATCGACCACACCAGCCCACGCGCGTCCTCGACCGGGCCCTCCACATTGATGGCCGGGAAGGCGCGCAGCGACACCGCGGTCGGCAGGTGGTGCACCACGGAATGCGTTCGCACGAAACGACGCAACGCCACGGTGGACACCGGCTCCAGGTCCTCGAGCGGTCCGGTCTCCGGCCGCGCCAGCTTGGCGGCGAGCCGGTGGGTGCCGATGCCGACGCGCACGTGCCCGAAGTCGGGGTCGGCGGGCCGCCGCTCCCACATGCGCCGCGAGCCCACGATCGAGGGCAGGTCGGCCGGTTCGGGGTGGCTCCAGATCAGCGTCTCGAGCTGCTTCTGCCCGGTGCGCCGGACTTCGCGGCGGGTCTGGTCGAGGTAGCGGAAGTAGTCCTTGCGTTCCTCGTTCAGTTCCGAGGAGCTCTTGCTGCTGCCGCGCTGACCCATGAGCATGCCGGCCATCGACATGATCATCATCATCGGCATCATCATCATGTACGGGTTGGACAGCATGGAGCGGCCCATGAGGCTCATCATGGCGAGCATGCCGATCATGGCGACCACCATGACGACCGGCATCAGCTTGGCCATCAGGGGCGCGGCGACCGGCCGCGGGATCTCCGGCGGCGCGGTCAGCGCCATCTCCCCGCCGGGCGCGCGGGGTGGCGCGATGCGGGGTCGGCGCACGAAACCTTCGGTAGCCATGGCTGTATCTCCGGTCGTCTAATCGAGGTCGGGCAGCTCGTCGTCGCTGCTGCGGCGGCGGAACGGAATCGACACGGCGAGACCGATTCCCAGCGCGGACAGGCAGACGATGGTGCCGACGGTGGCCACCAGCCGCGGCAGGCGCGGCGGGCCGGCGGGTTGCACGGGCTTGGGGAAGGCGTGGGACTGGTCGGCGTCGGCGTGGATCGGCAGCTCGGGCGTCTCGGCGGTGAGCACGGCCGCCGGGAACACGGTGGTGAGCGCGGCGACCGGGTCGATGAGACCCGCGCCGATGCGATCGTCGCGGCCGGTGCCGGGCTGGTGTGCGGTCAGCATGATCTGGTTCATGACCTGCCGCGCGGTCCAGTCCGGGTTCTTGGCCCGCACCAGCGCCGCCAGGCCCGCCACATACGGTGCGGCGAAACTGGTTCCGTTGAGCGCCTTCTGGCCCGAGTCGACGCCGGTGGCGTTGACCAGTCCGGTCCCGCCCGGCTTGTTGTCGAGGGAGACGATATTGGTGCCGATGGCCGCGACCCCCACCCACGGGCCGTAGAGCGAGAAACTCGACGGGCTGCCGTTGGGGTCGATCGAGGCGACCGGGAGCACGTACTTGTCGAACCAGGCCGGGCTGGCGATGGTCTTGACCTTGCTCCAGCTGATCCGGCTGTCGGTGTAGGTGTCGTTCTGGGTTCCGCAGCCGCTGTTCTGGTCCACGTTGCCCGCGGCCACCACCACGACCACGTTCTGCTCGAAGGCGAAGCGCACCGCGTCGCCGAGTACCGCGTCGGCGGTGTCGCCGCCCGCGGCGGTGCAGGCGTCCTCGGAGATATTGATGACGGTGGCGCCCATGTTCACCGCGCGCACCACGGCCGCGGCGAGGGTCTGCATATTGCCGTAGCCGGACTTGCTCATGCTGCCGGGCGTTTCCCCGCCCGCCGAGTCCTTGGCCTTGTAGGCGTCGCTGAGCTGGCGGATCGACAGGATCTCCGCGTCCGGCGCGACACCCACGAAGGCGTCGTCCGGGCTGGGCTGCGCGCCGATGATGCCGGCCACCAAAGTGCCGTGGCCGTCGCAGTCCTCGCTGGTGCCGTCGCCCTCGGCGACGTAATCGCCGCCGCCCTGGAGGTTCGCCAGCCGGGGGTGCCGATTGACACCGGTGTCGATGACCGCGACCTTCTGCCCCGCGCCCTTGCGGTTCGGGCCGGGATTGGCCCGCCACACCGCGGGCAGGTCGAGCACCTTCTGCGCGACTGGTTCGTCGCGCGGCGCGTCGCCCTTGAGCGACTGTTCCACGCAGACGGCGTTCTTCTGCGTCGGCACCGGTGGCGCGGGCTTACCCGCCAGCCCCTGCGCCTCCCCCAGATGGGACAGGTCGGGATTGGGCTGACTGACAGCCGCATTCGCGACCGGGGCCTGCGGCCCCAGCAGCGCACCGCCGAGAATCGCTGCCGCACACAGTGTTCGCGCCCAGTTTCCGGGACGCGCGATCATATGTTCCGGGCCGTCGAGTAGACATCCATGATCCACAGCACCACCGGGACGATCGAGCAGATCAAGCCGTACTCGAAGATCTCGTTGAAGCGCCGGGTGACCGGGGTGACCTCGACGTGCGGACCGATGACGCCGAATCCGATGGCGCCCACCGCGAAGGCCAGCAGCAGTCCGGCCGAGAGCAACGGCATGCCGTCATCGGCGACCGCCAGCAGCACCGCCAGCCCGATGAAGGTGACGCAGCCGCTGACGATCAGGGTGGCGGCCTGGGTGAGATCGGCGAACGAGCGCCCGCGCAGGCAGAGGATGATCGAGACGACCACGGCGAGCGCGATGCCCTGCCAGCGGTCGGAGTTCAGTGGATCGGCCGTGCCCAGCGCACCGGCGACGGCGCCGATGGCGCTGCCGACCACGATGCCGGTCTGGAACTGATTGGCCGTGCGGGCGCGCTGCCCGAGTCCGTGCGCGGACGGCAGCACGGTGGCGCCGATCGCGCCGATGCCTTCGATGGTGGGCCGGGGTTCGTGGTCGGCCGGGTCGATGGCCGCGCCGGCGGTGGGCACCGGCGGCACGGGTAGTCGGGCCAGCATGGCGGCCAGTCGCGGCACCATCGACAGCACGACGATCGATGCGACCAGAACGCCCGCAGCCACTTTCGGCACTCCGGCGTCCCAGATCATGCGCACGGCGGCGCCGAGTCCGGACAGCAGCACCACGGTCACGACCGCGGACACCACCGCTGCGCCGGCCCCGATGATGCGGTAGCCGACGACGGCGAGCAGCAGGGTCGCGGACGCGCCGAGCATGAGGTGCGGACTGCCGAGCGAACCGGGCACGGCCAGCGCCGCGCCGCCGAAGGCGAGCAGCAGCATGCACAGCGTGAGCACGGTGGCGGTCAGCTCGTCGGCGTACTTGCGCATGGCGATCGCGCCGGCGACCAGTGCTCCGATCGCGCCGAGCAGTAGCAGCGGCGGCGCGACGAACTTGTCGCCGTCCGCACGCGACAACAGCGCCAGCAGTACCGCGAACAGCACCGCCGACACTCCGGCCACCAGACCGGTCCAGCGGGCCGCGGTCGGCGACCAGCTGCGGAACTCCTCGGCCGTGAGTCTCGACACAGCGTCGATCACGTCGTCGAACAGCGCGGGCGCTTCCTTGGCGGAAACCGCTCGCAGCACCAGCAATTCGCCGTCGTAGATCTCGGCGTCATTGAGGGTCTGGCTGGGCGCGATCATGTCGCGGCCCAATTTGGCCAGTGTCCAATGCTGCGATTGGAGTGGCGTGCCACCCTCATCGCCGCCGATCGGATCGGGATTGCGGGATTCGATGAGACGCACCAGATCACCGATGAACGCGGCGATCGGCACGTTGGCCGGCAGACCGACGTCGAGCTGGGTATTCCCCCCGATGACGGACACTCGGCACAATTCGGGTTCAGCCGCCCGCGGGCCGCTGATCGACTGTGCTGTCACTTGCTGAACTGCTCCCCTATAGCTCTCAACAGTTGCCCGCCCAGGGCGGTTAACCATAATGTATCCGACTGTCCCCAGGCGTGCGATTCGCGCGGTGTGGGTGGGGAAAGTGAACGAAAGACCAACCAGGTTCGACGAATTCGGGGTTCGACTAGGATGATCGACACTCGCCAGGCCCAACGCGCCTTCGACGCGGGAGTGCTGTCCTTGGGGTTGAGCATCGAGGGCCAGGAATCGAACCGGGACCTCGACTACGCGAAACTGGCGTTCCAGCGCGCCACGGAGTGGGACCCCACCATGGCCGACGCCTGGCTGGGCCGGGCCGCCGCCGGTGAGGTCACCACGGATGTTCTGAGCAACCTGTACAAGTGCAGCACCGTCTCGCTGGGACGGGAACAGCGCCGGTTGGGCCTGCCGCCACGGACGCTTGCCGGACGTTTCCTGCCGGGCCTCTACATCGACTATCCGCTGGCGAGTTTCACCGAAACCCACCTGGCGTGGGCGGCGCACCTGATCGCGGAGAAGCAGTACGACGAGGCCGAACAGGTCCTCGACGAACTCGAGAAGCACCGCCGGGCGCGGGCCTCGGAACCGGACTTCGAAATCGACGGCCGGATCGCGAAATACGTGCGCGGCATCCTGCACTACAACGCCCAGCGCTGGCCGGACGTGATGACCGTCCTCAATGGCTCCGACAGCTGGGAGGACCCGTATCTGGCCGCCGGCGCGCATGTGATGGTCGGTACGGCCTGCGCGCAGCTGGGCCTGTTCGGTGAGGCGATCCGCCGCATGGAGGCCGCCGAGGCGGGCCCGATTCCGGCGGCCCGCACCGCGGCCATGTTCTGCCGCGGCCTGTGCCTGCGTGAGAACGGCGCGGCCGAGGAGGCGCAGGCGCTGTTCGAGAAGGTGTATTCGCAGGCACCGGATTTCGACGCCAACACCGCGGCCATGCGCGACCGCACCTACCGGATCACGCTCACCTCGAAGGAGGTGATCGAGGCCCGCACCGACCGCTGGGATCCGGCGTCGGCGCCCTCGCTGGAGGAGAAGCAGGCCGCCGAGCACGAGGACCGGGCCAAGGAGATCCTGGCCCAGGCGCGCGCCGAGCTGGACAAGCAGATCGGCCTGGCGGCGGTGAAAACGCAGGTGGCCAAGTTGCAGTCGAGTGCGCAGCTGGCGAAGATCCGGGCGGAGAAGGGGCTTTCGAGCTCCGCGCGCGGCCAGCACCTGGCCTTCACCGGTCCGCCGGGAACCGGTAAGACCACCATCGCGCGCGTGGTCGCCAAGATCTATTGCGGCCTGGGCATTCTCAAGACCGACAAGGTGGTCGAGACCAAGCGCTCCGACTTCGTCGGCCAGCACCTGGGTTCCACCGCCATCAAGACCGACGCCCTGATCGACACCGCCATGGACGGCGTGCTGTTCATCGACGAGGCGTACACCCTGATCCAGACCGGGCTCTCCGGCGGTGACGCGTTCGGCCGCGAGGCCGTCGACACCCTGCTGGCCCGTATGGAGAACGACCGTGACCGCCTGGTGGTGATCATCGCCGGATACGACGGCGAGATCGACCGCTTCCTGGCCGCCAACGACGGTCTGGCGTCCCGCTTCGCCAAGCGGCTCCAGTTCCCGTCCTACACCGCCGAGGAACTCGGCGCGATCGGTGAAGTCGTTGCGTCCAAACGGGATTCGGACCTGTCCGAGGACGCGCTGGCCGCGCTGATCACCACCTGTCAGAAGCTCTACACGATGGAGAGCACCGATCAGAGCGGGCAACCGCGCCGCGGGGTCGACGTGGCCGGCAACGGTCGCTTCATCCGCAACCTGATCGAGGCGGCCGAGGAGGAACGCGAGTTCCGCTTGGCCAACGACGAATCCATCGATCTGAGCGCCGTGGACGAATCGGTGCTCATGCGCATCGAGGGTCCCGACATGAAGGCCGCGTTGAGCACCCTGCTCACCTCGCTGAATCTGGCGTCGGCCGCCGACTGAGGGGCAACTGAACTGTGAACGACTTTCCGCGGGGAGCGGGCGGCTATCAGCCGGGCGGAAATGGTGGGAGCGAGCGGCAGGGCCGTCCACCCCAGGGGTATGGCGATCCGGGGCAGTCGTACGGCCCCGGTCAGGCATACGGTGATCCCGGCCAGGCGCCCGGTCATCCTGGGCAGGCCGGTCATCCCGGCCAAGGGCACGGTAATCCTGGCCAACCGCAGGGCGCGCCCGGCCACTCACCCAGTGGGGGAAGCGGTTTCGGGCGCGAGTTCGATGACTTCCTGAATCGCACCTCGAATGTCGCGGCGCCGCCACGGCCGGTGCCGCCGCCCGCTCCGGCTCCGCAGCCGCAGGCCCCTCAGGCCCCACCGGCCGCGCCGCAATCGTCGGGATCCCAGCCGGACCGCTCGGGCACTCCAGAGCCCGAGGCCCGGTCGCGCAGGCGGCGCGCGCCGCAGTCCAACGCGACCGCTGCCGCGAATGCCGTTGCCTCCGAGCTACGTTCGGACGATCTGTGGCTGCTGCGGAATCTGCCGCTGCGCCTGGTGATTCCGGCCGCGCTGTTGGGCGTCGTGCTCTCCCTGGTCGCGGTGGCGTTGAAGGCCCCGTGGTGGGGTGCGCTCCCGGCCGGTCTGATTCCCGCGCTGATCCTGTTGATCCCGGTGGGCGGCGTCCCGATCGGTCTGCGGCTGGGCCGTTGGGCGACCTACCGCTGGCAGCAGGCCCGCCGCGCGAATCTCGACGAGAACGCCGCGGTCGACGTCCCGCTCCCCGACGGCGGCAGCTGCGGTCTGCGCTGGGACGGCACCCTGCTGACCACCATGCTCCGCATCGACCCGCCGCCGGACACACTGACTCTGCTGCGCCGCGGCTCGCTGAGTACCGATCAGCTGCTGCCGCTCAACGAGATCGCGGCCTGCCTGCGCCAATACGATGTCGAGCTGCATTCGGTGGACGTCATCAGCACCGGCACCCGCACCGCCAGCACCGAGGCGGTGATCTCCGGCTACGCGGCCAGCATCGCCCCGCTGGGCCGTCTCTACGACGAGATCCTGGGCCCGTTGCCCGCCATCGCGCACCGCACCATGTGGCTGGTGCTGCGCCTGAACCCGCTCGACAATGCCAAGGCGGTCGACAATCGCGGCGGCGGCCCCGAGGGCGCGCTCCGTTCGGCCCTGGTCGCCACCCGCCGAGTCGCGAACCGCCTGGCCGGGCACGGCATCACGGCCTCGGTCCTGACCACCTCCGAAATGTCCACCGCCCTGCGCGAACTCACCCGCGGCATCCCCGTCGCCGAGTTCACCGAGCACCCGGACAACCTGGAGCACAACGGCATTCACCTGACCAGCTACCAGATCGATCCGCAGCTGTTCAACTCCGACGGCCTGGCCAAGATCTGGGCGGTCCGCAGCCTCGCCACCACCGTCACCGTCCGCCTGCAGCCGGTCCCCGAGCCCGGCGCCAAGCCCGGCCAGCCCGCCGCCATCGTCGAGGTGGACGCCCGAGTCCGCTACGACACCCCCTACGAGCACGGCGAACCCCCCGTGGCGGGCCTGAAGGAACTCCCCCGCCGCCAACTCTGGGCCCTCATGGACATCCTGTCCTACGGCACCCAGGAGATCCGCCCCTCCGGCTACCGCGGCCCGGTCGACGTCCTCACCGACATCACCATGCCCACCGCCGGCTGCGGCCAGCTCATCGGCGCCGACGCCACCGGCAGCGGTATCGCCGTCCCCCTCATCGGCGACGGCTCCCGCCGCATCGACATCATCGCCAGCCTCCAACTGGCCCAACAGGTCATCATCCGCGCCATCGCCCTCGGCGCCGGCGCGGTAGTCCACACCGCCCGCCCCTGGGCCTGGCAGGGCATGGTCACCAATGTCGCCGCCCCCCACGCCCTCTCCCTGGCCTCCTCGGTAACCCACAGCTCCCGAGGCACAGCCGTCACGGGCCGCCTCGCCAGCCCAGCCGCCACAGTCATCGTCTTCGACGGCGTCCCCACCACAGCTCCCCCGGGCTCGGCCACCGTCGTCACCATCCACGAAGCGATCCCCGCCGACTACCAGCCAGACGCCGACGTGACGATCGTCCAACACCCGGACGCACCGCACACGATCTCGGTCCACACGCCGGCCACCATGACCACCGCCATGATGGTCACCACCCCGGCGGAACAGCACTACCTGAGTGGAGCTGCGGCCCGGCGCTGATCACCGGTCGCGCCGGCCGGTTCGGTCGGCGCGACACTCGGCATTGTGGACGTCTCAGTCGGCGCTGCACACAGTTCGCGAAGGCTGCCGGTTCGTGGGCCTAGCGGACGCGGACACGCACCCAATCGATCGCGGATCCATCGTCCCAGTAGAAGCCCCAGGCGGACCACCCGATGACGGCGGCACACAGCGCGATGATCGACAGCAATGCCCATGCATCCCAAGCCATTACGACCTCCCACATGTTTCGAGCCGATCGACGGCGACCGGTGTCGCCCGATGGCGAAACAATGCGCCGGAAGCGGAAGCCGGATCGGCACGGCGAGTCGATCTGCGAAATTGGCACGAAACCCCAGGTCGCTTCTCACGACACGCATACGCTTTTCTCGGTCCGAGATAAACGACGCAACCTGATGAGAGGGCAGGCGCATGGCGGACGAACCGGAGGACACCGACACCACGTTGCCGCGCCGCCAGCTCGGCCGATTGCTACGGGATGCGAGGGCGATGGCGGGAATGAATCTCGAACAGGCCGCCGCCCTGGTGCAGTGGAGTCGGCCAACATTGAGCCGGCTCGAGCGGGGCGAGACCAAAAAGGTCAGAGTCACAGATATTTTGGCGGTCTGTGAGGCATACGGGCTGGACAAGGATGCGACCGCCGTCGCGAAGGGGCTGGCTGCGCAGGTCCCCGCCAAGTCGTGGTGGCAGGCTTACAGCGATCTCATCCCCGCATGGGCGAACCCGTTTGTCGGACTGGAGTCCCGTGCGACGTCCTTGACCGTCTTTCAGCCCTTGATCGTGCACGGGCTGCTCCAGACCGCCGACTACGCGCGAGCACTCGACCGGCTCTACTTCCCCGATGACACCGAGCACGAACTCGATCGGCGAATCCAGATCCGTGTACAGCGACAATGCATTCTCACGCGCTCACACAAACCAAGCAGGATGTCGATTGTCCTGCACGAGAACGCACTTCGAACCGTCGTCGGGAACAATCGAGTGATGTCGGCACAATGCCGCCACATCGCGAACCTGAGCAGCCAGGACAACATCGATCTCCGCGTGATGAACTATCAGGCGGGTCTCCCTGTCGGAATGGCGGTGCCGCCGTTCACGATCATGGACTTCGCGAGTGACAACCACGGCAATCAACCGGTCGACCCCGCACAGGTCTACTGCGAGGGCTACGCGGGCAGCGCCTACCTCGAGAAGCGATCGGACGTGGAGAAATTCCGGCATGCGTTCCTGAAACTCCACCAGGCGAGCCTGGACGCACGCCCGAGCCGCGACATGATCAGAGAGATAGCCAGGAGGCACGAGAGTGAACGTTGAGCTGCACCGCGGCCAGTGGTTCAAGTCCAGTCACAGCTCAGGGGGCGGGGAGTGTGTGGAGGTCGCCTTCTTCGCGAGCGGCAAGGTAGGCGTCCGCGACTCGAAGAACCCCACCGGCCCGGTACTGACCTTCGCACCTGACGAATGGGACACCTTCACCGCCGGCATCAGCGGAGGTTCGTTCAGCCGGCCCTGATTCCAGGACAGGTGCCGAGGGGAAACCAAGCCCATGAACAATCTATCCACAGCACGTTGGTTCAAGAGCCAGGGCGGGGAGACGTTCGCGTAGGCCGCGCACCTGAGTGGAGGCAGCGTCGGCGTACGGGACTCGAACCTTGGAGAGCGGAGCTCCGTCACGCAGCGGACAACCTACCGCCGCGCGAGCGGTGCGGGCCATGTGCTCAGCGCCGCGGCAGGTTGCCGGCGATCTCCTGCATGATGGATTTCGCTGCGGTGCAGATCTTCTGGCAGAGGTCGCCGCCTTCGCCTGGCGTACGAGGCGAGGAGTTCGACTGCCCGTGAGCTAATATCCGAGCGGGGCCGCAGGGTCGACACTGATACGCGGCACGGTTTCACAGCGAGGGCCGCAACCCCAGGCATGCCGGTATGCTGTGCACGCCAGTAGCTGAGTGCGACTGGTCATTCGGTTTCGTCGGGGGAATATTCGGCATGCGTCACGGTTTCAGCCGACCACGGTCGGCTCGCGTCCTGCTGCGCGCAGCGGCAGCAGCGGCATTGGCAATCACAGTCCTGACAAGTTCGGCTTGCGAATCTGATTACCTTGCGGCTGAGGACAACTCGATCGACCTCAGCAAACTCGATACCGGCAGTTTCGCGACCAAGCCGACGCCGATCACCACCACCGACGCGGCCGAGACCGGCCGACTGGCCGAGGCGCTGCGGCTGGGAAACACTATGCCGCTGCCCACGGAGATCGATCCGGCCCTGTCCCACAATTACATTGGCATACACCCCATCGCCAATACCTCGGATCTGCTGGAAGGCCACCAGATCGCCCTCGGGTGGCTCGCCGGCACCGCTTTCGCTACGAACCCCACGGGCTTCACGGCGGGCTTCGTCACCTCGGCGAGAACAGACGACGATCGCGACCTCGGATACGGGCTCACCGAAGTGGTCATGAGCTTCGACAGCGACGGCGATGCCGCCGCGGCCGCGACCGCCTACGCGGCCAACGGTTTCGTGGATGACGGCACGGGCGCGGGCGAGCCCGCGCGGTCGAGTTCGCATCCCACCGCGCTGCTCTCCTGGCTGCCCCAATTCCAGCACCTGGTGGCGTTTTATCCGACTGGGAAGTTCCTCACCCTCGTGTTGGTGGACGACGCCGAGAACAACAGCTTGAAGATCTCTGATCTGCCTGATCTGATCGGCAAGTCCGACAAGGCCATCGACGCCACGGTGGACCGGCTGAAGTCGTTCCGGCCGACTCCCCCGGACCAGCTCGGCGCGCTGCCGCTGGATCCGCAGGGCATGCTTCGCCTATCCCTGCCCCGTCCGGCCGGAGATCAGACCGAATACGCATTCGAGGGAACCTTGGACGCACGCGGCGCTCTGCAGAACGAGACGGAAGCGACGCCGGCCCGCGCGGCCTTCGATCGGGACGGGGTCGACGCGGTCAGCTACAGAGCGGGAGTTCTGTATCGGACAAGGGATTCGGCGGCGGCCAAGGATCTTCTCGACACCTATTTCCTCGACAGGTTCCATCGTCGGATCGACTCGCCCTCGGGGCTGCCGAACGCGCGATGTGTGAAGTACCACGGCCCCGATACCCGGACGTTCCCCTTCGTCTGCTCGGTCACCTACGGGCGATACGCGGCGCAGGTGTGGTCACAACAGCAGCAGGACGCGTTCCAGCGGATCTCCGCGCAGTTCGCCATCCTCGCCAACGACAAGTGAGGGGGAGCCGATGAAACGCCTCGAGACCGACCGCGGTTACAGCAGAACAGCTTTCGGCATGATCGCGCTCGGCATCGCGACGATCATGGGGATACCAGCGTTGGCCGGATGCGGGATCGATACGTCCGGCGCGGCCGTCGCCGCGGAGGTCGATGTCCGACACTTCCCGATCGGCAACTATTCCACCGATCCGCTCGAATTCCGGGCGAATTATTACCGCTCAGTCATCGACGGCACTCAGCTGGCGATCGCGCGGCTGGCCGACTCCGTCGTCAGCGGAGCCGATGTCGATCCCAAGTTCGATCAAAACCTCCGGGTGGATGTGCTGAGTACGCTGGGATCTGCCTTGCGCGTGCTCGGCGATCCGGTCCAGTCGGCGCTCGAGGGCAACGGAATGATGTTCGGTTTCTCCGCTTCTGTAGGGAACCGCCCACTGACCAGGCTGCAGGACCCGGACTCCACATACAATTACAGCCTCTTCGGCGGGACCATCCCTGCTCCGGGCACCGACTCGTTCAGCATCACCGTGTTGCAATTCCCGGATCGGCAGCGGGCACAGGCGGCCAGCGAGCAGATGGCGGCTGCCGACTTCGGTGTCGCTCCCGACCGGAATGCCCATATCACCTTGGACCGGCATCCGAGCGCAGCAGCTCATTGGCGGCCGGGTGTTCCGACGATGGCTGCAACAGCGACCGAGGGCCAGTATGTTGTCGATGTCTTCACCGCACTGCCGACACCGGATCTCGGTGCACTGCGGGAACTGACCGACAAGGTGCTCGACGCCGAGCTTCCGCTACTCGACAGAACGCCCGCGCTGTCGGCCCGCGAGGTCTATCGCCTCAACTATGACCCGGACGGAATGCTGCGCAGAACCCTACACCCCTTCGACTTTCTCGGAATTCACGGCTTGGATGAAGTCACCCATTCTCCCCGCGGCTACCTGCATCTCGTGGAGAACGCGGGAGCCTGGAAGCCGCTTCTGGCCGCCAACGGGGTGGATCGGGTCTCGACCGCCCACAAGGGCGCGCTGCTGCTCCGAACCCCGAATGCGAAGGCCGCGACCGCCCTGTGGGACGGAATCAACGGACTGCCGGGCGAACCCGTCGACAAACCCGAGGGTGTCCCCGATGTGGTCTGTGCCAGGAACTCCGCCCGCAGAACCAACAGCTGGTCGGGCTTCGAGACCTGGTACACCGACGACACCTATGTCTGCAACCTCCACTACGACCGCTACGTGGCCCGGGTAGCGAGCGACCAACTGCTCGATGCCCAGCAACGCGCAGCTGCCCAGTACGCACTGCTCGCCAACAGCCAATGGATGTGAGAAGTGCCGCAGCGGATTGACGTGGCGCGCACCCCGCCACCATGACGACCGCCCGAATGGTCGCCACGCCGGCGGAACAGCACTACTCGAGCGGAGCCACGGCCCGACGCTGACCCCGTTGGCCCCCGGATCCAGGGGTCCACCTCTGCCCGGACCTACCAGTATGCTCTTTGTGCCAGATGCCAAGGCGCAGAGGGCAATCCGTTCGGGGGAGGTTCTACGTGATTCATGGTGTCGGCCGACCTCAGTCGGCCCGGACAAGGCTGTGTGCGGTAGCGGCATCAGTCGTCATATCTTTCGTGGTGGCTGGGTGCGGGTCGGAATCGACTGCACACGAGGCGGACTCGGTCGATCTGACGTCGCTCGACGCCGGCAGTTACGCCACGACGCCGATACAGGTCACCGCGTCCGACGCCGGTGCGGCGGGCCGCGCCGCGGAGGCGCTGCGGATCGGCGACGCCATGCCGCTGCCGATGGATATCGACCCGGCCCTGACCATCAATGCTGGTGGCGTGCGCCCGTTCACGAATGTCTCCGACCTGCTGATCCCCGAGATGAGGGGCGGTAAGTCGGCCTTCGGGTGGTTGGAGGACACGGCGTTCACGACCGATCCGACGGGGTTCACCGCAGGGTTCGCCACCTCCGCACAGACCGACGTGGATGCCGACCTCGGGTATCGGCTCACCGATCTGGTCCTGTCCTTCGACAGTGCCGGCGACGCCGCCGCGGCAGCGGAGGTATTCGCGTCGGCCCGATTCCTGGATTGGGGCGAGGGCTCCGGCGAGCCCACACGGTCGGAAGCCCACCCCGGTGCGCTGTTGTCCTTGCAGCCCGTCCGCCAGGTCGTCGCCGGGTTCTATCCGGTGGGGAGTTTCGTCATCGGCACGCTGATCCAGAATCAGGAGAAGGCATCCGAGAAGATCTCGGATCTGCCCGACCTGATCGCTAAGTTCGACAAGGCCATTGCCGTCACCGAGGATCGGTTGAAGTCGTTTCGTCCGACGCCGCCGGACCGGCTCACCTCCTTGCCGCTCGACCCGCTGGGCATGAGTCGCCTCACCTTGCCGCGCCCGGCCGGTGATCGAACCGCGCACGGATTCAACGGCGCTCTCGATGCGCACGGCGCACTCCACCGCGAATACGCTTCCGGGGCGGCGCTCTCACTCTTCGCGAAGGACGGCGTGGACGCCGTCGGTTACGGCGCGGGAGTTCTGTATCGCACAAGGGACGACACCGCCGCGAAAGATCTGCTCGACACCTATTTCGTCGACAAGTTCCGCCATCGGATCGAATCGCCCGCGGGTCTCCCGGGCGCCCGGTGCACGAAGTATCACGGCCCGAGCCGCCACGCGTTCCCGTTCGATTGCACAGTCGCCTACGGCCGGTTCGTGGCGCACGTGTGGTCCCAGCAACGGCAGGATGCGTCGCAGCGGATCTCCGCCCCGTACGCCATCCTCGCGAATGACTAGTAGGGGAATCGCGGTGCGAATCGGTACCCGCCGTGAGTGCGGCAGAAAGCTTTTCGGCAGGCTGGCCCTCGGCATCGCGGCCGTCGCGGCCATCCCTTCGCTGGCCGGATGTGGTCACGATGTCTCTGGTGTCGCGGTCGCCGCGGAGGTCGACGTCCGGCAACTGCCGGTGGGGAACTACCCGACCGACCCGCTCGACGTCCGTACGACCTATGACCGGTCCATGATCATCGCGGAGAATCTCGCCACTGCCCGGCTGGCCGACAATGTGGTCGTCGGGCCGGAGGTGGATCCCATGTTCGGTCACACCGTGCTGTCCAGGGTGCTCGGGTCGCCGTCGGGCATCTCCACGATGCTGGGGGATGCGGTGCAACCGGTGCTGGAGCGGAACCACATGGTGTACGGCTATTCCGCTGCGGCCAGCACCGAAGCACGAGACCAGATGATCGGTTTCGAGGTCTCCGGAAACTTCCAGCCGTTCGGCGGCATGATCGCCGGCCCGAACGCCACCTTGTTCAGCGTCACCGTGATCCAGTTCCCCGACGAGGACCAAGCACGAGCCGCGGCCGAGGGGATGGAGGCCGCCGACTTCGACGTGTCTCCCGATCAGAACGTCCGCGTCACCCTGGACCGCACCGCCGCCGCCAAAGCCCATTGGCGACCCGGCACTCCGTCACTCGCCGCCACCATCGCCGACGGACGCTACGTGGCCGATGTGTTCGTCCAGACGCCCACCGCCGACCTGGATGCTCTCCGCTCCCTCGCCGACCGGGTCTTCGCCGCGCAACTCCCTCTGCTCGACCGGGCACCCGGACTGTCCACCCCCGAGATCTTCCGCCTCGACTACGACCCCGACGCCATGCTGCGCCGCACCCTGCACCCCACGGACTACATTGCCCTCGACGCGAACTCGGAGATCACCCATACCGCCCGCGGCTATCTGCACTACGTCCAAGCCCCGGCGACGTGGAAGCCCCTGCTGGACGCACACGGCGTCGACCGCGTCTCCACCGCCGCCCACGGCGGCCTCCTCTTCCGCACACCCGACACCGGGTCCGCCATCGCCCTGCGGAACGCAATCATCGCTCTCACACCGGATTCCGCCGAACCCCCCGCCGTCCCCGACACCACCTGCGCCCGCACCTCCCATCCCGACACCACCTATCCCTGGACCAGCGCCAGCGCCTGGAACCAGAAGGACAAATTCACCTGCACACTCCAGTACCACCGCTACGTGGCCCAGGTCGCCGGCGACCAACTCCTCGATGCCCAACAGAAGGCAGCCGCCCAATACGCCCTACTCGCGAACAGCCAATCCTTCTGACCTGCCAGCCGCCCTTTGAAGCCTCACAACCAGCAAGAACCCTCACAGCGAATCAGCATGGCGCGCCTCACATCCGACCCACCAGTACACTCGGCACACCAGAAGTACGGCGTCACAGGTAATTCGGTATCGGGGGGATGTTTCGACATGCGTCATGGCCATGGCCGACTACGGTCGGCCCGTCTCGGGGTGCGCGCGGCCGCGGCCGCAGCGCTGGCGATTTCGGTCCTGGTGAGCGCGGGGTGCGGGTCGGAATCACATGCGGCTGAACAGCAAACGGTTGATCTGACGAAGCTTGATACGGGCAACTATCCGACGAAGCCGACGTCGTACACACCGACAGACGCTGACCGGGCCGCGCGAACTGCGGAGGCGTTGCGATTGGGCAGCGCGATGCCGCTCCCCATGGAGATCGACCCCGCCTTGACCCACGCAATGGCCGGTCCTCATCCCTTCACCAGTGTGGAGTCCTTCGAGGGCGACCCTTTCCTGATCGTGCTGGACAACGAGCATTTCGCTGCCAACACTCCTGGTCTGGTAGCAGGTTTCGCCGCTGCGGCTCAGTCGGATACCGCCTGGGAAATCTCATACTCGTTGCGAAACGCGGTGATGATCTTCGATAGCGAAGATGCCGCGAATTCCGCCGCAACAGCTCTCGCCCACAGTGGTTTCGCACGGACCGAAAGCACCGACGCTCCAGAACCGGCGCCGTCCACACGGTATCCAACCGCGCAAGTCATCTGGCTGCCCTCGCATCAGGTCCTTGCGTCGTTCTATGCGACCGGAAAATTCGTCATCGTGACGGTCGTGAGAAACTCCGAGAACTCACTGTTGAAGGTCTCGGACCAACCTGGCCTGCTCGGGCTTTCGGACAAGGCGATCACGGCCACGGTCGATCGATTGAAGACCTTTCAACCGACTCCCAAAGACAAGCTCGCAGACCTTCCCCTCGACCCTCAGGGCTTGCTCCGACTGACGCTGCCGGTTCCAAAGGGTGATGTCATCGCCTACACCTACGACGGGACCCTGGACAAACACGCAGCCCTCCTCACCGTGGGCGACTCCGCGAAGTCGCAGGCACGCTTCGACAAAGCGGGGGTCGATTACGTGAGTTACGGTGCAGCACAGCTGATCCGAGCTCGCGATGCAGATGCGGCGGTGACTCTGCTCCAGGAGCGTTCACACAGCAAGTTCGAGCGTCGAATCGAATCGCCATCCGCTCTGCCGATCGCGCAGTGTTTCAAGGTACGCACACCCAATAGCGAACAGTTCGCATATCACTGCTACTTCACCTACGGGCGGTACTCGGTAGAGATCCTCGCCGCACAGCAGCAGGACGCATATCAGCGGATCTCAGCACAGTACGCCATGTTGGCCAACGACAAGTAGGGGGAAATCGTGGGGATCCTGAACACTCGCCAGCCAACGGGCAGAAGAGCTTTCGGCGTCATAGCGATCGTCTTGCTATCGGCGGGCGCAGCCGGCTGCGGGAGCACAGTTCCCGGGACCTCGGCAGCGGGTGAGATCGATGTTCGGAAGCTGGATGTCGGGAAGTACCCGACCGAGCCCTTCGATACCCGGGCCAACTACCAGCACGCGGTTATCTCCGGTAAGGAGCTCGCCGCAGGACGACTCCAAGGCGCGGTTGTGAGTGGTCTCGATGTCGACCCCATGTTCAGTCACAGCGTGCTCGCCCGAACACTGACCAATCCGTACACAGCGGGGGTCTTCGCAAACTCGGTGGCACCGATATTGCAGACCAACCGTATGCAATTTGCCTTCAGTGCCGGTGCGAGCACCCATCCGCTACCCGACAAGTTCATCTCTCAGAACATCTTGATCTATCACCCGCTCGGTGGCGCGGAGACCATCGCCGAGGCGACCTCGTTCAACGTCGCAGTGGTGCAGTTCCCGGATCAGGCACTCGCAAGCAGCTCCGCCGAGCAGATGGAAGCTACCGACTTCAGCGTGGCCGCTGACCAGAACGTCTCGGTGACCCTGGACAAGCATCCGAACGCCAAAGCCCATTGGCGGCCGGGCGTTCCATCGATGTCGGCGACCCTGGCCACCGGACAGTACGTGGTCAGCGTGTTCGTCCAGCAGCCGAAGCCCGAACTCGACGGACTCAAAGCACTGGTAGAGAAGGTACTCGCGGCACAACTACCACTCCTCGATCAGCTATCTCCGCTTTCGGAGCGCGATACCTTGCGGTTGGACTACGACCCGGACGCGATGTTGCGCCGCACACTTCATCCGGCCGGATACGCCTCGCCTGACGCCGAGAACGAAATCACCCGGACGTCTCGCGGATACTTGCATTTCGCCGACGACCAGGCGGCATGGAAGCGGCTGCTCGACGGCAGCGGCGTGGACCGCGTCTCCAACACGAAGAATGGCGCTCTGTTGTTCCGGGCCCGTGACACCGCGGCGGCAACCACGTTGTGGTCCGGAATCAAGGACATCACACCGAATTCCGATGACAAGCCCGCGGGCGTCCCCGGGGTTTCCTGCGCCGAGAACCCGAACGCCAAACCGAGCATGTCACTCGATGCCTGGAATCAGTCGAGCCGCTTCGTCTGCACCCTGCACTACGACCGCTATGTCGCACGAGTGGCAGGTTCGCAGCTGTCCGACGTGCACCTGCGCGCTGCCGCACAGTACGCACTGCTGGCCAACAGCCAGTTCATGTAAGGAAAAGGGATGAACATCGGACCGGGCACCATCGTCCGCGGATATCGCATCGAGCGCGTACTCGGCTCGGGTGGCATGGGCACGGTATTTCTCGCGAGGCATCCCGAGCTCCCCCGTTGGGATGCACTGAAGGTCCTCAGCCCGCAGTACAGCCGCGACCCTGAGTACCGGGCCCGATTTGAGCGCGAAGCGAATCTCGCTGCTGCTCTGGATCATCCGAACATCGTCTCGATTTACAACCGCGGCGAAGACAACGGCCAACTGTGGATCGCGATGCAGTACATAAACGGCATCGACGCGGCCGTGGCGGCGGAGCGCAACCCGCAGTCCATGACGCCGTGGCGTGCGCTGCACATCGTCACCGAGGTCGGGCGCGGTCTGGACCATGCGCATCGCCGCGGGTTGCTCCATCGGGATGTCAAGCCGGCGAACTTCCTGCTGTCCGCAGCGGACAATGGCGAAGAGCGCGTCCTGCTCACCGATTTCGGCGTCGCCAAATCCACCGAGGACACGAATGAACTGACTCAGGCGGGCGGGTTCGTCGCGACCATCGCCTACGCCTCACCTGAGCAGCTGAGCGGGCACAGGCTCGACCATCGCGCGGATATCTACAGCCTCGCCTGCTCGTTCTACCGTCTGCTCACTGGGCAGAATCCCTATCCGGGTACCCAACCGGCCGTCGTGATGATGGGCCACCTCAGCGAGCCGCCGCCTCGCGTCACCGCTGTCGATCCGACGCTTCCACCGGCAGTGGACGAAGTCATCGCGGCCGCTATGGCGAAGGAGCCCACCGAGCGCTTCGATACCTGCCACGAATTCACCGCGGCGCTCAAATCGGCCCTCGAGTACGGCGTTTCCGGGCTGTCCATGCAGACTGTGCCGCACAACCGACCCAGCTCTGCTTCGGCGCCGAAGTCACCTGATCCCACAGATGGCCCGAAGTCCGTTGCGCGACGGCGCACCTGGCTCATCGGTGGGGTCGGCGCGACCGTGGTCGCACTCGCGGCCGGTGTGGGCGTCTGGGCAACCCAGCACGATTTCACCGCCTCGGCAGCGCGCAGCGCCCTGGAGGAGGCACGGTCGCAGAACCCGGCCTTCTACGGGAAAAACCTTGTAGTGATGGATATCTCGGGCACCAGCGGCTCCAAGGCGGAGATGGACGTTCAATTGAAGCCCGGGCCACAATCGAAGTTCCTCGAAGACCTGGGCTTCAATTACAACCCCAACTTCCTCAAGAAGGGCGATGAGCCGAATCCACGGCCCATCGCACCGGGGTCCGACAGCCAATCCAGCGCGCTCACGCCGCTCACGACCGGGTATCTGCTCGTCGTGCGCAGCGATACAGATTCCGGTGGGGGCGGTCTGGTGAACCTTCCGTCCGCGGTCGCGGCGACCAAAGCCTCGGTCATTGTCCTCGACGATCCCATCGCGGTGGCCGCTGTCCGTCAATGGTCCGACAACTCCGAACAGATCCTGATCGAGAAGCTCGTACCGATCCTGCGCAAGAGCGTCCGGTAGTCGGTTCGGCCATCATCGGCCGAACCTTCCGCCACTACCCCGGAAGCGTGTCCCAGTTCTTCAGCGCGTCCTTGTTGGACAGTGTTGGGCCAGGAACTAGCTGGCCGATGATCTCCCACGGAGCAAGATGCGGTGCGGTACCCAACCCGAGGATCTGCGCGGTGGCGAGGTCCGGAATGCCGTAGCGGATTCCATTGTCAGCGATGTAGAAGAGATTCTCGCGCCGCTGGCTACCCGGCTCCACTCCTGTCGTCCGTACAAACTCGCCCGAGGCAGGCGGCACGTAGACCGCGTCGACTCGATCACCCGCAGATCCGTCCTTGGTGGCCAGTGCGACCGGACGCTGCGAATCGGGCAACGGCAGCCGGGTGCCGAGCAACAGCTGGACGGTCGCACGGTCCGAAGGCCCCTCGGTGGCATCCGCCTGCTCCCGACCGAGACCGCTCTTCTTCGCCCAGGAGATGCAGGCTACCGGGTTGTCCTCCGCTGTAATGATCTTCGGTGTGGCCTCGGGGAAGTCATCGACTGGCAGCGAGTGCAGAACCGGGACGCCGTTCAGCACATCCGGTGTCACGGACTTGAACCCGTTCATGCCCTGTGAGTTGTTGGAGCCGATGACCTGCGCGGTGAACGTGGAGATGCGCTGCACGCCGTCGGCGAGCACCACGTAGAGGTCCGATCGATCCGAACCGTCCAAAGCAGCCACCTTGATGATGCCGCCGACCGGCACACTGCTCAGCCTGCCCAGGCCGTTCTCCCCGACTCGGGGAATGGTGGGCGGAACCAGTGGCGGGACCGTGATCGCCGCGCCGATCAGATCACTCGTTGCAGGACGGGAGCGTTTACCGCTGACGCCGAGGGCCTGCGCGATCGAGTCCTTGGTGCGATCGAACTCCGCGGCCTTCCCGTCATAGATCAGGTAGTCCTTGCCACCCTTGTTGGCCCAGATCGCCGAGTCCGCGCCGGCCGCCTTGATGCGGTCGCTGATTTCGAGATGTCCAGAGATGACGGTTGTTTCCGCGCCAGCGGACGAAGCCGCTCCACCGGACGCAGACAGCGGAACCTTGTCACACAGCGTCCATTGGGAACGCTCCCCCTGCCCCGTTCCGGGCAAGGCTGAGGGGACGCCTGGGATTCCGAGGATCGGGCCACGCGGTACCGAGTTGAGCTTGCTGTCCTTGACCGACTTCGGACTCTCACTGGTACCCGAGATCAATCGGGCCGAGGCGAGATTCAACGTCGGATACAGGGTCATCTTGTTCTTGTCATCCTTGTCCCGGATGACGACATAGAGTGCGCCGCTGTCCTTGCCCATCACGATGTTCGCGTCACCGATGGACCCTTGCGGGCGAATGAAGGCCATGATCGCCGCACCCGCCACCACCAGCAGCGCGAGAACCGCACCGACCATGAGTGAACGGGACTGCGACCGCATCGGGTCGTGCAACATGCGCACGTCGCGGCGAATCAATGCGTGGTCCAGCCGACGCAGCAGGAAGCGGTACCCATTGACCTGGGCACGGGTGGTCAATTGGGCTGGCACTAACCAAATCCTCCGTCGAACCGAGAACTACGGGCACGTAGATTACTGGGCGCCGACCGACGACAGCGCACACCCCTGAACGGAGGTGTGCGCTGTCGGGCAGGCACGTTGTCCCTCGCTAGGCGAAGGAGTTGCCGACCTTGGCGTCCGCCGCAAGGGCGTTGCTCAGAGCGTTCTCGACCGCGCTGGCGACCTTGTCCAGGGTGGTCAGGCACTTGTCGTGGTACGCCGAGTCCCAGTCGGCCTTCGCGGTCATGACGGACTGCAGAGCACCGTTCTCCGCGCCGCTGTTCGGGTCCGACCACGCCGTCTTCAGCCGCTCGACAGCCTGGCCGAGGTCGCTGCTGGTGTCGACGGCGGCCGAGCCGTCGCCGGCAACGGCGACCAGGTCGCGGTGGAACTGGCGGAGGTCGTCCACCAGCTGGGTCATGTGGGCCTTGTCGTAAAGCATGTCAAATCCTTTGCAGTGTTGAGAAGTTGGAGCGGGTGCGAGGCCCTACTACCCGAGGTTCGTGAGAGCGGCCTTGAAAGCGTCTTCGTTGGTGATGTCCACGTTGCTGAACACGTCGGTACCCTGACCGACCTTGTCCTGGAACTCGTCCATCGCGTGGTTCAGGGCCTTGGCCTCGATGTCCCAAGCGTCAGCGGCCTGCTTGAACGCATCGGCCGCCGCACCGGCGAAGCCGCCGCGCGAGTTGTCGACGGTCGAGGTGATCTTGCCCAGGATGTCCTTGATCGACGCGACAACGTCGGCCATGTGGGACTGCGCGGCCTTCGCGAGTTCCGCTTCGTTTGCAACCATCGTCTGTACCTTGCCTTTTCTTCGGAAATGGATAGGCGATGCGCTGCGGCATCACCGGTTCGGGGCGTCAGCTGCGAAGTCACAGGTGACTCACGACAGCCACCTCCCCCCGGGCAGCGAGTCGATCAGAGCCGAGATCGACTGCGCGATACGGTGATCACTGCCCGGTGTCAGCGTGGACCAGAGTTGCTGGTCCGGGGCGACGCCCGGTGCGGCCACGATGCGGCCTTGTGCGGTGTCGTAGACCGCGACGGCTCCGGGCGATCGGTCGGTGAGGCCGTCGGCGTAGGCGTAGGCCACGATTTCGGCGTAGGAGTGGGTGGCGGAGAGGGCGAGGCCGTAGGCGGTGGCGTCGGTGTCGGGGACGCCGAGGGTGTAGACGGTGCTCGCGTAGTCTTCGGAAGTTGTTGCGGTGTCGAGGCGTTCGGCCAGGTCGGCGGATTCGGCGCTGAAGGCGGCGAGATCGGCGGGCGGGCAGGGGCCGAGGGCGTCGAGGAGGGGGCGGGCCAGGGAGTCGCCGGAGCCGTCGGACCATAGGGGATTCAGGTCGAGGGTGTCGCCGCGGCGGATGGCGACGGCGTGGCTGTCGGCGCGGCGGGCGACGCAGACGCGTAGTTGGCCGTCTGCGGCGTGGACCCGCATGGCTAGCTCGCGGTCGGGTTGAGCGAGGGTGAAAAGTGTTGTGGCGGTGTCGGTGTCGACGTCTCCGTGGGCGTCGACGATGCGGCGGGCGCGTAGGTCGGCGCGGGCCTGCTCTTGGGCTTCCTGCCAGTCCTGGTAGGCCTCCTGGCGTGGCCCGACGGATAGGACGAGCGGCAAGGTCTGCACACCTAGGTGGCCGGCTAGCGCGATGAGTCCGTCGTTGGTGAGGGTGGTCATGTGGCCGACCCCTGACTGCCGCCGGATTCCGCTGTGCTGGTTGCCTTTTCGGACCCACTGCCCGCGTTGAAGGCGATGTCGACGGGCGCGCGCTGGGCGGCCGGGTCGAGGCCGCCGAGGACGGCGGGCGCGACCTGCATGCCGGAGGTGAGGCCCAGTTCGTTGTCACTGGTGGGCGCGCCGACGAGACCGGCCCGCGGCGTGTGCTCCTCGTCGCTGGACTGGCCGGCGCCCCCCATCGGCGCAGGGGCCATGGTCGTCCCGCTCTGCTGCACCGTAACCGGTTGCGTCACAACGCGTTGCGTGGTGGTTTCCTTGGCCTCGACGGTGGTGGCGCGCACCTGCGTCAACGGCATGGGCGGCAGGTTGAGCGAGCCGAGGTTGATATTCGGCATCGACGGCGTCGGAACCGCGGGCGCTTCCGCCTCGACCGGCGCGACCGGCTGTTCGGCGGGCGTCAGCCCGGCGGTGACCTGCGGCGGCGCCTGGTGTTCCCACGGCTTGGCCAGCGATTCGGTGGCGGCCTCGTAGGTCCGCATGACCCGCGCCGCCTGCGCCTTGGCCGCGTCGGCGTCCATGTCGGTCTTGGCGAGCCCGCCCAGCAGGGGCATCCCGCCCGCCAGCCCGAGCTGCTGCATCAGCTGCTGCAGATCCTTGAGCTTCTCGACCTCGTCGACGTCGGGCATGGTCAGTTTCGCGAGTTCGTATGCGGCCGCGTGCGTTTCGGCCTGAACCGCATTACCGGCGGCCGCGGAGGCAGAAGCCCCCATCCAGTCACGCAGCGCTCTGATGCGTTCGATGAAGGGCCCACTGTGCTTGGATTCCCAAGCACTGTCGAGGATTACGAGAATTCTCTCGTACTCCACAGCGGCGGCGGCGAAACCCGCGCTCAGTCGAGTCCACGCGAGCCCGGCTTCGGCGGCGGGGATCGCCCCGGCGCCCGTCACCAGTTCACGCGCCAGCTCTTCGGGCGGCTTGGATTCCCAAACCGTCTCGGTGAAGCCGGGTTTCGTCGGTTCCAGCATCGAGAAGGGTCTCCGCTCAGCCGGCGAAGCCGAGGACGGACTGCTCCTCGACCTTGCCGAAGGCGTCGAACTGGCTGCGCAGCGTGGAGGCGAGGTTCCGCAGTTCGGTGACGCCGTCGCCGCCGGAGGCCACGAAGGACGCGGCGACCGTGTTGAGGGTCTGTGCGGCGCGCTGCGACACCTCATCGGAGCCGGCGGGCGCGAAGTCCAGCTTCGCCTGCTCCACACCGAGCCCGTTGGCGATGCGGTCGGCGAGCGCGTCCAGCTGGGCCGCGGCGTCGCGAGCGGTCGAGGCGTCGAAGCGCAGACCGTCGAATGCGTTGATGCTCATGCCAATCCTCCTGTGTCCCCTGGCAATTCGAAATCAGAGTGTGAGGGCCTTGTCCGGTGGCTCCTCGATGGCCTCGATGGCGCCGACGACCGGCAGCACCACGCCTTCGATGACGCCGACCACTTCGTCGCCGTGCGCGCCGGTGACCAGGCCCGAGCGGTCCGAGGTGGATTCCTCGTCGGCGGCGCCCGCGCGTCCGGCGGCGCCGGCGCCCGTCATGCCCGGCGAGCTGGTCGAGGTGGTGCGGCCGTTGGCCTCGGTGGTGGTCTTCGGTATTCCGGCGCCGGTGTTGCTGACCTCGCCGGTGGGAATCCGGTTGGCGCCCACCGTGTTCGAGGGCGTCGTGGTGGTGGGCACGCCGCCGCCGAAGATGGTGCTGAGCGGGCTGCCGCCGCCACCGTCGGTCTTGGTGCCGTCCGGGTTCTCGGTCTTCTTGGCCTCGTCGGTCTTGGTGGTGGTCGTCGAGGGCGTCGTGGTGGTGGTCTTGTTGGTGTTGTTGTTCGTATTGGTGTTGTTGTTGCTGGTCAGCGCGGAGCTGAGATCGCTGACGCCGCTGGACAGCACCGTCGCGCCCTTCTCGACCACCTTCTCGGCGACCGTCGGCGCGACACTGGAGATGGGCTGCAGCGCGGTGCCGACCATGTTCACCAGGTTCGAGATATTGGACGCGACGGGCGCGCCCGCGATCATGATCTTCGTGCCGGCCTCGAGGATCTCGGCGGTGCTGCCCGCGAGCTGCACCTTGGTCTTGGCCGCGATGGCCAGGCCCGCATTGATAGTCTCGGTCGCGGTGGCGATCAGCCACGGGATGCCTGCGGGGGTGGCGATCAGCGCGGTCGCCGCGGTCAACTGTGCGATGAATTGCGCGATGAGAGCGGACATTTCGGCGTAGCCCTCAGCGACGATGGCTTCGGCGGAGATCAGGATGCCGTGCTGCTGCGCGCCCTGCGCGGCCACCGTGCCGCTCTGCGCTTCGACCTCGTTGCTCTTGAGCTGAGCGGCGGTCGCCGCGTCCCCGCTGAAAGTGTTCATCAGCGTGCTGGTCGCCGACTTGCTTTGCGAGGTAGCCGAAGTCAGCGCACTGATCAGCGAGGTGATGATGGTCGCCGGGTTGAAACTGCTGTTGCTCAGGCTCCCGGTGCCGAACGACTGCAGCAGGCTGGTGACCGGCTGGATCAACGCCGTGGGGTCGATGGTCGGCAGCGTGGGCAGCTGCAGCCCCGACAGATCCGGCAGGCTGATTTGCGGGATCTGCGGCAGCTGCGGCAATCCCATGGTGCTCAACACATCCGTGACCGGTGTATCGAGGTAAGGGCCGATCGGGCTGCTGCGCAGCCCGTCCAGCACGGTCGGATTCGACGGACTCGTCACAGCATCGTCGATAGGAAGCTCGCCGCCGAGGTCACCTCATTGGTGCCGTAGGTGCCGACCGCCGTGTACGCCGCCGTCGCCGTGTTCGCGTGCACCGCGGCGATCTCCGCCGACGACATCAGGAAGTTCCCCTGCGCGACCGCGAAGGCCGCCAGGAATTCCTGCCCGATCAGACCGAAAACCGGAACCGCCTGCGCCATCGCGGCACCCACGTCCGCGGCTGCCGCCCCCGCGACCTGCGCGGCGATTCCCGCCTTCTCGGTGCCGTACGCCAGGATGAGCGGAAATTCCGCCGCCACGTGATCAGCCATCAGTGTCCCTCCCACTACCCTTGATCTTGCTCAGACTACAAGCACGAAATTTCTTGTGCCAGACCGCAAGATGCAAACTCTGGCGCAAAGTTCTGTTAACAGACCGGCCTACTCGGCCATCTCCTCATTGAACCGGTCGACGATCTCGGCCCGCCGTTCGAACGCCCGCCGCGCCGCCTGCGCCGCCGTCGTCACCACGGCCTGCTCGAACTCCGCCGGCGTCATTCGCGATACCGCGCCACTGAACTGCAGGTCCTTGAGCGCGCCGTTCCCGTCGACCTCCGCAGTCACGGCCCCGTTCTCGGACGTCTCCCGCCCGCGCACGGCCGCCATCTGATCCGCCAAGTCCTGAAACCGATACAGCTGCCGCCGCACCTGCTCCTGCAACTCATCCATCGACGAAACCACGAGCCCCCCTCTCACACCGTCCTGAGCCAACTCTGCGGCTCAGTATCGTAGTCCTGCTCCTCGACAATCTCCTGTCGAGCCACATCCGCCTCGGTAGGAAGCCCCGCCCGAGCCAGCCCCGCCGCATCAACCCCGGCCTCCTCCAACTGCTTCCGCAGCGCGAGTCCAGCCCGATTGGCAGCCTTCTGACAAAGCCGCAACACTTCCCCCGCCAACTGCCCCGGATCCCGGTGCAACTCAGCCGATTCAACCTTCACGGCCAGCGGCAGACCTTGATTGGTAGTCCGCACCCGAATCGACCCGGTCGTATTGGCAACCACCAGCGAGGCCCAATCCCCCTCACCAGCACCAGAACTGACCGCCCCCACCTCAGTCACGGCGAACTCCCTCCCAGTTAGCTTGGCGTATGACTACCATAGGCCACTCCGGCCAGACAAGAACATTTCGGTTTCGGCGATCGATCAGCCGCGCTCGTCCTTGATCACCTGGATCACAGCCGCGACGTAGCTATTGATGACCGAGAGGAATCTGGCTTTGTCCACAGCGAGTGCCCGCGCCGGATTGTCGACGATCACGTAGCGGCCGTCATCCACGAGATCCCGGAACTGCACCTGGTGGCGGGTGATCCCGCGCGGCCCGAATACCGAACTCCCCTGGACGATGTGGATTTCACCGGCGTTCGAGGCTGTGGCCTCGAGGAATTCTCGGGCTCTGGATACCGCGGTGTCCGGCGCCGCAGCAATGGCCGACCGGCCGAAGTCGTGATCGATGTTCTGCTCGTCGGTGACCAGCCCGATGTCTCCCCGCCCGCCCCGGTCACCGGTAGGCATTGCCTCGACAACGGCATCGGCAAGTCGCAGCGGATCACATTCGGCCACCGTATAGCCGCCCCGACGCCAATATGTTGCGCCCGGTAGTTGGCTGATCACATAGCCTTTCGGGCCCTTGCGGGCCGCATGGACGCGCACCATCGACTCGGTGCCCCACCGATCCTGGTCGTCCCACCCGTATCCGGTCAGGAAGAGATCCGGATTCGTCAGTGCGTCGAATACCGTCGAGAAGTCACCACCGAGCTTGTGGCTCAGACTTTCTCGCGCCTCCCGCATTTCCAGGTCGAACTCGTCCGCAGTCCTCGTCGCCGACGTGAACATGAAGGGCTCAGGCGGCTCGACACCTACCCGATCCATCCAGAGCACATAGAACTCGGCCTCCGTGAACCGCCACTGCACCGTCATTTCTCGGCCACCGGGGTGACCGCTGCCGGCGCCTCACCCAGGACTGCCTCGAGATTGTCCAGGTTGGTGAGGAACTGCGGACGCTTGTGTTCCTTGCCCTGCCCCTGCGCACCTGCCGCCCCCATCGGCGAACCACCCATCCCGCCGGACGACCCGGTGGACGAGGACGAACTCGTCGCGGCGAGTCCCGCACGCGATGTCGTGGCCACTTCCTTATCCGCCTCGGTCGTAGATGTCGGATTGGCCGAACGCGGAGCCAGCTGAGTCTTCGGCGTCTGGGGCGAGCCTGTGCCGGTAGGCGTGCCCGACGGGCTGCCTCCGGTCGGAGATCCGGACGGGGTGTTGGTGTTCGGTAGCAGGCCGAGATTCTGCAACTGTTGCGTCAGCTGATTCTGCAGGTCCTCGCTCGGCTTGGTGGTCTGGGTCGTCTGCGTGGTCTGCAGACCAGTCTGAATCGCCGACGCGACCTTCTCCACCCCTTGTTCCACCGCTGTGATCCCGGCCTGCAACACCGTGCTCGCCTGCGTGATCAGCGTTTGCAGGGTGGTATCGGTGGTAGTGGTCGGGTTCTTGTCCGTTGGCGTGGTGGGCGTGGTCGGAGTCGTCGGCTGGGTCGGGCTGTTGTCCAGGTTCGGCACCTGTGTCTGCGGAGTGCCGCTGGGGTCCCCGGTCGGATTGCCGCTGGGGTTTCCAGACGGATTCGGGTTCGGCCCCGGTTGCACCTGCTGCGGCTGGACGGTGATCGCGTCGTTGGGGTTCCCGAGCATGGGTACGGCGGCGCTGGAATCCTTGACGCCCTCGACATACCAGTTGTCCCAGGCCTGCCGCATCTTCGTCATCGCCTCGTCGACATCACGCTTCGAAATGTGCGTGGTGACAGCGCCGCCGCGGGTGGCGGTGGTTACCGTGGTCTGGGAAATGCTGTGATAGGGCAGGAAGTTCTGCAGCTTCTTCAACCAGCCCTGCGCGAAAGCCAGGTTCAGGGCCATCAGATCCATACCGTCGGTGAGGGTTTTCACGCTCTTGAGGTAGTTGGTGATTCCCTGTTGCGCCAGCTTCGCTCCGTCTGAAGCCCAGACCTCGTTCATCTTCGACGTATTGCCTTGATAGCCGGTCAGATACTTGTCGTTGGCGTTCTGGAACGTGGTCATCTGGGCCTTCAGGTACGCGCTCGCCGTGTTCCACGACTGTGCGTAAGCCTCGAGCTTCCCGAGAACCCCTGAATCGTTGATGTATTGCCAATGATTATGGAAGTCGTCCCATTCGTATTGGGCGCCGGGCTCCCCGGTGATTCCCTTCGGATCCAGCTCCACCCCGCTGGCTTTCCCCGAGAGCGCCGATTGCTTGTCAGTCCCTGCCAGCAGATTGCCGTAGTCATCCGAAGAAGTACCGGACCACGTGTACTTGTTCCCTCGACCCGATTGACCCCATCCCGGCATGCTGACCGAATCGACGTGCACCGACGAGACAGCCAACCCCGGCTGCCCCGGCTTCGGCACCATCGACTCGAACTTCACGCGGGCGTCATCACCGGAAAAGGCCGTGGCCGAGGCTTGATCGGTGTCAACGTACAACCGCGCCGCGCCCACGAAAGACTCACCGATCTTGGTGAGCACCTCCTGATGTTCCTTCAGGGTCGTCTCGACCAGCTTCTTCGCGGCCTCGTTGAACTTCTTCGCGAGCTCGTCGCCCGAATGCCGCTGATTCAGCGCGCCCAGATCGGCATGTGGGGCTTTGCCGATGGCGGCATTCACCATCGCGAGCATCGCCGCGGCCTGATCCGCCATCGTCTGCGCGGCTTCACGGTTGAACAGGACGCCCTTCTTGCTCTCGCCATTGAGTCCGGTGAAGTCGTCGTCGGCCATCGCTCTCCCCTCCCAGGTGGACGTGATCGCAGCCTAACCGGTTGCGTGGAGCCCGATCCAGCCGAGCCGTTCACCAGCGACGTGGGTAGGCTGCCTGCGAGGCTCGATATTCGACTGCGGGGGCAATCGTGATCCGCGGTAGTGCTGAGGGGGATTCATGGCCATTGCCATTGTCATCGGAGTGATCGTCGTCGTGGCGCTGGTGGCGCTGAATATCTCCGGCAACGCCCGCGACCGGGAAAGACAAGAGGCAATGGCGGCCGCGATGGGCGGCGCGGTCGGCTGGCCCGCACCCCAGTGGCGTGAGCAGCACGCGGGAATCGGACTGTGCCCGTACCCGTCGAAGGCCAAGTACAAAGCGCCCATCCACGGCCGGGCGGCCGGCGCTCCGTACACCACCTTTCTGGTCGAACACGAGACCATGTTCCAGAACATGATCACCACCTGGCGCCACACCGCCGTCGTCATCGAAGGCGTCGACCGCTCGGTGGACAGGCTGGACCTGCTCTCCACCCAAGGAGAGTGGCTCCTCGAGTTCAACAAGAAGTCGGTCGAACACCGCCGATTCTCCAGCGGCAGTGAAGAATTCGACCGCTGGTATCTCGGCCTGACCCCCAACCACCCCGACCATGCCCGCCAACTCCTGACCCGCCCGGTCATGGCCGCGGCCTACTCCATCGTCCAGATCGCACCCACCGCCCGCATCCGGGTCAACGAGGGCGCGGTCATCTGCTGGATCCGAGGCGTCCACGATCGAGACTCCGCCGCCTATCTCGAAGTCATGCGACTGACCTTCGAGTTCGCCACCGCAATCAATCAGGCTGCGGCACAGATGAATATGGGAAATCAGAGCCACGGCTGACGCTCCCCAGTTTGGCCTGCAGCCACAGGGCGCATGTTCTTCGCTCCGAGGAAAGTACTCGAAGTCCAGGGCGTACGCGTCGGGCGTGAGGCGTGGAACAAAGTCCGGCTCACCGTCGTAGTCGAACGCCGCCCGGCAATCTCCGCCGCGATCGATCACTACTCGCGCAGTGAACCAGGTACCGACCTCGGGAACGAACATCGCCGACCTGAGGTCCGAAAGTTGCTCCATGACGGCGAACGGTGCAGAGATGCGGGCGACCAGCCCCTCTGACGGAACGGATTCCAGGCGATCACTATCAATCTGGATCGTGGCGCGATACTCATACCTGAGTTGAGTCCAGCCGTCTGGCGCCGAATCCATCAGCATGCTGCCGATGGCCTGAATCGCCGCCCAGTCGAGCGGATCACGCTGGCTGACCCTGAAGCAAAATCCATGTCAGGAGCGGGGTTTCGGCGCGAGCACTCGAACAGCTCCACCTCGTGTATTGATCCAGTCTTCCAACTGCGGGCCTCCGAGCGCGTACTCTTCATCACCCGCGGTGATAGTAATAGGCCCGAAAACAGTCCCACACAGGCCTTCGAATACGGTTGTCTCGTCTACCCTTACCTTGAAGGTATTCTCCTCAACTGTCGCGTTGGAGAGATCCGCTCCACGGAAATTGACGTGCAACAGAGAAGAACCCATCAGGGCAGCGCCGCGAAGCGAGGCTCCCGTGGCGTCAACACCATACAGTGAGGCACCGACCAGATTGGCGCCGTCGAGTATGGCGTTCCGGAGGATCGCGTCGTCAAGGTTCACCCGCACCAGGGAAGCGTGCGTCAGATCCGCCCCAGTGAAGTCGGCTCCCTCCGCATCGGATCGATACAGTTCGGCATTGACCAGCTTGGCATTGGTTAATATGGCTCCACCGAGCCAGGATTCGGTGAAGTTGCCTCCAGACAGGTCAGAGTCGCTGAGATCGAGCCCGCCGGCATCAAGCCCACCCACTTTACGTTCGAGCAGCCAGTCGCGCAGCCGCGCCGATGCCTCTACGCTGCTCGGAAACCTGCGGGGGACCCAGTCGTCATGGGTACCAGATGACATTATCGTCCCATCCGTGTGTTTGTACTAACAGCAAGATATCGTCGATTGCGACCTGGTTGGCATTGCGTAGGTCGATGATAACGGTTCGGTCCTTCTCCTCAATCTGCTCACGGAGCTTATCGACCCATCGACTGTTCTTCGCTGGGTCATATGCACCCTTGAACGGTTTCGACTTGTCGCGCACGTTGTTGAACGGTGGCCAGTCCGAGTGAACACCCTTGATGTCGTAATACCTCTCGGCGCTGGGCGAGTAGAACTCGCCACGATCAGCCTGGGCCGGTCGCTGAATATCCTGCGGTAGACGCCCCTGTTCTCGCAGATCCAGTCCCACACGCGCTTCGTCCTTGGACGGTTCGGAAATACCACCATTCTTGTCCGGGTCCCGCTGGAGGTGATCGAATTCCACGGGATGGGCAGCCTCCACCTGGTCGAGGTGTTGCCAATGCTGTGCCCGCTCTCCGTCCGTGAACTCTGGACGTGGGCCAGAAGGAACCGCACCTGACGGAGCCTGGCCACCTTTATCTGCCGCGGGCACGGCCGCCGCGCCGATGCCATCTTCGGGCGGATCTGGTTTGCGGTCGACAGCAGCTTCCGGGCTCGATTCTCGAACCGGTGTGGACGACACCTGCTGGTGGTTGGCCGTGTGGGGCGTATGCGGCGTGACGGCTTCGTTTGCCTTAGGGAGCAGTGTTTGGTGGTGCTGCTCGAAGTACCGGGCGAGTGCGGGATCGTATTCCTTGAGGAGGCGCCAGGGAGTCACGCTCTCGCGGGGGTCCATGAGGCCCACTCGGTCCAGGATCTCGACGAACTTCTCACGGAGCGCGGGTAGTTCGGCCGCGCGCGTCGGCTCGTAGTGAGCCTTCGCGATTTCGCCGGCGGCGGCACGCATTTCCTCGAAACGGGAGGCCAGGTGGGGTGTCAGCGTCGACGGACGTTCTAGGGTCGGATCGAAATGAGTACTGGGCGAGCGTTGTTCGGGTTCAGGGGCTCTTTTGGGAGCCGCGGAATCTTCGCCGGTTAGGTGTTCTCTCCCCGTTCCCGGTTGATCCGGGCGATCTCCGACTCGCCCCATGCCTGCCAGATCTTGATCTGGTCCTCGGTGGCCGGGCGGCGTCCCTTCGCGTCCTTCTCCCGCAGGATCGCCAAGTCGCGGTCGCGCTTCGCCTGGAGTTCCGGGTCCTCGATCTCGTCCCGCATCGTGGGGCCCAGAACCTTCCGCGCTATGCGTTCCATTTCCTCCGGGCTGATGGGCATCGGGGGTCCTTCCTATATCGGTGAGACGGACGACGTACTTACCGCCGATGAGGTCACGGCTTTCGACCTGGAATCGGGTGCCTGGCGGGAAGACAACCTCTTCTTGGGAGAGACTGGCCCAGGAGATGTCCTTCCCGGTGTGGGAATCGATGATCAGCTCGACATTGCCGCCTGGCATCGAGCTGTCTTTGTCCGCCGAGGCGAATCCGGGGTCGACCGGTGGCTCTTTGCCCGGAGAGTAGGCCTCGAGAAACCTCTCCAAAGCGACCGGATCATCGAAGTGGAGCGAGCGATAGACGGTCCCCTCATGATCCGGCAGCTTGTTGTATGCCGAGACCAGGGTGCGGATCTCGACGTCGTGGTCGGCCAGCGCGGTTGGGTTGCCGTTGCGTGTACCTTCGTTGACCGGCTCGTTGAGGTTGAACCCTTGGTTACGACGGATCGCATCCAGTTCGGCATCGGTGAGCCGGGAGATCTCGGGATGGTTCGCGGTCTCGAAGTCGCGGATGGTTTGGACCTCGCCGTGGCTGATCCTGTTCTTCGCGGCGTATTCGTGTGAGGCCGTGGGGTCTTGGTAGCGCGGGTTCGCGTAGTACGGCTTGTCCTCGACCGGCAGCTTCGGGCGCGCGGGCTCGGTGCCGTCCGGGACATGGGCCGGGTTCGCGTGTTCGGGTCCGGCGGGGTGCGAATCCGGTTGACCGATACGGGCTTCCGGCCGTTGGCCGACCGGATTCTCGCGCGGGGCGGATTCGAGCGGGCGCACCGGATTGCCGTGCGAGTCGAAGACGATCGCGTGGGTGGATTTGACGTTGGTGTGGTCCGGTGGGAACGAGTGCGGCCCGCCGGGGACGGCGTTGTCGTGGACTACGAGACGGCCGCCGTCATTGGTGATGGTGTAGGCGTGGGCGCCGACGCCGTTGGCGTCTGTGGGGCCGTGGAATTCGTCCACGACGAGGGCGGTGGCGCCGTCGCCGAGGCGGTGGAGTTGGTCGGCTATGGAGCCCAGGGTTTCGTGGCGGTCGAGGTGGGCGCCGGCCGCGTGCTCGAGTTCCGCGGCGGTCATGCCGTGGTCGGCGATCGTCGGGTCGTCGGGGACGTGGATGTTGGGGTTGCCGGTCAGTTCCTGGACCTGGCGGAGGGCTTGGGGGCCGCAGTCGTTGGTTTCGGTGTGGGTTCGTTCGGGGGCGGTGGGAGGTGGGTCCAGGGTTCGGTTGGAATGAACCAGATCGTCATAGCCGTAGGGGTGTTCACCCTGGTGGCTCTCGGTTTCGGGGGCGCGGAAGCGGGCCGGGTCGTGCGGGCTGGAGCCCAGGGTGCGCTGCCGGGCATTGAGGTCTTCGTGGCCGGGACGGGAGTACTCCGGTAGGAGGTGCGGGGTTTGGCCGGATGCGATGCGGGAGAAGTTGTGCAGGGATTCGCTCGGGACGGAGCGTCCCTCGTCCATGTGGTTGTAGTAGCCGGTGTGTGTCGAGATATCGCTCAACGTGTGTGCGCCGCCGGGGAATTGGGCGGCGATGCGGCGGGCTCCGAAGGCTTCGATGGCGGGGTCCATGCCGAGACCCATGCCGAGTTTCGGTGCGAGACGGCCGATTTCACCGATAGTGTTCGCGCCGATCCAGGTCACCGGGTCGCGGGAGGAGCTGGCGACGAAGACATTGTGTGCGCCGATGCCGAAGTCCGCGGCGTGGCCGACAGGACCAGCCCCGGGTGAGCCGAGCAGCGTGATCGTGGAGATGTCGCCGTGCAGGCGGCCGCCCGCGCCGGCGAAGCTGGTGGTCGTGGAACCGTAACTGTGGCCGAACAGATGGACGTCCGGGGTGGGGTGACCACCGGGCAGTTCCGCGCCCAGTCGTCGAGTTTGACTGAAGGAGGCCACATCTCGGGCCAGCAGCTCCCCGCCACGTTGCGCCAGGCGGGCATCGGTCATCTCGCGGACAATCTTCGGGAATCCGCTCGGAGCGTCGTAGCCGATCCACGCGATGGAGGCGACCATGTCGGGTTCCTGGGTGCGCTGCGTCGTCTCCCACATGTGGTTGAAGGCGTTGTGCAGATTGCCTTCCAGACTGCGGACCGTGGTCGTGATGCCTGGAACGTGGAAGGACACCGACGATGCCTTCGACGTGTCACCGAAGGCCACGACTGCCCGGCCCTCGCCGTTGAATTCCTTCGAGTCGTAGGACAGCACGTGCACCGGCGGTTCTTCGCCACCGAACTTGTCGGCGAACTTCGCTGCGAGATCGCGTGCTTCTTCCAGCGCCTTGACCGTGGATTCGAGGTTCTTCCACTGCCGGAAGTTCTCCGGATCGGTGAATCGGCTCGTCCACTTCTCGATACGCGGATTCTGCTCGTGCAGCGCGTTCAGATCCCGCGTGATGGCGAGACGGTTGGCCTCGTCCTTCACATGGGGCGGCAGACCGTCGGCATTGCCGATCTCGTGCGGATGCGCCTTGATCATCGCGTGCTGCTGCTCAGGTGTGAGGCCGTGCCACCACTCGTGGTTCTCGGTCGCCCGGTTGTGCGCGCCCGCGATATCGGTTTCCGGCGGATGCAGCAGATGTTCGGGTGAGGCGTCGGGGTGCAGTTGCTGGAGGGCTTCGCGCGCATGCGCCTGCTCGGCCTCGGAGATCGGCGAATCCTCCGGCAGCACAGGCCGTTCCACCGTGGGATCACCGACATGACGAGCGCTCTGGTCGCTGACGGGATGATCGCCGGGCCTCGGCGAATCGGGGTCGCTGGTGCGCCGCGGGCCATGTTGTTCCGGCGAGCTCGCAGGGTGCTCGGGTCGCGCACCGATACGGGATTCGGGCCCGGTACTCGCACCGACGAGTTCGCGGTTCTCCGGGCGCGCGGTGGACTCGACCGTGCGTCCGGGATCCGCGAGATCCACACGCTCGCCCACACGACCGGCAGGTACTTCGAGGCCGGTGGCGCGGGCCGCCATCGGCGTCGGCTGGCTCCCCGCGTCACGGATCGTCGCGGGCGTCGCTCGCGGTTCGGCGGGCGGAGTGTGAGCGCCCGGCGCATCAGCGCGGCCGGGGGCCGGCGTGTCCGCGCGTGGCGCCACCGAAGCCTCCGGCCGGGAAAGCACCGGCGTCTCCGCCCGCGGAGCCGCCGCGGGAACCGGCTTCGGTTCACCCGACGCCGGTGTATGCGCGGGATTCGACGGCGATGTGTGCGCGGGATTGGAGTGCTGTGGGCTCCCGACCGGATGCGCGTCGACAACCTGCGCGTTGTGGACCGGAACCTGCGCGACCAGATCCGCCTTGGGCACATTGGCGAGGGACTCCTTGGGCACCCCGGGATCGGTGGGCCGGGGCTGCGGATCCGCCGGCCTGCCTTGCGGATGTTCGCCCGGAGTCGTTCCGCCCGTGTTCTTCTCATGAGACGGAGCCGCGTCATGCGGCGAATTCTCGGTGTGCGCAACGTCGTTGATCGCCGAAGGGTGAACTTGCTTGTCCGTGACCGCCAACGGCGATCCATCGACCTTCGGGCTGGTGACTCCGAGCTTGTCCGGGCTCCCCTTCCAGGGCGACTTGCCCTCATGAGCCATCCCGGGCAGGGTGCCGCCAGCGATGCCCGCGGTGACGACGCGGGGATCGAAATGCCAGTTGTGCGTGACACCGCCGCTCACCGCCCAGCCCGCGAGCCCGGCCACCCCGCCGGCGACTCCACCGCCTAGGAAATTGGCGGCCTTCTCCGCGGTGATCGGCTTGATAGGTGCCTTCGCGATCGGGTTGACCAGCGCCTTCGGTAGCCACTTACCGATGGGAGCCGCGACCAGTCCACCGGCCGCCCCTCCACCGGCCGAGAGCAGCAGCTGCTGCGTATTGATCTCGCTCCGGCGGCCGAACTCGTGCTGGTAAGCCTGAATGCCGCCGTCCTGCAACGCCCCCAGCGCAGCGCCGATGATCGTCTGCCGTAATGCGAACCGCATGAGCGAGATCTCGGTGGCCTTGAGCCCCTCTTTGCCGAGGAAATTGATGGCCCGCCGTGTCAGGATGCGCACCGCGATCCGCCCGATGCCGATCGCCGCGCCCTCCGCCATCGGCGCGGTCGGTGGGAACAGCCAGGCCGCGGCGATATCGGCGGCCAGGGTGATCAGCGTCGTATAGAACATGAGCTTCGTGTATTCGAGCTCGGTTCCGGTGTTCTCCGCAGTGCCGGCGATGGTCTCGAACCATTCCGCGAGTTTGTCGATCGACTGGTCGCCGACGCGCATGGTCCGCAATTGCTCGATGATCTTGTCGCCACCGTCGCCGGTCGGATACGCCCTGCGGACCGCCGCGATGGCCTCGTCGATGTCGGCGTCGATCGAGCGCAGATCCTTGGCGCTGGACTTCCAGTCGTCGGCGATTCCCCACATGGAATCCTCGTTGCCGTCCGGCCATTTCATGCCGACCAGCCACCCGAGCGTCCCCGCGAGCGGCGGCTCCCAGATCATCGCCGACCACCTGCGATGAGAATCACTCGCCCGGTAGTGGTTTCAACCAGACACCCCCGTGACGCCACGACCGCCCCCGAATACGCGCTGACCTGCTCTGCTGATGCGCTGTCCGGCAGCGCCTTTCACGCCGTGACAGCTCACGATCTCGCGCCACGCTGCCACAGAACGCGCCGAGGATCAACTGGGCGGCGCCCCGCCGCTATTGATCGGCTATGGTCGGCGGCAAGATTGCGGCCGGACCGACGCGGAAGGGATGTCGCCGTGCGAACACTGTGGTTCATTCCTCAGGGCGTGCGCCGGATCGGTCCCGAGGAGTACACCGGGTATCGGGGCGGGGTCGCCTCGACGCTGACGCCGATCAGCAAACGCCAGGCCGCCGCGGTGATCGCGCAGGGTGTGCATCGCGCCCGGGAGCTGGTCTCGCTGCTCGAGGGGCTGGGATACGAGCCCGAGCTCGACGGGTCGGAAACCTGGGACAAGGCCGGCCTCGTCGGGGAGGGATTCAACCGCGTCGACAAGGGCTTCAACGGGCGGATTCACCAGATCAGCGCCCGATTCTCCGGCCCGCCGAGCGAATTCGACGACCTGGTACGGCGATTCGCGGCCATGCCGTCGACGGTGGTGACCCGGACGCGAGAGGATTCGTCGGCCAAGACCCGAGACCTGGAGGTTCTGCTCGGCGATCGATACGGGCACAGCGCCCGCATCGACGTGCAGCAGCGCAAGGACTCCGGGCTGATCTCGGCGCGGTTGCAGGTGACCAGTCGCGCCTTCTTCTACCGCTGGGACAAACGCGACGCGGTGTGGAGCATCCTGGCGCGCGGGCGGGGCGAGAACCTGGAGGAGCAGCAGGCCCGGGAGATCGAGCGCCTCGGTTTCCGGCGGCGTCGGCCCTGGCCGGTCCATGACGCTCCCCCCGGCGGGCTGCTGGAATCGGAGGCCACCGACCGGATCCGGCTGTACCTGATCGGCGCGGGCGTCGACACCGACGCCATGTCCTTCGCGCCACAGCGCACCGAAGGCGGCTGGGATGTCGCCATCACCGGCGGGCCGACCGCGGCATTGGACGCGTTGCACATCACCGACGACGGTCACATCGGTCCCCGCGAACACTGAGCTACCCTCGGCGGGGGCCGACACGAGCACCTCGAATGTGTAAGGTCGCACAGGTATCCGACCGGGTGGAACGTGCGGCGGTCGAGGAGGGGAGCTCGAGACGTGGACAGGCCTCAGGCGGGGAATCCGGACGACGAATTCATGCGGTCGTTCATGGCCGGATTCGCGCAGGCGAATGAGGAATCCGACATCGGGTTCAGCGTCGTGTCACACCCGGGACCGGAGTCCATTCCCGACGAGGGCCAGATCGTCGAGCAAGCGCGGGAATTGACCCACCGCATCGCTCGTGAACTCGCGACCGCGGCGCCGGAAGGCTGGGAGCGCGTCGACGCCACCTTCGCGTGGACCGTCACCGCCAAGACCTGGAGCGTGGTGTACTCCGCCGGGGACCAGGCGTTTCGAGCCGAGCCGTCGGAGACCGTCCTGCTGCTCGTGCAGGAACAGCGCGAGATCGCGGCCGCGATGAGCGAAGGCCCGTGGTGGCGGATGCGAATCAGCCTCAATACCGCGGGCCAGGTGCAGACCGACTACGACTACGGCGACGAGCCGTTCCCGGACGACCAGCTCTTTCCGGCCGAGGCGTACCTGGCCGACCTGCGGGAGTATCCCCGCAAACGACTACCCGTCTGGCTGGCGGCGTATGTGAGTCACGGCGAGCGGCTGCTGCGGTCGCCGCGGGTCGCGGCCCAGCAGGCACGATCCGACCGTGCCAAGGAGATCCGCGGACAGGCGACGACCGAGGTCTTCCCGCCGCTGCCGGTGATGTGGTCCAACTGGACCGCCCTCGCGGCGGTGTTCGTCGCCCTCGACGCTCCGCACGGTCCGCGGATACTGCCCGCATTGGCCTGGTTCGAAGGCCCGAACCGCAGCGGGAGCACGCTGTACACGCTGCCCGGCGATCGGGCCGTCATCTCGGGCGGGGTGCTCAACGCGCCCGAGCTCGATGCCGTCTACAACGATGGCGCTCCCCTGCCGAATCTGTATGCGGGCGCACCGGATTGGGTCACGGACGCGGTGCTGAATCCGCGGGCCGCGACCGGGCAGTTGACCTTCTGCTACTGGTGGGAGGACGGACGCTGGTTCCGCGGCGAATCGCCGCTCGGCCCCGGGGTGGCTGCCGCGGTGCCAGGGATCTGGACGACCGGCTCGACCGTCGACACGATCCTGCAGGTGATGAACTCGGCAGGTAAGACGATCACCGATACCACGAAATCCGGTGTCGCGAACCTGGTTTCGGCGGCCCAGGCCGGCGTGGTGACCTACGAGACGGTGGCCGCGGTCTTCGATCCCGCCGAGCACGACGTGGATTCGGCGCTGAACCAGTTCACGCTGGCGGGGTTGCGGACCTTCGTCACCGCGCCTCCGCTGAGCCGGATCGACGCCATCGAACAGGTCCGCCGATTCATCCTCGCGCGCGGGACCGACACCAGCGGATACCCCCTCGACCAGCTGACCGCCGAGCGAATCGACAACGGCTGGATGGTTTTCGTGCCCACCCGGCCCGGCGAGATCATGATCGGCCGCGCCATCTACTACATGGCCGACGACGGGGTGATCGAGGCATCGTCGTCCTCGGTGCCGCCGAACGTGTACATCGCGGGCTTCGCGCAGCGTTTCCAGGAACGGATGCGGCAGCGCGGCTGAATATCGCGTTGGCATCGATGCCGATGCCCAATTAGTGTCGGCGCCAGGGTTGTACGGGGAGGAGTAGTACCAGATGACGGACAAAGTCGAGGTCGATCCGGAGCTGTTGGGGCAGGCGGCCGTCAAGACCGACCACGTCAACAAGCGACTACGCACCGTGGTGGACAGCCTCATGGCTTCCCTCGGCGGCAAGGGCGAACCGTGGGGCAACGACACCTACGGTGAGCAATTCGCGGGCGCCGAGAACGGCTCCGGCTACAAGGCGGCCCGCAAGACGCTGAAGGAGCTCTCCGAGACCCTGGCCAAGAACGCCGGAGACAACTCCGACGGCCAGACCAAGTCCGGCAAGCAGCTCGGCGGCACCGACGAGAACAGCGCCGGCGCGTTCAAGTAATCATGGCGAACGAGAGCGCGAAAGCCGAACTGGCGTCGATGATCGACGAGTTCCAGCAGCAAATGCGGGTCCTCGGCGACATGCAACAGAAGCGTGCCCAACTCATGGCCACCGGCTACGCGCTGCAGAAACGCGTCACCGTAGTCGTGAACGCCGACGGCACCATCATCGAAACCCGCCTGGACCCCGACCTCGAAGACCTCCCACTCCTCGAGCTCGCCAAAGCCATCACCGAAGCCGCCCAAGCCGCTGCCACCGAACTGGCCCGCAAGAGCTCCGAACTCCTGAGCCCGATCCAAGAGCGCCGCGGCCGCATGCCCAAGATGTCCGACCTCATCGAAGGCATGCCCGACCTCACCGAACGCATCCCCGAACCCATCCCCGCCTCCACCGCACCCCCGAACTCCCCCGACCGGCATCTCAACGAACTGGCCATGACCTTCACCGACGTCGAAGAACTCGACGACATCACCCCGGGCCGAATCCGCGCCGACGACTGGTGACCCCTGGCTTCTAGGAGTGGCCACGAATGACACGACTGAAGCCACGGAAGGCTCGGCTGCGCGTGATGCTGCGAGGGCAACTCGATCAAGCCCGACTAGAGCGCCTGCGGGCGGCGCTCGGACTCACTCGAATGGGTCGGTTGACGGATTGGGCAGATGAGCACTTCGGCTATCGGCACATCGGCGGCGACGCCAATCAGTCTGTATGTCTTGATCTGTGGCGGGTCGAGGAAACTCAGTGGTTCCTGTGCGTTTCCGCCACCGATGATGTCGACATCTACGACGAGGAGATTTCCCGGTGGCAGTCGATCTACGTGACGGCCGCACGGGCAGTCGACTTGGAGATTTCCGAGGTCCGAGTATTCCCGCCGCCCCATCGCGACAGCTACGAGACGACATGGCGGAACGAAAACTGGCTGCGCACAGTGCACTGGGACCTGCCCGCTCGGAGCCTCGCTGAACTCTGGCCGATTATCGGCATCGACCCTTCCGCACGCGAGACCGAGAAGCGGGACAGGCTTGCGAGTTTCATGACCAGCCCGACCTGGGAGCCCGCGCCACCTGAGCTGCGTCAACAGGCTGAAGAATTCGTGCACCGGGTGACCGCGAACGAGCTGACCGAAAAGTACAACCAGCTCCGTGCGGCATCTACCGCTGCCCTCGCTGTCCTCAACGATCCCGCAGGTGACCTTGAAGTCCTGCACGCACTTCTGGCCGATGTACACAAAGCGCTACTGGACAAGCACAACGCACCGTCACCATCGCAGCACAACCTCGATCTGGATCCGGTTCACCACTACCTGACGCTGGTCGGATACGACGGAGCGACCCCGCGCCCCTTCACTCTCGACCAACGCGCGGCGACCCTCAGAGACGCGCTGGCAAAAGGGCGGCGTGTCGAGGAGGCGAATCCCGATATCGGCGATTTCAACGTGGAATTGACCGAATTGCAAGGAACTATCACTGGCGACTTGCTACTCGAACTGGCCTCGCGTTTGCGCCGCGGGGCCTCGTTCGGTCCTCGCTCAGACGGCGAGAAGCTTGCCGAGGTCGTCACGGAACTGGCGTGGGCCGTGCTCGACCAGACCGGCCAGCGGCGGCCAGCGGCGACCCGGCTCCTGACTGCGAACGAGGCTCTTTCCCTGCGCAACAGCGCTATTCGTCTTCTGGACACTCTCTCCGATACCGAGAATGACCGCCACGGGACACGTGAACTGCTCGCCGACCTGCATCTCGGCATCGGTAAGAACGAGCCACCACCCGCACAGAGCAACACCAGCCTTGTTCAAGATCCGGCCCGACATCTCCGCAGCCGTGTCGATTCCACCCGAACGCCGACCCGGCCCATCGAACTCGAGACCGAAGCCAGCGATCTGAGCCGCAAACTGCTGGCCGACAGCCGCACGCGCGGATTCGACTCCGGCGCAGCGGAAGTGACCGTCCAGATCACCGGCTTGCAAGGAATGATCATCGGTGAGCTGCTCCGTGAGCTGGCTACCCGGCTGCGACCCGGACAAGCGTTCGGTTCGTCGCGACGCGGCATTCCACTCGCCGACGTCGCCTCCGATCTCGCGAACAGAATCCAGAACCACACGATCATCAGTCCTGAGTGATCGGGGGAACACGAGTGTTCCATGACCGCAACGCATGCCACTTCTGTGGACGATTCGCACTGGAGGCCGAGGGGTGGTCGGAGTCCATCCCGCCCTATCACGCGATCCTGATGAGCTGGGACGATGACGCAACCTTCTTCAACGGCTCGTTCCACCTGGGATGCGTGCGCTGATGGCGATATCTACGAAGACCCCCGGGTCAATCGGTGGGTATTCATCGAAGAAGCCGGTCCGTACCATTTCCTCGGGCTGGACGCTGTCGAGGCTCTGGGTGCCGGCGACCGTATCCGTGCGGACGGCGGAGGAACCTCGCTTATCCTGCCCACGGAACCTGACCCGGGCATCGAATCGTGGAATCTGCCCGAGCTCTTGGATTTCCTCGCAGTCCGTGATCTGTACCAGGGATTGCTCGACCACCTCGAGCCGACGTACAAATTCTGGGAAGGCGGTGTCGGCCGCGCGGGCTACATCCTGACCTACTCGCTTTCGGCGATTCGCCCCCTGCCCAGCAGTATCGGGAACTTCTTCGCTCGGTACCTCCCGACCTACACGTCCAAGCGATTGGAGGACGCCTGACCATGACGGATGACAAGGACCGCCCGGAGCTGTCTCCGAACCGGATTCGCGATGCGCTAATCGATCAGGCCAGGAGTGTCGGATTGCATGACAGGGCCGACGCGCTGTCCGCCCTACCCGACATGCTTCCACCGCTATCGACCATGCCGCTGATCGTCGATACCGACATCGGAGGCGACCCGGATGATGCCATCGCCGTAGCCGTTGCTGCGGGGCGACCAGAGTTGGCTCTCGTAGTCACCAGCGACGAACACGGCGGAAGGCGTGCCCGGCTCGCGCGGTATCTGTTGGATCTGCTGGGTCGATCCGATGTCCCCGTGGCGGCGGGCATTGACCTGGGAAATGAGAGGTACTGGGCGGCAGAAGGTCTCGTTCCACGTGATGTGCCGAACCAGAGCGAAGACGTCCTCGCCGCCGTCCGGAAGGCCATGGGGACGAGCGACGGCAAAGTGCGATGGCTCGGTATCGGTCCTATGTCGAACCTCTCGGCCGTAGTCGCCGAGATTCCTGATGCCACTGGACGACTCATCGTCACGCAGATGGGCGGTGGCCTGAACTACAGGCATGCCGATCGTGCCGAGCACAATATTCGACTCGATGTGGCTGCGGCACGGAAGGTGTTGCACGCCGGGTTGCGGCCATGGATCGTGCCCTCGGATGTCACGTTCCATCCCGACAACGAAATCAACTCCGGCTCACCCGAATACGAGTTGCTCGCCGAGTCAGGGTCCGCGGGCCAACTGATCTGTGCACATTTGGATCAGTGGTTCGCGAGCTTCTACCCGGGGACCATGCAGCACGACGCGATGACTCTCGCCCAGGCGGTGGGGCGCTCCTTCCTGCGAACCAGTCGTGTGGGGGTGGCGCTCGATGAGATCGGAAGGATGATCCCCGGCGAATGCCAGGTCTCCCTCACTCGCTCCGTCGACTACGCGGTCTTCCGATCGTGGCTGATGCAATGTCTAGCCGAAGTCGTGGCGACACCTGACAATCACACATTCGAGAGGCTGCGTACGCTCCGGCTCCGAGAATCTCCGTCATACTTCCGGTTCCGCAACGCCACCATCCGTTTGGAGGAGCAGGACTTCAACCGGGTGGCTGGCCGGAAGCTGAACATCGATACCGGCGCATTCGAGCCCGCAACGAGAGAAGACATCGATGCCGTCCTCCGAACCGGTGCGGATTCGGACTACTCGGCGCTCTCCGAAGATGAGTTCGTGAAGACGACCGAGGAGTTCCGCAGTTACTACCTGAACGGAGAGGGACCGATCTTCGACATCTACCAACAAGTGGACGAAATGCTCGAGCAGGCCCGACGGGAGCGGCGGCGGGTGTCCGACGGCGAGCGCGAGACTATCGCGGCGTTGCGCCGGAAGACCTTTGGCATGTGGGAGGAAGATCAGCGTCGCTGAGCTTCCGTGAAGTCGATCCGAACGGAGAATCAAGGTGCGGGAGTTGCTCACCAGGGAACAGGTCGAACAGCATCTCCGGAAAGCCCGCATAATCCCGCAGAACCAGCGAATGGGCATGCGCCGGACGGAGTACGCCTGGGTCTGCTGGAGGATCCTCACGCCGGACGAGGTGAACAGGGCGGCGAGAACACCGGGGACCGCGAGCTGCCTGATAGTGAATCCTCTCACCGGGGTGGTGACCAGCTACGGCGGCGCGATGCATCCGTTGACATGGGGCGAGATGTACGACCAGTCGGTTCGAACGGGCGAACCGATGCCCGTGTGCGGATAGATCTATCCGCACGCGTAGGAAGGATTGAGGACGGCGGATCAGGCGGTCGTGCCCCACAACCTCACAACGCCGCGCTTGATCATCTGCATTCGGCGATTGCCGAGCAGGTCCAGGTTGGTGAGCTCGCCGGTGAATGGGCCACGGGCCACAGGGATTTCGGGGAGCCATTCCCTGTATCGCCTGCGCAACTCCCCGCTGCTGGAGAACGCTTCGTTGCCCTGCGGCGTCGCGCCGATGCTCCGATAAAGCTGGTCCAGGCGATTGCCTTCGGCCAGTATCTCGTTGCGGTGTCGGCTGTCCCCGTCGCCTTCATATGGGGCCGCATCATGATCTTCCCAAGGAGACGCCCCGGCATCGAGCCCCGCCCTGTGCTGTTCCGAACGCTTCGACTGTTCCTCGCGCGCGGCGAGCACACGGTCCCGCTCGGCTAGCCACCGTTCGGCATTGCTGCCGTCCAACTGTCCCGCGAAGGCGGTGCGAGCGGCGGCCACGAGATCGTCCGGGACATTCGGGCGGGCTTCGGCGATCGCTTCCAGGGCGGTCATCGTCTCTTCGTCCAGCCCGGATCCGCTGAGAAAGCCACCGCCCGAGAGGATTCGCGACAGCATGAAATCGAAGCTGCCCTGCAACTGCGCGTTGATTCGACGACCGCGCACGCCGGACCCCCTTCTCGATCGAACGGACCCCCAGCATTGCGTACGGCTCGCTTCCGCGTCGGCCGGAGGAGCCGTGAGCCGACGGCGGATACGATCGCATGACCGGTAGAGGAGACGGCTGTGCGCCATGGCTATCCCGGCAAGGAACAGTTGAAACTGAACTTCGACAACGCATTGGCGCAGGTGCTGGACGGTCGGGGTGTCCGCACCGAAACGGGGCTCGACATCGAGACCAGAGCCGCGTTGATGGCAGTTGCTCGGGCACACCCGAACGCCACCGATGAACTCGTGGACGCCGCGCGCCAAGCGTTCAGCGGACAACTGGATGGGAGCAATGCCGCCCATCGGCGCGCGGAGCTGGATCGAAAGCTCGCGGAGCGTGCTGCGCGATTGAAGCGCTCGCCCTAGGTCGGTACGCACGCGTCCTCATGGTCGGGCCTTTCTCGGGCACGCTCACGTTGGCGTCCAGAGAACTGGGCAATTAGGGTCGCAGAATCACATGGGGAGGGATGGGCGGAGCTATGAGTTACATGCGGAATGACGGCGTCATGGGTGAGGGCGGGGCGGGGGCCGCGGGTGCGGGGCGGGTCACCGGGGGATTGTTGATCGCGGCGGCGGTGTTGGTGTTCGCGGTGTTGTGGGCGCCTGTGGCGAGCGTTCAGTTCGGTGGCCGGTCGTGGGAAACGTCGGTATGGGAGGGGAACGGGGGATCCGGGCTTGCCGACTGGTTCTCCGCTGTGCCGTATGTGCTGATCGGGCTCGTGGCGGGTGTGACGGGGATATTGCTCTCGGTGGGGGTGGGTGCTCGGCGCAGTGTGCTGTTCTGGGTGGCGGCATTCGCGGGTGGGATGGTGCTGGCGATCTCGTCGGGGGACGTGATGGCTTATGCGCAGGGGTTCAAGGAGAACATCTCACCGGCGGCTGGATTCTGGGTGCTCGTGCTGGCGATGCTGGTTGCGATCGGGGCTCTGGTGAGTGGGCTGCGGGATGCGGTGGTTTCGAAAAGCGGTGCGCTGCAGGCGACCAACGGGGCAGCCGGTGGGGCGGCGGACCGGGTGACGGGTGTGTTCTTGCTTGTCGCGGCCGTTGTCGAACTGGCGGGATCGTTCAAGCCGGCGATCAGCGACAGCTCATACTTCAGGTCCATCTGGCGCACGAACTCGGACGGATCGGCGCCGCTGCTGCTGGTGCATTTCGTACTCATTCTGATCGTGGTGGTCGTGGTGGCGATTGCCCTGCTCACGGGTGCGGGTGCGCGAAATCCGGCAGTGCGCGCGGCAGGTGCGGCCGCCGCCGCGCTCATATTCACGGACGAAATCAACGGGCTGATTTCCACCTTCACCATCATGGGGCTCAACTTCTGGGAATACCTGGGCATCGGTCTCGTCATGATGGTGCTGGCGCTGTTGCTGTCCTTCGCCGCGGCCGTGGCGGGGCTGGTGGCGCAGTCGGCGCGACCACGCGCGGCGGCCCAGCCTCGGGCGAGCTATGCACCGATGAACGCCGCGCCCAACCCGTTCGCGCCGGCGCCCCATCCCTTCGCCCCCGCTCCGGCGGCGAATCCCTTCGCACCCGTTCCGCCGGCCAATCCGTTCGCACCCACTCCCCCGGCGAATCCCTTCGCGCCCGCGCAACCCGCGCCTGCGGTGGAGGCGACCGTCAAGATCGAACCGACACCGGCTGTCGTGCAACCGCCGCGGATGGCGCGCGTCTATGACGGCAAGGATGCCGACGGGCGGCCTGTCGTGGATCGGCCTGCGGTGGAGGGGAATACGCGAACGGCCGTGCTGGCGTATCTGGAGTCGGCGCCGATCGTATTGGCGGCACGGAGTTTCGAGCAGGATGAGTTCGCGCCTGGGGATCGGGATGTGCCGTTGAACTTCCGGACCGATGGGGTGTGGGTGTGGGCGGGGGCGGTGCCGCACTATCTGCACAAGCATGGGCTGGCGCCGGAGCCGGAATTGGTCCGGCACATCACGGATCGCGGGTTTCGGGTCGGTGAGATCGGCGACGCGGCTCAGCAGGCTGCTATTCAGGTGATCACCGGAAGCTGATTGGGTAACGAGGAACAGTGTGAGTCAAGACAATTCGACCGCCGAGTCGCCGGATGTCGGTTTCCGGATGGCTGCGGCAGTCGCGGCGCCCGAGTCGGGCAGCAGTACCGCTGAGCAGGTGGCCGATCGGGTAGCCGACGAACTTCTTGCCCTGATCCCGGACGGGTTCGATCGGCTGGAAGCGGCCATCGCGATGACCGTCACGGATGAGGCCGCGCAGGTCATCGTGTCGGACGGACAGCGCGTCGCGCAGGTGCCGCTGTCGAGGCGTGCGGTCGAATTGCTGCGGGAGGCTCGACAGCTGGCGGCGACGTCGGCCGAAGGGCCCTGGTGGCGGTTTCTCGCCGCTGTCACCACGACCGGTCCGGCACGGATCGAATACGACTACGGCGCTGAGCCTTTCCCCGAGCAGCAACTGTTCCCACCCCAGGCGTACCTCGCCGACCTGCTGGAGTATCCGCGCGAGCGGCTGCCGATCTGGCTGGCGGCGTACATCGGACATGGTGATCGGCAGGCGCGGACTCCGAGTGCCGCCTTCGCGGCGGCGCAGGCCGACGCCACGGCGGTTCCGGCCGGAGAGGGACTTCCGCCGCTCCCAGTCCTGTGGGCGCGGTGGGCACTGATCTCCGCGGCGTTCGTGGCAGTGAAATCTCCGCTCGGACCGCGAGTTACGAGCGCCCTCGGCTGGTTCGAGGGCCGAACTCGCAGCGGTTCGACGCTGCATCGGCTGCCGCACGGGCGGGCGGTGCTGTCCGGTGGCATCTGGAACGCACCGGAGCTGGATGCCGTGTACAACGGCGGCGCGGCGATGCCGCAGTTCTATCGGGGGGCTCCGGATTGGGTCGCGGATCCGGTGTTGAGCCCCAGGGCGGCAAACGGTTTGATGTCGTTCTGCTACTGGTGGGATGGAAACGCGTGGTATCGCGGTGAGTCCCCGGACGCGAACGGTGTGCAGGACGCGCTCCCCGGCGTATGGAATGACGATGCCGTCTACGACGTGCTGACACAGGTATTCGACGGCAATGCGTCGTCCTGGCTCACGGCGCTGATAGCCGCAGCTGATACCGGCACCGTGACCCGCACACTGCTGTCCCGCGCGCTGGTGGGCCCCGACATCGATCTCGACAGCGCCTATTTTCAACTGATCTTGGCAGGTGTCGCCGAGTAGTCGCGTATATGATCGCAACCTGATGGTCAGATGAACATTGGGGGTTCGACGTGAGCAAGGTAGAGGTCGAGATCGCCGGAATGCGTTCCGTAGCAGGTGGACTCGATGACGTGAACACCAAGGTCACCGACATTCTCAACGCGATCACCGCGGCCGCGGACGCTCATGAAGGCGTCTGGGGTCATGACGAATTCGGCGACCAGTTCGCCGAGGGCGAGAGCGGATACGACGCGCGCAAGCCCGGTCTGCTGGCCGCACTCGGGTCGAAGACGACGCTGCTGGCGCAGTACTCGAAGGGCTTGCGCGACGGCGCGACCAAGCTCGAAAACATGGATGAGGCCAACAAGAACGGCTTCTGATCGATGACGAACGAGGTCGCGAAAGCGCAGCTGGCCGATCTGGCCGAGATGGTGCAGGGCAGTTTCGCCGCCGTCGCACGGGCACAGCGGGACCGAGCCCGGCTGACAGCGAGCGCGCGTGCCGGTGGGCGACGGGTCACGGTCACCGTCAATGCCGACGGTGCCGTGATCAAGACCGAATTCTCCGATGACATCGACGAACTGACCTATTCCGAGATCGCCGCCGCCGTCACCGCGGCCGCGCAGGAAGCCGCCGTCCAGGTAAGGGAGAAGTCGCAGGAGATCCTGGCGGCATTGCAGGCCGAGAAGGCGAAGATGCCGACACTGTCCGAGGTCTTCCCGCTCATGCCCGATATCCAGGCCATGATGCCCACTCCCCCTGAGGTTTCGATGGCGCCGCCGAATGCCGCCGAACGCCGGGAACCCGACGCCGACGCCGGGCCGCGATTCGAGAATGTCGAGGAGTTCGAGCACGATCCCAAGGCCCGAGCGCATTCGGATGCCGCGACACCCGGCTGGTGATCGACACCGGGCGAATGATCGGCCGGCGCCCGCCGATGCGATGATGTGGCTCGACCGCGCGGAAGATCCCGAAAGGCAGGCCAATGCTCTGGTTGAAAGAGTCGCCATCCTTCTTCCGGTTCCGCAACGGCACCATTCGCCTCGAGGAGCCCGAGCACGGCATCGTGGTCGGGCAGCGTTTGAACATCCGGACCGGCGCCTTCGAACCGGCGTCGGCGGATGATATCGACGCGGTCCTGAAACCTGGTGCGGATCTGGACTTCTCGGAGCTGACCGAAGAGCGGTTCATCCGCGCGACCGAAGAAGCGCGCAGCACGTATCTCCGCGGTGACGGCCCGATATTCGATATGTACCGCCAGGCGACAGATATATTCGAGCGTGCCGAGCGGGAACGGCGGCGACTCGCCTCCGAGGAGCGGGACCGGATCGCCGACCTCTACCGCACGACTTTCCGGACGTGGGAGGAGGAATTCGCGCGGCGAACCGCGGGCGAGGCTCCGACCTTCCGCTATACCTGGGTGGGCGACGCCCGGTAATCTCGCGAGAATTGGACCGGCAGAAGCACTCTGGGTAGGGTGAATCGGAGAATCTTCCAATCCGGTTGGGAGCCCGGACCTTACGATCAGCTGCGAAGTGGAGCCGATGATTGTCCGGATGGACCTGGGTTGGAGACCACCTACCGAACTGGCTGATGGCGGCCCTCAACTTCGGAATGTCTTATCCGAAGGGCGATCAGGACGCACTCTTCGATCTGGGTGACGCCTGGAAGAAGGCCGCGGCCGACCTGGAAAAGCTCGAACCCGACCTGAGGGCCGTCACCGGCAGGCTGCCCCAGTTCTACGACAGCGACGGCGCGGTGAAAGTCAGCGCGGAGCTAGCGACGCTGTTCGACGGCAAGGACTATTCCGTCCAGAAGCTGGTCGAATGCTTGAACCAGCTCGGCCACGATACGCGCGCCACCGCAACGGAAATCGAGTACGCCAAGATCCAGTCGGAGATCTTCGCGCTGCTCACGCTGTACACCGTGCTCCAGCTGAGCGCGACCCTGTTCGGGGAGGCGCTCGTACCGGAAGTGCTGCTCACCGCCCGCGGGACCCTGCGCATCTTCGCCGAAAAGGTCATGGAGCGGATCGGGCTGCTCCGAGCCCGGGCCGCCCTGGAAACCCTCGCCCAGCCGCTGCTTCGCGAGATCGCCGTGCCGCTGGGCGAAAAACTCGCCGCCCAGGCCGCGACGAAGCCACTGCTCGAAACCGCCCTGAAGTACGGCGGAAAATCCCTCACCGCGGGCCTCGGCGCCGGCGCCATGGGAGCCGGGCTCGATGCCGGTACGCAGTTCATCCAGATCCTGGAGGGCCACCGCGACGACGGCTTCAACCTGAAGCAGACCTTCCAGACCAGTCTCCAGTGGGGCGTGGGCGGCGCCGTCGGTGCGCCGTTCCACGCGAAAGTGGGCGATCTGCTGAGGGATACGCGGCTCCCGTCGAAGCTGGGCGGAGCCATCGCCGGCGGTGTCGGCGGTGGAATGGGCGCCGTCGGCATGTACGGAACCGGGCTCGGGATCCAGCTCTACGAGAACGGCGGTGACTGGAGCAAGGTCGACAAGACGTTCCACACCGAGCTGCTGATCGGCGGCCTGGCCATGGGCGTCGGCGGCGGCGCGAACCATGGGCTGGAGAACGGGCACAGCGCTCCCGGCGACAGCGCGGTCACGGCCAGGAGCGGTCCCGACGGTAGTGCCCCGCATACCCCGGAACCGGAGGTCAGGACGGCGGGCGAGCAGCCCGAACACAGCGTCCAGCCCGAACACGACGCGCCGCACGATGTTCACCCCGCCGCGGCGACCGATCAGCCGGTCAACCATGAACCGGCGGACGGCACGACCCGAGAGCGGGACGCGCCCAGCTCGGAGGCCCCGCGCCATGATCTCGGGACCAATGTCTCGTCCTCGGGTGATGGAGGACCGCGGCAAAGCGACGCGGCGAAGCTGAGCGACGCGGGCACCAAGCCTGGCGATACGGGCACGAAACTCGGCGACACAGGCACCAAGCTCAGTGATGCGGGCCCGAAACTCGGAGACCCGGGTACCAAGCTCGGCGATGCGGGCCCGAAACTCGGGGACACGGGCGCGAAACTCGGCGAATCGTCTCCCAAGGTGTCCGAACCGGCCGCACCACGTGCCGGTACCCCCGCAGCACCGGCAGGTGAAGGACCGCGCGCCACAACAGCTCCGACCGAACATCGCGGCAATCTGGTCTCGGGCACCCAGGACCGAGCCGCGCCGGTGGGCCGCACCCCCGAAGCCCGGCCGGTGGAAGCCACCTCCGATACCCAAACACGGGCTACGCCAGCGGAATCCACCACAAAGGCGGAGCAGTCCCCGGCGAAGCCGACCGACCGCTCCGACCCCACGAGCAAGTCGCCCGAAACGGACCGATCGCGGAGAGATCCCGAAGGGCCCCGGCCCGAGGATTCGACACCGAATCACGCCGAGCAGACGCCGAAAGAGCCTCAGGCCCAGCAGGAACCGCGCGACAAGCCGGCGGCGGAGGGTCAGCGCGAGAACGAACACCGTGACAGCGAACGCCCCGACAGCGGCGACGCGGCGCCGGAGACGCCCGCACCCGCTCTCGTCGTGACAACGATGCCGGGTGAGCCGGGGAGCCACGAGGCCAGGACGCATTCCCCCGATGCGCGCGACAATTCGAGGGCCCGCGCCCACGAGAACTCGAAACCCACCGACGCGCAGGACTCGCACACACCGGCGGAAGCATCGAAACCTGATCCAGCAGAAGGTGATTGGTCGCCACGCCCCGAGGACGAGTGGTCGCACCGGGACAGCACCCAGGTCGCGGACGAACTCGCGAAGCGGTGGAACCTCGAAGTGTCGGGCTTCGACCACCCACTGCTGGACCCCGAGGTAGCGCGCGAGTTCGCCCGCGCCATCGATGACATGCTGACCCGCTACCCGGACGTGGATCTGCGCAAGGTGTCGATCGACTCGATCGGCGACCCCGGCACCTACGCCGCGACGTACGAAGGGCACAGCCCGTCGGGCCGCATGTACACCGACGAGGTGGTCCTGGACCGGGACTACGCGCTCGATCCCGAACGGATGGCCCGCGAGATCGCGGAGGACGAGGCGGACGGTCATCTGGTCCCCGGATCCGCCGACCGTCCGATCCACTCCACCCTGGTGCACGAGTTCGGCCATGTGCTCGCCATCGAGTCCCAGGAACACGCCGAGCTGACCGCGCACAAGGCGCTGGCGGACCATTTCGAGGCCACCCGCGGCGGGATGGACAAGGACGCGTTCCACGAGTGGCTGGACCAGCTCAGCGGCTACAGCTTCGACGAGAACGGCAGATTCGACGGCCCCGAGGCGGTGGCCGAGGCGTTCACCGACGTCCAGTATCACGGTGAAGGCGCCACCGAGCCCGCCCGAGTCCTGTACCACCACCTCCTCGACAGCGCCCGCGACCACGGGAGCACGCCGGACGGCTTCAAACATCGTCCCGACGACGCGGTCCAGGATCCGCGTCTACGAAAAGGACAGTCCCCCAGTCCATCCGAGCCGAACGGCGAGCGCGACGGCCCCGCCGCCGCGCCCGACTCACCCGAGGCCGGTGGGCCCTCCGCGCCCGATGTCGAGAGCTATCTGGAGCAGCCTCGCGTCTCGGCGGCGTTGGACCGCGCGGACGAACTCGGCATCACCACCTCGATCGACGGTGTCGACACACCGGTCAGCGCCGTCATCCGGGATCTGCTGCCCCAGCATCCCGAGCTGGCCGAAATGCTCCGGAGCAACGAGCACCTCGAACGCTCGCTGCTGGAACGCCCGAAGACGCTGGCGTCACTACTCACCCACCCCGATGGTCTGCCCGTTCTGCACGATGCCGTCAAGGCGGTCGCGGAGCGCGGACCGGAATCGGCGCTGGCGGAACCGGTCCACATCGAACCGACCCCGCTGACCCCGGCGGAACGGGCGATGTCGCACGAGATCCGGGACGCGATCGCCGACGTGCCCGAATCGAGCCGCAGGCAGCCCGAATTCGACTACAGCCGAATCGAGGACCCGGAGTACCAGGGCGAGTTCCTGCGGAAGCAGTACGACATCTGGCGGGCTTCGCAGGACGCGCTCAATGACGTCGTGCGGGACATCGCGCGGGAGACCGAGGGCACGCCCGGGTGGCGCGACGCCCCGAAGGACGAGACCCGGGCCTGGGACAAGATCAAGGGATACGACGGCGACGTCTCCCGTTTGACCGACCTGGTCGGCGCGAAGATCGTCTTCGACCACGTCTCCGACGCCTACCGCGCGCTCGAGATGATCGAGAACGATCCCAGAGTGCGGATCGTCGAATTCGAGGACCGCTTCGACCGCCCCACCCCCTCCGGCTACCGCGACCTGCAGATGAAAGTCCAGCTGGAGAACGGCCACATCGCCGAACTGCGCCTGCATCTGAGCCACATCGACGCGGTCGCCAAGTATGAGCACGCGCTCTATGAGGTGCAGCGCGACTTCAAGGCGCTGGCCAAGGACGAGAACCGGGCCATGCACCCGGAGGAAGCGGCGCTCAGCACCGAACTCAAACGCACTGTGAGCGGCCGATTCTGGGAGGCGACGCAGCAGGGGCTCCCGGAAGAGCACGCGCCGACGAGACCGGAACCCCCGGAAAGACGCGGCAGGGCCCGCAGCGGGATCCCTGACGAACCTCGAGACCCCGGGTCGACGCCCTCCGACTCGAACCGGTCCGAACAGCCGATCGGTGAACAGGCGCGAGACAGCGGCGAGCTGACACCGGAACTGCGCGACGGCTTCGACAACCTGCGCAGCCTGGCAACGGAAATCGATCGCGCCGCAGCCGATCCCGCCCGAGCCGACGATTTGACGAACCTTCGTGAGCGATTCGCGGAACAATTCGACGGTCTCGGTCTGCGCGACTCGGAGAACAGCGGTGCCACGTGGCAGCTGTTCGACCAACACGACCAGGCGCTGTCCACCTACCTCGCGGAATACTCGGGTGACTTCCTGCCTCTCGCTGAGGAAGCCGCTCCCGGCCACGAGCAGCTGAAGGGTCGATTCGAGCAGGTCCGCACGCACATCAATGACATCTTCGCGGCCACCAACGATCCCGCCCGAGCTCATGAATTGCCCGAGCTACGTGCGAAATTCGGTGAACTCGTCGACGGTATCGGCCTGCGCGACCAGGACAAGTGGGGCCCGGCGTGGCAGTCGTTCACCGAGCACGACGCGGCTCTCGCCAAGTACGTGGAGCAGAACCACGAGCATCTGCTACCCCGTCCCGAGGATGTCAGCCCGCCCGCGCCCGATCCGATCAAGCCGCTCCCGGGATACCAGGGGAACTTCCACCGGGACGCCCGGGACATCGCGAGCGCGCTCCAGAACGCGGGGCGTCCCGACCTGGCGCAGAAGTTCACGGACCTGGTGAACCGCGAAGTCGACGGCGGCAATGTGGGAGGGCTCGAGGATTGGATGGGAGAGACCACCCCGCGGGCCCGAGCCGGCGATATGGACCAGGTTCTCGACAAGGCCGCCGAGCTCACCGAACTCGACCGCTTGTCCTTCGAGGTCCGAAACGACCCGGAGCTGAGCGTCCGGTTCAATCCCGGCGTATCCGGTGACAGGTCGTTCGACATCCTCGTCGAGCGCACCACCAGCGATGGGTCGACGACGGTCGAACGACGTGTCGAGATCGAACGGATGAAACACCTGCCCGAGCAGGCGACGAGCCTGCACGGCGCCGCATTGCACGGCGCGGACAAAGCCGTAGCGCCGGCGCCGGACCGGATACCGTCCGCCGAGACCACAGTGGTCATGCCCGAGACTCCACCGCAAGGGCGCGTCCAGCCGCTGGGCGGCGGCAACGAACGGCGGTTCGGCGCGAACGGATGGGACTATGAAATCGTCGACCCGAACGGCAATGTCCGCAAGACGGGGAACCTCCTCGACGAGCTGGCCCGGGGTTTCACCGTCAACAAGAAACTGCACCCGAACCTGGCGAACCTCGATGCCGTTCGCTTCGTGGACGAGAATGGCAACCTGCTCGGACAGATCGTCCGAGAGGGTGACGTATGGAGAAAGGTCCAGTGATCGGATTCAGCGAGTATCGGCCGCACGGTGAGAGTTTGACCTTCACCCGCGGCTTTCCCGCGGACGTCGGGAGCTCCGAGGTGCTGTTCGCGGATGCGCTGCGAGTGCGCGACCATCTGGCGAATGTCGTGCGCCCCACGGGCTTCGATCTGTGGTTCACCTGCGCGATCGAAGACACCTTCATCAATGTGGACGACCCGCAGCCCTCCGACCAGTACTGGGAAGTCCTGCGGGCGGATACGACGGCTCTCCAGGGAGACGGCCCGCAACCGGCTGTCGTCACACGGTTTCCGGTCCTCACCGATGCGGACTTGATCGGCACCTACCGGCGGGCGCTGGATACGATCACTTGCCCGCCAGGGTATTTCGTGATGTTCGAGAGCATCGCCCCGCTGGGTGCGACTACCCGCTTCGCACGGAGCGGCGAATCGCCGAGCTCGGAAGTCCTCTCGGTCACCTTGTGGGACGACACCCTGAACCTCCCGGTCACCACCGAGGCGGACGGAACCACATGGCTCGGCCCGCTCCCCGACGCCGCCCCCTACCTGCCACCGGTCGCCTTCAGGATCTGGTTCGACAGCATCCTGGTCCTCACACTCGATGTGAACTGGGGGCGGTGGCTCGAAGCGGGGACCGCGGAGCATGCGCTGCTCCAGGCGGCACTGGACGCACTGCTCGCCGACGACTGGCAGTTGACCTCCGGCGAGCCCCGGCACTTCGAACTCTGAGATCCGGAACGCGAGCCGGGCACAGCGCGGGTATCGGACAGCTCGATACGATGGCCCGGACGCCGAAGCAGAAGGAGACGGACGTGCGGCATGGCCGTCCCAGCCAGGAACAACTGAAGCTGAACTTCGACAGCATGCTGGCCCGCGCGCTGGCGGGACAGGGGCTGCGCAGCTCGACCGGGCTCGACGAGGAGACCCGGACCGCACTCCGAGCTGTCGCCCGCGCCCATCCGAATGCCACCGATGATCTCGTGGAGGCCGCGCGCCACGCCTTCGCCGGCCAACTGGACGGCAGCAATGCCGCCCGCTGGCATGCGCAGACGGACCAGATGCTGAGCGAGATGGAGTCTCGCTCACGCGAATCGGAGTGATCCCGCGGCGTTCACCGCGATCCGGTCAGAGGTTCGTGAAGTCGGTCGAGTTGTCGGTCTCGACCTTGCCGAAGGTGGCGGCCTGCTGCCGCACGACGGCGGCCAGCTTGCGCAATTCGTCGATGCCGCCGCCACTCTGGTCCACGAAGGACGCGCCGACGGCGCTGAGGGTCTCGGCGGCCGACAGCGACACCTTGTCCGAGCCCGCGGCGGGCACGGCCAGGGCCTGAGCGTCCGCGCCGAGCGCGGCCTCCAGGCGATCGGCCACGGCTTCCAGGTCGGCGGCGGCGGCCAGCACCGTGTCCGCGTCGAAACGCACACCGCCCAAGTTGAATTCGCTCATCGTCCCTCCCTTTCGCCGCGAATCCTACCGTGTCGCACCGAAGGACACCGAGCCGGTTTCCGCGGCGTCGATCACCGGTCCGCGCGGTGGATCACTGTGCCGGGCGCGGGCCGTTGGTGCCGACCGCGCCGATCACCGGCACGCCCGTGTAGCCCAGCTCGCCCACGACCTCGTCGCCGTGTTCACCGGTGACCAGGTTGGTGCGCACATCCTCGTCGGCGTCACCGGCCAGTCCGGCGCCGGCACCCGCCGCGCCCATCGGCGGCGGCACCATGCCACCGCCCATACCGGCGCCACCGACCCCGGGCACCGGGGCGGGGACCGCGACCGACGGGGTGGTGGTCGCGCTCATGGTCCGGGGGCTGGTCTGGCCGAGCGGGGCCGCGCCCGCGCCGCCGCCCAGGCCGCCGATCGGCATGAGCCCGCCACCGCCACCGAGTCCACCCGGACCCGGCTGCGTGGTCTTCGGCTCGGTCTCCGGCGTCGGCTGCACGGTCGAGGGCTGACTGATCGACTGCAACTGCTGCAAGGTCTGCGCGCCCTGGCCCGCGACGCTGCTCAACGGCGCGATCGCGCTCAACAGCTGGGTGACCTGCGAGAGCGAGTCCACGCCCTTCGGCGCGTCGGTGACCTTCACCTTGTGCCCGGCCGTGGTCATGTTCGCGCTGTGCACCGTCATCTCGGTGCGGGTCTTGGCCACCACCGCGGTGGCCTCGGCGGCGGTCTCACTGGCCAGTGACAGCAGGAACGCCTGGCCCGGCGGAGTGGCGATGAACGGGGCGGCCAGGGTGACGCCCGTGACGAACTTGGTGATGACGGCCGACATCATCGCGCTGCCCACCGCCACCGAACCCGCGGCGCCGGCCATGACGGTCTTCTGGTGCCCGTTCTGGGTTTCCAGTTCCAGGGCGTTGGTCTGAGCGGCAGCGCCCTTCTCGGCAGCACCCGCCGCGCCCGAACCCTCCCAGGAATTCGAATTGGCCAGCGACATCACCGATTGCGCGATCGACATCACCTGCTGCAAGGCCGAGGAGACACCCGAGAGCATCTGCGACGCGTCCAGGCCCTGCCCCAATTGGCCCGTGCCGAACGTGGAGGCCAGATCGGTGAGCGGCTTGGTGAGCGCGGTCAGATCCAGGGTCGGCAGCGGCGGCATGTCCGGCATCGGGGGCAGCGCCGGAATCTGCGGCAGCGCGGGCAATCCCAGCGTCGACAGCACCTCGGCGACCGGCGAGTCCAGCAGCGGCGCGAAAGCGGTGTCGCGCAGGGCATCCGCCACCGACTGCCCGCTCGCCACCGTGGGAGCGGCCTGCGCGGCTCCCGTCGAACCCTGGTCGAAGGGCGTGCTCACAGGTCCCGCGATAGCGACAGGAAGTCGACGCCCGCGGCGCCGTCGACGGCCTCGTAGGACGCCGCGGCCTCGTGCGCGGTGACCGCGGTCCCGGCGTGCACAGCCGCCAGCTCCGCCACCGACGACAGGTGATTGCCCTGTGCGCCCGCGTAACTCAGCAGGAAGTCCTGGCCGATGAGGCCGAAAACCGGCACCAGTGCGGCGACCGTGGCGACCTGGTCGACCGCGGCGGCGCTCGCCACCGCGGTGGCCATGGCGGCCGAAGCATCGCCGTATGCGCGAATCGCGTCCGGAGTGGCAACGAGATGGCTCATGAGACCCCCATCAGGAAGATCATTTCGGTTCGAACTATACAGAGCGGTGAATCGCCCGGCATAACGAAGAGTTCACTAATTGACCAACAGCCCGGTGAACACAGGGTATTCCCCAGGTGATCGAGGCTGCGGCGGATCGACTTGCCGCACTGTATATTTCACAGGCCTATTCACACGTGCTCAGATCGGGCGGAGCCAGCTGTCGGGCTCGGTCTCGTAATCCTGCTCCTCGACGTACTCCTGTCTGGTCACATCGTCGGTGGTCGGCAAGCCGGTCAGCGCCAACAGCTCCGGAGACAGCCCCGCCGCCCGCAGCTGGGCGCGCCGCTCGACACCGGCGCGGGCCGCGGACTGCTTGCACAGGCGCAGAATCTCCGACGCCAGCAGCTCCGGATCCTGGCGCAAGCGGTCCCGTTCCACCGAAATCGCCCGGGGCAGACCCTGTTCGGTGGTGGTGACCACGATCGCACCGGTCCGTGAGGACAGGGTGAACTCGCTCGGGAATTCCTGGGCGGTCATCGGTTCGTCTCCCATTCGTCGGCGACCGCCAGGACCACTTCGGCGATCCGGATGTTCACTTCGGTGACCACGCGGCGGTGATCGGCGGCCATTGCCACGGGTGGATGGTCGGCGGTGATCAGATAGCGGCCGTCCTCGGCGAGATCACGCCATTGCAGGTGATGCCGGGTGATGCCGCGCGGGCCGAAACGCGAACGGCCCTGCACCACATCGATGGTGCCGAGGGTGGAGGCGGCGACGGCCAGGAAGTCGGCGGCGCGGTCCACCACCCCACCCTCCAGGGTCTCGTGCGCCGGAGACAGGCCGAAACCGTAGTCGGTGTCGACCACGTCCTCGGCCTCGGCGAGCACCAGGTCACCGCCGCGGCCCGCCGGAACCTCCGGCAGCAGGCCCACGACCTGCTCGGCGAGATCACTCGCCCAGAATTCGGTGACCGTGAATCCCGCTGCGCGGCCGATGGTTTCGCCGGGCTCCTGCACGACCAGGTATCCGGCGTCGCCGGACCGCACCCCGAACGCGCGGAGGCTCGACTCGGGCGCGCGCCAATCCACGCCGTCCCAGCCGCGCAGCTCCACCCGGACGTCGGGGGTGTGCAGCGCGCGCAGCACCTCGTCGAATTCCGGGTCGTGGCGCGCACGCAGGCTGTCGCGGGCGTGAATCTTGCTGTCCTGGAACGCGCTCCACAAAGGAGCGCGGCTGGTGAAGAACAGCGGCTCGGGCAGGTGCTCCTCGCCGAGTGCCTCCCACAGCACCAGGAACTCCAGATCGGTGAAGGACCAGGACCGCACCGTCAGCCCTCGACCACCGGCTTGGCCACCACCGGCGCGGTGCCCATCGCCTCGTCCAGATACTCACTGGAATCCAGGAATTCGGGGCGTTTGTGCTCCTTGCCTCCCTGACCCTGACCGCCGGCGCCGTGACCCATCGGGCCCATACCGCCACCGCCGCCCATACCGCCCATTCCGGTCGAGCCCGCCGCGACACCCGCGCGGGCCACGCCCATCGAGGTCGCTTCCGCGGTCTCCGCCAGCGCGGCGCGCGGGAACAGGCGCGAGGTCTCGAGCATCGGCTTCGGCGCGCTGCCACCACCGCCACCACCGCCTCCGCCGCCACCCAGGCCCTTCTTCAGGTCCTCGAGGTTGGGCATGCCCGCCAGCGGGGAGTCCTTCAGCTTGTCCTTCAGTTCCTGCTGCTGCTTCTTCTGCTGCTCGGTCGTCTGCAGGCTCGTCAAGCCCTGCATGCCCTGCTGCAGCGCGCTCGACAGCTGCGACATGCCCTGGCTGGACTGGCCGGAGTTCGAGTTCGGGTTGGTTCCGGACGGATTCCCTTGCGGATTGGTGCCGTTGGGGTTGGTGCCGTTCGGGTTCGTCCCATTCGGGTTGACGCCGTTGGGATTCGTGCCGTTCGGGTTGGTCCCATTGGGGTTCGTCCCGTTCGGATTGATTCCGTTGGGGTTCGTGCCATTGGGGTCGACGCCGTTCGGGTTGATCTTGTTGTTCGGCATACTGCCGAGATTCGGCGCGCCGGCGCCACCGGAACGGTTCTGCGTGCCACCGCCGCCATTGTTGTTGTTCTGGCCGCCACCCACATCCGAACGCCGATCGGGCGGGTCCAGGTTCGGCTTCGCGACCGTCGCGTCCGACAACTTCGGGACCGCCTGGCTCGCACCGATCAAACCCGGCACATACCAGTGCTGGAAGGCCAGCTGCGCGGCCTTGATGATGTTCTGCATGCGCTGGTAGTGGTCGTAGTCGAAGTCGTTCGGCTTGTTGCGGGGCATCATCGCTTTGGTGTTGTCCAGCCAGCCCGCCACATAGTTCAGGTTGGCCGCCATCGCACGCAGGTCGTCGGTGAGCGCGCTCGCCTGATCCTTGAAGGCATTGGCGGCGTCGACGGCGCCCTGCGCGCCCGCGCCGGTCCAGGCCTTGTCGGTCACCATCTTGCCGAGCTGCTTGTTCAACGCGCCGAAGCTCGTGTCGACCTTAACGGCGACCGTGTTCCAGGTCGCGCTGAAATCCGCCACCGTCTGGGGCTGCATGCCCGCACCCGCCTCGTAGAACCAGTCCAGGTCATCGTGGGCGAACGGGTTCTCCGGGTCGATCGCCTCGTAATGGCCGTTCTCGTGGGCGATGTCATAGAGGTTCGGATGACCCTTCTTGTCCTGATCGATGCGCGGCGCGGAATCCCCGGGCAGATCGAGAATCTTGCCACCGGTCATGACCGGTTCGACCGCGCCGCCACCGGCCTCCCGCTTCAATCGGGTGAACTTGGCGGCCGCGTCCTCCTCGTGCGCGTCGTAGGTCTTGTCGGCCTGAATCATGGTGTCGGCCATGGCATTCACCAGCTCGATGTAATGATCCAGAATGGTGCCGAGGCGGCCGCCCTGGTCGTTGAAACGCACCTTGAGGCTCAGGAGCTGTTCCAGTCGGCCGTTGTCGCTGAACCCCTTGTGCTTGGTGAGGAGCTCCACGTAGCTCTTGGCGAACGCCAGGGCATTCGCCGTCGCCGCGGCTACTTTCGCGGCGTCGAGCGCTACACCGTCGCCCAGCTGGAGTTGGTCCGCCTGAGCCTGCGGAACCAGCGCCAGCCAACAATTGTTCGTGTTGTTGCCGTCATCATTGCCCACGTCTCACTCCCAACTCGCGCGACATCCCGACGATAAGGCCCGACACCACCGATACTCCACTCGTCGGCCGCGATCCCGCTACGAATGCCGTTGGCGGAAACGCTGTTCGAAACCGGACAGATAGACCGACGCCGGAGTGCTGGAGGTCGCCGCTTCCAGGACACCGTCATCGGCGACATAGAAGAGCGCGCGATCCAGCACGACCTCCTCTGGCTCCACCGGAACGTACACCAGCCAGCCGACCGTAAGCCGTTCCGCGCGTGTGCGATCCGGCGGGAAGGCGGCGGGGTCGATGCCCTCGGTGGTGAGGTGGTGGCGCACGATCTCCAACGCCTCGGACTGCGGAATCGGTTCCGGGCCCAGGCGCGCCACGCCCGCCAGCGCCAGCTGGTAGTGCACGGCGTCCAGATCGGCCGCGTCGCCGAAGACCTCGTACAGCTGGGCGTGGGTGACATCACGACGCTGCGCGGCATCGACGAAACTCGCGACGGCCGAACGCAATTCCTCCGAGGGTTGCTCGGTGAGCAGGTCGCAGATCACGTCGGCGACGGTGCCGGCGGTCCAGATGCCGGGCACAGCGACCGCGACATCGACGCCCGACGGGGACTCGCCGCGGTACCAGCGGCCGCGCTCCCACCAGTAACAGAAGCTCAGCAGGCCGCCGCCCGCGCGGGTGTTCAGCACCGGGTTCGCCACCCATTCGGGGGCGCCCGCGTACAGGCGGGGCAATGGGGTCTTGCCGTTGTAGGCCACATCGAGTTCCGGGGCGTTCCAGACGCCACCGGACAGCACCGCGCGGCCGCCGGGCAGCTCGTACAGGGAGGAACCGGAGCGGCGGGAGCCCTCGAACCAGCCGAAAGAAGGCAGGACACGTGGACCCCACTCCGAGCCGACCGCCACGAATGCGGCGGCGATGGCCGACCAGCGCGACCACAGCAGGGGGAACGGGGGGAAGTCGTCCTCGGAAACCACCGGGAGATAACCGGATTCGCGATCCGCGCGGGCCTGCTCGGCCGCCTGACGCGGGGAACGGGACTGCCGGTTGCCGTGGCCGACATAGGCGGCCAGCCAGGTGGGGAGCGACTCGCGCGGGGCGGCCTCGAGGTCGGCAAGGTATTCCTGCGGAGAGAACAGCTGGTCGTCCGGGAACGGGTCGTCGCCGTAATCGTGGTCGACGCTCAGCGCGCCCTCGGAGGTGAGGTCCAGTTCCAGACGCCACCACGGGTCGCCGAGTTCGGCGGAGAGGCGGCGGTGCGAGACCACCAGGGTCATGATCGTGTCGGTCGCGGGGACCAGGGCCTGGCGTTGATCGTCGTCGGAGTACAGGATGCGGGAGCGCTGGCCGGAGGCGGCCAGCGCGAAGGCGGCGCGGACCCGGGTCCACCCCTCGGGGGCCAGCTCCTGGAGTTCGGCGGCTATGCGGTGGGCGAGGCGGCGGGCGCGCTCGGGGACGTCGAGTTCCTCGGCGTCCATACTGAAGCCGACGTCAGGGCTGGGTTCCCCTGGGGCGTCCGCGGTTTCGTTCGCGTCCTGAGCCGGGTCCTCACCGAGAACCGCGGACAGCGGGTGGATCTGCGGGCCGTTGTAATCGGCGGCCTTGTCGACGCCGAAATCGGCTGCGGCCGAGTCGGAATCGGTGGCGGGAATGCCGGTTTCGGGCTGCTGATCGGAATTCGGAGTGCCGGAACGGTTTTCACTGAACTCGCGGGATACGGTCACGCGGAATCGTCGCTAACTGTCCGAGGTCCGCTTGCGCTCGGCGAACCGGCGCTCCAGATCTGCGCGCCAGCGGGCGGCATTGCTGCCGTCGAGCTGACCCGCGAAGGACTCGCGGGCGGCGGTCACCAGGTCCTCCGACACGTTCGGGTACGCCTTCGCGATCGCCCACAGGGCGTCCTCGGTCGGCGAATCCAGACCAGACGCGGTCCGGACGCCACGCCCCTCCCGCACATCGGCCAGGATCGTGTCGAAATTCCGCCGCAACTGCTCTTCGCTCGGGCGCTCACCGCGCACGTCGAACCTCCCTCATCCGTTCCGAAAACCAACTGTCAGCATCACATACCTGGGGCAACCGCGCGGTTGCCGGAACCGTAAAAATCGGCGAACACCTCACCGGCGATCACCCGAAGATCCCCAGCCGGCGCGTCGAATCCGACAGCACATCGCGAATCAGCAAACCCAGGTCCGAGTCCGCCGGCCGCTCGCTGTACCGCAGCTCACACCGCACATCGCCCGGACTGCCGATCACCAGGCGCACGAAGCCCTGCCCCGAACGCTCCCACAACGCCCCCGCCGCCATCCGATCCAACTCGATCACCTGATCACCGACCCGCAAGACCAGCCCCGCCGCCGGATCGCGGTAGAAAACAACCCGCAAACCATCCAGCTCATCGAACACACCCGCGGGCGCACCGGTCCCGACCGTCGCGGCACTCAACTGTCCCGTCATCGGATCCATCAACGCGTACTCGCCGAACCCGGAATGCGACCGCAGATAAATCTGCCCACCGGCAGCAGGCCGCCCCGACGCCCGCGGGAACCGGCTGTTCCCACGAGAACCATTCCCGTTCCCGCCACCCGGCGCGCCCTGCGGCGGCATCATAGGCGCGCCACCAGGGAACCCCTGGCCGGCACCGTTGCCAATCCCGTTGCCGCCGTTGGCACTCGCGTGCCCGCCGCCATTCACACCCGGATTCCCGCCATCGGACGAATCCGCCACCCATCGTGGCATACCCGGATCGGTATGCGGATGCCCCTGCTGCGGCGCCTCCGGCTGCGCGGGCATCCGAGACCCCATCGCATCCGTCAACCACTGCGGCAAATGCGACCCACCCGGATTCGAGGGCGTTTGCGGCACGCCCGGCTGATGCTGCCAACCCGGGTCGGCCGGGACCTGCGGCAGACCGGGATTCGTAGGCCAGTTCGGCACGCCAGGCCGCGAGGGCTGCTGCGGCAGCCCCGGATCTCCCGGCTGACCTCCCGGTTGATGAGGCAACTGCGGCCAGCCCGGACTCACCGGGACCTGGGGCATGCCCGGATTCGTCGGAACCTGCGGCATCCCAGGATTCGTCGGCCACTGCGGCGCGCCGGGGTTGGGCGGCAGTTGCGGCCACTGCGGCGGGGTCGGCTGCTGCGGCGCACCCGGGATGTGCGGGGGCTGCGGAAGGTTCGGCGGCTGCGGGATATGAGGCGGCTGCGGTGTATTCGGCGGGACCGGCACCTGCGGCGGCGTCGGCTGATGGGGCTGCGGCGTCGGCTGGTGCGGGGTCGGCTGCGGCTGGTGCGGCTGCGGCGTCGGCTGATGTGGCGTCGGCTGGTGCGGCTGCGGAGGAGTGTGGGGTGGGTTGGGGTCCGGGGGCAGGGTCCACGGGGCGGGCTGCTCCGGGGGCTTCGGGGTGTAGTCGGGGAACTCCGGGTCGAACTGGTGCGGCACCAGGGGCAGGTGCGAGCGCCAGTTCGGGCTGTAGCGGAATGGAGTGTCGTCGTTGGCCGAGGCGTCGCCATCGGAGTGGTCGCCGTCGCCCGCATCCGGTTCCGAGGGCGAGCCGGAACCCGATTCATCCGGATCATCCGCATTTGAACGCCCGGAACCGACATGCTCGCCGGTTCCGCCGGAACCACCGGACTCCCCCGCACCCGCGGGCTCGGAACCATCGGTCGCGCCATCGGAATCACCCTGATCCGGCTGCATCGGGTCGCCTGATGCACCCGACCCATCGGAATCACCTGCACCGACGTGCAAGGGGTCACCCGCCGCACCGGAATCATCGGACCCGTCGGAATCACCCGAAGCGGGCTTGGCCGGATCGCCAGGCGCACCCTGGCTTTCCGAACCGCTGGAATCGTCTCCGGTCGGAGGCGTCGGCTTCGCGGGAACTGATGTGTCGCCGGAGGCCTCAGACTTTGAGGGAGCCGGAAGCGGGGAAACGTCGTCGTCCTGCGGCTTTGCGGTGCCGTCGGTGCTGCCGGGCTCTCCCGCACCGGCGGGCTGAATCGTCTCCGCGGACGTGGAGTCACCGGGCGCGCCTGGGTTGTCCGAACCCTGCGGTGATTCGGCAGGCGGCAGCTGGGAGGCGTTGTCCGCGTGCGGTTTTGCGGGAGTGGGTGGGTCGATGCCGAGGGATGGGCTCGCCGTGGTGACGGCGGACGGGGGCGGGGTGGGGCGTGTCGGGGGCTCGGGGGTCGGTGGGGTGGGGGGTGTTTCGGGGGTTGGGGCGGACGGGAGGTGGCGGATGGCGCGGGCGTCGGTGAGGGTGCCCTGGATGAGGACCTGGTGGAGGAGGTCGTCGAGGTCGTAGGTGGGTTTGAAGCGCCAGGTGGCGTCTTCGGGGGGTGCGCCGGTGCGCCATTCCATGATGAGGCCGTCGTCATGGGCGAAGTGTTCGGCGATCGCGCGATCGCGGGTCCAGGAGGTGGCATCGCTCTCGCTGGAGGGGTGAGAGATGTGGCCTTCGTAGTCGAAATCGGCGTCGCCACGGGCCGCGACCACTCCACGCAGGCCGTCGAGGTATGCGGGACTCACCGAACCATCGGGCAGCAGGCGCGGGACGCCGCGGTAGAGCGGACGGGAATCGGCGTTCGAGGGCAGGTCGCCTTCGAACATGACTGCGCCGTTGACATCAGCGGGAGGTGTGGTCACCTCGGAGACGACCACCGCTGTCGGCGGCTCCGGCGTGGGCGAAGTCGACGAGGTCGGCTGCGAGCTGTGGGCGGCATCGCCTCGGCCGCCAGCGCTGGTCGGTTCGACGGCACCGCCGGATTGCCCAGCAACGCCGGGATGCGCCGAGGCAACGGATTGCCCAGAGGCACTGTGGGTCACGGGAACTCCGGGCTGACCGGGCGCACCAGGATGCACTGGGGTGCCGGGATGGCCGGAACCTCCCGGCTGACCGGGCGTCCCGGGATGGCCAGGGCCTCCGGGTCGACCGGGGGACCCTGGGCTGGCCGGGGGCTTGGTCGGGGGGCCTGAATGCGGGGTGGATTCCGGGGCCGGCGGGGGGTTCGGAAGGTCGAGGTCGTGGACGTGAATGGTGCCGTCGAGATCGACGGTGAGCAGCTTTGCGACTAGCAGAATGTTGTCCCTGGCAAGGACTTCCTGACGCTCCCGCCCGAGGAAGGCAAGGGGGTCGGGGTTCGGGGAGACGACGACGGCGATGTCGTTCTTGCCGTGCACGATCCCGACACCGCTCCCCCACATCTCCGCCCCGAGAGTGGTGAGGATGTCCTTCGCCGCCGCCTCCTGGACCGCTCTGTGGAAGGCCTGCGCCTCTTGCTCGTCCTTGCTGGTGGCCCGGGCAATTCGTTTGCCGTAGTCCGCCAGCTCTCGAACCCGCTGGTCGGTGGCGTGCTTTCGCGCTATTCCTTCCGCGGTGGGTGTTCCCGGAGGCGTCAGGCCGAGCTGTTGCTGGCGCAGCGACTCCTCGTTCACCCGCGACATCAGTAGGTCCTTCAGTATCCCCAGTTCGTGCCCATCCGGATTCACGCCCAGCTCCCGCGCGATCGCGTGCAGGTCGGTCATCATCAGATCGTGCCGCTCGGCCGCAGCGCGGGCCTGAGCCATCGCGCCGTCGGCCCAGGCCGCCAACGCCGGATCCGACCAGGTATGAACGGTTCCCGGCTCGACGACCACCCAGTTCGACCCGGTCGGTGCACTCGTGTACTCGGGCGCGGCGTTCTGTTCCGGCGCGGTATGGGTCTGCTCGCCCGTCTGACCCGAGCCGTTGTGGTGCGGGCCGGCGGACTCCTCCACCCCGGAATGGGTTGTGGTGGTGGACGAATGCGTGACCGGCTGCGCGCCGGATTCGGGCTGCTTGGCTGTCGTGGCCGGGTCGGTGCCGGGTTTGGTGGGGCCGGGGCGGGCGGGGGCGCCGCCGGTGGGGTCGGAGGGCGGGGTGCCGGGGCCGAGGCGCTTCGGGCCGCCGCCGGGTTCGCCTTCGCCGGGGTCGATGGCGCGCACCGGGTCGGGGTAGTGGTTGTCGACCCAGTGGGCGACGGTGTCGGCGGCGTGGAAGGCCTCGGCCGCTGATTGGAGGCGGTCGAAGGCGCGGACCACGTCGGGAAGGTTGCCGTGCGCCCGGCCGAGCAGGTCGGTGATGGTGGCGCGCAGGCGATCCGGGGACAGTGCGGCTTCGGTGACGTCGAGACCGGTGGCGCGCTGGAAGTTCTCGATGGCCGCGCGCAGCTCGGTGTGCGCCTCCTCGCGGGCACGGTGGGCGGCCGTCTGGGGCGTGTCCGCGTCGGCGGCCACGGCATCGGCGATGCGGCGCTGCTCGGCTTCCCATCGGGCGGCGCGATCGGCGGCCGCGTCGCGGCGGGCGGTGTCGCCCTGCGCCTCGGCGGCGGCGAGTTCGTCTCGGGCGGTGGCGAGTTCGCGGGCCGCGGTCTGCTCGGGTGTCTCCGCGGCGCGTGCCGCCGCGGCGGCGGCATCGGCCTCGGCGGTGCGGGCGGCGGCCAGGAACTCGTCGGCCCGCTGGTAGCGGTGCACGGCGTCGCGCAGCGGGACCAGTTCGTCGGTCCAGATCTCGCCCCAGGCCAGCGGCATGCGGGAGAGGCGTTCGATCTGGTCGATGGCGTGGTCGATGCCGTGGGGCGCGGCCGGGTCGGTGGCGACCAGCGCCTCCAGGTCGGCGCGCGCGGATTCGACTTCTCGCCGCCAGGCGTCGGCGGGCGTCTCGCCGGGCTCGGTGGCCGCTTCCATGCCGCGGCGCAGCTCGGTCTCCAGGTCCTGTACCCGGTTCTGCGCCCGATCGAATTCCGCTGCCGCCGTGGACAGGTCGTCGATGCGCTGCTCGTTGCCCGGCAGCTCGCCGCCCTCCGCGCGGTTGCGGTTGGCGAGGTAGTCCTGGGTGCCCGGCAGATTGTCGGGGGTCAGATCGCTGTTGCCGAGCGGGCGGAATTCCTCCCCCTCGCGCTCCCGCCACATGCGGCCCTTGGCGTAGTCGAGGCCCTCCTCGGCGACCTGCAGCTCATGACGGGCCGCCGCGAGTTCGGGTCCCACCGTGTGCGGATCACGCGGCGGCGCTTCGGGTTCCGGCGGATTGGTGAGGTTGTGGTGCTCGGTCGCGAGTCGTTCGAGCAGGTCGATCTCGGCCTTGCGGGCCTGGATCTCCCCGCGCATGGTCTCGACCGCCACGGAGAACTCCTTGGGGCTGAGCCGCTCGTGCTTCTCGATCTTGCCGTCGCGGTACGCCTCGTACACCTCGATGTCGCGCGCCTTGCGCACGACCCGCACGATCTCCGAAACCTGGTCGGGGCTGAGCAGGTTCCGGGTATCGGTCACGCTGTCGCGGTAGACCTGATAGGCCGCGTCCCGCTTGCCGGCGGTGTCGGTCAGGGTCCGCAGCACGTCCCGCAGCTGCGCCGGGCTCATCCGATCGTGCAGGCTGCCGAGGCGGTCCTGGTAGAGCTTGACGGCCTTGTCGATATTGGAGGTGTCCACGCCCAGCAGGCGCGACCAGACCTCGCCGGCCTGGATCAGCTCGTTCGCCAGCGGCGGCTCGCCGACGTAGTCGCCGTACAACGCGCTCAGCAGCGCGCGACCCTTCGGATCGTGCACGGGCAGTTCACCGTCGACGGCCCGCGGGTCCGTGCTCGGGTCGTAGACCAGCCCCTCACGATGCGGGTCGAGCGCGGCGATAGCTTCGATGTAGTCGGTCAGCGCGTCGATGGCATGCGCCCGGCGCTCGTCGGGCCGGAAGGCCATGTTCTCGAAGGCCCTGGCGATGGCGTCCGGAACCGTGGTCTTCTTGTCCTCCTCGAAGCCGACGATCTCGACCTTCTCGGCGTCCTTGACGCCTTTGAGGGCGTGCAGGTTCTCACGATCGACGTCGAGCAGCCGTACCAGCCGGTCCCGGGCTGCGAGCACGGCACTCTCGTGCCCGTTCTTGCGCAGCACGTCCGCGTACTCGATGAGGTCGGCGAACGCCTGATGCCGCAGCTCCCCCATCCGGAACCGCGGATCGCCGAGCGCCTCGGCCACCGCGCGCGGCGACCACTGATCCGGGTCCAGGCCGAGCCGATTGGCGAGATTGCCCAGCGCATGGTCCAGATCGTTGAAGGTGTCGATGGCATCCGCCGTGCGGATGTAATCGGCCATGCCTTCCAGCTGCGAGGCGCGCAGCGAAAGCTCCTGTCGCAGCGACTCGATGGTGCGGCCCAGGTTCTCGCCGAGGTCGAAATCCACCTCGAGCAGCAGGCGGCGCGCCAACTTGTTGCGCTCCTCCCGCAAGGTTTCCGGATCGCGCGGGACGGCCGGTTCATCGCCCGCCTCGTGCGGTGCGGTGACCGGCTCCGGCGTGGGCTCGACCAGCCGCAGGCCCCTGCCGTCCTCACGCATGACCGCGACCGGTCGCGGGTGGCCGTCGACCTCCACGTCGTGGAACTTCACACTGGGCGCGGCTTCCTCGGCCAGCCGGACGTTGCCGTGCTCGTCGAGGTCGACACTGCGGTAATTCAGTTGCAGCTCACCGTGATTCATCATTCGCCGCACGTCGGGGTGCGCGGCGAGCGCGTCCACGAGGTGGATGTCGTGCTCACCGTCGCCGCGAATCACCACGAGGCGTTCCGGGCCGCCGTTCTCGCCCGGGAGCAGCGCCACACCGTGGTCGCGATCGAGCATGACGCCGCCGTTGGCGTCGGCCCATTCCCGGGCCGCTAGATCGGAGACCTCGTGAACGCGTCCGTGAAGCTGCTCGTCCGCGCCGAGGAAACGGTCTGCCATAGCGGCGAACTCGAGCATCCGGGCGCGTCCGTCGCGGACGCTCATGCGCATATCGGAGACGAGGTGATCCAGGTCCGCCTGAGTCTCGATCCGGTTCAGTGCGACCTCGAGCAGCTGCGCCCAGTTCGAGCGCTCGTCCAGCATCTGGTCGCGGCGCAGCGCGTGCTTGAAGAGCGCGCCCTCGCGGGTATCCAGCAGATCCTCGTCGACATCGTCGAAGTGCGGCACCCATTCGCCGCCATTGTTGACGCCCTCCACGTCGAGCAGGGACGGGCGGGGTTCGCGCGCACGGAATTCCAGCGGCGGATCGTCGTGCCCGACACCCGCCTCCTCACGGCGGACCCGCGCCTTCACTTCCTCCAGCTCGAGGCCGCGGGCATGGGCGAACTCGCGCAGGAAGCGGCCCAGCGGATCCTTGTCGAAGATATTGATCTCGCGGCTGAACGGGATGACCTTGTTCTCGACCAGCCAGCGCTGCCCTGCGTCGCGCAACGCCTCGACCGCACCGCCGCGACGCATGAGCCGGTACCGAGCCTCCTCGACCGCGGCCCGCACGGTCTGCGGTTCGGCGTCGGCGAGAGGGATGCGGAGTTCCCGGGCCATGTGCACGAGATCCACCAGCGCGGCGTCGCGGGCGTCCGCGGCGTCCACCAGCGGCTGCGGGACATCGGTGCCCCACTCGTGCGGCTCGGGCCCGGCGGTCACCGGATCGACCGGTTCATGCCGCAGTTCGGGCAGTTCCGACTCGATGGTCATCTCCGCCACGCGCAGCGACTCCTCGACCTCGGCGCGCAGCAGCGGATCGGCCTCGGTGACGTGCGGGCGGTATTCGCCGCCGTCCGCGGTGCGCATGGGGATCTGCGGCGGGGAGATATCGGCGACCCGGCGGGAGAGGCGACGCACGAACGGCAGGTGCTCACGCCCCTCCCACAGGGTCAGGATCTCCTTGCCGATGCGCACCGGGTTGAAGTTGGGCTTCATCCCGAGGAAGTCGTTGTCGTGCAGGACGTGGTAGCCGAACTCCAGTGTCAGCAGGGAGATTCCGGAGGAATCCAGGCGCGAGCCGGACGGGTACTTCGGCGACTGCCCGTGATAGCCCTTCTGCAGGCGCTGCAGCAGGTTGTCGATCCAGCTCGGCGACGGCTTCGCCGCAGGACGGAGCGGACCGAGCTCCGGCCGCGGGACCAGCTCGACACGCTTGGTGCCATCCGGCGATTCGACGATGCGAGCGTGCAGGCGTTCGCCGTCGGTCTCCAGGACCACATGCGCGTGTTCGGAATTCGGGACGTGCAGGGCGGCGACCATGAGGTCGGCGACATCCATCGCACGGCGCAGGGTCTCGGTGCGGGCGGCGGCGAGCACGGCGTCGCGCTGCTCGACGGTGGTGTGCAGGGGATCCAGGACGGATTCGGGGATGCCGAGCAGACGCGCCCACTCGTCGCGCACCCGCGCCAGGTGCTCGCGCTCGGCGCCGGTGGCGGCGTCGTGCAGGCTCAGCACATGGTCGAGGGCCTCGAGTCCGCCGATCCGCAGCATGTTCCGGAACTGCAGGTCACCCGCGAGCTCCGGCAGGTTCCGCCGCTGCAGGTGCTCCTCCGACAGGCCGAACTCACCGGCGAGGCGGTTCCGCAGCTCCTCGAGGGTGAAAACGCGGGATTCGGAGCCTTCCGGATCGTGCGGGCGCTGCGACCAGGTCTCCAGCGGGCGTTCCCGGACTGGTTCGCCGCCGCCTTCGGGATGCGATGCGCTCGAGGGCAATTCGCGCCTGGTGGCGGCGGGGTCGAGGGCCCGGGTCGGCTCCTCGGCCCCGAGCTCGGCCAGCCGGCGGTCCAGACCGGTCTCGCGCAGATGCGCTTCGATGGCGCGCAGCGTCTCCGGGTCGGCCTCGGTGCGCCAGTACTCCTCGGAACCGTAGAGCTCCTCGGGGGTCAACGGCCGATAGTCGTCGGCCTCGCGCATGGGCAGCGGCGGAGCGGTGTCATCGGGGTCGCCGAAGAAGCCGCGCGCCTTGGCCATTTCGGCGATCTCGCGGAAGTGGGCGAGCGGATCGTTGAGGTGGGCCGCGGCGGTATCGAGGCCGAGCGCGTCCATCAGTCGCGCGGTGAACAGCACCGCATTGACCTCACGGCCGGGGGCCAGCGGGTCGTTGACGGCGTCCCGCAGGAAGCGGGCGGCCGCCTGCAGTGACGGCGAGTCCGCCACCGGATCCACCGGCAGCACTTCCTCTTCCACCCGCGGCAGTTCGAGCGTCGCGGCCTCGCTCGGCCGGGTCAGCTCGACGGTCGGATCCTCGCTGCCCGACGGCTTGGCCTCGCTGCCCCGCTCCATCTGCACGGTCGGGTCTTCGTTGCCTTCGAACGGCTTCGAGGACGATTCTTCACCGGGCGGCGGGTTCTTGACCGTCGGATCGTCGTTGCCTTCGAAGGTCTGCTCGTTCGAGGCGTTCTCGCGCGACAGGTTGACCGTGGGGTCGTCGTTGCCCTCGAACGTCTTCGACGTGGACGCCTCGCCCGGCGGCGGGTTCTTGACGGTCGGGTCTTCGCTGCCCTCCGGCAGTTTCTTGGTCGAGTCCTCGCCGCTGGCCGACAGGTTGACCGTCGGGTCTTCGCTGCCCTCCGGCAGTTTCGCGGTCTGCCCGCCGCCGGGCTTCGACGGCGGGGTGGAGTTCTGGTCGCCGTTTCGACCGGAGTTGCCCGGCTCGTCCGGGTCGGGATTCGGTGGGCTGGAGGAGTTCCGGTTCGGGGGCTCCTTGCCGCCGCCGCCCGCGCCGGGCGGGGTCGCGCCGACGGGAGGGGTGGCCGCGGCCGGGCTGGAGCCGGGCGGCTTCGGGTTGCTCGGGCGTGCCGGGATGGGGCCCGGGTCGCCTTCGTCGCCGGTGCGTCCCGCGTCGGAGGCGCGGGCATGCCGCTGGACCTCGTCGAAGCGATCCATCAGGGCGCGGTGCCAGTCGTCGCGGCCCAGGGCGGCGAACTCGGGGGCCAGGCCCTCCAGGCGGGTACGCATGCCGGCCATGTCTCCGGCGCTCAGATCATGGTCGTGCCAGGTGATTTCGCCGTTGGCGCCCTGGGTCGCGTAGTGGCGGGCGAACAGGCTGCTCGACAGTTCGTCACCGCGGCGACCGCCGCCGAAGGCAAGGCTGTGGCCGATTCCGCTGATGTGCCCGTCCGCGGTGATCAGCCAGTTGACGAGGTTGCGGTCGGGGATGCCGACGAGCACGTCGAGCAGGCCGAGCCGACGGCCGTCGGGGGTTGCCAGCGCCGCTTCCAGACCCGCGTCCTCGGGCGTCGTGAAACGGTCCGCCCCGACCTCGCCGGGCATCACCTCCATGTACACCACGCGGTCCTCGACCCGGTGCACCAGCGGCACATTCGCGCCGACCGCCCGGCCGACCAGCGAGACCAGCGCCTCGGCGTGGGAGTGCTGCGGATTGGTGACGATCTTCCGGATCAGCTGCGTCGGCGGCTCGGTGGCGAAGGTGACCAACTCGACCCGCTCGGCCATCCGCCCCATACCGGTGCTGAGGACCACCACCTCGGCCTCACCGGCCGCGATCGCGTCCTCAACACGCCGCGCGAAGGATTGATTGACGTCGGTCTCGCCGGAGTCGTTGTGCGTCACCGCATGAGAGCCGCCCTCCTGGCCGTCGCCCTCCGGATTGCGGGCTGCGGAGGACGGGTCGGAGTTGGGCTGGGTCGGGCCTTGCGGGCGGGTCGGGGCGCCCGAAGCGCCGGGGTCCTCGCCCTCGCGACCGGTGTGGCCGGAGTCCGGGAAGTGGGCGTCGACCCACTCGGTCAGGGCGTCAGCGCGGTGCAGGGCGCGGGCCGCATCCTCGAGTCGCTGGAAAGCTCCGACCACCTCGGGCACGGTGCCGCGCGCCTCGGGGAGCAGGCGGTTGACGGTGTCGCGCAGGTGTTCCGGGGCGAGTTCGGCTTCGGTGACGTCCAGGCCGGTGGCGTGGTGGAAGTCCTCGATGGCTCGGGTGAAGTCATCGTGCGCGGCCGTGCGGGCGCGTTCCGCGGCCTGGTGCGGGGTGTCTGCCGCGTGGGCGGCTCGGGCCTCGAGCAGGCGGTGCTCGGCTTCCCAGCGGGAGACGCGGTCCTGCGCGGCCTGACGGTCATCCGGGGCGGCGTTCGCGAGATCATCTTGGGCCGAGGCCAATTCGCGGGCAGCGGTCTGTTCCGGGGTTTCTGCGGCGCGCGCCGCTGCGGCGGCGTCGGACTCGGCGGCGGTGAGGAATTCTCGGGCCTGCTCGTAGCGGTGGGCCGCGTCGCGCAGCGGGACCAACTCGTCGGTGAACACATCGCCCCACTGCTGGGGCATGCGGGACAGTCGTTCGAGGTCCGCGAGCGTCCGGTCGACACCCTGCCGCGCCCAGCCGGGGTCGGCGGCGATGAGCTCTTCCAATTCCGCTCGCGCCGTGTCGACTTCGCGCTTCCAGGCGTCCACCGGCGACTCGTCCGGACCGGCACCGGCCTCGACGGCGCGACGCATTTCGGCCTCGAGGTCGTGGACCCGGGACTGCGCACCGTCGTGTTCTTCCACGGCCGCGGTCAGATCGGTGAGACGCTGCTCCAGGCCCGTCAGATTTCCGCCCTCTTCGGCGGGACGGTTGCTGAGATAGTCGTTGGTACCCGGCATCCGCTCGGGGGTCAGATCGCCCTCGCGTAGCGGCCGGAAGCCGGGGCCCGGGTTCTCGCGGTAGGCCCGGCCCTGCGCGTAGTCGCGGCCCTCAGCGGCGATCTGCAGTTCGTGGCGGGCGGCGGCGAGATCCGCGGCGACCGCGCGCGGGTCACGCGGCGGGCCCGCCGGCGGACGCGGTTTCGTCAGCTGGTCGTGCTCGGCGGCCAGCTTCTCCAGCAGCTTGATGTCGGCCTCGCGGGCGTTGACGTCGGCGCGCAGTTCGTCGATGGTGGCGGCCAGTTCCTTGGCGCTGAGCCGCTCGTGCTTCTCGATCTTGCCGTCGCGGTAGGCCTCGTACACCTCGGCGTAGCGGGCGCTGCGGACACCGCGCACCAGATCGGAGAGCTGGTCCTTGGACAGGGTCTTGGCCGGGTCGGCGGCGCTGTCGCGGTAGCGCTCGTGGGCCATGGTCAGGTCGCCGGTCTCGCGCAGGGTGGTCAGCACATCGGCGAACTGCTTCGGGGTCACCCGGTCGTGCAGGCCGCCGAGCTGCTCGGTGTAGATCTTCACCGTGCGGGCGAAGTCGTTCATGTGCACGCCGAGCAGACGCGACCACACGGTGGCCGCCGCCGACGGATTGTCGGACAGCGGCGGCTCACCGATGGAGTCGTTCATGAACGCGCGCAGCATCGCCGGGGCGTCGCCGTCGTGGATGGGCAGTTCGCCGTCGACGGCACGCGGGTCGGTCAGCGGGTCGTAGCGCAGGTTCTGGCGGAACGGATCCAGGTCGCCCAGCACACTGCTGTATTCGACCAGGGCCGCCAGCAGTTCCGGGCGTTTGGCGGAGTCGCTCAGCAGGTTGTTGATCGCATCCAGCAGCGCGTGCTTGTCGGTGTTCTTGGAGTCCGTCTTGGTCCCGACGACCTCGCCGTTCTCGGTCTTCGGTTTGGTCGGGGCCAAGTCGTCCGGCTCCACGCCGAGCCGGCTCGCCAGCTCCTTACGGGCCGCGAGCACCGCCTTCTCATCGATGTTCTCGCGCAGCGCCTTCGCGTACTTGATGAAGTCGTCGACGGCCTGCAGACGGCGCACCTTGCGCACGTTCGGGTCGGCCATGGCCTCGGCCAGCTTCCGCGGCGTCAGCGTGTCCGGGTCGAGGTCCAGGCGGTGCGCCAGCTGCTGGAGGGTGCGATCCAGGTCGTGGAAGCTGTCGATGGCGTCCGAGCTGCGAATGAAGTCGGCCATGCCCTCGATCTGGGCGGCGCGCAACGCGTTGTCGTGGTGCAGGTCCTGGATGGTCTGGGCCAGGTTCTTGCCCAGATCCATGTCGTAGACCGATAGGCGGGCGGCCACCGCGTTGCGTTCGGCGCGCACCACGGCCGGATCGCGCGGCGCGGCGGGCTCGGTGGCCGGCTCGGCGTGCGGGGCCCGCGCCTCCGGGGTGGGCTGCACGATGCGCCACGGCTCGAGGCCGTTGCGCAGCAAGGCGACCGGCGTGCGCTCGCCGTCGACGTCGACGTCGTGGAAGCGGACCTGCGGCGGATCCACCTCGATGACCTGGACCCGGTCATTGGCGTCCAGGCCCAGCACACGGTAGTCCAGCCGCAGTTCGCCGCGATTGAGCTGCTCCCGGATCTCCGGGTGCGCGGACAGCGAATCGATCAGGCGCACATCGTGATCCGCTTCACCGCGGATCACCACCAGCCGGCGCGGCTCACCCGGTAACACCGCCAGCCCGCGCTCGGGGTCGAGCATGACACCGCCGTGCTCGTTCACCCAGTCGTGGGCGGCCGCGTCGGCCAGCTCGGCGGCGTGCCGCCGCGCTGCGGCGTCCAGATCGATGAAATGTTTGACGGCCGCGTCGAGTTCGGCGATCCCGTGCGCCTCATCGCGCACGCCCATACGGGCCTCGGTGATGGCGCGCTGCAGCCCCGCCTCGGTTTCGAGCCGTTTCAATTCGATCTCGAGCAGCTGCGCCCAGTTCGAGCGCTCGTCCTGAATCTGGTCGCGGCGCAACGCGTCCTCGAACAGGCGGCCCTCACGCCGGTTGGACAGTTCCTCGTCCGCGTCGTCGAAGTGGCGCGGCCACTCACCGCCATTGTTGACGCCCTGCAGATCCAGGAAGGAGGCGCGCGGGCGGCGGGGGCGGAACTCCAGCGAATCGTCGTCCGGGCCGACGCCCGCCTCCGCGCGGCGGCGCGCGGCCTTCTCCTCCTCGGTGCGGAGCGCCTCCGCGTGCGCGAACTCGCGCAGGTAGCGGCCCAGCGGATCCTTGTCGAAGATGCTGACCTCGCGGCTGAACGGGATCTGCGCGTCCTCCATCAGCCAGCGTTCGCTGACATCGCGCAACGCCTCGATCGCGCCCGCGCGGCGCATGAGCTTGTAGACGGCCTCGTTCACCACGCGGCGCAGGGCTTCCGGGCTGTCGTCGGGAATGTCGATCTTCAGTTCGCGGGCCAGGCGGACCAGATCGCTGAGGGCGGCGTCACGAGTGGTGACCGCGTCGACCAGCGGTTGCGGCAGGTCGGCGCTCCACTCACGGGGCGCGGGCGGATCGAGGACGGGGCCGCGATCGAGCGGTTCGTGCTGCGGCTCCGGCATTTCCGATTCGATCGGCATGTTCGCGCCGCGCAGGGTCTCCTCCACCTCGGCGCGAATCCGCGGATCTGCCTCGGTGACCCACGGGCGGTACTCGCCGCCGTCGCGGGTGCGCATGGGGATCATGGTCCCGGCCACATCGGCCACCCGGGCGGTCAGATGCTTGACCAGCGGCAGGCGCTCGCGCTCCTTCCACAGGGTCGCGGTCTCCTTGAGGATGCGCGCCGGGTTGAACTTGTCCTTCAGATGCAGCAGCGCCTCGTCGTGGGTGACGTAGCCGATCTCCATGGCCAGCATGGTCTGACCCTTGGAGTCATTGCCCGAACCGGACGGGTACTTCGGCGACTGACCGTGATAGCCGTGCATCATGCGCCGCCACATGCGCTTCAGCCAGCCCGGCTTCTTCTCCGGTTCCTTTGTCTCCGCAGGCGTTTCGCGCGGCAGGTCGGGGCGCTGGATGATCTCGGCGCGCTTGTTGCCGTCGGCGTCCTCGGTCACGCGGATGTGGACGCGCTCGCCGTCGGCCTCCAGGACCACGTGGGTGTGGTCGGAGGTCGGGTGGTGGAAGCTCGCGACCATGAGGTCCGCGGCGTCGGCGGCGTGGCGCAGGGTTTCGGCGCGCAGTTCGTCGAGGACGGCGCGGCGCTGCTCGGGGGTGGTGGAGGCCGGGTCGAGCAGGGATTTGTCGACGCCGAGCAGGTCCGCCCAGCCGTCGCGGGTGCGGGCGGCGTGCTCGCGCTCCGGGCCGGTCGCGGTGTCGTGACGCAAGACCGCGTCGCGGAGAGCCTCGATTCCGCCCGCGCGCAACAGGTTCCGCAGCTGCTCGTCACCCACGATGCGCGGCAGCTGATCGTCGGGCGTGGACTCGGGGAGGCCGAGACGGTGCAGGAGTTCGGTGCGCAGCTCCTCCAGGGTGAGCGTGCGCGGCTCCCCGCCCTCGGGCGCGTGCGGACGGGTGTTGAGACCATTCGCCGGATCGTGGAAGAAGCCTTCGGCCGCAGCGGTTTCGGCGAGATGCCGCAACGCGGACAGGGCGTCCGGGCGCTTTGCCAGCGCCTCGACCACACCGAGCGCGTCGGTCAGGCGCGCGCCGTAGACCTGGTCCTCCAGGCTGCGGGGACGCTCCCCGGCCTCCGCATCCGCCGCGCGCAGGCGCTCGAGGGCGGCTTGCAATCCGGGCGAGGCCTCGGCCGGATCGGCGGGCGGCTTGGGCGCCTCCGCCTCCTGGCGCGGAAGCTCCACGGTGGGAGTCTCATTCGGGTTGGACTGCTCGGGCTGCTTCAGCTCGACGGTCGGTGTCTCATCGGGGTTCGACGGCTCCGGGCGCTTGACCTCGACGGTCGGCGTCTCATCCGGGTTGGTCTGCTCCGGCCGCTTGACCTCAACAGTCGGGGTTTCATCCGGGTTCGACTCTGCCGGCCGCTTCACTTCGACCGTCGGAGTCTCGTCGGGGTTCGACCCCTCCGGACGCTTCAGCTCGACAGTCGGTGTCTCATCGGGATTTGTCTGCTCCGGACGCTTGACCTCGACTGTCGGGGTTTCATCAGGGTTCGTGCCCAGCGGTTTCGACCGGGGGCCGGTGCCTTCCGACCCGGCGCCGTCGCCGGAGCGGGGGGCGGTCGTGGAGGGCGGCACGGGGGTGGACGGGCCGGGCGGGGTGAGACGAGCCGGGCGGGACGGATCGTCGGCGGAGCTGCTCGCGGGCTGTTTGGCTGCGGCTTCGCCGGGGGTGGATTCGGGGCGGCCGCCCGCGAAGTCCCACATGTACTCGGCGCGCAAGGCCGACAGGCGGGCCTCGGCGTCGGCCATGCGGGCCTCGAAGCGCGCCTCGCGCTCGAGCTGACTACCGGGTTCGAGCTGGTCAGCCATGTCGTGGAACCACTTGGCGCGCTTGGCATCCATGCCGGCCACCCAGTCGGCCTGGATGGCGCGCTGTTCGTTGAACCACGCGTCCGGATCGTCCGGGGTGGCGGCGGACCGGCGGGGCGGACCGGCGTTCGGCGGCTGACCGTCGCCCGCCGCGGCGGTCTCAGGCGTGTGGTCCTGACCGTCGCGCGACCCGGCCGCATCGTCCTGCCCGGCGCGCGACTCGGTTCCGGAGTCCTTGCCCGTACGCGATACTGCTCCGGACTCTTGGCCCGTCCGCGATCCTGCTCCGGACTCCTGACCGTTCCCCGGACCGGTTGCAGCGCCTTCCTCTCCGACGGGGCGGGTGGCCGGGGCGGGGTCGGGGCGGCCGCCGAGGTCCGCCCAGAGACGGTCGGCGCGTTCGGCGGAGCGGCGGGCCATCTCGTCGACCTCGCGGGCCTGCTCGCGGAACAGGCGTTCCTCGGTGCTGCCGGGAGGCGCGGAATCGGCCATCTCGTGCAGGAAGCGGGCGTGCTTGGCCTCCATGTCCGCCGCGAAATCGGCGTGCTCGGCCATCCGCTGGTCGAACCAGCGGGCGTCGCCCACTGCCGGTTCCATTGCGGGAGTGCCGGATTCGAGGGCCGGTCGCACTGTGCCCGGGGCGATGGGCTGGACGGGTTCCTGGGCACCGGCGGGCGGGTCGTTGGATTCGCGTGGGTCGGACTGGTTCGGGTCGGGACGATCTGGCCGGTTCGGATCGTGGGAATCCGACGAATTCCCGGACGAGTCGCGGGATCCCAGCATGTCGGGGCGGGCGTCCACCCCGGACCGACGCTTGTTGTCGGCCATCGCGGGCTCGCGCTCGACGGGCGCGGACCTACGCTCGCCGGGCGCGGGCTGACGCTCGGCGGGCGCGGCACCCCGCTCGGTAGACGCGGACTCGCGCTCGGGCTGTTCGGATCGACGCTCCGTCGGCGCGGACTCACGCTCAGACGACTTGGACCGATGCTCGGTGGGGGCAGATTCGCGCTCGGACGCCGCGGGCGGACGCTCCGTCGACCCCGACTGCTCGAACGCTGCGGAGCGGAGTTCGGAAGGCGTAGAACGATTTTCGGTCGGTGCGGGTTGGTGTCCGGTCGGGCCCTGATGTCCCGTCGAGCCGTGCGGCTGGAGTATGCCCGAGTCCTGGGCGGCGACGCGGAGCAGCTGGTACATCACCTGCGACGGCTCGGCGGCGTTCCGGCCGTTCAGCATGACATCGCGGAAGCCTTCGGCCAGGGCCTCGCCGTAGTGGAGGGCGCCCTGCTTGTCGAACGCGTAGTCCGGGAGCTGGTGCAGCCACTCGGTGAAGGCGTCGGCATCGAGCGGACCGCTGTGGGTGGCCTCGAAATGCGCTTGCAGGACGTCGATCAGCTCGTAGCGGGCCTCGTGCTCACCGGCGAGGTCCAGCACATGGCCGTACTCGTGCACGATGGCCGAATACACCGGCCGCGCATCGGATCCCGCGACGTGCTTGCCCTGCTCGACATTTGCGCGAATGACCTCCTCGAAGCGGGAGGTGCCCATGACCCATTTGTCATTGAACACCATGCGTTTCGCGATCGGGATATCGCCTTCGTATCCCGGGTAGACGACGGCGATGGCGTCGGGATCCTCCGGGATGAACCCGATCTCGACGCTCTTCGGCTTCACGCCCGGATGCTGGGCGATCATGTCCTCGAGCGCACGGCCGTACTCGCGCAGCGTCTCGACATCGCTCGGGAGATGGAAGCCGACGGTCGGGATGCCGAGCTCGTTCTGGATGTGGTCGACGACGCCCTGGCGGTCCATGGTGGTCCAGTGGTCGACGATAGCCGGAACCTCGGGCGGCTCCGGCGGCGAGAGCACCAGGTCCGGTTCGGGGGAGGGCTTTCCGTCGTCGGACCGCACAGGCTCGGGGCGATCGTCGGCGCGGATGGCGTCGGGGCGATGATCTCCACGGATGGCGTCGGGGTGTGCATCGGCGGGCGGGGTGTCGTGTGGCGCCTCGCCGGCCTGCTTCACCGGTTCGGCCGACGGTGCGGGATCACGGACCAGGTGGGCGTTGTCCGCGGCGCGGTCGGTCAGCAGGCGGTGCAGGACCTTGGCGGGTTCGGTGGCGTGGTCGAAGTTCAGAGTGACGTCGACGAAGGCTTCCGCCAGCGCCTCGGAGTGGTTGATCGAGCCGTCGGCGTTGAAGCTGTAGTCGGAGAGCTGCGAGAGCCAGCCGAGGTATTCGACGGGCGTGGTGTCGCCGTAGGTGCGCACGTAGTGGTCCAGTAGCGCGTTCGCGAGTTCGGAGTGGGCCGCGCGGTTTCCGGCGTGGTCGATCGCATGACCGAGTTCGTGCAGGAAGACCGAGTACATCGGGCGCTCGCCCGCTCCCCGCGGGAACGACCCGCCGGCCTCGCCGCTCCGCACGATCCGGGCCATCTCGGCGGGATCCAGCGCATGCTCCAGGCGCACCACGATCTTGTCGGTGACCAGATTGCCATCCGGGTTGCGCACACTGGTCGCCTCCGCGAGGGAGTCCTCGAAGACCGGCTCGCCGATCTCGATGCCGCGCAAGGTGATCTTGTTTCCGGCGGTGGCATCGTCGAGCGCTCGGGCGAACTCGCGCAACACCTCCGGATCGACCGACGTGTTGTCCAGGCCCTCGAACCTGGTGATGCCGAACAGGTCCCGCATCTCGCGGATGATCCCGCCGCGATCCAGCTCCGACCAGAAGTCGTCCGGGCGCGGCGACCAATCTGCGGGCGGGTGGGCCGGAGCTGGATCGGCCGCATCCTCGGGCGATGCGGAGCGTTCGGGATCGGCCGAATTATGCTGGGTGGCAGGCTTTTCCGCCGGTGACGCGGATTCTTCGTGGGAGCCCAGCCGGTCCTGACGATTCTCTCCGGAGCCGTGCTCGGGCGGCACGGACGGGTCCTGCGCGTGCAGACCCGCGGCGTCGCGCGCGGCGGCGTGCAGCCGGTCCACCATCATCTTCGACAGGTCGGAAGCGTTGTCGCCATTGAGCTTCACATCGCGATACGCCTCGGCCAGCGCCTCCCCCGGATCGAGCAGCCCGTTCTTGTCGAAGGCGTAGCCGGGCAGTTCACCGCGCAGCCAGCGGGTGAACTCGGCGAAGTCGGAGCCCGGATTGGTCTCCACGTACCGTTCGGCCAACGCCTGCAACAGGCCCTCGCGAGCCTCCATCTGGCCGTAATGGTCGACCAGATGACCGTATTCGTGCACGATTACCGCGTACACCGGCCGCGCGTCGGCGCCCGGTACATGGAATCCGGCGGCGCCCGCCGCGCGGACGTTCCGCTCGAACCCCTCAGGATCCATGGCCCACCGGTCGTTGAACACGATCCGATCGGGGCGCCACGGGCCGCTGCCATCCTCGTTCCGGACACCGATCGCGATGGCGTAGGCGTCGGGATCCTTGGGAATCACACCGATTTCGGCGCGCCGCGGCTTGATGCCCGGATTGTCGGCGATCCCCTCCTCCAGGGCCCGGCCGAACTCGCGCAGGATCTCCACATCGCCGACCAGATGGAAGCCGACCGTCTCGATCCCGAGGTCGATATTGATCCGATCCAGCACGCGCTGGCGATCGAGCTCGGTCCAATGATCCACCACCGCTGGCGTTTCGATCGGTTCCGGCGGCTCCAGCACGAATCCCGGTTCCTGCGTGGACTCCGGGTCGACCCGGCGGTCGCTCGCCGCGTATTCCTCCAGCAGGCGGTTGAGGATCTTGGCGGGTTCGCTGGCGTTGTCACCGTTCAGCTTGACGTCGAGGAACGCCTCCGCGAGCGCCTCGGCGGCATTGAGCCCGTCGCCGTCGAAGCTGTAGCCGGACAGCTGCTCGACCCACCGGTCGTAACCCCCCACGAGGTCGCCGTCGGCCTGCATGAAGTGGTCGATCAGCGTCAGCTCGGCGATCTGGCGGGCGCCCTGAGCACCCGCGTTGTCGAGAGCGTGACCGAGCTCGTGCACGATGACCGAATAGAAGGGCCGGTCACCGGTTCCGGGCGGGAAGTGCCCCCGGCTCTCCGCACCCCGGATGGCCTCGGCGAAGACCTGCGGTTTCGAGATCAACTCTTGCCTGAACACGATCCGCTCGGTGACCAGCCGGCCGTCGTGCGTGGTCACGGGCCTGGTCTCAGCGAAGGCCTTCGGGTTCATCGGCTCGCCGATCTCGAGCATCCGCACGTTGATCTGTGGATGGTCGGCCAGCACCCGCTCGAGTCCGCGGGCGAACTCGCGCAACACCTCCGGGTGGATGGCCGGATCGTCGAAACCCAGGAGGGTGAGATCGTGCGCGGCCTGCAGTTCCCCGATGATCCGGTCGCGATCCAACCCGGACCAGAAGTCGTCCGGGCGTGGCGACCAGTCCCCCGGCGGCTCGTCCTGTGGTAGGGCGTCGTGCGGGATCGGCTCCGCGGAGTGCTCGAGGCTGTCCGGCGACATCGCGGCGTGGCCGGCGGCCTCGGCCGGCATCAGGCGATCCACCTGCTGCGGTTGGGGTTCCAGCTCACGGGCGCGGCGGGCGGCCGGGCTCGGATCCTCGTCGACGGGACGGGACCGATGCTCGGGGGCCTCGCGCTCGTAGACCGGGTTGTCGGCGGCGTGCGCGCGGTAGATCTGCTCCAGGTGTTTGTAGAGGATCTGAGCGGGCTCCGAGGCCAACTCGCCATTGAGGACGACGTCGGTGAAGGCCTCGGCCAGAGCCTCCGCATGGTCGTACATGTCGTGCTCGTCGAAGCTGTAACCGCTCAGCTCGTCGTGCAGCCAATCCAGGAAATCCTCTGTATCGCCGCCGTCGGTGCGCTCGAAGTGGCGTTCCAGCGCTTCGAAAGCGTCGACGCGGGCTTTCATCTGGGTGGTGAAGTCGATGGCGTGCGCGAACTCGTGCACGATCGTCGAATAGACCGGGCGGTCACCGGAACCCGGGACCAGGTGGCCGTTCTCCTCGCTGAGCCGGACCCGGCGGGCGAGGTCTTCGGGCCTGCGGGCGAAACGCTCGTTGAGCGTGAGGATATCGGCGAAGTGGCCGTTCTCGTCCTTGCCCGGATCCACCTCGGCGAACACGGAGTCGTCATCGAGGCGGGCTATGCGGACTTCCATCAGCTCGGTGTCCGGGAACCGGTCGAACATGTCCTCGATGGCACGGGCGAATTCGCGCAGCACCTCGACATCGACATGCGTGTTGTCGAAGCCGGTGACCACGAGATCCCATTCCTCGTGCAGCCGCTCGATGATGCGCTCGCGATTCAGCTTCGCCCAGTCGTCCTGTGGGCGGTGCGACCAGTCGGACGCCGCCTCGTCCCCGGGATGCCCTGCGCCGGAATCATTGTCGGCGTCGCGGCGACCGTTGTCCGTGTCCTGACGCTGCTGCGGCCTGCGTTCCGACCCCTCACCACCGGGTGCGGGCAACTCCCGCTGCCGCACCTTCAACCGGCGCAGCACCCGCCGCACCACACCCTCTTCCCGATGCGGGGTGTCGGTGCGAGTCTCGGCGGCCTCGGCGCGAGCATTCTCCGGCCGCGCGATGTCCTCCCGCGTCTCCTGCGGCCGGGCGACGTCCTCGCGTGTCTCGTGCGGGCGCGCAACGTCTTCCCGGGTGTCCTGCGGGTGGACGGCCTTCTCGCGCGCGTCCTGCGCCTGCGCATCCTGGGGCCGGGTGATGTCCTCGCGCGTATCTTGCGGCCGCGCAAGGTCTTCCCGTGACCCTTGCGGCCGGGCAACATCCTCCCGCGTGTCCTGCGTGTGGACAGCCTTCTCGCGCGCTTCCTGCGCCTGCTCGTCTCGCGGTCGTGCGGGGTCTTCCCGCGTTTCCAGCGGCCGCGCAACGTCCTCCCGCATATCTTGCGGGCGCACGAGGTCGTCTCGCGTGTCCTGAGGGTGGACCGCTTCTTCCCGGGTGTCCTGTGAGCGGACGGTCTCGCGCGACTCCCGGGGGGAGTCCTTCGGGCGCACGGTCTCCTCGCGCGTTTCCTGCGGCCGTGCGACGTCTTCGCGAGTTTCGTGCGGGCGGGCGACGTCCTCGCGGGTGGCCTGCGGGCGGCGGGCATCCTCGTGGGGCTCGGGGCGTGTGGGGTCGGTGGACTCTTCGCGGGCGCGGGCGGACTGGTCCTCGGCGTCACGAGACCGCTCGGCGTCGTGGGGCTGCTCGGCGTCACGTGGGCGCTCGGTGGTCGGGCGCTCGTCGGTGCGGGTCGGCGCATCGTCACCGGCGGGTAGGTCGGGACGAGTGCGGTCGTCGCTGGCCGCCGGATTGTCGGCGCGATCCTTGATGGTCGGCGAATCGTCTGTCGGCCTGCGTGTTTCGGGGGCGGCCGCATCCGGGCGGGTGACGTCGGGACGAGGCACTTCCGGGCGCGGCACCGGGGGGCGCGGCGCGTCCGGGCGGGTGTTGTCGGCGCCGGGGCGGTCGGAACCCGCGTCGGGGCGGGTGGGGTGCGGGGTGGCGACGGGCTCGGCCGGGACGACCGTGCCGCGGATGCCGAAGTGGTTGGGGCCGCGGGATTCCACCGAATCGATGCGGATGTCCAGGCCGTGGGCCAGCAGCATCATCGGGAGGGTGGTGCCGAGTCGTGAGAGGTCGCCCAAGTGCAGGGCGGGGGCTCCAGCGGGCACGACCAGTTCGATGTGGTGCTGGTGGCCGTCGTACGACGGCACCATGCCGAGCATCGCGTCGAGGTAGCCGGACAGGTGGTGGACCGTTCCGGGCAGCTCCGAGGGGTGCGCGCCGAACGGGTTCGCGCCGGAGTTGAGGGTCACCATGACCGGCTCCGGCAGTGGGTGCAGGCCGAGGGCGTCGTCGATATCCCGGATCGCGGCGGCGATCTCGGGAGTCAGCTCGCGATCGCCACGCAGCGCGGCCTCGATATCCGAGGCGCTCGGCCGGGAACCCTCCCCTTGCGGGGCGTCATCGGCGTAGGCGCGGATCGCCGCCCGCTGCTCGTCGGACATCCTGGAATGCGCGTCCGACCAGACCTCCCGGCCGTATTCGGCTGGGGCACGCCAGAACTGCGGGGGCACCTCGTCGGTCTCACGGAGGAACCGCACCGGATTGTCGGGATCCGCGTCGTCCGAACCGCGCGGCGGATGCGCCTCACCGACGTGCACGTCCGCCAGATGCAGCAGGCCGGCTCGCACCGCCGCCTTCAGCGGGTGAACCGCCTTGCCGTCGCTGTCGAACAGGATGGCGTGGACGCCCTGGGTCTCCTTCGGCACCCGCGGCGGGAAACCGTGATCGAGCCCGGCGGCCGGGTCCTTGACGACGATCGTGCCGCCCTCGTTGACCAGCAGATAGGCGTGCGCGCCCACACCGTGCTCGTCGACGGGTCCGGCATAACGGTCGACGACCAGCGCGGATGCGCCGTCACCGAGTTTGCGGAGGCGGTTCGCGATGCCCTCGTGGCCCTTGGGGAAATCCTCCAGCTTGCCGCCCGCACCGGCCACCAGCTCCTCGAGGCGCATGCCGTCCGGACCGACCCGGCGCTGCGGCGGGTGGATGGACTCGTTGCCGGTGATCTGGCGCAGCAGGCGCAGAGCCAGCTCGCCGCAGCGGCCGCGGTACTTCTCCCGGACTGCGTCCGGATCGCCGGGCGAGGGCTCGGTCGAATCCTCGTCGCGGACATGAGTATTCGACGGGTCGTCCAGGGTGCCGGGGTGCGGCTTGTGACCGTCGGTGCGCTCCGGCGGGGCTCCGCGCCGGGACTCGCCACGATCGGCTGGCTCGGGGCGAGCCTTGGCCGCGGCCGAGGTTTCGTCTCCAACGGGGCGCTCGCCGGGTGCGCGGCGCTCGCCCTCGTGCGAGCGAACCTCCGGCCCGTCGCCCAGCGGAATCGGCGCGACCACGAAGCCGTCTTCGGGCGTCGATCCATCGCCTGCGCGCCGATCCCGATCCGACGGGTGTGAATCACGTTCGGGGTCCGCGGATTCCGACTGCGGCCGCGTGCCCCGATCCCGACTGTCCGCATCGCGGTGCGCCGGGTCGCCGTGCACCGGTTCGGAGGTGTCCGACGGCGACTTCTCCCCGCTCGGCCGCTTCTCCTCGGCGGGGACATCCTCGTGGCGGTTCGAATCCGGTTCACGCACCGGCTCGTCGGCGGTCGGCTCCCGCCCATCCCGCAGTGGGCGATCCGCAGTTTCCGAGGGTGCGTCCTCATCCCGCGGCCTGACCGAGTCCTCGCGTGCGTCCTCATCACGGGGACGCACCGAATCGTTGTCCCGAATCGCCGGATCATCCTCATGCCGGACGACAGGCTCGTCACCGCGATTGGCTTCCGGCTCACCATCACGCCGGGCAGCGGGGTCATCACGCCGAACTTCCGGCTCATCCCCACGCGGCGTGGTGGGCCCATCGTCACGGCGAGCGTTGGGCTCATCCTCGCGACGGACCGTCGGCTCATCCTCACGGCGAGTGTTGGGCTCGTCGTCACGGCGGGCCGCAGGCTCATCCTCGCGGCGTGTAGTCGGCTCGTCCTCGCGGCGGGTACCAGGGGTGTCTTCGTCACGACGCGCACCAGGCTGGTCCTCGTGGGGCGCCTCGGTCGGCTCGTCAGCTGGACGGCGGGACTCCGGGTGCTGTTCCGGGTGGTTGCTTTCAGCGGGCGGTTCGGCGGACTGGTCGTCGACCGGCTTCCGGGATTCCGTGGGCTCGCCGGCACGGTGGTCGTCGGGGACGTCCGGCTTGTCGGCGGGGTGGTCGGCGGTCGGGTCTGCGCCTTCGCGCGGCGGCGTGGTGTCGGCAGGACGGTCGGAGGGATGGGTCGAATCCCCGCTGCCGCTGGGCTTTTCCGATTCCGGGGCGATGTCGTGGTCGCCCGGGCGGGTGGTGGTCGCTTCGGACGGGTCGCCTTCGGACCGCGTACCGGGGTGGGAATCCTCACCGGTGGATTCGGAGCGCGGAGCTTCGGAGCGCGATTCCGGGGTGCCCGTGCGGCTGTCCGAGGCACCGGCGCGGCCGTCGGAACGCGGAGCGTCGGGGCGGGCGGAGTCGGAGCGCTGGTTGTCCGACCGTGGGGCATCAGACTTGGAAGTGTCGGCTCGGGGCGCATCCGACTTCGGGGCGTCGGCGCGCGGGGCGTCCGCGCGCGGGGCGTCGGCCTTCGGGGCTGTGGCCGCCTCGCCTGCACGGGGGGCGGCTGCGCGCTGGTCCGGTGTGGCGGTGGCTGATTGCTGTGCGCCACTGGCGTGCTGGGTGGTCGAGCCCGGGGCGGCGTTGCCGCCGGCGGAGGCGGCGACGGGAGAGGACGACGGTGAGCCGCTCGCGGCGGTCGCACCGGCGGGAGACGAGGCCCCCGAGCCCGGAGTCGCTCCGGCAGGCGTTGCGGAGGGGGCACCGGCGCGGGATCCGGTGGCGGACGGATCTGCCGGCCCGCCGGTCGATCCCGCGCGCGCGGACGTGTCGGAAGCGGGCGAGCTGCCACCCGGGGCGGACGCCGCGTGGGTAGCGGCTCCATTGGCTCCGGGCGACGAACTGCCGCCCGCGGCGGAAGAACCGCCACCCGTACTTGCCGGGGCTACCGCGGCATTCGAAGAGCCGCCGCCGGTATTCGCCGGGGCTCCACCACTATTCGACGAACCACCAGCGTTCGACGTGCCACCGACGTTCGAGGAGCCACCGACGTTCGAGGAGCCGCCGGCGCTGGAGGAGCCACCTGCGCTGGATGACCCGCCCGATGTCGAGGACGCAGGGGCGGTCGAGCTTCCGCTGTTTGCACCGGCGTTGGAAGTCGGTGCAGCGGAGGATGTGTCGTGGATTCCGCCGCCTTGGACGCCACTCTGCACCGGGGCCGAGGATTCGGGTGCGCTCGCCTGGGGGTGGCTGGCGGGTGCGGCGCCCGCGCCGTTGGTATCGGCGCCGCCATGGGTCTGCGGGGTCGATCCGGAGGTGTTCGACGGGCCGGTCTGGGTGGCGCCGCCCTGGTCGGTGGGGGTGTTGCGATCGGTGGTGCGGGAATCGGTGGTGACGCCGCCGCCGTTCTGGCCGTTGGCGTCGGGGTGCGCGGTGCTGCCGTCGCCGGCCGGGCGGGCTGCGGCATCGCCGGTCGGTTCGCCGCCGTCGACCGAGGACGGATGCAGGCGAGAACCATCGGAGCCGGGGCCTTGCGAGTGAGAACCGTTGGAGCCATTGGTTCCCGGATCGTGGCTGCCACCGGTGCCGTTGACTCCCGGAGTGTCCGGGCGCGAACCCACCAGGGTGAGGTCACCGGGGGTGATACCCGCATGCATGCGGGTGACCTTCGGCTCCCAAACCGTATGCGCCCCCGTGTGATTCACACCCGACACCCCGCCCTGGAACATGCCGCCGGTGAGCATGCGCGGATCGAAGTGGGTGTTCTTCAAGTTGTCGACGGCCTGGTCCCAGCCGTGCTGGGCCACGTCGAAGCCGAATTGCACCGCCGTCGCACCGGCGAAACCCGCACCGCCGCCGATCAATCCGGCGGTGGTACCGGTGATCAGCCCGGTCAGATAACGGTTCATGCCGCGCTCGCCGAGCGCGTTGCCGAGCGCGCCGCCAATCGGGCCCGCGACCGCACCGCCGATGGCGGAGCTGATCGACGTCACTCCGACCTGGGTCCAGTTGACGTTCTTCCTGTGCCCGGTGTCGACCTGGTACTGCTGAATCCCGTAGTCCTGCAAGGTGCCGAGCAGCGTGTTCATCACGATGTGGCGCATCGCGAACTTCACGACCGCGGTGATGCCCATCCGCGCCGCGATGGCGAGGATGCGGTCGAGCGCCGCGCGTCCGATCATCCGCACCGCGATACGCGTGACGGCGACGATCGCCGCCTCCACGAACGGAGCGGTCGGCGGCCAACCCCACGCGATGATGATCTCGCCGAGCGCCATCGCGATCGACGAGTAGAACATCAACTTCGTGTACTGGATCTCGGTGCCGGTCTCCTCGACCGAATCACCCAGCTGCTGGAAATGCTGGGCGAGATCCAGGATCGAATTGCCCTGACCGTCGCCACTCGCCGGTGCGGCCAGCTTGTCGAACAGCTGCGCCATCTCGTCGCGACCGTCGCCGTTCACATAGGCGGCCAGCGTCGCGGACTTGGCATCGGTGATGGACGAGATCTGATCGCGCAGGCCGGCGGCGGCATTGCGCCAGTCCTCGGCCAGCGCCCACATCTGGTCCTCGTCGCCCTCGGGCCATTCCACGCCCACGAGGTAGCCGAGCCATTCGAGTTCCGAAGGCAGGTGGAGGGTCATACGCCGCTAGCCCACCGGTAGGGGCGGTGTCACCATCCGGAATCGGTGGCCCCACCACGATTTCGCCGCGCGTCATCCGAATCCGGGTCCGCCGCACGACGTTCCGGCGCCTTGGGCGGCGCGGTCGACACCACCGGCGGTTCCGGGATCCGCAGCGCCTCCGACAGATCCGGCATGTCGGGCACCAGCTCCGACAGCCTGGGCAGCCGATTGCGGTTCTGCGACACCGGGGCCATGATCTCCCTGCTACGCCGCGCCACCTCGGCCGACGCCTGCTGCGCCGCCTCGGTCACCGCCTTGGCGATCTCCTGATAGTCGAGATCGTCGATGTCCGAGGCGAATTTGGTCTCGATCACCGTGCCATCGGCATTGACGGTGACCGTCACCCGCTTGCCGCGCACGCTCGCGGACGCGGTGATCGCCGCCCGCTGCTGCTGCAACCCGGTGATGGTGCGCATCTGATCGCGGAAGTCGTCGAGAATATCCGAGAAGTCGGCCTTGGCCCGTTCATTCACCATGATCGGTCACTCGAACCCGTCGCCGTTGCCGTGATCCATCTTCTTCAACTCCGCGGCGGCCTTCAGCTGGCCGTCCGAGAAGTTGCCGAAGGTCCCGGCCATATTGTCCGCGCCCTCCATGATGTTCTTGCGGCTGGCGAGATACCCCTGCTCACCATCGGCGAAGTTGCCGCCGAGCGTGTCGTTCCCCCAGGGCGTTCCCCGCCCGTCGGCCGCGGAAGTCAGTGTGCTCACGACTTTTTCGATGCCGTCGCGCACCTTGTCCGTCCGACCAGCCGCCTTGGTCAACAGATCCTCGTAAGCTTCCAGCCGACCGCTCATGGGAGGAAACCCTGTCAGGCGTTGGCAACCAGGTAGTAGCCGGAAGCTGAACGGCGAGTGCCGATTCCAGTGGGGCACGGCGGTGCGGAACCGCCGCGCCCCTACCCGAATCACACGAATTCGTCCTGTTCACCACGGGATTCCATATGCTCGAGAATCCGCGCGATGCTGATATCGATGTAACCCGCGAGCTTTCGGCCGTCCATACCGGTCGCGAACTTCGACTCCTGGTCGTGATCGATCACATAGCGTCCGTCGCCGGGCAGGTCCCGCCACTCCAGCCGCGACATGGCGACACCCCGCGGACCGTACTTCGACCGCGCCTGCAGGATTTGCATCCGCCCGGCCTGATCGGTCGGGCTCGACAGAAAACGCAGGCCGGGCGTCTCGACGGATTCCTCGAAGCTGTCGAAGGCCGAAGCACGCGGCGCCTCATAGGGATCCACGGCCACCTGCTCGTCCACGATCGGGATCGCGGGCGACCGGCCGCCCGGCACCTCCGGAAGCTGCGCCACCAACAGTTGTGCCAACTCCTCCGGCTCACACTCGATCAGCGTGACACCGGTACTGTGCTCGAGCGACTCACCGGGCTGCTGCACGAGCACACAGGCGCGGCGACCACGACGGACCCCGTGCACCCGCACATACGCCTCCGGGTTGTCGAGGTCCGCATCGTTCCAGCCGTACACCACCACCATCACCTCGGGGTTGGCGACCGCTTCGAACACCGGCCGGAAGGTCGAGTCGAGTCGTTGATCGAGCTCGTCCTCCGCCGCCCACAGCTGCCGGCGATATTCGTCGGCATCACTTGTCCGGCAGGTGTACACGAACGGCGCGGGCGTCGAACCCTCCCGATACCGATTGCACAGCACCTTGAACTCGAGGTCGGTGAACTGCCAGGTCATGGCTCGACCACCGCGGGCCCTTCAACGGCCGGCGCGGCCGGATGCGCGATCTCGCGGAAGAAGTCCACCACCTCGCGCACCGGGTCGGCACCGGCCGCGGACGCGGACGTGGCCACCGCGCCCTCGGCGGACCCTGCCGCCACACCGGCCTCCGGCATCACGAAACCGCTGTCGACACCAGCCCGCGGGCCGAACAGATTCGTCAGGCCCCCGAACGGATCCACCATCGCGTGACCCACCATCGGGGACGCAGCGGCACTGCCCATCCGAGCGGTGTCGCCGGGCAACCCGGCCGCGGGGGCGGCGGGCGCGGCAGGCGTGTCCGGGGTCAGACCGAGCAGGTGGGACAACTGCGACAGCTTCGCCGGGTCCTTCTCGATCGCCGCGAACGCGGAGGTCACCTTGTCCTCCGGCACACCCAGCAGATTCGCCAGCGTGGACATGTCGCTCGAGTGCACGGCGGCCTGCAACTGCTGGACCAATTGCGGCAACTGCTGCGAGAGCGTCGAGATGCCTTGGGTCATACCCGAAGCCAGCTGAGTCAGCGCACTGGTCAGCTGGGACGTGTCGGAGTTGCCCGAGCCGCTCGGTGAAGTGCCTTGTGGCGTATTCGTGTTGGGGTTGCCGCCGTTGCCACCGGAGCCGTTCGGGTTCGAACCGTTGGGGTTGTTCCCATTCGGATTCTGCTGATTCGGGTTCTGCTGGTTCGGCTTCTGCTGGTTGTTGTTGCCGTTCTTATCGTGCTTGTCGTTTTTGTTGTGTTGGTCGTTCTTCTTGTCGTGGTTGCCGTTCCCGCCACCCTGGTTGCCACCACCCTGGTTGCCACCACCGTGGTTGCCGCCGCCTTGATTGCCGCCGCCCTGGTTGCCGCCGCCTTGATTGCCGCCGCCCTGGTTGCCACCACCCTGGTGATCGCCCGGCTTGTCCCCCGGTTTGTCCCCAGGCTTATCTCCGGGCTTGTCCCCAGGCTTATCGCCGGTCTTGTCTCCCGGCTTATCGCCCGGGTTATCTCCGGGCTTATCCGCCGGTTTGTCCGCCGGCGGGTTGACGACCGGCCAAGGCCCATCAACCGTTCGCGGCGACGGCACGCCGGGCAGTGCGCCGGCGGTGTGATCGAGGCCCTGGCCGTAGTGCTGCTCGTAAAGGTCGCGCTTGTGCTCGAGACTCTGATCGCCGACCGCGCGATCCGGATCCGGAGGTGTCGGGCTCGTCGGCATCACATGTTTGGTCCACAGCATCCAGCGGCTGACGTACCTCATGACTTGGGCCGAGTAGTCGAGAGTGTCGATCATGGGCTGGAAGTCCTCGTAATAGCGCTGCACCGCACTCTGCGCTCCCGCGGCGCCCTCACCGTGCCACTCGCCCTGCAGACCCTGCACTTCGGTCTTGAAGTTGTTGAGCGAGGTCTCGACGCGCGACTTCAACAGCTTGTACAGCTCATACGCGTTGTTGTAGGGGTCCGGGGACAGCGAGGTGCCGAGCGAGTACAGCATCCCCCATTGCATGAAGTTCTTGGTCTCCGCCGTGACCGAGACGGGATCCTTGGCCTTGCCCTTGTCCCCGACCCAGTTCTTCAGCTTGTCCGGGTAGTTGTCCTCGGCGGAGTTCGAGCCCGCATAGGGCGACGACTTGTGGGGAATGTCGATCTTCACGTCTTTCGACTGGTCCTTGGCGGGACCGTCCGGCGCTTTGGTGTTCAGGCGGCCCAACACTTCCGCCGACAGGTGGTCGGTATTGACGTAGGCCCGGCCCGCGGCGTTGAACGTCTCGATCATGTCCCGCAGAATCGCGACGTGGGTGGTCATCGCGTCCGAGTAGTGCTCGCCCATCTTCCCGAGCGCCGCTGCCAGCTTGCGCCCCGAGTCGAGATTGCCGATGTTGCCGACATATTTGAGATTGCCGTCGATGATCCCCTGGTAGTACAGCAGCTCTTCGATCAGCTTCGCCGCGGCTTTCGCGCCCTTCTCGGCCGCGCCCGGCTCGAACTCCAGCTTGCCGGTACCAGCCTTCTCCCACAGGCTCGGAAAAGCCGTGTGGTCCTTGCCCTTGTACTTCTCACTGTTGTCAGGTGCCATCGTTAACTACTGTCCACTCCGCCTTTGCCCGCTGAAGGTTCCAGCACAGCCTACGTTCGTGAACTCGCCATGGCGCGCAATGAAATTCACGGTCGATCTGCCAGGATGGTTGCCGTGCGGATACTGGTGCAACGAGCGAGCGCGGCGCAGGTGACGGTGGACGGCGAGGTGGTCGGGCGGATCGAGCCCGCCGCGCACGGTGCGCCGCACGGACTCGTGGCGCTGGTGGGCGTGACGCACACCGATACCGAGGCCACGGCGAAGGCGCTGGCGGACAAGCTCTTCCGGCTGCGGATTCTCGAGGGCGAGAAGTCCGCGGCCGATCTGGGCGCACCGGTGCTGGTCATCAGCCAGTTCACGCTCTACGCCGACACCGCCAAGGGGCGGCGGCCGTCCTGGAATCAGGCCGCGCCCGGCGCGGTCGCCGAGCCACTCGTGGAGGTTTTCGCGACGGCGCTGCGCGAACTCGGCGCGACCGTCGCCACGGGTCGTTTCGGCGCGCACATGCACGTCGAACTCGTCAACGACGGTCCGGTCACGCTGTTGCTGGAAGGTTGACTTCGCGCTGACGTGGGTCAGCGGAGCCAGTGGGAAGTGATGCCCGCGACGATGGAGCCGTCCAGATCCGAGAGGCTGGAGGCGACGAAGGAGCGGGCGAAGTCCGATGTCTGCCAGCGGAAGACGATCGGGTAGGCGGTGAGGGCGGACATGACCACAGCGGCCACCTGGTCGGCGGTCTGGCCGGTGGAGTAGGCGCTGCGCGTGCGGTTCATGTAGGCCTCGAGGGCGGGGGCGTACGGGCCCGCCTCAGCGATCGCGGCGGCCGGGTCGATGTGCGCGTTGGCGACGAATTCTGTCGTCACCGCGCCTGGTTCGATGATGCTGACGCCGACGCCGACGGTGGCGGCCACCGGTTCCAGGCTCTGCATGAAGCCCTCGACGGCGAACTTCGCGGCACAGTAGGCCTCGTTGAAGGGCTGGCCGACCGCGCCGCCGACACTGGTCACCGTCACCACGTGGCCCTTGGTGGCGCGCAGGTGCGGCATGGCCGCCTGGGTGACCTCGACGACGCCGAAGTAGTTGACGTCCATGGCGCGCCGGATCTCCGACATCGGCAGATGCTCGATCGTGCCGAACACCGAGACGCCGGCGTTGTTGACGACGGCGTCCAAGCGGCCGTAATCGGCGACGACGCCGTCTATGCACTCGGTGATCGAGGCCGAGTCCGTCACGTCGAGTCGGCGCACGTCGGCGCCGGTTTCGAGTACCGGGCCCGCCTTGTCCGGGTTGCGGAGAGTCGCGACCGTTCGGTACCCGGCCCGGACCGCCGCCGCGGCGACCGCCAGTCCGATTCCGCTGGAGGTCCCGGTGATGAGAACAACCTTCTCGGCCATTGCCCCATAGAACCAGGACGCGCGCCCGGCCCTCGGACGCCACGCCCAAGCCTCGGGCCCGGCTGCCGGTAGCTCAGGATTCGCGGGCTGGGGTCACCAAGGCGGCGATCAGACCGATGGCCCCCAGGACCAGGATCACGCCGGGCCAGAGCCAGCTGGTGGTCAGCACCAGGGCCAGCACACCGAGCAACAGGGTGAAGGCCGCCAGGACCAGGCTGCGGACATCGCGGTTCATGGCGTCACTTCCCGGACTTGAAGGAATTCCCTTGGCAGACAGCGCGAATGGAGACGGTGGCGGCGTCCAGTTCCTCGTCCTTGACCCACGCGCCAGCCGGATTACTGCGGGGGTGGGACGAACATGACCATGCCGGCCACGAAGGCGTATACGGCTCGCGATCGCGGATCGACGGCCGAACCAACGAGCAACTTCATGCCCGTCTCGATGGAGGCGTCGCTCAGGCGACGTTCCGCGAGTTCGACGATCAGCAGCTGGTAGCCGTCCCGACCATTGTCGGCGACATACGCGACGTGCCGCACGGGATCCACGCCGATCGAACCGGATGCGCCCACCACCCGGAGGGTGGCCTCGACCGTCCGACTCACGGTGTCGGCGAGACGGATCGCGTCACTGCCGACCAGGACGAGCGTATTCGCGGTGAAATCCGCCGCGATCCCGACCAGACCGGCATCCGGGACGGTGATCTGTCCCGCGACCTGGTTCGATGCCAGGTCGACCACGATGACGCCGTTCTCGCTCCCTCGCACCTGGTCGTAGCGCGAACCCGCGACATAGGCGACCCGGGTAGCCGGATCGATCAGCACTTCCCCGGCGGCCGTCCCGAGCTCGAACGACGCGGCCACGGTCGCGGACCGCGGATCGATCACCGAAAGCGTCGCTGCCGCATTGACGTTCACCGTCTTCGGGTCCAGCTGGTACCCGAGGAACCGCTCATTCGTGACGTACACCAGGTGGGTGCCCGGATCGACCGCCACACCCCGCCCTTCCGAACCGGTCTCGATCGTGGCGACCACGCCGTTCGTCGTGGTGTCCACCACCCACAGCACGGCCCGGATCGCGGCATGCGCATGACCCCGATCGCCCTGCCCCGCGACGTACAGCCGGTGCAGCTCCGGATCGAGTGCGATCCCCACGATCTCGTCCTGGAAGGAAATCGTGCTGACCACGGTGTGATTCGCGGTATCGACCACCGCTACGGACTTGGCCATATCGTCCGCCACGTACAGCCGTCCGGCCGCGCTGTCGACCACCCCCTGCTTGGACCCTGCCTCCCGCCCTACCTGGACCGTGGGGTAGTCCGGCGCGGCCCGCCGGTCACCACCACCCATGGCGACCACGACTCCGACCGCCACCACAATGACCACCAGGACCGCGAAAATGATCAACGGGAGATTCGATCTCGAGTTCGGCCGACCCACCGGACACGTCGGCCCAGGACCCACGAACGGAACCGGCTGCGGCACTAACTGTTTCACACGCTGATCGGCGCACAGTGGCCGAAATGCCTGCTGTACCACCGGATTATGTGCGGCATACCCCGCGAGATACAGCGCATGGATGTCGTCCGGCGAGGTGATACCGGCGCCGCGCAGGACATCGACCGCGGCACTCACCACCGGCGGCAGGCCCGACTCCGTCAGATCCCCGGCGGAAACCGGTGGGAGCTCCCGAGAGTCGACCACCCGTGCCGAGCCATCCGCCGAGGCCGTCAGCAGCGCGACGGTCAACGCCGCCGAACCGAAGTCGATCACCGCGATCCGCGAACCCCCCGGGGCCGGAGCGATTCCGGTGGTCGGGCCGGACACATCGACACCCGTCAAGACAATCCCCTCCCCTGGACCACTGCGACCTCGATCGTAACCCGCGCAAACGACCGCACCCGCCTCGGCGAGGCCGAGGCGGGTGCGGAAGCGGATTGCGGCGGAGGGTTACTCCGGGCGCAGCGTGAGGATGCGGGGACCGTTCTCGGTCACCGCGACCGTGTGCTCCCAGTGAGCGGCGCGGGAGCCGTCATCGGTGACGACGGTCCAATGATCGTCCAGCTCATGGGTTTCCGTGGTGCCGAGGGTGAGCATGGGCTCGATGGCCAGGACCGAGCCGACACGCAGCTCGGGCCCCTTGCCGGGAGCGCCCTCGTTCGGCAGGAACGGGTCCATGTGCATCTCACGGCCGATGGCGTGGCCGCCGTAGCCGGAGACGATGCCGTACTTGCGGCCGTGCAGCTTCTCCGCGGCGTAGGTGCCCTGCTCGATGGCGTGCGAGACGTCCGAGAGCCGGTTGCCAGGGATCATGGCGGCGATGCCGGCCTCCATCGAGAGCTTGGTCGCCTCGCTGAGCAGGCGGTCCGCCTCGATGATGGTGCCGACGCCGAAGGTCCACGCCGAGTCGCCGTGCCAGCCGTCGAGGATGGCGCCGCAGTCGATGGAGACCAGATCGCCCTCGGACAGGATGTCGCCCTTGGACGGGATGCCGTGCACCACACGGTCGTTCACCGACGAGCAGATCGAGCCCGGGAAGCCGTGGTAGCCCTTGAACGACGGGATCGCATTGGCCTCGCGGATGACCTGCTCGGCCACCTCGTCCAGCTCCAGGGTCGAAACCCCGGGCTTGGCGGCGTCGCGCACCGCCACCAGCGCGCGGCCGACGATAGCGCCGGCCGCCGCCATGGCATCCAGTTCACCGGCGGTGCGGAAAGGCACCACCCGCTTGCTCTTACGGCCGAAGACCATTCAGCGACCCAGGGCCTTGAGCGCGTTCTCGTTGACCTCGGTGATCTCGCCGACGCCCTCGACCGACACGACCTGGCCGTCGTAGTGCACCAGCAGCGGCTCGGTCTCCTCGCGGTAGACGCGCATGCGGTTGCGGATGACCTCTTCGGTGTCGTCGCCGCGGCCACGGGCCAGCATGCGCTCGACCACCACGTCCTCGTCGACCACGAAGGACAGCACGGCGTCGAGCTCCTTGCCCATGCCCTTGAGCATCTTCTCCAGCGCCTCGGCCTGATCCACGGTGCGCGGGTAGCCGTCCAGGATGAAGCCGTTGACAGCGTCCGGCTCGGCGATCCGGGCCTCGACCATGCGGTTGGTCACGTCCGACGGCACCAGGTTGCCGGCGTCGATGTACCCCTGGGCTTCCTTGCCCAGCGCGGTCTGCTGGTCGATGTTCGTGCGAAACAGGGCTCCAGTGGAGATGTGCGGAACACCGAGCTTTTCCGACAACAGTTCGGCCTGGGTGCCTTTACCGGCGCCGGGCGGTCCGAGCAGTACGAGTCTCACTTCAGGAACCCTTCGTAGTTTCGGTTCATCAACTGGCTCTCGATTTGTTTCACGGTATCGAGGCCGACGCTCACAATGATCAGCACCGCGGTACCACCGAACGGCAGATTCGTCACGCCGCCGGAGGCTCCGATGCCGAGGAGCAAGTTCGGCAGAACAGCGACAGCACCGAGGTAGATGGAGCCGGGGAGGGTGATCCGGCTCAGGACATAGTTCAGGTAATCGGCGGTCGGCTTGCCCGGCCGGTAGCCCGGGATGAAGCCGCCGAACTTCTTCATCTCGTCCGCGCGCTCCTCCGGGTTGAAGGTGATCGCGACGTAGAAGTAGGTGAAGAACACGATCAGGGCGAAGTAGATCGCCACGTAGACCGGGTTGCTCGGGTTGACCAGATACTTCTGGATCAGCTCCTGCCACTTGGCCGGATTGCCCGTGCTCTTCTGGGTCAGCTGCGCCAGCAGGTTCGGCAGGTACAGCAGCGACGACGCGAAGATCACCGGGATGACACCCGCCTGGTTGACCTTCAACGGCAGATAGGTCGAGGAGCCGCCGTACATCTTCCGGCCGACCACACGCTTGGCGTACTGCACCGGAATCCGGCGCTGGCCCTGCTCGACGAAGATGACGCCGACGATGACCACCAGGGCGGCCGCGCAGACCAGGGCGAAGATGCCCACGCCGCGGCTGTCCCAGATCATCTTGCCCTCGGAGGGGATACGGGCGGCGATACCCGCGAAGATCAACAGCGACATACCGTTACCGATGCCGCGCTCGGTGATCTGCTCGCCGAACCACATGACCAGGGCCGCGCCCGCGGTCATGACCAGCACGATGATGATCATGCCGAAGATAGAGGTGTCGTCGAGAATGTCCTTGGGGCAGCCACGCAGCAGCTGACCGCGGGAGGCGAGCGCGACCAGACCGGTCGACTGCAGGATCGCCAGCGCCACGGACAGATAGCGCGTGTACTGGGTCATCTTGTTCTGACCCGCTTGACCCTCTTTTCGCAGTTCCTCGAACCGCGGGATCACGACGGTCAACAGCTGGATGATGATGCTGGCCGTGATGTACGGCATGATGCCGATCGCGAACACGGACAGCTGCAGCAGCGCGCCGCCGGAGAAGAGGTTGATCAGCTGGTAGATACCGGCGGAGTCACCGCCGTTGACCAGATTGACGCACTCTTGAACGTTCTTGTAACTGACGCCCGGCGAGGGCAGCGACGCACCGAGCCGGTAGAGCGCGATCAGTCCCAGCGTGAAGAGAATCTTCCGCCGTAAGTCCGGGGTCCGGAAAGCCGACACGAAGGCGGAAAGCACAGATCCTCCTGGCTAACGACATAGGTCAGGCCACGGAATCAGCGCAGAGTACGCCGAGATCCATGACGGTGTTGGCAGACAACACTTGAACTTTAACAGCGACACCGGGCGAGCTCGCGACTCGCCCGGTGCCATTGCTACTTCAGGTTACCGTCAGGCCAGCTCGGTGGCAGTGCCACCCGCTGCGGCGATCTTCTCCTTGGCGGAGCCGGAGAACTTGTCGGCCGAAACCTGCACGGCCACAGTGATTTCGCCCTCGCCGAGCACCTTCACGAGCTCGTTCTTGCGAACGAGGCCGTTGGCGACCAGCTCGGCCTTGCCGATGGTTCCGCCCTGAGGGAACACGCGGGCGATGTCACCGACGTTCACGACCTGGTACTCGGTGCGGAACGGGTTGGTGAAGCCCTTGAGCTTGGGCAGACGCATGTGAATCGGCATCTGACCGCCCTCGAAGCGGACGGGGACGTTCTTGCGAGCCTTCGTACCCTTGGTACCGCGGCCCGCGGTCTTACCCTTGGAACCCTCACCGCGACCCACACGGGTCTTCTCGGTCTTGGCACCCGGGGCAGGACGCAGGTGATGCAACTTGATGGTCATGCTTAGACCTCCTCAACTTCCACGAGGTGGCGCACGACGTTGATCAGGCCGCGGTTCTGCGCGTTGTCCTCACGCGTCACGGACTGGCGGATCTTGCGCAGCCCGAGGGTGCGCAGCGACTCGCGCTGATTCGCCTTGGCGCCGATGCTGGACTTGACCTGGGTCACTTTCAGCTGTGCCATATCAGACTCCCTGTCCCGCGCGCGCACGCAGCATGCCGGCCGGGGCCACGTCCTCGATCGGCAGACCACGACGGGCCGCGACCTCTTCGGGACGCTGCAGCATCTTCAGAGCCGCAACCGTGGCGTGCACGACGTTGATGGCGTTGTCGCTACCGAGCGACTTGGCCAGAACATCATGGATGCCGGCGCACTCCAGAACGGCACGGCACGCGCCACCGGCGATCACACCGGTACCGGGCGAAGCCGGACGCAGCATGACGACACCGGCAGCCGCCTCACCCTGAACCGGGTGGGTGACCGTGGAGCCGATCATCGGAACGCGGAAGAAGTTCTTGCGAGCCTCTTCGACACCCTTCTGGATGGCCGCGGGAACTTCCTTGGCCTTGCCGTAGCCGACGCCGACGAGACCGTTGCCGTCACCGACGATCACGAGGGCGGTGAAGCTGAAGCGACGACCACCCTTCACGACCTTGGAGACGCGGTTGATCGCGACGACGCGCTCGAGCTGGTTCTTCTCGGCGGCATTGTCCCGACGATTGTCGTCGCGACGGCCGCGACCGCCACCACGCTGATCGCGGTTGTCGCTGCCACTGTTCTGTCCGGCGGGACCGTTGCTTCCGCCGTCACGCCGCTGACGTCCCGGCATCAGACGTTCCCTTCGTTCGCAGTGTTGATCATCAGAACTTCAGCCCACCTTCACGGGCGGCGTCGGCGAGAGCCGCGATACGGCCGTGGTAGTCGTGACCACCACGGTCGAACACGACCGCCTCGACGCCGGCAGCCTTGGCGCGGGCGGCGATGAGCTCGCCGACCTTGGCGCCCTTGGCGGACTTGTCACCCTCGAGCGCACGCACATCGGCCTCGATGGTCGACGCGGCGGCAATGGTCTTGCCGGCGGAATCGTCGATCAGCTGGGCGTGCAGGTGGCGCGCGGAGCGGTTGACCACCAGGCGCGGACGCTCGGTGGTGCCGACGACCTTCTTGCGCAGACGGAAGTGACGACGCGTCTTCGACAGGCGGCGCGAGGTCGAGGCGTCCTTGCCGATCGGCTTACGAGCGGCCTTCTGCTTTTCGGTTTGTGCCATGGCTTACTTACCCGTCTTTCCGACCTTGCGGCGAACGACCTCGCCGGCGTAGCGGATGCCCTTGCCCTTGTACGGATCGGGCTTACGCAGGCCGTGGATCACCGCGGCGATCTGGCCGACCTTCTGCTTGTCGATGCCGGACACCGAGAACTTGGTCGGGGACTCCACCGCGAAGGTGATGCCCTCGGGGGCGTCGACCGGAACCGGGTGCGAGTAACCCAGGGCGAACTCGAGGTTCGAGCCCTTGGCCGCCACGCGGTAACCGACGCCGAAGATTTCCATCTTCTTCTCGTAACCCTTGGTGACGCCCTCGATCATGTTGCTGATCAGGGTGCGGGTCAGGCCGTGCAGCGAGCGGTTCTGACGCTCGTCGTTCGGACGAACGACCTCGAGCTCACCGGACTCCGCCTTGACGACGGTGATCGGCTCGGCGACAACGTGGGACAGGGTGCCCTTGGAACCCTTGACCGACACGTTCTGGCCGTCGATGGTCACCTCGACGCCGGCGGGAACCGGGATCGGCTTCTTACCGATACGCGACATTGTTCCTACCTCCCTTACCAGACGTAGGCGAGGACTTCGCCGCCCACGCCCTGCTGCTTGGCCTGACGGTCAGTGAGCAGACCGGAGGACGTGGAGATAATCGCCACGCCGAGGCCGCCGAGCACCTTGGGCAGGTTGGTGGACTTCGCGTAAACCCGGAGGCCCGGCTTCGACACGCGGCGCACACCCTGCAGGGAGCGCTCGCGGCTCGGGCCGTACTTCAGGTCGACGATCAGGTTCTTGCCGACGGGGGCGTCTTCGACGCGGAAGTCGGCGATGTAGCCCTCGCGCTTGAGGATCTCGGCGATGTTCACCTTGAGCTTCGAGTGCGGCGCCTTCACCTGATCGTGGTACGCCGAGTTGGCGTTGCGCAGACGAGTCAAGAAGTCTGCGATGGGATCAGTCATGGTCATGTGTTTGACCGGTACCTTTCTCGCCGCGGTTCCCATTCAGCACCGTCTGAGATCGGCGGTCGTGGGCCTACGACAATTCGGGGCGGTCCAGCCGGGAGTGCCCGACCGGATCAATCGCTTGCGCCCGGAGCAACGCCGCACGCGAGAGCGCGTGCGGACACAGCTGTGCCCGAGCAACCGGTCTAGTGTAGACAACCCCTGATCAGCGACCAAATCGAGGTCCGCGTCACATCAACGCGGCGACCCGAGGCAGTAGACCTTCGGCATGATCTCGCCGGCCTGTTGATAGGAGTAGCTCGCGATGGAGCCCGCGACGCGGTCGCAGAGGGATTTGTCGAGAACCGAGCTGAGGATCTTGTACTTCGCGTCCGACGCGGTGCAGCCGGTGATCTCGACGTCGTTGGCGCCGGTCTTCTTCAGGCAGTCGCCGACCTTGGCGTTGTCGATCGTGCGGGTCGCGTCGGAATCCTTTGCGATCAAACAGAATACGATGCCGGTCCCGAACGCCCCGATGCCCTTCTTGGCCTTGAGCAGGTAGCTGTAGGTGGTCTGCGTGCCCGCGACGTTCTTGCAGGCCGAATCCGTCATGAACTCCGAGCCGTCGGGACGGGCCAGGACGCGATAGACGGCGGTCACGTCGGTGCACGGCACCTTCTGCACAGCACCGCCCTTGGTGTCGGTGAGGCAATCACCCTTCTGCGCCGCGTTCGCCGCCCGAGCCGGATCAGCGCCCTTGATCCCGACGCAGATCGAGCCACTCCCCTTGTCCGTATATACGTACTCAGTTCCCGGCACATCCACACACCGGTTGTGCGGTTTGTCGCTACCCGCCCGCTCGAGCACCACGAACCCGGCGTCCGAGGACGAGCACGACACCTTGTCGAAGCCTTCGTCACCGGACTTCTTCAGACAGTCGCCCTGCGAGACATTGTTCGCCGAACCATCGATCAGCCCGCACCCACCGGTGCACAACGCCAACAACAACGCCGCCACGGCCACGATCCAGCGCATCCGGAACCCCACCCCCGATTGAAACCCGTCATTTCCGACGAATCGTCACGGTAGCGCGCCGGTGCCGCGACGGCCAATCCGCGCGGGCGCCAGCGGGTTACAGGACCCGGCCGTCGGGGAGGATGCCCGGACGGAAGGGTTCGACGCCGACGGTGCGGTGGATGCGGTCGGGCTGGATGAGGACCGCGACCCGCTGCTCGCCGTCGATCAGCCAGGGGAAGGTTGCTGCGTTCAGGTACTTCTGGGCCAGGCGGTCCATGATATGGACTGCTTCCTGGCCTTCGATGAATCCGACTGCGCGGCCATGGATCTCGATGCGATCGTAGGGCTGGCCGGGGTCGAAGCTGGACAGGGACAGGCGGGGGTCGCGGCGGAGGTTCTGTTCCTTGATGCGGCCCACGGACGTGTTCATCACGATGTGCTCTGTGCCGTCGACGGTTTCGAGGCCGACCCACATGGGGGTCAGCTGGGGAGAGCCGTCCTCGTTCAGGGTGCCGACGGTCCAGAACCGGGGCTCCTCGAGCCATTTGCGAACGTCCCCAACAACTTCGACCGTCATGTGTCATCCCTCCGTGCGAGCGAACCCGAGTGTAGGTCGCACACAGTCCGGCGGCGGCCTTCTTCGACAATCAGTTCGCATCGACATGTCCGCGGCGGAGACACTCACGTCAAGGGCGAAACCGGGCCGTGGCGAGCTGGCCGGCATCACTCGCAACAGAGGCTCACCGAGCCTGAAAGAGGCAGAACGCCTCCGAGGACGCGGCCGCGGACCCGGTGCCGCCCGTCTGACAAGGGCGGTTGGCGTCCTTGGTTTCCAGATACAGCTCGTAGTTGTAGTCGCCCGTGGCCGAATTCGGCGAGGTAGCGCTACACCTGTAGCCGAGCACGGAACCGCTCACCCGGGCCTTGCCGGCGCTCTCGCATGCCGCACGTGTGTGATACGACCCCGCGTCGACAGTGGCAGCCATGCCTGTCCCGGCAGCGAATCCAGTGGCGGCGATACCAGCCACAGCGAACCCGAGGAGACGCTTCACGAGGATTTCCTTTCGTTCCATGACGATTCGGCGACCGATTCGCCGACCCGCCGAAGGTATCTGCTCGATCGCGGATTCGAATCGGCAAGGCTATCGGTCATCGTTTTCGTTTCGGGCTGAACCGCGTAACGCTGGATTGCCGAACTCGAAGTACGAGCGACGGCGACGAGCGGAAGGCGGCAACAATCGATGGGTTTCTATCTGGGGAAGTCGCTGCGGGCCGGACCATTCCGGTTCAACCTGAGCACGGCCGGCGTCGGCGTCAGCGTGGGGGTGCCCGGATTTCGACTAGGGACGGGCCCTCGCGGCAACTATGTCTCGGTCGGCGCGGGCGGAATCAGGTATCGCACGTCGATCGGCGCGGGTACCGCCGGCACCCCAGGCCCAGCCGTATCCCCTTCCGGCGTCATGTCCCAGCGATCCGCCCCGCTGACCGATCTCTCCGGAGCGTCCGCAGAGTCCCTGGTACCCACCGGCGGAGACGACCTGGTGCGTCAGCTCGATATCGCGGCTCGCCGATGGCGCTGGTCGCTGATCGCGACCTTTATCGTCGTCATCGTCGGCCTGGCCACCTTTCCGTTCGGGCTGATTGCCGGCGCGGTAGCCCTACCGGCAATCTGGTGGCTGGCGCAATTCGACCAGGGCCGACGAAACGTGGTCGTGTTCTATGACGTCGAAGGCGCGTCAGCGACCTGGTTCGAATCGCTGGTTACTGACGCCCAGGCAATGGCCCAGGCGCAGAAGCTCTGGCGGCTCCAGACGAGCCGACAGCTCACCGGGAATCATCAGCGGAAGACCAATGCGCTGGCCGGCAGCCTCGTCCAACGCTCGTCACTAACGCTGACCTTCACACAGCCGAAACACCTCATCACCAATGTGGTTGTCCCCACCCTGACCTGTGGACGTGATGCGCTGTACCTACTGCCGGACCGCGTACTCGTCCGCAGCGGAAGCGCGTTCAGTGACATCGCCTATTCCCGCCTCTGCCTGAACTGGTCGGCATCCCGATTCATCGAGAACAGCGCCCCTCCACGAGACGCCCGTCAGGTCGATACCCGCTGGCAGTACTCCAACCTCAACGGCGGACCTGACCGGCGCTTCAAAAACAATCGCCGACTCCCGGTGATGCTGTACGACGAGCTGTCGCTGACAACCCAGGAAGGGCTGAGCTGGATTCTCCAGTCGTCCAAGCCGGATTCGGCTCGGCAGCTGGGCAATACGCTCGAGCGGTCACCAGTGCTCACTGTGATCGACTCGCCAGCAACGTCTTTCATGCATACTCCCGTCGCGTCTCGACCCGCCCCCACGGCACCCACACCGCCCGGGCGCGCCGCACCCCTGCCGAATTGGTTCCCAGATCCAGCGAATACTCAACTCCTTCGCTGGTGGGATGGTCGCGGCTGGACGGAGCACACCCAGCCGGTTCAGCGCTGACACCGCATCGACAGCAGATCGACCGACGAGAGGAGTTATCAGGACGCGGAGTCGGTGGGGAAGCACATGGCGAGCCAGCCGGAGGCGGCGGGGATCAGGGATTCGCGCCAGAGCGTCATGGTCGCGGTGGACGGGGTCCAGACTCGGCGGTCGCTCTCGGGGCGGCGGACGTAGACATCGCCGGTGGCCCAGAATCGGCGGAAATCGGGGTGGCGAACGGACAATTCGCGGACGATGTCAGCGGTGACGCCGATGTCGTCGGTGGCTCCGAGGCCGGGCGCGGCGACGTAGTAGTGGCGCAGGATGCCGACCATGTACGCGGCCTCGGTCTGCCAGTCGGGCAGCACCATCCGGGACCGGGGGTCCCCGAACAGCCAGTGGGCGATGCTGGGCGCCTCAGCGATACCGGCCAGGAGCCGACGGTATTGATCGTTCGCGGCGGCGACGCCCCAATTCACCACCCAGGCAGCGGGAATCGAGGTGAGCTGGTCGAGCAGCGCCGACATGTCGGCGGCGGAGGCGGCCCCGCCGAGCGCGAAACCGGGGCGACCGCCCAGGGCGCGCAGATGCTCGCGCTCATGTTCGTTGTCGCAGACGGCGTCCGCGAGTGCCGACAGCGCGCGGTCCCCCACGCTGACCTTGTCGCCCTGCTCGAGCTTCTGCACGGTACCGATACCGAGGTGGGCGTGCTGTGCGAACTCACGCTGCGTCCAGCCGCGGCGCAACCGCATGCGCTTCACGAACGCCGCCAAAGTCGGCATTTCGACGTCGACCTCATTGTCGAAGTGCATGTGTGAACCCTTTGCGGCCGTGCGAGATCGAGGTCCCCCACATTGGGGGTAGAGCGCACGACGCTACCACCAGGTTGGGATAGCTCCTGATCTTGCTCCTGGGATCGGCCGATTGACAGGATTGACCCTCGGTGGCGCCCTGGCCGTCATTGGAGGGGAGGGTCAGGTCGTCTCCGAATTGTGCGGGTCAACGGGGACCTGAACGCCGCAGGCCCCCCATCGGGACGAATCCCGGTGGGAGGCTTGCGGTCGAGTCTCGGGCAGATCGAAAGTAGCCGCACCGACACCCGATTCGAATCGGCCGGGCAATCGGTCATCAGGGGCCGGTGTCGGCCGGAATCGATCAGCGACCGTCCAGCACTGCTAGGCTCCCCCGTCTGACGATGGGGGAGGGGACCGGCTCATGCCCGGAAAGAGTGGGACGCCAACCGATAGACCGCGCAAGCGCTCACTTCGAGTGTCATATCTGCTACCGGCGACGGTGGCGGCCGCGCTGGTTTCGAGCGGGTGCGTCGCCGCCCCCTCCGAACGGGCGGCCCCGAGCACCTCCCTGCCACCGACCGCCCTGGCAACCCTGCGGCCGACGACCACCACACCAGCGCCGACCACCACGGTCCCGCCGACCACCACCCTGGCCCCGACCACCACCGACGTGGACACCGAACCGACCGATGTGGCGATCTGCGTGGATCCGGAAACCAACGTCCGAGTCGACGATGACCTGTGCGACACCGACGAGGACACGTATTCACGCTTCTGGCTACATCATTCCTCGGCGCTGATCTATCCCGCCGTCGGCGCGGTCGTGGGCCTGACACTGGGCAGCTTCATCCGGCCCACCGCCGGCCGCGTCCTCGACCGCGGCGTCCCCACCTCCGGCGGCCGGGTGTTGCGCGGCGGATTCGGCGGCCATCTCCCCGGTGGCAGCTGAAGCGATTAATTCGTGTGGCTCGCGTCGTCCAATCTTTCGAGGCCGCACCGACGCGGCCCGGGATCGAGAAACTCGGGAGACAGGACAAGACGATGAGTAACCCGGAAACCACCTTCACCGCCGAGCCCGACAGCCATGTGGCGACCACAGTCGCCCTGATCGACGCGCCCAAGGCCGCCGTGTACCGCGCCTACACCGAAGCGGACCTGATGGTGCGCTGGTGGGGGCCGCGCGAGCTCACCAGCAAAGTCGAGCGGTTCGAGCCGGTGACCGGCGGATCGTGGCACATCGTGCATGTCGATCCCGCGGGCAACGAGTACGGATTCCGCGGCGTCTACCACGAGGTCGGCGCCGACCGGATCGTGAACACCTTCGAGTTCGACGGCACGCCCGGACACGTGTGCCTGGAATCGGTCACCTTCGAGGAAGAGGACGGCAAGACGCGGGTGACGTCGCTGTCGGTGTTCCAGTCCATCGCGGATCGGGACGGCATGGCGGCCTCGGGGATGGCGGAATTCGCGCCGATCGGGATGGCGCAGCTGCAGGAGGTAGCCGCCGGCCTGTGACCGCCTGCGGCACAACGCCGACCCCCACCGGGAGACTTATCTCGATGGGGGCCGCGAATCGTGCTGTATGGCCCGGATATACGTGCCTACTCGAGTGGTGTGGTGGGCGCGCAGGTGCGGTCTTCCGCCGGGAAGGTTCCATCGCCGAAGTAGCGGTTGGTGGTGTCGAGGATGCAGGTGCTCAGACCCGGGCGCAGCACCATGTGGATCCTGGTGTCGGTCAAGGTGATCAAGCGCGACCCCGACATCTGCTGGTGGAGTGCTACGGCATGGGGGTAGGGCGTCCGGTTGTCGCCGGTGGCCTGCAGGATCAGTGCGGGCACGGGATTGTCGACCACGGTGGGCGGTTCCGGGGGCGGCGACCAGAATGCGCAGGGTTGAATATTGTTGGCCAGTGCGGCGAAGATCGGCTGGCTCGGACGCGCCGCCTGGATCGCGTTCCAGTACCAGGCGGGGTCGGCGGGCATCGGCGCGTCCGCACACCAGATCTGCACCATGACCGAATCTTCCCCCTGCTTCTCGGCCTCGATCTGCTGGTGCAGCTGTGGGGGCACCTGCGGCGTGCGTCCGTCGGCCGCGTCGGCGACGGCCCGTACCGATGACGCCAGAGCCTCGTTCAATCGCGCGTCCCGCAACATCGTCCACAGCAGGTTCGGCAGGAGATGATCGTCGAAACCGAAGCCCTCGACCACGATCGGCGACAGTGACGCACGGTCGATCAGGTCCTCGACTCCACGCCGTACCGCGGTCGCGGAGTCGCCGAGGTGGTACTGCTGGTCACGCGCGGCGACCCAGTCGGCCCAGTCGTCGAAGGCCGCTTCCACCGCAGGCCCCCAGTCCTGCTGCAACCCCAGCCAGTAGCGCCGCGGATCGATGACACTGTCGAGCACCATGCGATCGGATCGGTCGGGGAACAGCTGGGCGTAGACCGCACCCAGGTAGGTCCCATATGACACGCCGTAATAGCTGATGCGGTCCTCACTCAACGCGGCACGGATCACGTCCATGTCGCGGGCGGTGTTGCGAGTGCTGAGCTGCCGCATCCAATCCCGATCGCCCACCAGGCAATCGGCGGCCAGCTGTGCCTGCAGGACTGTTTCGGCGACGAATCCGGGGAACCCGACACCGGCCGAGCGGATCGAGCTGGCGACCGGCCATCCGCACCGCTGGTGCCGCCCGGAACGGGCGACTCCCCGCGGGTCGAATCCGATCAGGTCGTAGTGGCTCAGCACATCCGGTTCGAGAACATCACCGACGAGATCGAACGCATCGAGCCCCGGCGTGCCCGGTCCGCCCGAGTTGGTCAGCAGCACACCGCGACGGTGTGCCACGTCGCGGGCCGGGATCCGCGAGACGACAATGGTGATGCTCGGCCCGTCCGGCCTGCCGTAATCGAGTGGCACGGTGACATCCGTACAGGCCGCGCCCTCCGCCGTCAGGGCCGCATCCTCGCAGGTACGCCAGTCGAGATGTTGCTGATGAAAGCGCGCCAACGGATCTCCCGGTTCAGCGCCCGCGACACCCGAAGCAGGGGCCACCGTGACCGCGAGTACGGCGACGATCACCGTCGCGACAACACCCCACACATCATTCAGCGAACTTCGGGGGCGACGCTCAGGGGACGTGATCGCGTACGGATCTCCAACACCCACGAGGACAAGACCTTTCAGCAAGTCGAGATCGAATCGCACCGGGAGCCACCGCCAACCACCCAGCCGCGCGTAAATCAGTCCGGGTCAACCGCAAATCTGGGCAATTCCGGGAAACCCGCGGAATTCCGCGTCTCGGCCACGTATTTCGCGGTGGGTTGGCGAACCGAGTGTAGCGTCCGATCACTGGATGGCCGGCCAGGCGAAAAGTCGCGCCGAAACCGGTACCACCCACATCCGAAACCCTGCCCGCAACCGCCCTTTTCGGATAAATCGTCACATTTAGTGCGGCCAGGCGCGGCAACAACCAAATCCGGGCAGTTCAGTATTTCCGGACATCGCTGGCGATTAGGGTGCCCCACTCTGTGTGGCGTACCGCACACCGGTGAATTCGATGCCTAAGGTCTGGTGCGGTCCGCCCCATCAGGGGCAGCTGAGTGGAGGGATTCGAAGAGTGAAGTTCGAGAAGATCACCGCCGTCGTCTTCATGGCCATCTCGGCCGTGGGTATTACCGCGGCAACCGCCCATGCGGAGCCGGCCGTCGCCGAGCAGCCGGCTGCGGCGGACGTCATTTCCGGTGTGGATCATGAAATCGGGTACCAGATCACCATTTCGCCAGTCGACAAGGTCATCACGACCACCGTTCAGAATGGCAAGTTCGAGATGGCGCGAAACGGCGCGGTGGTGCTCGAGTCCGGCAATGGAGCGGTGATGACCGAAATGCCGCAACGGTTCGCCGTCGACGGGCGTTCGATTCCGCTCGTGCAGCACATCGCTGCGGACGGCCGCACCTTGACGCTGACACCGACCCCGACGGCGGAAGACACTGCGCAACTGAAGAACATCAGCTCCTACGACCGCCTGAAGGAACAGATCGACAAAAACCTGCCCGGCGTCGCCGCCGGCGCCATTGTGGGCGGCCTCCTCGGGGCGTGCGTGTTCCTGTTGTGGGGCCTCACCATTCCCGTGGGTGCGCTGATCGGCGCGACCATCGGCGGATACGTGACAGGCGGCCCGGAGTTCCTCGACGCCGTAACGGCGTGGGTCACCGCCCAGCCGTGAAACCGGCAGGTGAGTAAGGGCCAACTGGTCGGGGTCGAGGAGCAGCTGCGAGAAATCGGGTTTGACGACAATGCCGAAGGCCCCCACCGGGACGAATCTCGGTGGGGGCCTTCGGGTGTGGAGTTGTCAGCTCACGAGGAGCTTCGGCTCACCAGGACGACTTGTGGACGCCCGGGAGCTCGCCGCGGTGGGCCATCTCGCGCAGGCACACGCGGCACAGGCCGAACTTGCGGTACACAGCGTGCGGACGACCGCAGCGCTGGCAGCGGGTGTAGGCACGCACCGCGAACTTCGGCTTGGCGTTGGCCTTGTTGATCAGAGCCTTCTTAGCCATGGATCAGTTCTCCTTGAACGGGAAGCCGAGGGCCTTCAGCAGGGCGCGGCCTTCTTCGTTGTTGGTCGCGGTGGTCACCACGGTGATGTCCATACCACGCGGACGGTCGATCTTGTCGACGTCGATCTCGTGGAACATCGACTGCTCGGAGAGACCGAAGGTGTAGTTGCCGTGGCCGTCGAACTGCTTCGGCGAGAGACCGCGGAAGTCGCGGATACGCGGAAGAGCGATCGAGATCAGACGGTCCAGGAACTCCCACATGCGGTCGCCGCGCAGGGTGACCTTCGCGCCGATCGGCATGCCCTCACGCAGCTTGAACTGCGCGATGGACTTGGTGGCCTTGCGGATCTCGGGCTTCTGGCCGGTGATCAGGGTGAGGTCGGCGACCGCACCGTTGATCAGCTTCGCGTCACGGGCGGCGTCACCGACACCCATGTTCACGACGACCTTCACGACGCCCGGGATCTGCATCACGTTGGCGTAGTTGAACTCGTTGTTCAGGGCCGGCTTGATTTCCTCGCGGTAGCGGGTCTTCAGGCGGGGCTGAACCTTGTTCTCGGTAGAAGTCATCTCAGATGTCCTTCCCGTTGCGACGGGAGATGCGGACCCGCTTGCCGTTCTCATCGGTGCGGTAGCCCACGCGGGTCGGCTTGCCGTCGGAGTCGACGACCATCACGTTGGAGGCCTGGATCGGCGCTTCCTGGGTGACGATGCCGCCCGAGCTGGCGCCACGCTGGTTCGCGGAATCCGCGACGTGCTTCTTGATGCGGTTCACGCCCTCGACGAGGACCTTGCCGGTCGCCGGGAAGGCCTGGATGACCTTGCCCTTGGCGCCCTTGTCCTTGCCCGAGATCACGATGACCGTGTCGCCCTTGTGCACCTTCATGGTTACAGCACCTCCGGGGCCAGCGAGACGATCTTCATGAAGCGCTTCTCACGCAGCTCACGGCCGACCGGGCCGAAGATGCGGGTGCCACGCGGATCGTTGTCCGCCTTGATGAGCACCGCGGCGTTCTCGTCGAACTTGATGTACGAGCCATCCGGGCGACGACGCTCCTTGACGGTGCGCACGACGACGGCCTTGACGACCTCGCCCTTCTTGACGTTGCCGCCGGGGATGGCGTCCTTGACAGTGGCGACGATGATGTCACCGATGCCGGCATAGCGACGCGACGAACCACCGAGAACGCGGATGCAGAGGATCTCCTTGGCACCCGTGTTGTCGGCGACGCGCAGTCGCGACTCTTGCTGAATCACTTCAGCTCCTCCTAGACCTGGACGAAATGCACGCCGGATTGCCGACCCGACGGGCATGGTCAGTTGCCCCTCAACGCGCGCCTGCCAGCGGTTTTTCACCAAACTGGGAGAACAACCACTGTGGGTTCGCGGCCGAAGTGCGGGCATAGCTCCCGCAGGCAACCGGAACAGTTTAGCGAAGGCCCAGGTCGTACCCAAATCAGGGGGTTCGGCGCGGATTCAGGGGTTCCTCAGCCGGGTCCACTAGCGTCGGCTCGAGCAACGTATGAGCAATCCGATTATCCGGTAGAGGAGATTCGCGTTGACTTCCGAGCGTCCGGCTCTCGACCGCCGTGGCTTCCTGATCGCGCTGGGGCTGGTGCCCGCCGCGGCCGTGCTGGCCTCCTGCGACAAGAACGATGCCCCAGCCACGAAACCGACGTCGCTGATCGGCCCCGACCTGGCCGGATCGGATCCGACGATCCGGCCGCAGGACGACCTGTACCGGTTCATCAACGGGAAATGGCTGCGTGAGTACCAGCTGCCGCCGGACAAGTCGTCCTTCGGCACCTTCGACGAGGTGCAGGAACGGGTGGAGCAGCAGCTCAAGGAGATCATCGAGGGGATCAGCGACCCGAAGGGCGGATCCGACGCGCAGCGGATCCGCGATCTCTACGACGGCCGCATGGACAAGGATGTCATCGAGCAGCTCGGCATCACGCCGCTCAACGATCTGTTCGAGCAGATCGACCGGGCCGCGACCAAGGCCGACCTCGCCAAGGTGATGGGCTCGCTGCCCGGCGTCGGACTGATCGGGATCGGAGTGGGACCCGACCCGAAGGACTCCAACGCCTATCTGGCCGGGGTCTCGCAGGCGGGTCTCGGGCTGGACGAGCAGTACTACCGCAAGCCCGAGAACGCGGACAAGCTCGCCAAGTACCGGACCTACATGCAGCGCATCGCGGCCGGCGCCGGGTTCGCCGACCCCACCGCCCTGGCCGACCGGGTGGTCGACCTGGAGCAGCGGATCGCCGGATTCCATTGGGACAATGTGAAACTGCGCGACACCGACGCCACCTACAACCTGAAGACGTGGGCCGACCTGACCGCGCTGGGGCCCCAATTCGATTGGGACCCTTGGCTGGCGGGCACCACCGACCGGCCCAAGGACCTGTTCGGCAAGGTCAATGTGGGCGAGCCGTCGTTCATCACGGGCGCGGCGCAACTGTGGGCCCAGGTCGACATCCCCGCCTGGCGCGAATATCTGAAGCTGGGGCTGGTGCGCGGCTTCGCCACCTATCTGCCCAAGGCCATCGCCGACCCGAACTTCGACTTCTTCGGCCGGGAGATGGCGGGCCTGCAGCAGCGGCCCGACCTGTGGAAGTCCGCGGTGTCCACGGTGAACGGGGCGGTCGGCGAGGCGCTCGGAAAACTGTACGTGGACAAGCACTTCCCGCCCGAGGCCAAGAAGCGGGCGCTGGAGATGGTCGGCGATGTGCGCGCGGCCTATCGGGACAACTTCAAGAATTCGACCTGGATGTCGCCGCCCACCCGGGCGGCGGCCATCGCCAAGCTGGAGAAGATCGACGCCAAGATCGGCTACCCGGACAAGTGGGAGGACTACGGCAAGCTCACCATCACCCGCGGCCGGTTGATCGAATCCCTGCGCGCCTCCGCGGCCTTCGACGCCAACCGCATGTTCGACCGGCTGGGGACGCCTGTGGACAAGTCGGAGTGGAGCATGCCGCCGCAGACGGTGAACGCCTACTACAACCCCAGCGCCAACGAGATCGTCTTCCCCGCGGCGTTCCTGCAGCCGCCGTTCTTCGACCCGAACGCCGCGCCCGCGGTGAACTACGGCGCGGGCGGCGCGGTCATCGGCCACGAGATCGGGCACGGCTTCGACGATCAGGGCGCGAAGTTCGACGGGGACGGCAACCTGAAGGACTGGTGGACCCCGCAGGACAAGGCCGCCTTCCAGGCCAAGACCGAGCAGCTCATCGCGCAGTACAACACGCTGGTGCCCGAGGGTCTGCCCGCCGATCAGCATGTGAACGGGGCGCTCACCGTCGGCGAGAACCTGGCCGACCTGCGCGGACTGGAGATCTCGCTGGCCGCGTACCGCATGGTGCAGCAGCGTGCCGGGACCGCGACGCCCGACTACAAGCCGATGTTCGAATCCTGGGGCCGCACCTGGCGGACCAAGATGACCGACCAAGCGCTGGAACAGCAGCTCGCCGATGATCCGCACTCGCCCGCGGAATTCCGGTGCAACCAGGTGGTGCGCAATCTCGGCGAGTTCTACGCGACCTACGACGTGAAGGAAGGCGACAAGGCGTACCTGCCGCCGGACCAGCGCGTCACCCTCTGAGCGATCAGCCCGCGCGATCGGGAGGCTCGCGACACCCCGCGCGGGGCCGCCTTCCCCGGTAGCCTCGCGTCGGTAATGCAGCTTCACGAGAGGTAGTGCCTGTGACTTCGTCGGGTTCGGCGCGCTTGGATCGTCGCGCATTCCTGATCGCCCTCGGGCTGGTTCCGGCCGCGGCCGCCTTGGCCTCCTGCAGCAAGGGTTCGGCGGCGAAAACGCTGACGGGACCGGATCTTTCGGGAGCCGACGAGGCGGTCCGGGTGCAGGACGACCTGTACCGGTACGTCAACGGCAAGTGGCTGCGGGAGTACCAGCTGCCCCCGGACAAGCCCGCCTTCGGTGCGATCAGCGAGGCCAACGAGCGCACGCTGAACCAGCTGCGGGAGATCATCGACGGGATCAAGGACCCGGAACCGGGTTCGGACGCGCAGAAGATCCGCGACCTCTACGACGCGCGCGTCGACTGGGACACCGTCGAGAAGCTCGGGATGTCGCCGCTGCAGGAGCTGTTCGACCAGGTCGACAAGGCCGCGACCAAGCCCGACCTGGCGAAGGTGATGGGCGCGTTGCCGATCGGCGGGCTGATCGGGATCGGCGTCAGCATCGACCGCAAGAACTCCAACGCCTACATCCCCGGGATCGGGCAGTCCGGGATCGGGCTGGAGGAGGACTACTACAGCAAGCCGCAGTACGCCGAGAAGCTGAAGGGGTACCGGGTCTATCTGGAAGCGATCGCCAAGGGCGCCGGGTTCGCCGATCCGAGCGGCATGGCGCAGCGGATCCTCGACCTGGAGACCCGCATCGCGGCCGTCTTCTGGGATCGGGTGCGGCGCCGCGACGCCGACGCCTCCTACAACCGCATGACCTGGCAGCAGCTGACCGAACTCGGCCGCGGCTTCGACTTCGAGCCGTGGCTGGCCGGATGCACCGACCGGCCCAAGGACCTGTTCGCGGAAGTGGTTGTCGCGCAGCCGTCCTACATCACCGCGGCCGGGCAAATCTGGGCCGACACCGATATCGCGATCTGGCGCGACTATCTGAAGCTGTCGGTGGTCCGCGCCTACGCGCCCTACCTGCCGATCGCGATCAACGACGCCTACTTCCAGTTCGCCGGGCGGGTCATGCGCGGGCAGCAGGAGCGGCAGGAACGCTGGAAGTACGGCGTCAACCTGGCCACGTCGCAGCTGCCCGAATCGCTGGGAAAGCTGTACGTGGACAAGCACTTCCCGCCCTCCGCCAAGGACGAGGTCAAGCGGATGGTGGACGACCTGCTGGCCGCCTACCGCGAGAACTTCCGCAACTCGGCCTGGATGACGCAGCCCACCCGGGACGCGGCGCTGGCCAAGCTGGACAAGATGCGGGTCAAGATCGGGTACCCGGACAAGTGGGACGACTACTCGAAGCTGACCATCACCCGCGGCAAGCTCATCCAATCCCTGCTCGCCATCAACGCTTTCAACAACAAGAAGGACTGGGACCGGCTCGGCACGCCGGTCGACAAGTCCGAATGGGGCATGAGCCCGCAGACCGTCAACGCGTACTACTCGGCGACCAATAACGAGATCGTCTTCCCCGCCGCGTATCTGCAGCCACCGTACTTCGACAAGGACGCGCAGCTGGCGGTGAACTTCGGCGCGGTCGGCGCGACCATCGGCCACGAGATCGGGCACGGGTTCGACGATCAGGGCCGCAAGTACGACGGCGACGGCAATCTGCGGGACTGGTGGACGCCGGAGGACAAGGCCGCCTTCGAAGCCCGCGCGGCCAAGGTGGTCGCCCAGTACGACGGCCTGGTGCCCGAAGGGGTGACGCCCGAGAACAAGGTGAACGGCAAACTCACGCTCGGCGAGAACCTGGCCGACCTGCGCGGACTCCAGATCGCGCTGGCCGCCTACCGGCTCGCCGAGCAGCGCGCGGGCAACGCCAACCCGGACTACCGCACCATGTTCCTGTCCTGGGCCCGGGGCTGGCGGGCGAAGCAGACCCCCGAGCTCACCGCCGAGGGGCTCTCCGACACCCACTCCCCCGACGAATTCCGGTGCAATCAGGTGGTCCGCAACCTGCCGGAGTTCTACAGCACGTTCGGCGTCACCTCCGGCGACAAGCTCTTCATGCCCGAGGACCAGCGCGTCACCTTCTGACCGGCGTGGACCCGGCCGCTCAGGCCGGGTCCGTCAACTCCCGGGGTGCGGCCTGCCGCCACGAGTCGGTGACGATGGCGTCCAGCTCGTCGCGATCGTCCAAGGCGGCCAGGCGAACCCGGACCCAGGCGTTGCCCGCCTCGTGCGGGGCGATCCAGAACTTGTCCGGCTCGGCCTGCACAAGTTCGTCGCGGTCGGCGATGGGGCACCGGACGGCCATCGAGGTCTCGTTCTCGGGCAGGGTCAGGAACAGTTTCCCCGCGACCCGGAAGGTCGGCATCTGCCATTCGAACTGCTCGGAGGTGCGCGCCAGCGAAAGCGCCACCGCCCGAACATCATCCCCGGTCACCGTCATGCGATCGATCCTCCCAGGCGGGTCCGACAACCGGTTCAGGCGGCGGGGGTGCCCAGAATGACGCTGCCCACGTTGCATTCCTCCAGTTCGGAGACGCCGGTGGCGGCGGTGAACGCGGCGGTGTCGGAAAAGCCCTGGGCCACCGCGCCCAGACCCATGGCGGTGGCCGCCAGATAGAGGGTCTGCATGAGGACGCCCACGTGTTTGAGCATATTGGCGTAGGCGACCGACTCGTAGGACCACATGACCCGGCCCGCGCGCGCCGAGATCAACAGCAGCAGTTGGGGCTCGGACGCGTTGGCCAGGGTCGCCGTCGTGGTGCGGAGCAGACGCTCGACCTCGGGGGAATCGGCGGGGGCCACCGGGCGCAGGACGTGGTCGAAGGAGTCGTAGTGGTACATGGCGGGGGGCAGGCCCTCGACATTGCGGACCACCGGGTAGAGCTCCAGTTCGTGGACGCCGCCACCCGAAGGGTAAGGGCGGGAAGCGAGTTCGCCGCCGTCCGGAGTCCGTTCCACCGAGCGGGTGCGGGCGGTCCGGTAGAGCAGTTCCGCCAGCTGGGCCAGGGTGATGGGGTTGCTGTCGTCGAAGGCGCGGTGGGAGCGGCGGTCCTCGATCACGGCCGTCAGGGACGGGTCCGAGGCGCGCAGCGCGGCCAGATCGGGGGCCGGGAGCGCGATCGGATCGCCCGGGTAGGCCGGACGGTGCGCGGGGAGCTGCGGGAACTCGTCCTTCGCCCACGCCGTCGGGCCGAAGTTGTCCCAGGTGACCGTGCGGGAGCCCAGCGTGCTGCGCCGGTGGAACCACAGGTCGGGGGCGCTCCAGCTGCGGGTGGTGAAGTCGCCGGACTCGGTGGACGGGTCGGCGGTGAAGCCGCCCCAGACCAGGTCCGCGGCGATGCGGGCCGAAAGATGCTCGGGCAGGCCGAGTTCGGACGGGCTCGCACCGCCCGCCAAGGCGAGCAGGCGCGGGTCGTGCACGCGCACGTCGCACCAGGAGGTGGGGTGTTCCAGCACCAGGCCCTCCGAATCACGGTGGATCACCGTGAATTTCGAGAGGGGGGCCGCCGCCGCGCCCGCCGGACGGGCGGGCGGGGTGGCGAAGGGGCGCAGGGTGTAGAGGTCCCGATCGCCGTCACGAACGGTGACCTCCAGCCAGCCCTGACCGGTCAGACGGTCGAGCAGCGGTGTCACCGAATCGGATTCGGGCTCCAGCTGGGTGAGCGTCGCCGGGCCGCGGTTGAGGGTCTTCAGGGCCTGGCTCTGGGGTGCGGTCAGGCCCGTCAGCTTCTCGTTGCGGGGCGGGTTCAGCAGGACCGCGCCGCCCGGCATCGTCAGGCAGGTGACGCCGGGGCGCAGGGCGTAGCGGTGGTCGGCGCGGGTCATTTGGCGGCGTTGGCCAGGGCCGGCTCGAGCTTGTCGAGCAGGTAGGGCAGGGCCAGCGGGGTGGGCTGGTTGATGGCGCTGATCTCCTGGACGGTGAGGAAGACGATGGAGTTCTTCTTCACGGAGGGCAGGTCGTTGTACCCCGGCAGGGCGCGGTACTTCTCGTCCAGGCCCGGCGAGTAGCCGGCCAGCAGCAGGTCGGAGTTCAGTTCGTCGAGGCGCTCCGGCGACAGGGCCAGGCGGCCGCCGTTGCCGCCCTGCTCCACCAGGCGCTGCGGGATGGTCATGCCGAGCTGGGTGAACAGGCGGCTGGATCCGTCCTTCGGGTCGGTGAGGACCATCAGCTGCGACGGCCCGGCCAGCCAGGAGCTGATGAAGGTCTTGCCCTTCAAGCCCGGATTGCGCTGCGCGATGCCGTCGATGCGGCCGTTGAGGTCGGCGACCACCTTGTCGGCGGCGGCGGTCTTGTGCAGCACCTGGCCCAGCGCGTGCACCTGGTCGGCCCAGGGGGTCACGGCTTCCTTGGTGAGGCCGGGCAGGGTGGGCGCGACCTTGGACAGGTCGCCGTAGGTCTTGGCGTCGGCGATGAAGGGGTCGGCCAGGATCAGGTCCGGGTTCAGCGCGGCGACCTGTTCGGCCAGACTTCCGGTGGTCGAGAGGGCCTTGGACTGCGACAGCGCGGCCGGCTCCCAGGGCGGGGCGCCCTTGCTGAGCACGGCGATGTTGTCGATGTAGCCGACCGGGGTGACGCCGAGCGCCTGTGCGGTGTCGAGCCACTGGTTGCCCAGGGCGACGATGCGGGTCGGGGTGCCCTCGACCGTGGTCTGGCCGTGCGCGTGGGTGATGGTGACCGGGGCGCCGCCGCCGGAGGCGGTGTCATCGGAGCTGGATCCGCAGGCCGTGAGCCCGAGCGCGAGCAGGCCTGCGACCGCCGCGAGGGCGGCCCTTGCGGTGAACGACCGCGACTTCATCGTGCTCTCCTTCTGCTCTGCCCGACCGGATCGACCGAGCGCGCCCGGCCGAAACGGCCAAGCGGTAGGTGAGCCTAGCCTAATTTTCTCCCGAGTTGCAGACCGTTGTCGCCGATTCGATCCCCGAAGGGGTGGCCGATCGTGCCCTTCATGGATTAGGTTAGGGTTGCATAAGTTAGTACCGGGGGTTTGGAACGATGGAGCGTGCGGTGCCGGATTCACTGTCCGCCGTCGAGCGTCACCGGCTCGCGGACGAATGGGCCAATGGGGTCGAACTGTACGACGTCCCCTCGGTATCCATGCTCATCGACTGCGGACGCCGCGTGCCGTCACTGCGCACGGCCGTCCGCTGCGGCGGGCACATCCTCACCTATGCCGAACTCTACGAACGGCTCGACGGCGGCGTGACCGGCACGGCCGGACCCACCCTCGACGATCTGGCCCGCATCCTCTGCGATATCGCCAGCGCCGCCGAATTCGGCACGGTGCTGGCCGAACTGGGCCCCACCGGCACCGGACTGAAGCCGGTCGCGGTGGCCGCGGCCGCCGACGACCGCCGCGCGGTAGCCGCCGATCAGCGCTCCTGTCAGATCGACCGCGCCTACGGCTCGCCGGATTCGCGACTGCTCGCCACCCGCTGGGACACCACCGACGCCGCGGTCGAACTGCTGGCCGCACTGGCCGACGGGGCGACACTGGTCCTGGCCACGGCCCCGCAGCGCGCCGACGCGGGCGCCCTCGCCGAACTCATCGCGCTGAGCGCGGCCACCCACGTGGTGGCCGACGCCGACACCCTGGCCAACCTCGCCTTCCTCCCCTCCCCCGCGCTGCCCACCGTGCGCCGCTGGGACGTGTTCGGGAACGACTGCCCGGCTGCGCTGTCGGCGCTGCTGCACGAACTGGCTCCGGGCTCCTGCACCGGATTCGCCTACACCACACCGGAATACGCGGGCGTGGCAGCGCGCGGACCCCTGGACGGTTCGGGGCGGGTGCGGCCGATTCCGGGCGCTCGGCTGCTGGTGCTCGACGATGCGCTGCGGCTGGTGCCGCCTGGCCGGTCCGGCCGTGTGTACCTGGGCGGTTCGGCGCTGGCGCTGGAATTGGACGGCGCTGCCGAAGGATTCGTCAACGACCCGTTCGTGCCGGGCGGACGCCTGGCGCGGACCGATATCCACGGCGGCTGGACGCCCGACGGCTGGCTGCTGCTCGATCTGGAGGGATCCGCCGCTCCCGCGGCGCTGTCGGCCATCGAGGCGAGGCTCTCCATGCCGCACCACGGTCACCGTGGCGAATCCGCCGCCGCCTGATTCCTTCTCGGATACGAACGGCCGCCGACCTTTTCGAGGTCGACGGCCGTTTTCGTCTCGTCTACCGCTGGGCGGCGGCCGCCAGCGCGGCCAGGCTGCGCTGCCACAGTTCGGTGAGGCGGGTGGCTTCCGCCTCGGTGAACAGGGTCTCGCTCCAGCGCCAATTCGTGGTCAGCTGCGGGCCTTCCGGGGTCGAGCCGATGCCCGCGATGACATCGAGGGCGTAGCGCAGCGGCAGCTCCGGTTCCGGATCCAGCGGCAGCGACTCGTTGAGCGGGCCGGTGAGCAGCGACCACGAGTCGGCGGCCTGGCCGCTGAGGTCCACGCGGCCCAGGTAGTTGAACTCGACCTGCGGGTGCCGCGCGGTGGCCAGCTCCGGCACGCCGGTGGTGTAGCGCAGCAGACCGTAGTCCAGGCCGCCGTTCGGGATGGCGGACAGCTGCGCGGTCACAGCGTCCAGCAGAGCGCGCGCCGCCGCCGGATCCTGTTCGGCGCGTTCGATGTCCACCGTCGCGCCCGCGCCCAGGCGGACCGGGAACACGGTGGTGAACCAGCCGAGGGTGTTGCTGGTGTCGGTGCCGAGCAGGTCGTCGGCGCGACCGTGCCCCTCGAGCGCGATGAGCGCGCCGTGCGCGGGATCCTGGGCGCGCTCGCGCCGCCAGCTCGCCAGGGTGACGGTGAGGGCGGTGAGCAGGAATTCGCGCACGCCTTCGTCGCGGGTGAGGGAGGCCAGCACCCGCTCGGTCACGGGGACCGGGGTGACGGCCGTGGCGACCCGCAGCGACGACCAGGTGTCGGTGTCCGGGTACGGGATGCGGCGGCCGATGGCCGGGTCGGGGGCATCCAGCTGATCGCGCCAATACGCGCTCTGGGACAGGATTTCCGCCGACTCGGCGCGCTCGGCCATGCGCCCGGAGAACTCCCGGTACGAGGTGGACTCCGGCAGCGCGGCGCCCTCACCGAGGGCGGCGATCAGCAGGTGCCACGACACCACGTCGACGGCCAGGTGGTGGATGGTGAGCAGCAGGACGTCACCCTGATCGGTGCCGGAGAACCAGGCCGCGCGCACCATATCGCCCGTGCGCGGGTCGATCTCGTCCATCAGGACCCGGGCCACGCTGTGCACGGCCTCGGCCGTGTCGGCGGGATCGGTGATCTGGGTGAGGATGTCGGCCGCCCGCACCGTGCCGGGCGGCGCGGTGACCAGGCATGTGCCGTCCTCGGTGTCGGTGAGGCTGGAGCGCAGCGTGTCGTAGCCGTCCAGCACGCCCTGGAGCGCGGCCTCGATGCCCTGCCGGTCGATGCCGGTGGGCAGGCGCAGCAGCGCGGTCTGGGTGAAGCGGCGGTAGTTGCCGTACTCGTACATCCACGACACCACCGGAAGCGGGCGCACCGCACCGTAATCCGCGACCTTCTCGGCGGCGGCGGTCTCGGCCGCGTCGAGGGCGGCGGCCAGTTCCCGGATGGTGGGGGTGGCCAGGACCATGCGCGGGGTCAGGGTGAGACCGCGACGACGGGCCTTGTTGACCAGGGAGATGGCGACGATGCTGTCCACGCCGAGGGCGAAGAAGTCGTCGTCCACGCCGGGCGCGCGGCCGTCGAAGAGCTCGGCCAGCAGTTCGGCCAGTTCCTTCTCGGTGGCGGTGCGCGGCGCGGTGTCGGAGCCGGTGTCGGCCAGGGCGGCCTCGGCCAGCCGGGTCAGGGCCGGACCGTCGAGCTTGCCGTTGGCATTGACCGGCAGCTGCGGCAACGCGAGCACCCGGGCCGGAATCATGTAGGCGGGCAGGCTCTCCGAGAGCGCGGCGCGGGTGCGCACCGGGTCCACGACCCGATCCGCCCGGCCGACCACGAAGCCCACCAGACTCGCCCCGCCCGCCCGGCGGACCACGGTGACGGCCGCGGTGTCCACGCCGGGCAGCCGGCGCAGCGCGGTCTCGATCTCGCCGATCTCGATGCGGTAGCCGCGCACCTTGACCTGCGCGTCGGCGCGGCCCAGGTAGCCGAGGCCGCCGTGCGGCAGGTGCCGGACCAGGTCGCCGGTGCGATACATGCGGCGGCCGGGCCGGAACGGGTCGGCCACGAACCGGTCCGAAGTCGTCGCCGCGCGGCCGATGTAGCCGCGGGCCAGCTGCGGACCCGACAGGTACAGCTCACCGACGACGCCACCGGGGACCGGGCGCAACATGGAATCCAGGACATAGCCCGACATTCCGGCATTCGGGGTGCCGATGGTCGGGGTCTCGAACTCGGCGATGGGGGCGACCACCGCCTCGACGGTGGTCTCGGTCGGGCCGTAGCAGTTGTACACCGCGGTCCCGCCGCGTCCGCTGCTGGCGCTGAGGGCCAGCTCGCGTAGTCGCGCCCACAGGGCGGCGTCGATGGCCTCGCCGCCCAGTGCCAGCACCGGCAGTTCGCGGTCGACGAGTCCGGCGGCATTGAGCTGCGCGAACATCGACGGCGTGGTGTCGATCATGTCGATGTCGCTGGCGATCATGCCCGCGCACAACCGGTGCGCGTCGCGCATCTCCACGGCGTCGAACAGGTGGATGGCCTGCCCGGCCAGCAGGCCGACCATGGGCTGCCAGGAGGCGTCGAAGCTCAGCGACCAGGCGTGCGCGATGCGCAGCGGGCGGCCCAGCCGCGCCATGGCGGGGCCGTAGACGCGGTCGCGGTGATCGGCGAAGTAGGCCATGAGCGCGGCCTGGGTTCCGGCGACGCCCTTGGGTTCACCGGTCGAGCCGGAGGTGAAGATGAGGTACGCGAGCTGATCCGAATGGCGGACGACCGGCGGGGTCGCGACATGCTCGCCCGAAAGTCCCTGTGCGACAAGGGAATCGTCCAGCACCAGCACGGAACCGGCCAGCACTGTGCCCTCGGGATCGAGGTCAGCGCGGGTGGCGGCATCGGTGACCACCAGCGCCGGGTTCGCCTGCCGCAGGATCGACTCGATGCGGGACGCGGGCAGGGTGGTGTCCACCGGCACATACGCGCCACCCGCGGCGAACGCGGCCAGCAGCGCGATGATCGATCGCGGCGAGCGCGGCATGACCAGCGCGACAACGCTTTCCGCGCCGACGCCGCGCCCGGCGAACTCGACCGCCTGCCGGGCGGCCAGCTCCCGCAGCTCCCGGTAGGTCAGCCGGAGTCCGGAACTGTCCTGGAGCGCAATGGCTTCCGGGGTCGCGGCGACCTGCCGCTCGAACAGCTCCCACACCGCATCGGCGGGCTCGGCCGGGTCCACGCCCGGGGTCTCGGCGGCGGCGAACGCGGCGCGCTCGGCGTCGGTGAGCACGCTGAGCGCATCCGGTGCGGCCGCACCGATTCCGGGCAGCTGACGCAGCACGGCCAGCAACCGCTCGCCGAGGCCCTCGGCGGGCAGGTACGGCAGGGCGGCGGGCATGGCCTCGAACTGGACCAGCAGTTCGTCACCGCTCATGTGGGCGACCACGGTGAGCGGGTAGTGCGCGAGGGATTCCATCTCGACCGGCCGGAACCGGGCCCCGTCCGGAGCGGTGACGGTGCGGATGGCGTCGTCGATGGGCGCGTTCTCGAACACGAACAGGGTGTCGAAGAGGGTGCCGTGCCCGGCGGCGCGCTGCACCGACGACAGGCTCACGTGGCCGATGTCGCGCATGGCCGCGCATTCGCGCTGCAGGCGCGCGCACTGCTCGACCACCGACAGCTCGCGGTCCAGGCGGTGGGTGACCGGCACGGTGTTGATGAACAGCCCGACCATGCCCTCCACGCCCGGAAGCTGGTCGGGGCGACCGGAAATGGTGGTGCCGTAGACGACGTCGCGGCGGTCGGTGAGGCGGCCGAGCAGGACCGTCCAGGCGAACTGCACCGCGGTGTTGAGGGTCAGGCCGTGGGCGCCCGCCCAGGACCGGACGGCCTCGGTGTCGGCGGCCGACAGCAGCAGCCGGGTCTTCTCCGGCACCGCGTCGGCGGCGATCGGCGCGCCGCCCGCCAGCAGCAGCGGGCCGGTCAATTCGGCCAGGTAGTCGGTCCACCGCTGGGTGACGGCCGCGGTGTCCTGCGCGCCGAGCCAGGCGATGTAGTCGCGGTACGGGCGCGGTTTCGGCAGTGCGGCAACGGATCCGCCCGCCTGGTAGACGGCCAGCAGTTCGGTGAAGTAGATCGCCACCGCCCAGCCGTCCATCAGGATGTGGTGGGCGGTGAGGATCATGCGCCGCGCGCCGGTCTCGGGCACGGTGAGCAGCAGCACGCGCAGGGCGGGGCCGCGGCTCAGGTCGAACGGGACCCGCCGTTCGGCGGCGGCGAGATCGTCGAATTCCTCGGGCCGCGCGTCCTGTTCGGTCCACGGCATCTCGGCGTGGGCGGGCACGATCTGCACCGGCCGCGGCACGTTCTCGTCCCAGAACGCGGCGCGCAGGTTGGGGTGGCGGTCCAGCATGGCCTGGGCGCTGCGGCGCAGCAGGCCGGTGTCGAGCGGGCCGTCGATGTCCACCACGAATTGCATGGTGTACAGGTCGATTCCGTCGCCGGCGAGCCGCGACAACGAGAACAAGCCCTCCTGTAGCGGGCTCAGCGCGAGGACGTCCTCGATCCGCGGCGGGGCGGCGGCGCTCGGGGTTCCGGCGGCGGTGGTCATCGTGCTCCCCAGGAGGCGGTCAGGGCGGCGAGGGCGTCGGCGTCGAGGCCGGAGGCGCTCATGGGTGCGGATTCCTCCTGTGGAATCGACTCCGCTTGCGCGGGAACGGGTTCGGCGGCGTCGACCGCGGCGGCCAGTTCGGCGATGGTGAGGTGCTCGAACACCAGCTGCGGGGTGAGCGCCAGGCCGAGCGCGGTGGCGCGGGCCGACCACTGGATGGAGATGACGCTGTCGCCGCCGAGGGCGAAGAAATTGTCGTCGGCCTCGACATCGTCGATCTCGAGCAGCTCTTCCAGCAGGTCGATGAGGGCGCGCTCGGTGCCGGAGTGGTCGCCGGTGGCCACCCCGAGGGTCCGCGCGGCGGGCGCGGGCGGCGCGAGCAGCCGGTCCAGGTCGGCGACCGGCAGCACCTCGAGCTCGACCACGGTGCGGTCGGGCGCGGTCGCGTACGCCTCCAGAGTGGTGACCAGCGCGGACCCGATGAGCCGCACGGTCTCCGGCTCGTACAGGTCGGCGTTGGCGACCACGCGCACGGCCAGTCCGCCGTCGCCGGTGACGTTCACCGAGATATTGAGATCCAGGAACGACACGTCGAAGTCGACGGGCAGCACGGTGGCGGTGGTGGCGCCGGCCACGGTCACCGTCGCCGGGGCCCAGTCCGCGCCGCGGAAGTGCAGCATGCTCTGGAACAGCGGATTGCGGGAGCGGGAACGCGCCGGGTTGAGCGCCTCCACCAGGCGTTCGATCGGAAGTTCCTGGTGCGCGTGGGCGTCCAGCACCACCTCGCGGCCCCGGCGCACGGTGTCGCGCAGGGTCGGCGTGCCGGACAGGTCGTTGCGCAGCACCGCCATATTGGCGAACAGGCCGACCAGCGGCGCGGTGGCCGGGTCGACACGGCTGGCCACCGGGGTGCCGAGGGCGATGTCGGAGCCGCCGCCCAGCTTGTGCAGCAGGGTCGCGACAGCGGCCTGGTAGACCATGAATTCCGTTGCGCCGCAGGACTCGGCGAGGGCAGCGAGCCCGGTGCGCAGGGCCGCGGGGGCGGCGAAGGTGGCGACCTCGCCGCGCTTGCCGAGCACCGCGGGCCGGGCCCGGTCGGGCGCGACGTCGATCTGGTCCGGTACGTCGGCGAGCGCGCCGCGCCAGTGCTCGAGCTGCGCCCGGCCGTAGTCGCGCGCCGCGGAATCCGTTCCCGGCCCGAAGACGTCGTGCTGCCACAGCACGTAATCCGCGTACTGCACGGCGAGCGGGGTCCACTCCGGAGCCCGGCCGCCCTCGACGCGGGCGCGGTAGGCGGCGATCAGGTCGTCGAGCAGGATGCCCAGCGAGGCGTGGTCGGCCACGATGTGGTGCACCAGCAGCGACAGCACCTGGGTGCTCGGGTCGAGCACCAGCAGCCGGGCGCGCAGCAGCGGCTCGGATTCGACGGTGAAGGCGTAGCGGCCGATCTCGGCGAGCTCGTCCGCCAGCAGTTCGGGGTCGACGCCGGTCACGTCGAGCGTGACCTCCCCGGCCGCCCGGATCTCCTGGTACGGAATGCCGTCCTGCTCACCGAATCCGGTGCGCAGCGCCTCGTGCCGGGCCACCACGTCGGTGAGCGCGGCGCGCAGCGCGGGAATGTCGAGGCCGCCGTCGAAACGCACGGCGAAGGGCAGGTTGCCGACCGCGCTGGGGCCCTCCATGCGGTACTGGAACCACATGGCCAGCTGCGAGTACGACAGCGGCAGTCGCTCCGGGCGCTCCCGTTCGGTCACGGCGGGGCGGCCGGAAACTGGTGCGGGGAGCACGGTTTCGACCGGCTCGGCGGTCTCGTCCTCGTCGTCCATGGCGTCCAGGTCGATGCCGAACTCGTCCCGGAACCGGGCGACGAGACCGGCCGCGAGACCGGCCGGGGTCGGGGTGTCGAACACGATCCGCACATCCAGCTCGACACCGAACTCCGCGCGGATCTGCGCGACCAGGCGGGCCGCCAGCAGCGAGTGGCCGCCGAGTTCGAAGAACGAATCGTCCGCGCCGACGACCGGGACGCCGAACAGGTGTGAGTAGATCCCGCACAGGCGGCGTTCGGTGGCGGTGGCGGGTGCGCGGTGCGCGCGCTCCACGGCCGGGGCCGGGGCGGGCAGGGCGCGCTTGTCCAGCTTGCCGTTGACGGTCAGCGGGATCTCGTCGATCACGGCGAAAGCACTGGGCACCATGTACTCCGGCAGCGCGGCGGCGGCCTGGGCGCGGACCTGCTCCACGTCCACGGTCGCGCCGGCGGCGGGCACCAGGTAGGCGGCCAGCTGGGCGCCGACGGCCGGATCCTCGGTCACCACGACCACGCAGTGGCCGACGGTCGGGTGCGCGGCCAGCGCGGACTCCACCTCTCCGAGTTCGATCCGGAAGCCGCGCACCTTCACCTGCTCGTCGGCGCGGCCGACGAAGTCGATCTCGCCGAACTCGTTGCGGCGGGCCAGGTCTCCGGAGCGGTACAGGCGCGCGCCCGGGGTGAACGGGTCGGCGACGAAACGGCTCGCGGTGAGGGCCGGGCGGCCCAGGTAGCCGCGCGCCAATTGCGCACCGCCCAGGTAGATCTCGCCGACCACACCGGCGGGCACCAGCTGCAGGGCCTCGTCGAGCAGGTAGGCGTGCACGTTCTGATTGGGGACGCCGATCGGCACGATCCCGGTGCCCTGCGGGCCCGACACCGGCTGATGGGTGGCGCACACGACGGCCTCGGTCGGGCCGTAGTGGTTGCGCAGTTCGGCGTCGAAGACGGTCGCGAACTTGTCGGCCACCTCGCCCGGCAGCGCCTCGCCGCCGACCGGGACGTGACGCAGCGCCCGCCACTCGCTCACCTCGGGCAGCAGCAGGAAGGTGCTGAGCATGGATGGCACCATGTGCAACACGGTGACGCCGCGGCGGGTGATCAGGTCGGCGACGTAGCGGATGTCGCGGAACGCCTCCGGCTTGGGCACGATCAGGCGCGCGCCCAAGGCGAGGGTGACGAAGATGTCGAGCAGGGAGGCGTCGAAGGACACCGAAGACGACTGCAGCAGTACGTCTTCCGAGGTAATGCCCCATTCGGCGGTGAAGCTGACCACGTGCTCGGCGATCGCGGCGTGCGAGACCGGGACGCCCTTGGGCTTGCCCGTCGACCCCGAGGTGTAGATGACGTAGGCCAGGTTGGCCGGCAGCAGCGGGCGGACGCGGTCGGCGTCGGAGGGGTCGGTGTCGGGCAGCCCGGCGGCGGCCTCCTCCGCGGCGTCGAGCTCGACCCGGCCCAGCACCAGCCGCGGGGCGGCGTCGGCGACCAGGTAGTCGATGCGATCGTCCGGGTAGGCGGGGTCGATGGGCAGGTAGGCCGCGCCCGCCTTGAGCACGGCGTAGACGGCCACGATGAACTCGACCGAATTGCTCATGCGCAGGGCGACGATGTCCTCGCCGCCCAGGCCCTCGCGAATCAGCCAGTGCGCCAGGCGGTTCGCGCGGCGGTTCAGGGCGGCGTAGGTGAGTTCGGTGTCGTCCGAGACCAGGGCGAGGGTCTCGGGTCCGGCGGCGACGGCGGCCTCGAACAGGTCGACCATGGTGGTGTCGTCCGAGGGCACCTGCGCACCGCGCGACTGCTCCAGGATCGCGGTGCGGTCGTCGCCGCCCAGCATGTCGAGGTCGGCCAGGCGGGCGGCGGGCGCGCTCAGCGCCCGATCCAGCAGGCGCACGAAGTGTTCCAGCATGCGCCGCACCAGCGGCTCGGACAGCACGTCCACCTGGTATTCGGCCTCGAGCACCGCGCCGTGCGCGCTCTCGGTGACGACGGCCAGGGCCAGCGGCACCTGCGCGGTCGGCGCGCCCAGCTCGTCCAGCTGCACCGAGGAGACCTCGCGCAGCGCGAAACCGTCGGCGCTCTTGCGGACGCTGAAGCCCAGGCGCACCAGCTGATCCATGCCGTCGCGGCCGGCGACCCGCTCCGGGTTCACCTCTCGGACGACCCGGTCGATGCCGACGGCCTGATGCGCGAAGGCGTCCAGGCAGGTGCGCTTGGTGGACTCGACCAGACCGGCGAAGGTCTCGGTGCGGGCGAAGGTCTCGCGCAGCAGCAGGGTGTTGCCGAAGTAGCCGATGAGCTGTTCGGCGGCGGCCGAGCGACGGTTGGTGACCGGGATGGACACCAGGAAGTCCTCGGCGGCGGTGTAGCGCTGGATCAGCGCGGCGTACCCGGCGAGCAGCACCATGAAGGGGCTGGCCGCGTGCTCACGGGCGAAGGCGTCCACCCGGTCGAGCAGGTCGGCGGGCAGCGCCACGGTGCAGCGGTCGGCGCGCTTGGAGGGTGCGGCCACGGCCGCGCCGGGTAGCTCGAGCGGTTCGGGCAAGGGGCGCAGGGTGTTCCGCCAGTAGGCGATGTCCGCCTCGTCGTCGGCGGGGGCGTCGAGGACCTCGAGGTCGACGAACTGCGCGGGCGGGGCGGTCTGCGCGGCGCCGTTGTAGGCGGCGTTCAGGTCGGCGAAGAACACGCCCCAGGCGTCGTCGTCCCAGCAGCCGTGGTGCGCCGACAGCAGCAGCACCCACTCCTGGGTTCCGGTGCGCGCCAGCGTGATCCGCAGCGGCAGTTCGGTCGCCAGATCGAAGGGGCGGCCGAACGCGCGGCGGGCCAGCACCTCCACCCGCACCGGGCGGGCGGACTCGGCCAGGTCGGTCAGATCGTGCGACTGCCAGGGCACGGTGATCTCGTCGGTGAACACCTGGAAGGGTTCGCCGTTCTCGTCCACACCGAAGGTGGTGCGCAGCACGTCGTGCCGGGCGAACACCGACGCCACCGCCTGCCGCAGCCGCTCCTCGTCCAGCGCGCCGGTCAACCGGTACGCCACGCAGATGTTCAGCGTGGTGTCCTCGGGATCGCGGGTCTGCAGAAACCACATGCGGCGCTGACCGGCCGACAGCGCCCGCCGCTCCCCCGCCGCGGTGCGGCGCACCGGGGCGGCGGTGTCGACGGCCAGGCCCTGCTCGGCCAGCTTGCGCCGCAACAGTTCCCGGCGCCGGTCGGCGACGGAGTTTCCGGCCACGGTGGCATCGGTGTCTGACATGAAATCTGGCCCCTAGCCCTTTAGTTGGTGTTCGCTGCCATGAGCAGCACGACATCGTCGAGTGACGCGCCGCCGAGAATCGCGGCGACCGGCAGATCCCGGTCCAGCGACGCCTGCACGCGCTTGCGGAAGTCCAAGGCCTGCAAAGAATCCAGGCCCAGGGCGACCAGCGGCACCGAACGGTCGATGCTGTCGCCGGTGTCGATGCCCATGACGCGTTCGAGCTCGGCGAGCACCTGATCCGCCAGCGGGCGGTCGGCGACGACCGGCGCGGGCGCCACGGGAGCGACGGGCGCCGGCGCGACCTCGGCCGCGACGGGCGCTTCCGGCGCCGCGGCGACGATCGCCGGGATCGGTTCCGGCTCCGGCACTTCCGACAGCACCGACGCCTGACCGAACGCGCCCATGACATCGCGCAGGAACGGCCAGTCCGCGGAGATGACGATGGCGTCGGTCGGCTGCCCGGTGAATCCGGCGGCGATCGCGTCGGCGGGATGCATCGGGAAGACCCCGGCGCCCTCGACCCGCGCCATGCCCGCCTCGTCCAGCGGACCCGCGACACTCCACAGGCCCCACTCCAGCGACGAGCAGTCGATGCCGCGCTCCCGCACCCGGCGGGCGAGCACATCGAGCATCCGGTTGGTGACCGCGTACAGGATCTGCCCGCGCCCACCGAGGGTCGCGGCCATGGACGAGCACAGCAGCACCCGGCCGGTCGCGCTCAACGGCACCGCGTCCAGCACGGCTTCCAGGCCCAGCACCTTCGACGCGGCGGCGGTGGCCACCATGTCGGCGGTGATCTCCTCGATGCCCGCGTCCACATAGTTGACGGCGGCGTGGACGAGCAGGCTCACCGGCCGCTCCCCCAGGCTCGACACCAGGCGCGCAACATCCTCGGCGGCATTCACATCACAGGCCTCGACCACGATCTCGGTGGCTCCGACGGCCCGCACCCGCGCCAAATCCGCGGCGGCCGCACCGGATTCGCCGGACCGGCTGACCAGGGTGACCCGGCCCGCGCCCTGCCGGGCGAAATGCTCCGCGAACAGCAGGCCGAGCTTGCCGGTGCCGCCCACGATCAGCACGTGATCGAGATCGGCGGCCGCGCCCGGCTCGGACTCGTCGGCGACCAGGCGCTTGGCGAAGACCTTCCCGCCGCGCAGCGCGACCTCCGGCTCACCGGCCGTATGCAGCGCCGCCACCATCCGATTCGACTCCGCGGTCCCGGCAACGGCCGCGAGATCCAGGTGCCGGAACAGCACGCCGGGCTTCTCCACACCGACACACCGGAATCCGGAGGCCACCGCGCTGTGGAACAGCTGCGGCAGCTGGTCCTCGGGCACCACGTGCTCGCCGCCGACCGTCACCAGCCAGCAGTCACCGCCCGGGCGCAGCGCGTCCAGCGCGGGCAGCCAGGCGCGCCCGGCGAAGAACTCGCTCAGCTCGGCGATGGCGTCGGCGCTGGAGTCCTCGCTCAGCGCGGGCCACAGGACCACCACGCTGTCGAAGGAAGCGGCCGCGAGGGCCTCGGTGCCGCCGGAGGCGAGCCCGGCCGGGGTCAGCACCGTAGCGGTCGCGCCGTAGCGGTCGGCGGCGGTCAGCAACGCGGCAAGCCGATCGGCGCAACGGCCGCTCGGGTCGACGAAGGCCAGGCGGCGCGGGGCGGTCAGGGAGCGGCGCTCCCACGGCGTCCAGTGCTCCACCAGGCGTTGGGGTTTCGGCACGGCCGGAGCCGGGGCGGTCACCTTGTCGGGGGCGTAGCCCGGGTTCGCCCACAGGCGCTTGGGGTTCATGACCGTGTGCGGGAAGTCGCGCAGCGGGAGCGCCGGGGCCGCGTCGGTGCGCAGGGCATTCCAGTCGTAGCCGAGGTCGTGGACCGCGACAGTCGCCAGGTTGCGGGTGAATTCGCGCAGCGAGGTCGCGGTGCGCAGCGAGGTGCCGAGGACCTTGAAATCGCGGGGGCCGCGGGCCGGGTCCGGCGGGACCAGGGTGAGGTTCTCCTGGAGGGCCAGCTGCAGCACCGGATGCTCGACGACCTCGATGAGGGTGTCGATGCCGTCACGGGCCGCCGCCACCACGGCGCGGTCGAAGCGGACGCGGTTGCGCAGGTTCCAGTACCAGTACTGTTCCTGGATCAGGTCGGCGGTGATGGGCGCGCCCAAGGTCGCTCCATAGCACTGGATTCGAGTATCGAGGAAGGTCGCGCTGCTCATCTCGCCGCCGAGGAAGCCCTCGAACTCCTCGCGCAGCTCGGCCACGATCGAGGTGTGGGCCGGGTAGGCGACACCGATCTCGCGGGCGAACTGGCCCTGGGCGGTGGCCGCGGCGACCATGTCGGTGATGGTCTCGCGGTCACCGGAGATGGCCATGATGTGCGGGGCGTTCACCACCGACAGCTCGGCCCAGCCGGAGTTCCGCGCCAGCAGCGCCTCGCAGTCCTCGCGGTCCATGGCCAGCACCGCCATGGAGAAGCCGCGCGGGGACAGCCGCTCGACCAGGCGTGCGCGGTGGGTGACCACCAGCACGGCGTCACGCACCGACATCACCCGCGAGACCGCGCCCGCGGCCAGCTCACCCTGGCTGTGCCCGACGGTCGCGGCGGGCTCGACGCCCGCGGCCCGCCACATGGCGGCCAGACCGGCCATGTGGAACATCAAGGCGGGCTGCACTTCCCAGACCGTGTCCTGGTACTTGCCCTCGGAGCCGAGCAGGTAGTGCAGCGGCTGGTCGTGGCCGAAGCGTTCGGCGTGCAGGCCCGAGCATTCGTCGACCGCCGCCCGATAGGCCGGGGACAGCTCGTAGTACAGCTTGCCCATGCCCGGGCGTTGACTGCCCTGGCCGGGGAACACGAAACCGATCCGGCGCGCGGTGGCGGGACCCTCGCCGGCCACCACCGCGGCGTGCGCGGTCCCGGCGGCGACGGCGCGCAGCGCGTCGAGCAGTTCCTCACGTCCGGTGACCATGGCCAGCGCCCGGTACCGGCGGGCGGTCCGGGTGCGGAACAGCATGTCCGCCACCCGATCCGGGGTGACCGCGGGCCGCGACTCCAGGAACTCCAGGATGCCCGCGGCCTCGGCGCGCACGCCGTCGGCGGTGTCGGACGAGAGCAGAACGGGGATGCTGCCATCGGGCAGCCGGTGGCTACACATCGCTTTCCTCCAGCTCGGGCAGGGCGACCAGGGCGTGCGCGTTGGTACCCGCGACACCGAACGAGGACACGGCCGCGTAGCGCACACCGTCCACGGCGGACCACGTCTCGAGCTCGGTGGCGAGCCGCAGACTGGTGGCGTCCCAATCGATTTCGCCGGTCGGGCGCTCGGCGTGCAGGGTGGGCGGGATCTGCCCGTGCATCCCGGCCAGCAGCACTTTGATCAGGGCCAGCAGACCCGAGGCCGCCTGCGCGTGACCGGCATTGGACTTCACCGAGCCCAGACGCGGGGTGTCGGCGCGCTCGACGCCGTAAGTCGCTGCGAGAGCGGCCAATTCGAGCGGGTCGCCGACCGGGGTCCCGGTGCCGTGGCCCTCAATGAGCCCGACCTGCCCGGCGGTGATGCCGGACACCGCCAGGGTGTCGCGGATCAGCCGTTCCTGCGCGGCCGCGCTGGGCACCGCGATCGGCGCGCCCTTGCCGTTGTGGTTGACGCGCGAGCCCAGCAGCCGTCCGTACACCCGGTGTCCGAGCGCCCGCGCCCGTGATTCCCGTTCCAGCACAACGACTCCCGCGCCCTCACCCCAGAGTGTTCCGGTGGCGTCGGCGGCGTAGGAGCGGCAGTGGCCGTCGGAGGCCAGGGCGTTGTTCTTGGAGAACTCGTAGAACGCGCCCGGCGAACCCATGACGCACACGCCGCCCGCGAGCGCCCACTCGCACTCGCCCGCCCGGATGGCGGCGGCGGCCTGGTGCACGGCGGTGAGCGCGGACGCGCACGCGGTGTCGACGCTGATCGAGGGCCCGGTCAGGCCCAGCCCGTGCGAGATGCGCCCGGCCACCGCGCCCAGCGCGGTCCCGGTGACCCGGTAGCCGCTGTGCTCGTTGACCGAGGCCACCCGGGGCCCGTACTCCATCACGGAGACGCCCATCCAGCAGCCCGCCGAATCGCCCTCCACCGCGGCGGGATTGATCCCGGCTTGCTCGAGCGCCCGCCAGGCCACCCGCATGCCGGCCCGCTGCTGCGGGTCCATGGCGACCGCCTCGCGCGGGGTGATGCCGAAGAACAGTGGATCGAACTCGGTCGCGCCGGTGAGGAAGCCGCCCGCGTCGGGGACCGCGCCCCAGCCGTCCCGGGCGCCCAGGCCCAGCAATTCCGCCAGCGGCCAGTCCCGGTCCCGCGGGAACGGTCCCAGCAGTTCCCGGCCCGAGGCCAGCGCCGACCAGAATTCCGCGAGGGTGTCCACGCCGCCGGGCGCCTCGATACCCATGCCGACGATCACGATCGGATCGCCGGAGTCCACACCGGTCACGCGACGACGCTCTTCTCCGCGACGAGCAGTTCGGCGATGCCGTCCACGTGCTGGTCCAGATAGAAGTGCCCGCCCGCGAACATGGTGACCCGGATGCCCGCGCGCGAGTGGCCCTCCCACGCGAACAGGTCACGCGGCGCGACGAATTCGTCCTCGTCGCCGCCGAGCACGTGAATGGGGGCGTCCACGGCGACCTCGGCCGGGCAGGAGTAGGCGTCGAAGGCGCGGTAGTCGGCCTTCATCACCGGCAGCGCCATGCGCAGCACGTCGCGGCTGCCCAGCACCTCCGCGCCGGTGCCGTTGAGCGCCGACATGTGGTCGAGCAGCGCCTCGTCGTCGGTGGGGTGGTTCGGCAGGTCGGCGATGCGCGCGGGGGCGGCGGCCGAGGAGGCCGCCAGCAACTGCACGGTCAACCCGGCGGCCTCGGCCAGCCGGGCGAATTCGAAGGCGACGATCGCGCCCATGCTGTGGCCGAAGATGGTCAGCGGCGCACCCGAGTAGTGCGCGGAGTCCCGGAAGGCCTCGAAGGCTCCGGCGGCCATGTCCGGCAGCCTCTCCGCCGCGGCCTCGCGGGCGCGGTCCTGGCGGCCCGGGTACTGGAACACCACGACATCGAAGTCAGCGGCCATCTTCTTGGCGAAGACCCGGTACGCGGAGGCGCCCGCACCCGCGTGCGGGAAGATCAGCAGCGGTGGCGCGGATTCCGCACTCGGGGCCTGAAATTGCCTGATCCAGCCGAGTTCCCGTGCCATGTCCGCATCTCTCCTACGACCCACCCGACAGCATCAGCCGCCGGTTCTGCTTGTCCCCCTTGCAATGTCCGGGCAACCGTAACACCGCCTAGTTAGTATAGGCTAGCCTTACCAACCAGGGTGATCAAGCTAACCGACGAACGGAGCGCCACAGCGATGAACCGGACGACCTACGTCCTCGCGCGCGAACTCACGGACCTTCCGGACCACATCCGCCGCGCCCCCGCACCCGTGGTGCCCGAGTTCCCCGCGCCGTTCACGCTGCGCCTGGTGGATGTCGAATCCGGCGACCCGGAGACCATCACCGAATGGATGCACCGGCCGCACCTGCTCGAGACCTGGGAACAGGCCTGGGACGCCGACCGCCGTCGCCTCGACTGCGCGACCCAGCTGGCCGGAACCTTCTCCCGCCCCTGCGTTCTCGAATACGACTTCACCGCGCTCGATCGGCCCGACCTGGGCAATCGCGAGGTCGCCTATGTGGAGTTGTACCGGCCCGCCAAGGACGAGATCGCCCGCCTCTACGACGCCGACGCCCACGACATGGGCTTCCACATCGCCACCGCGGACACCAATCTCCTGGGCCGCGGCGTCATGTCGGACTGGATGCGGCAGCTCGGCGAGGCGGTCCTGGCGGCCGAACCCGAATGCCGCCGGCTGCTGTGCGAACCCGATCACCGCAACGCCCCCATGCGGAAGGCGTTGGAGAAGATCGGGTGGCAGCACCTCGGCGACTTCGACGTTCGACCGGACCGTCGGATCTCGCTCTACACGCTGCCGCGGACCGCGGCGGACCTGCCCGAGATCCGGTAGCGCGGACCGGGATTCACCACCGGCTGCAGGATCCGGTCCGACAGCTCGCCCAGGCAGCTGAGATTCGGGAAACCCGGACCCTGCGCCATGGCGGCCATATTCGGCAGATACAGCTTGGCGTCCAGCCCGGACACCGCCAGGTCGTAGCCGATGGCCGCCTCCAGCCGCCCATGCTCGAGCGGACCGCCGACGGCCAGCTCCAGCAGATCGGTTGCGGCGGAATCGAACAGATCCAGGAACCACAGCGGCTGCCCGCCCGTGGCGTCCACCACCAGATCGAAGGTGTGCACCTGATCCGGGCGTAGATCGTTGCGCAGGGTCAGGGCCACCCGGTCGTCCTGCTCGGTCATGCTCACGACGCGGCCCTGCAGGTGATGCACCCGGTTGTCGCCCAGCAGGCTCTCCTGCACGCGCACCGAGAACACGCCGCGATCGGTGCGGCGGATGACATCCCGGCGCTCGGCCATGCCCAGCCCGGCCCACTTGGTCGGATCGCTGTAGAGCGAGTTCTCGAAATAGCTTTCCCCGCGGGTGTACAGCGTGGCCTTGGGCGAGATCACCGAGACCGTCAGCATGTCGTGGTTGACCAGCTCGTCCAGCGCCGAACCCGCAGTCTCGCCGCCGCCGATCACCGCGACGCGCGAGGACGGCGGCAGCTCGCGGCGGCCCGCCAGCTCCCAGAACTCGGAGATGCTGAGCACCTTCGGGTGCTCGGCCAGGGCGCGGTCGCTGCGGCCGGGACCGGTGATCATGACGGCGTCGCAATCGATCTCGTCGACCCCACCGGCGGCGTCGGTGACCGAGACCAGCCAGCCGTCGGCCGCGGCGGCGATGCCCGTCACCGAGCCCTGGACCAGGTCCATGTCGCAACGCTTGGCCACCCACTGCAGGTACTTGGCCCACACGTGATGCTGCGGGCTGGGACGGCCGCGGTCGATCCACTCGGCGTAGGTGCCGTGCTCGACCAGGAAGGCGGTCCAGCTGAACGCCCGCATGGCCTCGTCGATTTCGCGGTTGCGGCCGCGGGCCCAGGTGGAGTGGTACGGGAAGCCGACATCCTTCTCCGGGCTGGTGCCCAGGCGGTGCCGTCCGTCGGTCCAGCCGCCGGTCGGCAGCCAATTGCCGCCCACCGTCTGGGCTTCGACGACCGTCACCCGCGGCGCGGGCAGGCCCAGGTCCCGCAGCACCCGCGACTTGGCCGCTACCGCCAAGGCTTTCGGCCCCGCTCCGACCACCAGAAGTGTTTCCACCGGTTCTCCGTCCCAGTTGCTCAACTGTTGCCTGCCTCGCACAACCCGCCCACCACTTAGGTTTGCATAGCCTTACCTTATCTTGCTCGACAGCGGTTGCGAAGCGCTGAGACGAAAAGATCGGACAGAACACATGCCCCGTACGTCCCGCCTCCTCGCCACCGCCGCGATGCCCTGCGGCCTCTGACGATCGGATGGTTCGTCCGCACGAACGGCCCCGGATCCCAAGGGATCCGGGGCCGTTCCGCTAGGCGGAGACCGGAGCCAGACGCCAGCCCGACGCCCGGGTGCGCTCGCTCCAGAAGGCGGCGTAGCGGCCGTCGAGGGCGATCAGCTCCGCGTGGGTGCCGCGTTCGACGATGCGACCGGCCTCCATGAACAGGATCTGATCGGCGTGCGCGATGGTCGCCAGCCGGTGCGCCACCACGAGTACCGTGCGGCCCCGGGTGAGTTCGTGCACACCGCGCACCACGGCCGCCTCGTTGTGCGGGTCCAGCGCACTGGTCGCCTCGTCCAACAGCACGATCGGGGCGTCCTTGACCAGGGCGCGCGCGATCGAAACCCGCTGACGCTCACCGCCGGACAGCGCCGAACCGCCCTCCCCGACCGCGGTCTGCCAGCCGTCGGGCAGCCGCTCGGCGATCTCGTCCACGCGCGCGGTGCGCGCGGCCGCCAGGACCTCGTCATCGGAGGCGTCCGGACGGCCCGCCCGAATGTTCTCCAGCACAGAGCGATCGAAGAGGTAGACGCTCTGGAAGACCAGCGCCAGCCGGCTCAGCAGCGACTCGGCGGGCTGGTCACGGACATCGTGGCCGCCGACCGAGACCCGGCCCGAATCCGCGTCGTGGAACCGGGCCGCCAGACGCAGCAGCGTGGACTTGCCCGCGCCGCTGGGACCGACGATGGCGGTCGTGGTGCCGGGAGCGGCGGTGAACGAGATGTCCTCCAGAACCGTCTTGCCCGGGCCGTAACCGAAGGTGACGCCGTCGAACTCCACCCGCGCGGCAGCGTGCTCGACCGGCGAATCCGGCTGCGCCAGTCCCGGTTCCGCCAGCAGCGCGCTCACCCGATCGGCGGCGGCCGCAGCCGTGCGCAACGCGCCACCCAGCTGGGCGGCCTGGGTCAGCGGCTCGATGAAACGCGCGCTCACCGCGATCAGGGCGATCGCCGCGGCGGCCGAGATCGCGCCGTCGGTGGCCCGGCCCACCACCAGGTACACCAGCACCAGGAAGACGGCCTGCACCACCAGCGCGAACCCGATCAGACCGGGCACCGCCGCGACGAGCATGCCGTTGGCGGCGGTGCGCTGGCGCGCCAGGGCCGCGTCCAGCGCCCGGTTGCCCGCGCCGACCGCGCCCAGCGAACGCAGCATCGGCTGCGCCTGAGCGAATTCCAGCACCCGGCCGTTCGCCTCGGTCGCGGCCTCGTGCATGCGCTCGTCGGCCGTCACATAGGAACGGTTGGCCCACAGGTTCACCAGGAACAGCACCGGCGCGGTCACCAGCATGGCCAGCGAGATCCGCCAGTCCACGAACAGCATGCCCAGCGCGACGCCCAGCGGAACCAGCACGCCGGTCAGCATCTTCGCCAGCAGATAGGCGATCAGGCCCTGCACCTCGCGGACGTTCTCGACCATCACCCGCGACAGCTCACCCGCGTGCCGGTCGTCGAACCAGCCCAGCGGCAACGCGTTCAGATGATCGCCGAGCCGGGTCTGCAGGCCGTGCTGCATACCGACACCGACCCGCAGGCCCAGCACCGACTGCAGATAGCCGAACACCACGACCCCGGCCACGGCCAGCGCCAGCCACAGCGTCCACCACCAGGCCCGGCCCAGATCCTGGGCGAACAGGGCCTTCAGCACGGGCACCAGCAGCACGTACGCGGCCGCCTGCGACAGCGCCTGGGCCACGATGGCGAGCAGCAATCGCGGTGTCAGCGCGGCGAATTCGCCCGGCACCAGGCCGAGCACCTTGCGGATCATCGGAGGGCCTCCTCGACATCGGCGCGAACCGGAGCGGCGGGACGGTCGGTGGCCGCGACATCGGCCAGGGCCGCCGCGTTGATCTCCCAGAGCCGCTGGTACAGGCCGCCGGCGGCGTGCAGGCTCGCGTGATCGCCCTGTTCGACCAGGGTTCCGTTCTCCAGCACCAGGATTCGGTCCACACCGGTGATGGTGTGCAGGCGGTGCGCGATCACCAGGACCGTGCGGCCGGCCACCAGCTCGGCCAGCGCGTCCTGGACCGCGGCCTCGGATTCGGGGTCGGCGAAGGCGGTGGCCTCGTCCAGCACCAGGATCGGGGTGTCGGCCAGCAGCGTGCGGGCGATCGAAAGCCGCTGCGCCTCACCGCCGGACAGCACGACGTCCACGCCGATCTCGGAGTCGTAGCCGCGGGGCAGCGCGGTGATGCGGTCGTGGATGCGGGCGGCCCGGGCCGCGCGTTCCAGCTCGGCGGGGTCGGCCTCGGGGCGGGCCAGGCGCAGATTGTCGGCGATGGTGCCGCGGATCAGCCGCACGTCCTGGAAGACGAAGCCGACCGTGCGATACAGCTCCGCGCTCGGGATGTCGCGAATGTCCCTGCCGCCGATGGTGATCCGGCCGCTGTCCACGTCGTAGAAGCGCGGCAGCAGCTTGGCCAGCGTCGACTTGCCGGAGCCGCTCGGGCCCACCAGGGCGGTCATGGTGCCGGGCGCCAGCTCGAGGTCGACGCCGCGCAGCACCTGATGATCGGCGCGGTAGCCGAAGCTCACGCCCTCGAAACGGATCAGGCCCGCGGGCGCGTCCGGCGCCGCGGATTCCCCGGCGCCGGAAGCCAATTCCGGGGTCTGCATGAGTTCGTGCAGACGCAGCGCGGCGTCACCGGCCGTGCGCAGCGCCTGCGTGCCGTAGCCCAGGCCCAGCAGCGAACTGCCCAGGCCCAGTCCGACCAGCAGGAACGGCAACAGGTCGAGGGGCTCCAGCCAGTCCAGGCCGACACCCGCGAGCCCGGCCACCACGACCAGCAGCATGACGAACACCGGGGAGACCACGGTGTCCGAGATCGACTGCACCGTCATGACGGGCAGCTTCAGCCGCCGCAGCCGGTCGGTCTGCTCCTCGACGGCCGCGCGGAACTCGCTGTGCGCCTTGCCCGCCCGCCCGAAGGCCCGCACCACCTGGATGCCGTCCACGAATTCGACGGTGGCGGCGCGGGTGCGCTGTTCGGCGGCGTTGTAGGCGAGCAGCCGCTCCCGGCCGGGCTCGTCCAGCATGGCGCGCATGCACAGGGCGTACACGATCAGCGGGATCAGCAGGACCAGGGTCAGCCGCCAGTCGACCGTGGCCAGGTACACCAGGGTCACCAGCGGCGCGGTCACCGAACCGATGAAGTCCAGGCGCGCGTGCGCCACCAGGTAGTGCAGCGCCTCGACGTCGTCCTGCAGGTACTTCTTCACGTCGGCGGAGGCGCGGGCGCCGAACCAGCCCAGCGGCACTCGGGTCAGCTTGTCGGCCAGCAGCCGGCGCAGGGTCAGCTGATAGCGCGCGTCGACGGCGTGCGACCAGGTCAACGCGACCGCCTGCAGGATCGCGCGGGCCACCAGGACCAGCACCGCGATCAGCAGCAGCCGCCACACCCGATCGGTGTCGGGGACCTCCCGCAGCAGCTCCCGGCAGGCCGAGACGATCAGCAGGAACGGGACCACCGAGCAGACGGCGGCCACGGCCACGATCAGTCCGGCGGCCGTGAGCGGCCCGCGCACCGGCGCGAGGATCTCCTTGCGGGCGGCGGCTTCCGCCTGCCGCCGCGCTTTCGCCTCGGCCTTCACGTCGGGCCCGCTCGGCTCGGGGCCCGCCTCGACCGCGGGCGGTGACTCGACCGTCATCAGTCCGCCTTCCACCTTCATCCGTCCGGCGCTCCCACGAACACCGGCGAGAAGATAGGTTAGGCTAACTTTCGCTTGACGACCACACCGAGGGTCAGCGCGGCACCTTCTTGGTCAGCTTCGAACCGTCCGCGTTGTGCACCATGCAGGTCGCGCGGCCGTTCGACTTGTTCCACTGGGTCTCGTTCGCCGGATAGAGGATGAACGACTCCAGCTTGTCGACCACCGGGCTCGAGGCCAGCAGCTTGTCCAGCTGCACCTGGCAGGCCTCGCTCGCCTTGTCGAAGGACGCGTCACCCGAACCCGGCCACGAACCCGGCAGGTGCACCTGGGTGATCACCTCGCCGTCGTGCGGGGAATCGCAGGGCAGCACGGTCACCTTGCGGATGCGGTTTTTCTCCTCCACCGTCTGCACGCAGTCACCGGTCTTCACCTCGTCGATGGAGATGGAGGTCGGCGAATCCGACAGGGCCGAGGTGCGGGTCGTATTGTCCTGCGCCGCCGTGGTGTTCGAGTCGGTCACCGCGGCGATGGCCACGATGACCACGGCGAACACGACCCACAGACCCGAGGCGATCAGACCGGCGATGGCCAGACCCCGCCCGGCCTGATTGCGCTGCTTGGTCTGATTCAGCGCAATGATGCCGAACGGGACGGCGAGCAGACAGGTACCGAGCAGACCGAAGATCAGCGCGGCGATGGCGAAGCCATTGGTGCCCTGCGCGGGCGGCGGCGCCACCGGATAGCCGGGAGGCATCGGCTGATAGCCAGGCTGACCGTAATCCGGCTGACCGTAGGCGGGCTGCTGACCGTAGTCCGGCTGGCCGTACCCGGGCTGACCATATTCCGGCTGCCCGGGCTGCGGATAGCCGTACTGGCCCGACTGCGGCTGACCGGGCTGACCCGGCACACCCTGAGGCTGTTGGTCGTTCGGATACACGAGACCCCCGATCACTGCGCTGACCCGGACATTCCAGGCGTCGGCCCACCGTACCCCGCAATCCGGACATACCCGGGGGCTAGGGTTTCCCAGGTGAGACGCAGGCAGCAACCACCGCTACCGAAGCGGCACGGATTGGATCCGGCCCGGTTGCGGCTACCCGAGGAGGGCGACTGGGCGACCATCCGCGACCACCTCGTGGAACGGCTGCCCCGGGTCCGGCCCGAACGCATCGACGAACTGCTGCGCGAGGGCGGCATCGTCGACCTGGCGGGACCCATCGCCCTCGACAGCCCCTACGTGCCCGGCGGCGCGGTGTGGTTCCACCGCGATCTGCCCGAGGAGACCGAGGTCCCCTTCCCGCTCGGCATCGTCCACCGCGACGACGACATTCTGATCGTGGACAAGCCGCACTTCCTCTCGACCATCCCCCGCGGCCAGCACATCCTGCAGACCGCCCTGGTGAAGCTGCGCCGCGAACTGGACCTGCCGGATCTGGTGCCCGCGCACCGGCTGGACCGGGTGACCGCCGGACTCGTGCTCTTCATCATCAATCCGGCTCGGCGCGGGGCGTATCAGACCATGTTCCACAAGCGCCTGGTCCACAAGGAGTACGAGGCCATCGCGCGCTTCGATCCCGAGCTGGAGCTGCCGCGCACGGTCATCAGCCGCATCGTCAAGGAACGCCAGGTGCTCAAGGCCTACGAGACGGAGGGCGAGCCGAACGCCGAGACGCTGATCGAACTCCTCGACCACCGCAACGGGCTGGGCCGCTACCGGGTGCGACCGCGGACCGGGCGCACCCACCAGATCCGCATCCATATGAACAGTCTCGGGATCCCGATCCTGGGCGACGACTTCTACCCGGAACTCACCGACAAGCCGGTCGACGACTACACCCGGCCGCTGCAGTTGCTGGCGTCCGCGCTGGAGTTCCCCGACCCCGTCACCCGCGAGCCCCGGCGATTCGAAACCGCGCGCACCCTGCGGGCCTGGGACGACCCCGCGGGCTGGGCGAGCGATTAACCACAATCGAAGCGGATTCCAAGAATTCGCTCGTACACTGGCCCGGATGTCTCGAAACGATAACGGCGCGGCGGTGGCACTGCCGGAAGCGCCCACCCCGACCGGCCACAAGCTGCACGCCTACGTGGACGTTGCCGTCGTTGTCGTCGTCTTGACCTGCACCAACCTCATCGCGCACTTCACCAACCAGTGGGCCAGCATCCTCTCGGTGCCGATTGCCGCGGTGGTGCTGGTGGCCATGGTCCGGCGGCGCGGACTGGGCTGGGCGGAGCTGGGACTCTCCCCCTCCCAGTGGCGGCGCGGCTCGGTCTGGGCGCTGGCGGCGGTGGGCGTGGTGCTGGCCGCCGTGGCCATCGGCGCGGCCCTGCCCATCACTCGGCCGTTCTTCCTGAACGACCGCTACGCCGCGGTCTCGGGCGCGCTCATCGCGTCCATGATCGTCATCCCCTTGCAGACCGCGATTCCGGAGGAGCTCGCCTTCCGCGGCGTGCTGCACGGCACCTTGGATCGCGTGGTCGGCGCGCGCGGCGTGTTCGCCACCGGGTCGATGTTGTTCGGGCTCTGGCACATTGCCTCGTCACTGGGATTGACCAGCGGCAACAAGGGCCTCACCGGATTCCTGGGCAGCGGCCCGGCCGGGCAGATCCTCGGGATCGCGCTCGCGGTGCTGGCGACGGCCGGGGCGGGCATGGTCTTCACCTGGCTGCGGCGGCGCAGCGGGAGCCTGCTCGCGCCGATCGCGCTGCACTGGGCGGTGAACGGCGCGGGCGCGCTGGCCGCCGCGGTGGTGTGGCACGTGACCGTGCGCTAGCGGCGGCCCCTCCGGCGAAAGAAGAGGAGGCCGGCTGACCTGGGAACAGAGGATTATGGTCAGCCGGCCCGGGTCGGTTCGGCGGGTTGGGCCACGCCGAACCGAGTCTGTGCGTCGGACCGAACTGTATCGGTTGTCCAGTTCAGCCCGAGGCACTTTCGCGAAAAAAGTGAAACACGTTTCTGTCAGACCAGCTCAGGCCGGGTGGTTCCACCCCAGATCGCGCCCCAGCAGCTCGAACAGCTCCTCGTTGTACGGGCGGTAGAACTCCCGCAACCGGCCCAGCGACTCGGCCTCGGCGGGCGGATACTCCAGCGGATTGCGGTTCACCACCTCCGCGTGCAACTCCGGCTCCACCGCGGGCAGCCCGAGGAACTCGTGGATGCCGCACACCGTCTTGGACACATCGGCGAAGAAGTCCTCCGCCGCGACCAGGTGCACGTTCTCGCGGCCGTAGGTGTCCAGCCAGCGCCGCACCGAATTCACATAGATCCCGGCCGCCAGCATCGGCATGGTCGGCAGCATGGTCGGCGGCGGCGGACCCGGGAAGGCCCCCAGCGCCAGCGACACGTACTCGCCGAAGTTCTCGCCGTAACGCCCACTGCGCAAACCGTTCTCACCACTGAGGAACAGATCCCACTTGTAGTGCGAATACGCCCGCCGCACCGGATCGCGCAGCATGATGATGACCTTCGCGCCCGGACTGGACTCGCGGAGGTTGTCGATCAGCGGCACATCGTGCAGCAGCGGATCGAAATGCCCCACCAGCGCCCGGCCGGTGCGCTCGGCGACCGCCGCCTTCTCCCGTTCGGTCGGCAGGTACGGACCCCAGGCGGCCGGGAAACCGTGGCCGATCTCCTTCGTCAGCGGCACCACCACGCTCGGATGCTGCATCAAATAGGCTGCCAGATCGGTCGTTCCGCTCTTCAGTGCTCCCACACACGTGAAGTCGGGCAAAGCGCGCGGTCCGCCGAAACGGGACCGCCACCAGAGCCGAATCGGTGGCACCGCACCGAAATAGTGGCTCAGCGTCAGGTACCGCCAGCCCAGGCGCAGGCTGCGAACCGGATGCTGCACATGGCGCTCATTGCGGTATCGCTGCAACTGCCATTGCTCGAATACCTGGAAGCCCTCCGTATACCGGTCATTGCCGGTACAGGCCCCCTCCTGAACAGCACTGTCGGACTTACTCATTCATTTATCCCCTCACCAGGCGATCCCACTGCCACCGGGAATCGACTGACGAAGACGGTATCAGCGAACTGGCCCGCTTCTCGAAAGGAGAAGCGGGCCAGCCTATTCGGATACCTATTCGAAACTTAGTGTCGCGATTGTCCGCTCACCACATCGGTTTCCGACCATTCGGCATCCCACACGGGCGGATTTTCGGCATCCCCGCCGTGTCCCGGCCACCAGGCGAAGCGGCCGACCAGAGCCGTCACCGCGGGGGTGAAGAACATCGCCATGACGAACGCCGCGATGGTGATACCCAGCGAGATCGCGAAACCCATCTGGGAGAGCACCGAATTGCCCGCCAGCATCATGGAGGCGAAAGTGCCCGCCAGAATGACACCGGCCGCCGCCACCGTCGGACCCGTGTGCCGCACCGCCAGCGCCGCGGCGGCGTGCGGATCGTTGCCCTCGCGGGCCTCCTCCCGCAAACGGGCCACCATGAGGATGTTGTAGTCGGTGCCCAGCGCCACCACGAACAGGTACATGATCAACGGCAATTGGAAGATCAGACCCTGCTCGCCCTGGATGCGCTGGAACACCAGCACCGCGGAACCCAGGGTCGCCGCGAAGCCCAGGAACACCGAGGCCATCAGATACCAGGGCGCGACCACACTGCGCAGCAGCAGCGCCAGCACGATCATGATCAGGATGCCCGCGACCGGGAACACCACCGTGTAGTCACGGTTCATGGCGTGCTGGAAGTCGACGAACACCGAGGTCATACCGCCCACCACCGCGGTGGTGCCGGCCGGGGCCGAACCGTGCGCGGTGTCGCGCAGCGGACCCTTCACGGTGTCCAGCGCGGCATCGGATTCCGGCTTGTCGGCGAGGGTCACCTGGAACTCGGCCACCGCGCTGTCCTTCGACAGCGTCGCCGGCGACACCTGGCCCACACCCTTCACACCGGTGAGCGCGGCCCGGAAGGTGTCGAGCTCGCCCTGGTTCAGCGTGCCCTGCTCGGCGCGCAGGTAGACCTGCGACGGCTGGGTGCTACCCGCGGGCATGCCCTTGAGCAATTCCTTGCCGTACACGGTGGATTCGGCCGCGTTCGAGGTCGAGCCGGAGCTCAGATCGAAGGTCGGGTTGAAGCCCAGCGCGAAGACGCCCAGCACCAGCAGCACGCCGCCGGACACCGCGGCGAACACCGCCGGACGCTTGCCCAGCGCATTGCCGACCGCCCGGAACCGCGCGCCCTCGGGTTCGGTCTGCCACGCCTTCGACGGCCAGAACACCTTGGTGCCCAACAGCGAGACGATCGCGGGGACCAGGGTCAGGCCCGCCAGCAGCGCCACCGCCACCGCGATGGCCAGGGCGATGCCCATGGACCGGAACATGCCCAGGGTGGACAGGGTGAGCGCGCCGAAGGCGATGATCACCGCCGCCGCGGCCGAGGTGATGGCCTCGCCGACCCGGGTGACCGAGCTGACCATGGCCGTCTTGGGGTCCTCACCGGCGCGCAGGCGCTCCCGGTAGCGGAACATCAGGAACAGGATGTAGTCGGTGCCGACGCCGAACAGCACCACGACCAGCAACGACTGCACCGAGTTGTCGATCTTGAGATCGAATGCCTCACTGGCCGCGGCGATCACGCCGTTCGCCAGCGCGGACACCATGCCGATCACGATGATCGGGAGTAGCGCGATGATCGGGCTGCGGAAGATGACCAGCAACAACACCAGGATCAGCACCACCGTCGCGATGCCGATGATGGCCAGGCCCTTCTGACTGGAATCCTGCTGATCCAGCATCTGAGCCACGGTGCCGGTGACGCCGGCCTTCAGATCGGTGCCGGAGACCTGTTCCTTCAGAGCGTCACGCAGCGCCTTGACCGCGTCGGTCTGGTTCTTGGCCGCCTGGTCGGTCTGCTTGGTCATGCCGACCGCGACCACGCCGATGGCCTTGGTCTCCGACGGGGGCAGCGCCTGGACGCCGGTGACGTCCTTGATGTTCCGCTCGGACAGCTTGGTGGCGGTCGCGGCGATGGTGGCCACGTCCTGGTCGGTCAGCGGGGCCCCGTCGGAGCGCTCGAAGACGATCAGCGCGGCCGGGGTGTTGCTGTTGGGGAAGGCCTTCTGCTGCAACTCCATCGCCTGGACGGATTCGTAGTGCGAAGGCAGGAAGTCTGATTGCTCGGTGGTGGCGGTGAGCTTGGGCGCCGTGGCGACGACCGCCACGATCGCGATCAGCCACGCGCCGATCACCAGCCACGGGAATCGGACGACCAGGCGTCCTAGTCCGGAGAACATGCGGGAGAAGTCCTTTCGGGGGGTTTCGGCCGCGCTATTCAGATGTCGAGGACCTGGGATGCCGGGTTGTCCAACGCATCGGCGACGATCCGGTAGACCTTCGCCGGAACAAGATCACGCAACTCCCCCGGCGAGTCCACGATGTCGACGGTGAAGTCGCCGTATCCATCCTTACCCAACTGAAGGAATTCGCGCCACCCCCCAAAACCCTTGAGCCATTCCGTCATCAGCGAGAGCTCCGACTGATCGGAACCCTTCCGGACGGTCAGGTACTCGTCCTTGCGCTCCTCCGCGGCGTTCCGGGTAGCCCGCGCGAAGTCCGTCCAGTCGAGGAAGTGCCGGTGGACGACCAGCTTGCCCTTGCGACTCTGGAAGACCTGGACCGATTCGCTCCCCTCCCCGGTGACCTTGCGGCCGTCCGCCAGCGGGCGGCCGACGAAGCGCTGCGTGCGACCGCCGCCGGGGCCGACGCGCAGGGTGATCTCACGCATGCCCTCAGGGAGGGGATCGGGGACCAGATCGGTGGCGGGCTTGTCCATTTCGAGGGCCATGACGTGCTCCGAATCATTCGTGGATGCATATATGGGCATGCGTGTACGACACGACACCGCGGGCGTCATACCCGCTGCGCCGCAGTCGATCTCAGCGATTGCCGACGGCCGTTCGCCGTCTTCAGTCACTATAAGTAGACGTATACGTATAGAGCAACCCTGAGACGACCCTGAACTTTCTCCAGCCCGATCCCTGAGCCGCACACGCGAAATGGGCCCGCCTCCCGAACGGGAGACGGGCCCTCACAAGGGGATTCAGCGACCGCGCCGCTTGCCCGGCTTCTTCGCGCCGCCCTGCTTCGACTTCGCCGCGGCCGCGGGCTGCTTCGCGGGGACGGGCTTGCGCTTGGCCGAGGACTGTTGTTTACCAGCCTTGTCCGGCTGCTTACCCGACGGCGAGCGGGTGCTGCGCTGGGAGCGGCCACGCACCACGCCCACGAACTCCTCCACCAGTTCGGTGGTGCGGTCGGCCGGCCAGGCCAGCGCGATCTCGGTCTCGGGCACATCGGTGACCGTGCGGTAGACCAGGTCCCTGCGGTGGTGCAGGCGGGCGATCGAATGCGGGACGATGGCGGCGCCGCTCACCGCGGCCACCAGTTCCATGGTCATGGCCGCTTCGTCCAGGTCGGCGGCGTCCTGCATGCGCTCGTCGGCCAGATCGGTCGTGGCGACCTGATCGAACAGGGCGACCGGGTGGTCCTTGGGGACCACGACCACCGGGACCTCGCGGTACAGCGGGATCGCGCTCATGCCGTCACGGTCGATGGGCAGGCGCACGAAGCACATGTCGACCGCGTCCGTGCGCAGCGCCGTCTCCTGCTCCTTCATCGGAACCGGGATCAGGTCGAGGGCGACCTCGGGGAAACGCTCACCCCAGATGCGCTCCCACTTGGTGACGGTCACGCCCGGGACGAAACCGACGCGCAGGCGATCCACCGCCTCCGGGGCGGCGACCGGTTCCGGCGGCGCGGCCGCGATGAGCGCCCGGGCCTGCTCGAGCACCGCATGCCCGTCCTCGCTCAGCTGGGTCGGCTGCGCGCCGGGCACGAACAGCTTGGTCTCGAGCTCTTCCTCCAGCTCGATGACCGTGCCGCTCAAACGCTGCCGGGAAATGCCCAGGCCACGCGCCGCCCGGGCGAAGTGCAACTCCTCGGCAACAGCGACGAACCAGCGCAGACGCGTGATGTCGATGGACTCCAACCGGCCCTGACCTGTCATGGGGTCCAGGTTATTGCACCGGCCAGCGGGTTCTCCCCACCCGCCCGATACGCTGGACCGGTGAGCCCGGACAAGAACACCCAGACCATGAAGCCGCTGACCGCGGCGAACAAACTCGGCATCTACCTCCCGGCTACCCCGGAGGAGTTCCAGAGCTCACCCATCACCCGCGCTCAGCTCGACGAACTGCGCGCCAACCCGCCGCAGTGGCTGACCGACCTGTACGCCAACGGCCCGTTCCCGCGCGACGTGGTGGCCCGGAAGCTCGGCATCTCCAACTCCGGCCTGGGCCGCGCGGGGGTGTCCGACGCGCTCACCGCGGAGGAGATCACCGCCCTCCTCGCCGACCCGCCGGAATGGCTGGTCCGCGAACGCGAGAACCTGGTGGCCGTCCGCAAGGAAGCCGACCGGGTCAAGGAGAAGGACGCCGCGCGCCGCGCCGCCTCCAACCGTCCGCCCAAGAACCTCTTCGGCCCCAAGTAGCCGGTCCTCCACGAACACCGAAGGCCCGCCCCCGAATCGGGGAGCGGGCCTTCGGCTTTCGAGGATGCGAGGGGTTCGGGTCAGCAGTAGTAGCAGACGCCGTTGGCGGGCAGCTCGGTGAAGCAGTTGACGCAGACGGCCTTGCGCGCCTCCGGCTCCGGCTTGGCGGCCGGGGCGGGGCCCGCGGCGGTGACCCGGCGCGGCGCGCCGCCATTGCGCGGGATCAGCGGCGGGATGCCACCGTCGGTCGGGATCTCCGCGCCGTAGGCGGCGTAGCACTGCCAGCGGGCGTAGGCAGCGTGCACCTCGAGATCGGCCGGGACGGGCAGGTGCGCCAGCTCGAGCACGTACTTGTAGCTGTCGCTGACCTTGTGATTCTGCTTGACGCACAGGGCGGTCAGCGGCGGTTCGCCGGCATTGTGGCAGCGGCGCGCGACCTTGCGCAGGATGGCGTCCATCCAGGTGCGGGTCGGCGCGTCGGTGCGAATGCCCGACATCTCCTGAACACGCTCGGCCAGTTCGTTCACTGTGACGAAATGTCCGTAGCCGGAAGCACATTCGGCCAGTACCTCGTGGGCGGCCAGGGACCAGGCCACGGCCGCGTCGCGGAAAGTCACCGCGGTCCGGTCGTCGATCCGCCAAGCCCCGGAAGTTGTTGTCGCAGCATCCCTCATAGCTCGTACACGCTAACGCTTCTGCCGGGCGACACGCCAATTCCATTTGGACATATGGGGTTTCAGTTTGGTCACACTCGTCGAGGGTTTGGCATTACCGGCCAGTACCCGGACAAAAAGAAAGGAACCGCTTCACGAATGGCAAGCGATTCCCGCACTCTCCCCAGAAAACACACCGGTCCGCTTCCCCACAGGGAAGCGGACCGGTGATCAATGACTTGGTTCAAGTCATGGAGCAGGCTACTTGGCCTTCTCCAGGACCTCGACCAGACGCCACCGCTTGGTGGCGGACAGCGGACGGGTCTCCATCAGCTGCACGCGGTCGCCGATGCCGGCGATCTCGTTCTCGTCGTGAGCCTTCACCTTCGAGGTGGTGCGGATGATCTTGCCGTAAAGCTTGTGCTTCACGCGATCTTCCAGCTCGACCACGATGGTCTTGGTCATCTTGTCGGAGACGACGTAGCCGATGCGCGTCTTGCGCTGGCCCCGCTCCTCCTGGTTGGCCGGCGTCTTGGCCGGGCCCTTTACGTCGCTCATGCGGCGTCTCCCTTGCCTTCAGGACCGGAGGCCAAGCCGAGCTCGCGCTCACGCATGACCGTGTAGATGCGCGCGATCTCGTGGCGGACCACGCGCAGGCGGCGGTTGTTCTGCAACTGACCGGTCGCCATCTGGAAGCGCAGGTTGAACAGCTCTTCCTTGGACTCGCGCAGCTTGGCGACGAGCGCCTCATTGTCGAGCTCGCGGAGCTCTGCAGTCGGGTTGGCGGTAGCCATCAGAACTGCTCCTCCCTGGTCACGATCCGGCACTTCATCGGGAGCTTGTGCATCGCGCGGCGCAGGGCCTCACGAGCGATCTCCTCGGTCGGGTACGACAGCTCGAACATGACGCGTCCGGGCTTGACGTTCGCGATCCACCACTCCGGCGAACCCTTACCGGAACCCATGCGGGTTTCGGCCGGCTTCTTGGTGAGCGGGCGGTCCGGGTAGATGTTGATCCAGACCTTGCCGCCACGCTTGATGTGGCGGGTCATCGCGATACGAGCCGACTCGATCTGACGGTTGGTGACGTAGGCCGGCTCGAGAGCCTGGATGCCGTACTCACCGAACGTCACCGCGGTGCCGCCCTTCGCCATGCCGGAACGGCCGGGGTGGTGCTGCTTACGGTGCTTGACCTTGCGGGGCATCAACATAGGTCAGCCCTCCTGATTCTCTGCCGGTGCCTCCGCGACTGCAGTCGCGGCGCGTCCGGCCTCAGTGCTGGTCGCGGTGGTGCCCTGGGCACCGCTACGACGCGGACGGCTCGGCCGCTCGCGGCGCGGGCGGTCGTCACGGTCACGGCCGGACGGGGCCACAGCGGTGACCTCGCGCTTGCCGCCGACGATGTCGCCCTTGTAGATCCAGACCTTCACGCCGATGCGGCCGAAGGTGGTCTTCGCCTCGTACAGGCCGTAATCGATGTCGGCGCGCAGCGTGTGCAGCGGCACCCGACCCTCACGGTAGAACTCCGAGCGCGACATTTCGGCGCCACCGAGGCGGCCCGAGCACTGCACACGGATGCCCTTGACGTTCGGCGAACGCATGGCCGACTGGATGGCCTTGCGCATCGCGCGACGGAACGCCACACGGTTGGACAGCTGCTCGGCAACACCCTGAGCAACCAGCTGAGCGTCCGACTCGGGGTTCTTGACCTCGAGGATGTTCAGCTGAACCTGCTTCTTGGTGAGCTTCTCCAGCTCGGCGCGAATGCGGTCGGCCTCGGCGCCACGACGGCCGATCACGATGCCCGGGCGCGCGGTGTGGATGTCCACACGCACGCGGTCACGGGTGCGCTCGATCTCGACCTTCGAGATGCCGGCCCGCTCCATGCCGGTGGCGAGGAGCTTGCGGATCGCGACGTCTTCCTTCACGTAGTCCGCGTACTGCTTGTCCGCGTACCAACGCGACTTCCAGTCGGTGGTGATACCGAGGCGGAAGCCATGGGGATTGATCTTCTGTCCCATTTACTTTGCCCCTCCCTTCCGGCGGCTACGAGTGGCAGCGCCGGCGGTGGGCACGCTCTCGACCTCGATGGTGATGTGGCTGGTGCGCTTGCGGATCCGGAACGCGCGGCCCTGGGCACGCGGCTGGAAACGCTTCATGGTCGCGCCCTCGTCGACGAACGCGGTCGAGATGACGAGGGTGGCCGGGTTGAGGCCGAGGTTGTTCTCGGCGTTGGCCGCCGCCGAGGCGACAACCTTCGCAACCGGCTCGCTCGCGGCCTGCGGCGCGAACTTCAGGATGTTCAGCGCGTCCTGCACGCTACGGCCACGGACCAGGTCCACGACGCGACGCGCCTTCATCGGCGTCACGCGAACGTGCTTGGCGGTCGCGCGCGCGGTCGGGTTCTGAGTTTCAGTGCTCATCGCCGCTTGCTCTTCCGATCTTCCTTGACGTGGCTCTTGAACGTGCGGGTCGGCGCGAATTCACCGAGCTTGTGTCCAACCATGTTCTCCGACACGAACACCGGCACGTGCTTGCGGCCGTCGTGGACCGAGAACGTGTGGCCGATGAAATCGGGGATGATGGTGGAACGACGCGACCAGGTCTTGATGACCTGCTTCGTGCCCTTCTCGTTCTGGACGTCCACCTTCTTGAGGAGGTGTTCGTCGACGAACGGGCCCTTCTTCAGGCTGCGTGGCATGTCTAACCTCCTCCTTAACGCTTCTTGCCGCGGCGGCGGACGATGAGCTTGTCGCTGGGACGGTTGGGCTTACGGGTGCGGCCCTCGGGCTTGCCCCACGGGGAGACCGGGTGGCGACCACCGGAGGTCTTACCCTCACCACCACCGTGCGGGTGGTCGACCGGGTTCATGACCACACCACGGACGGTCGGGCGAACGCCCTTCCACCGCATACGGCCGGCCTTACCCCAGTTGATGTTCGACTGCTCGGCGTTGCCGACCTCGCCGATGGTGGCGCGGCAGCGCACATCGACACGACGGATCTCACCGGAGGGCATACGCAGGACGGCGTAGGCGCCTTCCTTACCCAGCAGCTGGATGGACATGCCCGCGGCACGAGCCAGCTTGGCGCCACCACCCGGACGCAGCTCCACGGCGTGAACCGTGGTACCGGTCGGGATCGAACGCAGCGGCAGGTTGTTGCCGGGCTTGATGTCGGCGCCGGGGCCCGACTCGATCTTCGTGCCCTGGGCGATGCCCTTGGGCGCGATGATGTAGCGCTTCTCGCCGTCGGCGAAGTGCAGCAGCGCGATGTTGGCGGTGCGGTTCGGGTCGTACTCGATGTGAGCGACCTTGGCCGGGATGCCGTCCTTGTCCAGACGACGGAAGTCGATCAGACGGTAGGCGCGCTTGTGACCGCCACCCTTGTGACGGGTGGTGATGCGACCCTGCGCGTTACGGCCACCGGTCTTGGTGAGCGGACGCAGCAGCGACTTCTCGGGGGTCGAGCGGGTGATCTCGGCGAAATCCGAGACCGAGGCACCGCGGCGACCCGGGGTTGTCGGCTTGTACTTACGAATTGCCATGAGTTCTTCTGCCTTTCTGAAGTCCCCGCCGCTTACGCGACCGGGCCTCCGAAGATCTCGATGGGCTTGCTGTCGGCCGAGATGGTGACGAGCGCGCGCTTGGTGCTCTTACGCGTGCCGTAACCGAAGCGGGTCCGCTTGCGCTTGCCCTGACGGTTGGCGGTGTTGACGCTGGTCACCTTGACGCCGAAAACCTTCTCGACAGCAATCTTGATCTGCGTCTTGTTCGAATCCGGGTGCACGATGAAGGTGTAGGTGCCCTCCTCGATCAGTCCGTAGGACTTCTCGGAGATCACCGGCGCCAGCAGAATGTCGCGCGGGTCGGCGATGGTGGTCACTTGCTCTCCTCCTGTGCAGCTTCGGCGGGGCCGTGCACGAAGGCGTTGAGCGCCTCGACCGAGAACACGATTTCGTCGCTCTTGAGAACGTCGTAGGTGTTCAGCTGGTCGGGGGCGATCGGGTGCACACCCTGCAGGTTCGCCACGCTCTTCCACGTGGTGACATCTTCACGGCCGACGACGACCAGGATGTTCTTCCGCTCCGACAGCTCGGCGAGGAAGGACTTGGCCGCCTTGGTCGACGGGGTCTGACCCGCCACCAGCTCGGTGATCACGTGGATGCGCTCGTTGCGAGCCCGGTCCGACAGAGCGCCACGCAGCGCGGCGACCTTCATCTTCTTGGGCAGACGCTGGGTGTAGTCACGCGGCTGCGGGCCGTGGACGGTGCCACCGCCGGCGAACTGCGGCGCACGGGTCGAACCCTGGCGCGCACGGCCGGTGCCCTTCTGGCGGTACGGCTTCTTGCCACCACCGCGGACCATGCCGCGGGTCTTGGTGGCGTGCGTGCCCTGGCGAGCCGCGGCCTGCTGGGCCACGACGACCTGGTGCATCAACGCGATGTTCGCGGTCACGTCGAAGATCTCCGCGGGGAGCTCGACGGTGCCCTCGGTCTTGCCGCCAGCGGCCTTGACCGTGAGCGTCAGGTTGGTCTTGGTCTCGGTGCTCATGCCCGGGCACCACCCTTCACTGCACTCTTGACGATCACGATGCCGCCGGTGCGGCCCGGGATCGCGCCCTTGATCAGCAGCAGGCCGTTCTCGGCGTCCACCTTGTGGACCGAGAGGTTCTGCGTGGTGACGCGGTCGTTACCCATGCGGCCCGACATGCGCATGCCCTTGAAGACACGGCCCGGGGTGGAGCAACCACCGATGGAACCCGGACGACGGTGCACGGCCTGCGCACCGTGCGAGGCACCCTGGCCACGGAAACCGTGGCGCTTCATGGTGCCCGCGAAGCCCTTGCCCTTGGAGGTGCCGGTCACGTCGACGTAGCTGCCCTCTTCGAAGGCATCCGCGTTGATCTCCTGGCCGACCTCGAAGGCGGCGGCGTCGGCGACGCGCAGCTCGGCGATGTGGCGGCGAGGGGTGACACCGGCCTTGGCGAACTGACCGGAAACCGGCTTGTTCACCTTGCGGGGGTCGATGGCGCCGTACGCGACCTGGATGGCGGCGTAGCCGTCGCGCTCCTGGGTACGGATCTGGGTAACGACGTTCGGGCCCGCCTTGATGACGGTCACGGGAACGACGCGGTTCTTCTCGTCGAAGACCTGGGTCATGCCGAGCTTGGTGCCCAGGATGCCCGCGGCCGGACGGCTCTTGTTGTCAGTCATATTCGAAGTCCCCGTCACTGAATGTTGACGTCGACGCTGGCCGGCAGGTCGATACGCATCAGGGCGTCAACCGTCTTCGGCGTCGGGTCGAGGATGTCGATAAGCCGCTTGTGCGTACGCATCTCGAAGTGCTCGCGCGAGTCCTTGTACTTGTGCGGCGACCGGATGACGCAGTAGATGTTCTTCTCGGTGGGCAACGGCACCGGGCCGACCACACGGGCACCGGTACGGGTCACCGTCTCGACGATCTTGCGCGCGGACGCGTCGATCGCCTCATGGTCGTAGGCCTTGAGCCTGATGCGGATCTTCTGTCCCGCCACGCTGAGTGTCCTTTTCTCCGCTTGCGTTGTGATCCAGGAGCTTTCACTCCCGAACCACCCTCATTTGCACTGCCGAACACACGAAGACGCATCAGCCACCACACGACCGAGGCCCGAGGCCCGATCCATCGCCGCTGTTCATCTGTCATGGTTCATCCGGTCCACGCGGTCGGGCGTGTCGCTCCGCCGCTCATTCCTCGGCCCCGGACCAAAATCCTTACAAGCCTCGGAACAGTGTTCCGGACGCACCCACGCCGCAAATCAGCGGGGTGCAAAATTGGGTCTTTCTCACCCACCACCAGCGCCGATCCAACGGAAAAGACGCAACCCGGTGTGGGCAACCCGAACAGTATGCCTCGAGGCCCCGCCCCACTTCAAATCGCCCCCTCCCCCACCCCCGGGCCAATGGCCCTGGTCACACCCGGTCGAGCCCCCCGGCTCGGGCCGCGCGCCGGCCGGTGCGGAATTCGGTTCGCGCACCGGCCATTTCACCCTCAGTTGTCGTGCATGTGGCGCAGGTAATAGTCCCAGCCGCCGAGATCCTGGATCAGCAGGAAGTTGCCGCCGCGGAACCGGGCGGGATCCACCAGGTACAGCCCGACCTGTCCGCCCGGAACGTCGGCGGCCTCGCCGACGACCTGGGTCATGCTCCCGTGCGGGCGGCCGTCGACCACCAGATCGGAGTAGGTCGGATCGGGGGCGATCATATTGTGACCGCCGTTGATCTGGGTGATGGCCGCCGGGATCCAGCTGTTGGACAGGGCCACGGTCTCGTCGTGGGTCAGGTCCACGCCGAGGAAGATGCCCTCACCCGGGTTGGAGTACGGCGTGAAGGCGGCGGCCGAGCCGGCGGATGCGGTGGCGGCGGCCGCCCCCACGAGTGCGATGCCGACGGTGGCCACCGCGGTGCGAATACGCATGATGTCGAGAGCTCCTATTTGTCCCCGATAGCCGGGCCGAGCGGCACCGGCTCCCAGCCGCGCCCGCGGCGCAGCCTTCCCAGATAACTGGCAACCGGTTGGTTTCGCGCGACGAGGCAATCCGTCGACCGATCCGATGACCTATACAACACGGCACTTCCGTGGAACTTACTTTTGAGTAAGATACGGGCCATGGGTAAAGAGACCGCTACGTATCGCGGGTGGAAGAAGCTTCCGGACAACCGGATCGGGCACACGCTGTTCTCGCTCGGCATGGTGGCCCGGGTGCCGTACTTCGGCACCGTGCTGCCGAGCGTGGTGCGGCTGGAACCGGGACTGTGCGAGGTGACCGCGCCCAAGTGGTTCGGCATCCACAATCACCTGGGGACCTTCCACGCCATCGCGGCGTGCAACCTGGCCGAGGTGGCGATGGGGATGCTGTCCGAGGCCACCGTGCCCGACACCCACCGCTGGATTCCCAAGGCCATGAACGTGCAGTACCTGGCCAAGGCCAACTCCGGCCTGCGGGCGGTCGCGAAACTGGACGAGGTGCCGGACTTCGCGCAGATCACCGAGGGGCGCGAACTCGTGGTGCCGGTGTCGATCTACGACCGGTCCGGGCTCGAGGTCGTGCACGCCGACATCACCACCTGGGTGACGCCCAAGTAATAGGGGTGCGAAGTCGGGACCGACCTGGCGGGCACGGGGTCCCGGCTGTTTGAATGCGGGTATGAGTGGCCGGGAGGTCGGCAGGGCCGCCGACGTGTGTGTGGTGGGGCTCGGTCCCACCGGGCGGGCATTGGCGCACCGCGCCATGGTGGCGGGCCTGCGGGTGGTCGCGGTGGATCCGCGGCCGACGCGGCTGTGGGCCCCGACCTTCTCCTGCTGGGTGGACGAACTGCCGCAGTGGCTTTCGCACAGCGCCATCGCCAGCCGGATCGAGGCGCCCGCGGTGTGGACCACCACCGAGCATCGGATTCCGCGGCCCTACTGCGTGCTGTCCAAGCAGGGCCTGTTCGACGCGCTCCCGCTCGACGACGCCACCGTGATCACCGGTCGCGCCCGCGTCGTCGAGGCGCACCGGGTGGAGCTGGCCGACGGCACCGAGGTGCGCGCGGCCACCGTCTTCGACACCCGCGGGCAGGCCACGCCGGGCGCGCGCCGCACGGCGAGCGCGCACGGCATCTTCGTGGACGAGGACATCGCCGCGCCCATGGTCACCGCCGGTGAAGGGCTGCTGCTGGACTGGCGCGACGAGAACGGCGCGGGACCGGACGAGCCGCCGTCGTTCCTGTACTCGGTGCCGCTCGGCGACGGCACGGTCATCTTCGAGGAGACCAGCCTGGGCCTGCGCGGCGGCATGCCGCAGCACGAGTTGCGGCGGCGCACCCTGAATCGGCTGGCGGCGCACGGGATTCGGCTGCGCGGCGACGAGCCGACCGAGGCCGCCCACTATCCGCTCGACGAGCTGCCGCCGAAAGCCGGTCGCGGCGCGGTGATTCCGTTCGGTTCGCGCGGCGGCATGATGCATCCGATCACCGGGTACTGCGTGGCGGATTCGCTGGCGCTGGTCGACACCGCGCTGGACGCGGTGCAGCGCGGCGACGATCCGATCGAGGCGCTGTGGCCGTGGCAGGCGCGGCTGGTCTATTGGATGCGCATGCGCGGCGTGTACGGGCTGGGGCGGCTCACCACCGCGCAGTCCATCGCCATGTTCGAGGCGTTCTTCACCCGGCCGCCGCGGCAGCAGCGCGCCCTGCTGTCGGCGCACGACGACTACTCGGCGCTGGGGTCGGCGCTGTTCATGACGGTCGCGACCACCTGGCCGTTCACCTGGCGATACGACCTGGTCGGCTGGACCAATCGAAACCGCTGGGTCGGTTGGGATTACGGGCGGGCCCGCGCACTGGATGATCTGCTGCTGCCCCCGGACAGCCTGCTACCCGGGGACAACACGCCCTGAGGCCGCGGCAGCCCGGACGCGGGCTCGCGCCTCAGACCCAGTTCTCGATCCAGTACTTCCACACCACCCCGGCGTAGGCGGCCAGCGGCGGGACCTTGATATCGGTCCCGGCGAGGGCGGCCGCGGCATTGTGGGAGTCGAAGCGGCAGGCGAACTCGCAGTCCTCGATGACCTCCATCGGGATGCCGATCTGACGCAGCGCCCACCCCATGCCGGGCACCCGCAGCGTGACGTCGAGGGTCTGCTTGGGCATCACCTCGATCAGGTGCGGGGCGCCGGCCTCGTCGGCGAAGAGGTTGAACGCCTCGGCGACGCTCTGCTCGCGCGGGTCCACCAGGTGGTAGGTGTCCGGCCCGTCGCCGTTTCGGTGCGCGATGTGGTCGAGCGCGCGGGCCACGAAATCGACCGGCACCATATTGGTTTCACCGAGCTGGGGCGCCACCACGGGCAGGATGCGCGGCAGTTGCGCGGCCATGCGCAGCAGCCGGAAGAAGTAGTAGGGGCCGTCGATGCGGTCGATCTCGCCGGTGCGCGAGTGGCCGATCACGATGGCCGGGCGGTAGATCCGCCAGGGCACCGCGGTCTGGTCGCGCACCTCCTGTTCGGCGCGCAGCATGGCGCGCTGGTGGGGGGTGGGCAGCAGCTGGCCGACGTCGGTCATGTCCTCGGTGAACACGCCCTCCCAGGCCCCGGCCACGCGCATGGTCGAAACATGGTGCAGCCGTCCCGCGTCCAGCGCGCCGGCGAGTTCGGCCACCCGGAGGGCGCCGCCGCCCGCGCCGGTGGCGTCGAACCCGGCGGCCAGGTGGAAGACGTGGTCGATCGAACCGCGGTGCGCGGCAATCCAGCTCGCGTCGACGCCGAGTCCGGGCGCGGCGAGGTCGCCGCGGACCGGGTGAACCCGGTCGCGGTCGCCCCAGTCGCGTAGGCAGCGGTTGTAGCGCAGAACCGAGTCCTCGCCCGGCCGCACCAGGACGTGAACGTCCGCGTCGCGCTTCAGGAGTTCGGGTACGAGAAACCGACCGATGAACCCAGTTGCCCCGGTCACCAGGTATGACATGGGGGCCACCTTAACGTGACGCACGCCACTCGAAACCCGAGGGTCATACCCGGGGGAACCGGTCGGGCGTGTCCGCCCGACCGGTTCCCGTCGTGTCTAGGCTCCGGTCTCGGCCGCGCGCCGGTACCCGCGGATGGCGGGGTAGGCGAACACGACGATCATGCCGATCGCCCAGGCGGCGGTCTTCCACAGCGGGGTCGCGATGGGCCCGTCGTAGGACAGACCGCGCATGGCGTCGATGGCCGTACTCATCGGCTGGTTCTCGACCGTCTTCTGCAACCACACCGGGTAGGCGAAGACCGGCACGAACCCGGAGTTGAAGAACATCAGCAGCGTGTTGATGATGCCCACCAGCGACACCAGCATGACGCCTTCGGTCAGCGTGGCCAGCGCCGTCACCAGCACCGCGAATCCGAGCGCGAACAGCACCGGAATCGCCAGCATGGCAATCGAAGCCGCGGGTCCGTACCAGAACCGGAAGCCGAGCGCGACGCCCACCGCGAGCACGAACAGCGAGGTGATCACCACGCGGATGGCCTCGGCCATCAGTCGTCCGGTGAGCCCGGCGGCGCGGTGGATGGGCATGGTGTAGAACCGCCCGAGCAGACCGGTCGCCTTCTCCACCTTGAAGCCGAGCGCGCTCACCACCGATCCGGACATGGCCGCGACCAGCATGACCATCGGCACGGTGCCGTAGATGCTGGGCATGCCGGTGGCCATGGTGATCGAGTCACCGAGCACGATCCGGAACATGAGCAGCGTGGCGGCCGGGTAGACCAGGGTCTGAATGGTGGTGGCGGGGTCGCGCATCCAGCCGATGAGCATGCGCTTGCACTGGATCACGCTCTGCTGCGCCCACACCGAGAGCGCGCGCTCCGAGCGGGGTTTCACCACGGGCAGCGGCTGATGCCCCGCCCACGAATCGGATTGGGTCACCGGATTCCCGGATTCCTCGACGGCCGTCTCGGCCGTGGTCGCCGTGCTCATGACCGCCTCACGCTCGCCCAGACCGCCAGCGGCAGGAAGACGACCAGCAGGCCGCCCAGCCACACCAGCGGCACCCACAACACATTCCAGGTCACCCCGTGCTGAGCCATGTCGCGCAGTGCGAAGGAGAACTGCGAGATCGGCTGGTTGCGCACGAACGGCCGCACCCACACGGGGAATCCGTTCTCCGGCACGAAGCCGCAGGACAGCATGCCGAAGATGAGGGTCGGCAGGGTCAGGGCCTGGCTCAGGGATTCGGGGCTCTTGGTCAGCGACCCGAGCCCGTCGGCGCCGATGGCCAGGATGGTGCCGACGGCGAGGGAGAACCCGCAGAACAGCGCGGCCTGACCCCAGCCGGCGACGAAGTGGAATCCGATGAGGTGTCCCCAGGCCAGCGCCGCGATCAGCGAGACCACCGAGCGCACGAAGCCCGCGGACAGTCGCGACACCAGCGGCACCATCTTGCCGATGGGCATGGTCTGCATGCGGGTGTTGAGTCCGGTCATGGCTTCGAACGCGGCCAGCTGCGCGTTGGACATCATGGTGAAGGACATGGTCTGCAGCACGATGATCGGCATGACGAACTGGGCGTAGTCGATGCCCTGGAACTTCATCACGTAGCGCAGCGGCAGGTAGAAGCCGAGGGTGAAGACCAGCGGCACGATGACCGCGATGAGCATCTCGCCCTTGGTGAACATCACCCAGACCACGCGCCCGGTCAGGGCCCGCCACTGCGCGAAGCTGTTGGGCCGGGCCGGGGGCACCCCGGCGAAGAGATCGGCGGCGTTCGCCGCGGGCGCGGTCACGCGGCGCCTTCCGCGCCGACGGTCTCCTTGGTGCCGGAGTGTCCGGTGAGGGTGAGGAAGACGTCGTCGAGCGAGGGGCGGCGCAGGCCGATGTCGGCGAGCTTGACGGCCGCGCTGTCGAGCCGGCGCAACGCCTCGGAGAGGGTGGCCGCGCCCTCGGGGGCGGGGATGGACAGCCGGTCGCCGGAGAGTTCGGCGCGGACCGCGGCGGGCACCAGGTCGCCGAGGGCGTCGGCGACCTTGGTCAGCTGGGTCGGGTCGAGTGGCACGACCTCGCAGTAGCTGCCGCCGGTCTTCTCCTTGAGGGCGTCGGCGGTGCCTTCGGCGATGACCGTGCCCTTGTCGATGACGATGATGTTGTCGCTGAGCACGTCGGCCTCTTCGAGGTACTGCGTGGTCAGCAGGACGGTGATGCCCTGGGTCTTGAGCGCGGTGACGAGGTCCCAGACGCCCTGGCGCGAGCGGGGATCCAGGCCGGTGGTGGGTTCGTCGAGGAACACCACCTCGGGCCGGACCACGAGGCCGCAGGCGATGTCGACGCGGCGGCGCATACCGCCGGAGTAGTGCCGGACCGCGCGGCGGCCGGCGCCGGTGAGGTCGAATTCCTCGAGCAGGTTGTCGGCGCGCTGCCGGGCGGCCTTGCGGGGCAGGCCCATGAGGCGGCCGAAGAGCTCGAGGTTCTCGCGGCCCGAGAGGTTCTCGTCGAGGGCGGCGTACTGGCCGGTCATCATGATGGACCGGCGCACGGCGGCCGGATCGGTGCGGACGTCGTGCCCGGCGATGCGGGCGACGCCGGAGTCCGGGCGCAGCAGGGTGGACAGGATCTTGACCGTGGTGGTCTTGCCCGCCCCGTTGGGGCCGAGGATGCCGAGGACCTGGCCGCGGGCGGCGGTGAAGCTGACCCCTTGCAGCGCGTGCACATCGCCGAAGGACTTGCGAATGTCTTCGACGAAAACGGCCGGATCGTCGGCTGCTACGGGTTCCGGTCTGTCCAAACTGGGCATCAACTCTCCACTATCGGCTGGTCGGGCTGAACGATGTCGCCCCGGGGCGGCGGGTCCCCACATCGCGCGGCGGAGGTAGTTACCGCCCGCCGGGATGATCCACACCGCCGGCCGTGATGTTACCGGCGTGCCGCCCGGCAGGCCGTTTCTTTGCCGAAGCAGCGAATTTCAAACTGTGCCCTTGGTCACAAACCCCGAGCTCGCCGAATAGCCGCTGATCCAGGCGCAGACCGGGCGGTATGCGGCGATTTCGCTACCTTGTCGCATCTGCGCCTCGAACCATAGTCTGGCCTTGGCGGGGAGAGACATTCACAGGCCACGAGAGGTTGACCATGGCCGAGTCGGCGCAGCCGGCAGCAGGACGCGCCGGCGCGCGCAGATCCAAGGTACTCACGTCCTACGACCCCAGAACCGGGGAAGTCGTGGGCGAATACGCAGGTATGGGGGCGGGCGAACTGACCCGCACCGTGCGCTCCGCCCGCAGCGCCGAACAATGGTGGGCGGCACTGGGATTCGACGCCCGCAAACGGTGGCTGCTGGATTGGAAACGCAGCCTGGCCCGCGGCACCCGCGACCTGGTGGAGTTGATCAGCCGCGAGACCGGCAAGCCGCGCATCGACGCGGCCATCGAGGTCACCCTGGCCGTCGAGCATCTGGATTGGGTTGCGCGACATGCCGAACGGACGCTGGGCCGCACCACCCGGCTGGGCGCCACGCTGCGCCGCGAACCGACCGGCACCATCGGCTACCTGCCGCTGGGTGTGGTCGGCGTACTGGGGCCCTGGCACAATCCCGTTCTCACCCCGATGAATTCGATCGCCAGCGCGATGGCGTCGGGCAACGCGGTGGTGTTCAAGCCCAGCGAACTCACGCCCGGCGTGGGCGCGTGGCTGGCCGACACCTGGAATCACCTGGCTCCGAATCAGCCGGTGCTGCAGGTGGTCACCGGTGACAGCGGGACCGCCGCCGCCCTGTGCCGGGCGCCGTTGGACAAGCTCGCCTACGCCGGGTCGGGCGCGGGGGCGCGCGAGGTGGCCGCGCTGGCCGCCGAGGCGTCCACGCCCCTGGTCATCGAGCCGGGCGGGCGCGGGTCGATGGTGGTCCAGGTCGACGCCAAACTCGACAGCGCCGCGGCCGCCGCGGTGTACGGCGCCATGGCCAATTCGGGCCAGCAGCCGGCCGGGGTGCAGTGCGTGTACGTGGCCGACTCGGTGTACGAGCCGTTCCTGGAGCTGGTCGCCGATCAGGCCCGGCGGCTGCGGCCCGGGGCGGACCGGCGCGCCTCCTACGGGCCGATGATCGTGGACGCACAGATCGACGTGGTGCGCCGCCAGGTGCGCGACGCGGTGACCCGGGGCGCGCGGCTGGTGGTCGGGAGTCTGGAATCGATTCGCGAGCCCTACATCGAACCGATCGTGCTCACCGAGGTGCCGGAGAACAGCGCCGCGGTGACCGGCGAGGCCGTGGGCCCGGTGCTGGTGGTGAATCGGGTGGCCACCATGGACGAGGCCGCCGATCGCGTGAACGCGGATCGGAAGCCGCGCACGGTCTCGGTGTTCACTCGCGACGTCCGCTCGGTCCCGGAGTTCGCGGCCCGGCTGCGCAGTGAGCTGATCACGGTGAACGCGGCCCCGGTGTACGGCGTGAACGGTCCCGGCCGGATCCGGGATCCGCGCACGCTGCGGGAGTTCACGCGGCCGCAGACGATCACCGAGAAGCACCCGCCGGACCAGATCACCTCGGGCACGTTCGAGAAGCATCCGCGCCGTTTGCGGGTGGCGCGGGCGCTGTTCCGGATGCGGCACCGGGTCTGAGGATTCGGGAGGGCCTGCCGCCGAAGCCGATTCGGCGGTGGGCCCGACCTGTTCGCCGGATCTATTCGGCGGCGGGCGCGCCCAGCAGCACCGCGCGCATGAGCGCGCTCACCCGGGCCAGGTTCTCCGGCCGCCCGTCGAAGCGGATGCGCCGGCCCACGTCGATGACCTGGGCGATGGCGGCGTGCACCCGGAAGCGGGCCTCGACCTGGTCGCCGTCGAGCAGGTTCGCCCATTCCAGGACGTTCTGCCGCTGCACCGACCGCAGCCGATGCTGTTCGGAGGCGGGCAGATTGGAGAATTCGGAGAAGTAGACCGGCAGGATCTCCGGCATGGCGAAGGTCATGCGGGCGAAGCGGTCCGCGATCCGCACGGCGGCGTCGGAGCGGCTGGTGGCCTCGGCGAGAGCCTCGTTGTTGGCGATGGCGACGCGTTCGCCGGTGCGGTTGAAGGCGGCGGCGAGCAGGTCCGACTTGCTGGCGAAGTAGCGGTAGACGCTGGAGGCGTTGATGCCCGCGGCCGCGCCGATCTCCTCGATGCTGGCCTCGTGGTAGCCCTGCCGTCCGAAGATGCGGATGGCCTCGGTGAGCAGCTGCTCGCGCTTGGAGATGACGGGCAGGCCGCGCACCAGCGGCTCACCGGTGACCGGGGCGGGCGCGGGCGGCAGGTCGGCGCGCAGGATGTCCCAGCAGATCTCGGTGAGCAGGTTGACCAGCCGGGTGGTGGACAGCGCGGTGCGGTGCGCGGTGATGGATCCGATGGCGCTGAGCAGGGCGGCGGCCCGCAGCTGGGTGTCGGCCGGATCGGCGTCGGGATAGAGCGCTGCGATGGCGGCGGCGACGGTGTCGTGCAGTTCGGTGTAGATGACCCGGATGCGGGCGCGGTCCTCGCGTTCCAGGTAGCGGCGTTCCCACCGGTACAGGCCGCCCTCGCGGCGCACGTCGATGGTGTACTCGGCGACGCCGCGGATCAGCGCGGTGAGTCGCGGTTCCGGTTCCAGGCCGGGATTGTCGGCGGCCTTGGCGGCGTCGAGCAATTGCTGCGCGCCCATTTCGGCGGCGGCGACCAGCAGCGCGTACTTGTTGCGGAAGTGGCGGTAGAGGGCGGGGCCGGAAATGCCCACCTCGGCCGCGATCTCGTCGACGCCGACCGGGTGGTATCCGCGTTCGGCGAAGGCTCGCGCCGCTACTCGCACGATTTGCGCCTTGCGGTTCTTGGGGCGGCGGCGGGGGCCGGATTCCCCGTCCGGAGTACCGGCCGGTCGCCCGGTAGCGAGGGCGGCCTCGCTGCGATCGGCGACCATACAGTTTCTCCTTCTCGATGACTCCGGCTGTTGACAGTGCCGGACGAACGCTCCTAAGTTAACCACAATTCGCAAAGCCGAACACACAGCCTGCGGCCAGGCCGCATATATATCTGGGGAGCGCCCGATGACCACGAGCACGCCGGGGTACACCGCGATCAGGGACGGGCGCGTCCTGCGCATCACCATCACCAATCCCAAGCGCAAGAACGCGCTCAGCTACGACACCATGGAGGGCCTGGGCGACGCCGTGCTCGCGGCCTCCGCGGATCCGGCCGTGCGGGTCATCGTGCTGACCGGTGAGGGCGGCGACTTCTGCACCGGCGCCGACCTGTCCTCCGCCCCGGAGGAGAAGGCCCGCGGCATCACCCCCGAGATGACCATGGACGTGGCCAACCGGATGATCCGCGCCATCGTGGACGCGCCGATCCCGGTCATCGCCCGGATCAAGGGCGCGGCCGCCGGGGTGGGCGTGGCCTTCGCGCTGGCCGCCGATCTCACCTACGCCGCCGAGGACTCCTACCTGCTGCTGGCCTTCATCAATATCGGCCTGATGCCCGACGGCGGGGCGGCGGCGCTGGTGGCGGCCGCGGCCGGACGTCCGCTGGCCGCCGAGATGGCGCTGCTGGGCGAGCGGCTCCCGGCCCGGAAGGCCCTGGAGCACAGCCTGATCGCGGGCGTGCACTCCGACGAGGAACTGGACGCCAAGGTGGAGGCGGTGATCGCCAAGCTGGCGCATGGCCCGCGCCGGGCGCTGGAGCTCACCAAGCGCGCTCTCAACGCGGCGGCGCTGACCTCGCTGGAAGCCGCCCTGGACGCCGAGAAGTCCGGCCAGTGCGAACTGCTGGGCTCCGACGATTTCGCCGAGGGCGCGGCGGCCATGCTCCAGAAGCGCAAGGCCGTCTTCGCCGAATAGCGCCGGGCGTCAGCCCTTTCCGGTGGCCGTCAGGTAGATCAGCACCACGTTGAGCGTGGTGATGATGGCGGCCACCAGCCAGGCCAATCCGGTGGTGACACGGTGATTGACGTTCTCCCCCATGAGTTCCGGGTCGCTGGTAAACCGGACCAGCGGGATGAGCGCGAACGGGATTCCGAACGACAGCACCACCTGCGAGATGATCAGTGCCCGCGTGGGATCGATGCCGATGGCGAGCACCACCAGGGCGGGGATCAGCGTGATCACGCGGCGCACCACCAGCGGAACGTGCCGGTGCAGCAGGCCCTGCATGATCATCGCGCCCGCGTAGGCCCCGACCGAGGTGGACGCCAGCCCGGAGGCGAGCAATCCGACCGCGAGGAGCAGTCCCGCGACGGGACCGAGTACGTCCTGCACCGCGGCGTGCGCGCCCTCGATGGTGTCGACGCCGTCGCGGCCGCGCAGGGTCTTGGCGGCCATGAGCAGCATGGCCAGGTTCACGGTGCCCGCGAGCAGCATGGCCAGGGCGACGTCGTAGCGGGTGATGCGCAGCAGACGATTTCGGGCCGCGCCGACCTCGGGGTGCCCGTGCCGGTCGCGAGCCATGCCGGAGTGCAGGTAGACCACGTGCGGCATGACGGTCGCGCCGATCATGGCGGCGGCCAGCAGCACGCTGCCGGAGTCGGCGAAGCGGGGCACCAGGCCGCCGACGGTGCCGGACGCGGAGGGCGGTGAGATGACCACGGAGGCAAGGAATCCGATGGCGATGATGCCGAGCAGTCCGGTGATGACGCGTTCGAAGGGCCGTTGCCCGCGATGGTTCTGGATGAGCAGCAGGATCATCGACACGAAGCCGGTGATGATGCCGCCGACCATGAGCGGTAGCCCGAAGAGCAGGTTGAGCGCGATGGCGCCGCCGACGACCTCGGCGAGATCGGTTGCCACCGCGACGGTCTCGGCCTGGGCCCAGTAGCTGAGCCGCACCCAGCGACCGGCCTTGGCGCGCACCACTTCCGGCAGGGAGCGGCCGGTCACCAGGCCGAGTTTCGCGGACAGGAACTGCACCAGCCCGGCCATGATGTTGGCCATCACCACGACCCAGACGAGCAGGTAGCCGTATTGGGCGCCGGCGCTGATATTGGAGGCGACATTGCCGGGATCGACATAGGCGATCGCGGCGACGAAGGCGGGGCCCAGCAGCACACTGGCCGACCGCGCTCGCTGGAACGGGGTGCTGCTCTTATCGGCCACGCTGGTACTCACAAGATGAGTTTACGGGTTCCCGAACTTTTTGTTTAGCCCTTCCGTGCACCCTGTGACCACAGCCATAACGGCGAACGGCCCGGCACCTTCCGGTGCCGGGCCGTATCACGTTGTGCGCGTGGGTCTCTAGATGCCGAGACCCTGGGCGAGCAGCGGCCACGACGCGATGAACTCGTCGTTCCAGTAGCCCCACGAGTGGGTACCGGTCGGCCGGAAGTTGTAGGTCGCCGGGATGCCCAGCGAGTTCAGCTTGTTCGCGAGGTTGTGGCTGCAGAAGTTGGTGCCCGCCTCGATGACGCCACCGATGATCATCTGGTTGGCCAGGCCGTAGGAGCCGGCCAGCGCGTAGGGGCCGTTCAGAGTGTCGTACTGGCCGGGCAGACCGCTACCGGAGGAAATGTAGAGGTTGATGCCGCGCAGCTTGTCCGCGTTGATGACCGGGTCGTGGGCCGCCCAGTCGGGCGAGTTCGCCGGGCCGTACATGTTCTCCAGCTTGCCGCCGCCCCAGGTCTCGACGGTCAGGCGCATGAACTCCTGGCCCTGCGGGTCGGCCATCTGGGCGCAGCCGGAGTAGGCGGCGACGGACTTGTACAGGTCCGGCTTGGCCTCGGCCAGGGTGAGCACGGTGGTGCCCGAGGTGGAGATGCCGGCGATGGCGTTGACGCCGTTGGTGCCGAGCGCGGCGTCGATCAGCGGGGGCAGTTCCTCGCTGAAGAAGGTGGTCCACTTGTTGCGGCCCAGGGTCGGGTCGTCGTTGTTCCAGTCCTGGTAGTAGGACCACTTGCCGCCGATGGGCTGGACCACGTTGACGTTCTTGTCGCCGAGGAAGCCGTTGACGATATTGGTCTTCTTCACCCAGGAGGCGTCGTCCTGACCGCCGCCGGCGCCATTGAGCAGGTACAGGGTCGGGCGCGGGACCGAGGTGTCGGCGGGGCGCTGCACATCGACCGGGTAGGTGGCGCTCATGGCCGCGGAGTAGACGTAGAGCCGGATGTTCCGGTCGTCCTTCATCTCGGCCTTGGTGATCTTCGAACCGTCCGCCGAGACCGGGTCGGCCAGCAGCTTCTTGCCGTCGATGATCGGGTCAGCGGAGGCGGAACCGCCGCCGACACCGGTCATCAGACCGGTGAGAACCGCTGTGGCGGCGAGGAGGGCGGCGGCTCGCGCCCCGCGCCGGCCGTTCCGGACATGTCGACGAATCAATGTTTCGCACCTTCATCTCGTGTCGTTTGCTGGTCTGAGACCACGCGGTCCGGTATTCCGGTTGGCTCGACCCCCGACAGACCATACGGCTTATCCCATCGCCGCAACAGCCGCAATGTTACGGGCGGGTCGCGCGGCGGGGCCCATCGGCCCACCGCGCGTCGCCCATCGATCTCCGTTCACGTCCAGCTCAGCGGCTGTGCGGTCGCCCGCTAACGGCCGTGTTCGGCGAGCCCGGCCAGCGCCTGCACCCAGCCCTCGACCAGCTGCTTGACCTGGTCCAGGGTCAAGACCGCGCCGACGAAGTCGAAGCGGGCGACGAGCCCGTCCTGACTGGTGTCGACGGTGACGTCCAGGTACAGGTCGGCGGCCACCGGCTCCGGGTAGACCTCGGCGGGCCGCAGGTCCCGGTATCGGAAGCCGATGCGGCCCAACGGAAGCACCGCGATCTCGGCGACCGTGTCCGGGTTCAGGTACCGCAGCAGCCCGAATCCGACACCGTGCGAGGGCACCTCGCGCGCGAAGTCCCGGATCTGCTCGATGATCGAGCCCGCGCTGGGCCCACCGGAGCGCACCTCGGCCAGGTCCAGGCCCTCGAGCCGGAGCGGGAACGGGTAGCTGGTGCTGAACGCGCCGACCGTGCGCAGCCCGTCCCGGTCGCCGGGGACGCGGCCGTCGGCGATCAGGCGCACCACCGAACCCAGTGTGTCGCGCAGTGTTTCGGAGTCCGGGTCGAGCAGGGTCGCGGCCAGCGCGGTGAGCAGCACCTCGTCGATGCTGGCGTGGTAGCGGCGGGCGACGGAGTCGACGGCCGCGGCGCCCTCCCCGGTGATGGCCACCGAGACCCGCCCGCGGCTGCCGGAGTCGGCCTCGCCGAGCACCAGGTCCGGGGAGATGCCCTCGGTCACGCCCGCGAGCGCCTTACGCCACCAGTCCAATTCGTCGACGGTGGCGTCGTCCACGGCGCGGTCGGCCAGGGCCCGGGCGACGCCGCGCGGGTGCGCGTCGGCGCTGTGCGGGGTGGCGTGGCCGCCGGACCAGGAGGCGGTGAGGTCCTCGATGACGGTGCGCCACGAGGCGTCGTCCACCACCAGGCCATTGGCGACCACCACCAGCACGGCGGCGGGACGGTCCCCGGCATCGCCGCCTCCGGCGGCGTTCTCGAGCAGGACGAAGCGCATGTTGTAGCCGCGCTCCGGGTCGAGTTCGGCTGCGGCGGCGTGGATCACGGCCTCGATGGGGTCACCGACGGCCTCGACGTTCGGGTCGATCTGCCACACGACGGCGGCGCCGCGCGGCTGCACGGCCGGAATGTCCAACGCCACGGTGTCGCCGTCGCGGCGCAGGCGGGCCCACAGCCCGGGGTGCCGGTCCAGGAGTCCGGCGACCGAACGGCGCACGCGGGTGCCGGAGATGCCGGCGGCGATGTCGAGGGTGATGGCCCGGACCCAGATGCCGGACGGCTCCACCTCGAGCAGGCCGATGGCTCCGGCGGGCAGCGGCGACACCTCGCCGACCGCGCTGAGCGCGGGGCCGGACGTGGCGGACACCGGGACCGCGGGGCGGTCGGTGCTCGGCGCGGCGGGGGTGTCGACGGCCGAATCCGGTTCGGTCGCGCGCTGATCCGCCGCATCGCGGGACGCGGCGGGCCCGGATTCCGAGGCCGCCGGCACGTCGTACCGAGGCGCGGCGGTCTCCGGCTCCGGCCGGAACGCGACGTCCGGTTCGAAGGCGACATCGGGTTCGAAGGCCGCGTCGGGCTCGTAGGCGCGGTCGGGTTCGGAGCCCACCGAGCGCGCGGGTTCGGCGGGATCGTGCAGTTTGACCGGCGGCGCGAGGTCTTCGGGCCGGATGATCGGCAGCACCTGGGTGATGGCCCAGTCGTCGACGTTGTTCATCGAGTCGGCGTTGTTCGCCGGTTCGGCGCTCTCCACCGGTTCAGCTTTGTCCACCGTCGCCGAGTTGTCCGCGGGTCCGCCGGTTTCCGGCGTTTCGCCACGGTCGGCACGCTCGATGAGCTCGGCCAGGCGCGGGCCGATGACCGCGAACGCCTCCGGGGTGCACATGAGCTGATGCCGCACCGGGACAACGTGTTCGGCGATGCGGCCGGTGACGTAGGGCCGCCAGTCCTCGACGCTGTGCGGTTCGCCGTCCTCGCGGCCGAATTCGGCGGAGAACAGGTCCATCCGGGTGTCGAGCACCGAATGCCGGTAGCGCGCACCGAGTTCCACGGTGCGGACCGCGCCGCGGTACATGCGCCGCAGCCGGTCCACGGTGAGCACGGCCAGTTCGGCGGGGATGGCGGCGTGCAGGGCGTGCAGCGCCTCGTCGCTGAGGTCCTGCAGGTCGCCCGCGGGCAGCGCGTCCTCGCCGACGCCGAATTCCGCGAACTGCGCGCGCAGATCCTCACGGAAGCTGTCGAATTCGGCGCCCGGGTAGGCGTCGAGCACGGCCAGCAGGTCGACCCGGTCGCCGGCGGCCCGCAGTTCGGTGGCGATGGCGTGCGCGAGCACGCCGCCGAGGGAGTAGCCGAGCAGCCGGTACGGGCCCTCGGGCTGGACCTCACGCATGGCCTCGATGTAGGTCCGCGCGACCTCGGTCAGCGATTCGGGCCGATAGTCGTCCGCGGTGAGGGCCGGGGACTGCAGACCGTAGATCGGCTGGTCCTCGGGCAGGAACCGGGACAGTCCGGCGTAGGGCCAGGCCATGCCGACCATGGGCGGCGCGCAGAACAGCGGCGCGCGGGTGCCGGTGGCCCGGATGGGCAGCAGCACCCCGAGGGCCGAGTCGGCCGCGGCGTCGAAGTCGTGCTCGCCCTCGAGGGCCGCGGCGATGCGGGCGCTGAGCCCGGCCACCGTGGGCTCGGTGAAGAACCAGGACACCAGGACCTCGGCGCCGGTGAGCTCGCGCAGTTTGGCGACGATGCCGGTGGCCAGCAGCGAGTTGCCGCCGATGGCGAAGAAGTCGTCGTCGACGCCGACCCGGTCGAGGCCGATGGCCTCGGCGAAGGCGGCGGCCACCGTCTCCTCGAGCGGGTTGCTCGGGGCGCGGTATTCGCCTTGGCGCAGTTCGGGTTCCGGCAGGGCCTTGCGGTCCAGCTTGCCGACCGGGGTGAGCGGCAGTTCGTCGAGGACCAGGATGGCGGCGGGCACCATGTGCGGCGGCAGGGTCCGCGCGGCGTGCTCGGTGAGCAGGTCCGGGTCGGGCGAGTGGCCGGGCGTGGCCAGCACGTACGACACCAGGACGGTGACGCCCGCGTGGTTCTTGCGGCCCACGGTGACGGCGTACTCGACCGCCGGGTGGGTGGCCAGCACGGCGTCGATCTCGCCGAGTTCGATGCGGAAGCCGCGCACCTTGACCTGGAAGTCGGAGCGCCCGACGTAGTCGAGCTCCCAGCTGACCTGGGTCCCGGCCAGATTGCCGTCCCGGAGTTCGGGTTCGGCGAACCAGCGGACCACGTCGCCGGTGCGGTACATGCGCGAGCCGGGTTCACCCCACGGGTTCGCGACGAACCGTTCCGCCGAGAGCGCGGCCCGGTTGCGGTAGCCGCGCGCGAGCGCGCCGCCGGACAGGTACAGCTCGCCCGCGACGCCCGGCGGCACCGGGTTCAGGCGGGAGTCCAGCACCAGCGCCGACATGCCGTGCACCGGGGAGCCGATGGTGATGTGGCGGCCCGGTTCCAGCTGCGCGTAGGTGGAGATGATGGTGGTCTCGGTGGGCCCGTACGCGTTGTGGTAGACGCGATTTCCGGTCTTCCACTTGGCCACCAGTTCCGGCGGGGTGACGTCGCCGCCGACCGACACCACTTCCATCTGCGACTGCCCGGCCGGGTCGACGGTGCCGAGCACCGCGGGGGTGATGATCGCGTGGGTGACGTTCTCGCGGCGCATGAGTTCCGCGAGCTCGGGTCCGCCGAGGATGTCCCGGGGCACGATCACCAGGGCCGCGCCGGTGGAGAAGGCGCAGATCCACTCCAGCACCGAGGGATCGAAGCTGGGTGAGCAGATGTGCAGCATCCGGTGCTCGGGATCGAGGTCGTAGAGACCGGTCGCGTAGTCGCTCAGGCCGCCCAGGCCCGCGTGGGTCACGGTGACGCCCTTGGGCATTCCGGTGGAACCCGAGGTGTAGATGACGTAGGCCGGGTTGGCCATGCGGATGGGCGCGATCCGGTCGGCGTCGGTCACCGGCGCCGGGGACTCGGCCGCGGCCCGGCGGTCGGTGGCGGCGTCGTCGAGGCACAGCCATTCGACCTCACCGGGCAGCGTGGGCTGGAAGGCCTTGCTGGTGATGCCGATGACGGCGCCGGAGTCGGAGACCATGTGCCGCACCCGGTCCGCCGGATAGGCGGGGTCGACGGGCACGTGCGCGCCACCGGCCTTGGCGATGGCGAGCACCGCGGCGACCATCTCGAACGAGCGCGGGAAGGCCACGGCGACCAGCTTTTCCGGGCCGACGCCGTGCCGGATGAGGACCCGGGCCAGCTGCGAGGAGTAGTCGTCGAGTTCGCCGTAGCTGATGGAGTGCCCGCGGTAGCGGATGGCGACACGGTCGCGACCGAGGGCGACGCCGCGGGTGAGCAGCTCGGGCAGCAGCGCGGTGGCCATCACCTCGTCGCCGTGCACGTGGGTGAGCAGTTCGTACTCGTCGGCGTCGAGCAGCGGCAGGTCGCCGATGGCGGTGACGGGCCGGTCCACGATGGCCTCGAGCAGCCGGACGAAGCGCTCCGCGAAGACTTCCACGGTGCGCTGTTCGAAAAGGTCGCGCGCGTAGGTGAACACGGCGTGCAGGCCGCTGTCCGCGTCGCCCTCGCGGACGGTCAGCGACAGGTCGAACTGGGAGGTCTGGATGCCGGAGTCCAGGGCGCTGATCCGCAGTCCGGGCAGCTCGAAGTCGCTGTCGGGGGTGTTCTGGAAGGCCAGCATGACCTGGAACAGCGGGTTGCGGGCGGTGGACCGCTCGGGGTTGAGCACCTCGACGAGCCGCTCGAACGGCAGGTCCGCGTGCGCGAAGGCCTGCAGGTCGGCTTCCTTGGTGGCGGCGAGCAGTTCGTGGAAGCGGAGTCCGCCGTCCACGTGCGAACGCAGCACCAGGGTGTTGACGAACATGCCGATGACGTCGTCGAGGGCGGCCTCGCCGCGGCCCGCGACGGGCGTGCCGATGGCGATGTCGTCGGTCCCGGACAGTCGCGCCAGGAACAGGGCCAGCGCGGAGTGCACGACCATGAACAGGGTGGCGTTCTGCTCGCGGGCGATGCGCGCCAGACCCTGCTGGAGTTCGGCGTCGATGTGGAAGGGCACCAGGCCGCCGCGGAAGCTGGACACCGGCGGGCGCGGGTGGTCGGCGGGCAGGTTGAGCTCGTCCGGCAGCCCGGCCAGCGCGGTGCGCCAGTAGGCGGCCTGCTCCGAGATCAGGCTCTGCTCATCGGTTTCCGAGCCCAGGACGGCGCGCTGCCACAGGCTGTAGTCGGCGTACTGGACGGTGAGCGGGGTCCACGCGGGCGCGGCACCGGCCGAGCGCGCGATGTAGGCGGTCATCAGGTCGCGGGCCAGCGGGCCCATGGACCAGCCGTCGGCGCTGATGTGGTGGGCGACCAGCACGATCACGTGCACGGCGGGTTCCACCTCGAAAAGGCGGACGCGCAGCGGGATCTCGCGGGTGACGTCGAAGCCGGTGGCCAGCAGTGTGCCGATCAGCTCGGGCAGGTCGGCGGCCGCGGCGGGCTCGGCGGTGAGTTCCGGCACCGCCTGCTCGGCGGGCAGCACCACCTGGTGGGCCGCTCCCCCGCTCTGCGGGTACACGGTGCGCAGGGTCTCGTGGCGGGCCACCAGGTCCGCGACGGCCTGACGCAGCGCCTCGACGTTCAGCTCGCCGTCCAGGCGCAGGGCCATCGGCAGGTTGTAAGCGGTTGCGGCGGTGTCGAACTGGTTGAGGAACCACATCCGCTGCTGAGCCAGCGAGAGCGGCACCAGCTCCGGGCGCGGGCCCGCGACCAGCGGCGGACGGCGGCGGCCGCCGCTGCCGGTCAGCACGCGTCGCGCCAGTTCGTCGACGGTGGTGGCCTCGAACAGGTCGCGCACGCCGAGCCCGGATTCGAGCGCGGTGTTGATGCGAGCCACCACCTGGGTGGCGACCAGCGAGTTGCCGCCGAGGGCGAAGAAGTCGTCGTCGAGGCCGACGGGCCGGTCCAGGCCGAGGGTCTCGGCGAAGACGGCCGCGACGGCCAGTTCGACCGTGGAGACGGGGGCGCGGAACTCGCGCGCCTCGAATTCCGGTGCGGGCAGGGCCTTCCGGTCCAGTTTGCCGTTGGCGTTGACCGGCATGGCGTCCAGCACCACCGTGGCGGCGGGCACCATGTAGGACGGCAGCCGGGCGGCCAGGTGGGTACGCAGCGCGTCCTGATCGATGGCGCCGCCGGCGGTGGGCACCACGTAGGCGGCCAGCATGTCGCCGGTGTGCTCGGAGGAGTGCAGCACCACCACGGCCTGGTCCACGGCCGGGTGCGCGGTGAGGGCGGCCTCGATCTCGCCGAGTTCGATGCGCAGGCCGCGCAGCTTCACCTGGAAGTCGCTGCGGCCCAGGTAGACCAGGTCGCCGTCGGCGTTCCACTTCACCAGGTCGCCGGTGCGGTACATGCGTTCGCCGCGGCCGAAGGGGCTGGCCACGAAGCGTTCCGCGCTCAGGTCGGGGCGGCCGACGTAGCCGCGCGCCAGCTGCGCGCCGGCCAGGTACAGCTCGCCCACCAGGCCGGGGGCGACCGGGTGCAGGCGCGCGTCGAGTACGTAGGCGCGGGCGTTCCAGACCGGGCCGCCGATCGGCACGGCCCCGGCCACGTCGGCGGGGACGGGCGCGGCGGTGGCGTGCACGGTGAATTCGGTGGGCCCGTACAGGTTGTGCAGGGCGGCCGGGCTGATCGCCCGGAAGGCGTCCACGGCGTCGGAGGTGAAGGCCTCACCGGCCACCAGCAGCGCGCGCAGCGAGCCGATCCGCTCCGGATCGGCGGTGGCGGCGAACATCCGCAGCATGGACGGCACGAACGAGGTGATGGTGACGTTGTGCGCGGCGATCACGTCGGCCAGGTACTGCGGGTCGCGGTGGCCGTCGGGGGTGGCGACGATCATGCGGCCACCGGTGGCCAAGGGGGCGAACAGTTCCCACACCGAGACGTCGAAGGTGGCCGGGGTCTTGAACAGCACCACGTCGTCGCGGCCGATCCCGTATTCGCCGGTGATCCAGCGGATCTGGTTCACGGCGGCCGCGTGCGGCACCGCGACGCCCTTGGGGCGGCCGGTGGATCCGGAGGTGAAGATGACGTACGCGGTGTGCTCGGGACGCAGTGGCGCCCGGCGTTCCCCGTCGGTCACCGGGTATTCGGCGTAACCCGCCAGGATCGCGGTGTCGACCTCGAGCACGCGGCGCTCGCCGGCGTCGAAGCTGTCGCGCGAGGTGGTGAGCACGCACACCGGGTCGGCGGTGTCGAGCACGTGGGCGACCCGCTCGGCGGGCTGGTCCGGATCCAGCGGCACGTACGCGCCGCCCGCCGCCAGCACCGCGTAGGCGGCGGTGACGAAGTCCAGCGACCGCCGGATGTGCAGGGCCACCAGCGTTTCCGGGCCGACGCCCTCGGCGATCAGGCGTCGCGCCAAGCGGTGCACGCGGGCCGCGAACTCGCCGTAGGTGACCCGCTCGCCGCCACTGTCGATCGCGATCGCGTCGGGGGTGCGCAGGGTCTGGGTCTCGAACTGCGAGAGCAGCGTGGAGCTCCAGGCGTGCTGCCCGGCCGTGAGGTCGACGGTGGTGGCGTTCCAGTCCGTCATCACGCGCTGGCGTTCGTCCACGGCCAGCAGGTCGAAGTCGCCGACGGCGCGTTCGGGGTGGGTGGCGGCGGCGACCAGGGTGCGGCGCAGGCGCTCGGCCAGGCGGTCCATGGTGTCGGCGTCGAACAGGTCGGTGGCGTAGGTGAAGGCGGCCGAGATGCCCTGCGCCACACCGTCGGTGGAGGTGCGCTCGACCAGGGTGAGGTCCAGGTCGAACTTGGCGACCGGCACGGTCAGGTCGACGTCGGAGACGGTGACGCCGGGCAGCTCGAACACCGCCGGGGTCATGTTCTGCAGCGTCATCGACACCTGGAACAGCGGGTGCCGGGCCTGCGAGCGCGGCGGATCCAGCAGTTCCACGATGCGTTCGAACGGCGCGTCGGCGTGCTCGAAGGCAGCCAGGTCGGTGCGGCGGACCGCGGTCAGCAGTTCCGCGAAACCGGCGTTGGGGTCGACCTCGGTGCGCAGCACCAGGGTGTTGACGAACATGCCGATGAGCTCGTCCAGGGCGGCCTCGCCGCGGCCCGCGATGGGCGCGCCGATGGCGATGTCGCGGGTGCCCGACACGCGTGCCAGCAGCACCGCGAAGGCGGCGTGCAGCACCATGAACAGGGTCGTGTTGTGCTGCTGCGCAACCCGGTTCAGGGCGGCGTGCACGTGCGGATCGATGTCGAAGACGTGCACCGCGCCGCGACCGGAGGCCACCACCGGGCGCGGCCGGTCGGTGGGCAGTTCCAGCTGGTCGGGCAGTCCGGCCAGGGTGTCGCGCCAGAAGTCGAACTGGCGGGCCAGCGGCGAGGCGGGGTCGTGCTCGTCGCCGAGGCTCTCGCGCTGCCACAGCGCGAAGTCCGCGTACTGCACCGGCAGCGGCGACCACTCCGGATCCTGGCCCCGCATGCGGCCGAAGTAGGCGGTCATCAGGTCGCGGGTGAGCGGGCCGCCGGAGAAGCCGTCACCGGCGATGTGGTGGACCACGCACACCAGCACGTGGTCGTCGTCGCTGAGGCGCAGCAGGCGCAGCCGCAGCGGCGGCGCGACGGTCACGTCGAACGGCGAGAACGCGGCCTCCGAGACCACCTGGGCCACTTCGGCTTCGGTGACCTGCACGACCGGCAGCGACGGCATGGCGTCGGGCGCGTCGACGGCCAGGATCAGCTGGTGGCCGACGCCGTCGTGCTCGGGGTAGTAGGTGCGCAGCACCTCGTGCCGGGCCACCAGGTCGGCCACGGCGTCGCGCAGCGCGGGCACGTCGAGCGGGCCGGCGACGCGCAGCGCGGTGGGCAGGTTGTAGGTGGCCGCCTCCGGATCGAGCCGGTTGAGGAACCACATGCGCTGCTGGGCGTAGGACAGCGGGATCAGCTCCGGGCGCGGCATGGGCCGCAGCGGGGCGGCCCCGGCGACGGCCGAATCGGCCAGCGCGTCCAGGGAATTCGCGAGTTCGGCGACGGTCGGGTGCTCGAACAGGGCGCGGACCGGGACGCGGGCGCCGATGGCCGCGCCCAAGCGGGCCACCACCTGGGTGGCGTTGAGCGAGTTGCCGCCGAGTTCGAAGAAGTCGTCGTCGGCGCCGACGCGGTCGGCGCGCAGCACGGTCGCGAAGATCTCGGCCACCGTCTGCTCGGCGGCCGTGGCGGGCTCGCGGTATTCGCGGGCCTGGAACTGCGGCACCGGCAGCGCCTTGCGGTCGAGCTTGCCGGAGGCGTTGAGCGGCATGGCCTCCAGGCGCACCACGGCCGAGGGCACCATGTAGGAGGGCACGGATTCGCGGGTGTGGGCGAGCAGGTCGGCGTCGGTGACCTGCGTATCGTCCTCGAGGACGACGTAGGCGACCAGGCGGTCGCCGGTCTCGCCGCGCACCAGGGAGACGGCGGCGCGGTGCACGGCGGGGTGGCCGAGCAGCACGGTCTCGATCTCGCCGAGTTCGATGCGCTGGCCGCGCAGCTTGATCTGGAAGTCGCTGCGGCCCAGGTATTCCAGGGCGTGGCCGGCGCCGGACGGCACCCAGCGGACCACGTCACCGGTGCGGTAGAGCCGCTGCCCGTTCTCGTGGGCGACGAAGCGTTCGGCGGTCAGCGCGGGCGCGCCGAGGTAGCCGCGCGCCAATTGCACACCGGCGACATACAGTTCGCCGGCCGCGCCGAACGGCACGGGGCGCAGCTGCCGGTCCAGCACCAGGACCCGGGTGTTGGCGACGGGGCCGCCGATCGGCACCGCGACACCGTGGGTGTGCTCGGCCGGGTGGGCGGTGACCACGGTGGCCTCGGCGGGGCCGTACCAGTTCACCAGTCGCGTATCCGGCAGCGCCGCCGCGAATTTCGCGGCGCTCTCGGCGGACAGCGCCTCACCGGCGGCGAACACCCAGCGCAGCGAGGGGTGCCGCCGGGCCGCGCCGTCGAGGTAGGCGTCGAGCATGGACGGCACGAAATGCACGGAGGTGACCGCGTATTCGTCGATCACCCGCGCGATGTAGGCCGGGTCGCGGTGCCCGTCCGGCTCGGCGACCACCACGGTCGCGCCGGTCTGCAGGGGCCAGAACAGCTCCCAGGTGGAGATGTCGAAGGTGATCGGCGTCTTGTGCAGCACCACGTCGCCGGGACGGTGCGGGTAGGTGCGCTGCGACCAGCGGAACTGGTTGGCCATCTGCCGGTGGGTGATCACCACGCCCTTGGGGCGGCCGGTGGAGCCGGAGGTGTAGATGACGTAGGCGGCATTGTCCGGGCGCACCGGCGCGGGGGCCACCTCGACGAACTGGTCCGCGCCCGCGAGCGCGTCCACGAAGAACAGCGGGACGCCGGAAGTGGTTTCGAAGTCGTCGGCGGCGCGGGTGAGCACGCACACCGGCGCGGATCCGGCCAGCACGTACTCGTTGCGCTCGGCCGGATGGTCGGGGTCGACCGGCACGTACGCGCCGCCGGACCGCAGCACCGCGTAGACGGCCACGACCAGGTCGATGCTGCGCCGCATGGCCACGGCCACCCGGGATTCCGCGCCGACGCCGCGCAGGGTGAGCTCCTGCGCCAGGCGGCGGGAGCGGGCGTCGAGCTCGGCGTAGGTGAGGCTGGTGCGGTCGAAGACGACGGCGGGGGCGTCGGGGGTCCGGGCCACCTGGGCGTCGAACAGGGTGAGCAGCGTCGAATCGTCCCGCAGCTCGGGCACATCGGTGGCGTTGACCTCCGCCAGCGCGCGGCGTTCGCCGTCGAGCAGCGCGTCGATCTCGGCCACGCGGGCCCGCGGATCGGCGGCGATGCGGCCGAGCAGCGCCGCGAGCCGGTCGGCGATGGCCTGCGCGGCGTCCTCGTCGAAGAGGTCGCGCAGGTACTTCACGCCGAAGCCGAGACCCTTGCCGCGCGGCTGCACCATGACGGTGAGCGGGTAGTGGGTGCCGTTGGTCGCGGACGCGCCGAGGATGCCCGCGCCGTCGATGGGCGCGGCGGCGTCGTCGAGCGACTCCTCGTCCACCGGGAACGAGGCGAACACCACGATGGAGTCGAAAAGCCCGTCGACGCCGGCGATCTCCTGGATCTCGCCCAGGCCGACGTAGTGGTGGTCGAGCAGGGCGGCCTGCTCGTCCTGCAGCGACCGCAGCACCTGCGTGAGGGTGTCGCCCGCGTTCAGCCGCACCCGCACCGGGATGGCGTTGAGGAACAGGCCGATCATGGTCTCGATGCCCGCCAGCTGCGGCGGACGGCCGGAGACGGTGGCGCCGAAGACCACGTCGTCGCGGTCGGTGCTGCGGCCGATGAGCAGACCCCACGCGGCCTGCACGACGGTGTTGAGCGTGACGCCGGCATTGTGGGCCACCTTGGTCAGGGTGGCGGTGTCGGTCTCGGACAGCGTGAAGGTGATTTCGCCGATGCCCGAGGTGATCTCACGGGAGGGGTCGACCGCGGCCAGCGGGGTCGGATCGTCGAATCCGGCCAGGGTCTCGCGCCAGGCCTCGCGCGCCGCGCCGTGGTCGCGGGCGGCCAGCCAGGCCAGGTAGTCGCGGTACGGGCGCACCGCGGGGATCCGGGAGGCGTCGCCGTCGGCCGCGTAGAGCAGCAGCATGTCCTGCACCAGCAGCGGCATGGACCAGCCGTCGATGAGGATGTGGTGGCTGGTGACGCAGACCCGGTACGCTCCACCTCCCTGCGCTTGGTCCGCGGCGGTCCGGAACAGCGTGATGCGCAGCAGCGGGCCCGCGCCCATGTCGAAGTGGCGGGCCACGTCGAAGGCCATGAGCCGGTCGGTCTCGGCCAGCGCCTCGGCGGGTTCGCGGTCGCTGAGATCCAGGTACTGCCAGGGCAGTTCGACGTCGTCGAGGATGACCTGCAGCGGATTGCCCGCGCTGTCCTCGGCGAAGACGGCCCGCAGGTTGACGTGCCGTTCCAGCATGGCGCGGGCGGCGGCGTGCACGCGCTCCACGTCGATCTCACCGGCCACGTCGAGAGCGAACTGCACCATGTAGGCGTCGACCGAGGATTCGGCCAGGCGGGCGTGGAACAGCATGCCGGACTGCAGCGGCGTCAGCGGCCACACCTCGGACAGGTTCGGGTACCGCTCGCGCAGCCGCGCCTCGTCGGCCGCGTCCAGCTCGACCAGCGGGCCGGTCGCGAGTTCCTCGGTGGCGGTGGCGTTCTCGACCGGCACCGCGACCTCGGCCAGCGCGGCCACGGTGCGGGCGGCGAACATCTCGCGCGGCTTGAAGCCCAGGCCGCGGGCGCGCGCCCGGGACACGATCTGGATGGCGGTGATGGAATCCACACCGAGGCTGAAGAAGTCGTCGTCGAGGCCGACCCGGTCCAGGTGCAGCACCTCGGCGATGACCTCGGCCACCGCCTGCTGCGCGGGGGTCTCCGGCGCGCGGTACTCGCCGATCTCGAGCTGCGGTTCCGGCAGCGCGCGGCGGTCCAGCTTGCCGGCGGGGGTCAGCGGGATCTCGTCGAGTTCCATGATGGCGGCGGGCACCATGTGCGCGGGCAGCGCCCGTTCCGCCAGCTCGGACAGTTGCAGGGTGTCGATCGAATAGCCCGGGGCGGCATGCACGTACGAGACCAGCGCGGTGGCGCGCCCGTTCACCTCGTGGCCGATGGTCACCGCGAAGTCGACCGACTCGTCGCCCGCCAGCACGGCGTCGATCTCGCCGAGTTCGATGCGCAGGCCGCGGATCTTGACCTGGAAGTCGTTGCGGCCCAGGTACTCCAGTTCCCCGGCGGCATTGGCGCGCACCAGGTCGCCGGTGCGGTAGAGCCGGGAGCCGTTGGCCTCGAATGGATTCGCCACGAAGCGCGACGAGGTCAGTTCGGGGCGGGCGTGATAGCCGCGGGCCAGCAACGCGCCCGCGATGTACAGCTCACCGGGCGCTCCCGCCGGGACCGGCCGCAGCCGCTCGTCCAGCACGTGCGCCGCCGCGCCGCGGACCGCCGCACCGATGGTGACCGTGCGGTCGGCCGCCAGCGGATCGGAGATATTGGTGGCGATAGTGGCCTCGGTGGGCCCGTAGGCATTGAAGAACCGGCGGTTGCCCGACGGGCTCGTCGACCATCGACGCACCAGCTCCGGCGACACCGCCTCGCCGCCACCGACGATGGACTCCATGCCCGTCAGCTGCTCGGGATCCAGGGAGGCCAGCACCGACGGCGTGATCAGGCCGTGTGTGACGCCCTCGCGGGCGATCAGCACGCCCAGCTCCGGGCCGCCGTACACGTCGGGCACGGTGACCACCAGGGTCGCGGCCGCGCCCACGGCCATCAGCAGTTCCATGATGGAGGCGTCGAACGACGGGGTGGCCACGTGCAGCACCCGCGACTCCGGGCCGATGCCGAAGCGTTCCCGCATCTCGGCGGTGAGCGCGGCCAGGCCGGTGTGGGTGACCACGACGCCCTTGGGCAGACCGGTGGAACCCGAGGTGTAGATGGCGTAGGCGGCGTGCTCGGCGCGCAGGGGGCGCACCCGGTCGGCATTGGTGACGGGTTCGGCGGAGTAGGTGTTCGCGGCGGCCAGGAACTCGTCGGTGTCGATGTCGAGCCACGGCACGGCGGCGGGCAGCGCGGAGCGGGTGTCGGCGACGGTCAGGCCGAGGACCGCGCCGGAGTCGGTGACCATGTGCAGCACGCGGTCGGCCGGGTAGCTGGGGTCGACGGGCACGAAACCGGCGCCGGTCTTGGCGACCGCCCAGACCGCGACCACGGACTCCACCGAGCGACGGATGCCGACCGCGACCAGATCCTCCGGGCCGAGGCCGCGCGCGATGAGCAGCCGGGCCAGCCGGTTGGAGCGTTCGTCGAGTTCGCCGTAGCCGAGGCGGGCCAGAGCGGCGTCGGCGTCGGCCAGGACGACGGCGGCGCCGCCCGGGTTGGCCTCCACGGCGGTGGCCATGAGTTGCGGCAGGGTCGGGACATGCGGTCCGCGGCGGGTCCGGGTCGGGCGTACGCGAGCCGTGCGGGTCATGCCTGCACCGCCACGAGCTCGTTCTTCCGGTCCCCGACCACCCGAATCATGCAGCTTGTCCTCATCCTGTCCGTGTTGCTCTACCGCCGCGTGCACCGACAAACTTCATCGGATCCACGTAGGCCGCGTTACTCCGCCCTGCCGGTGGCAGGGTGGTTCGCCGCCCTCGGAGACGGCGGGTTCACGCGGGGCTTCCCCAGAGTATTCAGCCCGGCGGGCGGGAGAGCCACTCCGGGAGGTCAACCCGTGGTCATCACACCCCACCCGCCCCGGGAAGGGCGATCACGGTGTGACCGGACCACTGCGCGGGGACCGGGAGCGCGTCCACCACCAGGGCCCGCAGATCCTCCAACTCGGCGGGGTCCACCCGGCCGACACCGTCGCGTTCGGCGAACAGGTGGGTGACCCATTCGTCGGCGAGCGTCCCGGTCAGGTCGGCGCCCGGCTCGGCCAGCACCATCGACGCCCCGACGCCGCCGGCGGCGATCACCTCCAGCAGCGCGAAGGGATGGTCCACCGCGCCCGTCCGGAAGGTGCGGGATTCGAAGGTCAGCTCCGATTCGCCGCGAATCCGGTCCACCAGGGCGGCCACCGCGTCGTAGCCCAGGGAGGCCCGCCCGGGGGCGGCGAAGGCGGTGTCGTCGCCGCGCAGGGCGCGGGTGCGGTGCGCGTAGGTGACCGGCCGCGCGGATTCGGCGGCGATCTCGGCGGCCACGCCCGGATCGTCGAGGGCCAGCCAGTCGAGGCCGGCGACCGCCATGGGCGTCCCGGTGGTGAGACCGACCTTCATATCCAGTCCGGCCGGGGGCAGCCGGTCGAGGGAGGCCAGCGGTACCGCGGCGGCACCGGCCTTGAGCACCGCCCAGGTGGCCACGGCCAGGTCGACGCCGCGGTCCAGGCGCAGGCCCACGCCCGTGCCCGGGCCACAGCCGCGCCCGATGAGGACGCGGGCCAGCCGGGAGGAGCGGGCGTCGAGGTCCTGGTAGGTGACGGATTCGTCGCCGTGGACCAGGGCCGGGCCGTCCGGATCGTCCTCGACCGTGACCGACAGCGACTGCGGCAGCGCGGCGCCGTGGGCGGTGGTGGTAACCACCGGCACGGGGGTGGGCGCGGCTTGTACGCGGGAACGCTCGGCCGAGTCCAGCAAATCGATATCGCCGACCGGCATGTGCGAGTCGGCGGCCACCGCGGCCAGCACCCGCAGCAGTCGTGCGCCCAGCACCTCGATGGTCGATTCGTCGAAAAGGTCGGTGGCGTAGGAGAACACGACGGCGAGATCGCCGGGGGTCCCGTCGGCGGCGGGCGGGTGCGCCTCGACACCGATCTGGAGATCGAACTTGGCGGCGGTCAGGTCGGCGTCCACGCCGGAGACGGTCAGCCCCGGTAGTTCGAGTTCGGCGACCTCGTTGTTCTGCAGGGCCAGCACCACTTGTAGTAGCGGTCCCGCGCCGGGCGCGACCGCCTCCACCACCCGCTCGTAGGGCAGGTCCGCGTGCGCGAAGGCCGACAGGTCGGTTTCGCGAGCCGCGGCGACCAGGTCGTCGAAGGAGGCTGCGGGGTCCACGGCGGTGCGCAGGGTGAGGGTGTTGACGAACATGCCGACCAGGCCGTCGAGCACCCGTTCGCCGCGGCCCGCGACCGCGGTGCCGACCACGATGTCCGAGCTGCCCGACTGCCGGGCCAGCAGCACGGCGAGGGCCGCGTGCATGACCATGAACAGCGACGCGTTGTGGCGGCGCGCGATCCGGTTCAGTTCGGCGTGGATCTCGGCCGGCACCACGTAGTCGACCAGCGCGCCGCGCATGGACGGCGCGGCCGGGCGGGGCCGGTCCAGCGCCAGCGGCGGCCGCGCCGGCAGGTCCGCGAGCTGTTCGCGCCAGTACGCCAATTGCGCTGCCGCGACGGAGTTCTCGTCGGTGTCGACGCCGATCATGGCGCGCTGCCAGAGCGCGAAGTCGGCGTACTGCACGGGCAGCGGGGCCCAGCCGGGGGTCTCGCCCTCGGCGCGGGACAGGTACGCGGTCATCAGGTCGCGGGCCAGCGGGGCGAAGGACGCGCCGTCGGCCGCGATGTGGTGGGCGACCAGGATCAGCAGGTAGTCGTCGGGCGCGTCACCGGCGAGCAGCCGCAGCCGCACCGGAACCTGCTGCGCCACATCGAATCCGGTGCCGACCAGCTGGTGCACGCACGCGCCGATATCACCGGTGCGCCGCAGTTCGAGGCCACCGGGTAGCGCCTCGGTGAGCGAGAGCACCTCCTGGTACGGCGCGCCACCGGGTTCGGATTCCGGGTAGCGGGTGCGCAGGATCTCGTGCCGGGTCAGCACGTCCTCCGCGGCGAGGGTCAGCGCCGTGACGTCGAGCGCGCCGGTGAGCCGGATGACCATGGGGATGTTGTAGGCCGCCGACTCCGGGTCGAGCTGGTTGAGCACCCACATGCGCTGCTGCGCCAGCGACAGCGGAACGCGGGCGGGCCGCTCCCCCGCCACCAGCGCGGGCCGGGTGCCCGCCGCCGCGCCCGGAACGATCCGGGCGGCCAGGCCGGAAACCGTTGGGGTCTCGAAGAGTTCGCGCACGGTGACGGTGCCCTCGAGGGCCTCGTTGACGCGGGAGACCGCCCGGGTGGCGATGAGCGAGTTGCCGCCGAGTTCGAAGAAGTCGTCGTCCGCGCCGACCCCGTCCACACCGAGCAGGTCCGCGAAGACGCCCGCCACGATCTCCTCGATCGGGGTCGAGGGCGCGCGGAATCGGCGGGGCTGGATGAGCGGGGCGGGCAGCGCGCGGCGGTCCAGTTTGCCGGAGGCGTTGAGCGGGAAGGCTTCCATCACGGCGACCGCCGACGGCACCATGTAGGCCGGAAGCTGCTGCGCAACAGCAGTTTTCACCTCGGTCGGATCGACGTCGACGCCGGGTTCGCGAACCACGTAGCCGATCAGCTGGTCGCCGGTGACGGCGTCGGACCGCACCACCACGACCGACTGCGCGACACCCGGCTGCGCCAGCAGCGCGGCCTCGATCTCGCCCAGTTCGATGCGCAGACCGCGCAGTTTCACCTGGAAGTCGGTGCGGCCCAGGTATTCGACCTCGCCCTCGGCGGTCCACTTCACCAGGTCGCCGGTGCGGTACATGCGCTCGCCGTGGCCGAAGGGGTCGGCCACGAAGCGGTCGGCGGTCAGGTCCGGGCGGGCCACGTAGCCGATGGCCAGCTGGTCACCGGCCAGGTACAGCTCGCCCGCGACGCCGGGCGCCACCGGTCGCAAGCGCGAATCCAGCACGTAGAGGCGGGTATTGAAGACCGGCCGCCCGATCGGCACCGAGACCGTGTCGGCGTCGGTCACCTCGTGATAGGTGACGTCGACCGCGGCCTCGGTCGGGCCGTACAGGTTGTGCAGCCGCGCGCCGGTGAGTTCCCGCAGCCGCTGCGCGGTGGGCGCGGGCAGCGCCTCGCCGGAGGCGAACACCTGCCGCAGCGCGGTCCCCGCGAAGCTGCCCTCGCCCAGGGTGGACAGGAACATGGCGAGCATGGACGGCACGAAATGCGCCGTGGTGACGCCTTGTTCGGCGATCACCTCGGCCAGGTACATCGGGTCCCGGTGCCCGTCGGGCCGGGCGACGACCAGGCGCGCGCCGGTCTGCAACGGCCAGAAGAACTCCCACACCGACACGTCGAAGGTCGCCGGGGTCTTCTGCAGCACCACGTCGGTGTAGGTCAGCCGGTATTCCGCCTGCATCCAGACCAGGCGGTTGACGATCGCCGCGTGGCTCACCGCCACGCCCTTGGGCCGCCCGGTCGAACCGGAGGTGAAGATGACGTAGGCGGGATGCGCGGGCCGCAGGGGTCGCACCCGGTCGAGCTCGCCGATCGGTTCGGCCGAGCGGTGCCGCGCCCGGTCCTCGGCGTCCTCCACCAGCACGGTGGAAATGCCGTCCCCGCCGTCGAATCCGTCGGCGCGGGTGGTGAGCACCAGGCGCGGGCGGGCGGTGTCGAGAATGTGGGCGATGCGGTCGTGCGGCTGTTCGGGGTCCAGCGGCACGTAGGCCGCGCCCGCCTCGACGATGGCGTACATGGCCACCACGAGTTCGGTGGAGCGCCGGATGGCCAGGGCGACCAGGGTTTCCGGGCCGACGCCGTACTCGTCCACCAGTTCGCGGGCGAGACGGCGGGCGCGCCGGGCGAGTTCGCGGTAGGTGAGGCGTTCGTGCTCGAACACGAGCGCCACGGCATCGGGGGTACTCGCGACCTGCGCCTCGAACATCGAGACCAGGGTCGGCGCGCTGCCACGCGGCAGGCCCACGGCCGCGACCACGTCGCAATCGGTGGCGTTCCAGTCGGTGAGGACCCGGCGCTGTTCCTGCTCCGACAGCAGGGCGAGATCGCCGACCGGACCGGCGGGGTCGCCGCCGACCAGTTCGAGCACGCGGGCGAACCGGCGTGCGAAGGAGGCGACGGTGTCCTCGTCGAAAAGGTCGAGCGCGTAGGAGAATTCGGCCGCCATGCCGGTGCCGTCGCCGTGCTCGTCGACCCGTTCCTGCACGGTCAGTTGCAGGTCGAATTTGGCGAACGGCACCTCGAGGTCCGCGCCGGAGACGGTGAGGCCGGGCAGGCGCAGGTCGGCGGGCGCCAGGTTCTGGAACGACAGCATGACCTGGAACAGCGGGTTGCGGGCCTGCGAGCGGGCCGGTTCGAGCAGGTCCACCAGTCGTTCGAAGGGCACGTCGGCATTGCCGAAGGCGCGCAGGTCGGATTCGCGGACCCGGCCCAGGAGTTCGGTGAACCCGAGCGCCGGATCGACGTCGGTGCGCAGCACCAGGGTGTTGACGAACATGCCGATGAGGTCGTCGAGTTCGGCGTCGCCGCGGCCCGCGACCGGGGTGCCCACGGCGATGTCGCGGGTGCCGGAGAGCCGGGCCAGCAGCACCGCGAGCGCCGCGTGCACGACCATGAAGGTGGTGCCGTTGTGGGCGCGGGCCAGTCGCCGCACGCCCGCGTACACGTCGTCGGCCAGTTCGAAGCGGAAGGTGCCGCCGCGGTAGGACGCGACCGGCGGGCGCGGGCGGTCCGCGGGCAGCACCAGCTCGTCGGGCAGTTCGGCGAGGGTGTCGCGCCAGAACGCGATCTGCCGTGCGATGGCCGAGGTCGCGTCGTCCTCGCTGCCGAGCGCGGCCCGCTGCCAGAGCGTGTAGTCGGCGTACTGGACCGGCAGCGGCTGCCACCGCGGCGCGTCGCCGGAGCCGCGGGAGACGTAGGCGGTCACCAGGTCCCGCACCAGCGGTCCCATGGAGAACCCGTCGGCGGCGATGTGGTGGACCACGCAGACCAGGACGTGCTCGTCCGGTCCCAGCCGCAGGACGCATAGTCGCAGGGGCGGTTCGGCGGTGACGTCGAAGCCGGTGCCGCCGAGTTCCATGACCCGTGGGGTCAGCTCGGCGAGGTCGATGTCGTCGATCGGAAGTGCCGGGATCGCACGGGAATCGGTGAGGGGCAGCACCTGCTGGTAGCCCTCGCCGTCGACCTCCGGGTAGATGGTGCGCAGCACTTCGTGCCGTTCCACCAGGTCCCGGGCCGCGGCGCGCATGGCGTCCAGGTCCAGTGCGCCGGACAGCCGGACCGCGAGCGGGACATTGTCGACCGCGCTGGCGGGATCGAACCGATTGAGGAACCACATGCGCTGCTGCGCGTAGGACAGCGGGACCCGGTCCGGGCGCGGCCCGGCGACCAGTGCGGGCGCGACGTTCCCGGTGGTGAGTTCGTCCTCGACCAGCCGGGCCAGCGCGGACACGGTGGAGGCGTCGAAGAGCACCCGCACCGGCACCCGCGTGTCGAGCGCGTTCCCGATGCGGGCCACGGCCTGCGCGGCCAGCAGCGAATTGCCGCCGAGTTCGAAGAAGTCGTCGTCGGCGCCGACCCGCACCGGGTCCGCGCCGGGCGGGGTGAGCAGGCCCGAGAAGATCTCGGCGACGGCCTGTTCCGCGGGCGTGGCCGGGGCCCTGAAGGCGCGGGCGGCGAAGACCGGTGCGGGCAGGCGGGCGCGGTCGACCTTGCCTACCGGGGTCAGCGGGATCTCGTCGAGGGCGACGATGGCCGCGGGAACCATGTAGGCGGGCAGCGACTCTCCCGCGAAGGCCGTCAGGGCGGCGACGTCCACGGTCGCGCCGGCGGTGGGGAGCACGTAGGTGACGAGGGCGGCGGCGCCGGTCGGCAGGGTGGTGCCGAGGGTGACGGCGAAGTCGACGTCCGGATGCGCGGTCACCGCGCTGTCGATCTCCCCGAGTTCGATGCGCAGACCGCGGATCTTGACCTGGAAGTCGGTGCGGCCGTGGTGTTCGAAGGTCCCGTCCTCGCGGCGGCGGACCAGGTCGCCGGTGCGGTAGAGCCGCTGCCCGGGTTCGCCGTAGGGGCTCGCGACGAAGCGTTCCGAGGTCAGTCCGGGCCGGTTCAGGTAGCCCATGGCGAGCGCCTGACCCGCCAGATACAGTTCGCCGATCACACCGGGCGGCACCGGCCGCAGCCCCGCGTCCAGCACATACGCGCCGATGCCGGCGAGCAGCGAGCCGATGTGGGTGCCGCCGCCGGGCTGTAGCGCGTCGGTGGCGGTGGCGATGGCGGTGACCTCGCTCGGGCCGTATTCGATGAAGAACTCGCGGTCGGGGGTGACCCACCGGTCGACCAGCGCGGACGGCACCCGCTCGCCACCGCACATGACGGCCTGCAGGTCCTGCGGCACCGCCGGATCCAGCGATTCCAGCACGGCCGGGGTGATGCAGAGGTGGGTGATGCGTTCGCGGCGTAGCAGTTCGGTCAGTTCCGGGCCGCCGAACACGTGCGGCGGCACCACCACCAGGGTCGCGCCCGCGCTGAACGCCCACAGCAGTTCGACGATGGAGAAGTCGAAGCTGGGGGTGATGAGGTGGGTGAGCCGCGAATCCTCGGTGATGCCACGGTGTTCCCGGCGGGCGGCCAGCACGGCCAGGCCCGCGTGGTCGATGGCCACGCCCTTGGGCTTGCCGGTGGATCCGGAGGTGTAGATGACGTAGGCCAGGTGCTGTTCGGTCAGCGCCCGGGTGCGGTCGGCGTAGGAGATGGGGTGCGAGGGCCGGGCGGTGATGCGTTCGGCGCGGGCGGGATCGTCGAGTTCGACCCAGTAGGCGGCGGTTCCGAGACCGCGGCGGTGGGCGGCCACGGTGACGCCGAATTTCGCGCCGGAGTCGGTGAGCATGTGCTCGATCCGGTCGGCCGGGTAGGTCGGGTCCACCGGCAGGTAGGCCGCGCCGGTCTTCACGATGGCCCACACCGCGAGCACCGATTCCACCGAGCGCGCGATGGCCATGGCCACCACGTCGCCGGGACCCACGCCCAGCGCGATCAGTTCGCGGGCGACCTGCGAGGACCGCTCGTCGAGTTCGCGGTAGGTGAGCTCGACCAGGTCGGCCGGATCTCCGGTGGGGTTGAAACTGACGGCGACGGCGGTGGCGGAGGATTCGACCGCGGCGGTGAGCAATTGGCCGAAGAATGGGCTGCCGGACCTGCGTCGTCGACTACCACGAGCTGCTCTGCGGGCAGTTTCCATACAGTTGTTCACCTCACAGATACAGCAATCCACACACGTCGAAGGTCTTCGACCAGCCCGAGCCGACAGTGCCTGCCGGCCGGGCGAACGCGCACAGCATATCCGCGCACGGCTGGTCCGACCGCTCGAACTGGAAGGACTATCGATGGCAGCGACACGGCGTTGCATGATGTGATCTGCGCCATAGCCATTCGTGATGGCTACCAACGGCGCCGACGGGAGGTGAATTCCGCCGGCGCCGACGCGGTCCGGGGGGACCGCTCTGCACGAGGGCTACCGCGACGCGAACGCGGCAGCGTCGTCTCCGCTACTCCGGCGGCACCGTCCCATCGGCCGGTAGCACCGCCACGGTGGCGGTCTGCGCCCACGGCTCGGCGGCCGCGGTGGGGGCGTCGAGCACGACGGCCCGAAGATCCTCGAGCGGGGCCGGATCCAGCTCGCCGAGGCGATCGGCCTCGGCGAAGACGTGAGTGACCCACTCGTCGGCGAGCACGTCCGACAGTTCCGCGCCGGGCTCGGCGGGCACCAGCACCACCGACGCCCCGACCGCTCCGGCCGCGACCGCTTCGATCATGGCCAGCGCGGAATCCGCGGCGCCGTGATGGAAGGTGCGCGATTCGAAGGTGAGGTCCAGGCCGCGGGCGCGGTCCACGGCGGCGGCCAGCTCGTCGTAGGTGAGCGTCCCGTCCGCCGACGTGCGGGCCCGGTCGTCGCCGCGCAGCGCGCGAATCCGGTTGGCGTAGGTGACCGGTCGCGCCGATTCGGCCGCGACCTCGGCCGCGGTCTCCGGATCGTCGAGCACCACCCAGTCGATGCCGCGCACGCCCTCGGGCGCGCGGCCGACGGTGATGCCGACCTTCACGTCCTGGCCGGGCGTCTCGGCGGCGGCGAACGGCACCATCATGGTGCCTGCCTTGAGCACCGCCCAGATGGCGACCACCTGGTCGACGCCGCGGTCCAGGCGCAGCACCACTCCGGTGCCGGGTCCGCTGCCGCGGGCGATCAGCACCCGGGCCAGCCGCGAGGAGCGGGCGTCGAGTTCGGAGTAGGTGAGCGCCTCGTCGCCCCACACCAGGGCGGGGCCGTCCGGGTCGTCCTCGGCGGCGGTGGTGAGCAGCTGGGACAGCGCCGCACCGCGCACGCCGAACCCGGCCGGTTCCGGCGCGGACTGCGACATCGCCTGCACCGCAACAGATTCCGCGGCGTCGAGCAGTTCGATGTCGCCGACTGCCAGCTGCGGGTCGGCGGCGACGGCGGTGAGCGTCCGTTCCAGCGCCCGCCCGAACGACGCCATCGAGAATTCCTCGAACAGATCGGTGTCGTAGTTGAGGATGACGGCCAGTTCACCGGTCGCGCCGTCCACGCCGGGGCGCGGTTCGACGCTGATCTGCAGATCGAATTTGGCGGTGGCCAGGGCGGTGTCGACGGCGGCCACGGTCAGGCCCGGCAGTTCCAGCACCGGGGTCTCGGTGTTCTGCAGCGAAAGCACTACTTGGAGCAGCGGATTCGCGGTGGTGCGGGCGGTGAGCTCGGAGACCCGTTCGAACGGGATGTCCGCGTGCGCGAACGCCGACAGGTCGGTCTCGCGGGCTCGCTCGACCAGCTCGTCGAACGACGCGGCCGGATCCACCCGGGTCCGCAGCGTCAGCGTGTTGACGAACATGCCGACCAGATCGTCGAGCGCGCGTTCGCCGCGGCCCGCGACGGCGGTGCCGAGCACCACGTCGGCGCTGCCCGAAAGCCGCGACAGCCAGGCCGCCACCGCCGCGTGCACCACCATGAACAGTGACGCGTTGTGCTGGCGCGCCAGGCGATTCAGGCCCGTGTGCACCTGCGGCGACAGCGTGAAGTCGAGCAGCGCGCCGCGCATGGACGCTACCGCCGGACGCGGCCGGTCCAGCGGCAGCATCGGACGGTCGGGCAGTCCGGCCAGCTGGTCGCGCCAGAACGCGATCTGCGCGGCGGCCGCCGAATCGGCGTCGTCCTCGAGACCGAGCGCGGCCCGCTGCCACACCGCGTAGTCCGCGTACTGCACCGCGAGCGGCTGCCAGGCCGGGGCCTCGCCCGCGGCGTGCGCCAGGTACGCGGTCATCAGGTCGCGGGCCAGCGGCGCCATGGAGGCGCCGTCGGCGGCGATGTGGTGGGCGACCAGGACCAGCAGGTAGTCGTCCGGGTCGTCGCCGGTGATGAGCCGTACCCGCACCGGAACCCGCTGCGCCACATCGAATCCCGTGCCGACCAGCGCGCCGATCCGGCCGCCGATATCGCCGGCCCGCTCCACCTCGAGACCGTGCGGCAGCACGTCGGCGACCGAGAGGATCTCCTGGAAGGCGGGCCCGCCCGGCGTGGTCTCCGGGTAGCGGGTACGCAGCACCTCGTGGCGGGTGAGCACGTCCTCGACGGCGTGGCGCAGGGCGGGCACGTCGAGCGCGCCGGTGAGCCGGATGACCATCGGGATGTTGTAGACGGGGGAATCCGGGTCGAGCTGGTTGAGCACCCACATGCGCTGCTGCGCCAGCGACAGCGGAACGCGGGCGGGCCGCTCCCCCGCCACCAGCGCCGGCCGCGCCCCGGCGCCCGCACCCGGCACGATGCGCGCCGCGAGTCCGGAAACCGTTGCGGTCTCGAAGATCTCGCGCACCGCGACGGTGGTGTCGAGGGCGGCGTTGATCCGCGCCACCGCCCGGGTCGCGATGAGCGAGTTGCCGCCCAGCTCGAAGAAGTCGTCGTCCGCGCCGACCCGGTCGGCGCCGAGCAGCTCGCCGAACACCCCGGCCACGATCTCCTCGATCGGGGTCGACGGGGCGCGGAAGCTCTTGGCCTCGAACACCGGCGCCGGGAGCGCCTTGCGATCCAGCTTGCCGGAGGCGTTGAGCGGGAACTCGTCGAGCACGACGATCGCGCTCGGCACCATGTACGCCGGAAGCGACCGGGCCAGACCGGCTTTCAGCTCCTCGGGGGTGGTGTCGGCGGCGACGGCGTAGCCGACCAGCTGGTCGCCGGTGTGCGCGTCGGCGCGCACCACGACCACCGACTGCGCGACGCCCGGCTGCGCCAGCAGCGCGGCCTCGATCTCGCCCAGTTCGATGCGCAGACCGCGCAGCTTCACCTGGAAGTCGGTGCGGCCCAGGTACTCCAGCTCGCCCTCGGCGGTCCACTTCACCAGATCGCCGGTGCGGTAGAGGCGTTCACCGGCGCCGAACGGGTCGGCGACGAAGCGGTCCGCGGTCAGGTCCGGGCGTTCGACGTAGCCGCGCGCCAGCTGCACACCCGCCAGGTACAGTTCGCCCGCGACCCCGGCCGGGACCGGGTTGAGGCGGGAATCCAGCACGTAGACACGGGTATTGAAGACCGGACGCCCGATCGGCATCGACACCGTGTCGGCGTCGACGGCCTCGTGATAGGTGACGTCGACGGCGGCTTCGGTCGGGCCGTACAGGTTGTGCAGACGGGCCCCGGTCAGCTCGCGCAGCTGTCGCGCGGTCGGCGCGGGCAGCGCCTCACCGGAGGCGAACACCTGCCGCAGACCGCGGCCCGCGCGCGCCAGTTCGCTGTCGTTGTCCAGCGTGGCCACGAAGGCCGACAACATGGATGGCACGAAATGCGCGGTGGTGATGCGCTGTTCGGCGATGATCTGCGCCAGGTACACCGGGTCGCGGTGGCCGTCCGGCTTGGCGACCACCAGGCGCGCACCGGTCTGCAAGGGCCAGAAGAACTCCCACACCGACACGTCGAAGGTGGCCGGAGTCTTCTGCAGCACCGCGTCGTCGGCGGTCAGCGCGTATTCGTGCTGCATCCACACCAGGCGGTTGACGATGGCGCGGTGCTCGACGGCGACGCCCTTGGGGCGGCCGGTCGAGCCGGAGGTGAAGATGACGTAGGCGGCGTGCTCGGGGCGCAGCGGTCGGACGCGCTCGGCCTGGGTGATCGGCGCGCCGCCCAGGGCGCGCGCGGACGCCTCGGCCCGTTCGACCGACAGGGTGGCGACATCCCTTGCCCCGGCCTCGAATTCGTCCGCTTCCGCGATGAGCAGCAGTCGCGGCCGCGCGGTGTCGAGGATGTGGCCGATGCGGTCGGCGGGCTGGTCCGGATCCAGCGGCACGTAGGCCGCACCGGCCTGCAGCACCGCGTACATGGCCACGACCAGCTCGGTCGACCGGCGCAGGGCCAGGGCCACCAGCGATTCCGGCCCGACACCTTCGGCGATCAGCAGTCGCGCCAGGCGGTTGGCGCGCTCCGCGAGCTCACGGTAGGTCAGCGTCTCGTCCGCGAAGACCAGTGCGACGGCGTCCGGGGTCGCCACCGCCTGGGCGTCGAACCGCGAAACCAGGGTCGCCGCAGCGCCTTCGGGCAGCGTGGCCGCCACGTCGAAGCCGGTGGCGTTCCAGTCGGTCAGCACCCGCTGTCGTTCCCCGGCGGAGAACAGCGCCAGATCGCCGACCGGCGCGGCCGGGTCGGCGGTCAGCGCGGCCAGCACCCGCTGGAAGCGGGCGGCCAGTTCGGCGACCGTGGCGGCGTCGAAAAGGTCCATGGCGTAGGAGAACTCGGCGGCCATGCCGGTGGCGTGGCCTCGCTCGTCGAGCGATTCCTGCAGGGTGAGCTGCAGATCGAACTTGGCGAACGGGATCTCCAGGTCCGCGCCCGCCACCGTGAGGCCGGGCAGTTCCAGCCGGGTGGGGGCCATGTTCTGGAAGGTCAGCATGACCTGGAACAGCGGGTTGCGGGCCTGCGAGCGGGCCGGGTCCAGCAGTTCCACCAGGCGCTCGAACGGCACGTCGGCGTGGCCGAAGGCGCGCACGTCGTTCTCGCGCACCGCCGCCACCAGCTCGGTGAAGGAGGCGGCGGGGTCGATGTCGCTGCGCAGCACCAGCGTGTTGACGAACATGCCGATCAGGTCGTCGAGCTCGGCCTCGCCACGCCCGGCCACCGGGGTGCCGATGGCGATGTCGCGGGTGCCGGAGAGCCGGGCCAGCAGCACCGCGAGCGCGGTGTGCACCACCATGAACAGCGTGGTGTTGTGGGTCTCGGCGAATCGGCGTGCGGCCGCGTAGATCTCGTCGTCGAACCGGAAGTTGTGGTTGCCGCCGCGGTAGGAGGCGACGGCGGGCCGCGGCCGATCCCAGGGCAGCACCAGTTCGTCGGGCAGGTCGGCGAGGTTCTCGCGCCAGTAGGCGATCTGGCGGGCCAGCGGCGAGTCCGGGTCGTCCTCGCTGCCCAGCGATTCCCGCTGCCACACCGCGTAATCCGCGTACTGCACGGGGAGCGGGGCCCACTGCGGAGCGGCCCCGTTCATGCGCTGCGCGTACGCGGTGACCAGGTCCCGGGCCAGCACGCCGATCGAGACGCCGTCGGCGGCGATGTGATAGATCGCGGCGACCAGCACGTGCTCGTCGGGCGCGAGGCGCAGCAGGCGCAGGCGCAGCGGCGGCGCGGCGGTGACGTCGAAGCCCGCGCCGACCACCTCGGCGACCCGGTCGGCGATCTCGGCGGCATCGATCTCGGTGACCGGCAGTTCGGGCAGGGCCCGCGGGTCGGTGGCGGGCAGCACCTGCTGGAAGCCCTCGCCGTCGACCTCGGGGTAGATGGTGCGCAGCACCTCGTGGCGGGCGACCAGGTCCGCGGCCGCGGCGCGCATGGCGTCCACGTCGAGGGCGCCGGTGAGCCGCACCGCGAGGGGCATGTTGTCGACCGCGCTGTTCGGGTCGAAGCGGTTGAGGAACCACATACGCTGCTGCGCGAAGGACAGCGGCACCCGGTTCGGGCGGGGCAGCGAGCCGAGCGCGGGCCCGGTGGCGGCCGGGGCCGTCTCGCCCTCGAGGCGGCGGGCCAGTTCGGCCACGGTGGAGCCGTCGAACAGCACGTGCACCGGCACCCGCACGCCGAGGGCGGTGCCGATGCGGGCGGCGGCCTGGGCGGCGAGCAGCGAGTTGCCGCCGAGTTCGAAGAAGTCGTCGTCCGCACCGACCCGGGCGTCCGGATTGTCGGGAATCAGCAAGGCGGCGAACACGTCCGCGATGACTTCCTCGGCACGGGTCGACGGAGCCCGGAACTCGCGGGCCGCGAACACCGGCTCCGGCAGGGCATTCCGGTCCAGCTTGCCGACCGGGGTCAGCGGGATCTCGGCCAGCACCACGATGGCCGTGGGCACCATGTACGCGGGCAGCGACTCGCCGACGTGCGCGGCCAGCGCCGCGGTGTCCACGGTCACGCCCGGGCGGGGCAGCACGTACGAGACCAGGGCGGTCGCGCCCGACGGCAGCGCCCGGCCCAGGGTCGCGGCGAAATCCACATCCGGGTGCGCGCTCAGGGCATTGTCGATCTCGCCCAATTCGATACGCAGACCGCGGATCTTGACCTGGAAGTCGGAGCGGCCCAGATATTCGATGACGCCCGGCTGCTCGGATTCGGCCGGATTGCGGCGCACCAGGTCACCGGTGCGGTACAGCCGCGAACCCGGGCTTCCGGCCGCCTCGCCGAACGGGCTCACCACGAAACGCTCGGCGGTCAGACCGGGGCGGCCCTTGTATCCCTGCGCCAGTGCGGGTCCCGACAGGTACAGCTCACCGACCACGCCGTCCGGCACCGGCCGCAGCCGCGAATCCAGCACGTACGCACCGACACCCGCGATGGCGGCGCCGATGGTGATGGGCTCGCCCGGCAGCAGCGGAGCGCTGGAGGTGGCGAGAATGGTCGCCTCGGTGGGGCCGTAGCCGTTGAAGAAGGAGCGCTCATCGGTCGCCCAGCGCGACACCAGTTCCGGGCCGAACTTGTCACCGGCCACCACGACGGTGGTCAGCTCGCTGAGCCCGGCCGGGTCCACGGATTCCAGCGCGCCGGGCGTGATGAACACGTGGGTGACGCTCTCGCGGTCCAGCAGGTCGGACAGTTCCACACCGCCGAAGACACCGGCGGGCGCGATGACGAGGGTCGCACCCGCGGTGAAGGTCAGCAGCAGTTCCAGCACCGAGACGTCGAAGCTGGGAGAACAGACGTGCAGCACCCGCGAATCCGCGGAGACCGCGTAGTGCTCACGTTCGGCGGCAACCAGCCCGGCCAGGCCGGTGTGGGTGACCACCACGCCCTTGGGCTTGCCTGTGGAACCGGAGGTGTAGATGACGTACGCGGGGTGCTGCTCGGTGAGCGTGCCCACCCGGTCGGCGTAGGAGATCGGGTGGTCCGGGTGCGCGGTGACGCGCTGCTGCTGCGCCGGATCGTCGAGTTCGATCCAGGTGGCGGCGTCGCCCAGGCCCGCGCGGTACTCCCGGGTGGTCAGGCCCAGCACCGCGCCGGAGTCGGTGAGCAGGTGTTCGATGCGGTCGGGCGGGTACGCGGGGTCGACCGGCACGTAGGCCGCGCCGGTCTTGGCGATGGCCCAGACCGCCAGCACGGATTCGATCGAGCGGGTGATCCCGATGGCGACCATGTCGCCGGGGCCGACGCCGCGGGCGATCAGTTCCCGGGCCAGCTGCGAGGAGCGCGCGTCCAGCTCGCGGTAGCTGATCTCGCGTTGAGCGGCCGGATCCCCGGTCGGGTTGAAGCGGATGGCGATGGCGTCACCGGCGGATTCGACCGACGCGGTGAGCAACTGCCCGAAGAGTGGGCTGCCGGACCGACGCCGACGAGTACCGCGTGCTGTACGGCGGGCAGTATCCATACGCGTGCAATCACCTCTCGGGTTGGTCTTTTCCGCAGCCGAAGACACTCGGCGGACCCACGAAAACTGACGTCTGTTCCCGGGACGTCAAAAGGTCAGCGGACGAAAACAATCATATCGATGCTCGCGAAGTGCCCCGAGCAGCCATGCATGATGAATATCGCTGACCAGCGAGAAGTGTTGCTGTCAGGTGACTTGCGCCACAGACCCCTAGAGCCAGCCGCGGCGTGTCGCCTGCACTCCGGCCTGGAAACGGGTGCTGGCGCCCAGCCGTTCGAGCAGACTCGCGGTGCGGCGCACCACGGTTCGACGCGACAGGCCCAGCCGGCGCGCGATGGTGTCGTCGGTCGCGCCCATGCTCATCAGGGTGAGGATGGCCTTGTCCCGATCGTCGAGCGCCTCGGACGGGTTCACCGAGATCGGCGTGGCGGTCAGCCACAGCGCGTCGAAGGTCTTGACCAGCAGGTCCAGGGTCGGCGACGGGCCGACGCGGACACCCATGGGGTCGCCGCGGCGCTCGTCGGTGTGCAGCACCAGCACCGCGCGCCGATCGTCGGCGACGATCAGCTTCATCGGCGGGTCGGCGAGCGTACGCGCCTGCGCGCCAACGGCGTTGGTGGCCAGCACGTGGCGCAGCCGTTCCGGATCCTGGTAGATGGTCTCCTGGTACAGGGTCCGGTAGTCGATGCCGGCGGCGATGCGCGAGGTCTTGAGCTCGAACATCCGCTCCTCGGTCTCCACATCGGAGAGGAACGGCCCGCGTTCGACCACCTTCACGGTGGCGTGCGCGGTGTGCTGCAGGTCCTCGAAGTCGGCCAGCAGCTGGCGGCGCTCGTAGACGGCCACCACCGCGCCGTCGGCGTCGGTGGTGCGGCGCACCGAGCGGAAGGTCTCCCCCAGGCGCGCGGCGGCCGACTGCATGCGCAGCATGTCCTGATTACGGCGGCGAGTCTCGGCCTCCGACAAGGCTTCCGGGGCATGCGCGTCGAAACGCACCACGCCCTTGCCGTCGGTGAGCCGGACCACGGCCTCGAGCTGGCACAGCGCCTCCAGCGCGGTCTCGGCCACGCGGGGCGGCACGGTCAGCCGCTCGGCGACCTCGAGCACCGTCGAACGCGGGTGCTGAACCAGCACCGCGTAGGAACGGCCGTGCACGGAGGCAGGGTCGAAGAGTTCGTCCAGTGTCGTCACCGCACCCACCGGCAGACGCCGGTCCGGAAAACGCCCGGTCATCGCGGGGGCCGGTGAACGATCTACTGGTCCGGTCCCCACTGCTGCTGCATGAGAACGCCCTTGCTGGCTAGCCATGGCAGCGGATCCATCTTGTTGTCGGCGGCATCCCAGATCTCCAGGTGTAGGTGGGGACCGGTGGAGTTACCGCGGTTTCCCACGGAGGCGATCACATCGCCGGTGTTCACCCGCTGGCCCACATTGACGTACATGTCGTTGACGTGTCCATAGACCGCGGTGGTGCCGTCGTCCTGCTTGACGCGCACCCAGAGGCCGAAGCCCGAGGCCGGGCCGGCATCGATGACCGTGCCGCCCATCACCGAGTGGATGGGGGTACCGATCGGGTCGGCGAAGTCGATGCCGTAATGCATTGCGCCCCAGCGCATGCCGAAGCCGGAGGAGAGCTGGCCGTCGACCGGCTTCACCACGCCCGGACCCGGGTTGAGCTGCTGCTGAAGGGACTTCAGAGTCTGTTCGGCCTGCGCCAGCGGGGCGGAGATCTCCGGCGGCAGGTTCTGCAGGCCGAAGGGGGCCGGGTTCGGCGCGGGGGCCGCGACCGGGGCCGCGGGGGCGGGCTCGGCGATGGGGGCCGCCACGTCCTTGGCCTGCTTCAGCTCGGCGGTCGCCGCGACGGGGGCGATGTCCTCCGCGATGGTGGCGGCCTTCTCGTCGTGCGTGGGGAGCAGCGGAGCGGCGTGCGCGAGAGCGGGGACCAGCTGCGATCCGGTGCCGATGAGCGCACCGGCCGCGACCGCGAAACTGGCGGCGGTCTTGACCTTGTCGGCGGCGGCGGGCTCGGCCCGGTGCCGCCTGCGCGAGGTGACGCCAGTGCGGACAGCACCGGAATCACCAAGCAAATCCATGACTGATACGGAGTTCGCGGTCGTTCGGTGATGCGGCACTGCAAGTCCTAGCGTTCGGAGGGTCCGGTAACGATTCGGCATCGCTGTGATGGAAACAGTACTCGCTTGTGACCATTTCGCAACCTTCTGTGCGATAACGCCCGCTCGAGCACTCGAACCCTTGATCACAAACCGTAACCGAAAAGGCACAATGGTGAGATGGTTCTCGACGAGTTGCGTACGCCGATCGTCCTGGCACCCATGGCCGGGGGGCCGTCCACCCCGGAACTGGCCGCCGCCGTGACCGACGCGGGCGGGCTGGGCTTCGTTGCCGCCGGATATCTGCCCGCGAGTGAGCTGGCAGCGCGGATCGCCGCGACGCGGGCGCTCACCGCCGGCGCGTTCGGGGTGAATCTCTTCTATCCCTCCGAGCCGAGCCCGACCGATCGGTTCGATACATATGTGGGCGGCCTGGCCGCCGAGTTCCCCGTCGGCGAGCCCCGCTACGACAGCGACGACTGGGACGCCAAGCTCGACCTGCTCACCGCCGACCCCGTGCCCGTGGTGTCGACCACCTTCGGCTGCCCGTCCGCCGCCGAGATCGCGCGCCTGCACGCGGCCGGGACCGAGGTCTGGGTGACGGTCACGACCGTCGCCGAGGCGCGCGAAGCGGTGGCCGCGGGCGCGGACGTGCTGATCGCACAGGGCGCCAAGGCGGGCGGGCACCGCGGCGTGTTCGTCGACGATCCCGCCGACGACCTCACCGACCCCCTGGGCCTGCTGACCCTGCTGCAACTGCTGCGCGACGCCGTGGACGCCCCGATCGTGGCGGCGGGCGGCATCGCGACCGGCGCGGGCGTGGCCGCCGCGCTCTCGGCGGGCGCGGCCGCCGCACAGCTGGGCACCGCGTTCCTGCGCTGCCCCGAGGCCGGAACCGCGCCGGTGGTGCGCGCGGCGATCGTCACCGACGCCCCGACCATGCTGACCCGCGCCTTCACCGGCCGCCGGGCGCGCGGGCTGCGGAATCGATTCCTGGTGGAGCATCAGGACGCTCCGGTCGCCTACCCCGAGATCCATTACGCCACCGGGCCTTTGCGGGCGGCGGCACGGGCCGAGGGCAATGCCGACGCGGTGAATCTCTGGGCAGGTCAGGCGCATGCGCTGGCGCCGGAGCTACCGGCGGGCGAGCTGGTCCGAACCCTGACCGCGGACGCGAAAAAGGCTCTGGAGCGGGCACTTTCGTCGCGAATCCAGACTTATTGACAACGGATTCCATCTACAATCGGCTGACACCTTCCGCCATCCCATGAGGAGAGCGTTATGTCACTCGATGTACCCACCGCACTACTCGAGCGCGCCGAACGCGGTGAAGTCAGCGACGCAGAGTTCGTCGAATGCGTCCGCACCTCGCTGCCCTACGCCTACGAGGTCGTCAGCCGGGTAGCCGACGATCTGCGTTCCGGCACGGCGGAATACGCCGACAACACCATCGCGCCGCCGGACGAGACGGCCCGCGGTCAGCTGCTGCGGGCCATGGCCTCCGACGCCATTCGCGGCGGCCTGGAACGCCATTTCGGCATCAAACTCGCCTTCCAGAACTGCCACCGGGTCGCGGCCTTCCCGCTCGCCTCGGTCGGCGGCGACACCTACTCCACCTTCATCTCCACCCGGGCCCAGCTGCTCAACCAGAGCCCGGAACTGCGCAACTGCTGAGCGCCCCATCCGGATTCGGCGCGACCGCGACCCGGTCGCGCCGTTTCCGCGCTACCCCCGCGCCCGGAACCGGCGCACCTCCAGCACCGTCACCCAGATCGATCCCGCGAACGGCGCGACGAAGATCAGATACGCGATCAACGTCTCCAGCCAGTCGTCGAACCCTTCGGAGAACGTCACCGCCAGCACGCCGACGCTCATGATCCCGAAGAACAGCACGCCCACTCCGAGCACCGCCCACCACACCGGCTGCCACGGCCGAATTCCCTCCCGCCGCAACGGCTTCGCCACCGCACCGCCGAAACCGGCGGTATACGGCGACGCGAACCCCATCGCCCCGGTCATCGGCTGAGCCACCGGACCCAGGCCCGGCTGCCCCGCCGCACCCGCCGCGACCCCGCCCGGCAGCGGCGCAGCGCCCGAACCCATCACGCCGGGCAGCGGCGTAGTGCCCGAACCCATGGCACCCGGCAGTGGCGTTGCACCAGAGCTCATCCCGGGCGGGATGCCACCACCCACGCCCATGCCGGTCGGCGGAAGTGCCCCGCCCGCAGCGCTTCGACCGGGCGGCGGAGTCGCACCCGAGCCGATCCGGCTCGGCGGAGGTGCCGCACCGGCGTTCATCCGACTCGGCGGAGGTGTTGCGCCCGAAGGGGTTCTGGTCTGCGGTGACGGTCCGGCCGCTGAGCGGCCATAGGATGCCGGGCGCGGCCCAGGGCCTGGTGTCGAGTCAGGGCCTGGCGCTGAGCCGGGTCCCGAACCCTGGCCTGGGCTCGACCCGAGGTTCGCCGGTCTCGGGGGCGGAGTGTAGGGCGCGTACCGGGATGCGGGGGTGGGAGTGTGGCCCGGGAAGCCGTTCGCGCCATCCCATTTCGCGGTGGGTTCGGCCCGGCGGTGCGGGGTTTGACGCGGGGCCGGAGTGGATTCCAGCGCGGTGCGGGCGGCGGCGGCCAGCGCGCCCGCGGAGGGGAAACGGTGGGCGGGGTCCTTGGCCATGCCGCGCGCGATGACGGCGTCGAGGGCGGCCGGGACCCGGGGGTTGCGGTCGGCGGCGCGGGGCGGATCGGTGGTGAGGTGGGCGGCCATCTGCTGGACCGGGTCGGTGTGGGCGAAAGGTTTCGCGGCGGTGAGGGTTTCGTACAGCAGGCAGGCCAGCGAGTAGACGTCCGAGCGCAGGTCCTCGGTGCCGGAGTAGCGCTCGGGGGCCATGTAGGCCCAGGTCCCCACGGCCACACCGGTGCCCGTGATGGTGGCCTGGCCGACGCCGCGGGCGATGCCGAAGTCGATGAGATAGGCGAAGCCGTTCGGCAGGGTGAGCACGTTGGAGGGCTTCACATCCCGGTGCACCAGCCCGGCCTTGTGCGCGATGTCGAGGGCCTCGGCGACCTGCGAGACGAGTTCGACGGCCCGCTCGGGCGTCATCGCGCCGTCGGCGCGCAGGGTCTTGCCCAGATCGGAGCCGTCGATCAGCTCCATATCGATGTAGAGCCGGCCGTCGAGTTCTCCGAAGGCGTGGATGGGCACCACGTGCGGCCCGCGTAGTCGGGCGGCCAGCCGGGCCTCGCGTTCGAAGCGCCGCCGGTAGTCCTCGTCGGCGGCGAGTTCCGCGGGGAGCAGTTTGAGGGCCACGTCCCGTTCCAGCCGGGTGTCCTCGGCCAGCCACACCTGCCCCATGCCGCCGCGACCGAGCAGCTCGACGAGCCGATAGTGGCCGAGATTGCCTGCCCCCGGCACGTGCCCTCCCTAGCTCGACCGCGTACTGCGATGCTCAGCATACGGCGCGGTCCGCCGGAAGGGCAGGCGCCGGATGCGCCTGCGGCTCAGACCTCCTGGAGCTTGCGCTTGAGCACCTTGCCGGTGGGGTTGCGCGGCAGTTCGGCGAGGAACACCACCTCGCGCGGCACCTTGTACCGGGCCAGGTTGTCCTTCACGAACTCCTTGACCTCGGGTTCGGTGAAGGACCTGCCGTCGTGGACGACCACGAAAGCCTTGAGCCGCGCACCGAATTGCTCGTCCGCGACGCCGATGACCGCCGCCTCCCGCACCGCCGGATGCGTGTAGAGCAGTTCCTCCACCTCGGCCGGGAAGACGTTCTCGCCGCCGGACACGATCATGTCGTCGTCGCGGCCGTCGATGAAAAGCCGTCCCGCGGCGTCGAAGTGGCCGACGTCCCCGGAGGACATGAGCCCGCGCACGAATTCCTTGTTCCCGCCGCCGGTGTAGCCCTCGAACTGGATGCTGTTGCCGACGAAGATGCGTCCGGTCGCGCCGTTCGGCACGGCCCGCCCGCGCTCGTCGAGGATCTCCACACGCGCCCCCAGCACCGGTTTGCCCACGCAGCCGGGCTCTTCGGCCAGATCGGCGGGGGTGGCGATGGTGGCGTAGGCGACCTCGGTGGACCCGTACAGGTTGTAGACGACCGGTCCGAACGCCGCCGTCACCTCCCGGCACAGTTGCGCGCCCAGCTGGGATCCGGCCACGAACACGATGCGCAGCGCGGACAGGTCGTGCCCGGTGAGAGCCTGGCCACCCAGATCCATCATGCGCGACAACATGACCGGCACCGCGATCACCGTGGTGGCCCCGTGCCGGGCCATGGAGTCGATGGCGGCCTGCGGGTCGAAGCGGCGGCGGATCACCAGGGTGGAGCCGAAGCCCAGCGTCAGCACGGCGCAGGCGAAGCCGAGCGTGTGGAACATCGGGGCGCAGCATTCGGTCACCTCGTTCACCCGGAACGGGACCTTGGACAGCAGACCGCCCAGGGACAGCAGCGATTTCGGTTCCGCGCGGGGCGCGCCCTTAGGGGTGCCGGTGGTGCCGCTGGTGAGCAGGATGATCTTGGGTTCGGCCCCGGGCGCGGGCGGCGCGGCGGGCGATCCGGTGGCGATGAGGTGTTCGAGGCTGTCCTCGCGAGGCTCCTCGGTCCAGGCCCGGTAGCTGCCGCGCTTGGGGTGCACCTCGCCGAGCAGTTCGGCGTACTCGTCGTCGTAGACGAGCAGGTCGGTGCCCTCGCGGGTGGCGACGTCGCGGATCTGCGGGGCCGCGAAATCGGTGTTGAGCAGGATGATCCGGGCCCCGCACTTGGCGGCGGCGAAGATGGCGTCGATCAGGCCGCGGTGATTGCGGGCCAGCACGGCCACGCCCTCACGCGGTTTCAGTCCGCGTTCGCGCCAGGCGTTGGCGAGCCGGTTGGAGCGGTCCTCGAGTTCGGCGAAGGTGAGTTCGCCCAGTTCGTCGATGACGGCGGTGCGACCGCCGTAGCGCGCCGCGGACAGCCGCAGCCCGGCGGCCAGGGTGCCGTAGCGCAGCATGGCGGTGGCGGCGGCCAGCAGCACGGCCGGGGATTCCAGTCGCGCCAACCCGGCTTCCATGGCCAGGCGCGCGGATTCGGCCTCCAGGTAGGCCCGCTCCCCCACCGACTTGATCAGCCCGAATGTCATGCCTGACCACCCTGTTTCGATTGCACCCCGGACCTCCTCGTCCACCCCTGCGGATTGCGGGCATCTGCCCTCAAACTAACCGTACGGACCCGGGGCCGCGACCGGAACTGCCTATCATGGCGACCGTGACAGATCCGTTGTCGGCGAATCGGCGGAACTGGGATGCCCGCGCCGGCATCCACGCCGCCAGCCGTTTCTACCGTGATCACGATGCGAGCTACTGGTTCGCGCCCTTCGAATGGGATGCCCTGGGGGATGTGGGCGGCCTGGACGTCGCCCATCTGCAATGCCATCTCGGCACGGAGACAATCGAATTCGCGCGCCGGGGCGCTCGCGCGGTGGGCTTGGACTTCTCGCCGGAGTCGGTCCGGCACGCGCGCGAATTGGCCGGGGATGCCGTCGAATACGTGTGCGCCGACGTGTACGACGCGCGAGAAGCGCTGGGCGAGAAGAGTTTCGATGTCGTCTACACCGGCAAGGGCGCGCTCTGCTACCTGCCGGACCTGACCCGCTGGGCCCAGGTGGTCGCCGACCTGCTGCGGCCCGGCGGGCTGTTCTATCTGGTGGAATTCCATCCGCTGCTGCACGCGCTGGGACCCACGCCGCCGCCGGAGATCGATCCGAGTCAGCTCGTCCTGCACGACGACTATCTGGCCGGGCGCGGCGCGCAACGCCGCGACAGCGCGCACACCTACACCGACGGCCCGGATCTCACCTCCGACACCACCGCCTACGAATGGCGGCACGGTCTCGGCGAGGTGGTCACCGCCCTGCTCGACGCGGGCCTGCGCATCACCGGCCTGACCGAGACCGACACCCTGCCGTGGCCGCGCTGGCCGCAGATGGTGCCGACCGAGACCGGCTGGTGGCGGCTCCCGCCCGCGGATCCGATCGTCCCGGTGCTCTACGGATTGAGCGCCGTCAAGGATAGATAGCAACAAGCTATTGACTGGCGATCCCGACGGCGAGACACTTGAGTTCACACCGGAACACCAGGGCGAGCCATAGTGTCGAACGAGACGTCGGAAGACATGGGTGGCATGTTCGAGGAATCCGGCCAGGCCCCCGGCAAGCCAGTCGGATGGAGAGTAATCAGCGACGACTGATACTCCGAATTCGGTGGAGACTACCGGGGACTGATCTGTATATGGGGGAATTCGAGCCGGTCAGGCACCTATTTCGAGCCGCGTCCCGTGGGGACGCGGCTCGAGCTGTATCTCGGGTGCAGCGATCAGGCCAGTGTGACGACCGTCAGCGAGCCATCGGCGTGCTGGGCGCGCAGCCGCTTCTTGTCGAACTTGCCGACACTGGTCTTGGGCACCTCCGCGATGAAGGCCCAGTGTTCGGGCAGCTGCCACTTGGCGAACTTCGGCGCGATGAAGTCGCGCAGCTCTTCGGGTTTGGCCGCGGAGCCGTCGGCCAGCACGATGGCGACCAGCGGGCGCTCGTCCCACTTCTCGTCCGGGATGCCGATGACGGCGGCCTCGGCGACGGCCGGGTGGCCCATGACCGCGTTCTCCAGGTCCACCGAGGAGATCCACTCACCACCGGACTTGATGACGTCCTTGGAGCGGTCGACCAGGGTGAGGTAGCCGTTGGGGCTGATCTTGCCGACGTCACCGGTGCGCAGCCAGCCGTCGTGGAACTTGTCGGGATCCACCTCGGCGCCGGACGGCGAGTAGTACGCGCCGGTGATCCACTGACCGCGAACCTCCAACTCGCCCAGCGCTTCTCCGTCGTTCGGCAGCACCGAGCCGTCGTCGGCAACCAGGCGGGCCTGCACACCGGCCGGGAAGCGGCCCTGGGTGTAGCGGTAGTTCCAGGCCTCCTCGCCCTCGGCGCCGGCGGGCGGGTGCGCGACCGAACCCAGCGGGGAGGTCTCGGTCATGCCCCAGGCGTGCAGCAGCTTGACGCCGTGCCGCTCCTGGAAGGCCTGCATCATCGACGGCGGCACGGCCGCGCCGCCGACCACGCAGGTGCGCAGGTGCGAGATGTCCTGCGGCTGCGCCTGCAGCCCGGCCAGCACGCCACCCCAGATGGTGGGGACGGCGGCGGCGAAGGTGGGCTTGGCGGCGGCCATCATCTCCAGCAGCGGGGCGGGCTGCAGGAAGCGGTCGGGCATGAGCACATTGGCGCCGGACATCATGGCGGCGTACGGGATGCCCCAGGCGTTGGCGTGGAACAGCGGCACGATGGCGAGCACGGTGTCGGCGGCGTCGAAACCCATGCCGTTGGGCGAGATCACCTGCATGGCGTGCAGCCAGTTGGAGCGGTGCGAGTAGACGACGCCCTTGGGGTCGCCGGTGGTGCCGGAGGTGTAGCACATGCCGGCGGCGGAGCGCTCGTCGATGACCGGGAAGTCGTAGCTGTCGGACTGGGCGTCGAGCAGCTCGCGGTAGGAGTGCACGGTGACGCCCTCGGGAGCCTGGAGCGCGGCCGCGTCGCCATTGGCGACGATCACGTGGCGGACGGTCTTCAGGTTGGGCAGGTACTGGGCGAACATCGGCAGCAGCGAGCCGTCGACGATCACGACCTGGTCTTCGGCGTGGTTGGCCACGAAGACCAGCTGCTCGGGGAACAGGCGGATGTTCAGGGCGTGCAGCACCGCGCCCATCGCCGGTACCGCGATGTAGGCGACCATGTGCTCGTTGTTGTTCCACATGAAGGTGCCGACCCGGTCTCCGACGCCGATGCCCAGGTCACGCAGGGCATTGGCGAGTCGGGCCGCGTCCTGGCCGACCTCACGATAGGTCTGGGTGCGTAAGCCGTCGCCGGTCCAGGTGGAGACGTAGCTGTCGCCCTGGAAGGTGGAGGCGTAGCGCAGCAGTGTCGCGAGTGACAGCTGCTCGTCCTGCATGGTGCTCAACATTTCCCAACCGCTCCTTGCATGTACCTACGAGTGACGTGAACTGAGTCACTTGCGGCGAGCCTAGCCGAATTCGGATGTGAGCTGCGAGGAAGTCGTCCCGGGTCGAGGGACGAGGTCTCGGGCTGCGGACGACGAACCCCACCCTCGCCGTCCGCAGCCCGTTGCCGACCCGCCGCCGCCCAACACGACGACCAGCCGGCCCCGCGGTCCTGATCAGCGACACGGCGCGCTGACGACGCCCCCTGCGGCGGCGCAGAATAGCCAATCACTAACCAGGACAAGCAAATTGGAGCAAAGACTTCCGTGAATATAGGGAGTGTGACACCGGGCTGTCCAGTCGGGGACAGCGTCGCAGGTCAGACGGCGCTCACTGACCCGGACAGTGGGCAGTGAGAACGACATTCCGGCAACTATCGGCATCCGAATCCGGGCTCGCAAACCGGAGTGGCCGAAAATACCGATTCACTGACCGGCGATGTCTGCATGACCAGCGGTAATGCGCCCTACCGTTGCTGACATGCAGCGGGAGCCGTCCATTCTGATCATCGGTGCCGGATTCGCCGGACTGGGTATGGCGCTGGAATTGCAGCGCCACGGCCTGACCAACTTCACCATTCTGGAGAAGGCCGCCGACCTCGGCGGGGTCTGGCGGGAGAACACCTATCCGGGCGCGGCCTGCGATGTGCCGTCGCCGCTGTACTCGTGGTCGTTCGAGCCGAAATCGGATTGGCCGCGGCGCTTCTCGCAGCAGGCCGATATCCACGCGTACATGTGCACGGTCGCCGAGAAGCATGGCCTGCCCGCGAAGATCGAGTTCGGGGCCGAGGTGGTGGACGCCGAGTTCGACGAGTCGAGCGCGATGTGGCGGGTCCGCACCGCCGACGGCGTCACCCACCTGGCGGATGTGCTGATTCCCGCGGTCGGGCAGCTGTCCCGGCCCGCCATGCCGAATCTGCCCGGCATCGATTCCTTCACCGGCGCGGCGTTCCATTCGGCCGAATGGGATCATTCGGTGGATCTGACCGGTAAGCGGGTGGCGTGTATCGGCACGGGAGCCAGTGCCATTCAATATATTCCGGCGATCCAGCCGAAGGTCGACCATCTGACGCTGTTCCAGCGTTCGGCCGCCTGGGTGCTGCCGAAGTTCGATGTCGAGTACACCCGGCTGCATCACGCCCTGTTCGAGTACGTGCCCGGTGCGCGGCTGGCGGAGCGGTTCGCCATCTGGACCTTCTTCGAGGTGATGGCGTTGGCGCTCACCGACATTCCGGCGATCAAGCATCCGGTGATCGCGATCGCCGACCGGCACCGCGCCAAGCAGGTTCCGGACGAGGCCCTGCGCACCAAGCTGACCCCCGACTACGCGGCGGGCTGCAAGCGCGGCCTGTTCTCCAACGAGTATTTCCCCGCCCTGTCGCAGCCCAATGTGACGGTCGAGACCACCGCCATCGAGGCGGTGACGCCCAACGGAATTCGCACCGCGGACGGCGTCGAGCACCCGGTCGACGTGATCGTCTACGGCACCGGTTTCAAGGGCACCGAGTTCCTGGCCCCCATGCACATCTACGGCCTGCACGGCCGCAAACTGGCCGACGAGTGGTCCCCCGAGGGCGCCCGCGCCTTCCTGGGCATGTCGGTCCCCGGTTTCCCGAACCTGTTCCTCATGTACGGCCCCAACACCAATGTCGGTTCCGGCTCCATCATCTACATGCTGGAGTCCCAGTCCCGCTACATCCGCCAGGCCATCTCCTATTTGTCCCGCCGCCCCGGCCGCTACCTGGCCGCCACCCCCGAGGCGGAACAGTCCTGGGACGACTGGCTGCAGCGCCGCCTGAAGGACACCCCCTGGAACTTCTGCTCCAGCTGGTACCGCAACGCCTCGGGCCGCATCACCAACAACTGGCCCGGCGCCACCCTCCTGTTCCGCTGGAAAACAACCAGATTCACCCCCGCCGACTACCTCGAATCCGAGGCCTCCCGCCGCTGACCCAGCGGATGCGACCCCCGAGCCCCCAACCAGGTAGACTGCCGACGACCCGGCCTCGGCCGGGCGGTCAGCCCTCGTAGCTCAGGGGATAGAGCACCGCTCTCCTAAAGCGGGTGTCGCAGGTTCGAATCCTGCCGAGGGCACACTTTCGGCCGCAGGTCAGGCCGTTTTCTTGCCCGAGTCCGCACCCTTAGCCCCCGGACCGGTACGCAGAGAGTGCGCCGTTGCGAAACCCGTGCGTGCCTTGTTGAGCTTGCCCGCCACGTCTTCAAGAGCGGCGCGCGGAGCGCGCCGCTCCGCGACGGGCTCTCGCTCAGAATCAACAGGCGCGGCTTGATTTCTGACCAGTTCGCCGGCCGCATCGGTCCGGTTACGCCGCCTCCACCGAGGACGGCAGTGTTCAGCGGAACATAAGTCGTCCATAAGGTTCCATCCGCAAGATCACTGTCGATCACGAGGATGCGGAAGGATCGGCATATGCGTTTCAGGGCAGTGGCTTCGGCGGTGCTGGTGGTGGCCGGGGCGGTAGTACCCTGCATGGCGGCGGGACAGGCGCAGGCGGATGAGCCGTGGTGCGGGGCCTCCCGGCTGGGCCTCACAGTGCAGCCCGAGCTCGGACAGCCCGGCGGAAGTCAGCGCACCGCGAGCGTTGTGCTGACGAATCTGTCTCAGGAATCCTGTGTCCTGCAAGGCTTCCCGGGAGTCGATCTGGCCGCGGTGGGCGACAATGGCCGCGCCTCGCTGCCCCGAACCTCCGAACAGGGCCAACCGGTCCACCTGCCCCCGGGAGGTCAGGCCAAGAGCACCCTGACCTACGCGACCGGCACCAGTACCCCCACCGAAATCATCGTCACCCCACCCGATTCCACCACCCAACTGCATGCTGTCTGGCCTGCCGCTCTGGGCTCGATCATGGTATGGCCCGAAGGTGCGACCCATCCGGGCACCTTCATCGGTCCGCTGCGCGGCTGAGCGCTCGCCGGGATTGTGCCCGTGCTCCCGTAACCGACAGTTCGTAGGCTGGTCCGTCAGGTCCAGCGGGCCATCATCGCCGCCGCGCACGCACCAAATGATCAGTTCGTACGCGGGCACTTACTGACGAGCAAAACGCGCTGCATTCGGCATGAGCGGATGTTCTGCACCGCTCCAGGTTCCGGCTGCCGGCGCCCGCGCTGGCCGGTTCGGTCAGCGCGGCATGCGGCATTTGCGGATACCCAGTCAGATACGGCCAGACCGGTCAGCTAGCCCAATTGGCAGCGAGGGTGAGGCAGAACGGGTGGCCGCTCGGATCGAGCAGCACCCGCCAGCTTTCACCCGGTTGGAACTCGGGCACCGTAGCGCCCAACTCGACCAGTTGCTTACTGGCCATCTCGAGGTCTTCGACCGCCAAATCCAGGTGGAACTGCTTGGTTCCATTCTCGTTCGGCCAGGTGGGCGGCTGATAGCCCGCGACCGTGCCGAATCCCAGCGCGTGGTCTGGACCAGTGAGCATGGCGTACTCGTCCTGCACGTGGGCGATCTCCCAACCGAGCGCGGCCGCCCAGAACTCCGCGTCTCGGCGCGCGTCGGCACTGTCCAGGGTGAGCATCTTCAGCGTGGCAACTGCCATGGATCTTTCCTCTCCGCAACAACATTGCTGTCAGCCCAGTCTGGATCGCCGACGCCGCCCACGATTGTAAGAACGCGACACCGGCCGCTGCCGCTTCGACGACTCATCGAATGAGGCGCCGTGACCCGACCACCGGATCCCGAACGGCTGCGCGAGGCGACGGCCACCGACGAGGGCGCTCCCGCAGCCAAGGGCGACTAGATCGGTTTCAGCAGATCCGTCACGAACACCGCAGTTCGTGATGGTCTTTGCCGTGCCCCCAAGACTTGGGGCGATCTCGAGTCCATGCGCTGCGGTATCTTCCATGCGATCGCCGCACCCTGGTCGGCGCGCAGAGGAAGCACGCCACTTGTTCAACAAATCCTTTGCGGCCGCCGCCCTCTCGGTGAGCGCCGCTGCCATTCTTGCGGCACCACCCGCCGCCGCCGACCCCGTCAACTGGGGCGCCGTTTCCCTCAGCGCGTGGGGCAACGTCTACGCGTTTTCGGTCAACCACCCGACGGAAGCCGACGCCATTCGAGCCGCCGACCGAACGTGCAAGGGTCAAGGCATCATCGACTGCCGGATGATGGTGACGTTCGCGAACGGCTGCGGTGCAGTCGTGACGAGTCCACTCGCGATCGTCGCAGGGTTCCCGATCGTGGGCTTCGGTAAGGGGGCGACCCCGGGGGAGGCATACGCAGACGCCACCCGCAACCTCCCCACCGGCACCGGAAGCGTCGGCTCGTTCAATCGCGAACATGCCTGCACCCAGCCTTGATCTAGTTCCAGCAGGTCCTCGGCAGTAGCGGATGTTCCGCCGACCTCGGATCGGCACGGCCAGTTGATCTTCCGATGCCCAGCGCTGGCCGGTTCGGTCAGCGCGGTATGCGGCAATAGCGTGCGTCGCGAGAGCCAGCGAGGACGAGGCGGACGTTCAGGGCGGGCCAGCCGTGCACCGGCATCAGCCGGGGCAATAGGCAGTCTCGGCGGCGTTCACGAAGGCCATCGCCGAGCCGAACTCGCCTGGCTCTTCGCTCGAGAACTCGACCAGACTGTGCTTCGATAGGCCGCCCGCGAGCAGATTGCCCCGGCTCGAAGTAGCGGTGCCCTCCCGCACGGACACCAACTAGTGTGCGGTCTGGGAGGCGGCGGCGGTCTCGTCCAGGTCGGCGAGCGAAAGCAGGTGGCGGGGCGGGGAATCCCGAATAATGCTGGACCGCACGTGCAGATGCTCGGTGACATGGAGCAGTTCACCGGAGGCGAGGAGCCTCCATCCGGGGTCGTTGTCCATGCGTTCGGTGGCGATGACGACAGCGGGATAGTCGGTCAGCACGCCACTGCTGGCGCGAATGCCCCTATGACTCGTGTGGTCGAGCCGCTGATCGCCCTGTGCGCCACCGGCGGCACGCTCGAGGACATACAGGTCGTGGGTGTCGGGATAGCGCAGGGCCCACAGTTCGGTCGCGGTGGTGAGAATCATGTTGAGTGCGTAGAGCGGCAGCCGGTCGGCGATCCAGCCGACCGCGTCGGTGATGCCCGCGGTGACATCGCCCGCGTGATGGTCGATCCGGGCCGTGATCAGGGCGAAGAAGCGCTCGGAGTCGGTGTCGCCGTGGACGAGTTGGCGATAGTCGCCGAGTTCGCGCTCCAGCTCGTCGAGCCCCTCCAGCACCCCGTTGTGCGCGAACAGGCGTCCGTGCTGCTCGAACGGATGGGTATTGCGCACGTTCAGCCCGCCCGTGGAGGCGAAGCGGACATGTGCGACGAAGGTTTCGGATTCGCGTTCGCGGGCCTCCTGCGCGAAGAGCTGATCCTCGTAGGCGGCGATCGGCTGCTTCTCCACCAGCGGCGCGCCCGTAGCGGTGAAAGTACCCAGGCCCACGCCGTCAGGTTCGCGGTGACTTTGCCGCGACAGGCTGTCGGGCGCCTTCAGCAACCAGAAGGTGGCGCGCACCCGCTGCGGCGCGGCTGAGAGTCCGAACAGGCGGCACATGACCCCTCCCACAAGAAGCGAAGACGCGCGGACTGCACGGCCGGGCTGAGGGAAGATAGAGCCATGTCAGGCAAGCCGTCGGTGCTCGAGCATCATCGTAACCCCGAGCATGTACGCGATGGATCACCTCACCACCTAACCCGACGGTGCGCACACCGCCCGCAGGGATAACCCACGGCATGCCCGGATCCGCAGCACCTAGCGCTGACCGGTTCGGTCAGCGCGGTAGCGTTCATGCCCAAGATCGAATAACTTGTCGAGGCATCGCACGGCAGGATCGGTGTCGGCGTCCGCGTTGCGCCCGGCGGCTGTGGCGGCAGGGCGCTGGGTCGGTTCTACTGCGTGGTCTTGCGCGTCGGCAAACCAAGCTTGGCCGCAAGCGCCTCCAGCAGCTCGACCTGCTGCTCCGGGTTCGAGGGCAGCAGATGGATCGCGATGTGCATCTCGTCGGCGCCGACGGCTGAGGCATGGTCGAGGTCGCTCAGCGCGGTGTCGGTGAAAGCGCTGGGAGATGGGTACTGGTCGCGACGGCTCGGGAGCGTATTCACCACGACGGTGCCTGTGCCGCCGGCCTCTCGGTACCAGCGGACGTTTCTACGGGTGTCGTCCCAGTCGACCGCGGTGGTGATGAAGCCGTCCGCAATGCGGGCTGCCCGTTCGATCGTGTGACGGGTTATCGCGCCGATGAACAGGGGCAGGGTGCCTGCGTACGGCTTCGGGCCGACCATGGACAGCGGGATCTGGTAGTGCTCGCCATCGAACTCAACGGGGTCGGGTGCCCAGCATGCCCGCATCGCGGCGATGTGCTCGACGAATCCGGCGCCTCTGCGGCTGGCCGGCACCCCCGCCGCAATGAACTCCTCGGGGATGTAGAACGGTGGCAGCCGAGTGCCGCCGCCTTGGCCGACGCCGACATCCAACCGACCGCCGGACAGTCGGTCGAGCGTGGCCAGTCGACGGGCCAGGTTGATCGGCGAGTGGAAGATCGAGTTCACGATGTCCGTGCACACGCGGATCCGCTGGGTGTGGGCGGCCGCCCAGCTCAGCACCTCCAGTGAGTCCCAGACGTGGGACTCGGGCAGGCCCGCGTCGTTGTTCCAGTGCGGTCCGGCAGGGATCAGGAGCCGATCGCTGGCGGACACGGAGTGAAACCCGAGCCGTTCGGTCGCCTGGGCCACTGCGACGATGGCGTCCGGACCGGCATGTGGGCCGACGTAGGGCAGGCTGACGCCGATGCGCGGAAGATTCATTCCGATACTCCATTGTTGACCGTTGGGTGCGGAACGCTCAGGTGAGGCGTCCCTTCGGGTCTTAGTCGGAGCGGGCAGCAGAATTTTGCGGTCCGGCACCGCAAGAATGCGTCACCGGCTCCGACTTTATGGTGAACGGTGCCTCGAGGGCGCCGCCTGACCATCGAAGGAGACGCTGTGAAGTTCTTGTTGATCATGCACAACAACCCGCAGATCTGGGATGCGCTGACCGAAGAGGAGCGCCAAAAGGTGATGAGCGGCCACGGCGCGTTCATGGAGGCCGTCACCAAGTCGGGGGAGATGATCAGCACCGCGGTACTGGCCGACCCGTCGCAGAGCGCTGTGGTCAGGGTCCGGGGCGGCGTTCCCGCGGTGACCGACGGGCCATACCTCGAGGCCAAGGAGTACCTCGGCGGGTATTACATGGTGGAGTGCGGCAGCCGGGAACGTGCGCTGGAGCTGGCCGCGCTCATCCCGGACGCCGGTGTAGAGGGCCTCGGCATCGAGGTGCGGCAGATCATCTTCGAAGACACAGCCGACCGCTGAGCACCCCGTGAAGTTCCTGCTGAATCTCTATCTGAGCACTGCGGCCGTACAGGGGGAAGGATTCGACCTCGAGCAGTCGTTGGCCGCGACCGGGCGTGCGGGGGAACTGATCAACGCTCACCTTCTTGCTGATCCGTCCATCAGCGCCGTGGTACGGGTTTCGGATGGCGCGGTGACCGTGACCGAGGGCCCGTACCTGCAGGCCCCGGATCATGTCGCCGGCCAGTTCTTGGTCGATTGCGAAAGCCGCGAGCGCGCCGTGGAACTGGCAGCTCTGCTACCGAGCGGTCAGATCGGTGCCGTGGAGGTACGTCCGTTGATGGACTCGGCCGGGATGGAGATGTGAGCGCGTCCGAACGTCTCGAGGACCTGCTGCGCGACCTGGCGCCGCAGGTTCTCGGGGTGCTTCTGCGCCGCTACGGCGGGTTCGAGGAATGCGAGGACGCGGTCCAGGAGGCGTTGCTCGCCGCGGCGCTGCAGTGGCCCGCCGAGGGTCTCCCGGAAAACCCGCGGTCCTGGCTGATCACCGTCGCCGCCCGCCGTCTGGTCGATCAAGTGCGCAACGAGCAGGCACGCCGCCGCAGGGAAGTCACCGCAGCCGCGCGGGAGACACCGGACACAGACCTTTCGCCGCCGCCGGGCGACGAAAGCCCCGGCGACCAGGACGACACGCTCGCACTGTTGTTCCTGTGCTGCCTTCCGGCACTGACGCCCGCTTCTCAGGTTGCACTCACGCTGCGGGCCGTCGGCGGGCTCACCACAGCCGAGGTGGCGCGGGCCTTCCTCGTGCCGGAGGCCACCATGGCGCCACGGATCAGCCGCGCCAAGCAACGGATAAGGGCAGCAGGAGCGTCGTTAGCGATGCCGGGCGCCCAAGAATGGGCCGAACGGCTGGACGCTGTCCTGCACGTGCTCTACCTGATCTTCAACGAGGGCTACACCGCCAGTTCCGGACCGGATCTGCATCGCAGTGAACTCACCACAGAGGCGATCCGCCTCACCCGAATGCTGCACCGGTCCTTGCCGGATGACGGTGAAGTCGCCGGGGTTCTGGCGCTGATGCTGCTGACCGACGCCCGCCGTGCGGCCCGCACCGGCCCGGACGGTGCCCTCATTCCGCTGGCCGAGCAGGACCGGAACCGGTGGGACGCCGCCTTGATCGAAGAGGGCACAGCGCTGGTAACCGCCGCCATGTCCTCCTCGCCTATCGGCCCGTACCAACTCCAGGCGGCGATCGCTGCGCTGCATGTCCAGGCACCGCGGGCCGCGGATACCGACTGGGAGCAGATCCGGATCCTGTACGAAATCCTGAGCCGGATCGCGCCGAATCCTATGGTCACGCTCAATTACGCCGTCGCGGTCGCGATGACCCACGGTCCCCAGGCGGGACTCGAACTGCTGGAAGGACTGGACAGCGACCCTCGGATCGGCCGACACCACCGCCTCTACGCCGTTCGCGCCCACTTACAGGAGCTGGCGGGCGAGTTCGCCGCTGCTCGGGCGAACTACCGTCTGGCGGCCCAGCGCACCACAAGTCTTCCCGAACAGCGCTACCTTCGAGACAAGGCGGGCCGACCCGACCGATAGCGGCCGGCAAGCGAAGGTCGTTGGACGACTGCCTACGTCCTGTCGCGGCTCATCACCCGGTTGCGGGAAAACGATGGCGGGCTCAAACGGTCAGTGCGTCACCGCTGTTCAGGTGGCCGGCGTAGACCTCGGCGGGACTGCAGTGGCCTTGGGTTCGTTTCACGCGAGGGGGCATCTGTTGACCGAACAGGCAGTCGGAGAAGATCTTTCTCCGACCGAAACAGACGCGGCGCCGACAGCTCGGTCATTGCGCAAGCAGCGAATCATCTGGGCCATCGCCGTTTGGCCTCCTGACCTTCCCCGTCTGGCTGATTTCGCTGCTGCTCGTATCCTCCTGGCCATCCAACGATGACCTCACCCGGATCGTGCAGGTTCAGCCCAGTCCCGACGGCCGGGTAGAGGCCGTCACCGAAACCTTCTACAACGTGATCGACCCCTCGTGCCGAGTCTGGCTGCGTGAACCCGACGGCCTGTTCGCCCGCCGTGTCCTGCTCTGGCGGAGAATCGAATCCGGCTGCCCTCACATCCGGTTCCTCGACAACACCACGATCAGCATCGACCAGCGCGACGGCCAACCACCCCTGACCACCACCTTCGATCCGGACCGCATGCAGGTGGCCGAGTCCTTCGTGTCATAGCTCCGACCGTCGTCGGACCCACCCACACAAGCACTTTCACTACCGGGGCTGTTCGGCGACTTCTCCCGAGCAGGTTGGCCAAGCGTGAAAACTCAGCGCTCAATTCCCATCAGCGGGCGGTCGGGTTATGTGGAGAGGGGTTCCAAGTCGCCGGGTGTCCAGGTTTGGTCGTAGAAGGTTTTGCCGGGGCCGTAGAGGCGGACGATGACGAAGAAGCCTTTGCCGGGAACTGTTCGGAGCCAGTTCTTTTCGCCGATGCCGACGGGCTTGTCGGGGCCGAAGCCGATGGTGTGGGAGCCGTCGGGGTTGGTGGCGGGTTTGTCCATGGTGTTGATCGAGGGGAACCGCTGTCCGTTGTCGAGTCCGGAGGCGGTGACCGGGTCGTAAAGCGCGACCGACCAGAACAGTTTCGCGGGTATGTCGGCGGGCAGGGTCAGGGTGTAATGGCGGGCGCCGTCGAGACGGTCGCCGTTGGTGTCTCGCATGGTTACCGGGTATTTCGCGCCCTTGTCGACAAGGTTGACAACCATGGCCGGTGAGTCGGAATAGGCGGAGGTGAAGTAGCCGGCGCGTTGTTCCAGGTTGGTGAAGGTTCCGCTGGATTGGAATTCGGTGTTCTCGCCGGCGAAGACGTTGAGCCACGGGCGGTTCGGGAAGTAAGTGCCGCCGGGCTCGTTCGGAAGCAGGTCGGTGATGGCGACCTTGGACAGGGCGAATGCGGTGCGCGCGGCTTTGTCGAGCAGTTCGCGCTGGTGCGGGGTGGGGGTGAAGGCTCCGCCCTTCTCGATGCCGAGGGTGTGCAGGAACCCTCGCATGTCCAGGTCGGCGGGATCGACGGCTTCGGCTTGGATGAATCGGTCCAGCATGTCGAAATATGAACCGTCGCGAGGGAACAGCATGTCGAGTTCGACGCCGGAGGCATGCGGGAATTCCATCGGCACAGCGCTGTTTTCGGAGCCCAGCGGGTAGATCACGGTGGCTTTGATCCGGGCGACGGTCGCGCTCAGGTCGGTGGGGTCGTCGAAGAACGATCGCCAGAACAGGAAGACGTTGTCCGTTCTGGAGCGGTAGACGAATCCGGAGTCGGGTTCGTCACCGGTGTACCCGGGTGAGAGCAGGACGTATCGTCCGCCCTCTCCACCGTCCGGACCGACCAATCCGACATCGCCTTTGTGCTGGTGCCCGTCGATGATCGGTCCGAGGATGGGGCGCTGCCAGAAGTCGTCGAGGATGCCCTGCACGCCCGGGGGAGCCTCGATCACCAGGGGGCCGTGGGCGGCCAGGTCGAGGTAGCCCATGGCGTAGACAACATCGAAGTTCGGTGTGGTGACCAGGGTTTTGGCGTCGATACGATCCTGCCACACGGGCAGGATGTGGTAGCCGCCGCCGAAGCGGCGGTCGGACGCTTCCTTCATCGCCCAGATGTTGATCGCGGGCAGCGCCCACAGATACGCCTGCACCGCCCTCTGGAACAGCAGTTCGTCGCGCAGTACGCCGACGGTGTCCGGTGTGGGAAATCCATCCTCGAAACGGGAATCGGCCAGGTCGTCATAGCGCGTCATCAACACTCCTCTTCGATGCCGGAAGCGGGGAAGTCATTCGGGTCAGGCCGGTTGGATCGCCGGTGGCTGCCATGTGCCGTCGGTGATGGGGGCCTTGCCCCAGTAGGCGCGGATGTAGAGTGAGAACGGTCCGGGAGGCGCTGGGAGCCAATTGGATTCGCGTTCGGGTCCCGGGGATCGGGTTCCGGCGTGGAGGGTCAGCGACCCGTCGGGGTTGCGCTTCAGATCCTTGTTCTTGGTGCCCAGTGAATACCGTTTGAGCTCGTTGGGGTTGAACAGGTGCTTGTCGTTGTAGAGCGTCAGCGACCAGAATCCCTGTACGGGTGGCTCTTGCCCGACCGCGAAAGTGACGCTGTAACTGCGATTGCCGTCCAGTGGTGCGCCGGTGGCGTCGTTGTCGGTGTAGAAGTACTGGGTTTCGATGGGCCGGTTGTCGAACATGTTCGACTTCGAGGTGCCGGTGCGGTTGAAGTAGTCCAGGCCGTATTGGGCGTTGTTGACCGAGCGGTTCCAGCCGTTGCCGGCGGGGCGGCCATTGTGTGCCCATGCGAAGAACTGTTTGATGACGTCGTTTTCGGTAGCGACCGCGGTGTCGGTGAGAAGCTGCTTCAAAGAAGGGTTCTTCTCCGCGGCGTCGAGCAGGCTGCGGAATTGACCGTAGAGCCCTTCCTCACCCGGCAGCGGCGGCACCTGGTCCAGGACGGAGGCGAATTGGTCGAAGAACTTCTCCGGCACGACCCATTTCGTTTCGCCGCCCTCGGACGAGCCACCCGACAGCGACGGAAGTTTCGACCATTCCTTGGTTTTCATCTTCCCGTCGAAGTCTCCGAGCGGGTAGATCATCACCTGATTGATCACCGACTGGATCGCGGTGCGGTCCTCGGGGGTGTCGTCCATGAACACGCGCGGGATGGCATTGGCGATGCGGGTCGGGCTACGCAGCACCTTCTGGACGCCTTTGGGGGTGTCGCCGTTCCAGTTCGGCCCGGCCAGCAGATAGAACCCGGACTTGGTGCCGTACGGCTCACCGAGCTGCCCGAACTGATCGGTGCGATGGTCATACAGTGCGTACACCCAGAATCGATCGCCGAAGTCGGGGACCTGCACGATGACCGGCTGGGCGTCGAGGTCGAAGTAGGCGAGCCCGTAGACGACGTCCTGGTTGGGGCAGGCGACAAAGGTCTCCGCCGGGTCGATGTAGCTCGACAGCATGCTCAGATAGCCCTGCGGCGCGGCCGGAACCACCCCGTTGAGCAGTCCGGGTTCAGGGGCCTGGGTGATCTGGTCGTGACGGTTGCGCATGTTGACCAGCGGCCACCCCCACACATAGGCGGTCTGGGCGATCGTGCGCGCATAGGAGTCGAACATCTCGATCCCGGTTACCGGCTTGGTCAGCTCCGCCGAGGACCCCGATGCGGGCGCGTCGATCTCGACCGCGTTCTTCTGGTTCAACGGGGCCGCCGACGTAGTCGACGAGCTGCTACCGCTGGAACCCGAATCACTCGAACACGCCGCGAGCGCCGCTCCCGCGCCAAGCGTGACGGTGGCCAGGCCCGCGCCCCGCAGCGTCGCCCGTCGCGAGAACCGCGGCTGAGGCGGTGAGCTGTCCTTGTCTCCGGCGATGGCCGAGTTTCCCATGCGCATTGCCCACCATTTGCCCAAAGCCCTCTCCTGCCTGATTAGTTGACGAGATGTCCATAAAACAGCAAATGAAATGCCACGCTAACACCGCAAAAGTAGATAACTAAAGATTCTCCGCACTCTGGCGGGTGGGCGCACCGGCCAGTCGGACAAGGTCACTCAGCTCGGCATTACAGCGCGTACGCAGTGCGTACGCAGCAGCGCCACATGGCACCGGCTCCCACCAACAGGCCCAACGATGATTCGCCCCGGTCAGACCAACCCCGCCAACGCTGCCAACCACTCACATACCGGGCAAACAGACTCAGGAGGCTCTACGAACGCGAGTGTCGCAGGTTCGAATCCTGCCGAGGGCACAAGCTCCACCGCAGGTCAGGCCGCTTTCCGGTATGCGTCCAATCTGTGTGACCTGCTGCGCGTCAGTCCTGCAGCCAGTCCAGCTCGTGTGCAAGGGTTTTGGCGACGGTACGGATGCGGCGGTGTAGTGGTGACTGCACGCGTGGGAGGACCAGGTGGATGGTCAGGGTGGGTGCGCCCCGCAGTGGTCGCCAGGTGAGACCGGCCGGTTGCGTCGTGACCGCGACTTCGCCGGCCGGAGCGAGGGTGAGCCCGTCGCGTAGGTCGTGTTGAGACATGTCGAAAGAGACTGCGGGCGTGTGGAATCGGGGGCTCGGGCGGATGTCGCGGAAGAGCGCGGACAGCTGATCGTGGATGACGGGGTTGGCCGTACGGTCCGGGAGTCGCAGCGGGTACGCGGCCGCATCGGCGATCTCGATCTCCGGGTGTTCAGCGAGCGGATGATGCTGTGCCAGTTGGACCCCGACGCGCATACGCCGCAGCAGGAACCGGCGCACGCCACGGCCCGGCTGTTCACCGCGGGTGATGCCCGCGTCGATGCGGCCGTCGGCGACCGCGGCGGAGATCTCCGGTGTCGCCATCGGGACGGCACTGACCTCGAGTCCGGGGCTGCTGCGAATGAGCCTGTCCACCAGGGCCGGTGCCGTCTCGGCCCCCGCGCTGAGGCTGTATCCGATGCGCAGCGTGCCCAGTTCACCGGCCCCCGCGTTCCGGGCGGTGTCCCATGCCCGGTCCAGCGCCGCCAGCGCGGGCGGCGCGGACTCCGCCAAAGCCGCACCGGCCGTGGTCAATACGACGCTACGCGTGTTGCGGACCAGCAGACTGGTACCGAGTTCCGCCTCCAGTCGGCGCATCCGGGCACTGAGTGCGGGCTGCGCGATACCGATTCGTGCGGCCGCGCGGGTGAAGTTCAACTCCTGCGCCAGCACCAGAAAGTACCGCAGGCTCACCGTATCCGGCGCCACATGCCCTCCCTGCTGATTGATAACGATCCGTTCTGAGTCTATCTCGTTCCGGTCTTTCCCTCGACCGCACATCAAGCCCTAACCTGCGGATATGACGATTCAATCGACCGTGGTAGCCGCAGGAGGCAGTCATGCATAAATTGGTGGTCCTCTATCCCAAGCCCGCCGACCCCGACCACTTCCGCGACTACTACGTGAACAACCACCTTCCGCTGGTCGCGAATTGGCCCGGCGTGCTCGCGTGGCGCTACAGCTTCGACGTGGCGTCGCGGAATGGAGATGCGCCGTATTTCGCGGTCTTCGAAGCCGATTTCGCTGACGCCGACGCCTTGGCCGCGATGCGGGCGTCGGAGTACGGCAAGCGGGCGGCCGACGATGTCGTCAACTACGCCACCGGCGGTGTGGACGTCATCGACTATCCGGTGCAGAACGGCATCGGCTGAGGCAGGGCGGCACGCTCCGGTCGGCCGACGTCCCCGGCCGAGCGCGGTGGTCAGGCTGCGCTGCGGTGTGATGCCCGCCTTCGGGCTACTCCCTGCTTCGGGCCGAGCACGGCCCCGCGACCACCACCGTGGTGGCTCCGGATTCAGCGGACGTAGCGGGTGTGGACGGCGTTGGCGAGGGCGGTGTCGCCCTGGGTCGACGGGTGGAAGGGGAGGCCGTCGATTCCGGTGCGGGGGTCGAGGATTCCGTTCAGCCAGGGCTGCGAGGAGCAGAGGTCGTGGCCGGCGGTGAGGGTGCGGGTGTCGAAGAAATCGATCCCCAGCAGCTGGGCGGCTTCTCGTTGCGCTACGTCGATGCGGTCGAGGTACTCGACCAACGCGCGGCCGCGGGGATTGATGAACGGCGCTGCGCCCAGGATGGAGAGGCAGATGGTGCTGCTGCCCGGGGTGAAGAGTTCGGGGTAGCCGACCGAGACGATGCGGGCGTTCGGGGCGTAGTACTTGATGTAGGTGACGGCGTTGCTCATTCGATGGGCCATCAACTCACCGGAGACACCGGTGTAGTCCGTCATCCGGCCCTGGGCGACGGAATCCGTGTCACAACCCTGTTCGAGGTTGAAGACGCAGGAATGCAGGGAACTCCACAGTGTCCGAGCTGATGCTCCCCATCTGTCGTTCATCCCGAACTGGAGTGTCACCAGTTTCGTGTTCGGCCCGAAAGCGCCCGCTGTCGCCGCCCGCGCCGCTTCCTGACTCAGGGTCCATCCGGGCCCGGTGTCGATCGACGCACCCGGACACGAGGCGTCGGACACCCGCTCGGTCCCGTACACGTCCATCAGTTTGGCGAGCTGCACCGGCCAGGCCGTGGGCCCGTGACGATTGCAACCGTACGAATCGTCGAAATGGTTCCAGTCGTTGGCGGAGAACGAGTCCCCCAGCACCACAAGCTCTTTGCCCGCCGGAGCCGGTTCCGCGACGACGCCGCCCGCCGTCGCCGTGGTGACCGCGACCGCCGCGATGGCGGCGCATATCCACCGCCTGCCATTACCCAGCGGCCCCGGGCGTCGCGGGTTCGAATCCCGCGCAGGGCACATGGTCAGTGTCCGTATCGGGTGTGGATCGCGTTCGCGAGGACGGTGTCGCCCTGGGTCGACGGGTGGAAGGGGAGGCCGTCCATTCCGGTGCGGGGGTCGAGGATTCCGTTCAGCCACGGCTGCGGGGAGCAGAGGTCGTGGCCGGCGGAAAGGGCTCGGGCGTCGAAGAAGTCGATGCCCAGCAACTGCGCGGCTTCTCGCTGGGCTACGTCGATGCGGTCGAGGAATTCCACAAGCGCGCGGCCGCGCGGGTTGACGAACGGTGCGACGCCCAGGACGGAGAGGCAGATGGTGGTGCTGCCCGGGGTCAAGACCTCCGGGTAGCCGACCAGGACGATGCGGGCGTTCGGGGCGTAGTACTTGATGTAGGTGACGGCGTTGCTCATTCGCTTCGCCATCAGGGCGCCGGAGACACCGGTGTAGTCGGTCATGCGACCCTGCTCGACCGAGTCGGGATCACAGCCCAGTTCGAGGTTGAAGACGCAGGACTGCAGGGATGTGAACAGGGTCTGATCCGAGCTTCCCCATTTGTCGTTCATCCCGAATTGCAGTGTCACCAGTTTGGTATTCGGACCGAATGCGCCCTCTTTGTCGGCACGCTGCGCCTGCTGGGCCATGGTCCAGCCGGGACCGCTGTCGATCGAGGCACCCGGGCACGAAGGGTCGGATACCAGCTCGGTTCCGTGCACGCCCATCAGCTTGGCCAGCTGCACCGGCCAGGCGGTGGCGCCGTGCCGGTTGCAGTCGTTCTTGCCTTCGAAGTGATCCCAGTCATTGGCGGAGAACGAATCCCCCAGCACCACAAGCTCTTTGCCCGCCGGAGCCGGTTCCGCGACGACGCTGCCCGCCGTCGCCGTGGTGACCGCGAGCGCCGCGATGGCCGCGCACATCCACCGTCGGCCAGTACCCAGCGACCCAACAGACACTATCGACACCCCGAATCCAGACTGAAGCGAGATCTTTTCAACTCAACCGGGCAGCGTATCCGACCGGAGGCCCGCCCACCCCGATTTCGGGAGGCATCAGGTCGTGAGCCCGCGCAGGAGCTCGGCGACTCGGGCTCGGTACGCGTCGACGTTGGCGGCCTTGATGGACTCGTAGCCGCGGATCATGTCGGGCAGGTCGGCGATTTCGACGGCCAGAGCGTGGGTGCCGGGATTCAGGGCGTCGAGAACTTCCGTGACTGTGGTGCGGTATTCGGTGATCAGGGCGCGTTCGGTCCTCCGGATCGCGGCGGGACCGAAGGGGTCCAGGCGGGTGCCGCGGAGGCGACGGCAGGCCACCAGCGCGCGGTAGACGGGACGGAACCAGGGTCCCAACTCCAGTTTGTTCTTCATGCCGAGGGCCCGCAGGGCCGGGGGATGCAGGCGGTAGGAGATGCGGGCGCCGGGACCGAATTCGGCTTCGACAGCGCGGCGGACTTCGGGAGCCAGGGAGAGGCGGGCCACCTCGTATTCGTCCTTGTAGGCCATGAGTTTGTACAGGTTTCGGGCGACGGATTCGGTGAGAGCGGTCGAGCCGGGGACCCGTTCGGATTCGACGCGGAGAACGTGGGCGACGAAAGTGCCGTATTGCCTCGCGTAGCTGAGGTTCTGGTACTCGATCAGGTCCGGGACGCGGATGCCGAGCAGGCGATGCAGCTCCGAGTCGGGCTCGGCGCCAACGGTCGCGATGAGGTCCGCCGCCGAATTCGACAGTGGCCGAACAGGTTCGATCCGCCCGCGGGCTCGCTCCAGCGCGGCAGCGAAGGCCGCGGGGTCGGCGACCGACAGCCGGCCGTACCGGAACGCGGCCGTATTCGCCTCGGCTTGAACACCATTGAGGACAATGGCCTCCTCGATGGCGGCGGGCGGCAGCGGTAGCGCCCCCGCCTGCACGGCCGCGCCCGCGAGCAGCAGATTCGCGAACTGATCCGCGCCGAGCAGCACGTTCGCCGCGCTGCGCGCATCGAGGAAGCGGGCATCGGCGGCAGCGGCCCGGATCGTGTCCTGGATGGGCCCGGACGCGGGGAAGGAGACGGTGGGGTCGATGACCATCTGCCCGGTCGGGACCTCACTGGTGGAGATCACCGCGACGGTCCGGGCCGGGTCGACGGCCGCGAGGTAGCGGGGTTCCGCCGCGACGAGCAGGTCACAACCGAGATAGAGGTCGCACTCGTCGGCGGTCGCCTTGCTGCCCTGTTCGATCGGCTGGTCGGAGAACTTGAGGTCGGAGACGACGGCGCCGCCCTTCTGCGCGAGCCCGGTCTGATCTAGCGCGCGGACGCGATGCCCGGCGAGGGTGGCCGCGGTGCTGAGCAACTGGGCCAGCGTCACCACACCGGACCCGCCGACGCCGGTGATGCGTGTCGTGTGGGTGCCGACGAAGGTTCCGGGCGGGTCGGGCAGGTCGTCCGGGTCGAGGGCCGCGGGCGCGGTCCGGGCCTTCTTGCCGGCCGGAACGACGGACAGGAACGACGGGCAGTCCCCCGCCAGGCAGGACCGGTCGATATTGCAGGAGGACTGGTCGATACGGGTCTTGCGGCCGAATTCGGTGTCGAATGGTTGCACGGAAAGGCAATTCGACTTCTGCCCGCAATCACCGCAGCCCTCGCAGACGCGTTCATTGATGACAATGCGGTCCACCGGGGTGGGCGCGAGCCCGCGTTTGCGTTTGCGCCGCAGCTCGGTGGCGCACTCCTGATCGTGGATCAACAGGGTGACACCGGCTGTGCGGGACAGGGTTTCCTGCGCCTCGATCAGACGGTCACGGTGCCAGACCTGAACTTCCTTGGGCAACCGGACTTTTCGATACCGCTTGACGTCCTCGGTCGTCACGATGATCCGCGCGACGCCCTCGGCGAGCATGGCGGTGCAGATCGCCGGCACCGGCATCACCCCGACGGCCTGCTGACCGCCGGTCATCGCCACCGCCGAGTTGTACAGCAGTTTGTAGGTGATGTGACTGCCCGCGGCGATCGCCGCACGTACCGCCAGGCTGCCCGAATGGTGGAAGGTGCCATCGCCGAGATTCTGGATCAGATGGCTGCGGGAGAGGAACGGCGCCATGCCGATCCACTGGGTGCCCTCGCCACCCATCTGGGTCAGGCCGGTGATGTCGCCGACCTGGTCCGGGCTCATCAGGGACACCATGCCGTGGCAGCCGATGCCCGCACCGACGGTGGCCCCGTCCGGCGTCTTGGTGGAGACATTGTGCGGGCAGCCCGAGCAGAAGTACGGCGTTCGGGTGACGAGTGGCAGTGCGCGCGAACCGATTCCGGTGCGGCGGTGGCCACGCCATTGCTCGGCGGAGGGGAATCCGCCGATCGCGGACAGTCGGACGGCCAGCTTCGCGGCGATGATGTCCGGGTCGAGTTCGCCGTCCGCGGGCATGAACACCGTGCCGTCGGGCAGCCGCTTGCCGTGGACGGGGGGCGCTCCGGGGCTGCCGTACAGCAGGTCCTTGACCGCGAGTTCGAGGAAGGGCCGCTTCTCCTCGATCACCAGGATCTCGTCGAGGCCCTCGGCGAATCGTCGGACGATCGACGGCTCGAGCGGATGAATCATCCCGAGCCGCAACAGCCGGACGCCGCGGCGGGCGAGCTCGGCTTCGTCGAGGCCGAGCATCCGCAAGGCTTGCCGCACATCGAGATACGTCTTGCCCGCGGCGACGATCCCCAGCCGGTCGCCCGCGCCGGACCGGGTGATCCGGTTGAGGTCGTTGGCCAGGGCGTAGCGGCGCGCGAGCTCGAGCCGCGCGCCCTCACGACTGCGTTCGAGCACTCCCAGCGTCGGCTGCAGGACGTGCGCGGTCACCTCGTGCCGGTAGGCGGCGCCGTCGACCGTCAGGTCGGGCACGACGGGCCGCACCCGGTCGGGGTCCAGATCGACCGTCCCCGAACCGTCCGCCACATTGGTGGCGATCTTCAGCGCCACCCACAGTCCGCACGCCCGCGACATCGCCACCCCGTGCAGCCCGAAGTCCAAGGCCTCCTGCGGATCCGCCGGATACAGGGTCGGCAGGCCGAGATCGGCCAGCAGCCCCTCGGACGCGCCGGGCACGGTGGAGGATTTGGCGGCCGGATCGTCTCCGACCAGGGCCAGCACCCCGCCTTCGGGGTGGGTGCCCATCAGGTTCGCGTGCCGGATGGCGTCGGAGGCGCGGTCCAGGCCCGGCGACTTGCCGTACCAGAGCGCGAGGACGCCGTCGACTCGCTTGTCGTCCTGGGTCGCCGCCCATTGCGTGCCCTGGACGGCGGTCGCCGCCAGTTCTTCGTTGACCCCGGGGCGGAACACGATGTCGTGCTCGTCGAGCAGCGCCGCATTGCGGGCGAGTTCGGTGTCGTAGCCGGCGAGCGGCGAGCCCTCGTAGCCGGAGATGAAGGCGGCGGTGCGGCGTCCTGCCCGCTGGTCCGCGCGCCGCAATTCCAGTGGCAGCCGGGCCAGCGCCTGGATGCCGGTGAGGTGCACGGCTCCGGTCTGCCGGGTGTAGCGGTCCGACAACGCTGCCGGGGCGATCTGATCGGTCATGGGGATGGCTTCCTGCGTGAGGCCGCGTCAGGCGACGGATTCGCGAGCGCCGCAGGCGGTTCGGAGCGCGGCGGCGAGATCGGCGGCGGGTGTGTCGGATCCGGAATCGGTCGACCAGGCGATATGCCCGTCCGGCCGGACCAGGATGGCACCGGCCACGCCGATGCCGAATCGAGCCGTGTCGAGGTCGAGATCGTGTCCGACGATGAAGGCCCGGCAGGGAATTCGCCCGGACACCTCGGACAGTGCTGTGGCCCAGCCGGTTCCGGACGGCGCGGCGATGAGGGTGAACCAAGGCCCGAGCAGGTCGAGGGTCGACACCGTGCTGCCCTCGTGTGTGGTCCACGCGTGCGGCAGGCGAGCGCCGAGCACCGCGGTGGCGATCGGATCGGGGCCGTCCTCCTGCTCGCCGTACACGTAGGCCAATTCCTGGTCCAGGTCGTCGAAATGCGCTCGGTGCCGGGGAATCGCCGTGGCCAGCAGCTCGCGCTCACGCTGGGCGACGGACGGTTCCGCGCTGTCGAGGCGCTCGGCGATCTGGACGGTGAGCGGACCGATTCCGGCGTCGAACATCTTCAGGGCATTGGCGACACTGCGCTCGGTATTGCTGAGCGCGACCACGCTGCGCTCGGTTTCGTAGGTGTCGAGCAGGGTTTCCGGAGCCCAGCCGCCGAGTACCGCGGCCAGCTTCCACCCCAGGTTGTCGGCGTCGGCGAGTCCGGTGTTCATGCCGAGCCCGCCGGTCGGCGGGAACTGGTGCGCGCTGTCGCCGGCCAGCAGCACCCGGCCCTTGCGGTAGCTCTCGGCCGTGCGGGCGGCCATGGTCCAGGCACCGACCGACCGGATGTCGACGGCGAGGTCCGGGCTGCCGACCGCGGTGCGGACCAGGTCGACGCAGCGCTGTGGGGTGTAGTCCGACAGCGATTCCAGGTCCGGGTCGAACGGCCGGTTGAGCGTCCAGCGATGCTTGCCGTCCATGCCGATGAGCACGCCCGGTGACGCGGCGTTGATCATCCAGATCAGCAGGGCCGGATCGGCGTCGGTCCACGGCGACAGGTCGGCGTGGAAGTAGATGTTCACCTGGTGCCCCAGCTCGGGCAGTCCCGCCATGCCGATGCCGAGGTCGGCGCGGAGCGTGCCCGCCGCCCCATCGGCCGCGACCAGGTACCGCGCCGCGATGGTTCTCGTCGCGCCCGCGGATTCGACGGTGACCTCGACCTGCTCCCCGGTATCGACAGCGCGGACCACGTCGGTGTCGAAGTGGAGCGTGGCCAGACCCTGTGCCCGCAGCGCGTCGAGCAGCCGCTGCTGCACCCGATCCTGTGCGCAGGAGGTGATCAGCTCCGGAGAGGCGTTGCCGCGGCGCGCGATTCGCTCCGCGCCGCCCTCGGCCAGATTGATCCGGCCGAGCGGCTCGCCCGCGAGGGTCTGCTTCCAGACGATGTTCAGCATCCACTCCGGCGCGACCGCGTCCTCGGTGACGGCCGCGGCGATGCCCCACGCGCGCAGCAGTTCCATCGATCGCGTATTGACCACGTGGGCCCGGGGGTGCGGATTGACCGCCCCGTAGCGCTCGCAGACGATGCTCGGAATACCGTGTCGCCCCAGCACATACGCGGTCGCGAGACCGACCGGGCCCGCTCCGGCGATGAGCACCGGGGTCTGTTCGGCCGCGCTCACGGCCGCCGCACCAGGTCGGCGAGCGGCTCGCCGGACTCGAAGCGGGCGACGAGGTCGTCCGCGTCGAATTCGACGCCGATGGGGTTGGCGTCGAACGCGCCGGAGTCGAAGAAGGCGTCCAGCTCCGCGTCGGTGGCGAAGTTGTCGATCTGCAATTCGATGTGGTTGCCCTCGGGGTCCTCGTAGTACATCGAGGTGGTGGGGCCGTGGTTGATCGTCCAGAACGGTTGCACGCCAACGCTCTTCAGGCGCTGATAGGTGCCGAGCAGATCGCCGAGCGTGTCATAGGTGAAGGCGACGTGATGCAGCCCGGTATGGGCGTCGCTGGGCCGCTGGGACGCGCCGGTGGCGAGGAAGGCGACGCGATGATGCTCGTCGTCGTAGGTGACGAAGGCCAGCATGTCGGTGCCGAACACGAGGCGGCCCTCGAGCACCTGCACGTACCAGTCGACCATCTCCGGCAGGCGGCCGGTGCGCAGGACGACGTGGGCGAGTTTGGCTGGTGATGCCATGAGCGGACTCTCCTTCGAGCCGAGAACATCTCTTGAATGCGATACAAGAGAAGCTAGGCCCGCTCATGAATGGAAGTCAAGAGGTGATTATCGACTCGCCTCCGCGGTGGCCACCAGCGAGGTGATGAGCAGGTCGACCAGTTCACCGGTGGGTCGATCCAGCCGGCGGACGCTGATCAGCAGCCCCTCGAACAGCACGTGGGCGAGATCGGTGATCGACGCCAGGTCCGCGCCGGCGGCGGCACGCCGCGAGATCGCGGCCAGCAGTCGCTCCTCGAGCCAGTCCTGCATGCGCCCGTAGACCTCACGCAGCGACTCGGTCTCGTCCATGCGCTCGTAGGCGACGCGATGCAGTCCGCGATAGGGCTCCATACGCACCAGCAGGTCGACCAATTCGTCCCGCGGATCCCCCGCCGACTCGGCCTCGACCAGGGCGCGCGTCTCGGTGAAGACCGAATCGACGACGGCGGCGAAAAGATCGTCCTTGGTGGGGAAATACCAGTGCACCGCGGCGGGCGCGATGCCGGCGGCCCGGCCGACCGCCGCCACGCTGGTGCCGCGGTAGCCGTTCGCGGCGAAGAGTTCGCGAGCGTGCGCGACCAGTTCGGCCTGCCGTTCGGCCTTGGGGATGTCCTGGCGATTCTTGGGCATGAGGCAACTCTAGGCCCGCTCTTGACTGAGAGCTAAGACGTGCTCTTAACTATGAATCAAGAGAAGGCCGGTGCGATGCCGGCGAACAAGGAGGTTCGGCATGCGTCTCTACTCGACCGACGACGGGCTCGCGCGAGAGGACCGCACCGGCGTGCTCGCCGTGCTCGACCTGCCCTACTCCGACGTCGGCGCACTGTTGCGCGGTCCGGGACTCGACGCGGCCCGCACCGCGCCGGTGCTGCGCGAACTGGCCGTCGACCAGGCGGTGCTGCGGCCGCCGGTGGCGCGCCCCGGGAAGGTCCTGATCATCGGATTGAACTACGGGAGCCACGCGACCGAAGCCCTCGAAATGTTCGCGACCCTGGGAAAGACCGGCATCGAACTGCCCAGCGAACCGAACATGCAGGTCACCGCGGGGTCGGCGGTCATCGGTCCCGGTGACCCGATCGTGCTGCCGGACGTGGCGGCCGACCAGGTCGACTACGAGGGTGAGGTCGCGGTCGTCATCGGCACAGCCGCCCGCGGCGTGCCCGTCGACCAGGCCTGGGGTCATGTGGCCGGGCTGACCATCGTCAACGATGCCTCCGCCCGCGATATCCAGCTGCGCGCGATGACCGGCGACGCCACCGCGTCCATCGGCGTCGCCAAGAGCTTCGATACCTTCAAACCCCTCGGTCCCTGCCTGGTGACCGCCGACGAATTCACCGAGACGCCCGACCTCGCCCTCCGGACCCGGGTGAACGGGGAACTGCGCCAGGAGGATCGGACCAGCGGCTTCATCCACTCCATACCGGAGTTGATCGCACACGTGTCGCGCTATCAGACCCTCGAACCCGGCGACGTGATCTGCACCGGCACGCCGCGCGGAGCCGGTGTGTTCTCCGGGCGGTATCTGCGGGCGGGCGATCTCGTCGAGGTGGAGGTGGAGGGCATCGGCGTGCTCGCGAACCGGGTGGTGCGCGCGTGACCGCCGGGCTCGACCCGAACCTGGCGGCCGTCGAACTCGCGCGCCTCGAATCGATCCCGCTCGACGATCGGGATCTGCCGCGCAGCACCTACGAGTTGATCGCGCGGACGGCCCGCCGCCATCCGGACCGGCCCGCGCTGCGTCTGCTACCAGGCGGGAAGGGGTGGGATCAGCCCGAAACCTGGTCGTACCGTGAGCTTCTGCGGCGCGTCGACCAGGCCGCGAATCTGTACGCCGCGCTCGGACTCGAGCCCGGCGGCGTCGTCGGTTTGATGCTCCCCAATACCGGGACCACCTATTCCGCATTGTTCGGCGCGCAGGTGATCGGCATCGCCAACCCGGTCAATCCGATGCTCGCCACGGAACACATCGTCGACATCTTCCGGCTCACCGGAGCGCGCGTACTGGTCGCTCCCGCACCGGAACTCGATGCCGGGGCATGGGGTAAAGCCTGTGCGGCCGCCGCGATGCTGCCCGACCTGCGCGCCCTGATCTCCGTCGGCGGCCGGGTCGACGATGCTCCGCGGCACTGGGTCGGGGACTTCGACGCGCTGGCCGCCGCCCAGCCCGCGGAGCTCACGGTCACCCGGCGGCCCGGGCCCGCGGATGTGGCCGCGTATTTCCATACCGGCGGCACCACCGGCACCCCCAAGGTGGCGCCGCAGACCCACGCGAATCAGGTTTACGTCGCTTGGGCTCTCGCCCAGCACGCGTTGTTCGCGGGCGAGTCGGTGATGCTGGCCGGGCTGCCGTTGTTCCACGTCAATGCCGTGCACATCACCGCGCTCGCGCCCTTCTATTCGGGGCGGTCCACTGTCTCGCTCGGCCCCCTCGGTTACCGGGATCGCGCGGCGATGGCCGACTTCTGGCGGATCGTGGAACGCTATGGAATCACCGGTTTTTCGGCGGTGCCGACCGTTTACGCCGGTCTGCCCGCGGTGCCGGACGGCGTCGACATCTCCAGCCTGCGGGCCGGAATCGTCGGGGCCGCACCACTTCCCAGCCGGGTCCGGGCGGATTTCGAATCCGCGACCGGGATACCGATGCTCGAGGGCTACGGCCTCACCGAGGGCACCTGCGTGAGCGTGCTCGCACCGGTGACCGGCAACCGGCCGGACGCGGTCGGGCTGCGGCTGCCGTACCAGCGGATCAAGGCCGTCCACGTCGATGACGACGGGCTTCCCGGCGCCGATTGCGCGCCCGGCGAGCCCGGAGTGCTCGCCATCCAGGGCCCCAATGTGTTTCCCGGATATCTTCGAGCCGGACCCGCCGGAGCCGAGCCCGACCCCGCCGGAATCGTGGTCGACGGCTGGTTGATCACCGGCGATCTCGGCCGGGTCGACGCCGCTGGATTCGTCACCCTGACCGGGCGGGCCCGCGACGTCATCATCCGCGGCGGACACAATATCGACCCGCGCCTGGTCGAGGAGTCACTGCTCGAGCATCCGGATATCGTTGCCGCCGCTGTGGTTCCGAGACCGGACGCGTATGCCGGAGAGGTTCCCGCCGCGTACGTGGTCCTGCGTTCGGAGGCGACGACACCGCCCACGGAACTACTGGCCTGGGCCGCCGCCCACGCACCCGAACCGGCCGCCGCCCCGAAGTTCGTCGACCGCATCGCCGCGATCCCCCTCACGGCCGTCGGCAAGGTCCACAAGGTGCCGCTGGTCCACGATGCGGTGCGCCAGGTCGCGGCGCAGGAGCTGCGGCAGGCCGGGCTGCGTGGCGATATCGCCGTCTCCACCCGGCACGGCCGCCCGCACGCGCATATCGCGCTGGACGACGCCGCACCCGGCGATCCGGTCGCGGTCCTGACCGGACGGCTGGACGCGTACTCGTTCTCCTACACCGTCGATCGGACCTAGTCGACGCCGTCCCGTCCGCGGGCACGACGCCATTCGGCGGGGCTGCAGCCGTGGTGGCGGCGGAACCAGCGGGAGAAGTTGGCGGGGGCGGAGTAGCCGAGGAGGCCGGCGGTTTCGGTGAGGGAGCGGCGGGGGTTGGCGACCAGGTGGCGGGCCAGTTCGGCTCGGGTGGAGTCGAGGAGGCCGCTGAAGGTTTCGCCTTCGGCGGCCAGGCGGCGGTGGATGGTGCGGCGGTCGACGCCGAGGCTGCGGGCCACATTGTCGACCGAGCAGCGGCCGGTGGGGAGGAGTAGTTCGATGAGTTCGCGGACGCGTTCGGCGGTGGTGACGGGGCGGATGGGGAGGACGGGGTCCAGGAGCTGCTGGGTGTAGGCGCGCAGTTGCGGGTCGGCCATGGCGTTGGGAGCGTCGAGATCGCTTGTGTAGGCGATGATTCCGTTGAAGTCCTGACCGAAGGTGACGTGCGGGCCGAAGGTGCGGTAGTGGGCGCGCACATCGGGCGGGGCGGGGTGGGTGAAGCGGACCTCGACGGGTTGCCAGGCGGCGCCGCGGAATCCGGCGAGCAGGCCGTGCAGGACGCCGACGGACAGTTCGACGGATTGGCGGGTCTCGCCGGACTGACCGATATCGAGGGTGAGGCGGATGGTGGCTACGCCGTTCTGTTCGGTCAGGCGGGTGCGCAGCGCCTCGTTGTAGGTGTCCTCGTGGCGTGACATCACCCGCAGGGCGCTGCGCACATCCGGTTCCTCGCGAATGACGAGGCTGAGCGGTCCCAGGTTGGCGAAGCGGCGGCGGGCAGCCAGGCGCAGCCCGAAATCGGGGCAGTCGGCCGCGGCGGCGGAGCGTTCGAGCAGGTCGGCTATCGCTGCGGCGGGGACCCATCGGTCCTGCAGGCTCAGTCCGGCCGGGTCGAGGCCCGAAGACCGCAGTAGTCCCACCGGGTCGATCCCCAGCGATCTACCCAGGTCAACGTACTCGTTCAGCGCTGCGTAGCGGGCCAGCGGTTTCAATAGCTCTCCGATGTCCCCGAATGATCAACACTCTGTCTCGTAATGATAAGCGATCGTCATCTTAGCTACCTAAAGTTAGTTACGTTCCAGCTACCGCATTCAGATCGAAGTGGAAGGACGAGAACGTGGCCACGAGCAACGAGGATTGGTCCAAGCCCGCAGCAATGGCACTCCCCGAGACCGGGTATTTCGAATTCGAGCAGGGCAGGTACGGACCGACCTATCCCCGCACCCCCGCCAACTTCGGATTCTCGATCATCGCCAAAGTGAAGCCCGGTCACGAGGCGGCCCTCCGCGAGCACGGCAAAGTGATCCAGTCCGCGGTCGAGCAGGACCCGAATGTGCTTGCGCCCCTGCGGCTGCACTATCTGCGCTGGGTGCTGTTCGACATCGGCGACGGCCTCACGTTCCAGTACCAGGGCATCTTCGACACCGATTTCGACAAGTACCTCGAGGACGCACTCGACCTGTTCCTCGCCACAGGCATCACCACCGCGTTCGTGAATCTCGAAGGCTTTCCCGAGGATTGGCGCACCAACCGCGCCGCCGCCATCGAATTCTTCCGCGCGCACCAGTTCCCGAGCTTCCTCGAGTACGGCGAATACCCGTACGTGACCTCGGACGAGATCAAGAAGGCCCTGCGACTCAAGTCGGCATTCTCGAACATGCTCGACGAGATGCAGTAGCGGGATCGATCGTGCTCGAATTCGACGATATCCAGCACATCCTGATCACCCGGGTGCCCGCGCTGACCGGGCGCTACGAATTCCTCTCCTTCACCGACCCGGCCGGGGCGCGCGCGTGGCTCGCGGCCATGACCGACCGCGTGCCCTCGGTCGGCGACCTCCAAGAATCGGTCGACACCGACAAGCAGTGGGTGTCAGTGGCTTTCACCTGGAACGGCCTGCGCGCACTCGGCGTCACGGAGGACTCGCTGGCCAGTTTTCCGGAGGAGTTCCGCCAGGGCATGGCCGCCCGGTCGGAGATCTTGGGCGACGAGGGCGCCAACCATCCCGACCATTGGATCGACGGCACCGCGAGCGAGGATCTGCACGCCATCGTGATCCTGTTCGCCCGCGACGCCGCCGAACGTGAACGCCGGGTGGCCGACCACAATGCCCTGCTCGCCGAATGTCCGGGCGTGACCGTGCTGTCCTCGCTGGACCTGGAGGCGGTGCCGCCGTTCGAGTACGCCCACGACCACTTCGGTTATCGGGATCGCCTGTCGCAGCCGGTGATCGAGGGCAGCGACGAGGAGCCCACGCCCGGCAGCGGTGCGCCGGTGAAGGCCGGGGAATTCATCCTGGGCTATCCGGACGAGCGGGGCGAGCCGGAAGATCTGCCGCAGCCCGAAGTCCTTTCGCGCAACGGCACCTTCATGGCCTACCGGCGACTGCGCGAGCATGTGGGGCGGTTCCGCGACTTCCTGGCCGAGCACGGCGAGACCGCCGATGACCAGGAGCTGGTGGCCGCCAAGTTGATGGGCCGGTGGCGCAGTGGCGCGCCCCTGGTCCTGGCCCCGGAGACCGATGACCCGGAGCTGGGCGCGGATCTGTCGCGCAACAACGATTTCAACTACAAGGAAATGGATCCGCACGGTTACGCGGTGCCGCTCGGCTCTCATATCCGCCGCATGAATCCGCGCGATACCGGCGTGAACATCCAGCGCCGCAGGATGATTCGGCGGGGCGCGACCTACGGCCCCTACCTGCCGGAAGGCACGCCCGAGGACGGCGCGGACCGCGGGATCGCGGCCTTCGTGCTGTGCGCGAGCCTGGTGCGCCAGTTCGAGTTCGCCCAGAACGTGTGGGTCAACGACAAGACCTTCCACGAACTGGGCAACGAGCGCGATCCGATCATCGGCAATCAGGACGGCACCCTGGAATACAAGATTCCGAAGCGCCCGATTCGCAAGACCATCAAGGGAATTCCCGCGTTCACCAATGTCAGCGGTGGCGCGTATTTCTTCCTGCCGGGGCTGCGGGCCCTGCGCTATCTGACCACTCTCACCGACAGCGAGGAAGCATGAGCTCGTTCACCCCGGCACGAACCTATAACCAGTACCACGTGGCCCGCCCCTACACGCCGGGCAAGCGCCGCATCAGCATCTACTGGACGTGGAGTTATCCCTGGGAGTCCCAGCGGAATCCGGCCGAGCTGGACAACCGCTTCTCCACCATGACCGAGGTGCGCCAGGTCACCTGGCCCGCCTACGAGACCCCCGAATACGACGCCGCCCACTTCCTGCAGGGCATCGCGGGCACCCTCGAACTGTTCCACCGCTCCACCCTGCACTTCCAGCAGTTGGCCGGTGAGGAGACCGGGCATCCGGTGGCGGTGTTCCAGCGCATCGACCAGGCGGGATACAAGCAGCCGATCGACGAGCGCATCCTCGCCGACACCGACACCCTCATGGTGTTCGGCCTGGACCACCTGCTCGCGCAGGAGGCGGCGGCGCCCGAGGAGATCGCGGCCATCCAGCAGTGGCTGCAGCGGGAGGGCACCTGCCTGCTGCTCGCGCCGCACCACGATGTCGGTTTCACCGATGACCTGGCGCAGCGTCAGGTGGAGTTCGAGCACCACGGCGACCCGCTGGTGCCGCGTCAGCAGCGGTTCGGCGCGTACACCCGCTCGCTGATGACGGCCCTGAACGTCCCCGTCCACAATGTGTACGGCCTGCGCCCCGCGGTCGTCGAGGGCACCCGGTCGATCGCGCCGCTCACCACGTTCCGCGACCTGGACACGCCGCGCCTGCTCGACAACGTCACCACCTTCAATTTCCACCCGCACCTGCCGCACTACCAGCTCACCGAGCCGGAGAGCGATTCCGTGCGGCTGCTCGGCCGGCAGCCGATCGAGTTGTCCCGTCCGCACCCGTTCATCGAGGCGGGCAATACCGAGTTCAACACCCTGCTGTGGTTGCCGCCCAACGATGTTCGCGCCGGTGACATCGTGATGGCCGACTCCACCAACTTCACGACGCTGTTCGGCGGCACCGACAGCCTCGCGAACTTCTGGCGCAATCTCGCGGCGATGGCCTCGTGATCGCAGATCTACTGCCCTTGGCGATCGGCGTGGCGCTCTCGCCCATTCCGGTGGTGGCGGCCATCCTCATGCTGTTGTCCACCAATGCCGGACGGGCGAGCGCGGGCTTCGCGCTCGGCTGGGTGACGGGGATCGTGACGGTCGCGGGCCTCGTCACCGCCGCCGCGGCATCGGGTTTGATGCGATCGGCGAGCCAGCCGTCGATCGCGGCCTCGGTGATCAAGACCGTCATGGGACTGCTGCTGGTGTACATCGCGGTACGCCAGTGGGGCAGTCGCAAGGACGACTCGATTCCGGGGTGGATGAAGGCCATCGACGAACTCGGGGTCGCGAAGGCCGCGGGCTTCGGACTGCTGGTGTCCCTGCTGAATCCGAAGAACCTGCTGCTGTGCATCACGGCGGGGGTCACCATCGGCACCGCGGGCCTCAATCCGACCGGTACGGCGGCGGCCTTGACCGTCTTCGTCCTGCTGGGCGCGGCCTCGGTGCTCGTCCCCGTCGGCGGATACGCCGTCGCGGCCGATCAACTGCGCGGCGCCCTGGCCCGCCTGAAGAACTGGTTACAGGCGAACAATCACACCGTGATCGCCGTCGTGTTCATGGTCATGGGCACCACCGCCATCGCCAAGGGCGTGAGCGGATTCTGACGGGCCGGCGTGTGCCGCAACGAAACCGGCCACCGGGACCAACAACTGGGGGAGTTTGTTTCGGAGTGGACAGTGAAGATCACCGCTGTCGAGGAGTTTCTCGAGAGCGGTGATCTTCAGGAGTGAGGGCGGGTTACCACTGGCCGGGGGTGTAGGAGCCGCCCGCCATGCCCGCGAGGACGTTGAGGCGGTTCCAGGCGTTGATGGTGGCGATCAGGGAGATCAGGGCGCCGATCTGGTCGTCGTCGTAGTGCTTGCGGACCTGGGCCCAGGTGTCCTCGGTGATGGCGGTGGAGGTGTCGGCCAGGCGGGTGCCTTCCTCGGTGAGGGCCAGGGCGGCGCGTTCGGGGTCGGTGAAGACGGTGGATTCGCGCCAGGCCGCGATCATGGCCAGGCGGACGGGGGTCTCGCCGGCGTGGGCGGCGTCCTTGGTGTGCATGTCCAGGCACATGCCGCAGCCGTTGATCTGGGAGGAACGGATCTTCACCAGTTCCTGGGTGGCCTTGGGCAGGCTGGACTCGTCGATGACGCGGGCGGCGGTGACCAGTCGCTTGTTGAACTTGGCGGCAACGTCGTTGGCGTACAGGTTGAAACGCGGTTCCATGATCTTCTCTTCTCTCGATTGATGGGTTGGTAATCGGACTCGGTCAGGCGGCGAAGCCCAGGCCCATGGCCACGGCGACGGGCACCAGGTACAACAGGGGGAACGGAATGCTGCCGAAATGGCGGGCCCGTACGATGGTGATCACCGCACCCGCGAAGTACAGGATCAAGCCGATGGCCGCGGCCACCCCGACCAAGGGGATGAACAGCCCGGCGATAAGTCCGACCGCGCCCGCCCCTTTGGCCAGGGCCAGCGGGGTCCACCACGCCTCGGGCACCGAGTACTGCCGCAGCGGCTCGACCACGAACTCGGCCCGGCGGTACAGCGAGAACGCCGAGAACCCCACCCAAGCGGCGGCCACGACGGTGACGATCACATAGGCGATGAACATGACAGACTCCAATTTCCTTGTGGGAGAGAGCGATAACCGCCCTCTTCGAGTGGTGCAGCCGGGGCCTGGAACGCGGTGCGTTTCAGTCGGCTTCGTCAAGGTGACGACGCAGCCCGGGGATGTGTGACACGGCCGATCGCGCAACGTTTCTCGGGTGGTCCGCGAATAACTCGGTGATACCGAGGGGAGAGGACTGGTCATGAAGAAGATCGTCGGGATTGGTGTGGCGGTGGCGGCTCTGGGGCTGGCTGCTGGTTGTCAGGACGGGGCTACGGTGCCGAAGCCGGGTGGGGTGGCGACCACCACGGTGGGTGCGCCCGGGGGTGGGCAGCCGACGGGTGGGGAGCAGACACCGGGTCGGGAGCAGGCGCCGGTGGTGACGACGCCTGCGGGGGATGGGGTGCCTGCTACGGCGGGTGGGGGGAATTGTGTGGATTTGAAGTCGCCGGTGGTGACGGCGGCGTTGGGGAAGCTCGGGGCGAATGTGGGTGGGGAGGGGTTCTTCGCGCAGAGCGGGACCGAGGCGAAGGTGGGGTCCTGTCCGGCGCTGATGTGGGTGCTGGCGGATACGCCGCACGGGACGGCCAGTTCGCCGTGGCACGTGATGTTGTTCAACCAGGCCGGGTTCCTGGGGACCGCGACGAAGAAGTCGACGTCGTATACGTCGGTGGTCGGATCCTCGGATCGCAGTGTGCAGGTGCGGTACCGGTGGCTGGCGGGGAGTGACCCCAGCTGCTGTCCGTCGGGTGGCCCCGTGGTCGTGACGCTCACGTTGGGGGCGGACGGTCATACGGTGACGCCGGATCGGGACTTCCCGACCGAGGTGACCAATCCCAAGTAGGCCTGTCGAAAAGTGAGCAATCCTGCTGCTCCGGTGGACCGGGAGCGGCGGGATTTGCTGTATCTGGAGGATGAATACGCTGGTGGGACAGGGTATTCCAGGGATGCGGAGGGGTGGTCCGAAAGGGAGTAGAAGGTGAGCTGGTGGTCACTTTAGAGTTCGGATCACCGTGAACTTGCGGTAGATCACCTCGGAAGGGAGTCGATGATGACAACCGACCCAGCGCTCCGCACCGGGCTGACCGTGTCCGGCCGTCCCATGTCCGGGCCGCTGCAGGACGTGCGCACGCTGTCCCGGCAATTGGTGGGGCATTTCGTCGACACCGTGATCCCCTGCGGCACCCTGCCCGGGGATGTGATCTCCGGGGACGTCACCCGGGTCACCCGGGTCTGTCTGGAGCTGGCCGTCAGCATGTTGGACGGCAAGGACATTCCCGCGAAGGTCGAACGGCTGTCGGAGGCGGCTGCGGGCTGGGCGCGGGAGGGGGTGCCGATCGACACCGTGCTGCATTCGGTCCACGAGGGATTCAAGGTCGGGATGGACCTGATCACCTCCGGGGCCACCGCACAGGACTACGCGCACCTGATGGACGCCGCGAGACTGGTGGTGGAGCTGCTGGACACCATCAGCGCGACGGTGGCGCGGGCGTACGTGAGCGAGCTCCGGGCGGTGGTGAGCGAACACCACAATGCCGTGCACACCCTCACCTCGGCGCTGCTGGGCGGCCACCCGACCTCCACCATGGCCCGCGAATGCGGAATCGATATCGCGGCCGAGTATTCGGTGGTTGCCCTGGACATTCCGCGGCACCCGGACGAACAGCACCCGATGCTGGACGGAAAAGTGGTGGCCCGCCGCAAATTACGCCGAGTACAGGCCGAACTCGCCACACGCTGCGGAGAATCCGCGCTGGCTCTGTTGAGCGTGGACGGCGGCACCGTCCTGCTGCCCACCACGAGCCCGATCACCGAACAGCTCGACGAACTGATCACGCAATTGTCCGCGGCCGCACGCGTTCCCATCACCGCGACGGTGGTCGTCGCCGCACCGGCCGATATCCCGTCGGCAGCCGACCGCGCCCACGAACTCGTCGACATCGTGCACCGCCTGGCCTGCGAACCGGGCCTCTACCGATTCACCGATATGGCGCTGGAATACCAGCTCACCCGCCCCGGCCTGGGCCGCGAAACCCTCGGGGCCCTGCTGGATCCCCTCGACGCGCACCCCGAACTGCTGCAAACCCTGCGCTGCCACATCAGCACGAACCTCAACCGCCGTCGCACCGCGCGATTGATGCACATCCACACCAATACCGTCGACTACCGGGTCAAACGCATCTGCCAGATCACCGGTTTCGACCCGACGGTGACTTCCGGTCTGTGGCAGCTGCGGGCGGCCCTGATCGCCCGCTCCTTCACCGACCGCGATTAGCCGCGAACGACACTTCCGCGGTGGCGTAGCCGAACAGCTTGCGCCCCTGCGATCGGGCGTCGATCGCGATCGTCGCGGTCCGCCGCCGCCGATCGCAGGCCAGCACCCGGCCGTTGAATTCGATATCCGCGCCCGTGAATCGCGGAACCGCCAGATAGTGCACGTGATTGGCGAACTCCGCCCAGAACCGCACGACAGCCGCCGGGTCATGAGTCCACGAACTGACATATCCGGTGGCCAGGGCCAGTACCAGCTGGCCCGGCGCGATCAGGACCGGTTGCCCCGCGCGGGTCAGCCGGTCGCGGTCGATCGACTCCGTATCCCCCACCACGAGCGCGTAATTCGCGAGATCGGCGGCCGTGACAGTGACTCCCGCCGTCGGCAGCGCGGTATTCACCGCGAGCCGATTGATGTCGAGACCGCCGGCGCGAGGCCGCCCGCAGTGCCGCACCGCGGCCCGCACCACCGGATCGGCACGATCGGCGAATCTCGCGGGCGCCCGTGGACGGCGGGCGGTGTCGGCCTCACCGCCACCGACCAGCATGGCCGTGGAACACGTCTGCACCGGCCTCCCCCGCTGATCGGTGAGCGCCCCGGTCACGGTCACCACGTCGAAGGACCGGAAATGCCGGAACGATTCGATCGTGAAGTCGCAGTTCAGCACATCCCCCGCGAGCAGCGGCCGCCCGATCTCCAGGGTCTGATCCACATGCACCACCCGATCCACCCGATACCCGGTGATGAGCCGCTCCAGAATCTCCCGCCGCGCCTGCTGCCACACCAGCGCGGCGAAGGTCGGCGGCGCGACCAGCGCGTCGAATCCCAGCCGCGCCGCGGCTGATTCATGCCAGTGCGCGGGGTGATACGCCTGCACCGCCCGCGCGAATTCACGAATTCGACCACGCTCCACCGGAAACGAGCCGGTGCACCGATAGTGCTGCCCGACCAGGGCTCGCACCTGTTCCGCGGCGGCGCTCCGAGCAGTGTTGTTCACCCGATCGATGATTCGCCCCCGGAGAGCGTCCCGGTTGTCTTGTCCGCCGTATTCAGAAGATTCACCGCGATCCGCACCCGGATTTGTGACGGCGGCTCCCTTTGTTGCGCGCCATGGCTGGGCCCCCGCCGATTCGGGCACCTTTCCAAACTCCCGCTCAGCACCGTCCCGACCAGCACGTCCGCTCCTACGTTCGCCCCATGAGACGAAGAACCCGCCCGCACGCGCTACGGGCACTGGTCATAGTGGGAGTGTCACTGCTGACGCTCGGACTCGCGGGAACGGCGGCGGCCGAACCCTCCGGCAGCGGCGGCACCGGATCGGCCTGCACCTCCGGCAGCGGCGCCGGCTCGGGCAATGGCTCCGGAAACTGTTTCGGCGGTTCGGGATCCAGTACCGGACTGTCGGGCGGCTACGCCTCCGACACCGTCGGCTACGGCCCGACCATGACGTCCTGGCTGGCCGCGTTCGGGTACGGCCTGGCCAATCCGGATGTCGCGCCGCCCGGCACCAATGACTGGAACTGCAAGCCGACCGCCGCGCATCCGCGTCCGGTGGTGCTGGTGCACGGCACCTGGATGAACGCCTACAACGGTTTCGCGTACATGAGCAAGCCCATCACCGACGCCGGATTCTGCACCTTCACCTTCAATTACGGCCGCTCCGGCCTGGTGCAGGGCGGCGGGCTGGGTTCGGTGCTGCCGGGCGTGATGGGCACCGGCTACATCCAGGATTCGGCGAAGCAGCTGGTCGTGTTCGTGGATCGAGTGCTGGCGGCGACCGGCGCGCCGCAGGTCGATATCGTCGCGCATTCGCAGGGCGGGCCGATGTCGGGCTGGTACACCAAGTTCGAGGGCGGCGGCGCGAAGGTGAAACACCTGATCACCTATGGCGCGACGCATCACGGCACCTCGCTGGACGGGATCGGCGCGCTGGGCCGGGCGATCAACAACTTCGGCATCGACGTGCTCGGTTTCGTGGAGCTGTTCGTCGGGCACGCCGGGATCCAGCAGACCATCGGCTCGGATTTCATCAACAAGTTGAACGCGGGCGGCGACACCGTGCCGGGCATCGACTACACGGTGGTCGGCACCCGCTACGACGAGATCACCAACCCGTCGGAGCTGACCTACCTGAAGGCGGGTCCCGGTGCGCGCGTGGACAATATCGTGCTCCAGGACGGCTGTGAGCAGGATGTCTCCGACCATCTGACGCTCATGTACTCGCCGCGCGCGCTGTCGATCGCCTTGCGGTCGCTGGATCCGGAGCGGTTCCCGACGCTGCAGTGCACCTTCAATCCGTGGGTGATCGGCGGCGGCGGAGGGTTGTAGACGCGTCGGTCGGGGGGCTCGGCGGGCATCGCCATCACCGTCATCGGGTGGTGTCCGCCGGGCTGCCGTCCATTTCGGCGCCGATCCACGCCGCGATCATGTACCCGGTCATTGCGACGACCTCCTGCCGTTCGTCACTGCCGACCTCGAGCGCGGACGCGCGCATCACCCCCGCGAATCCGGTATTGACCAGCACCGCGGCCATCACATCGTATTTGTGGTCGTTGCCCGGGCCGAGCAGCTGGATCAGCAGCACCTTGACCAGCAGCCGCAGCCGCGGCTCGAACTCCGGCAGGCCGCTGTTGTAGAACTGCACGCCGCCGACCAGGGCCCGCACCAGTTTCGCGTTGGCGACCGGTTCCTGGGTGAACATCTCCAGCAGTCCGGTCACGACCTCGGTGCGCGACTGGAGGGTCTGCGTCTCCGATTGCGGCGGCAACCCGGAAAGCCATTGCGTGAAACGGTTCTCGACCCGTTGCAACAGCTGCTCGAGCAGTTCGTCCACCATGACGCCGCGGTCGGCGAAGTACCGGTAGACGGTGCCGATGCTGACCTCGGCCTCGGCCGCGATCCGATTGGTGGAGGTGTCGGCGATGCCGCGCTCCCCGAACAGCCGCGCGGCGGTGTCGAGGATGTGCGCGCGGGTGGCCTTCGACCGCTCCTGAGTGGGTCCGCGACGCTGTCGCGCTGCCTTCGGCGGCATCACAGCCTCCCTGCTGTGCGGCGAAAATGAGCTTTGCTCATCTTAGGGTGACGAGCGCGACCCGGCTGTATGTTGTTGCCACACAGGCTCGACGGCCCAACGGAGGTGCCATCCATGACCGGTCGAGTTCGCGGCGGCCGGGTGGCCCGGGGCGGCCGATTGGGCAAGCTGGCCGCCGGACAAGCCCTGCGCGGAGCGGGAACCCGATTGCAGATGATCGGCCGCACCGAGGAGGCCCGGCGCATCCTCGCCGAACGGTCCACATTGCAGGCGGCGCAACAGCTGGTTACCGTCCTCGGCGGGATGAAGGGCGCGGCGATGAAGCTGGGCCAGATGCTGTCGGTGCTCGAGGTGGACCTGATCCCGGAGGCGCATCGGGAGATGTTCCGCGCCAAGCTCGCCGAACTGCGCGACCGCGCCCCCGCCGTGGATTTCGCCGCCATGCGCAAGGTCATCGAGGACGATCTCGGTCCGTTGTCACGCGTCTTCGCCGATTTCGACGAGACCCCGGTGGCGGCCGCCTCCATCGGGCAGGTCTACCGCGCCACCCTGCACGACGGGCGCACCGTGGCGGTGAAGGCCAAATATCCGGGCGTCGACGACGCCGTCGCCGCGGACATGCGCAATCTCGAATTCTTCAGCAGGCTCTGGAAATCCGCGCTACCCAGCGCCGCCGACGGCGGCGTCCGCGACGAGATCGCCCGCAATATCGGCACCGAACTCGACTACGTGCGCGAGGCCCGCACCCAGCACCGCGTCGCCGCCCGCTTCCGCGGCCACCCCTACATCCTGGTCCCCGACAGCATCGAAGAACTCTGCGCGCCAAACGTTCTTGTCACCGAGTTCATCGACGGCTCCCCCTTCGAGCACATCCGCACCCTGCCCGCCGCCGACCGCGACCGCATCGGCGAACTCATCTACCGCTTCTACATCACCCGCCTGTTCACCGACGCAGAGTTCTGCGGCGACCCCCACCCCGGCAATATGCTGCTCGCCTCCGACGGCCGCATCGGCTTCGTCGATTTCGGCCTCTACCACCGGATGGACCCGCGGCACGTCGAATTCGAACGCACCGCCCTGCGCGCCGCCGCCGAGAACCGCCCCCAGGACCTGTACGACCTGTGGACCAACCGCGGCATCATCGCCCCCGCCGCGGGCGTCACTCCCCAGGAGTGCTTCGAATACATGTGGGCCGCGGCCGGATGGCACCTCCTCGACGAGGAGATCACCATCACCCCCGAACTCGCCACGGCCGCCGTCGTCCACGCCGTCGACCCCCGCTCGGCCGACTTCCGCGGCATGCGCCGCCAGCTTCTGCCACCCGAGCACGTCTTCTCCCGCCGCGCCGACCTGCTCACCTTCGCGGCGCTCGGCCAACTCGGAGCGACCGGCAACTGGCACCGGATCGCCCGAGAATGGCTCTACGACGAACCGCCGGTCACCGAGATCGGCCGCCGTTCGCGCCTTCTCGCATGACCGTCCGGAAGCCGAGGTGGCAGGTGGCCGTGTCCTCGGTCTGGCCTTGCCGGGCCGCCGGTCGATACCGGAGGCAGTAGTTGGGGGCGCACAGGAACGAGCCGCCCTTGGTGACGCGGCGCGGAAAGCGTTCCGCTGTATCGGATTCCGCGACCACGGGATTGGCGGGCGCGCAGCAGGAGGCGGGGGCGGGACGCCGGTGGTCGGCGGTGAAGAGGTCGCTGGTCCATTCCCAGACGTTGCCGGTCATGTCCGACAGGCCGTAGCCGTTGGGCGGATAGGTGCCGATGGCGGTGGTGCCGGGCTGGTCGGATTGTCCACGGGCGGGGAGGAATTCCCACGGGAAGCGGCCCGCCCAGGTGTTGGCCATGCGACGGCCGCGCGGCTCGAATTCGTCACCCCAGGCGTAGGTGGCCGCGTCGAGGCCGCCGCGCGCGGCGAATTCCCATTCGACCTCCGTCGGCAGCGATCTGCCCGCCCAGGTCGCGTAGGCAGTGGCGTCCTCGTGGGCGATCTGGGTGACCGGATGACGGTCCAGGCCGTCGAGGGTGCTGCCCGGGCCGCGCGGTTGCCGCCACGACGCTCCGGGCACGTATGCCCACCACTGCCGGTAGTCGTCGAGGCGGACCGGTCCGGTGGTGCGCTGGAAGACCAACCCCCCGGGGACGAGGTCGGCGGGATCTGCGCCCGGGAAATCGGCTGGGTCCAAAGGTCTTTCGGCGACCGTCACGTAGCCGGTCGCCTTCACGAAGCGGCGGAACTCGGCATTGGTGACCGGGTGTTCGTCGATCCAGAACGGCTCGACGGTCACGGTGTGGACCGGTCGCTCCTCGGGGAAGAAGTCCTCCGATCCCATGACGAAGCTGCCGCCCGGCACCCGCGCCATGCCCTTGAGTCCGAGCTCGGGCGTGGTCATCGTTCGTCGAAGCCCGCCGAAGGGCCGCGACGGCGGTCGGTGCGGTGGGATAGTCGCTCGGAGAAGGTCTCGGTCCAGGCCATCGACTCGGTCTCGTCGGTGATCTTCGCGCGACGGCGGGTCGCCGACGGGGACGTCGACGGCCGGCGCTTCGAGCCGCCCGGGCGCGCCTGGAACGCCAAAACCCGAACTCCCCAGGCCACGTATGCCGCCACGCTCATCCCCGCGCATTCGGCGGCATCGCTGAGGGTGAGCCAGTCGTCATCCCCGACGCTCACCACGATGTCCCTGCTTGCCATGACTGAACGGTAGTCCGATCGGGTCTCCGTCGCCGGTAAACCCGGGTCCAATGCCGTGTCAGGAGTGTCAGGAGCCGTATCAGGTCGGCATCAGGCCGATATCAGGCGCCGGGTCGACAGTTCTCCTCATGAACAGCACAGCAATCGCGGCCTCGGGGCTGCGGAAGGCATACGGGGACAAGACGATCCTCGACGGCATCGATCTGACCATCGCGACCGGCAGCATCTTCTCGCTGCTCGGACCGAACGGGGCGGGCAAGACGACCACGGTCAACGTGCTGACCACCCTGCTGCGGGCCGACGGGGGGACGGCCCGCGTCGCCGGATACGACATCGCCACCGAGACCCGCGCGGTGCGGTCGGCGATCGGGGTCACCGGTCAGTTCGCGGCGGTCGACGACCTGCTCACCGGCGAGGAGAACCTGCGGCTCATGGCGGACCTGCACCGCCTGCGCGGCAGCGAGAGCAAGCGGGTGGTCGCCGGTCTGCTCGAGCGGTTCGAGCTGACCGAATCGGCGCGCAAACCGGCCTCGACCTACTCCGGCGGCATGCGCCGCAAACTGGACCTGGCCATGACCCTGGTGACCAAGCCGGACATCGTCTTCCTCGACGAGCCGACCACCGGACTGGACCCGCGCAGCCGCCGCACCATGTGGGAGATCGTGCGCGAGTTGACCGCCGACGGCGTCACCATCTTCCTCACCACCCAGTACCTCGAGGAAGCCGACCAGCTGGCCGACCGGATCGCGGTGCTCGACGGCGGCCGCATCGTCGCCGAGGGCACGCCCGACGACCTCAAGCGCCGGGTGCCGGGCAGCTACCTGCAGCTCCGGTTCCGCGACAACGCGCAACTGGAAGCGGCCGCGCGGATCCTGCCCGACGGCACCGCCGACCACGAGGCCCTCACCCTCCAGGTGCCGGGCGACGGCGGGTCGAATGCCCTGCGCGCCTTGCTGAACCGGCTCGCCGACCACTCGGTCGAGGCCACCGACGTTTCCATCCACACCCCCGATCTCGACGACGTTTTCCTTGCCCTGACCGGGCACGCCACCACGGAGGCCGACGCAGCATGAGCACCATCGTTTCCACCGAATCCACCGCGACCGACCGCACCGGCGGCACCGGCGGCCTGACCGCCTCGCTCGGCGACTCCGCGATCATGTTGCGCCGCAACTTCAAACACATCGCCCGCAACCCCGTCGCCATCTTCAATGCCGCGCTGATGCCGGTGATGATGCTGCTGATCTTCGTCTACGTGTTCGGCAGCGCCTTCAATGTCGGCGAGGACTACATCAACTACGCGACACCCGGCATGATTCTGCTGGCCATCAGCTACGGACTCTCCGGCACCGCGGTGTCGGTCAGCTCGGACATGGCCAAGGGCATCATCAACCGGTTCAAGGTCATGGACGTCTCCCGCGGCGCGGTGCTGACCGGGCACGTGGTGGCGACCATGCTGACCAACCTGATCGCCATCGCCGCCGTGCTCGGCGTGGCCCTCGCCCTGGGCTTCCGGTCCCCGGCCTCGGCCACCGAATGGCTGGGCGCGATCGGCGTCATGGTGGCCACCTCGTTCGCGGCCTCCTGGCTGACCGTCGCGCTGGGCATGGCGGCCAAGACCCCGGAGTCGGCGGGCATGTCGGTGGTGCCGCTGATCATGCTGCCCTTCGTCAGCAGCGCGATCGTCCCGGCCGACCAGATGGGCCAGGGCGTGCGGCAGTTCGCCCAGTACCAGCCCTTCACCCCGATCATCGAGGCCCTGCGCGGCTTCCTGACCGGTCACCCGTCGGGCGGCTACACCGCCGCCGCGCTGGCCTGGTGCGCCGGGTTCGCCATCGTCGGATACCTGTGGTCGCGAGCCACTTTCAGCAAGCGAGCGTGACCCGGGCCAGCTCGTGCCAGTCCGCCCGCGCCCCCTCCCCCGCCGCCTCGGTGAAGCCGTCTTCACCGAGGCGGCTTCGTGTCGTCTGCTCGATGCGGGCCACATCCGGATGCGAGCGGTCGGCCAGGCCGCGCACCGCGTCACCGGCCGCCAGCAGCCGCACGGCCTGTTCGGCCTGGCCGTCGCGCAGGGCCAGATCGGCGATGCCGACGATGATCCGGGCCAGCAGGGGCGCGTGCCCGCCGGCGGTCGCCGCCTGAAAAGCCGCGGCGCGTTCGGTTCTGGCGGCGACGATGTCCTCGGCCAGATAGCCGCGCAGATCGTGGATCAGGGCGCTCATGAAGGGCTGGCCCACGTCCTCACCCAACATCGAGGTCGCGAACGCGATCTGGCGCACGGTCTCCGCGCCTTCGCCCTTCCAGCGGGCCAATTCCGCTCGGGCCAAAGCGAGTTCGGCCAGACCGCTCGGCCACGCCGCTTGATCCGCGTACCGCTGCGCCTCGGTCAGCGCTACCGCGCTCGCATCGAAATCGCCGAGCAACCAGTACAACTGGGCCTGCCGTGACCGCATCCGGACGGCGTCCTCGATCGCGCCGACCTCGGTGGCAGCGGCCACCGCCTGCTCGAAATACGCGCACGCGCGGCCGAATTCACCGCGCATGGCGATCCGGTCGGCCAGCTCGGTCAGCGCGAACGACATGCCCCAACGCTCACCGATGGCCCGGAACTCGGCCAGCGCCAACTCCAGCTGCTCGTCGGCCTGCTCCCCGTCCTGACCGAGCACGACCCGCAGCTTGCCGGTCTGCAATCGGGCCAGGGCCCGCACCCACGGGTCCGCGTCGTCGAGCAGCGCTTCGAAGGCGGGCAGGAACTCGTCGGGCCCCTTCAACATTCGTTCCAGGGCGGCGAGGAAGGCCAGGGCCGGATGGCTGGCCTGGATGCCCTGGCTGACCTCGCTCGCCTTGTGGATCCACTCCTCCACCTGACGCTGGTCGCCGGGGCCGGAGGTCACGAAGTGCACGACCAACCCGTACACGGTGGCCCGCGTCTCGGCGTCGACCGTCTCGCCGGGCAGAGCCGCGGCGGCGCTCACCAGTTCCAGGCCCTCGGCCTTGTGGCCGCTGAGCCACCAGTACCAGCCCGCGGCGGCGGCCAGGCCCAGCGCGCCGGGCGCGTCCTCGGCGGCGAGGGCGCCGCGCATGGCGGCGGCGATGTTGTCGTACTCGGCGTCCAGAACCGCCAGCCATTGCACCTGTTCGGCGCGGCGCAGATGCGGTTCCGCGGTCGCGGCCAGTGCCGTGAAGCAGGCGAGATGCGCGCGGCGCGCGGCGTCGGACTCCCCCGCTTCGACGAGACGATCGCGGGCGTACTGCTTGATGGTGTCGAGCATGCGGTAGCGCGGCTCGTCGTCACCGGCGGTGCGCAGCAAGGACTTCTCGGTCAGCGTGGTCAGCAGTTCGAGCACCTCCCACTGCTCGACCGTCGCGTCCGCACCGAACTCGGCGGCCGCGCACACCTGTTCGGCCGCTTCGAGAGTCGCGCCGCCGGAGAACACGGCCAAGCGGCGCAAGACCTTTCGCTCGGCGTCGGTGAGCAGCTCCCAGCTCCAGTCGAACACCGCGCGCAGGGTGCGGTGCTGCGGGATCGCGGTGCGGCTGCCGCCGGTCAGCAGCCGGAAGCGGTCGTCGAGACGATCGGCCAGCTGCTCGAGGGACATGGTGCGCAGGCGCGCGGCGGCCAGTTCGATGGCCAGCGGGATCCCGTCCAGCGCCCGGCACACCCGGGCCATGGTCGCCAGGGTGCGGGCATCGGTCGCGAGATCCTTGCGGACCGCGCTCGCCCGATCACGCAACAGCTGGACGGCCGGGGAGGATTCGATCGCGGCGGCGGCCGCGTTCCCGGCGGGCAGGGCCAGCGGCTCGACCTGCCAGAGCGCCTCACCCGTGATGCCCAGGGGCTCACGGCTGGTCGCGAGGATGCGCAACCGCCGGCACTCGCCGAGCATGCGGTGCGCGAAGGCGGCCGCGGCCTCGATGACATGCTCGCAGTTGTCGAGGATCAGCAGCATGTCGCGGTCGCGGACGGCCGCGATGAGCCGGTCGACGGGTTCCGCGTTGGGCGCGCCGCCGAGCAGCGCGTCGCGCAGACCGAGCGCGGCCAGCGCTGATTGGGCGAGATCGCCGCCCACGCCCGCCGACGCCAGCTCCACCAGCCACGCGCCGTCCGGCAGCTCGGCGAGCATGGCCCGCCCGGTCTCGGTGGCCAGCCGGGTCTTACCGGAACCACCGGGACCGGTCAGCGTGGTGAGCCGATGCGCCGCAACGAGTTCCCGCACAGCGTCGAGGTCCGTCTGCTTGCCGACGAAGCTGGTCAGCTCGGCGCGCAGATTGGTGCGGCGGTCCTCCTCACGCTGTGCGCCCACCTCGCCGCGCAGCAGCGCGACATGCAGCGCGGACAGTTCCGGCGAAGGGTCCACGCCCAGCTCGTCGGCGAGAGCCTCGCGGGTGCGCTGGTAGACGGTCAACGCCTCCGCGCCCCGGCCCGCTGCTGCCAGCGCGCGCATCAGGGCACCGGCGAGGCGCTCCCGCACCGGGTTTCGATCCACCAGCTCGGTCAGCTCGGCGACCAGGCCCGCGCCGCGACCGAGCCGGACCTCGGTCTCGTAGAGATCCTCGGCGGCGGCCAGGCGCAGGCCGTCGAAGCGGGTGATCGCGGCGTCGACGGCCGCGTTCTCCTGCGCGGCGAGGTCCTGCAGGGGCACGCCCCGCCACAGTTCCAGGGCCTCGCGCAGGGCCTGCGCCTGCTGGGCCTCCGCGCCGCCGCGGGCCGTCTCCAGCAGCTGTTCGAAGCGGACCGCGTCCACCGCGCGGGGCGTCACGGCCAACCGGTAGCCGCCGGGCTGCACGTCGATCACGCCGTCCGGCAGCACCTTTCGCAGCCGGGACACCAGCGCCTGCAAGGCGTTCGCCGCGTCGGCGGGCGGCTGTTCGCCCCAGATCCAGTCGACCAGCGTGGTTTTCGCGACCGCGCGGCCGGGTTCGAGGGCCAGCGCGATCAACAAGGCCCGCAACCGGACACCCGGCACGTCCAGGGATCCACCGTCCTCGGTTCGGATCTCGAGCGGTCCAAGCATCCTGATCTGCACCGGACCATTGTGCCGTCAACCCCCGACCGGGGCAGAACCTGTATCAGCGGCCGTGTCAGGGCAGCGTCAGCCCGCTGTCAGCGCGGGCGATCAGAGTTACTCCCATCAGCCCGGTACCACCCCGGAATCGCATCCAAAGGAGCACGTCATGACCGCCTTCGAGACCCTCTCCCCCATCACCGTCGCCGTCGCCGTGGCCGCCGGGAACGTCACCGTCACCGCCGCCGACCGCACCGAGACCGTCGTCGACGTCCGGCCCGCGAACCCCGCCAAGAAGGAGGACGTGCGCGCCGCGGAACAGGTCCAGGTCGACTTCACCGACGGCGTCCTCACCGTGAAGACCCCCACCGGCTGGCGCGCCCACAACCCGTTCACCACCGTCGGGACCATCGTGGTCACCATCGCCGTCCCCACGGGCTCCCGCCTCACCGGCACGGTCGGACTGGGCAACCTGTACGGCACCGGCGGCCTCGGCGACTGCGAACTCGAGGTGTCCGCCGGCGACATCACCGTCGAACGCCCCCAGGGCTCGGTGACCGCGAAGGTCGCCAAGGGCGACATCCACATCACCGAGGCCGCCCGCGGCGTCCTGCGCCTGGAGACCTCCATGGGCGACCTCACCGTCGGCATCAAGCCCGGCAGCGCCGCCCAGCTGGAGTCCAACACCAAGTCCGGCTCGGTCCAGAACCGCCTGGCCGCCGTCGACCAGCCGCAGGACCTCGTCCAGGTGTACGCCCACACCTCCTTCGGCAACGTCAGCATCGGCCAGTCCGCCGCCTGACCCTTCCGACCACGTTGACCGGCCCGGTCGCCGCCCCGCGGCGCCGGGCCGAACGCGTGTCCGTACGGAAGTCCCGGCCACCAGCGGGCGCGGTAGCGGTCCGAAAGGGCGGCGGTATCGTGGCGATCGTGGATGGTGGTATCGCCGAGGTCGGGTCGCCCGACGTGGGTCAGGTGCGGGAATGGCTGGCCGAGGCGGAGCGGAATCCCGCGGGCCTGCCGGACGCGGGATACCTCGCGCTGCTGGAGACCGACGGCCCCGAACTGGACCGGCTGGGGGAACTCGCGGACGCGGTGCGGAAGCAGAGCGTCGGCGACGCGGTTACCTATGTCGTGAATCGGAACCTGGACACGGCCGCGGTGTCGGGCTCGGCCGCGCGGGATCGGCTGGCCGCCCTCGTCGCCGAAGCGTACGAGCTCGGCGCTACCGAGATCTGCATGCAGGGCCCGCTGCCCGCCGACAGTGATGACGACTATCTGTCGCTGGTCTCGGCCGTCACCGGCAGCGCACCTCTGCATCTGCACGCCTTCCGGCCCGAGGAGCTGCTCGACGGGGCAGCGCGGCTGGGAGTGCCATTGGACGAATTCCTGATGCGGGCCAAGGCTTCCGGGCTGGGATCGGTGCCCGGCACCGGTGCTCGGATTCTCGACGACGACGTTCGTGCCCGGCTCAAGGGCGGGCCGGATCTGCCGGTGAGCGAATGGGTTCGGGTGATCGAGGCCGCGCATCGCGCGGGGCTGACCTCGACCGCGACCATGGTGTACGGGCATATCGAGACGCCGGCGCAGCAGCTCGCGCACATGCGGCTGCTCGCCGAGATCCAGGACCGCACCGGCGGCTTCACCGAATTCATCGCCATGCCCATGGATCCCGTGACCGCGGCGGCCGGATACCGCACGCCCGAGGTGCCGGAACGCCTGCGGCGGCAGTCCCGGGCCGTGCACGCGGTCGCACGACTGCTGTTGCACGGGCGGATCGACAATATTCAGGCGGCCTGGCCGCGGCTAGGTGTGTCGGCGGCGGTCGAGCTGCTGAACTGCGGCGCCAACGATTTCGGCGGACTGCTGCTCGACGGACGGCTCGCGCCGGAATCGGGTCCCGAGGCGGGACTGACCCTCACCGTCGACGATGTCGAGCGGATCGCCGGCGAGCTGGGCCGCACCCTGCGGCAGCGCACCACCCAGTACGGCTGGATCTGACGCCATGGCTTCGAATTTCGCCGCGGCACCTGCCCCGCAAGAGGTCGACGTCCTGATCGTCGGCGCCGGGTTCGCCGGTATCGGCATGGGCATCCAGCTGGCCCGCCGGGGCCGGGAATCGTTCGTGATCATCGAACAGGCCGAAGATGTGGGCGGCACCTGGCGCGATAACCGCTATCCCGGTGTGGCCTGCGATATTCCGGCGCACCTGTACTCGTTCTCGTTCCTGCCGAACCCGCGCTGGTCGCGAGTGTTCGCCGAGGGCGCGGAGATTCACGACTACCTGCGCTCCTGCGTGAAGCAGGAAGCCCTCGAACCGTATCTGCGGCTGAATTGCGCACTGGAACAGGCGGAATGGCTCGAGGCCGAAGAGCGCTGGCGGGTCCGCACCTCACAGGGCGAGTTCTCGGCGGCGAATCTGGTCATCGCGACCGGGCGGCTGACCGAACCCAAGATCCCGCCGATCGCGAATCTCACCGAATTCCGGGGCCGCCGTTGGCATTCGGCGCGCTGGAATCCGAAGGTCTCCCTGGTCGGCAAGCGGGTCGGACTGGTGGGCACGGGCGCGTCCGCGGTGCAGATCCTGCCGCGGCTGGCGGGCGAGGCCAGTGAGGTCGTGGTCTTCCAGCGCTCCGCCCCCTACGTGCTGCCGCGCGGGGACCGCTTCTACACCCCCGACGAACTGGCCGGATTCGCCGCCGACCCGCGGTCCATCACCGCGCTGCGGGACGAGCTGTTCGCCGAGGCGGAGCTCAGCATCGCCGCGCGCCGCCGCCGGCACCCGGAGATCGACCTGCTCAGCCGCCGCGCGCTCGACCATCTGGCCGGGCAGGTCCGCGATCCGGAACTGCGGCGGCGGCTCACCCCGGATTACGAGATCGGCTGCAAGCGAATCCTGTTCTCCGACGAGTACTACGCGGCCCTGCAACAGGACAATGTGCGGCTGGAGTCGACCGAGCTGACCCACATCAGCGACGGGCGGGCCATCGCGGCCAGCGGCGCCTCCTACGACCCCGAGGTGCTGGTCTTCGCCACCGGCTTCAACGCCACCCGGCCCTCCATCGCCAAGCACATCCGCGGCCGCGGCGCCCGGCTGCTGGCCGAGCGCTGGAGCAACGGCATGGTCGCGCACGCCTCCACGACCGTGGACGGCTTCCCGAACATGTACGTCCTGGACGGGCCGAACGCGGCGCTGGGCCACAACTCGGCCATCTACGTGATCGAAACCCAGATCGATTACGTGCTCAGCGCTTTCGACCACCTGGCCGCGGTGCCGGAAACCGTCCTCGAGGTCACGCCCGAGGCGGTCGAATCCTCCATGGCCGATATCGAGAACCGCGCCCGCGACACCGTCTGGACCCAGGGCCGGTGCACCAGTTGGTATCGCGACGAGCAGACCGGCCGGGTCACCCTGCTGTGGCCGGACTCGGCGGAATCGTTCCGGGCGTCCAACGGGGCCTTCGACATCAACGCCTATCGGTGACTCGGCCGCGGGGCTCGCGGGCCGCGACCCGGCGGCGGGCGTAGCCGAGAGCGGGCAGCGGCGCGCCGAGCCCGTGCAGGAAGACGCTGCCCAGCAAGGTGATCACCATGGCGGTCAGCGCCAGCTCCGCGTCGGACTCCTGCAGTTTGTTGAAGGCCAGCAGCCCGAACACGATCGAGGTGGTGCCGCGCGGGCCGAGCCAGGCGATGAGCAGATCCTCGACGCGGGTGAGCCGGGCGCCGGTCAGCGCCAGCATCACCGGAACCATCCGGACCACCGTGAGCACGGCCAGGCAGAACAGCAACAGCCGCCACGGCACCCCGCCCCACAGGGTGAACACCGCGACCACGCCGAACACGAACCACATCATGATGGTGAGCAGGAACCCGACATCGTCGATGAGTTCCAGTTCGCCCTGATGCCGCTCCTCGTCACGGACCCGCTGGAAGACCAGACCGCAGACGAACGCCGCCACGAAGCCGTTGCCGTCGATGCCCACCGACAGCGCGTAGGAACCCAGCGGGGCCGCGACCAGAATCACCCGCTTGGCCTGCGCGGTCATCAGTCCCGCGGCGTCGGCGCGATTGACCAGGAAGGCCAGCGCCGCACCGCAGGCCGCACCCACCAGGATCGCCTTCGCGGCGGCCGGGAAGGCGGTGCCGAGCGCGGTCACCGGCGAATGCTGCTGTGTGATGTCACCGGCCAGGATCAGCGCGAAAATAATGATCGGCGAGACGATTCCGTCGTTGTATCCGCTCTCGCTGTTGAGGATATTGCGCACCCGCACCGGAATCCGCTTGTCGCGCAGGATGGCCGCGGCGGGCGCGAAGTCGATGGGCACCACCACGCAGGCGACGACCAACATCACCGCCCAGTGGTAACCGGGCAGCAACCACATTCCCAACCCGACGGCGGCGGCCAGGGACAGCGGCAGCGCGATCAGCAGCAGCCGGAGCGTCGCCCCCGGATTGCGGCCGAGCAGGCCGCCGCGCACCTCCGTCGCGTCCACGAACAACAGCACGGCCAGCACGATTTCCGCGAAATGCAAGGCGACATCGGTGTTCAGCGTGCCCGCGATGCTGTCCCGCACGGTCAGGCCCACCACCAGTCCGGTGCTGACCGCGACCATCGGCGGACTGATGCGCCAGCGGTCGAGCCGGGTGGCCAACAACGCCCAGACGATCAGTGCGACGGCGATCGCGGCCATGGTGGCAATCATTCAGCCATCTTGGCAGACGAAGCCGGGCAATTCGTGTGCGCGGCCGCTCGCCCGCCGATGGTTTCGTGGGCGGTGGCCGATGGTTTCATGGGCGGTGGACCGCGGCTGCGGGTCGAGCAGCCGTGCCGAGACCCCGTGGAGCCTGCCCGTGGAATTGCGCCAGTTGCGGTACTTCGTGACCGTCGCCGAGGAACTGCACTTCGGCCGAGCCGCCGAGCGCCTGCACATCGCGCAACCCGCCGTCAGCCAGCAGGTGCGGCGGCTGGAACGCGACCTGCGGGTGCAGCTGCTGGACCGCTCGCCGCGGAAGGTGCTGCTCACCGAGGCCGGACAGCGTTTCCTGCCCGCGGCCCGGGCCGTGCTGGCCGCCGCGGATCAGGCGCGGGCGTCGGTCGCGGATCTGGCGGGCGGCCGGGCGGAGGTCTTCCGGCTCGGGACGGTGACCGGGCTCGCCGAACGACTGGACGCGGTCCTGGACACCTTCGCCGAGCAGGCGCCCGGGGTGCGGGTGGAACTGGTGGCGCTGCCCGTGCGTGACCGGCTGGCACAGGTGGCCGACGGCAGCCTGGACGCGGCCTTCGTCCGCTCCCCCGCGCCCGGCGAGACCCCGGACCTGGACTTCCTACCCGCCTGGGACGATCCGCTGGTGGTGGCATTGTCCGCCAAACACGCACTGGCGAAACAGGATTCGGTGCGACTGGCCGATCTGGCCGCGGTGCCGCTGCGGCTGACCGAGCGACGCAATCACCCGGCCCTGGTGGATCTGGTGCTGACCGCGTGCGCGCGAGCCGGATTCGAACCGGTACCCGCACCCTCGTCGACCACTTTGCAGGACACCCTCGCCGCCATCGGCGCGGGCTCGCCCATGTGGACGGTGGTGTACGCGTCCAATGCCCGGCAGGTGCACAACCCACGGGTCACGTTCCTGCCCATCGCCGATCCGGGGATGAGCCTGCCCATCGCGTTGGCCGTGCGGGCGGATGCGGCCTCGCCGAATCTGCGCCTGCTGGGCGCGCTGCTGGCGGGCGCGGGGCGATAAGGATCGCTTATCGCTGCGCGCACGAGCCGGCCATTGGTCGGCGTCGGGAGATCCGGTGAACTGTTCTCAGTCCCAATGGATTTCACGAAAGAGAGAACATCATGCCGATCGTCACCGTGCAGCAGGGTCCCCGCACCGTCGAGCTGAAGCGGGATCTGGTGCGCCGCATCACCGACGCGTTCGTGGACGCGTATCAGATTCCGGCCGAGGCCGTGCAGGTCTGGATCCACGAGACCCCCGCGGACAGCTGGGGCGCCGCCGGTCGCCTGACCGCGGACGGCAAGTAGCGGTGAACCGGCGGGTCGCTGGAATCGGACCCCGCGGTCCTAATCGACTGCGGCACACCTGAACCGACCCGCCGGTACCGCGAGATGTCGGACCCGTGACAACCTGGCATCGACTGCACATACTCGCAGGTAGACCCCAATTTCAGTGATACAACGGCAGCATGACGGAGGTTGTCGGCCCCAAGCTCGTACCCACACCCGCGGGTCACTCGGTCGAATTCTGGGGCTATTGCATGTGGGGCCTGGCCGCGCTGGCCATTGCCGTATCGGAACTGGCATCGGTGTTCGGCCTGGCGAGTTGGCCCACCATCTCGAACACGGTCGGCCATCTCGAGACCCAGCATTCGATCGTGCGGGTGGTCGTGGTGACGGTGATCGTGCTGCTCGCCTATTACGCGGTCCCGCAACTGACCACCCCGCCCGAACCCGTCGTACAGCAGGTGGCGGGACGCACCATCACCGTGAACGGCCGTGTCACCAAGACGGATTCGGTGATCACGCTGCTGGGCGCGGGCTATCTCACGGCAGCCTTCGCGACCTACGCCTTCGGCGTGCTGTTCGCCGTCACCGACCGCGGCATGAACCCGCACTCCTACCTGGGCGCGTACGTGCTCTACGGACTGATCGCCCTGATGTGGGTCATCGTGCCCAGTGTGCTGGCCATGGTCTTCACCCGAGATGTCCCGTTCCCCACGCTGTTTCGCACCATCGGCTACCTGGAGCGACGCGCGCACCCGGTCGCCGCGCTCCTGCTCGCCGGACTCGTGGTGCTGCTGATCCACCTGGCCTTCTACCCCTGGCCGCGCGTGCAGAGCTGATCGTGGACGGCGTGAAAACCATTGTCAGCGAATTATTTACGCCCCCGTAGGAGTAGGAAGGCCGCATAGGCCGCGCCCGAGAGACCGATCACCGCGACGACACCGATGGTTGTCAGGATTGCGTCCACCCTCTCGATTTTATGGACCCGGCGGGTCACGCATGCCCGATCGCGGGAAAAGGCGTATGCAGGAGTTATGGGTCGCCATCCGCAGCGGACCCCCCTCTATGGGGCGTTGATGCTGGTCGGGGTCATGCTCACCGGACTCTGGGTCCGGGACTGGCCCTGGCTGTGGCTGCGGGCGCTGGGTTTCATCGCGTTGTTCGTGATCGCCTTCGCCGGGTTCCTCATGACCTTCCGAGATCTCTCATGACCAGGTCGGAGCACATTTCCGGCAATCCGGTCGAATCGAACGTATCGCAAACATTGCACACATAGCGATTTATGCATATGGTCTTGTTCGAGCGGCAACGGAGGAGGGTTATGAGCGACCACGGGCATTCACACGGACACGATCACGCCGGGCATTCGCACGGCGCGACCGCCGACAGCGACAAACGCTGGCTGGCCGGCGCGCTCGCCGTCATCGTCGTGTTCCTGCTCGGCGAGGTCGTCGTCGGCCTGGTCGCCCAATCGCTGGCCCTGCTCTCCGACGCCGCGCACATGCTCACCGACGCCGCCTCGATCGTGCTGGCGCTGTGGGCCATCCGCCTGGCGGCCCGGCCCGCCGCGGGCCGCATGACCTACGGCTGGAAACGCGCCGAGATCCTCTCCGCCCAGGCCAACGGCCTCACCCTGCTGGGGCTCGCGGGCTGGCTCACCTACGAGGCCATCCGCCGCCTCATCGACCCGCCCGACGTCACCGGCGGCCTGGTGCTGGTCACCGCGCTGGCGGGAATCGTGGTGAATGTGCTGGCCAGTTGGATGATCAGCAAGGCCAACCGCACCAGCCTCAATGTCGAGGGCGCGTACCAGCACATCCTCAACGACCTGTTCGCCTTCATCGCCACCGCGGTCGCCGGTCTGATCATCATGCTCACCGGCTTCGCCCGCGCCGACGGCATCGCCACCCTGATCGTGGTGGTGCTCATGGTGAAGGCCGGCGTGGGCCTGGTCCGCGCCTCCGGCCGCATCTTCCTCGAGGCCGCGCCCGCCTACCTCGACCCGGTCGAGATCGGCGCCGAGATGGCCGCGGTCGACTCCGTGATCGAGGTGCACGACCTGCACGTCTGGGAGATCACCTCGGGCACCCCGTCCCTGTCGGCGCACATCCTGGTCGCCGAGGACGCGGACAGTCAGGCGGTGCGGGCCGCGGTCGCCCACATGCTGGCCGAGAAGCATCACATCGACCACAGCGTGCTGCAGGTCGACTACACCGACCACGCGGAATGCCCCGACGACGACCACGACCACGTCCCGCACTGCCAGGACGCGCACGGCCCGGTGCACCGCAAGACCATTGCGACGAACTGAGATCCGGCCCGCGGATCAGACACCGACTGAACGCAGGCCCGCCAGCCGGGCCAGCGCCTCGGCGGTCGGCGACCCCGGCGCGGCGGTGTAGACCACCAGCAGCTGATCCGGATCGGCGGGCAGCGCCAAGGTCTCGTAGCCGAGTTCGAGGCGGCCCACCTCCGGATGCTGGATCAGCTTGGCGCCGCGCGTCTTCTCCTTGACCGGATGCGACTCCCACAGCCGCCGGAAGTCCGGGCTGCGCTCGGACAGCTCCGCGACCAGAGTGGCGAGGCGCGGGTCGTCGGGGTGCAGGCCCGCGTCGCGGCGCAGGAACGCGACCGTCTCACCGGCCACCGTCTCCCACTCCGGGTAATAGGTCGGCGCGGCGGGTTCCAGGAACAGGTAGCGGGCCTGATTGCGCTCCTCCGCCGGAACCCGGGAGAAGCCGGACACCGAGTCGCCCAGGGCATTCCAGGCCAGCACATCCATCCGCCTGCCCAGCACGAAAGCCGGTGCGGTGAGCGCGTCGAGCACCAGCCGGACACCCGGATGGACGGCGTCGCTGTACACGCCCGACGCCGTGGTGGGATGCGCGTCGACGGTGCCGCCCGGCCGGGCCAGCGCGTACAGGTGCAGCCGCTCCGGATCGGTGAGCCGCAGCGCCCGGGCCACCGCGTCCAGCACGGCGTCCGAAACATGTTTGCCGCGACCCTGTTCCAGCCGGATGTAGTAGTCGACGCTCACCCCGGCCAGCTGCGCCACCTCCTCGCGGCGCAGGCCCGGGACCCGGCGGCGGCCGTATTCACGCAGCCCGGCGTCGCCCGGCTGGATACGGGAGCGGCGGGAGCGCAGGAAGTCACCGAGGTCGTTCTGCATGGGATCCAGCGTACGAACCCATCCTGGTACCGGCAGACCCAGGAAAAGCGCAACCCTCGTTGCGCGCTGGAAACGCTCGCAGGATGAGGACATGACTTACGAGAACCTGTCCGGCCGCACCGCCGTCATCGTCGGAGCCGCCAGCGGCATGGGCGAGGCAACCGCCCTGCTGCTCGCCCGCAACGGGGCCCGCGTCGCCCTGCTGGCCCGCCGCGCCGACCGCCTGGAAACCCTGGCCGCCAAGATCGAGGCCGACGGCGGGACCGCGCTGGCCGTCACCGTCGACGTCACCGACTCGGCGAGCGTGACCGCCGCGGCCGCCGCCGTGCACGCCGCCTTCGGCCCCGCCGACCTGGTCGTGAACTCGGCGGGCGTGATGCTGCCCAACCCGATCACCGAGGGCCGCGAGGACGAGTGGACCCGCATGCTCGAGACCAATGTCGCGGGCCGCCTGCGCGTCATCCGCGCCTTCCTGCCCGACCTGCTCGCCGCCGCCGACGCGGGCCGCCCCGCCGACCTGGTGAACATCTCCTCCATCGGCGCGCACGTCACCTTCCCCGCCTACTCGGTGTACGGGGCCACCCAGGCCGCCATCACCCAGCTCTCCGCCACCCTGCGCACCGAACTCGGCGCCCGCAAGGTCCGCGTCACCAATATCGAGCCCGGTCTCACCGACACCGAACTCGGCACCCACATCGACAATCCGGAGATCAGCGGCCAGCTCGACGGCATGTTCGGGCTCATCGACGCCCTCGGCGCCGCCGATATCGCCGACCTGATCGCCTACACCACCAGCCGGCCGGCGCATGTGAATCTCCGCCAGGTCATCGTGCTCCCGACCCAGCAGGCGTGAACCCCCGACGGCAGCTGCCGCGCGGCGAAATCAGCCGCGCGGCAGCACTTTTCGAGCTCGTTCGGGACCGCCGTCAGCGCCAGACGGCCGCCGTGTTGTTGAGGACGGTGGCGTCGCCGTAGCCGACCAGTTGGCCGATGGGGAGCATGCCGAGGCGGCCGTGGTGGTCGAGTTCGCCGTCGCCGCGCCAGCAGCCGATCTCGCCGGTGCGGAACATCCGGTCGCCCGGATCCCCGAACGGGTCGGCGACCAGGCGCTCGCCGGTGGGGGCGGCGCGGCGGTGGTAGCCACGGGCCAATCCCGCACCGGCGACATAGATTTCACCGATCACACCGGGCGGGAGCGGGTTCAGCTTCTCGTCCAGGATGTAGCAGCGGGTGCCGACCACCGGGCCGCCGATCGAGACCGCCACGTGCGGCGCGACCGGGGTCAGGGGGCGGCTCACGGTGGCGTGCAGGCCGGTCTCGGCCCAGCCGTAGCCGCTCACGAACGACCGTCCGGCCGACCAGATTCCGGTCAGCTTGGCGGGGCAGGCCGCCCCCGTGGTAGCCAGCAGCCGCAGGTCCGGGAGCGGTTCCGCGCCGGGCAGGGTGGCCAGGATGTACGGGGTCAGCACGGCGTGGGTGATCCGGGCGTCCCGCATGAGTTCGTACAGGTCCGCACCCGCGTACGGCCCGGCCGGAGCGAGCACCAGGGTGGCCCCGGAGGCCAAGGCCAGCAACAGTTCCCAGACGGCGGTGTCACGACCCGGGGTGGCGGCGGCCAGCACCCGGGCGTCGGGATCGGTGTCGCAGCGCTGCGCCTGGGTCACCACGAGATGGGCGAGCGCGGCGTGGGTCATGGTCGCGCCCCGCACCACACCGCTCGATTCCAGCGGGTAGACGAGGTAGGCGGGATTCCGCAGGTGCAGCGGGCGGACCCGCTCGGCATCGGTGATCGGGCCGGCGAGCGGCGCCGCCCACACCCCGGCCGGGCCGGGCGCGCTCTCACCGCTGGTCCGGCGCAGCGGCGCGTCGGCGCCCTCGGCCACCAGTTCCCGGGCCCGCGCGTCGAGCACCTCCAGCGCGTCCTCACCATCCCCGTCCAAGGAGGTGATCGGACCGATGCTCAGCCACGGACCGGTGCCCGACGCGGGGAGCGAGTCCCGCCGGTAATCGGCCGTAATCCCCGCGACCGCACCGGAATCCGCGAGGATCGGGGCGATCCGGGTGATCGGCGCGTCCGGGTCGACCGCGAGGAAGGCGGCCCCGGCATGGGCCACCGCGCACACCGCCACCACCCATTCCGGCGACCGCGGCAGCGCCACCGCCACCACGTCCTCGGGGCCGATGCCCGCACCGATCAGCTTGCGCGCCAATCTGTTCGCGTGCGCGTCCAGTTCGCGATAGCTGAGGGTCAGGCCCCCGCACACCACGGCCGGGGCCTCCGGATCGTAGGAGGCGGCCCGGGTCAGCAGACGGGGCAGGGTCAGCGCGACGGCCGTGCTGGTGTCGTTCCAGCGCCGTAGTTGCCGTTGCCAGTCGTAGGGCGAGTCGATGGACTCGGCGGTGCGACGGGCGAAAGCCGGTGCGGCATCGCAAACATCCGGAGAATCGGCGAGCATTGTCCCTCCCGAAGTCGAGACCTGCGGATTGCGCCGGAGCGCGGCGGTTTCGCGCTCCCGCTGCGGACAGTACAGCACCGAGGCAGCAAGTCCGCTGCTATTCCTTTCGTGCCGCAAATGGACGCACGATCAGGCGTTTTATGGACATCCGATCAGGCCGCTGCCGCGCCGGCGCCCGGAGCTGTGATCCAGCCCCGAACCGCGAACGCGGCGGCCGTCCGGAGACGACCGCCGCGTTCGACGTGCGGGAAGCTAGGTGGAGGCCTTCTCGGTCTCCTGCACCGTGTGCTGGCCCGAACCCCAGCCCACATGGGCCTCCGCGCGCATGCGCTCGACCATGTGCGGGTAGTGCAGCTCGAAAGCCGGTCGCTCCGAACGGATTCGGGGCAGCTCGTAGAAGTTGTGCCGGGGCGGCGGGCAGGACGTCGCCCATTCGAGCGAGTTACCGTAGCCCCACGGGTCGTCCACCGTCACGACCTCGCCGTAGCGGTAGGACTTGAAGACGTTCCAGACGAACGGCACCATCGACGCGCCGAGAATGAACGAGCCGATGGTGGAGACGGTGTTCAGCGTGGTGAAACCGTCGCTCGGCAGGTAGTCGGCGTAGCGGCGCGGCATACCCATATTGCCCAGCCAGTGCTGCACCAGGAACGTCAGGTGGAAACCGATGAACGTGGTCCAGAAATGCCACTTGCCCAGACGCTCGTCCAGCATGCGGCCCGACATCTTCGGGAACCAGAAGTAGATGCCCGCGAAGGTCGCGAAGGCGATGGTGCCGAAGAGCACGTAGTGGAAGTGCGCCACCACGAAATAGGTGTCGGAGACATGGAAGTCCAGCGGCGGGCTCGCCAGGATGACACCCGACAGACCGCCGAAGAGGAACGTCACGATGAAGCCGAGCGACCACAGCATGGGTGTCTCGAACGTGAGCTGACCTCGCCACATGGTGCCGATCCAGTTGAAGAACTTCACACCGGTCGGAACCGCGATGAGGAAGGTCATGAACGAGAAGTACGGCAGCAGCACCGCGCCCGTGGCGTACATGTGATGCGCCCACACCGCGATCGAGAGCGCCGCGATGGCGATGGTCGCGTACACCAGGGTGGTGTAACCGAAGATCGGCTTGCGGCTGAAGACCGGGTAGATCTCCGACACGATGCCGAAGAACGGCAGCGCGATGATGTACACCTCGGGATGGCCGAAGTACCAGAACAGGTGCTGCCACAGCAGATTGCCGCCATTGGCCGGGTCGTAGATGTGGCCGTGCAGGTGCCGGTCGTAGAACAGGGCCAGCGCGGCCGAGGTCAGGATCGGGAAGGCCAGCAGGATCAGCAGACTCGTGATGGCGATGTTCCAGGTGAAGATCGGCATCCGGAACATGGTCATGCCGGGACAGCGCAGGCACACCACCGTGGTGATGAAGTTGACGCCACCCAGGATGGTGCCCAGACCGGAGACGGCGACACCCAGGATCCACAGGTCACCGCCCACGCCGGGCGCGTGCACGATGTCCGACAGCGGGGTGTAGGCGGTCCAGCCGAAGTCGGCCGCGCCGCCGGGGGTGAGGAAACCCGCGGTCGCCATGCTGGCGCCGAACAGGTACAGCCAGTAGCTCAGCGCGTTCAGTCGCGGGAAGGCGACATCGGGCGCGCCGATCTGTAGCGGCACAATGATATTCGCGAAGGCGAACACCACGGCGGTGGCGTAGAACAGCAGCATGATGGTGCCGTGCATGGTGAACAGCTGGTTGAACTGTTCCGGGGACAGGAACTGCATGCCGGGCCGCGCCAGCTCACCGCGCATGAGCAGCGCCATCAGACCGCCGATCAGGAAGAACGAGATCGACGTGAACAAGTACATCTGACCGAGCATCTTGGGGTCGGTCGTGGTGACCAATTGATAGATGAACGATCCTTTGGAGCGCTTCCGGGGCGGGTAGGGCCGGACCGCCTCGAGGTCCTGTTCGGGCTTTGGAGATACCGCAGTCACCACATCCTCCTCGGGAGGGTTCCGTCCAGCTCTACCAATCGGGGCACATAGAACGGCGCACAGCGTACCGACAGCTATTAGATCTTCGCCGAAAACACTCCGGTCGGCACGGATAGCGGTCGAAATGCACGATACTGCAGGGCAACCGTGATGCTCACAGCGGCCGCCACCCAGGTTTGGCATGTTGTTCACCAGCGATTCACGCCTCGACATCATCAAAAGCTCATATGGCGCGGTCCAATATCAGTGTTATGTCTCGATCGCTGCGCAACCGCGTACTCACCGTCACCGTGGTCGGCAGCCTCGGCCTCCTGCTCGCCGTGGGGTCGGCCACCACCGCCAATGGCGAACCCCGGGCAGTCATCCAGGGGCGCGGCGAGGTGACCGCGCACGTCACCGGCGAGAAGCCGAACAACAAGTGCCAGATCGCGGGACACGACGTGAGCGGGCCGTGGGGGGTCGTCGGGGCCGACGGGACGGTGGACCTCACCCTCGGCGCGGCGTATCGCGGCGGCAAACGACTACGGGTGATCTGCGAGGACCCCAAACGCGGTGACGCCAGCCTGCACACCGTGAAGTCGGACCGCGTCGCCTTCGACGGGCTGCTCTCCCCGATCCGCCAGATCATGCACCACCACTTCTTCGGGGCCTGATCGACTCTCGGGGGCTTCGCCCCCGAACCCCCTCGAGATTCGCGGGGCTCAGCCCCGCAACCCTAAAGAGGCGGGTGCCCCGCGCGCGCCGCGGCGACCGCCGCTCGAACCGCGGGCGCGGTCTCGGCCGCGAAATGCTGGGTGGGGCGCTCGCCTTCGGGATCGACGGGGAGCAGGAACTGGCTGATGCCCTGAGTCAGGGCGAGGTCGGTGAGCTGGGGCGGGCTCATGGTGGGGTCGATGACGTAGGCGCGGCGGATCAGGGCGGGGATACGGCCGGATGATCGGGCGGCGTCGTCGATGGCGGCCATGCGGGCCGGGAGGGTGACAGGCGGGGCGTACGCGGCGCTGCCGAGCCAGCCGTCGGCGAGTTCACCGGTCAGGCGGAGCGCGCGGGGACCGTAGACGCCGAGCCAGATGCCGATCGGATGTGCCGGGAGCGGGCCGGGTTTCGCGCCGCGCAGCGGGTAGAAGTCGCCGGGGAGGCGGGAGCGGTCGGCCTCGCCCCAGAGCGCGCGCAGCACGCCGATGGCCTCGCGCAGCGCGCTCAGGGCCTGGCCCGGGGTGCGGCGCGCGCCGCCCATGGCCTCGATGGCGTCCCAGAACGCGCCCGCGCCCAGACCCAGTTCGACGCGGCCCGCGCTGAGCAGGTCCAGGCTGGCGGCGCTGCGGGCCAGCACCGCGGGCTGGCGCAACGGCAGATTGGCGACCGCGGGCATCAGGGTCAGGGTGCGGGTGACGCCGGCCAGATAGGACAGCAGGGTCCAGGTGTCGAGGAAGGCGGGCTGATACGGATGATCCTGGACGGCCAGCACTTCCAGCCCGGAGTCGTCGGCCTGCCGGACCAGGCGCAGCAGGGCACGCCCGCGCGCCGCATCGGGCGGGACGAAGATGCCGAACCTGAGCTCATGCCCGTAATCCGCCATAGCAATTATCAAGCTACCGCGCGGGCCCGGGGTGCGGGCGATATCGGGCCGATTCGGCGCGTCCGGCGAAGATATCCGTTCCATATCGTGATCGAGCGGAAACCCAACTCCACAGTCGTTGCCGGACAACGCAATACAATCGAATCCGAAAGGGCGTGCGCGATGCGGGTTCACAACACGGTCGATACGGCTCGGCGGCACCTGAGGGAGGTCGATCCCTCGGCTCTGGACCACGCGCGAAAACGGTTGGCCGAGACCGGAATCGCCAAGCTGAGCTTCCTGCTCCCGCACCGGGTCAAACGCGTGCTCGCGGCCGAGACCCTCGCCCTGCTCGACCACCATCGGCAGTGGGGCGAGCTGCTCCCCGAGGGCGAGGGCCTGGCCCGCCAGCAAGTGGACTTGACCGGCGCCGACGTCGCGGCCCACACCGCCTGCATCCCCCGGCTCTACGACTGTGAACCCTTGCGGCACAGCCTGTCCGTGATCACGGCCGAACCCGTGCTGCCCTGCCCCGAACCCGAGCGCTTCCACGTCAGCCGCCGCCGGCACGACGACGCGCTCGGCCGATGGCATTGGGACGCTTACGCTTTCACGCTGGTTCTGGTGGTGGAATGCCCGCCGCTGGCCGAGGGCGGCTTCGTGCAGACGGTGGCGCACACTTGCCCCGACCCCTACGACGCCGACGTGCACCGGATCCTGACGCGCAATCCGATCCACTCCTGGGAACTCGGCCCCGGAGATCTCTACCTGCTCCGCACCGACACCACCCTGCATCGCGTGCACCCGTTCGCGCACGGCCGCCGAACCACCGTCGCCATGTCCTTTGCGGCCCGGACGGAACGCGATGCCGTAGGTTTGCTCAAACGCTCAACGAGAGCCGAATCACAGACAGTGATAGCCTGATTTTCTGTTAACGCAGCGGGGGGCAGCGTCGCCGCACCGTATTCCGCTCCGGGCAGTTGTGCCCACCCGGCAAAGGCGGCTCCCATGGACCTTCTCAATCCGCTCGACGCGATATTCCTGGCCATCGAATCCCGCGAGCACCCCATGCACGTGGGTGGCCTCCAGCTGTTCGAGCCGCCCGCCGACGCGGGCCCCGACTACACCCACGAACTGTTCGAGGCCATGGCCGCGAGCACCCAGGTCCGCACCCGCTTCCGCCGCAAACCCAGCCGGCTCCTGGGCGGCTTCTCCAGCCTCGCCTGGTCGCACGCCGACACCGTGGATCTCGGCTACCACCTGCGCCGATCGGCGCTGCCCGCGCCCGGCGGCATGGGTGATCTGCTGGATCTCACCGAGCGTCTGCACGGCATCCTGCTGGACCGGCACCGGCCACTGTGGGAGGGCCGCCTCATCGAGGGCCTGAGCGACGGCCGCTTCGCGCTCTACATGAAGATGCACCACGCCCTCATCGACGGCGTCTCGGCCATGCGGCTGCTGCAGCGCACCCTCACCGACGACCCGCTCGACACCCGGATCGCCGTCCCGTGGGGCACCCCGCCGGTGCCGCGCGACGACAGCGCCGAACCCGAGAGCCCGTGGGCCCAGGTGCGGAAGGCGGTGCCGCGGTTGCTGCGCGCGAGCGGGTCGATCGCCGCGCCGTTGCGGGGCGCCCTGGACGGGCGGCTCACCCTGCCCATGACCGCGCCGCGCACCCTGCTCAACACCTCCATCGGCGGGGCCCGGCGCATCGCCGTGCGGTCCTGGCCGCTGGAACGGATCAACGACGTCCGGCAGGCCACCGGGGCCACCGTCAACGACGTGGTGCTGGCCATGAGCTCCGCCGCGCTGCGCGCCTACCTGCTCGAGCGGGACGCGCTGCCCGACGAGCCGTTGATCGCCATGGTCCCGGTCAATATCCGCAATGCCGCCGAGGCCGACACCTCCGAGGGCAATATGGTCGCGGCCTGCCTGGCGAACCTCGGCACCCACCTCGCCGACCCGGTGGAGCGACTCGAACAGATCCGCACCTCCATGCGCGACGCCAAGCAGGTGTTCACGCAGCTGCCGAAGCTGGAGGCGATGCTGCTGTCGGCCGCGCTGATGACGCCGCTGGGCGTCTCCCTGCTACCCGGTTTCGAGGCGTTGCCGCGCATGCCGTTCAACCTGGTGATCTCGAATGTGCCGGGACCGCGCAAGCCGGTCTACCTGCAGGGCGCGCGGCTGGACGCCAACTATCCGCTCTCGATTCCCTTCGAATCGCAGGCCATGAACATCACGCTCACCACCAATGGCGACAACCTCGACTTCGGTCTGGTCGGCTGCCGCCGCACGGTGCCGGACCTCGATCGCATGATCGACCATCTGGAGAACGGTCTGGCCGAGCTGGAGAAAGCGGTCGCCTGACGCGGAGCCGAGAGTTGGCCCTCGCTACGCTGGAGCGGGTGATGTCGTGGCCCGAACTGCGGAAAGAATGCCTGCTCCTCGAGGACGAGGCGGTGCTGGCGTTGAACAAGCCCGCCGGGATCTCCGTCACCGGTGAACGCCACGACACCGACATCGTGGAAATGGCCGCCGCGCAGGGCGAGACGCTCTACCCGGTGCACCGCATCGACAAGGTCACCTCGGGTCTGGTGCTGCTGGCCAGGGAGCTGCCCGCGCACGGGCAGCTCACCCGCCAGTTCAACAAGCGGACCGTGGAGAAGGCGTACCTGGCCGTCACCGCGTCCACCGGGCTCCCCGACCGCGGCGTCATCGACCTGCCGTTGAGCGTGGGCCGCAAGAACCGGGTGCGCATCGCCGCGCCCCGCGAGAGCATCCGCCGCGACGGCGACACCTGGCGCGTCGACGACCAGGATGTGCTGGCGGGCAAGAATTATCCGTCGGTCACCGAATTCACCACGCTGGCTCGCGGCGCGGACAGCACCGTCCTGGCATTGCGCCCGATCACCGGGCGGCGGCACCAGATTCGCGTCCACCTGGCCTGGATCGGCCACGCCATCGCCGGCGACCCGCTCTTCGACAGGTCCGGCGCGTTCCCCCGCACCCACCTGCACTCCTGGCGGCTGTCGCTGGACGCGTCCTGGCGGCCGTCGGGCCGTCTGGAGCTGGAAGCCGAGCCGGGTGCGGACTTCTGGCGCGTCGGCGACGCCACCGTGGTGGACGACCCTCGGCAACTGCTGAGCAGCGCAAGCGAACTCATGGCCCGCACCACATCACCGGGTCACTGATTTGCGTTCGCTATATTGGGTGGCGGGTCTCACCACGACCACATCCGGGCAGGTCAATTAGCCTGAATGGGGTGCTGCGGTGCGGCGGCACAGCCGGGCGCAATGCTGCGACCCATGACAGAAAGCGAACGCCGATGGTTCTGCTCGCTCAGCTCAGTGACACCCACTTCAATATGGGCGCACGCAATGTCGAACGCGCCGAACGGGTGATGGCGTTCCTGGCCGAGCTGCCGCGGCGACCCGACGCCATCATCGTCACCGGCGACATCGCCGACGAGGGCGAGCCGGGGGAATACCAGCAGGCCCGCGCCGCGCTGACCGCCGATCTGCCCGTGCTGATCCTGCCCGGCAATCACGACGACCGCGGCAATATGCGCAGCGTCCTGTTCCCCGGCGCCGAGGGCACCGGCCCGATCAACCAGTCCTACCGCGTCGACGGTGTCACCCTCGCGCTGCTCGACTCCAGCATCCCCGGCAAACCGGAGGGCATGCTCGAGGACGAGACCTACGACTTCCTCACCGACCTGCTCGCCGCCACCCCCGCCGACCAGACCGTGCTGATCGCCATGCACCATCCGCCGGTGCCGGTGCGGTCCACCGTGGTCGACCCGATCCGGCTCACCAATCCGGAACGGCTGGCCGAGATCGTGGCCGGCGACGACCGGATCGCCGCGGTGCTCACCGGGCACGTGCACGCCGGGCTGATGACCCAGTTCGCGGGCAAGCCGCTGATCGTCGCGCCGAGCGTGTCCTCCACCATCGGCTGCGAATGGGAAACGGCCGCACCGGGACACGTGCCGATCGACTTCGCGCCCGACCCGTCGATCATCTTCCACTCCATCGAGGACGGCCGGCTGCTGTCCATGTTCCGGCCCATCGCCATGGGCGGCTGGCTCAGCGAACCGCTGGACTGACCGCGCCGCGCCGGTACGCCGACGGGGTGGTGCCGGTCCAGCGTTTGAAGGCGTGGATGAAGGTCGACGCCTCCGCGTAGCCGAGCCGGATCGCCACATCGCTGACCGACAGCGGTGTGGCGGTGAGCATCTCCTCCGCCAGCGCGCGCCGCACCTCGTCCAGCAGCTGGCGGTAGCTGGTGCCCGCCGCGTCCAGGTGGCGGCGCAGGGTGCGGGTGCTCATGTTCAGATCCCGTGCCACCGAGTCGATTCCGGGCGGCACCGCGAAACCGTCCAGTCCGCCGCGCGGCACCAGCCGCTCCCGCACCTCCGCGGCGATGCCGGTGCGGGCGCGGCGGCGCGACACCAGTTCGCGGCACTGCGCCAGGCACATGGCCCAGGTGTGCTCGTTGGCCTGCGGCAGCGGCCGTTCCAGGACCGCCGGATCCATCGTGAACAGGTTGTGATCGGCCTCGAAAGTCGGTGTCACGCCGTAGATTTCGGTGTACATGTCGAGGCTGCCGGGGGCCGGGAAGTCGAAGTCGGCGCGCAGCAGGTGGATCCGGTTGCCGGTCAGATCCGACATCATCTGGTGCATGGCGGTGACATCACGCTCCACCAGGAAACGGCGGACATCGGCGGGCACGCCCTCGTCGTGGATCCGGGCCACGAACTCGCCGGGCCGCCAGCGGGCCGCCGGGATGCAGAAGGTGAAGCTCAACTCCAGGTAGCGCAGGGCGAAGGCGATGGCCTCTCCGAGGGTTGGGCTGCTGACGCAGGCGAAACCGAAGATACCGAACGTGGTGATGCGGTACCGCCGGCCCACCTCCAGCCCGAGGTTCGGGCGCGCACCCAGCTCACGCACCAGATTCCGGATCACCGCCAGCTCGGTGTGCGCGTCGATCTGCTCGTCCGGGTTGGCCAGCTGCCGCTCGCTCAGCCCGCTGCCCTGCAGCATCCGCGCCGCCGGGACCCCGTGTTCGCGTGCGAAACCGACCATGAGCGCGACACTCGCCACGCCGCGTGGGAAGTCCCAATCCCGGATTCCCGCCTCCTGCACCGTGCCCATAGCCTGATTATGGCCGAAATTCTCGATCCGGTCGCCCACTAAATTCGACGAGCGCTCCTACCCTGAGAAGAGTCTTCGATGTGTGAGGAGCACCACAATGCCGGAGGTCATCATCATCGGCGCGGGGTTCGGCGGGCTCGGCATGGCGATCGAGCTGCAACGCAACGGCTTCCGTGAATTCACCATTCTGGAACGGGCCGCGGACCTGGGCGGAGTGTGGCGGGAGAACACCTACCCCGGGGCGGCCTGCGATGTGCCGTCACCGCTCTACTCCTTCGCGCACGAACCCAAACCGAGGTGGCGGCAGCGGTATTCGACGCGCGAGGACATCTGGGAGTACATGCGCGGGATCGCCGATCGGCACGGGCTGCGCGACCACATCGTGTTCGGGGCCGACGTCAGCGAGGCGGAATTCGACGAGACGACCGGGCAGTGGACGGTACGGACCGCCGACGGGGTGGCCCGGACCGCCGACGTGCTGATCTCGGCGGTCGGGCAGCTGTCACGACCGGCCATGCCGCCGATACCCGGGATCGAACGGTTCGCCGGGGAATCCTTCCACTCGGCGCAGTGGGATCACGACGTGAAGTTGGCCGGCAAGCGGGTGGCCTGCATCGGGACCGGCGCGAGCGCCATCCAGTACGTTCCCGAGATCCAGCCGCAGGCCGCGCACCTGACGGTGTTCCAGCGCACCGCGGCCTGGGTGCTGCCCAAGTTCGACACCGACTACAAGCCGGTGCATCAGCGGGTGCTGGTCGCGGTGCCGGGAATGCCGGTGGCCGAACGGCTCTCGTGGTGGCTGATGGCCGAATTCCTGGCACTGGGCCTGGTCGAGTTCCCCGGAATCGCGCGGGTCGTGTCCGGGATCGCGGCGAAGCATCTCGAGGAGCAGGTCGCCGATCCGGAGCTGCGCGCCAAGCTCACCCCCGACTTCCCGATCGGCTGCAAACGCGCGCTGTTCTCCAACGACTACTACCCGGCCCTGTGCGAACCCAATGTCACCGTGGAGACCACCGCCATCGGTGAGATCGTCCCCGAGGGCATCCGCACCGCCGACGGCGCGCTGCACGAGGCCGACGTGATCATCTACGGCACCGGCTTCAAGGGCACGGAATTCCTGTGGCCCATGAAGATTCGCGGCCGCGGCGGCCGCAACCTGGAGGACGCCTGGGACGGCGGCGCACACGCCTACCTCGGCATCACCGTCCCCGAATTCCCCAACCTGTTCCTGGTCTACGGCCCCAACACCAACCTCGGCGTCGGCTCCATCATCTACATGATCGAATCCCAGGCCCGCTACATCCGCCGCGCCCTGCAACTCCTCGGCGAGCGCCCCCGCACCTACCTCGAAGTCCGCCCCGACCCCGAACGCGCCTACAACGACGCCCTCCAGCACCGCCTGGCCCGCACCCCCTGGAACTTCTGCACCAGCTGGTACCGCACCGCCTCCGGCCGGATCACCAACAACTGGCCCGGCACCACCCGCAGCTACCGCCGCCGCACCCGCGACCTCCACCTCCCCGACTACACCTTCACCCAGGTCGGTTCCCAGCCACACGAATTCCAGTAGTCCGGACACCGCCCTCAGATGGCCAACTCCTCCCGAGTGTCCGGCTCCGCTTCGGGCGCGAGTTCCGCCTCGTGGAAGCCCGGCAGGTAGCGGTCCACGAACGGGATCATGAGCTGGATCAGCGGGCCGATGCCGAACGCGTACACCAGGGTGCCGACGCCGACGCTGCCACCGAGCAGCCAACCTACGGACAATACGGTCGCCTCCAGCCCTGTCCGCACGGCCCAAACCGGTCGGCCCGTACGGCGAACCAGGCCAGTCATCAGGCCATCGCGCGGACCCGGACCCATCCCCGCGCCGATATAGAGAACCGTCGCCACCGCATTGAGGACCACGGCCGCGCCCATCGCCCCGATCCGGAGCGGCAGCCCGGGCAACTCCGGCAGCAGCCAGAGGCCGGCGTCCACCGAGACGCCGATGACGACCACATTGCTGACCGTGCCCAGACCTGGCCACTGGCGCAAGGGAATCCACGCCAGGAGGACGGCCGCGCCGGTGATCGCGACCACGGTGCCGAAGCTCAGCGGGACGTGGTCGGCGACGCCCTGATGGAAGACGTCCCAGGGGTCCAGGCCGAGGGCGGCGCGGATCATGACGGCCATGGAGAGGCCGTAGAGCCAGAGTCCGATGTAGAGGGCGAGGAGGCGACGCAGCATTGGTCGAGCATGGCGGCAACTGGCATGCAAACGGTAGATCCAGTTACGAAGAGCTGGACTTCTTGCTGGATATATCTTTTCGTGTGACAAACCGCGCAACGCCGTAGTTACGGCGCGCGGGACGCCATTGACCGGGTCGGACGACGGCAGTACCTTGGGGTCTCCGATGTGCCGGAGTGATCAGGCGCGAACAGCGGGTCCGTGGTGTCCGGAGTGTCGGGAAGTGCGACGCTGGAGGCGTGATGCGGCGGGATGGCGCATGGTTCGGATCGGGGTGGCGGATCGGGCTGATCGGCGCGGCGGCCCTATTGGCGGCGGTGATCGCCGGGCCCGGCGCCAGGGCGGAGATTCCGGTTCCCGACGCCGACCCGTTCTATTCGACGCCAATCGACCTGGGAGAGTACGGAAACGGGACGATTCTCGATTCCCGGCCGATCGCCGTCCTGGGGCTGCCGCTACCGGTCGCGGGCTGGCAGGTGCGATACCGCACCACCGATTCCGCCGGGCAGGCCGCCGCCGACGTGGCCACGGTGATGGCTCCGCTCACCCCGTGGACCGGGCCCGGGGATCGCCCGTTGCTGTCGTATCAAATTGCCGAGGACAGTCTCGGAACCCGTTGCGCCCCATCGTTCGCACTGGGCGGGGGCCGCGACCTCGCGATCACCAACACCCTGCTCGACGTGCCGTTCCTGACCGAGGCACTGCGGCGCGGCTGGGCGGTGGTGGTGTCCGATTACGAGGGCGCGCAGTCCCGATTCTTCGACGGAATCAACTCCGGCCGCGCGGTCCTGGACGGCGTTCGCGCCGCCAAAGCCTTTGCACCGCTGGGCATCACCGATGCCAGCCCGCTCGGGGCCTGGGGCTATTCCGGCGGGGCCTTCGCGACCCTGTGGGCCATGCAGCTGCGGGCGAGCTATGCGCCCGAGCTCTGGTTCTCCGGGGTGAGCTCCGGCGGCGTCCCCGCCGACATCCCCGCCATCGCCAGCGGCGTGGACGGCAGCGTACAGGCCGGACTGGGGGTGCTGATCCTGATCGCCATGACACGCAACGATCCCGGCCTGTCGGACTCGCTCAATGACAGTGGCCGCGCGCTGATCGAACAGGAATCCGCTTCCTGCGGAAGCGATCTCGTGGCCCACCACGCGTTCCGGCACATTGACGACTACTCGGCGATCCCGGACATCCTCGGCAGCCAGGTCTTCCGGTCCGTCACCGATCGCCAGGAACTGGGTGGCTGGGCGCCGGACGTGCCGCTGTACCTGTACCACAGCAATTCCGACGACGTGATCCCGTCTCGGGGCTTCAGCGATCTCGTCGACCGCTACTGCGCGCTGGGCGCGACCCTCACCGCCGTGCACTCGGACATCCCGGGACACAACCCGGCGGCGGTGATAGAAGCCTTGGGCGCCATGGACTTCCTGGCCGACCGCTTCGCGGGCGAGCCGGTCACCGCCGGGTGCACCGTGCGCTGAGGCGCGGCGCACCCGGCGGCCGGAGCCTTACGCGCCGGGGTTCGCCCACTTGGTGGTGCCGGGCGCCGCGGTCAGCGTGCTGATCAGGTCGACGCCCGCGATGAGCAGGGCCGGGCCGCCGACCACCAGGGTGCCGATGATGGCACCCACGGTGGCCGCGACCGGCACCGTCGCGAGGCCGGCGGGACCACCGGCGAATCCGATGAGACCGACGACCGCGCCGAGGGCCAGGCCGACAAAGCTCCCGATGGCGGTCGCGATGCCGAACTGGCTGGCGAAGGTCTGCATGGCCAGCTGGTTCTCGGCCAGCGACGCCACCGGGCGCAGCACCGGGGTGGCCGCCGCGACATCCTTGACCGCGGTCATGTTCAGGACGGTGCCGTCGTCGCTGACGGTGGCGGGCACCGGGTAGCTCAGACCGTCCTGGGTGAAGGACAGTGGCAGCTCGAGCACGGTCGCACCGGAGGCGTCCTTGATATCGACGGCGCCGCCGGACAGGTCGAAGGTGCCGTCGGTGAGGGTGGTGACGACGGTGTTGCCGACCAGCTGGGTCTGGTAACCGATATCGGGCACCGTGGCGTCGGCGTGGGCCACACCGGCTCCGGCGATGGCGACGGCCGTGACTACCGGCGCGGCGACAGCGGTGATCTTGCGCAGCATCATGGGTCTTCCAATCTTCATCAGGTTTTTGTGGCAACACACGGCTCAGGTTGAAGAATTCCCCCTTGTGTGTCCGCCCTGAGCCCGCTTGCTATTCGGCAACGCGCTCTACGCGCCTCACGGTAACGTGCGATGCCGACAACCTCGATGATTTTCGGGCCGCGTCGTCCTATATGACCAGTTCCACGGCGATTCCGAGCGCGCACACCAATCCCACCACCAGAAGCGCCACCGCATCGGCGCGTCCCGGCGAGCTGGGCCGGGCGGTCAACTCGCCGGTGCCGCCGCGGGTCGTGATGGCCTCGCCGAGCTCGCCGGCACGGCGGCTGGAGACGGCCATGCTCGCGGTCAGAATGTCGACGAGCGGATTCTCGGCGGCGCGGTGCAGCAGCGAATCCTTGGGCCGCAGCCGCCGCGCCGCCCGCAGCAGGCGCATCTCCTCGAGCAGCAGCGGCAGGCCGCGCAGCGTCAGCGCCACCACCACCGCCCACTCGTCGACGGGCACCGAGTGGCGAACCCCGTTGCGGGTCCAGCCGATTCGCTTCAGCGGCGCGCCGAGCCGGGCCAGCGCGGGCGCGACCTCACCCATCGGCGTGGTCCAGGCGACCAGGAACGACGCGCCCAGCAGCAGGAATCCGAACACGATCACCTGCGCGTACCGCAGCAGCGCGGACGACCCGACCGGCGCGTTGATGGCCGCGCCGATCGCGATGCCCAGCCAGAGCAGCCACGGGAAACGCGGCAGCGTGCCCAGCGGCAGGCGGGCCAGCAGGAAGACCGCGATCAGGAACGCGGCCGCCACCCCGAGCAGCGCCCACGACGGGATGAACATGAGCAGCAGGCTGATCGCGAAGACGGCGATCATCTTGGTGCCGGCCCACAGTCGATGCACGGGGCTGTCGACGGGGACCTCACGGAGGACGACGCTGCTCATCGGAGACCTCCGGTGAAGTCGTGCGCGTACGGCGCCGCGGCGGTGGCGTTCTCGACGAGCCGGCCGTCGCGCAGGTGGACGGTGCGGTCGCAGACGGCGGCCATATCGGCCACGTCGTGCGAGATGACGATCAGGGTCAGACCCGAATCACGCAGGCGGGCAAGCAGTTCCACCACTCCCGCGCGGCCTTCGGGGTCCAGTCCGGCGAGCGGCTCGTCGAGCACCACCACGTGCGGGTGGCTGGCCACGATGGCCGCCAGCACCACGCGTTTGGCCTGGCCGCCACTGAGTTCCTCGATCGATCGGGTGGCCAGGCTCCGGTCCAGACCGACCTCGTCCAGCGCGCGGGCCACCGCGTAACTGCCGCGGCCGCCCCAGTCCTCGATCTCCTCGCCCACGTCCTGACGCTGCAGCTGCAGGCGGGAATGCTGGAAAGCCAACTGCACGGCCCCGATTCGCTTGTGCACCGGATGGGTCGTGCCCATGGGTTCGCGCAGGGTGCAGGTGCCCGAGGTGGGCACGGTCAGCCCGGCCATGATCCACGCGAGTGTCGATTTGCCGGACCCGTTGCCGCCCACGATGAGCAGGGCCTCGCCCCGCCGGACGCTGAGGTCGACATCGTGCACGGCGGGCGCTTCCCACGGGGTGCTGCGGTTGTAGGTGTGGCCGACCCCGGTCAATTCGAGAACAGGCTCACCCATCGGCCGACGCCGCGGGTCGCCGGCCGGACGCGGCCAGGCGGGCAGGTGCGCGACCGAACGGCCCTGTTCGAGATGGATCACCCGGTCGGCCGCGGACGCGTCCGCTTCGTGGTGGGTCACCAGCACGACGGCCATGGGGTGGCGACGCGGCAGGCGAGTCAGCAGTGCGACCAGGTCGCGGCGGCCTTCGGGGTCGATCATCGAGGTCGCCTCGTCGGCGATGAGCAGGGTGGGCTGCCGGGCCAGGGCGGCCGCGACGGCGAGTCGCTGCTGCTGGCCGCCGGACAGCGTCGCGGTCTCACGCCCGCCCATGCCGGTCAATCCGACCTCGGCGAGCAGTCCGTCGATGTCCACGGCCGCCGCGTCCGCGGTGGGCAGACCCCACACCACGTCGTCCGCGACGAGCACGCCCAGGGTCTGACTCTCGGGTCGCTGCAACACCATCGCGGTGCCGCCGCGCACGCCGAGGCCCGCCGCGCCCGGGCGGGTCACCGTTCCGGAGGTGGGCGGACGGCCCGCGAGAATCCTGGTGAGCGTGGACTTTCCGGACCCGTTGTGCCCGACCACCGCCACGAACTCGCCGACATCGACGGTCAGATCGATGCCGTGCAGGGCATCCGCGCGGGCGCCCTGATAGCGGAAGGTGACGCCGCGCAAGGTCACCGGCAGCGGGGCGACCGGTCGCGGATCGTCCGGCGCGTCGAGCAGGCTGTCCCGCCCCGGCAGCCAGGCCAGCCGATCCAGCACCCGCCCCAGCACGAACCACGAGAACACGCCGCTGACCAGCATCGCGGCAATGATTCCGCCGCCCACGAATGCCCACCACCAGTGCAGGATGGTGTCGGTGTACCCGGCGATCGCGCGCCCGATCGGCTGCAGCGCATCCTGCTTCGCCGCAAGACTCTCCAGACCCTTCGAGGAGTTCCGGATGCTGTCGAACAGCAGGTTCCGCGACCGCGAGAACACCAGCAGCATCCCGATCGTGAGCGTCGCCATCACGGACCCGGCCATCGCCGACAACGCCACCACCGCGGGCAGCCCGCCGCGCCGCCGCTTCACCGTCCCGATGATGCCGCCGATGACGGCGACGCCGACCAGGTTCTCCGCGGGCAGCAGACCCGCCGCCACGAACGTCACCAGCGTGCCCGCGATGGTGGTCGCCAACTGCGCCCGGAATCGATGCCGGTGCGCGAGCAGTCCCATCGGCACGGCGGCCACCAACTGCAGCACCGCCGCGAACGGCACCAGCGACCCGAGGGTCACCAGCCCCACCGTGGCCCCGCCCAGCACGGCTCCGGCCGCCAGCTCGATGGGCCGCAACGCCCCGTGCGGCAGCGTCGGCCCCTCGGTTCTTCCGGCCTGCGCCACGCCGACGGGCTCGGCCAGGCCGCCGCGAATCCGGTACGAATCGGTCACGTCTACCAGTCTGCCGTGTCCGGGCCCCGACCCCCGCAGACCTCTCAACATCTCCACAGAGTCCGGGCACCACCCGCACAATCCGGCGGGGCGGGATTCAGCTCGGGTCGATGAGGTCGGCGAAGATGCGGGTGATGCGGTCGGTCAGCGCTTCCGGGGTGGTGCCGGATTGGGTGGCGCGGAGGGCGAATTTGCCGTCGACGGTGAGAGAGGCCATGCCGTGGGCGAGGGACCACCAGGCCAGGGTGGTGGTTTCGGTGTCGGTGGCGGGGAGGAAGCCGGAGTCGGCGGCCGCGGCGACGGCGTCGACGAGGACGGCGTAGGCGGCGTCGCCGGCGGCTTCGGTGTCGGGGTGTTTGTCCGGCTGGGAGAGTTCGGGGCGGAACATGATGCGGAAGTAGGCGGCGTGGTCGCGGGCGAAGGCGACGTAGCCGTCGGCCATGGCGATCAGGGCGGCGCGCGGATCGGGGGCGGTGTCGCGGGCGGATGTCATTGCGGCGCCGAGGATTTCGAAGCCGCGGGCGGCGAGGGCGGACATCAGGGCGGCGCGGTCGGCGAAGTGGTGGTAGGGCGCGCCGGGGCTGACGCCCGCGGTGCGGGCCACCTTGCGCAGGCTCACCGCGGCCAGGCCCTCGGACTCGATCAGCCGCAGAGAGGCGCGCAGTAGTTCCTCGCGGAGGTCTCCGTGGTGATAGCGGTCCTTGGTCGGCGGCATGGCATGAGCGTAAGGGGTTGACGGCGCGCGGCCTCGCAATCTATACATTGTTCAGATTCTAAACACTGCTCAGATTGGAGTCGGAGATGTCCGATCTCGTTCTCGTCACCGGTGCTTCGGGGTATGTCGCGGGGCATGTCATCCAGGAATTGCTCGGCCACGACTATCGAGTGCGCGGCACGGTCCGCTCGGCCGCCCGCGCCGCCGACGTGGCCGCACTGCTGCCCGGCATCGAACTGGTCGAAGCCGACCTCGGCGCGGACGCGGGCTGGGCGGCGGCCGTCGCCGGCTGCCGGTACGTGCTGCACACCGCGTCGCCCTTCCCCTCCGACGCGCCGGAAAACGAGGACGACCTGATCCGCCCGGCCGTCGACGGCACTCTGCGGGTGCTGCGCGCGGCCGCCGCCGGTGGCGTCGAACGCGTCGTGGTCACCTCCTCGATCGCCGCCATCCAGGCCGGGCACGAGGGCCGCCTGCTCACCGAGGCCGACTGGTCCGACCTCGCGGCCTGCGAGGCCTACCCGAAGAGCAAGACCCTGGCCGAGCGCGCCGCCTGGGATTTCGCCGCCGAACACCCGGAACTCGAACTGGCTGTGATCAATCCGGGCATGATCATCGGGCCCGTGCTGCGCGCCGAGGCGGGCACCTCCGTGGACGGCATCCGCGCCCTGCTCGCCGGGGGCATGCCCGGCGTGCCGCGCCTGAACTTCGCCACGGTCGACGTGCGCGACCTCGCCGTCGCCCACCGTCTCGCCATGGAAACCCCCGGCGCCGCCGGCAACCGGTACATCTGCGCGGGCGACAGCATCGCCTTCCCCGAGATGGCCCGCATACTCGCCGGCCGCTACCAGGTCCCCACCCGCGCCCTGCCCGACTGGCTGGTCCGGTTGAGCGCCGCCTTCAACGCCGACGCCCGCACCGCCGTCCGCTACCTCGGTCGCAAGGAGACCGTCAGCGCGGACAAGGCCCGCCGCGAACTGAACTGGACCATGCGCCCGGTCGCCGACTCCTTGCTGGACACCGCCGACAGCCTGGTCCGGTTCGGCCTCGTCCCCGCGCCCAAGCCCGCCCGCGCCGCGGCCGCCTGACCGTCCGGCACCGTTCCGCACAGGCGTAGGGTGGCGAAAGAGGGTGGGGCAGAAAGCGATTGCGGAGGGCTTATGCGGCGCGGCAACGGTGTGGAGATTCCGGAGACGCTCGAGGATGTGTGCGCACCGGACAAGATGGCGGTCATCGTCTACGACATGCAGGCCGGAGTGCTGGGCCAGCTCGACGACGGCCCGGCGATCACCGAGCGCGTCGTGCGCGTGGTCGAGGCCGCGCGGCGCGGCGGCTACCCGATCATCTTCCTGCGGCACTTCTTCCTGCCCAAGCGGCTCATGGGCAGTTTCGCCATGCGGATGGCGATGACCTGGCAGGGCAAGGACTCCATCGACGACGTGGTCCCGATCCTGCAGCGCGACACCCCGGGCTTCCAGCTGGTGCCGGAACTGCAACCGCGGGAGGGCGAGGTCGTCTTCGACAAGACGTCGATGTCGGCGTTCGAGGGCACCCCGCTCGCCTCGACGCTGCGTGACCTCGGGATCGGGTCCTACGCCATCGTCGGCGTCGCGCTGGAGATCGGGATCGCGCCGACGGTGTGCCACTCCACCGATCTGGGCTTCGTGCCGGTCGTCGTCCGCGACGGGGTCGGCGGGCGCGACGAGCCCGGCAAGCAGCGCGCCTGGGAGGACTTCGAATTCCAGGGGCACGCCATCGTCACCGACTCCGACAGCCTGATTCCGTTGCTGGAGAAGTCGAGCTAGTCGGAGCCGGGGATCCAGGCCGGATGCCACAGGCGTCCGGTCTCGGTCCAGTTCTGGAAGCGGACCATGCCCGTGAGCTTCGGCGTCACCCAGACCGCGTCGCGGCGCTCGTCGGCGGTGAGCTCGTTGTCGAACGGGCTGGTCTTGCGTTCCAGCCGGCGCAGGCGGTCGGCGAGATCGCTCATCTCCTGCTCGCTGAAACCGGTGCCGACCCGGCCCAGGTAGTACAGCTCGCCCTGATGCGGGACGCCGACCAGCAGGGACGCGAACTGCCGCGCCGCCGAACGCCGGTAGCCGCCGATCACCACGGACAGCGTCCGCCAATTGCGGGTCTTGATCCAGGACTGGCCGCGGCGGCCCGGGAGGTAGACCGAGTCGCGCCGCTTCGCGACCACGCCCTCCATGCCGTGCTCCTGGCTGTAGCGCAGCGCGTCCGCGCCGGACCCCGGCAACCGCGCCGGCACGATCAGCGAACGCGCCTGCCCGGCGAGGGCTTCCAGCACGCGCCGCCGATCGTCGTAGCGTTTGCGGATCAGCGAGGTGCCGTCCAGGTACAGCAGGTCGAAGGCCAGGAAGACCGCGCGGCCCGAATCCGCGCGCAGCAGGCCGAGATTCGCGCCGCCGTGATCGTCGAAGACCACCGCCTCGCCGTCGAGCACCGCGGAATGGCCGGACAGTTCCTCGCCGAGCACGGCCAGGCCGGGGTATTTCCCGGTGACGACGTGCCCGGCGCGGCTGTGCAGGGTCACCGCGCCGTCCTCGATCTCGGCGATCAGCCGGAACCCGTCCCATTTGGTCTCGAACGCCCACTGTTCGGCGTCGAGCGTGGTCACGTCACCGGCGGTGGCCAGCATCGGCATGACACCGCGCGGCATGGGCGCGGGCGTCCGCGGCGTCGAGACCGCCTGCGCCCCCGCGCCTTCCTTCCCATTGCCGCCCGGCGGCGTCTGATCCTTCATCAGGTGCATGAGCCACTGGTTGCCGTTGGTCTGGATGAGCGCGTACCGCCCGCTCAGCCGCTGTCCGCGCAGCCACACGATGACCTCGTCGTCACGCCACTTCTCGGTCTCGTAGGTGCCGGAATCCCAGATGGTCATCTCGCCGCCGCCGTACTCGCCCTTCGGGATGGACCCGTGGAAGGTGAGGTACTCGATGGGGTGGTCCTCGGTGTGCACGGCCAGCCGGTTCTCGCCGGTGTCGGTGGGCGGGCCCTTGGGCACGGCCCAGGAGGCGAGCACGCCGTCGCGTTCCAGCCGGACGTCCCAGTGCACGCGGCGGGCGTGATGCTCCTGCACGACGAAACGATCGCCCGGCCCGTCCGCCGGTGGGCCCGGGGGCACCGGTTCGGGGGTGCGGCCCGGGTCACGCATGGATCGGTAGGTGTCGAGCCGATCCGGTCGCGGCACCGCGTCGTCGAGTCCGTCGAGCAGGTCGCCCTGATCCCCGAAGCGGCGCAGGACCTCGTCGAAGGTCAAGTGCCGCAACTTCTTCGGCTTCTCGATCTCCGCCCAGGACCGGGGCGCGGCCACCCAGGGCTGGGCGCGGCCGCGCAGCGAGTACGGCGCGATGGTGGTCTTGGCCGGATTGTTCTGGCTCCAGTCCAGGAACACCTTGCCCTCGCGCGCCGACTTGGCCATGGTGGCCGTGACCAGCTCGGGGCGCAGCTGCTGCAGATTGGTGGCGACCTGTTTGGCCACGGCCGAGGCCCCGTTCGGGCCGAGCCTGCGGTCCAGCGGGACGTAGATGTGAATTCCCTTGGAGCCGCTGGTGACCGGGTACGCCGGCAGGCCCACCTCGCGGACCACATCGCGCAGGATGAGCGCGACCTCGGCGCATTGCGCCAGCCCGGCGCCCGGCCCGGGGTCCAGGTCGAAGACCAGCCGGGTGATGTCGCCGACCTCGGGGCCGTCGAAACACCATTGCGGCACATGCAATTCCAGGGCGGCCTGCTGGCCGAGCCAGGCCATGCCCGCGACGGTGTCGATGAGCGGATACGTGACCGGCCGGTCGGAATGCTGAACGGTGCGTCGCGCCAACCACTTCGGCGCGTGCTCGGCCAGATTCTTCTCGAAGAACGACTGCTCGTCCACGCCGTTCGGCCAGCGCTTGCGGGTCACCGGCCGCTCCGCGATATGCGGCAGCAGGGCCGGGGCGATGGCGGTGAAATAGTCGATGACCTCGCCCTTGGTGGTCCCGGTGGCCGGGTACAGCACCTTGTCGAGGTTGGTCAGCCCAACCTCGATGCCCCCGAAATCCCTGCGGGACCCCATGACAGCAGTTTAGAGCCGGGACCCGCCGAAAACCGGCAACCCGGAAGGCCGGTGAAAAGCCAACGGGCCGTTCGGGTCAAGCGGCGGAGCTGCCCCGCCACTCCCGAACGGCCCGTGGATGACCGCTACGACTACGCCGGAGGCTGTTCGCCTTCCGGGGTTTCCGGGGCCGGGGCGGGTTCGGCCGCCGCCTCGGCGGGCGCCGGCTCCGCCGCGGGGGCCGCCGCCGCGCCCTCGGCCGCGTCGGTCCCGAGCGCCGACTTGACCGCGTCCGTGCCCTTGTCGATCTGGGAGGAGTACTTCCCCCCGGTCTTCTCGTCGATCACCTGACCGGCCTTGTCGACCGCCTGCTCGATCTTCTCGGCGTTCTGGGCCGCCACCTCTTTGCCCTTGCCGACCAAGCCCTTGAGCGTGTCCATGAGACTCACAGCCCTGCTCCTTCACTCCGGTCCGTTATTGGCGAACATCTTCCCACCACGAATCCCGTGGTGGGAGGCCAATCGGGTCGATCCGCTGGCCGGGCTTCGGCACGGCGATGCGTGTCCCGGCGGCCTCCGCCGCCTCGACCAGTCGGCGCACCGGCTCCGACCAGCCGTGGAAGGCCAGATTGAAGGTGGCCCAGTGAATCGGCACCAGCACCCCGAACTCCGCGTCGCCGACACACAGGTCGGAGTGGGCGCGGACCGCCTCCTCCGGGTTCATGTGCACGTCCGGCCAGTGCCGGTCGTAGGCGCCGATGGGCAGCAGGGTCAGGTCGAACGGGCCCATGCGCGCGCCCGCCTCGGCGAACGCCTTCGTATAGCCGGTGTCACCACCGAAGTAGACCCGCCGGGTCGGGCCCGCGATCGACCACGACGCCCACAGCGTGGTGTTGCGCACCAGACCGCGACCCGAGAAGTGCCGCGCCTCCGAGCAGGTGATCACCAGGTCCGTGCCGTCACCGCGGTCGCGCCGCAGCTCCGACAGCGAAACCGAGGCGGCCCAATCCAATTCGACGATGCGGTGCTCCGGCACCGACCAGTGCCGCAGATGCGCGCCGATGCCGACGGGCACGATGAACACGCAGTCCTGGCCCTCGATCAGGCCGGTCACGGTGTCGCGATCCAGGTGGTCGTAGTGGTCGTGGGAGATGAGCACCGCGTCCAGCGGCGGCAGCGCCGACAGCGGCGACGGCACCGGGTGCAGGCGGGCCGGGCCCACCAGCGGCGACGGCGACACCCGCTCGCTCCACACCGGATCGGTCAGCACCCGGTAGCCGTCCACCTCGACCAGGCAGGTGGCGTGCCCGTACCAGGTCACCGCCAGTTCCCCGGCCTGCTCCGGCAGTTCCGGCGTCACCAGCGGGATGGTCCCGGACGGGCGGCCGTTATTGCGCTGGGTGGCCAGCTGATAGAGCAACTCCAGCGGAGAACCGCTGAGCTGACTGCTCGGTTCGGTGTTGTGGAACTGCCGATTGCGATAGGTGGTCGCCCCGCGCGCGGTCGGCGCGATCGCCGAGATCGACGCACCCATGGCCGAGGGAATCCCCCATGCCGCCCGAAACACCCAGGAAAGACCGAAAGCGCCCGCTGCCATACCTACCAGTCTCCGCGCATTGTCGCGCGCGCGCCGCCCGTTCATCGGCCCTCGAACTTCGCGGACCGCTTCTCCTGGCGAGCCGCGCGCGCCTCCTGCGCGTCGGCGCTCTGCCAGGCGGCGTCGAGGGCGGCGCTCTGCGCGGCGGTGTCGGGGCCGCGGGTGTCGTCGTCGTTGAAGACCAGCTTCAGATGCCGCAGCGACAGCGGCGCGAGCTCGGCGATCTGCTTGGCCCAGGCCTGCGCGTCGGCCAGGGTCCCGATCTTGTTGGCGAAGCCGAAGTTGTAGGCGTCCGCGGCGGGGACCCGCTCGGCGCCCAGCAGAATCGTGCGCGCCGGACCGGCGCCGATCAGCGACGACAGCCGTCGCACGGTCCAACGGTCAACGGAGATACCGAGTTTCGCGGCCGGGACCGCGATGAACGAATCCGGCGACATCACGCGGAGGTCCGAGGCCAGGGCCAGTTGCACGCCCGCACCCAGCGCGCCCCCGTTGATCGCCGCGATCACCGGCACCGGAATGGTCTCGATGGTGTGCAGCATGGCCAGCAGACCGGTCAGGAAGCTGTCCGAATACACCCCGTCCAGATCCGCGCCCGCACTGAAGATCGGCCCCTGACCGGTCAGCACGATCACCCGCGCCGACTCCGCGGCCTCGTCGAGGGCCGCACGCAGGCGGCCGATGAGCTCCTCGTTCAGGGCGTTCCGGCGATCCGGACGCTGCAGTTCGATGGTCACGACCTCGCCATCGCGGCTGACTCCGAGCATCTGTACCTTCCCCACTGTCCACCTCAACGGGCTGCCTACCCATGATCTGCCTTCACTGTAGGTGGGCGTACCGTCGGGTCCGTGACCGCAACACCCGATGTCGACATCCTTGTAATCGGCGCGGGACAGGCCGGATTGTCGGTCGGCTACCACCTCAGGCGGCTCGGGCTGCGACCCGAACAGGACTTCCTGATCGTCGACCACTCCCCCGGCGCGGGCGGGGCGTGGCAGTTCCGGTGGCCGTCACTGACATTGAGCACCGTCAACCGGGTGCACGACCTGCCCGGCATGTCGTTCCAGGAGACCCTGCCCGCCGGATCGGACAATGCGCAGGCCGCCACCGCGGTGCCGCACTACTTCGAACTGTACGAGAAGCGCTTCGACCTGCGCGTGCACCGGCCCATCTCGGTGACCGTGGTGTGCGACCGCGCCACCGCCGCCACCTGCCCGAACCAGGAGGTCGACGGGCTGCTGCACGCCGAACTGAACCCGGGCGCGACGGTGCGGGCACGCGGACTGGTCAATGCCACCGGCACCTGGGACAAGCCGTTCATCCCCTACTACCGGGGTGCGGAGACCTTCGCCGGACGCCAGCTGCACGCCCACGACTACCGTGCCGCAACGGAATTCGAGGGCAAGCACGTCGTCGTGGTCGGCGGCGGGATCACCGCCATCCAACTGCTGGACGAGATCTCGCAGGTCACCGGCACCACCTGGGTGACCCGCCGCGAACCCGTCTTCCGCTCCGGGCAATTCGCGCCCGAGGACGGGCGGGCCGCGGTGGCCATGGTGGAAGACCGTGTCCGGCGCGGACTTCCGCCCGGATCGGTGGTGTCGGTGACCGGGCTGCCCGAGGACGCGCGGGTGCGGGCCATGCGCGCCCGCGGAGCCCTGGAGCGGCGACCGCTGTTCGACCACATCGAACCCGACGGCATCCGCTGGGCCGACGGCAGCTTCCAGCGCGCCGACGTCATCCTGTGGGCCACCGGATTTCGCAGCGCCCTCGACCATCTGGCCCCGCTGCGACTGCGCGGGCCCGGCGGCGGCATCACCATGGGCGGTCGCCTCGCCACCCGGGTCGAGGCCGATCCGCGCATCCACCTGATCGGCTACGGGCCCTCGGCCAGCACCATCGGCGCGAACCGCGCGGGGCGGGCGGCGGCCGTCGAATTGACCTCGTACCTGGGCGTTCCGACCCAGCGGAACGGCGATCCGGAGAGCTGAAGCGTCAGGCGGGCGCGTCCATATCGAAGAGGTCCGGGTCCGCGCCCTGCCGCGCGCCCTTGTCCAGACCGGCGATCTGGGTCATCTCCCGGCCGGTCAGCTCGAAATCGAAGATGGCCAGGTTCTCCGCCATCCGCGACGGGGTGTTGGACTTCGGGATGGCCACGTTCCCCAGCTGCATGTGCCAGCGCAGGATGATCTGCGCCGGCGTGCGGCCCAGCTTGTCGGCCAGGGCGATGATCACCGAATCGTTGAACTCCGCGCCGCGGCCCAGCGGACTCCACGCCTCGGTCACGATGCCGTGCGCGGCGTGGAAGGCACGCAGCTCCGACTGGGCGTAATACGGGTGCAGCTCAACCTGATTGATGGCGGGCACCTCACCGGTCTCGGCCATCACCCGCTCCAGGTGCGCCCGGGTGAAATTCGAGACGCCGATCGAGACGACCCGGCCCTGGCGCTTGAGCGCCTGCAAGGCGCGGAAGGTGTCGACATAGAGATCCGCGGACGGCACCGGCCAATGGATGAGGAACAGGTCGACGGCGTCCAGGCCCAGCCGCTTGGCGCCGGCGTCGAAGGCGCGCAGGGTGGCGTCGTAGCCGTGGTCGGCGTTCCACAGCTTGGTGGTGACGAACACTTCGTCACGCGGCAGCCCGGACTCGTGGACGGCGCGGCCCACTTCCTCCTCGTTGCCGTAGAAGGCCGCAGTGTCGAGACTGCGATACCCGAATTCGAGCGCCTTGACGATGGTGCCGACCCCTTCGCCGCCGTCGACCTTGTAGACGCCGAACCCCAGTTTGGGCATCACCTGGCCGTCACTGAGCACGATCGCTGGAATGTCGCTGACCTCGAACCGGTATGTCACCATTTCGAAGTTAGAAGCGCAGGTCCGCGGCGTCAACCGAGTGCTCTATACCGAAATCCGCGTGTCGAGCCCCCACGGCAGCAAATAGACAGCTTCGCGAAGGTTCGACGTGACGAGAACTACGTTTGCAGGCCCAGTCGCCGATAGCGCAGGTGCCGGGCGGCGAGCAGCTCCGCCGGGGAACGAGCGGTCAGACCGGCCAGTTCGCCCGCGATTGCCTCCACCATGCGCAGCGCGAAATCCGCGGGCTCCTCGGCGGCGTCCGGATACTCGTGCACGATCCGGTCCACGATGCCGTCCTCGCGCAGGTCCACCGCCCGAATCCGCTGGGCGGCAGCCAGTTCCGGGGCGTGCCAGGTGTCGCGGTAGACGATCTCGCTCGCACCCTCCGGTGGCAAGGGGGCCAGCCAGCCATTGGCGGCGGCCAGCACCCGATCGGCGGGCAGGAGGGCCAGCGCGCCGCCGCCCGTGCCCTGCCCCAGCAGCACCGAGACGGTCGGGGTGTCCAGGGTGACGAGATCGGCGATGCAGCGGGCGATCTCGGGGGCCAGACCCCGCTCCTCCGCCTCCCGGGACAACGACGCACCCGCGGTGTCGATCACCAGGACCAGGGGGACGCGCAGTTCGGCGGCCAGATGCATGCTGCGCCGGGCCTCCCGCAGCGCCGCCGGGCCCATGGTGTGCTCCGGCGACTGACCCGCGCGGTCGTGGCCGAACACGATGCACGGCTGACCCCGGAACCGGGCCAGGGCGTGCGCCACCGTGCGGTCCAGCTCGCCTTGTCCGGTGCCGGACAACGGAACTCGATCGGTGACGTGGCGCAGCAGCTCACGAATGCCCGGACGATCCCCGCGCCGGGAGATGAGCACCGTCTGCCAGGCGTGCACCTCGGCGGTGTCCAGCACCGCGATACCGCCGCGCTCCTGCGGACCCGCCAGGAAGGAACCCGACCCGAGCGCGGGTGGCAGTGCGTCACCGGCCTTTTCGGGCAGCGGAGCCGGACCGTCGCACAACACGGTGAGCGCCCGATGCACGATGCGACGGAACACCGGCACCGGCACGACACCGTCGATAACGCCGTTGCGGTAAAGGTTTTCGGCGGTCTGCACGCCCTCCGGGAACTGTTTCCCGTACAGCGCCTTGTAGACCCGCGGCCCCAGGAAGCCGACCAGTGCCCCCGGTTCGGCGAATGTCATGTGCCCCAACGACCCCCACGACGCGAACACCCCGCCCATGGTCGGATCGCGCAGATACACCAGATACGGATGCCCCGCCGCCTTGTGCACCGCCAACGCCCCCGCCACTTTCACCATCTGCACGAAAGCGACTGTGCCCTCCTGCATTCGGGTCCCGCCGGAGGTCGGCGAGGCGAGCAGCGGCAAGCCCAGCTCGGTCGCGCGCTCCACCGCGGACACGATCCGCTCGGCGGCGGCCACCCCGATCGACCCCGCGAGAAACGCGAACTCGCACGCGATCACGGCAACGCGCCGTCCGCGCAGCAACCCCTCCCCGGTGAGCACCGCTTCATCGGTGCCCGCCGTTGCCGCGGCAGCCAGCAAATCCTCGCGATACCCGGGCGACGCCGCCACCGGCACCGGTGGCCGATCCCAGCTCACGAAGGAACCGGGATCCAGCAATTCGCCCAGCAACTCCCGCGCCGTGATCGTCACGGCGCGAGCTTATAGCCTGCGCGGCTCAGTAACCCTGAACGACCTTGCGCAGTGCGTACTCGGTGACCGCGACCAGAGCCTGCTTCACCGGCTCCCGACGACGGGCGTCGATCGAGAGGATCGGCACGTCCGCGGGCACCGCCAGCGCCTGACGGATGTCCTCCACCGGATACCGTGGCGCATCATCGAATTCGTTGATGGCCACCAGGAAGGGTAGGTTGCGCGCCTCGAAGTAATCGACGGCGGCGAAACTGTCCTCCAGCCGGCGGGTGTCGACCAGCACCACCGCGCCGATGGCGCCCTTGATCAAGTCGTCCCACATGAACCAGAAGCGGTACTGGCCCGGCGTACCGAACAGGTACAGCACCAGGTCATCGGCCAGGCTGATGCGGCCGAAGTCCATGGCCACCGTGGTGGTGGCCTTCGACGGGACACCGGTCAGGGAGTCCACGCCCACACTGGCATTGGTCACCAACGCCTCGGTGCGCAGCGGAACGATCTCCGACACGGCACCGACCAGGGTGGTCTTGCCGACACCGAAACCACCGGCCACGACGATCTTGGCCGACGTGGGCTTGCTGGTGCGCGTGTCGACCTGTGTCGTCGAATCAAATACGCCGGAGTCCACTGAGAACCCTTTCGATCAGCTCGCGACGTTCATCGTCGCTGGAATCGTCTTTCAAAGTCGCCGATACCCGCACATGGCCGGCATCGATGAGGTCCGCGACCAGCACCCGCGCGACCCCGAGCGGGATGCCCAGACGCGCGGCCACCTCGGCAACCGACGGCGATTCTCTGCACAACTCCACGATTGACGTCTCGATGTTGGTGAGTTCGAACTGCCGCTCGAGGGCGACCGGATGCGATGCGACGAGCGCCTCCAAGGCGAGCTCCACCTTCGGCCGGGTGCGACCGGCCGTCAGTGAATAGGGGCGAACCAGGCTCGGTTCGGCGCTCCCAACGCGTTCGTTGTCTATGTCCATCCCGCCATCAGGAACCCATCGTGACGCGAGGTGTGGCCTGAACCGTCTGGCCCACTCGCTCGACCAACAACGCCATCTCGTATCCGACCTGACCGATGTCACACGAGGTGTTGGTCAGGACCGCCAGATACGAGCCGTCACCGACAGCCATGAGCAGCAGGTAGCCGTGTTCCATCTCGACCACCGACTGCAACACGGTGCCGCCCTCGAACAAGTTCGACACACCCACCGAGAGGCTCGCGAGCCCCGCGGTCACTGCGGACAGCTGTTCGGCACGGTCCACGGGCAGCTGCGCGCTCGCGGCCATCAGCAGGCCGTCGGCGGATACCAGGACCGCGTGCGCAACGCCGGGAACCTCATTGGCGAAGTTCGAAACCAGCCAATCCAGCTGACGCTTCGTACCACCTAGATCGGGGTTCATCGGTCTCCTTTATCTCCGGTTAGGTTCATAGCTTGCATCGCGCGGCCATCCCGGACGCCCTTCTGGTGGCGACTCAGACTTGACCTGATGGATTCTGGGTCTCGGTGGGCCGCCTTGTCAGCGTTTCCGTTCACACCGCCGGGCACAAGTCGGTTACCCGGATCACGTTGCGGCAGACCGGCGGCCGTCCGCCTCTCCGGCGCCGATTGGCTGACCCGGTGTGCGGCCTGCCAGCCCTCGTCGCCCGGTGATTCGAAGGACGAGGCCACCTGGGACCGGTCGGCATTCGGATCGGAGAGCCACGCCGACATCATCTCCGCGAAGATCGGCGTGCCGCCCATGATCGAGTCACCGGGGGCGTCCGTCGGCTGCAAACGCGTCTGGAAGAACGACGCCGCCTTGGCCGGGTTCGACCGGAAGCTGTGCCGTCCGGGCTCCTTGACGCCGTCGTCACCGCGCTGCGGCAGACCGACACCCGGAATCGGGGACGGACGCTGCGGCAACACCGAGCCCGGATCCCGCTGCGGCAGACCGGTAGCGCCGCGCTGCGGCAAGCCACCGTCCCGCTGCGGCAGCGGGTCGTTCAACGGATCACGCTGCGGGAGCGGACCACTCAGCGGATCACGCTGAGTCAGACCACCCGAGAGCGAATCGGCACCCGCGGCGGCCGGGCGCTGCGGCTGACCGGCACCCGGACCACGCTGCGGCAAACCACTACCGGAATCCCGCTGCGGCAAGCCGTTCGGGCCACGCTGCGGCAGACCACCAGCGGCGGGACCACCATCACGCTGGGGCAGACCACCGGCGGCAGGGCCACCATCACGCTGCGGCAGACCACCAGCGGCAGGACCACCATCACGCTGCGGCAGACCACCCGGACCACGCTGCGGCAGACCGCCCGCGTTCGAATCACGCTGCGGCAGACCACCGGGAGCGGCATCCCGCTGCGGCAGGCCGCCATCACGCGGGGCGAGACCGTCCCGCGGACGCAGACCCTGCTTGTCCGAATCCTGTGCGGCAAGACCATTGGCCCCGTCGCGCTGCGGCGCGGCACCACGCTGCGGGAGACCACCCGGCGCTCCCGGACCACGCTGCGCCGGAGCGCCATTGGCACCGGGCTGACGGGTCGGCAGACCACCCGCGGCCGAATCACGCGGCGGCAGACCACCGGCAGCGGAGTCACGCTGCGGGAGACCACCAGCGGCAGGGTCGCGCGGCGGCAGACCACCGGCGGCAGAGTCACGCTGCGGGAGACCACCAGCAGCAGGGTCGCGCGGCGGCAGACCACCGGCGGCAGGCTCACGACGGGTCGGGCCCGAGTCCGCGCCACGCGGCGCGGGAGCGCCATTGGCGCCCGGCTCACGCTGCGGCATACCGCTGGGGGCGGAACGCTGCGGCTGTCCCAGCCCGGCTTCACGACCGGGGGCGCCATTGGCGCCCGGCTGACGGGTCGGCAGACCACCCGGCCCGGCCGGAGCCGCGCCCGGCGCGGATTCCCGCGACGGCGGAAGACCCACAGAGGGATTGCGCTGCGGCATCGCACCGGTCTGACCCGGCTGCGGCGCTCCCCCCTGCCCCGGACCACGCGGCGCGGGTCCCGGCTCCCCCGGTGCGCCCGGTCGCGGCGGCATGCCGCCCGGAGCACCTTGACGCTTGAGCATATTGGCGGCGAGGCCGCCCCGCGGCTGCGCCGGGGCCTCGCCCTGGCCGCGCTGCGGAAGGTTGGATCCCGGCTGAACGGCGGGCGCGGACGGACCGTTCGCACCCGGATCCCGCACGGGTAGGCCCGGTCTCGCACCACCCGGCGCGGAACCACCCGGAGCGGAACCGCCCGGCGCGGACACGGTGTGCTTGACGGTCGGACCATTCACACCCGGCTGACGGGTCGGCAGACCGCCCGGCACCTGGGCGCCCGGCTGGCGAGTGGGCAGACCGGTCGCGGCGCTCGCCGCGGCCGGAGCCGGAGCGGGGCTCGGGGCGGCGCCCGCCGCCGTGCCCGCCGGAATCGGCCCGCTCACACCCGGATCCACGGTGACCATGACATTTCCGGTCGCCGTGCGGGTGACCGCGCGCATCTGCATGGAGGCCGGGGCACCGGCCTGGTTGCCCGCACCCTGCGGCGCGGACGCCGTCGGGGCCGGGGCGGGAGCCGGCTGCTGCTGACCCTGCTGCGGCGGCACCGAGATGGCGCCACCCGGCGAGACGATCAGCGGCTTGGGCACGTGCACGGTGACGGTCACACCCGGATCCCGGGCGGTGTCGAAGGTCGGGCGCAGGCGCACCGTCAGGCCGTGGCGCTCGGCCAGGCGGCCGACCACGAACAGACCCATGTGACGCGCGGTGTCCGGGCCGACCTCGGCCACGGCCTCCAGTCGCCGGTTGATCTCGGCCATCTCGGCCGGGGGCATACCGATACCGCGGTCCGCGACCTCGATCAGCAGACCCTGATCGTGGGCCTGGGCGAAGGTGAACTTGACGTCGGTCTCCGGCGGAGAGGCGCGCAGCGCGTTGTCCAGGAGCTCGGCGAACAGGTGCGCGAGGTCGGACGCGGCCGGCTCGACCAGCGAACCACGCGGGGTGGCGCCCAGCTTGACGCGCTCGTAGTCCTCCACCTCGGAGATGGCGGCGCGCAGCACGTCGGCGATCTCGACCGGCGCGGACTTGGTCCGGCGCTGCTTGGTACCGGCCAGAATCAGCAGGTTGTCGCCGTTTCGCCGCATACGGGCGGCGAGGTGGTCGAGACGGAAGAGGTTCTCGAGCAGGCGCGGGTCCTTCTCGTCGTACTCCATCGCCTCGATGAGCGAGAGCTGATGGTCGACAAGGGACTTGGAGCGCCGCGCCAGGGTCTCGAACATGTCGTTGACCTGGGTACGCATGGCGGCCTGGTCGGCGGCCAGGCGCAGCGCCTGACCGTGGATGTCGTCGACGGCGCGAGCCAGCTGGCCGACCTCTTCGTCGGTGTGCACCGGCATCGGTTCCAGCGGAACGTCTTCGGGGTCGGCGCCCTCACGCAGCGCGGAGACTTCCTGGCCGAGGTCGTATTCGGCGACGCGCAGGGCGGCCAGGCGCAGACGGCGCAGCGGGACGATCATCGCGCGCGCGATCAGCACGGCCAGCGCCAAGGCGCCGAGGATGGTGGCGATCACGATGATCGAGTAGCGGATGGCGTCCGAACGGGCCGCCGCCGCCAGGTCGTCGACTCGGGACACGATGTCCTTGGTCGCGCCCGCCGCGATCGACTGATAGCCGTTGATGCTCGCGACCAGCGAGTCCTTCAGCTCGGCCACCGGCAGCTGACCGGCCAGCGCCTGCGGGCCGTTCACCAGCTGCACGCGGGTGTCCGCGCCACGCTGCAGATCGGCGATGGTCGCGTCGCCGTCCGGGAAGCGGTGGGCCAGCACGGCGAGCATCTGCCGCTCGGTGCTGACACTGATCTGGATGTCCTTGAGGCCATCCTTCGGGTTGCTGCGGAGCGCCTCCGCCATGCCGGCGACCTCGTTGAACAGCATCCATCGGGTGTTCAGCGAGTCGACCAGGCGCAGCTTGGACTGGTCCACGTTCTTGTCGGCGATGGTCGCCACGATGGATTCCACCGTGCGCACGCTGTCGCCACGAATCCGCTCGACCTGGGCGACGGTGTCGGGAATCGACTTCGAGGGCGCGAGGCCCTGCGCCCGGATCGCCTTGGCGCCCACGATCATCTCGTCCAGCGCCGAACGGGCGGTGGGGAGGTCACTCAGCCGGGTCGCGGCCTTCTCGGCGAACGAGATCGCCGTATCCAATTGAGTGAGTTCCGGGTCGGAGGTCAAGGACTGGTTCGGGCCCAGCATGACCATCTGGCCACTGGCCACCTGCGCCGCGTCCGCACTGAGACCGGTGATCGCCGGGATCACCCCGACGTGGTCGGTCGCCGTCGAGAGCCTGCTCGAATCGGCGAACTCCGCCGAGATCCTGGACGCACCCAGCACAACAGCGACCAACAACGGCACGGCGAGCACCGCCGTGACCTTCCATCGCAGGTCCCAGTTGCTCAGCGCCCAGCGCTTATTGCTGCCGGACCTAGCGGCGTCACGCATCTCCCACTCACTTTCCAAACTGGCCCCAGCCACGCGCCATCAGCGAGCCTCCGAGCGATCGCACGCTCGGCTCGACAGACGGAGCTGACCGAGAACGGCGGCTGGCCGAGAAATTGCGTCCATGACGGCCGAAATATGTGACATGCGATTCTAACGGATCAATAACTTCTTGTGTGACCTCTTGGCAACCACCGGTCCCTGACCTGCCTATTCCAGGCAAAATCAAAGGTCGCGGCGCCCGCCCGGACGTCGCGTGAAGTCTGCCACAATCAGGCTGATCTATCGAGGCGGGCATCTTCAGCGCTTCTCAGGACACAAGGCGGAGCTAGGGAGTCACCGGGTTGAACGCGAAGCAGGAGTACCGACCGGCGTATCAGCTGAGCCTGGTCGATCCCTCGGAGTTCTGGCGCACCGCGGCCGAATCCATCAGCTGGGACGTGCCTCCCACCCAGATTCTCGATACTGCCGCCCGCCCGGCGGCGCGGTGGTTTCCCGACGCTCGCCTCAACACCTCCTACAACGCGCTGGATCGACATGTGCGCGAGATCACAACTCCCGAAGGCTCTCTCGAAGGCCAGGAGGGAGGCCGCGCCCAACAACCGGCCCTAATATACGACTCGGCTATGACCGGGTCCAGGCGGATTTACACATATCGGGAGTTGCTCGACGAAGTCGCCCGATTTGCCGGATCCATGCTGCGACTGGGCGTCAAGACCGGTGACCGCGTCGTCATCTATATGCCGATGATTCCCGAGGCCGTGATCGCCATGCTCGCCTGCGCCCGGATCGGCGCGGTGCACTCGGTGGTCTTCGGCGGTTTCGCCGCCCACGAACTCGCGGCCCGCATCGACGACGCCGAACCTGTGTTGATCATCACGGCCTCCGGCGGCCTGGAACCCGGACGCCGCATCGAATACCCGCCGATCGTGCTCGCCGCCCTCGACCTCGCCGAGACCACCGCCCCGAGAACCGTGCTGGTCAAGCAGCGGGAGGGCTTCCCCACCATTCGCTTTCCGGCCGCGCAGGCCGCCACCGACTCGCTGCCCGCCTCCAGCGAGACCGTGGTGGCCCGGTGGCTCGATTGGGACGAGGCGCAGATCGGGGCGGAACCGGCCGATCCGGTGTCGATGGCCGCGACCGATCCCCTCTATATCCTCTACACCTCCGGCACCACCGGGAAACCCAAGGGCGTGGTGCGCGACAACGGCGGCCACGCGGTCGCCATGGCCTGGTCCATGCGCAATATCTACGAGGTCGGCGCGGGGCAGACCATGCTCACCACATCCGATATCGGCTGGGTGGTCGGGCACTCCTACATCGTCTACGCGCCGCTGCTGGTCGGGGCCACCACCGTGCTCTACGAGGGCAAGCCGATCGGGACCCCCGACGCGGGCACCTTCTGGCGGTTGGTCGACGAGTACCAGGTGGATGTGATGTTCACCGCGCCGACCGCGCTGCGGGCCATCCGCCGCGCCGACCCGGACGCCGCGCTCGCCCATCAGCACGATCTGTCTCGGCTGCGGGCGCTGTTCTGCGCCGGGGAACGCCTGGATCCGGCCACCTACGAGTGGACCGTGGAGACCCTGCTCGCCGACCGCCCCGACTGCCCGGTGGTGGACCACTGGTGGCAGACCGAGACCGGCTGGCCCATCTGCGCGAACCCGCTCGGACTGCAGCAGCTTCCGATCAAGCCCGGTTCGGCGTCGGTGCCGGTGCCCGGGTACCGGCTGCGGGTGCTGGACTCCGAGGGCAACGCGGTCGCCGCGAACACCGAGGGCAATATCGTCATCGGGCTGCCGCTGCCGCCCGGCACCCTGACCACGCTGTGGAAGGACGACGAGAGGTACGAGCGCTCCTATCTCTCCGCGTACCCCGGCCACTATCTGACCGGGGACTCCGGCTATTTCGACGAGGACGGCTACCTGTTCGTCCTGGGCCGCAGTGACGACGTCATCAATATGGCCGGGCACCGGCTGTCCGCGGGCGGGATCGAGGCGGCCATCGCCGGGCATCCGGCCGTGGCCGAGACCGCGGTCGTCGGTATCCCCGACGAGCTCAAGGGACAGCGGCCGATCGGGTACGTGGTGCTCAAGACCGGCGTCGACATGGAGGCCGAGCGGCTGCGCGCGGAGATCATCGACCGGGTGCGGGAGCGGGTCGGGGCCATCGCCACCCTCTACGACGTGGTCGTGGTCACCTCGCTGCCCAAGACCCGGTCGGGAAAGATCCTGCGCCGCACCATGCGTCAGATCGCCTCGGGTGAATCCTTCGAGGTGCCGCCGACCATCGACGACGCCACCATGCTGCCCACCCTGGAGAAGCAGATCCGCGACGCGGTGACCTTGATGGAGGACAAGGAGCGCATCGCCGCCGCCGATGCCGCCGCGGTCGCCACCACCCCGATCCGCCGCCCGGACCCGGCCGCCGCCGATCCGGCCGCTCAGCCCGGGGATCAAGCCGTCTCGGGCTAGCCTCAGAGTCTTTTCAGAATTGGCTCATCGACCTCCTAGAGCGGTCGTTTAGCGTCGGTCGGGCGCGCGGGAATCGCGCGCGCCCCGTTGCTGTGCCTACTGAGAAGAAGGTCGCTGTATGAGCTTCGTCCGTAATCGTCGTGCCGGTGTGCTCTTCGGAGCCGGTGCGGTCGCCGCCGTCGCCCTCGCCTTCGCGCCCGCCACCGCCTCCGCCTCACCCGCGGATCTGGTTGCGCCGCTCCTGAACTCCACCTGCAGCTTCGCCCAGGTGGACGCCGCCCTGCACGACAAGTCCCCGATGCTGGCCCAGTACCTCGATCAGAACCCCGGCTACAAGGCGGAATTGAAGGCCAAGTTCGACCTCTCCCCCGCCGAGCGACAGGCCGAGCTCGACCAGTACCTGCGCGCCAACCCGGACGCCGCCAACCAGGCCGCGAGCGACCCGCGCGCCGGTGGAATCGCCGCCACGATCCAGCAGGTCGCCGATTCCTGCCACAACTACTGACACCCCGGCTGCCAGAATGGAGCCCGTGGTCGAACGCGGTGAGGTACCAACAGTCCTGGTCGTCGACGACGATGAGGACGTGCTCGCATCGGTCGAGCGCGGGCTCCGGCTGTCCGGTTTCCGGGTGGTGATCGCCCGGGACGGGGCGGCGGCGCTCCGCAGTGTCAATGAATTCGCCCCGGACGCGGTCGTGCTCGATATGAACATGCCGATCCTGGACGGGGCGGGCGTGGTGACCGCGCTGCGGGCCATGGGCAACGAGGTGCCGATCTGTGTGCTGTCGGCCCGCAGTTCGGTGGACGACCGCATCGCCGGGCTGGAGTCGGGGGCCGACGATTACCTGGTCAAACCGTTCGTGCTCGCCGAGCTCGTGGCGCGGATCAAAGCGCTGCTGCGGCGGCGCAGTGACGTACCGGCCTCCGCGATCCCGGGCGCGATCACCGTGGGGCCCTTGGAAGTCGATGTCGCGGGCTATCGGGCGCTGCTGCACGGCACCGAGATCGAGCTCACCAAGCGCGAATTCGAGTTGTTGTCCACGCTGGCCCGCAGCGCCGGGGTGGTGCTGAGCCGGGAACGGCTGCTGGAACTGGTGTGGGGCTACGACTTCGCGGCCGACACCAATGTGGTGGACGTGTTCGTGGGTTATCTGCGGCGTAAGCTCGAGGTCGAGGGCGCCCCGCGCCTGCTGCACACCATCCGCGGCGTCGGGTTCGTCCTGCGGGCGCCGAAATGACGTCCGCGGCGGGCCCTTCCGCGCCCGGGGGCAGCCGCCGCCGCTGGTCCTACACGCTGCGGGTGCGCGTCGCCGCCGCCGCGGCGCTGGGCGCGACCGTCATCGTGGCGATCCTGAGCTGGATCACCATCTACGCCATCGGCCGCAGCAATATGGCCCAGGCCGATCAGCAGTTGTCGATGGTGTCGCGCCTGGTGCTGATCCAGCCGGTCTTCGCGGTCAATGTGGTCGACATCCTCGCGCCCAACAAGGAAATGGCGCTGACGGTCCGCCTGAACGACCGCGCGCTGGCCAGTACGCCGGTGAAACTGCCGGTGCTGCCGGTCGGCAATGCCACCGTCACCGTGGACGGCAACGCCTACCGGGTGCTCACCACCACCGAGGCGCAGCCCGCGGGACAGGTTGTGTCCCTGGGCATTCCGACCAATCAGACCGAGAAGACCATCAATGAGCAGCGACGCTGGGTGTACCTGGCCGCGGCGCTCGCGGTGACCGCGTCGGCGGGGCTGGGCTGGCTGTTCGGCGGGCGCGCGGTGCGGCCCATCGTGAAACTCACCCGGGACCTCGACGAGCGCGGGCCCACCGGGGAATCGGAAGTCCCGCTCTCGGTGGACGGTTCGGGCGTGAAGGAGGCGGACAAGCTCGCCGAGGCCGTCAACACGCTGCTGGAACGGGTGGACCGGGCGCAGACCGAGACCGCCACCGCGCTCGAGACCGCCCGCGATTTCGCGGCGGTGTCCGCGCACGAACTGCGCACCCCGCTCACCGCCATGCGCACCGACCTCGAGGTGCTCAGCACCCTGGACCTGAACGAGGAACAGCGCCGCGAGATCCTCACCGACCTGCAACGCGGTCAGAATCGGGTGGAGACCACGCTGGCCGCGCTGGAACGGCTGGCCGCCGGCGACCTCACCCACGAACGCGACCACGTGGTCACCGACGTGGTCGAGCTGTGCGACGCCGCCGCCCACGACGCCATGCGGCACTTCCCGCAGCTGAAGGTGTGGATCGAGGCCGACGCCGAGCTCGTCACCCGGGGACTGCCCACCGGGCTGCGGCTGGCCGTGGACAACGCGCTCACCAATTCCGCGCGGCACGGCGGGGCCACCGAGGCGCTGGTGACGGCGCATCGCGCGCCCGACGGACGCATCGTGATCACCGTCGACGACAACGGCCGCGGCCTGCCCGCCCACGAGCGGGAGCAGGTGTTCGCGCGCTTCTTCCGGGGCAGCCAGGCCACCAAGGGCGGGTCCGGGCTGGGTCTGGCGCTGGTGGCGCAGCAGGCCCAATTGCACGGCGGCCGAGCCTATTTCGACGACGGCATGCTGGGTGGGGTGCGGCTGGTGCTGGAGCTCCCCGATCGCGGGGCGTGGCCGCCGCCACCCGCGCGGATGTGAACGCACCGGTCTTTACCGAACTCTCAGACATCCATCAGAGCAGCGGACATACCCGGCCTCTACGGTCTGAATCGTGTTCGGAAAACGTGCTCGCTGGGTCCTGATCGTCCTGCTGCTCGCCGCCGCGGTCGCTGCGAGCGTCGTCGGCATCGGCCGCCTGCGGACCGCGCCCACGGCGGTCGCGCTCGTCAACGGCGATTCCGGCCCGCTGGGCGCGCGCATCGCGAAGGACTTGCAGGCCAGTGGAATCCGGCACTGGGAGGTGGTCGACGAGGCGAGCCCCACGGACTACGCCGCGGTGATCACGCTGCCCGCCGACCTGACCGCCGACATCAACTCCCTGGTCACCGACAAGCCGAAGAAGGCTCAGGTCACCGTGGCCACGCACGACCGCGCCGACCCGAACCTGGTCAACGACGCGGTGAGCGAGGTGACCAAGAAGGTCAGCGCGGCCGGGCTGGACACCCTGTTCTCGACCATGAACACCGCGCGCCTGCAGGTGTCGCAGATCGCCGGGACCTCGGGCATGCTGAGCGCGGGCGTGCAGGCGGCCGCGGACGGCGCGCAGCAGTTCTCCGGCGGCGCGGATCAGCTGACCGATTTCCTGGCGCAGGCGAAAGCCGGTGCGGGGCAGCTGACTTCGGGAATCGACGCCCTGAACACCACCCTGTCGGCGGCGACCACGCAGGCGAATCAGCTTGCCACGGCGCTGGATTCGACCGGCGTCACCATGTGGCAGGTCTCGCAGGCGGCGAGTGCGCTGTCGGGCGGGTTGAACGTGGTGGTGCCGTTGTTGCAGGGGCTGCCGATCGCCACGGATCCGCAATTGGCGAGTGTGATCACCCAATTGCAGGGTCTGCGCAATATCGCGAATCAGGCGGATGTCCAGCTCAGTGGCTTCGCGAATCTGACAGGCACGCAAGTCACTCCGGATACCAAGGTCGGGCAGCTGCTGCGTGACGCGGCCGGACGACTGAATGACGCAAGCGCCCAGTTGAATCAGGGCGCGTCGCTCGCACAGAGCATTCCCGCGATCGCCGATCAGGCCGGCGCCCAGCTGGTCACCGCCATGCAGGCACTGACCGGCGGCGTGGCCCAATTGCAGTCCGTCACCAAGCTTCTGAGCAATCAGACCAACCAGGCCATGGGCGCGCTCCCCCAGCTCGGCGTGCCGCAGCAGACCGTGATCGCGGCCGCCCTCACCGATCCCGTGGACATCGTGCGAAAATAACGTTCGCAAACAATTAGCAACGATCGGCGGTTCGCCGGAGTACACTGTGCCCGAATTGCTCTAATCGACCCGTTTCATGAGCTCGTCCGCTTCATCCGCATCTTGGCTCCACTCAGCGCCCGGTATCGGAGAGGAAACGATCGTGAGCATGCTCATCGCCGCACACGACATGTACGGCACGGTTCTCGCCCAGCTCGGCAATCCCACCGCGGAAACCCCGCCCATGGCGGACAAGATGATGAAGATGTTCCGCTACTTCACCTGGTTCACCCAGATGTCCGGCATCGCGGCCATCACCTACGGTGGCGGGCGTTTCGCCTGGGAAAAGTGGGGCGGCGGCTCGGCCTCGCCCAAGATGGTCGCCAACGCGATGCTGGGCGGCGCGACCGCCACCAGCGCGGGAACCATCATGAACGCCATCGTCGGCTAGCGATTCGGGGGGGACAATGCGGGGGCCATACCGTTCACGGAATGTGTTGCTTTGTTCCGTGACCTGCCCGATTGCTCGGACAGGGTTGACCCGCAACCATGATTGCGGGTCTTCCCGTGGCGATACCGCTGCCCGGCGAACCGGGTCTGACACGGTTTCCATCGGGCATGTTTACCGTCGCGCCGCAACTCTGCGTCGACGCCCACGCTGCCAAATTGCTGGCAGCGTTGAGATCACGATCCAGTACGAGTCCGCACCGATCGCACACGAACACCCGCTCGGACAAGGCCAGTTTGGCTTTCACCCACCCACACGACGAGCAAGTCTTGGAACTCGGAAAGAACCGATCCGCCACCACCAGACGACCACCACGGCGGCGAGTCTTGTAGTCGAGTTGACGTCGTAACTCAGCGAACCCCACGTCAGCGATGTGCTTGGCGAGACGCCGATTGCTCAGCATTCCCGCCACATTGAGATCTTCGACCACGATGGTGCCGAACCGGGCTGCCAGTGCAGTAGTGAGCTTGTGCAGGCGGTCGCGGCGCATCGCTGCTACTCGCGCCTCCATTAAGACAACTCGAGCGTTGGCTTCCGACCACCGCGCTGACGGCGACACCCCGCGGCGGTGGTCCGGTCCCTGTCGTCGAGCGCGGGTGCGAGCCAGACGACGTCGGCACCGTTGGAGGCGCAGGTAAGGACGGGGATTAGGTACTCGCCCTTCTGGATCGGTGAGACCGGGCATCGGGCCGGAGATAACGGCGAGATTCTTCACCCCGACATCCACCCCCACCCGAGCGTCTGGCAGGACCGGTGGCCGGTCACAGCGTCGCACGTGGACGGTGAACGACACCCACCAGCGTCCACCCTGCCACGCGAGGGTCATCGATCCCAGCCGGGCCGTCCCGTTCGCCAGGCGCCGCGCCAGTTTCCGGGTCGATTCCCCGGTCCGCACCGACCCGATACGAGGAATCTTCACCCTGCGACATCCGTCGCTTAGACCATAGGAACCGGTGGTCACAGTGAACGAGGCCCGCGACTGCTTCCTCTTCCATCGTGGCAACCCGATCCGCCGCCCGGGCCGGGCACCCCGTTTGGATGCCGCGTAGTTGGCGAACGCCTCGGCAAGCTGAGCGAGTCCGCTCGCGTAGGCCTCCTTGCTGTTCTCTGCCCACCATGGGGCGACCTGGTCCTTGTTCGCGTTCCAGGCTTTGCGTAATCCATAGGCGGACAGGGTGATCCACGGGGTGAGGTCGTCCGCTGCGATACCGTAGCTGGATTCGGCGGCACGTTGGTCCCAGTTGGCGAGCACCTGGCGCAAGCCCCAGTTGTAGGCGAAACGGGCTGCCCCGCAGTGAGACCGCAAGGCTTGTTCTTGCTCGGTGGTCGGTTCCAGGGCGAACCGGTAGGCCTGCAGAGTCGACTCCGCCACCGCATCGGGTGACACAGGCGAGGCCCCAGTTTCGCTCACGTGTTCGAGGCTAGGAATCTCCCGGCGACACGACAACCCTCAAACCGTTGACACGCCATAATAATCCATGCCAGGCCACGGCTGGCCCGCTACGGAACACTACGAGCCGGCACGAAAGACCCAACAGTCGAAACCCCGCATCCTCTTGGGGAGGAACCGATGACCTACGGCAACGATCCCTACTCGCAGCAGCCGCCTCCGGGGTACGGGCAGCAACCGCCTCCCGGATACGGTCAGCAACCGCCCGGCGGCTTCCCCGGGCAGCCCGGGGGCTACGGCTACCAGCCGGGCTACGCCGCCTATCCCCCGCCGCCCTACGCCAGCTGGGGCGCGCGTGTCGGCGCGTACCTGATCGACCGGCTGATCGTGTTCGTGCCCGCGGCCATCTTCTACGGGCTCGGCTTCGCCATCGGGTTCAAGGACGCCGACTGCGTGACCGAGCAGACCGACACCTCCTACAGCACCAACTGCTCGGGCGGACTGTCGGGCGCGGGCGTCGCGCTCATCGTGGTCGGCGCTCTCATCGCCTTCATCGGCGCGCTCTGGCTCATCTACCGGGAAGGCACCACCGGTCAGACCCCGGGCCGGAAGATGCTCGGCATCAAGCTCGTTCGCGAAGCGGACGGCCAGGTGCTGGGCTTCGGCATGGCCTTCGTCCGCCAGCTCTGCCACGTCGTGGACAGCCTCGCCTGCTATATAGGCTGGTTCTGGCCGATCTGGGACGCCAAGCGGCAGACCTTCGCCGACAAGATCATGAGCAGCATCGTCGTCAAGGTGTGAGGCTTCGGAGACAACAGTGCCCGCCGCGCGGAATGCGCGGCGGGCACGTGTTTTTCAGCGACCCGGAGGCGTCAGTTCACGACGTCCAGCAGGTCGATGACGAAGACCAGGGTCTTGCCCGAGAGCTGGTGACCGCCGCCGGCCTCGCCGTAGGCCAGCTTCGGCGGGATGGTCAGCTGGCGACGGCCGCCCACCTTCATGCCGGGGATGCCGTCCTGCCAGCCCTGGATCAGGCCGCGCAGCGGGAAGACGATCGACTCGCCACGGTCCCAGGAGGCGTCGAACTGCGCGCCGGAGTCGTACTCGACACCCACGTAGTGGACATCGACGGTGTCGCCGGGCTTGGCTTCACTGCCCTCACCCACGACGAGGTCCTTGATCACGAGCTCGGCGGGGGCGGGGCCGTCCTGAAACTCGATTTCCGGCTTGCTGCTCATGGGCTGTCCTCTTCGATTAGGGGATCGGAACGTGATCTACCCTATGCCCCGCCCATTCGCCCGCCCCGAGCGGAGGCGAAAATGGGCGCGTGGCCGAAGTGATCGATATCGACGACCCCGCCGATCCCCGGGTCGCCGATTTCCGCGACCTCAATAACGCCGACCGCCGACCCGATCTGCCGGGCGGAAAAGGCCTGGTGATCGCGGAGGGCGTGGTGGTGGTGCAGCGCATGCTGGCGTCGCGGTTCACGCCGTTCGCATTGTTCGGCGTCGCGAACCGATATGAGCAGCTGCGCGAGGATCTCGCGGCCGTGGATATTCCGTATTACCGCACCAGTGCCGCGGTGATGGCGGAGGTCGTGGGATTCCATTTGAATCGAGGCGTGCTCGCGGGGGCTTATCGGCCGCGTGAACTCGGTGCCGCGGAAGTACTGGAGGACGCGCGCACCGTCGCGGTGCTCGAGGGCGTGAACGACCACGAGAACATCGGTTCCGTCTTCCGCAACGCGGCCGGACTCGGCGCGGACGCGGTGCTGTTCGGCGACCGCTGCTCGGATCCGCTGTACCGGCGCGCCGTGCGCGTGTCCATGGGGCACGTGCTGCGGGTGCCGTTCGCCCAGCTGCCGCCGTTCCCGGCGGGCCTGGAGGTGCTGCGCGAGCGCGGTTTCCAGATCGTCGCGCTCACCCCGAACCCGAAGGCGGGCACCCTCGCCACCGCCATGACCGGCGACCGGGTGGCGCTGCTGCTCGGCGCGGAAGGCCCCGGCCTGACCGAGGAGACCATGCGCGCCAGCGACATTCGGGCCCGCATCCCTATGACTCCCGGCACCGATTCCCTTAATGTGGCGACAGCGGCCGCCATGGCCTTCTACGAGAGAGTGCGTGCGCAGTGAGTCATCCGCCCGACGGACCGTACGGATACGGATATTCCGAACCCACGCCCTGGGCCAGCGGCATCGCCGTGGTCGTCATGGTGGCGGCGCTGACCGCGACGGGCGTGTACGCCTTCGGGGCGGCGCTGGCGCAGATCCATCCGCTGCTGTCGGTGGTGGTCAATCTGATCGCGGTGGGCGGGGCCGCGCCGACGGCCTGGCGCTGGCGGTTCGCCCCGGTGACCCGCTGGGTGATCGCGGGACTGGGCGTGGGCGTGCTGGTGGCCTGGCTGAGCCTGCTGCTGTCCTGAACCGGCCGGGAGAATTCGGTCAGGAGACGCGGTCCCGGCCGCGCAGCCAGCCGAACAGTCCGCGTCTGCCGTTGCCGTGCTCGATCGGGGGTTCCGGTGCGCTGTCCAGCCGCGGCGCTTCACCCTTGGGGTACAGCGAGAATCCGCAGACCTCGATCTGCTCGGAGGTCAGGGCGTCCGCGGAAGTTTTGCCGCGGTAACGGAATCCGAGCCACTGCTCGTTGGCGGCGTCCGCGAAGGCGGGCGGATCGAAGGGCAGCAGCTGCGGGTCGAGCAGTTCGCCGGGGGTGAGGACGATCGGATGCTCGCCCGCCCAGTACGGCCGCTCCCAGACCCGCGGCATGCCCTCGTCCTCGAGGATATTGACCCGGGTCGCGCTGAAGGAGCGGCGGAATTCGCCACGCTCCCAATGCGCGAACGCCCCCCAGCCCAGCGACAGGTCGTAGGAGATCAGGTAGGTCTGCTCGGAGGCGAGCGGGCGGACCAGCAGTTCGGGCAGCCGGGTGGGCCGCGGCAGCGCGGCCTGGGTGGAACACACCACCGTGACGCCGGGATAGCAACCGATGTACATGGATTCGGGGTCCGGGCCGGCCCACACCTTCATGCTGCCGGAGGCGGCGGGCACCACGTCCCGGTCCGGATTGAGCTGCCGGGCGAGCGCGAAGGCGGCATCGGGATCGGGTCCTGGATGCGCGCGCAGCACGGCCACCGGATCGGGGGCGTCGACGTACCACAGGGATGAGACCGTTGATGGCACCGACGTCACCTCCCTCGCGCACTGGCTACTTTTGAGCAACGCATAGCGGCCGGTCGGGGCCGACATCGATCGGCCGGGACCGACCCGCCAACAGGATTGAATCTACCCCCGCGACAGCCCGAAATGCGGCTGTTGCCAACGCCGTTTCGCGGCGCGGCGACGAACGACCTGCCGGAAGATCAGCAACCCTCCGGCATTCGCGAAGATCGAAAAAGCGTCAGCGACTCGAGCCGAACGCGATCAGTGACCCGAGCTGCGCACGCCTAGGAGCACGTCCTCCCAGGACGGCATCGGCGCCTTACCGCCACGCTTGGCCCGATTCGGCTTCTGCGCGTTGGACTTCGCCGCGGGCTGTGCGGGAGCCGGGGCCGGCGCCGGTTCCGGCGTGGGCTCGGCGGCCGGAGCCGGAGCGGGCGGGGTGGCGGGCGGCGCCGGGGCGGCCGCCGCCGGAGTCGCGGGCTGCGCCGGAGCCGCCGGTTCCTTCGCGGCCGGAGCCGGAGCGGGAGCGGGCGCCGGAGCGCCCGCGGTGGTCACCGGCACGGTGCCGTCACCGACCGCGGCACGCTGCTCGTAGTAGTCATCCACGTTCTGCTGCTGGGCGACTCGCGCGGGGGCGGGCTCGTAGTCGGAGCCGCGCTCCTCACGCACCGCGGGCGCGGGCGCGGGGACCGTCTCCACCACCGGATCGGTCTGGTCCGGCAGGATGGTCGCCAGGCCGCGCAGGGCCCGGCCGAAGTCGGGGTCGATGAGGTCGGAGGCCGGATCGTCGAGCGGCACCACGGAGCCGCCGTGCGCGTCGGGCTGGTAGCGCCAGTGCGCGGCGATCACCGAACGGCCCGCCTGCCACTGCAATTGGGCCACCCAGTAGCCCTTCTCGTCCTTCCAGGCGTCCCATTCGGCGACCTCGATATTGTGGCCGCGCTCGGCGAACGCGGCCGACACGATCTCGATCAGGGTCTCCACGGCGGGGCCGTCGTTGCGGACCGGGTGGGCCTTCTGCGCCAGCTCCGCGGCCCGGGCGCGTTCCAGCAGAACGGGATACGCGAAACGTTCGACGCGAGACAGCGGCATGCCCGACTCTTCGGTGACCTGCTCCACCGAGGCGCCGGCACGGATACGAGCCTGGATATCGCGAGGGCGCATCGTGGCTTCCGTTTCGATCTCGATTTGGCCGAATCGGGCAAGATCTCCGCGGGCAGCGGCGCGCAGTTTATCGTCGGCGGCAAGCCGGTACTTCTGGCCGCTCTCCGTATCGATGCATACGATATGCGTGGAATCGGGCGTCAATCCGATTACTCGAAGTTCACGCACCGTTACCTCCTGTTCGCTGCGCAACTCACAGCTATAGCTAGGCTCGCGACACCGCCCACGTTCTGGAACAGTAGTGCACTTCTGTGAATCATGGGGCAAGACACGCGGCGCGGAAATCTGTTCCCAGACTTCCGCGCCGCATTAGTGTGATCGATTCGCCTCAGCTCCGAAACCGGGTTTCGCGAGGCGCGTTCGCCCGGTCAGATGCCATTTCTACTGCTCAGCCGAGCTTTTCGACGACCCAGTCGACGCAGCGGGTCAGCTGCGACACATCGTCGGGGTCGATGGCCGGGAACATGCCGACACGCAGCTGGTTACGACCCAGCTTCCGGTACGGCTCGGTGTCCACGATGCCGTTGGCGCGCAGCACCTTCGCGACCTGCGCGGCGTCCACGCTGTCGGCGAAGTCGATGGTGCCCACGACCTGCGAGCGCAGCGCCGGGTTGCCGACGAACGGGGTGGCGTACTCGCTGGTCTCGGCCCACGAGTACAGACGCGAGGAGGAGTCGGCGGTGCGCTTCACGGCCCAGTCCAGACCGCCATTGCCGTTCATCCACTCGATCTGGTTGGCGAACAGCAACAGGGTGGCAAGCGCCGGGGTGTTGTAGGTCTGGTCCTTGGTGGAGTTGTCGATCGCGATCGGCAGCGACAGGAACTCCGGGGTCCAGCGACCCGAGTTCTTGATCTCCTCCACGCGCTCCAGAGCCTTCGGGCTCATCAGCGCGATCCACAGGCCGCCGTCGGAGGCGAAGCACTTCTGCGGGGCGAAGTAGTACACGTCGGTGTCGGCGATGTTCACCGGCAGACCGCCCGCGCCGGAGGTGGCGTCGATGGCGACCAGGGCGTGCTCGGAACCGGCCGGACGCGACACCGGGATGGCGACACCGGTCGAGGTCTCGTTGTGGGCCCAGCCGATGAGGTCGGCCGACGGGTCGGAGGTCGGCTCGGGGGCGTCGCCCGGCTCCGACTTCACGACGATCGGGTCACCGATGAACGGGTTGCCCTTGGCGACCGAGGCGAACTTCGAGGAGAACTCGCCGTTGCTCAGGTGCAGCGACTTCTCGCGGATCAGGCCGAAGGCGGCGGCGTCCCAGAACGCGGTGGTGCCACCGTTGCCCAGCACGACCTCGTAGCCGTCGGGCAGGGAGAACAGGTCGCGCAGACCGGAGCGCACCCGCGCCACCACGTCCTTGACCGGCTTCTGCCGGTGCGAGGTACCGAACACCGAAGCGCCGGTGTCCACCAGGGACTGCAGCTGCTCGGGGCGGACCTTGGAGGGGCCGCAACCGAACCGTCCGTCGGCGGGCTTGAGATCGTCGGGGATGGTCGGGAACGCAGAGGTCATGGCGACAAGGGTAGTGGGGCTATCACCCGCGCTCACGGCCGGGTCCGGGGTGAAAAAACAATCTCGCCAGCGGGTTCGGCAAACGGCGCGTATCGCTGTGTGCCTCGCCACAGACGCACTACGGTTCAGCACCATGGACATGGCCGCGGACAAGCGACCGAACACCGCATCCGACCAGCAGACCGCTCCCGCTCCCGGGCTGTCCCCGGATTCCGCGCGGCCGCGGCCCGACAACGGGCCGCGTCTGGGCCTGCTGGCCCGGCTGTCCTCACAGTTCGGATCGCGCGGCCTGACCCGGCGGGGTCCCGTTCTCGACGACGCCGCCCGCCGGGCGCTGCTGCTGCACGGTCTGGAGGGCACGGCCACCATCCTCGGCGTCCGCGACGACGGGCCCGCCCCGGAGTTCTGGATGCGGGTCCAGATCGAGGGCCGGCACGGTTACGAGACCCGGGTCCGGCAGCGGGCGGCCGCCGCCGACCGGGAGTGGATGCAGCCCGGCGACGTCGTCTGCTGCCGGGCCGATCCCGTCGATCCCGACCGGGTGGTGCTGTATCTACCCGCGCCGGAGGAGACCTCGCGCACCAATATCGCCAAGATCCTGGCCGACGGCCGGCGCGCCCGCGCGACCGTGCTGGCCGCCACCCCGGTCGCGGCCGATTACAGCGGGCGCGACGATCCGGTGCTGCGGCTGGATCTGGAACTGCACGCCTGGGACGAGCCCGGCCCGTGGCGGGTGCGGGTGGTGCAGCCGGTGCCGCTCTCGGCGCTGGAACTGGTCGATCTGGGCCGTCACCTGGATGTGGCGTTCTTCACCGTGGATCGCGGCGAATCCGTGGCCGTCGACTGGGCGGCCTCCCGGCGCAACTGACCGTCGCGCCGGAGGCGGGTCGAAGTACTAGGGCAGATGCACGAATTGGAAGCCGTTGGCCTTCAGCGCCGGGAGCGCGGCCAGCATGCCCGGACCGGTGCCCGACTTGGGCCGATGCATGTGGGCCAGGGAGATGCCGCCGGACTTGGCTCCCGACATCGCCGACTGCACCTGCGCGGCCGAGGCGGTCGCGCCGAAGTCCGCGTTCACCGTATATCCGACCGGGGTCTCCCCCAGGTCCTGCACGATCGACACCGCCACCTCGTCGTAGTGGGCGGTGCCGGCGCGGAAGAACCGCGGCCCGTGCCCGGTCAGGGCGGCGATGCGCTGGTGGTTGCCCCACACCTCGTCCACCGCGGCCTGCGCGGAGGCGGTGCCCTTGATCTCGTAGGCGGCGCGGCCGTTCACCGAGAGCGGGCAGTGCGCGGTGCCGTGATTGCCGATCTCGAACAGCGGGTTGGCGGCCAGCTGCCCGGCGCGGGCCGGGTTGGCGTCGATCCAGCGCTTGTTCAGGAACAGGGTGGCCGGGATCTGCTGGGCCTGCAGGAAGGCGAGCAGGTTCTCGTCGATGTCGTTGTTGCCGGGGCCGCCGCAGGCGTCGAAGGTGACGGCGAACTGCTTGCCGGTGGGGTTGAAGCCGGTCAGGATGCCGTCGACGTCGACACCCCAGGCCTTCGGGGTGCGGCCCGCGTACTTGGCCGCGACGGCGTCCGGGGACACCGTGGAGACGGGTAGCCGGGCCGGCGCGGAGGCCGGATCGGCGGCGCCACGCGGTGGATCGAGGATGCGGTCGGACGAGTTGCCGTTCGCCACACCGCATCCGGCGGTGGCGAGGCCCGCGGCCAGCGCCGCGCCCGCGGCGAAGAAGCCGCGCCTGGACAGTCCTGCGTCGAGCACCGGAGCAGGTTATGTGAATCCCGGCGCGCAATCTACGGTCTGAATCAGGATTCTCGCCGCCTTCGCGGTCTGGCAACCAATTCGCCACCGCAGTTGGGGCATACGTAATCCATTGTTCGACCACACGATTCACAGAAGGTGCACTCGTAGCTGCAGATCAGCGCCGGACCCTCAGCAGGTAAATGGGCAATCTCGCATCGTTCACAGCGTGTCCGCATTTCCAGCGCCATCCGGTCTCCTCGTCCGCGCGCTTCCGGTCCCCCGTGCGCGAGTGTGATCGATTTCCTTTTCATATCGAAGGCCCGAGTGCCCCAGACTGTAGCCTGCCTGTCCGAATCAACCCTTTTGCAAGGAAACGCATTGACTTACCCGAACAACCCGTACCCGCAACAGCAGCCGGGGTACGGCTACCCGCCCGCCGATCAGCCCGCCCCGGGCTACGGTGCGCCCCAGCCCGGTTACGCGGCCCCGCCGCCGGGTTACGGCGCACCGCAACCCGCGTACGGCGCACCGCAACCCGCGTACGGCGCGCCCCAGCCCGGCTACGGCGCACCGCAGCAGCCGGCGTACGGCGCTCCCCAGTCACCCTATGGCGCACCGCAACCCGCGTTCGGTGCACCTCAGCCCGGCTACGCTCCGTTCGGGGGGTTCGGAGCGGAGTATGCGGGCTGGGGCGCACGCGCGGGCGCACGCCTGCTGGACGGGCTGATCATCGGAGGCCCGTTCCTGCTGCTGACGATCCTCGCCAACACCGTGGGCACCTCCGAGCCCACCTGCACGACCAGCCAGTACTCGGGCTACACCCGGTGTGACGCCGGGTCCATGAACGCCCTGGGCATCATCTGCGCCCTGATCGGCTTGGTGGCGGCCATCGGCACCGCGCTGTACTTCGCCTACCAGGAGGGCACGACCGGCCAGACGGTCGGCAAGCGGGCGCTCGGCATTCGCGTGATCCGCGAATCGACCCGCCAGCCAATCGGTTTCGGCATGGCCATCGTGCGCTACTTCGCCGGAAATGTGAACAGTCTGGCCTGCTACCTCGGCTGGCTGTGGCCGCTCTGGGATGAGAAGAAGCAGACCCTGAGCGACAAGATCGTGGGGACGATCGTCGTCAAGGCGTAGGACGAAGAACAATGGCCCGCGGCGAATTCTCGCCGCGGGCCATTGTTCGTTCAGCGCACTCTACTTGTGCGACACCAGGTTCCAGCCGGTGACGGTCTCCGGCTTGCGCGGGGCCGGGCCGGTGTAGATGGCGGCCGGGCGGACCAGCTTGCCGAGCTGCTTCTGCTCCAGGATGTGGGCACACCAGCCGGCGGTGCGGCCACAGGTGAACATGGCGGGCATCATGTGCGCCGGGACCTCGGCGAAGTCCAGGATCACGGCGGCCCAGAACTCGACATTGGTCTCGATGGCGCGGTCGGGGCGACGCTCGCGCAGCTCGGCCAGGGCGGCCTGCTCCAGCGCGGCGGCGACCTCGAAGCGCGGGGCGTCCAGGCGCTGGGCGGTGGCGCGCAGCACGCGGGCGCGCGGGTCCTCGGCGCGGTAGACGCGGTGGCCGAAGCCCATCAGCTTTTCCTTGCGGTCCAGGATGCCCTTGACCAGAGCCCGTGCGTCGCCGGACTTCTCGACCTCTTCGATCATCGGGAGCACGCGGGCCGGGGCGCCGCCGTGCAGCGGGCCGGACATGGCGCCGATGGCGCCGGACAGCGAAGCCGCCACGTCGGCGCCGGTGGAGGCGATGACCCGGGCGGTGAAGGTGGAGGCGTTCATGCCGTGCTCGGCGGCGGACACCCAGTAGGCGTCGATGGCCTCGGTGTGGCGCGGGTCCGGGTCACCCTTCCAGCGGGTCATGAACCGCTCGGTGATGGTGGCCGATTCGTCGATCTTCGACTGTGGCACGGCGGGCTGGTAGATGCCGCGCGCCGACTGGGCGACATAGGACAGCGCCATGACCGAGGCCCGGGCGAGGTTCTCGCGGGCGGTGTCGTCGTCGATGTCGAGCAGCGGCTCGTAACCCCAGATCGGGGCCAGCATGGCCAGACCGGCCTGCACGTCGACGCGGACGTCGCCGGTATGGATGGGGAGCGGGAACGGTTCGGCGGGCGGTAGGCCGCGGCCGAATTCGCCGTCCACGAGCAGGGCCCAGACATCACCGAAGGTGACCCGGTTACCGACCAGGTCCTCGATGTCGACGCCGCGGTACCGGAGCGCACCGCCGTCCTTGTCCGGTTCGGCGATATCGGTGGTGAAGGCCACCACGCCTTCGAGACCGCTCACGAAGCCGTCGGGGACGACATTGGGTACCGCAGCGCTGGCAGTCATGTTGTGACTCTCCTTGCATGTCGGGCTGCCCGATCCCTGAGCAGCCACGCCGATCACCTGGAGCTTAACCCCCGCATTACTCCGGAGTAACGTCTGGCCCATGGTTGACCAGGAGAAATTCGCGACATCCGACCTCGATCTCGCGGCCTTGCGCGTCGAGTACGGAGTCGATCAGGGCGACAACCATCCGCCCCGCGATACCGACCTGGACGAGACCTGGCTGGCCGAGGGCTGGGAGCCGTTGCTGCGCAATTGGATCGAGGACGCCACCAGCGCGGGCCTGACCGACGCGAACTCGATGGTGCTGAGCACCGTCGAGATCGCCGAGACCGGTCCGCGGCCGTCGTCGCGAACCGTCCTGTGCAAGGGGCTTTCTCCCGAGGGTGTGACTTTTTACACGAATTACGACTCGTTCAAGGGCCGTCAGCTGACCCAAACCGCCTACGCGTCGGCCACATTCGTCTGGCAGGCGATGGGGCGGCAGGTGACGGTGCGCGGCCCGGTGCTGCGGGTGCCCGCCGAGGCCACCGAGGTGTACTGGCAGTCCCGGCCGCGTGGCTCCCGACTGGGTGCGTGGGCGTCGGAGCAGTCGCGGACCATCGCCTCGCGGGCCGAGCTGGATGAGCGCATGGCCGCGACCGAGGCCCGGTTCGCCGAGGTGGACGACATTCCGGTGCCGCCGTTCTGGGGCGGTTTCCAGATCCGGCCGGAGACCGTCGAGTTCTGGCAGGGCCGTCGCAGCCGCATGCACAACCGCATCCGGGTGACCATGGAACCGGGCAATTCGGACGTGTCGGCCATGAAAGTCGAACGCCTCCAACCCTGATGCCCCGGCAAGGCCCCGAAAGAGTTGGATATCTCACGTTCAAATGATGGGATGATCGGTCCAAAATAAGTCGGTGAAGCTGCTCGCCGACATAACTCCATTACGGAATCCCGACTACCGGAGGCTCTGGACCACCGGCATCGTCACCGTGATCGGCGCGCAGCTGTCCGTCGTAGCCGTCCCCAAACAGCTCTACGACATCACCCACAGTTCCTCCTACGTCGGCCTGGCCGGACTGTTCGGCCTCGTCCCGCTCATCGTCTTCGGACTCTGGGGCGGCGCGCTCGCCGACGCCATGGACCGCCGCAAGATGCTGCTCGTCACCTCCGCGGGCACCGGCCTGACCGCCCTCGCCTTCTGGGCGCAGGCCGCGGCGGGACTGAACAATGTGTGGCTGGTGCTGATCCTGTTCGCGGCGCAGCAGGCGTTCTTCGCCATGAACCAGCCCGCCCGCAGCGCCATCTACCCGCGCCTGCTGCCGCCCGAGCAGCTGCCCGCGGCGAACTCGCTGAGCATGACCGTCATGCAGTTCGGCGCCATCGCCGGACCGGTGCTGGCGGGCATGCTGATTCCGCTCGCGGGCCTGTCCACGCTGTACCTGCTGGACGCCATCGCGCTGCTGGCCACGCTGTGGGCCACCTGGAAGCTGCCGCCCATCCCGCCGCACGGCGAAGCCCGCCGGGCCGGACTGCGCGAGGTATTCGACGGCTTCGCCTATCTGGCCACCCAGCGCATCCTGCTGGCCTCCTTCGCGGTGGACGTGGTGGCCATGGTGTTCGGCATGCCGCGCGCCCTGTTCCCGCAGATCGCCCAGGACAGCTTCGGCGACTCCGCTTCGGGCGGAACGGCTCTGGGGCTGCTGTTCGCGGCCATGTCGGTGGGCGCGGTGCTGGGCGGGGTGTTCTCCGGCTGGCTGTCGCGGGTGCGGCGGCAGGGCCTGGCCGTGGTGGTCTGCATCGTGCTGTGGGGTCTGGGCATGGTCGGGTTCGGCCTGGCCGTAGGCCTGGTCGGGCACGGGCTGAGCATGACCCTGGCGCTCTGGATCGCGCTGGCCTGCCTGGCCTTCGGCGGCGCGGTCGACATGTTCTCGGCGGCTTTGCGCACCACCATGCTGCAGTCGGTGGCGACCGACGAGATGCGCGGGCGGTTGCAGGGCGTGTTCATCGTTGTCGTGGCGGGTGGACCGCGCGTCGGTGATGTTGCGCACGGTTTCGCGGCAGCGGCGGTGGGTACCGCGGCGACCGCCGCGGGCGGCGGCGTGCTCGTCGTGGTCGGCATGATGCTGGCCGTCGTGGCATTTCCCGCGTTCGTGCGATACCGGGTGGCACGTGCCCATTCGGAGGTGCCGGTCGCCTGAGGTCCGGCGTTCATGCGCATAGCACATGACCGCCGCTCGCCTCACCTGCGAACGACGTGACTGTGAGGTAGTCAAGGGACACCCTCATTACTCGGGCGTAGTGGACAGCGGCTAGCGTTGAGTACAAGCGCATCGTGTGTCACCCGCGTCGATGCCTACGGTTTCAAGCCTGAGAGGGATCCTTCCGTGCCCGCTGAGAACATCATCAACGTCGACGACGACGCCAAGCCGGTACTGCAATACCCGGGCGGCGAGTACCCGATGACCGTCGCCAAGGCTGTCGAGGGTAATGACGGGATCGACCTGGGCAAGCTGCTCGCCAGCACCGGGTACACGACCTACGACCCCGGCTTCATGAACACCGCGTCGACCAAGTCGGCCATCACCTACATCGACGGCGAGGCGGGCATCCTGCGCTACCGCGGGTACCCGATCGAGCAGCTCGCGGGCAAGGCGACCTTCATCGAGGTCAGCTACCTGCTCATCTACGGCGAGCTGCCGACCCCGACGCAGCTCGACGACTTCACCGACCGGATCCGCCGGCACACCCTGCTGCACGAGGACCTGAAGCGGTTCTTCGACGGCTTCCCGCGCAACGCGCACCCGATGCCGGTGCTGTCGTCGGCGGTCAACGCGCTGTCGGCGTACTACCAGGACTCGCTGGACCCGCGCGACCCCGAGCAGGTCGAGCTGTCCACCATCCGACTACTCGCCAAGCTGCCGACCATCGCGGCCTACGCGTACAAGAAGTCGGTCGGCCAGCCGTTCCTGTACCCGGACAACTCGCTGTCGCTGGTGGAGAACTTCCTGCGGATGACCTTCGGCTTCCCGGCCGAGCCCTACGAGGTCGACCCGGAGATCGCCGCCGCGCTGGACATGCTGCTGGTCCTGCACGCCGACCACGAGCAGAACTGCTCGACTTCGACCGTGCGCCTGGTCGGTTCGTCCGACGCCAACCTGTTCACCTCGGTGTCCGGCGGCATCAACGCGCTCTGGGGCCCGCTGCACGGCGGCGCCAACCAGGCCGTGCTGGAGATGCTCGACGACATCAAGGCCAATGGCGGCGACGTCAAGGAGTTCGTCCGCAAGGTCAAGAACAAGGAAGACGGCGTGAAGCTCATGGGCTTCGGGCACCGCGTCTACCGCAACTACGACCCGCGCGCGACGCTGGTCAAGCAGGTCGCGGACGGCATCCTGGCCAAGATCGGCGGCGACGACCAGCTGCTCGACATCGCCAAGGCGCTCGAAGAGGCCGCGCTGACCGACGAGTACTTCATCGAGCGTCGCCTGTACCCGAACGTCGACTTCTACACCGGCGTCATCTACCGGGCCATGGGCTTCCCGACCCGCATGTTCACCGTGCTGTTCGCCATGGGCCGCCTGCCGGGCTGGATCGCCCACTGGCGCGAGATGCACAGCGAGCCGCTGAAGATCGGCCGTCCGCGCCAGATCTACACCGGCTACGGCGAGCGCGACTACGTGGAGATCAACGGCCGTTGATCCCTCGGGCCCTGGGCCCGAACGCTTTTCCCGGGAAATCCCCGTCGTCACACCTCGTGGCGGCGGGGATTTCTCGTTGCCGACGACCTGTCGTTGACAAGGACTTGTTAAGGATCTCGCTGGCGTGGGGCGGCACTCTTGTTCTCACGGGGGTCAGCTGCCGCGGCGGGGGCGGCAGCTGGCCCCCGAAGAAATCGGATGCGGGGAACCGGAAATCCTGGGATCTTCGGGGAATGGCATCGACGAATGGCATTACCGTGCGTTCGGCACGAGCTGAGGAACGGCCGGAACTCGTCCAGCTGATGGACATGGGCTTCGGCATGCGTGGCGGTCCGGCGGACGTCGAGTTCGGGCCGCAGGTCTTCCCCACCGAACGAGCCCTGGTCGCCGTCGACGGCGATCGTCTCGTCGGGCACGTCAACGACCGCGTCATGACCGTCACGGTGCCGGGCCCACGCACCGTCCAGGCCAGTGGCGTCACCGGCGTCGCGGTCGCGCCCACGCATCGGCGGCGCGGCATTCTGCGGGCGCTCTACACCGCGCTGCACGAGCGCATCGAGGCCGAGGGCCTGCCGCTCACCATCTTCACCGTCAGCGAGGGCGGCATCTACGGCCGCTTCGGCTACGGGCCCTCGATCCAGGAGATCGACCTCTCGATTCGCGGGCGCACCGCCGAATTCCGGCCCACCACACCGGATCCCGGCGGCGTGCGGGTCGCGGCCCTGGCCGAGGCGGAGCAGGTCCTGCCCGAGATCTACGACCGCTGGCGACGACTCACGCCCGGTGCGCAGGTGCGTCCCGAAGCCCGGTGGCAGCAGCGGTTCTTCGCCGAAGCGGTGCAGAACGAGGACGGCGCGCCGCAGTTCTTCCTGATCCACCCGGACGGGTACGCCATCCTGCGCCGCTCCTGGCACGACTACAAGAACACCGCCACCATCCGCGAAATGCGCACCGTCACACCGGAAGCCCACATCGCGCTGTGGCGGGTGCTGTTGAGCATGGACCTGGTGCACGACATCAGAGCGAGCACCTACGACGGGGATCCGCTCCCCTTCCTGGTCACCGATCCGCGTCTGATCGAGGTCGTCGGCCGCCACGACACGCTGTGGACCCGCCTCATGGACGTGCCCGGCGCGCTGACCGCGCGCACGTATCAGCGGGACCTGGATGTGGTGCTGGCCGTGGACGATCCGTTCCGCGACGCGGGCGGCACCTTCGCGCTGCGGGTGCGCGACGGGATCGCCGAGTGCGCGCCCACCGATCGCGCCCCGGATCTGGAACTCGGCATCGACGTGCTCGGCAGCCTCTACTTCGGCGGCTACCGGGCCCGGGTCTATGCCGCCGCCAACCGGATCCAGGCCAAGGACGCGACGGTGCTGCGGGCCTTCGACGAGGCGTTCACCGCCGAGCGGGAGGCCGAGCTGGGCTGGTTCTTCTGAGCCCGGAACGGGCAGTGGCCGGGCCACACCCGAGGGTGCGGCCCGGCCACTGACTCCCACCCGGCCCTGGGACGAGGCCGAATGCTCTACCGACCGGCGATCTTCGCGCGGAACGGTCCGCCGACGCTGTTGAACAGCAGATCGCCGTTGGGGAAGCCCTCCACGATGGCGTAGGCGCCGTTGCCGAGGTTGGACTGCCCGAAGATGGTGCGGTGCACCGTCTCCCCGGTCTTCCAGTCCAGGCCGGTCACCTCCCAGCCGTCGGCCTTGCTGTAGCCGTTGACGAAGACCATCCCGGTCGTGGTCGAGGTGGCCGGAACCATGGAGGTCGAGACCACGTCACCGCGCTCCCACACCGAATTCCACTTGTCCGCCTTCGGATCCCATTCGAAGCGCTGCATGCCGTGCGGCGGCGCGTCGACCGGGCCGTTGGAGAGCACGTCCACCAGGCGATCGGGTTCGCCGCCGGAACCGATGTTCTGCACCACGAACGCGCCGTACCCGTTGACCACCACGGACTGCTCGGACTGGATGAACTCCGGCTTCGGATCGGTCAGACCGGCGGTCACCTCGATCTGGTCGGCGATCCGGTTCGACTCGGCGCCGGGCTTCTGGGCGAAGCCCTCGGGAATCTTGTTGCGCCAGAACGCGACCAGCTTCATGTGGTCCGCGCCGTCGGTGATCACGACCAGTTCGTCGTTGTCCTTGCCGTAGCCCATCAGGGTCGGCGTGGATCCGGTGCCGATGCCGAACTTCACCGCCGGGGGCTGGCGGCCGAAGTCGTAGGGCGAGGACCACGCGCCGTCGCTCTCCTCGGTGGAGAGCTTGCTGCCGGTCCACACCACCTTGCGCATGATCTTGTCGCTGGCGATGTAGATGCCGCCGTCCTCGTCATTGGCCATGGAGTTCGACACGGTCTCGTCGCTGCCGAAGCGCACCTGCTGGGGCGTGCCCGCCAGGTCGCGGTCGAAGGCCAGCAGGCCGCGCGAGGACGCCACGATCACGTGGCCGTCGTAGGTCATGGAGACGCCGACGATGTTCTCCGGCATGCCCAGCGAGGTGGTCCCGGTGCCCAGGTACTGCTTCAGGTCGATGTGCTTGACGACCTCGATGCCGTCCTCGGGCTTGTCCTTGTTCTTCAGCGCGAAGATGAACAGCTGCGAGTCGAAGGTGTTGAAGTAGACCCGGTTGTCCTTGTCGACCAGGCCGTAGACGCCATTGGCGATGCGGGTCCAGTTCGCGCCGCCCCAGTCCTGGGCGATGGCGTTCTGGATCTGCCCGGCGTCGGTGAAGTTCTGGTCCAGCACCTGGTCCAGGGCCTGCGGGCTGATCGATGCGATGCCCGGGGTGTCCAGGGCCGCGATCTCCTTGAAGCCGCCGTCGGAGACGTCGACGTAGCGGACGCCCTGGGTCGAGGAGATCCAGCGGTATTTGTCCGAGGTGGAGGCCAGGGTCATGATGCTCACCGGGCCGACCGGCACCCGCGGCATGGCCTTCGGGTCGATATGGAAGGTGCCGCGCGGAATCGGGTCCGGGAAACTGTCGGACTGCGCGGAATCCAGGTGGGTGATGGCGTAGTGGTCGGCGGCCAGATACGGATTGCGCGCGGGGCCCGAGCCGGCCGAGCCGGGCTCCGATCTCGCGGTGGAGTTCGCTGCCGAACCCGAGGAATTGCCGCTACTGCACGCGGCCAGGCCGCCCGTTGCGACAAGGGCCAGCGCGGTCAGGCCTACCGATAGTCGTTTAATGTTGCTCAAAGTATGCCCACGCTTTCTCCGAATATCGAGACAGCATCTGGAACTGGCTAGATCTTGGATAGCGTGAGATTAGCAGTGAGCTGATTCACCAATCGGGAAATCCACCGGGTTTCACCCGTTACCGGACAGGGCCACCACCGATCAGTCAGGGTTTTCCCGGTGGTGCGGGCCCGTGCCCGCTGGCATGCTGGAACCGTGAAACCGATCCAGTTGATCCTGAACATCCTGTGGCTCGTGCTGGTCGGGTTCTGGATGGCCATCGGCTATGTGATCGCCGGGCTGATCTGCTGCATCCTGATCATCACCATCCCCTGGGGAATCGCCTCGTTCCGCATCGCCTATTTCGTGCTCTGGCCCTTCGGCCGCGAAGCGGTGGAGAAGCCGGACGCGGGTGTGGGATCGATGCTCGGCAATATCGTGTGGATCGTGGTGGCCGGGTGGTGGCTGGCGCTGGGGCACCTGATGACCAGCATCGCGCTCGCGGTCACCATCATCGGAATCCCGTTCGCCTGGGCGAATCTCAAGCTGATCCCGGTATCGCTGTTCCCCCTGGGCCGCGAAATCGTCGACAGCGACCGACGTTTCGGCTACTAGGACGGCGAGGCGCCCCGGCGAATCGGTACGCCTTACTCCGACTCGTCGACGATCTGCTTCATGATGCCGACCGCTTCGCGGAGCACGCCGACCTGGCTGGGCGTCAGCTGCGAGAGCTGATCGGTCATCCACGCCTCGCGGGCCTGATTCTCGTCCGCTATCAAGGCCCGGCCCGCGTCCGACAGCGACACGATGATCTGCCGTCCGTCGGTGGGGTGCGGATTGCGTTCCACCAGATCCATTTCCGACAGCGAGGCGATGACCCGGGTCATCGACGGCGGCTGCACCCGCTCCTTGGCGGCCAGCGCGCCCGGCGTCATGGCGCCCTCCCGATTCAGCGTGGCGAGCGCGGACAGCTGCGTCAGCGAAATCTGGGCATCGGCCCGCCGGCCTCGCAGATGCCGAGTCAAGCGCACCACCGCCAGCGAGAGTTCACCGGCGAGCGCTCGAATGTCGGAAGGCGTTGTCACAGAGGCAAACGATACGGGAACGCCCGCGCGGGGGTCGCCGGTTCGCCTGGTCCAGCGCCGAGCGCACCGGCGCGCCACCGGAACGGCTCGCGCCCTCTAGTCTGAGGGGGTGACCCCGCCGACCGTCCCGGAGATTCCGCCGCGCTTCACCGATCCGCGTCCCGTACTCCTGGTGGGCGCCATCGGTTTCCTGATCGCGACGGTCGCGGTGTGGCTGAACGACGCGTGGGCGACCGCGCGTCCGGTGTGCCTGATGGGATTGGGCGTCGGACTGCTGGGCTACACCATCTTCGCGATTCAGCGGCGGAGTGCGCGTCGGGGTGATAAAGGCGCACAACGCGGTCTGGATTAGCACAGGGAAGCGACTGGTCATCTGACCAACAGGCATGCCAAGCAAACTTGTGTAGCCCGCGAATTGACTGCACGCGCCTCGGAGGCTTAACTCCCTGGAGTGTCCTCCCGATTGAGCGTCGAAGAACGACGGGCCCACCTTATCGAGGCAGCCATCGGCCTTGCCGAAAAAAAGGGCGTGGCCGGGGTTACCACCCGCGATGTCGCGCAGGCAGCCGGTGTTTCCCTCGGTGTGGTGCATTACTGTTTCGAAAACAAAGATCAGCTGATGACCGAGCTGGTCAAGGCGCTTTCGATGGAATTGCGTGATTCCGTCGACGCCAACGAAACCGTATGGCAGGACGTCGGAACCGGAAAAGCCGCGTTTCAGCAATTGGTGCGTGCCGGCCTGGAACTCATGTGGCTCAACATCGAAGCCACCCCGGAACGACAACTACTCACCTACGAGACCACCACCTACGCGCTACGCGAAGGGGAACAGACCCCCGCCAAACTGGCCATCGCCCGCGAGCAGTACACCTTCAACGACTCCACGGTCGCCGATATCTTCGAGCACGCGCGCGAAGCCACCGACTGCCAGTGGACCGTTCCGGTCGGCACCCTGTCCCGCTTCATCCTCGCCACCATCGACGGCATCGTGCTGCGCTGGCTGGTCGACAACGACAGCGCCGCCGTCCGTGACCAACTGGACGTCCTCGCCACCACCGTGGCAGCCCACGCGGCCTGACCCGACCCCCCTTCTCCTCCGGCGCGGGCAGCGTGATCGCCCGCGCCGGACCCGATCTCAGCGACGCGAGAAGTTCTGCGGCTGCCCCTGCACATGGGTGACATCGCCCTCGCGCCACCACGCCACCTCGACCGTGGCCTCGAACGCGCCGGTCAACCGGACCCGCAATTCGTCGTGCACCACCAGATCGCCTGCCGGAAGCGGCATATCGAACTGCAGGCGCAACAGCACGCCCAGCGGATCCGCGGTCCAGCTGGTCTCGCGACCCGTGCTCACCACCTCCGCCGTCACCGCCTCCGAGGCCAGCGGCAGATCCAGCAGGGTGGCCAGCGGACGCGCGCACGCCATGTCCCCGACCACCAGGCGATCCGCGGGCAGCGCCGGACCGAACCACGGGCGATCCAGCACCAGCGCGTCGGCGGCCGGAATCACCTCCCCGCTCAGCGCGCGCACCTGACCCGGCAGCACCAGGTCCTCGGTGTCCAGCCGGCCCGCGTCCAGCGCCTCCGCCAAACGCCGGTAGGTCTGCGAAATCGATTCGGGCGTAGGCACTCTCGCCGGATCGGCCAGCGCGTCGAGCAGCTCCTCGGCGAGCGCGGGCGTCAGCACCTCCGGATCGGCGAGAACACTGCGCAGCACCGCCAGGTCCTGGGCGCCGAAGCCCGGCAGCTGCGGGAGCAGGCCCGCGAACAAGGTGTCGTCCGGATGGCGCAGCAGGCCCAGCGGAATGCCGTCGATGTGCGCGTGATGCCGCAGCCACCACGCGGTGTAGCCGTCACGGTCGGCGACCAGGCGGCGGGTGCTCTCCTCGGCCAGCAGCAGGCGCAGGGCCTCCGGCCATTCGGCGTCGTCCACCAGGTCCAGGTCGCGGACCGCCACCAGTTCGGACGGATCCTCGACCAGGCTCTCCCACCAGGTCTCCTCGTCGTCGAGGTGATGGTCGGGGCCGGTCGGATCGGACTCGGCGACCAGGGTGAAACCCCAGCCGACGCCGATGGCGCGCAAAGCTTCCGAGCCGTAGCGCTCCAGGACCGCGGAATCCACGGTGGAGAACGGCGAATCCGCGACCAGCACCCGGTCCAGCGGCGCGCCCGGCAGGAGCAGTTCGTCGGCGGGCGTCAATTCGCCGTCCACGTCCGGCAATTCGATCAAGCCGAGCCAGGACGGCAACGCGCCCGGCGCGGCCAGGGAATGCGCGGCCAGACCCAGCACCGCGTCCACGGTGTCGGGATCGCTGGGATCGTCCTCCAGCACCGCCTGCAGGCCCGGATCGTTCAGCAGATCCTCCGGCGTGGCCGGACGCGCGCCCAGGCGGCCCAGCAGCTCATGCGCCGCCTCCGGATGCGCCAACCGCGCCCAGTGCACCGGAATCGCCTGCTCCAGACGGGCATCCAACACCACCGTGCGCGGACCCGTCACCAGCCGGCCGTCCACCAGCGGCACCGCCAGCGCGCCCAGCTCCTCCACCGACAGCGGATCCACCGCGAACGACTCCAGGGCGTCGTACAGCGAATACCACCACCGCGGTTCGCGTTCCAGGCCGCCGGACAGCTCCGCGATCCGGGCCAGGCCGATCCGGTGCACATCCAGGGCCGCCAGCGCGTCCGTGAACAGGCGGCCCGACAGCTCCGGAATCACCAGCGGTCCGGTCATCTCCGCCAGCAGATCCGCCAATTCCGTGGTCACGCCGGTGAAGACGCCGGCCCGGCGAGGCGAGGCCACACCGATCCGGACCTCCCCGGCCGCCGGAATTCCGGCCGGATGAGATTCATCCACAGCGATCCCCAGCCCGCCGAGGTCGAATTCGGCCGCGCCGGTGGACGCGGTCAGGTCCTCGACCCCGGCCAGGTCGGCGGCTCGGGCCAGATCCGCGGCGGCGGCCAGATCGCCGGACTCGGCCGCGCCGTAACCGGCCACCACATCGTGCGGGCCGATGGCGTCATGGGGTTCGACGGCGTCCGAAGACGATTCGTCCTCGGGCAGGTCCCACAGCGGCAGCGTCTCCGGCTCGGCGGGGCGCGCGGCGCGCGGCTTGGCCGACGGCACGGGGGCATCGGGGCTCGCCACCGGTGCCGGGGCGGAAGCGCTGGGTTCCGAGGCCTCGGCCGGTTGTGGAGCAAGCGTGGGTTCGAGGAGCGCCGCATCGAAATCCGCTGGGGCGAGCGCGGGTTCGGCATCCTGGTGGACGGTGAGGACCGGCAGCCACTCGTTGTCGCGGAGCTCGGCGATGAGGGCTTCGCGCAGGACGGCGTCGGTCTCACTGCGGGCGAAGCCCGGGGTGGGGACCAGGACCAGCCGGTCGCGGGGCGGGAGGGCGCGCGCGAAGGCGGCGTAGTCGGTCGCGAGCTCGGCCGGGCGGGCGCTCGGGAGCAGGCGGCGGCGGTCGGGCTGCATGGGGATGTCGGCGATGAGGACCGCGGGGAGCGAGAGTTCCTCGTCCGAGCGGGTGGGGGCGCGCAGCACGTCCGGGCGGGTGGCGACCGGGCGGCCGTCGCGTACCGGGAGCAGCCAGCGGGCGCGCTCGGTGCGGTACTGCCACCACAGGCGCTCATCGGAATTCGGCCCGGTGACCGTGAGTTCGGTGAGGCCGCCCTCCAGTTCGCGCCGGGTGCTCGCGATCTCGTCGTCGCCGATGCGAATGCTGGTCAGGGCGGGCAGTTCCAGCAGCAGGTCGGGAGCCTCGGCGCGCATCTCGGCGAGCAGCTCGACCGGGTCCACCGATTCGCGCAGGCGCAGCACGATCTCGCTGTCGAAGCCGTCCGCGGGCCGCTCGGCGATGGCCCAGGCCAGGCGCAACGCGGGCGGCTCGAAATCGCCGGACTGCTCCGGGATCTCGATGCCCTGCACGCCGAGCAGCGCCCAGGTCTCGCCCCGGGAGAACCGCACCGACCCGCTGGTCGACCGGAACTCCACCTCGTCGGACACGGTCAGCACCGCGGTGAAACCCACCCCGAACTGCCCGACGGCCGCGCCCTCGGTCTTCCCGGAGGCGCGCAGGGCGGTCAGCGCGTGCACGCCCGAGACGTCCAGCGGCGCACCGCTGTTGGCGATGTGCAGGGTACGGCCGTCCAGCCATACCGCGATCCGGCCGGGCACCCCGGCCTTCACCGCCGCGTCGGCGGCGTTCTGAGCCAGCTCGGTCAGCAGCCGGTCCCGGTATCCGGCCCGCACCAGATCCGCCTCGGTGGCGGCGTCCTCGCGCAACCGGGTGGGCGAGCCGCGCCAGGCGGCCACCACTCCGGCGCGCAATTCCGCCGTGCCGAACGGATCCTCGAATTCGGTCGCGACCACGCGCTACGCCCTTTCCCGAAAGCGGTTGTTGGCACGCCAAGGCCAAGCATCCGGGGTATTACACAGGATCCGGCGCGATCCACCGAAATCCAGCGCTGCCGGGAACTTCCGCGACCGGGCTCAGCGCGACTCCGCCGACCCGGTCTCGGGTTCCACCGACACCGCGGTCACCGCCCACGCGTCGTCGTACACCGCGTCCGGATCGGCCGACTCGAACACGCCGGGATCGGCCTGCTCGGCCTCGGTCTCCCCCGTCGCGGCGGTCTCGCCCTCCGCGACGGAGACCTCGGTCACCTCGACATCGGCGTCCACCACACCGGCCGCCACATCGGCGGACTCGGTCGGGGTCTGCGTTTCGGCGGCGCTCGCCTCGGCGTCGGCGTCGTCAGCCGCCGCGGTCTCGCCTGCGGCGGCGTTCTCCGACTCGGCGGCAGCGCCCGATTCGGCTTCGGCCGCAGTGTTTTCCGCACCCTCGGTCGCGCCGGATTCGTCCGCCGCGGCGGCGGTTTCCGGGCGGAGTTCGGCGAGCGGGATCAGTTCCACGGCGGCGTCGTCGTACGCCTCGTACAGCGGGGAGCCGTTGCCGGTGGGCAGTTCCACGTCCGAGTGCGCGCCGCAGCCGTAGGCCACGTGCACGACACGCCCGTCGGCGCCCATGGCATTGCCGCACACGCCGAAGGCGGCGCGCAGGGAACCGGCGAGCGGGACGTAGAAGCCGCAAAGGCCGCAGGTGGACGGCGCGGAACGGGCCATGTCGGTGTCGGGGCCGAATTCGGAGAACCAGCGGTCGGCGGCCTCCTCGCGGCCCTCGCGGGACAGCACCCGGGTGCGGCCGAGGCCGATCTCGAGCGCGACCTCGTCGACGGCCGGGTCACCGGTGGCGACGTAGCCGGGCACCAGGCGCGGGTCGTTCGCGCGCGGGGCCAGCAGGTCGCCGGGGGCGAGATCGCCGGGGCGGATGCGCTGATCCCACGGGATGAAGTCGGGCGCCACCAGGGCGTCCGGACCCGGCAGCAGGGCCGACTCGCTGACGGTGGCGACCGTCGCCTCCGGCGGGGCCGCCACCACGACCGCCCACTGCCAGCCGTGATAGCCGGGCAGGGTGGCCTCGAAGTGATGGGTGGCCGAGGATTCGTCCTCGCCCGTCACGCCCAGATGCGCGCCCACGCCGACCGGCTCCAGATCCAGCAGCGCACGGCGGGCCAGCTGGACCGCCTCCGCCAGGATCGGCCGCACACCGGACTCCGAAACTCCAACCGCGCTCACGCCCTACATTTTGCCGTATGGAGCGCAAACGCCGTGCACCGGTAGCGGCCGCCACGATCACGCTGTCCACGGCCCTGGCCCTGGCCGGGACCATCACCGGCTGCACCAGCACCGACAACACGCCGAAGTGGCGTGTCGAAGTGGTCGCGACACGGCCGCACGACCCGGGCGCGTTCACCGAGGGATTGGAAGCAGACGGTTCGGTTCTTTATGAGGGCACCGGACTCTCCGGCCACTCGTCCGTCGTGTCCACCGACCTGAACACCGGGGCCGAACTCGCCCGCGCCGAGCTGCCCGCCCCGCTCTTCGGCGAGGGCATCACCCGCGCCGGGGACCTGCTCTGGCAGCTCACCTGGAAGGACGGGCTCGCCATCGCCCGAAACCCCGCCACCCTGACCGAGATCCGCACCGCCCGCTTCGACGGCGAGGGCTGGGGCCTGTGCACACGCGGTGATCGCGTGGTCATGAGCAATGGGAGTTCCACCCTGACCTTCCGCGATCCCCGGACCTTCGCCGTCACCGGGACCGTCACGCTCACCAGCCACGAGAACGCTCACCTCAACGAACTGGATTGCGCCCCGGACGGTTCCGTCTACGCCAACACCTGGGCCACCGACACCATCCTGCGCATCGACCCCGACACCGGTGACGTGCTGGCGAGCATCGACGCCTCCGGTCTGCTGCCCGGCAGCGCCCGCACCCCCGACACGGACGTGCTCAATGGCATCGCCCATCTGCCCGGCACCGATCGCTTCCTGCTCACCGGCAAGAAGTGGCCCACCGCCTACGAAGTCCGTTTCGTTCCCGCCTGACCCGCCAAAACGACCGGTCTCTCCAACTTGTGGCGTCCCACACCGGCGGTAGTGCAGCCGCACGCCGACGGCACTGCAAGAATTGGGGGCGTGACTGCCCCCCGTGACCCCGGTGCCGATCCCGGTCGCTGGGGCGACGAGGACTCACCCATGATCGAACGGCATCCGGGGTACGACCGCTATCCGCCCGCGAACCGCGCCGGGCGGCGGCCCGCGCCGCCGCGCGACCAGGACGACGTGCCGGAATTCCTCACCCGGCGCGCACCCATCCGACCCGCCGAACCGTCCTCGGGGGTGCGCAGCGAACCCGCGCGCGACCGCGGCGGCGACGCACCGCGCGAATCGGAGGCCCGGACCTCACGCTGGGCGCAGCGCCGCCACGCCAAGTCCGATTCCGGTGACAACCCGCCGACCCGGCCCTACGAGACCCAGCCGTCCCGGGGAACCGGGGACGAGCCGGAGATGTGGCAGCAGCCGCACGACTTCAACACCACCCGGCGCGTGCGCTACGACGCCGCCTCGGGACACGCCCCGGAGCCCGAGAGCTCGCCCCCGCGCGGGCACACGCCGCACCGTCACGACCCGAAACCGACAAGCGCGCTCGGACCCGAGGGCCGCGACACCGCCGCCGAATCCTCGGAAACGGCTCATACGCAGCAGCTTTCAGCCGGTGACAACCCGGACGCCCACGACAGCGGCGGGCTGCACAAGCCGCCCCGGAAGCTGACCGTCACCCGGGTCGCGGCACGCCGCAGCATCGAACTGACGCAGAGCGGTTTCGCGACCTTCCAGCGCGCCGCCAAGGCCGACGGCGCGGAGGAGTCCGGCCTCACCGCGCTCGTGTACGCCACCATGGCGAACTTCGCGACCGACGCCGCCATCGCGGTGGCCCTGGCCAATACGTTGTTCTTCGCCAGCGCGACCGCGGAGTCGGTCACCAAGGTGGCGCTGTACCTGGTGATCACCATCGCCCCGTTCGCGGTCATCGCACCGGTGATCGGCCCGATGCTGGACCGCCTGCAGCACGGCCGCCGGATCGCGCTGGCGGGTTCGTTCGCGATCCGCGTGCTGGTGGCCGGATTGCTGATCTTCAATATCGACAACTGGGCGCTGTACCCGCTGGCCCTGTGCATGATGGTGCTCAGCAAGTCGTTCTCGGTGCTGAAGTCCGCGGTCACCCCGCGCGTGCTGCCGCCGGGAATCGACCTGGTGCGCACCAACTCTCGCCTCACCGTCTTCGGACTGGTCGGCGGCACCCTGTGCGCGGGCGGCGTGGCCGCGCTGATCGCCAAGGTGACCGGCTCGACCGGCGCGCTGCTGTTCGCGGCCGCGCTGGCCGCCGCCGGCATGTTCCTGAGCCTGCGCATCCCGGCCTGGGTGGAGAACACCGAGGGCGAGGTGCCGGCCACCCTCGGCTACCACGGCGACGACTCCCGCACCGAGGTGCTGGACCCGAGCCGGGCCGGGGACGTGCCGCCCACCAAACGCCGTCAGCCGCTGGGCCGTTCGGTGGTGACCGGCCTGTGGGGCAACAGCACGGTGCGGGTGCTGACCGGCTTCCTCACCTTCTATGTGGCGTTCGTGGTCAAGGCCACCGACAAGCACGGCGTGCAGCAGATCGCCATGCTGGGCATCGTCGGCGCGGCCGCGGCCATCGGCAATTTCGCGGGCAATGCGACGGGCGCCCGCATGAAACTCGGCCGCCCCCAGCTGATCGTGCTGATCTGCACCGTCGCCTGCGTCACCGCCGCCGTCGCCGCGGCGGTCCTGGACAGCCTGCTGGGCGCGGCGCTCGCCACGCTGATCGCGGCGGGCGCGAGCGCGCTGGCCAAGGTGTCACTGGACGCTTCTATCCAGGACGACCTGCCCCCGGAATCGGTCGCGTCCGGTTTCGGCCGCTCCGAGACCGTCCTGCAGCTGGCGTGGGTCTTCGGCGGCGCGCTGGGCGTCCTGCTGCCCACCCTGTGGATGCCGACCATGTGGTGGAAGGGGTTCGCCGTGGTCTCGGTCATCATGGCGCTGGGCTTGATCCAGACCGTGGTCAGCTACCGTGGTCATTCGCTGCTGCCCGGTTTGGGCGGTAACCGACCTCAGCACGCCAAGCAGGAGATCCCCGGTGCGCACGGCGCGGGGAACCCACCCAGTAACGGACAGGAAACCCGGTGAGCCAACCCAAAGCCCGCACGATCATCGCTCTGCTGGCGGTTCTAGCCGTGGTGGCCGTGGCCTACTTCGCCGCGATCGTGGTCATCGCCCGCCACACCGACAAGTCCGAGCCCGCGATCACCGCGTACGCGCACGGCAAGTCCGTGACGGTCGAGCCCTTCCTGTACTGCGACCTCGAGATCTCCAAGGAACGCCTCTCGATGGGCAAGTGCAACACCACCGAGGCGGTCTCCGACCTCGACGTGCCGCCCGGCTCCACCATCCAGCTGTCGCTGCCCAAGGAGATCGTCGACTCCCCGTGGGAGCTGCTGATCGGCTACCGCCTGCCGAACAACAAGGCCGACGCGGAGATCCTCACCTACAAGGAGCCGTGGAAGCTGTCCGGCAAGCCGGAGCGCGACCAGGACTCCAAGTGGGACAAGCCGCGCACGCTGACCATCAAGACCCCCGCCAACGAGGGCGTGAAGCTGGCCATCATGGAGCTGCACCTGCCCATTCCGGCGCGCGACGAGGCCGGCAACGAGGGCGTCATCTCCCGCGGCATCTGGGCGGTGCACACCCCCGCGTTCGATCCCGCGCTGTTCAGCTGATCTCGGCCGGATCCGGGAAACCGGGTCCGCCCCAACGTGAATCGGGCCCCGGTGATCGAATCACCGGGGCCCGATTGCCGTTTCGAGCGCGTGCGACCTAGTGGTCGAGCTCGCGCGCCACGCCGCGCACCACTTCGGCGATGCGCTGGGCGGTCTTGCGGTCCGGGTACTTGCCGCGACGCAGGTCCGGCTGCACCTTGGTCTCCAGCAGCGTGATCATGTCTTCGATGAGGCCGTGCAGCTCGTCCGGCGACTTCCGGTTGACGGGGGCGCCGTCGGTGCGGCCGCCGCGGCCACCGCGCTCGCCCCGGCCGCCGCGCTCCTCGCGCAGGGTGGGGGTCTCCAGCAGCTTCAGCGAAAGCGCCTGCGGGCCACGGCGACCCGCGGCCATCCCGAACTCGACGCGCTGACCCGGCTTCAGGGCCTCGACACCATCGGGCAGCGCCGACGATCGAACATAGACGTCTTCTCCCTCATCCTGGGACAGGAAGCCGAAGCCCTTTTCGACGTCGTACCACTTCACCTTGCCGGTCGGCACTGCGCTCACCCGTTCGTCATTCCAGCCCGGAGCAACCGGGCAAAAGAACGCGCCCCACACAGCTATGCAGGACGCGACTGAACTCCGAGTCTACCCCGGTGCGAATAGCCCGAGCACATCAGTTTTACGGTCTTGAGGTGTCCGACACTTCTTCCGAGCAGGCCCCTCGCCGTTCCGCGAGCTGGCTGCTCTACATCGCCATGGGACTGTTCGCGATCGGATTGCTGGCGGTCTTCGCCATCTTCGGCATCGGGCTGCTGACCGATTCGAAGCCGGGGGTGTGGCTGTACCTGCTCGCCATGTGCGCGCCGCTGGGCTTCCTGCTGTCGATCGTCTACGCGCTGTGGTCGGGGCGCCGGACGCGCTGAGATTGCCCAGTTCGTTACCCGGCCATGCCTGTGATCTTCGTCACATAACGAGACGGTCACGGAGTGGTGACAGACCCCTATCGGCCGAGACTCGCCGTGACCACCAGCACAGACGCCCGATGGAAGCCGTTGCGCCGGTAAATGACCCGCCGGACACGACGGTTATCAAATGGTGATTTTTCGCGGCGGGCGTCGTAATGTTCTCCCCGCCGGGTCAGCCCGGCGCCACCGGCCCGCCGCACCGAACTTCGCCCCGCGGGTACGGACCCCCAACTGGAACAAGGGGCGAAGACGAGGCATAGCGCACAGCCAGTGCGCCGGGCCGGACGACCTCTCAGTCCGACCCCGGTAGTCGGTCTCGCAGGCGCGTACGAGAGGAAAGACCCGAAAATGAGTGGACGCCATCGCAAGCCGACCAACACCGGCCGCACTGTCGCCAAGGTTGCCCTGACCGGCATCGCTCTCGGCGGCGCCGGAGTGGCCATGGCAGGAAACGCCAGCGCGGCACCCGACTCCGACTGGGACAAGCTCGCACAGTGCGAAGCCGGCGGTAACTGGGGCATCAACACCGGCAACGGTTTCCAGGGCGGACTGCAGTTCTCCCCCGGCACCTGGACCGCCCACGGCGGCGGCGAGTACGCCGCGACCGCCAACCAGGCCAGCCGTGAACAGCAGATCGCGGTCGCCGAGAAGGTCCTCGCCACGCAGGGTTGGGGCGCATGGCCCGGCTGCTCCTCGAGTCTCGGCCTCTCCAGCTCCGCCACCCCGCGTACGGCCCCCGCGCCCGCCGCGTCCGACGTCCCGCAGTGGGCTCCGCAGCAGGCCGGCCCCGGCGGCGCCACCAACGGCACGCAGGAAGTCTTCCAGGCCGTCGACCGCGCCATCGCGGTCGCCCAGCAGCAGGGCATTCAGATCCCGCAGCCCGCACTGGATTTCCTCAACGCCACCAAGGCCAATGGAACCCAGCTCGATCCGGGCGTCGTGAACTTCTTCCAGGCGAACAAGGGCCTGCTGCCGCAGTAGGCAGCCCCCTGTTCCCTGCTCCCGAATGCCCCGCATCAATGGCGATGCGGGGCATTCGTGCGTTTCGGCCCGAGGTTGCTGGTGGAACGCCATGACGGGCGCGAACTTCCGGGTGCCGGGGAGGGCGGCCCCGGGGTGCTCGTGCCAGAATGAGCGACGTGGTGAACAAATCGAACAAACCCTATGTGGACAACGGCTGGCCGGAGACCAACGGCGATCACGCGGTCACCGAGCTCTCCTCGACCCGCTCCGGTGGACTCTCCCCCTACGGCGAGGACACGGAGTTCCCGCTGCCGGTCGAGCAGCTGCCCTACGTGCACCCGCACACCATCGTCAACCGCTGATCCGTCGTACCGACCGATATGCGGTTGACGGCGCTCGTTCCCGGGCGACCGCCGCGTACGACTCCAGGCCCTGTCTACCGCCTGGTGGCCGCGGCGGTCGCTGAACCGCGCCCGCACTCCCCGACGGATCGGGTGAAGTGACCGAAACCCCCACCCCGGCGGGCGACCCGGACGCGCCCGCCGATTCCACGGCCAAGCCCGCGAAATCCGCCAAATCCACGGATCCGACGCTGGCCGAGTGGCTCTCCAAGCGCGGCGACGACGAACTCGTGACGCTGCTGGAACTGCGCCCCGACCTGGCCGTCCCGCTGCCCGCCTCGATGGCCGTGCTGGCCGCCCGCACCGAGCAGCGTGCCTCGGTGCTGCGCGCGGGCGACGAGCTGAACACCCTCGACTTCGCCGTCATCGAAACCCTTGTGGTGCAAGGAGCCGGGGACGGCCGCCACGGCGCTCCCCTGCCCGCCAAGACGCTGCGCAAGCTGCTCTCGGACCGGGTGCCCGCCGCCCCCGTGAACGCCGCGCTGGCCAAGCTGCGCGCCCGCGCCCTGGTCTGGGGCCCCGACACCGCCCTGCGGGTGTCACCGGCCGCGCAGGAGGCCCTGCCCTGGCCGCTGGGCAGCACCACAGAATTGCCGGACTCGCTCACCGAGCCCGAGATCACCGCCGCCCTGGCCGCGGCCACGCCGCAGGAACGCGCGCTGCTGGAGAAGCTGGCGGGCACCGGCCCGCGCGGCCGCACCCGCGACGCCGCGCCCGGCACCCCCGACGACCGTCCGGTCCAGCGGCTGCTGGCGCAGCGGCTGCTCAACTGGATCGACGAGGAGACCGTGGAGCTGCCGGTCTCGGTCGGGCAGGTGCTGCGCAACGAACCGGTCACCGATCCGCACGCGCTCGCGGCCCCGCACCCCGACACCACCAAGCACGCCCCCGCCGACATCAACGCGGTGGCCGCGGGCGAGGCGGGGGAACTGTTGCGGCACAGCGCCTCCGTGCTGGAGGTGCTCGGCCGCGCACCCGCCCCGATACTGCGCTCGGGCGGCCTCGGGGTCCGCGAGCTGCGCCGGGTCGCCAAGCAGACCGGCATCGACGAGGACCGGCTCGGCCTGCTCGCCGAGATCCTGGCCGCCGCCCGCCTGATCGACAAGGGCACCCCCGAACCCGCGCCCGACGGCGACGGCGCCGACGACTTCTGGACGCCGACCACCACCTCCGACGCCTGGCTCGCCGTGGTGCCGTCGCGCCGCTGGGCGGTGCTGGCGCAGGCCTGGCTGGAACTGGACCGGCTGCCGTGGATGATCGGGCTGCGCGACGCCAACGACAAACCCCTGGCGGCGCTCTCGGCGGAGCTGCGCACCGTGTACGCGGTCCGCGACCGGCACGCCGTCCTGGGCCTGCTGGCCGAATTCCCGCCCGGCACCGAGGTTTCCGCCGCCGACCTGGGTCGCATCCTGGCCTGGCGGGAACCGCGCCGGCGCCGCCACTACCGGCTGGAGGCGGTGCGCGCCACCCTCGCCGAGGCCGAGGCGCTCGGACTGCTGGCGCGCGGCGCGGTCACCTCCGCGGGGCGCGCCCTGCTGCACGGCAGTCCCGAGGACGCCGAATCGGAGATGGCGATCGCGCTGCCCGAACCGGTGGATCACGTGCTGGTGCAGGCGGATCTGACGGTCATCGCGCCCGGCCCGCTGGTGCCCGAACTGCAGGACCGGATCGCCATGGTCGCCGACGTCGAATCGGCGGGCGCGGCCACGGTGTACCGGATCAGCGAGACCTCGGTGCGCCGCGCCCTGGACGCCGGGGCCACGTCCGCCGAACTGCACCACCTGTTCACCACCCACTCCCGCACCCCGGTCCCGCAGTCGCTGACCTATCTCATCGACGATGTGGCCCGCCGCCACGGCCGCCTGCGCGCGGGCATGGCCCAGAGTTTCGTGCGCAGCGACGACCCCACGCTGCTCGCCGAGGTGCTGGCCGCGCCCGTCGCCGGGGAACTGGCCCTGCGCGCGGTGGCCCCGACGGTCGCCATCTCCCAGGCCCCGCTGGGCGAGGTGCTGGAACGCTTGCGCGCCGCCGGATTCAGCCCCGCGGGCGAGGATTCCGCGGGCGCCATCGTGGACCTGCGGCCGCGCGGCGCGCGCCTGCCGGCCCGGCAGCGCCCGCACCCGAACTGGCGGCCCAACCCGCCCAGCACCGACCAGCTGCGGTCCCTGGTGGCCGAGCTGCGCGCGAGCGAGCGCGCCGCGAATGCCCGTGCCGGGCAGACGGTTCGCTCCGACGGCTCCCGCACCAGCACCCAGGCCACCCTCAACCTGCTCCAGCTGGCCGCCCGCACCCGCCGCCGCGTCCACATCGGCTACGTGGACGCCCAAGGCGTCGCCTCACAGCGCGTGGTCGAACCCCTCAAGGTCGGCGGCGGGCAACTCGACGCCCTGGACCCGGTCACGGGCGCGGTCCGCCACTTCACCCTGCACCGCATCGCCTCGGTCGCCTTGGTCGAATAGGAAAAGCCCGGCGCCCGAACGGCATTGGTGATGCCGACGAGTACCGGGCTGATTCTTGGTCCCGAGACCTGGGTTTACCCCTTGGGGTTGCCTAGGCAGAAGGTGGTCTTCGGATCGGGGACGATGCGGAACCCGATCGCGGTGCTCGGGTCGCAGGCGAATTCGTCGGCCTGGCCGTCGATCCGGTCGATCACCTTGAACGAGGCTTCCGGAGCCGTGCACGCCACGAACTTGTAGCCGGTGGTCTGGCTCTCGTTGTAGCAGGAGCCCTTCTTGAAGTTGGGGCTCAGGCACAGGAAGGCCGTGGTGCCGCCGTTGAGGGTCTCCTCGTAGGAGGTCTGCTCTTCCTTGCAGTCGGTCTTCTTGTCCGCGACCGCGGCGACCTTGTAGACCGCCTTCTGGTCGGAGCAGTCGACGGGCGCGGTCTTGGAGTCGGTGGCGGAGCCCTCGATCACATTGATGCAGTCACCGACCTTGGACTTGGCGGTGTCGGACTTGCTGGCGTTCTGGAGCGCCGAACAGCCGGAAACGGCGAATACGGCCACGGCCACCGCCACGAGGGCGAGCACCAGGCGCACCAACGGCCTCGTTCCTGCGAGCTTCACTAGCGAAAACCTTTCTCACCGAACCGTTCACTGCTGTGAACGCGGTGAGAATACCTGTGTGCCGCCCGGACCCGCATCCGACGCCGGGTTATATCCGGACGGCATCACCGATCAGTGCCCGCGACTCAGTGCGGCAGCATGGACAATCCGCGCATACCCAGCCACGAGAGGTTCACGAGCAGGGTGGGCAGGGTGCTGAGCATCGGCAGGCCGAAATACAACATGGGTTACCTCTCGATCGACAAAACTGGGCGCGTGACCAACAGCGCCCCTTTGCCGTGTGTCGATATCCGTGCCCCACTCGTTACACAAGCGGGGCAATAGCTTTCGCGCATCATTGTGCCGAACCGGAGCCCGATCCGCTGCCCGACCCGGAATCCGCGGAGCCGCTCGCCGAGCCGCTGCCCGCCGAACCGCTCGCCGACCCACTGGCCGAACCCGTCCCGATCGGACCGGTGGGCACGGTCGCGCCCTTCGACCCCGGACGGTTGATGTACACGGTCACCGCGGTCGACGCGTCGGCCTCCACCGTCACCACCCGCGCACCCGGCGCTGAGGTCACGTGGCCGCCCTCGACCCGCACCGTGTAGCCGTCCGGATAGTGGACGTCCGACGCGTAGATCTCCGTGGTTCCCGCGCGCGGGGTGTAGCGGTAGGCGAAGTCACCGGTGTCCGGATCGAAGATCATCCGCCCGGGCGTGCCCGCGGTCGCCCGCGGATAGGTGCGCACCAGCTGCTTGCCGACGTCCCCGAGGAACGGATCCGGCTTCGGACCGCCCGCCCCGAAGCGCGAGGAGTAGTGCCAGTACTGCCAGCTCGCGAACCGCTCGTCCGCGCGGACCAGGGTATTGCGCAGCACCGTCGCGTCCCCGTCGCCGAATTCGGTGACCAGCGTGGGCAATTGGGTGCGTGCGGTGAGGGCGTCGATATTGCCCCAGGTCTTGTCCTGCTGCAGCGGGCACAGACCGCGCAGGAAGGTGGGCAGGCCCATGTAGATGGCCATCTGGCTGGGCATGCAGTAGTCGTGCGGCGCGAACGCGATGTTCGGCGCGCTGATCGGCGGATTCTTGCCCAGGTTGCTGGGCATGGTCTCGTTCCAGGTGACGTTGGGCTCCCACAGCACCATGAGGTCGCCATTGCTCCCGCGCACCGCGTCGGTCAGCTTCTGCATGGCCGCTTGGTATTTCACGTCGAAGCCCGGGCAGCCGTTCGGGAAGCAGGACAGGAACGCGCTCCCCGGCCACGGCTCGTTGAGCAGTTCGATGCCCATCGCGCCGGGATGGCCGCTCATCTTCGCGGCGAGCGCGCCGAGCGCCTGGCCGAGGTAGTCGAGGGCGCCGTAGGAGTTGTTCCACACCTCGTCCCAGCCCGCGTTCATGCTGGGCATCAGATAGTAGAGGGGGAAGCCGAGATTGGGCTCACCCGCTCCCGGGCGGGCGTGGAGGGACCACTCCGGAAAACCGTTGCCGCCCCACACCTTCGACAAACCGTCCTGGTGGTTGTCGAGCACGGTGTGGATCCCGTACTCCGCCAGGGTGTCCACGATGCCCGCGACCCGATCCAGGTACGCGGTGTCGACGACGCCCTGGGTCGGCATCAGCCCGTCGAAGGACACGCCCAGCCGGACGGTGTTGAAGCCGTGGCGGGCGAGCAGCGCCGCGTCGTCCTCGGTGACGGTGAGCCCGTCCCCCGCCTGGAGGAAGGGCGGTTCCTTGTCGACATTGTTGACCCCGTGCAGCAGCACGACCCGGCCGCTGTCGTCCACGAAGCGCGAGCCGTCGGTGTGGATCCGCCCGATCGAGGCGGCGGTGGGCGCGGCGTCCGCGACGACCGCGGAGGCCATCATCCCGCCCGCGATGGCGGCGGCCAGGAGCCCGCGCGTCCAGCGTCTCTGCATTCTTTTCGGTTCCCTCAGGTCAAACGTCCAAATGGACAAGCGTCCAATTTTCGAGTGATCGTAGCCACCAGAAGTCTGGGCTTGACCGTTTTCACCGAATCCGGCGCGACGGATGGGCCCGGTCAGGGGCATGCTCGACCACCGATCCGGGCACGGGACGCAGGTCACGTGGCTTTGTCGGTGTCTTCCTGGAGAATGGTCAAGGCCCGTTCGGGCCCGGATCAAGCCAGGAGGTGTTCGTGACCGACGGTCCACTCATCGTGCAGAGTGACAAAACGCTGCTGCTGGAGGTCGATCATGAGTCGGCCGGCGCGGCGCGGCAGGCCATCGCGCCGTTCGCGGAGCTCGAACGCGCGCCCGAGCACGTGCACACCTATCGGGTGACGCCGCTCGCGCTGTGGAACGCGCGGGCCGCCGGGCACGACGCCGAGCAGGTGGTCGACGCACTGGTCAACTTCAGCCGGTACGCGGTGCCGCAGCCGCTGCTGGTCGACATCGTCGACACCATGGCCCGCTACGGGCGGCTGCAGTTGATGAAGCACCCGGCGCACGGGCTGGTCCTGGTCAGCCTGGATCGCGCGGTGCTGGAGGAAATCCTGCGGCACAAGAAGATCCAGCCGATGCTGGGCGCGCGCATCGACGACGACACGGTGATCGTGCATCCGTCCGAGCGCGGCCGCATCAAGCAGATGCTGCTCAAGGTCGGCTGGCCCGCCGAGGACCTGGCCGGCTACGTCGACGGCGAGGCGCACCAGATCGACCTGGACTACCAGTCCAGCGACTGGCATCTGCGCGACTATCAGGAACTGGCCGCGGAGTCGTTCTGGGCGGGCGGCTCCGGTGTGGTGGTGCTGCCGTGTGGCGCGGGCAAGACCATGGTGGGCGCGGCGGCGATGGCGAAGGCCAAGGCCACCACGCTGATCCTGGTCACCAATACCGTGGCCGGGCGGCAGTGGCGGCGCGAGCTGCTGGCCCGCACCTCGCTGACCGAGGACGAGATCGGCGAGTACTCCGGGGAGCGCAAGGAGATCCGTCCGGTCACCATCGCCACCTATCAGGTGATCACGCGCAAGACCAAGGGCGAGTATCGCCACCTCGAGCTGTTCGACAGCCGCGACTGGGGCCTGGTCATCTACGACGAGGTACACCTGCTGCCCGCCCCGGTCTTCCGGATGACCGCCGATCTGCAGTCGCGCCGCCGGCTCGGGCTGACCGCCACCCTGGTGCGCGAGGACGGCCGCGAGGGCGACGTGTTCTCGCTGATCGGCCCGAAACGCTACGACGCACCGTGGAAGGACATCGAGTCGCAGGGCTGGATCGCGCCCGCGGACTGCGTCGAGGTGCGGGTCACCCTGACCGATGCCGAGCGCATGGCCTACGCCACCGCCGAGCCGGAGGAGCGCTACAAGCTGTGCTCCACCGCGCGCACCAAACTGCCGGTGGTGGAGTCGATCCTGGCCCGGCACAAGGACGCGCCGAGCCTGGTGATCGGGGCCTACCTGGATCAGCTGGACGAGCTGGGCGAACACCTGAACGCCCCGGTCATCCAGGGTTCCACCCGCACCAAGGAGCGCGAGGAGCTGTTCGACGCCTTCCGTCGCGGCGAGATCCCGGTGCTGGTGGTGTCGAAGGTGGCCAACTTCTCCATCGACCTGCCGGAAGCCTCGGTGGCGGTGCAGGTTTCGGGCACCTTCGGGTCGCGGCAGGAGGAGGCGCAGCGGCTCGGGCGGCTGTTGCGGCCGAAACACGACGGGGGCCAGGCTCACTTCTATTCCGTGGTCGCACGTGACACGCTGGACGCCGAGTATGCCGCGCACCGGCAGCGTTTCCTGGCCGAGCAGGGGTATGCCTATCGCATCACCGATGCGGACGACCTGCTGGGTCCGACGATAGGATAAGTGGAGGAAGAGCCTCCATAAGGCGGGAGGGACGTACGTGCGGCGCTTCGAATTCGCGGTGGACCGTGACCATGCTCGGGCGGTCAACGAGGTGGTGGCGTACCTGCGGCGACTCCGCATCTGGGCATACACGGCCGCCGCCGCGCTGGGACTGGGCACCGCGTTCCTGATCTGGGTGAACCACCCGTGGTCCTGGCTGCTGGCGGTGGCCTTCCTGGCCGCCGCGGTGACCGCGCTGTTCATCGGATACTGGATGCCGCATCGCGGCCGGGTGGACAAGCTCTACGCCGCGGGCGACCTGGTGCCCGCGGTGGTGTCGGAGACCCACGGGAACGGGGCCACCCTGCTGGCCCTGGTCGATCTGGCCAAGCCGAACACCCCCGGCCCCCGCTACGCCCTGGTGACCCGCACGGTCCGCTCCCTACCCGGGCACCGGGCCCGCACCGGGGAACGGGTGCCCGCGGTGACCGTGCGCGTGGACCGCGCCCCCGGCCCGGTCGGCGACCTGTGGCAGTCGGTGAGCGCCATGCCCATCGCCTGGGGCACCCGGGACCTGAACATCATCGAACGCGCCCGCGAGGCCATCCACGAGGTCGAGTGGAAGCTGCTCACCGACAATCTGGATCTGGCCATCAAGGTGCGCGGCGCGGACGCCAAGCGCCTGCTGCTGGACCCGCAGCAGCTGCCGGAGGAGTTGCGCGGCTGAGCGATCCGCTCCGAACCCGCGTTTTTCGCTTGCGCCGCTTCGTAGGATGGGGTGATGGTTCCCGTCACGAATCTGGTGGCGTTTCTGATCGCGGCCGTCGCGCTGATCGTAATCCCCGGCCCCGGAGTGCTTTTCGTCATCGGCCGGGCGCTGTCCTACGGGCGGCGGGCCGCGCTGCTGTCCGTGCTCGGCCATTCCCTGGGCGTCCTCGGCGTCATGGTGCTGGTCGCGGCCGGTCTGGGCACGCTGCTGGCCGCGTCCGCGATCGCGCTGGCGATCGTGAAGTTCGCGGGCGCGCTCTATCTCATCTACCTCGGGGTGCAGGCGATCCGGGATCGCCGCGCGCTGCGGGAGGCGTTCCAGGCGCGGGCCGAGCCGGTCGGCACCGGCCGTGCGCTGCGGCAGTCGATGCTGGTGGGCGTCACCAATCCGAAGGCGATCATCTTCTTCTCCGCCGTGCTGCCGCAGTTCGTGGCCCCGCACGCCGGCCCGGTCCCGGTGCAGATGCTGATCCTCGGGCTGGTGTTCATCGCCGTCGCGCTGGTCTCCGACTCGGTGTGGGCGCTGGCGGCCGGTTCGGCGCGGGAATGGTTCGCGCGCTCGCCGAAGCGGCTGGAGGCGGTCGGCGGCGCGGGCGGGGTGATGATCATCGGCCTGGGGGCGAGCGTGGCCGTGTCGGGCAGCGGTAGCTGAGTCCGGAGCCGATTAGCATCAGCTCGTCGGCACTCGTAGGTGTGTGGAAAGGGCGGCTGGAGCGGATGCTTCGGAACTGGCGGTACCTGACAGTGGGGGCGGTACTGCTGCTCGGCGCGAACGCGGCTCCCGCGCAGGCGGATTCGAGCGACCCGTTCACGGGCGCGCCCGGCGCGGGCGATCCGTACTACCCGCTGGACGGCAACGGCGGCTACGACGTCGGCCACTACGACGTCACCATCTCCTATGACCCGCCGACGCATCAGCTGACCGGGGACACCCGCGTCGACGCGGTGGCGACCCAGGCGCTGCGGGTGTTCAACCTGGACTACAGCGGCCCGGCGGTGTCCAAGGTGACCGTCAACAACCTGCCCGCCTGGTTCGACCGCAACGGCGAGCACGAACTGTCCGTCACCCCACTGATCCCGCTGCTCCCGGGCCTGCCGTTCACCGTGCGGGTGGAGTACGCGGGCGAGGTGACCGGCACCGAGGGCGAGGGCTGGGTGTTCTCGCCCAGCGGCGGCGCGTTCGTAGCGGGTGAACCGCATTCGGCGAGCAGCTGGTACCCGCTCAACGACACGCCCCTGGACAAGGCGACCTTCACCCTGCACGCCACGGTGCCGCAGGAGTGGGAGGTGATGTCGATCGGCGACAAGGTGTCCGACACCGTGCAGGGCGCGAACCGGACCGTGTCCTGGGAGATGCGTCAGCCGGTGGTCGGCTACCTGACCACGGTCGCCGTCGACCGGTTCGAATTCCTGGACCAGCGGCGCGCCAATGGAACTCCGCTGCTGAGCGCCTTCGCGCCGAGCGCGGGCAAGGGCCGGGACCTGGAGACGCGGCTGCCCGAGATCCTGGACTTCCAGGAGGAGCTGTACGGCCCGTACCCGTTCGACACCGCGGGCGGCCTCTACGTCGACACCGGACTCCAGTTCTCGCTGGAGACGCAGTCTCGCCCGATCTACGCGCCCTGGACCGATCTGAGCACCGTGGTGCACGAGATCGCCCACCAGTGGTGGGGCGATTCCATGTCGGTGAAGCAGTGGTCCGACATCTGCCTGAACGAGTGCTTCGCCAGCTATACCGCCGACTACCTGTGGCCGGAACGCAAGGACGGCAAGGACGTCGACGCCGAGTACCGCGACACCGTCGCGAAATACCATGACGATCCGAAGTTCTGGGAGATCGCGCTCCAGAACCCGGGCAAGGACAACGAATTCACCGCGGTCTACTACCGGGGTCCACTCTTCCTGCACGCCCTGCGCCGGACCATGGGCGATGCCGCGTTCTTCGGAGCGGTCCGTGATTTCGTCATGGCGCACCGGTACGGCAACGCGTCCATGCCCGAGTTCCGGACTTTCCTGCAGTCGCGCTCGCCGGTCGATCTGATCGGGTTCCTGGCCGCCTGGCTGGACCGCACCGACCGACCGTCCGACGAGTTCCTCTACCCCGGCCCGCTGCGCGCCTGATCAGGCCGGGACCGGCCGCGCCCGGTCCGAGAGGACCAGCGCGGCCATACCGCCGAGCACCGACCCGGTGACGTACCGCTGCGCCCGCAGCCACAGCGGCCGCCGCGCCAGGAAGGTCGAGACCGCGCCCGCGCTCAACACGATCAGGGCGTTCACGGTGACCGCGATGGCGATCTGCACCGCGCCCAGCGACAGGCTCTGCAACCAGACCCGCCCGTGCGCCGGCACCACGAACTGCGGGATCAGCGCCATGTAGAGGATGGCGATCTTGGGGTTGAGCAGATTGGTGACCAGCCCCATCGTGAACAGCCGCCGGGCCGGATCGGCGGGCAGCTCGGTCGGCGCGAACAGTCCGGCCCCGCCCGGCCGCAAGGTCTTCCAGGCCAAGTGGACCAGATACAGCGCGCCCGCGACCTTCAACGTCAGGTACAGCGCGGGCACCATGGCGAAGACCGCGGTGATCCCGGCCGTCGCGGCCGCCAGATACACCCCGAATCCGACCGCCACCCCGCCCAGCGACACGAGTCCGGCCCGCCGCCCCTGCGACACGGTCCGCGACACCAGGTACATCATGTTCGGCCCCGGCGTGAGCACCAGCCCCAGCGCCGCGACGGCCACGCCCAGAACCGCACTCGCTTCGATCATGCGACCGATTCTCCGGCCGCATCGGTCCGCTGTCGCGGGCCACTCACCACCGACTGGACCCCCGACCGGAGGCCACCGGGGTCCGGGTCAGCGCACCGCTTCGGCCTGGTGTCCGGCCCGGAGGCGGCGCACGCCCTCGGCGATGGTCTCCTCCTTCTTGCAGAAGGTGAAGCGCACCAGGTGGTTCCACGCGGCCTTGTCGTCGGCGAAGACACTGACCGGCACCGCGGCCACGCCGAGGCGCTCGGGCAGTTCACGGCAGAAGGCGTAGGCGTCGGACGCGCCGAGCGGGGTGATGTCGGCGCACACGAAATAGGTGCCGTCACTGCGCTTCACGCCGAAACCGGCCTCGGACAGGGCGGCGGAGAGGCGGAGTCGCTTCTCGGCGAGGGTGTCCCGCAGCGCGGCCACCCACTGCTGCTCGTTGTTGAGGGCGTGGGCGACGGCGGGCTGGAAGGGGCCGCCGCCGACGAAGGTGAGGAACTGCTTGGCGGCCAGCACCGCGTCCAGCAGCGGGGCGGGCGCGCAGGCCCAGCCGATCTTCCAGCCGGTGACACTGAAAGTCTTGGCGGCGCTGGAGATCACGATGGTGCGCTCGAACATGCCGGGCAGCGTGGACAGGCTGATGTGCTCGTGCCCGTCGTAGCAGAGGTGCTCGTACGCCTCGTCGGACATGACGTACAGGTCGTGTTCGATGGCGAGTTCGGCGATGGCGGTGAGATCGGCGCGCGAGAGCACGGTGCCGGTCGGATTGTGCGGCGAATTCACCAGCAGCATCCGGGTTTTCGGGGTGATGGCGGCGCGCAGGCTGTCCAGGTCGAGGGCGAAGCCGTTGCCGTCGGGCACCAGCCGGGCGGTGCGGCGCCGCGCTCCGGCCAAGGCGATGGCCGCCGCGTAGGAGTCGTAGTAGGGCTCGATGAGCACCACGTCGTCGCCGGGTTCGACCAGGCCGAGCACGGTCGCCGCGATCGCCTCGGTGGCGCCGACGGTGACCAGCACCTGACTGTCGGGGTCGTAGTGGGTGCCGTAGCGGCGGGCGCGGTCCGCGGCGATGGCCTGCCGCAGCGCGGGCACGCCGCGGCCGGGCGGGTACTGGTTGAAGCCGTCGGCTATGGCCTGCCGCGCCACCTCGAGCATGCCCGCGGGGCCGTCGCTGTCCGGGAAGCCCTGGCCGAGGTTGACCGCGCCGTGGCGCACGGCCAGTTCGGTCATCTCGGCGAAGATCGTCGACGCGAACGGCTGCAGACGGGCGACGGTCGGAATACGCGGCATGTCCGGAGCCTAATCCATCGCCGAGAACGGCCGACGGCCGTGATTCACCGCACAGCCAGGTCAGCGCGGGAGCCGGATGCCGCTCAGTTTGTCCGGGTTCACCACGTCGTAGACGCCCCACACCTTGCCGTCGCGCACGGTGAACGCGTACACCCGCCGCGGATTGCCCGCATTGCCGTCCCGGGCCGGGATCGAGTGCGCCAGGATGCCGTGCTGCCCGTTGACCAGGACCGGTTCGAGTTCCCGGCCGGGCGCGGGATCGCCGGGGCCGCCGCCCGCGCCGACCAGCATGAACCTGCGCCACAGCCCCAGCCACAGGCGCGCGTTCTTGTCCACGCCGGCAACCACATTGACCGCGGTGGACACCTTGCCGCCGCCGTCGCCGACGGTGCGCACGTCCGGATGCAGCGCCGCCACCACGGCGTCGACGTTCCCGCTGGCCAGCGCGTCCAGCAGCGCCCGCACCGCGGCCTCGTGCTCGGCGTCGGCGGCCGGTTCCGGCGCGTCCGCCACCGCTTTCCGGGCCCGGGTGGCGAGCTGCCGCGCGGCGTCCACGGAAACGTCCAGGATGTCGGCGATCTCGGTGAACGGCACCGAGAAGCCGTCGTGCAGAACGAAAGCCACCCGCTGCGGCGGGGTCAGCGTGTCCAGCACCACGAGGGCGGCGAACCGGAACTCCTGTTTACGCATCACCGCGGCCAGCGGAGCGGGGGTGCTGGACGGCGTCACCGCGGTGACCACCGGTTCCGGGAGCCATTGCCCAACATAGGTTTCGCGGCGCACCGCCGCGCTGCGCAACCGGTCCAGACAGAGGCGGCTGACCACGGTGGTGAGCCAGGCGCGCAGGTCGTGGATCTCGGATTGGCGGGCCGCGGCGAGCCGTAGCCAGCTCTCCTGCACGGCGTCCTCGGCGTCGCTCACGCTCCCGGTGAGCCGGTAGGCCACCGAGACCAGATGCGGCCGATGCGTTTCGAACAAGTCGGCCAGGAGAACCGCCACCATCTCTCCGATCCTACGGCTGGGCACCGACAGCCTCGCGGGCGGTCACCACGAATTACCGGCCGCCCATGCCCGATTCCGTGACAGCATGACCGCATGGACGCGGAATTCCTTTCCGACGGCACGGTCTGGTTGTCGCCGCCCGCCGTCTCCGACATCGATGCCATCACCGCCCTGTGCCAGGAGCCCTCGATCGGCGCGTGGACCACCATGCCGGTCCCCTACCACCGCGCCGACGCGGAGAAGTTCATCTACGACATCGTCGGCCCCGGCTGGGCCGCCCGCAGCCCCACCTGGGCGGTGCGCGGGTCGGCCGACGGCCCGGTGGTCGGCATGATCGGGCTGAGCCCGCTCTACCCCCGCCGCGACGACGAGACCGCCGAGATCGGCTTCTGGCTCACCCCCACCGCCCGCGGCGCGGGCGTGATGACCCGGTCGGCGCGGCTGGTCGCGGCCGCCGGACTGGATCCCGAGACGCTGGGCTTCGAGCGCCTGGAGTGGCGGGCCTTCACCGGAAACCATCCGTCCGCGGCCGTGGCCCGCCGCATCGGCATGCACTACGAGGGCCTGATCCGCGGCGGCGGCACGCAACGCGGTGTCCGCCGCGACATCTGGGTGGCGGGGCGGCTGCGCACCGATCCCGATACCCCGAGCCCGCACTGGCCCGCAGGCCTCTGACCTGGCCATACCCCCGAAAAGCGTTCGGCGCACACCCGCCGGACTGGGTGTGCGCCGAACTCAGTGTGCACGCCGGATGCGTTCGGCGCGAGGCGAACTCGCCGCGCCCGGGTGCGGGTCTATCGGATCGGGGACCTACGCGCGGGCCGCGCGGCGCTGGGCGACCGCGTCGGCGAGGCGCTCCAACTGGGCGACCGTGGTGTCCCAGTCGATGCAGGCGTCGGTGATGGACTGGCCGTAGGTGAGGTCCTCCGGCTTGCCGAGGGTGAGGTCCTGGCGACCGGCGACGATGAAGGACTCCATCATCAGGCCGACCACGGTGTCCTCGCCGCCCGCGATGCGCTCGGCCAGATCGGTGACCACGTCGACCTGCTTGTTGTGGTCCTTGTTGGAGTTGCCGTGCGAGGCGTCCACCACCAGGCGCTGGGGCAGCGACGACTTCTCCAGGCGCAGCAGGGCTTCCGAGCAGGAGGCGGCGTCGAAGTTGGGGCCGTTGGAGCCGCCGCGCAGGATGACGTGGCAGTCCGGGTTGCCGGCGGTGCGGATGAGCGCCGAACGCCCGTCCAGGTCGGTGCCGGGGAACACGTGCGAGGCGGCCGCGGCGCGCACGCCGTCCACCGCGACCTGCACGTCGCCGTCGGTGCCGTTCTTGATGCCGACCGGCATGGACAGCGCCGAGGACAGCTGCCGGTGCACCTGGCTGGCGGCCGTGCGGGCGCCGATCGCGCCGTAGGCGACCAGGTCGGCGATGTACTGCGGGGTGATCGGGTCCAGGAACTCGCACGCCACCGGCAGGCCGAGCGCGGTGATGTCGACCAGCAGGCGGCGACCCAGGTCCAGGCCGGTGTTGATGTCGAAGCTGCCGTCCAGGTGCGGGTCGTTGATCAGGCCCTTCCAGCCCAGCGTGGTGCGCGGCTTCTCGAAGTAGACGCGCATCACCACGTGCAGGCGGTCGTCCAGTTCGGCGGCCTTGGCGGCCAGGCGACGGGCGTAGTCCATGGCGGCTTCGGGATCGTGCACCGAACACGGGCCGACGATCACCATGAGGCGGTCATCGGAGCCGTTGAGCACGTCGACGGTGGCCTTGCGACCGGCGCGCACGGTGTCGGCGAGGATGTCGTCGATCGGGTGGGCGGCACGGACCTCGCGCGGCGAGCTCAGCGGGCTGACGCTGAGAGTGCGCTGGTCATCGAGATCGGCATGCCGGTCGAGATCGGCGGTGGTGGTCATGGGTGGATTTCCTTGTCCCAGGCCGACCCACGGAGAATTGCGAAACCCCTAGGAGCCGGTCTGATTTCGTCCGGCTCGGGGTGGAGGATGTCAGCGCGAGGTCACGCCGCACGACCCACCCGGGGCCGGCTGGCTAAACCAGAAATACTGACGCTGCATGCCAGGCACTGTACCAGAGATCCCTTTTCGTGCGTGTGGCGTACGCCACGGCCGCTGGGATGGGCGTCCCACCTGATGGGATGCGCATCTCGGCGCCGGACGGCGCCGGGTCAGTGCAGGATGTAATGCAGGATCACGTCGTGCACGTGCCGCGTCTTGTCGTCGCCGCGGAACTCCACCTCGTAGGTGTGGTGCCCGGTGCTGATGGCGATGTGCCCCGACGAGAAGAACTGGCCCGCGAACGACTTGTTGGTCAGGATGCTCACGCTCGAGATCCGCGCGTAGGGGATGGACGTGATCGCGATCTTCTTACCCACGAACGAGTTGTCCTGGATGACGACCCGCCGGTCGGTGAGCCCCAGGAATCCGGTGCCCACCCCGATGGCGTCGTACACGGCGAGGATCTGCTCGCCCTGCATCAACCCCTGCCGGATCTTGTCGAGTTGATCCTGTCGATCGAATGGAATGCTCACCAACCCCGCCTTTCGGCTCAGCGATGCTCCCGGATTTCGGTTCAGCGGCGCACGAACGGATAACTGACCTTGGTCAGCTGCTCGGACAGCTCCCACAGCCGCCGCGCGGTCACCTCGTCCTTGGAGGCCGCGCTGGACGGGCTGGGCCCGGGGTAGCCGCGCATGCCGCGCAGCCCGGTGGGCCCGTAGAAGCCGCCCGGCTCGACCTCGGCGGTGGCGGCGAACAGCGTTGGCAGCGCGCCCATCTCGGCGCTCTGCGCGAACAGCCGGTTGCCGATCGACATCAGGGTGTCGTAGATCGACTCGGTGTGCCCCTGCAGGTCGGTGGCGGCATAGCCGGGGTGCGCGGCCACCGACAGCTTCGCCGATCCGGCGGCGGTCAGGCGGCGCTGCAGTTCCCGCGCGAACATCAGGTTGGCGAGCTTGGACTGGCCGTAGGCGGCCCAGCGCTGATAGCTGCGCCGCTCCCAGTCCAGGTCCTCGAGATCGATGCGGCCGATGGCGTGCATGCCCGAGGACAGCGTGACCACCCGGTCGCGGATCTTGTCCAGCAGCAGCCCGGTCAGCGCGAAATGGCCGAGATGGTTTGTGCCGATCTGCATTTCGAAGCCCTCGGCGGTGCGCTTGAGCGGCACCGCCATCACGCCCGCGTTGTTGATCAGCACGTCCGCGCCGTCGACCGAGTCGGCGAACTCGTGCACCGAGGCGAGGTCGGCCAGGTCCAGGCGGCGCACCTGGGCGTTCGGGCCGATCCGATCGGCCACCGCTCTCGCCTTCACCTCATTGCGGCACGCCATGATCACCTTCGCGCCCGCGCCGGCGAGCGCTCGCGCGGTGGCCGCGCCCAGCCCGCTGTTGGCCCCGGTGACGATGAAGGTCCGGCCCGCTTGATCGGGGATGTCGGAGATGTCCCAGCCGCTCACGGGGTCGAGTCTAGGTGCGCGGAGGCGCGCACGTCCGATGTCGGCGTGAACCGTTCCCGGACGCGGGATTTGCCGACCGTCCCGGGCGGTGGCCGAGCGCGGCGTGTCCGTGTCCGATTAATCCCATTTGACCTGGGTGAGCGGTAGCGTCCGCGACCATGGACACCCTGATACTCGCGGGTTTGCTGGGCATTCTGGCTTGCGGCTGACATGGTGACCGACATCGGCACCGAGCCCGTCGAGACCGCGCGCGGCGGTGGCTTCGCCGGGCCTCGGGCTCGTGATCGTCGTCAACCTGATCGCGACCTTACTTCCTGGAAGGGTTCCACCCGGTGCTGCCCGACGATCCGTCCTGCTACCGGCTGCTGCACGATCTCGGCGTCCTGAAGGACGGCCGCACGCGCACTGAGAGACCTGCCGTGGATCCCCGCGCCCTCCGGCAAGGGCGCGGGGATCACGCTCTTCAGGACAGGGCGAGCACCTCGTCGTCGGACATGGCGGCCACCTCCAGGTAGAGGCGGGCCACGCCGTCGAGCCGACCGGTGGCGCCGGCGCGGCGTTCCCGCTCCAGCAGCCGCGTGGTCAGCCCCTCGACCGTGCGGGCTGCGAAGAAGTCGGCGACCACGGTGTCCGGGGAGTCCAGCCAGTCCCGCACGCGGGCGATGACCGCGGTGGCCAGCACCGAATCGCCGCCCAGGGCGAAGAAGTCGTCGGTCACGCCGACGGTCTCGCGGCCCAGCACCGACGCGATGATATCGGCCACGGCGCGCTCGACATCGGTTCGGGGCGCGACGAATTCGCCCGCCCGCTCGCCCTCGGCCAGCAGCCCGGCGATGGCCTTGCGGTCCGGTTTGCCGTTCGAGGTGAAGGGCAGCTCGGCGAGCGTCTCCACCCGATCCGGAATCATGTAGGCGGGCAACAGATTCGCGGCCGCCGCCAACAGCACCGGGACGTCCAGCGCGACGCCGTCGTCGGCCACCAGGACGGCGGCCAGCTTCGGCGCGGCCGCGCCCACCACGGCGGCGATGGCGTGCCGCACGCCCGGCAGGCCGCGCAGCGCGCTCTCCACCTCGCCGAGTTCCACCCGGTAGCCGCGGATCTTGACCTGATGGTCGGCGCGGCCCAGGAATTCCAGGCAGCCGTCGGGCAGGTAGCGGGCCAGATCGCCGGTGCGATACCAGTTCAGGCCGTCATGGGTGACGAACCGGTCGGCGGTGCGCTCCGGATCCCCGCGATACCCGGCGGCCACACCCTCGCCGCCGATCCACAGTTCACCCGTCACCCAGTCCGGGCAGTCCTGACCGGACGGGCCGACCACCCGGCAGCGCACATTGCGCAGCGGGGTGCCGTACGGGACGGCCGACCACTCCGCCGGCACCTCGGCGTTCACGACCTCGCGGATCGTGGAGTGGATGGCCGTCTCGGTGGCCCCGCCCAGCCCCGCGAACCGGCAGCCGGGAGCCACCGCGGCGAGGCGGCCCGGCAGCGCCACATCGACCCAGTCGCCGCCCAGGATCACCATGCGCAGACTGTCCACAGGTTTCCCGGCCGCGGCCTCCAGCGTCATGTCCAGCAGGCTGGGGACGCAGTTCAGCACCGACACCCGGTGGCGGCGGATGAGTTCCACCCAGCGGCCCGGCTCCGCGCGCTGTCCCTCATCCAGCGCGATCACCGCGCCTCCGGCGCTCAGCAGACCGAAGATGTCGTAGACGGACAGGTCGAATTCGAGCGCCGACAGGGCCAATGCCCGGTCATCCACACCGATCCCGAAGCGTTCGTTCAGGTCGTCGATGGTGTTCATGGCCGCCCGGTGCGGCACCTCCACACCCTTCGGCCGCCCGGTGGAGCCGGAGGTGAACAACACGTAGGCGATGGCCTCCGGATCCGGGATCACGGCCTGCGCCAACGGCTCCGGGTACTCCCGCGCCGCGCGCAACGCCACGGTCGGCAGCCCGGGCACCTCGCCACCGGCGGTCACCGCCGCGACGACCGCACCGGTGCGCAGGATCTCGGCGCGCCGCCGGTCGGGCTGATCGAAACCGATCGGCACGTACACGGCTCCGGCGGCCAGCACGCCGACCGTAGCCAGGATCTGATCCGGGCCCTTCGGCAACTGCACGGCGACCGCGTCGCCCGGCCGGACGCCCACCGCCCGCAGCGCGCCCGCCACCGCGAGCGCCTGCGCGGCCAGCTCGCGATAGGTGAGAACACTTGTGACAGCGCCCGATTCGCGGCCGTCCGCCGTTGCGGCGACCCCGCCCGGCACATCGACGCGGTCGGACTCCCAGACGATCGCGGGAGCGTCCGGGTTCGCGGCGGCGTTGTCGAACAGGCCGCTGTGCAGGGCGCGGCCGCTGACCGCGCCGTCGGTGGCGTTCACCTGGGCGCGAACCACCGCCTGCTCCACGGGAATTCGCACCGCGGCCTCGGCGTCCCACCCCGCGCCGCCGAAACCGGCGGCGGCGGGTGCGGCGTCGGCATCGGCGTCCGGCCCGGGCTCGTCACTGCCCGCCAGGCGCAGGACGGCGTCGATGTAGCGGGTGAACATGGTCTCGACCATGGCCGGCGGGAAGGCGTCGGAGCGGACGTCCCAGTTCAGCAGCAGGCCGCCGCGAACCTCGGTGACCTGCGCGTCGAGCAGCACCTGCGGACCCTGCGAGATGATCCAGACCGGGTCGCCGAAGGTGTCGGTGACCTGGTCGGCGAACAGTTCGCCCAGGTTGATGGCGCTGGTGTAGACGATCGGGGCCAGCACCGGCTCGGCGCGCAGGCGGCCCAGATCGCGCAACACCTCCAGGCCGGAGTAGCCGGAATGCGCCCCGGCGGCGTGCAATTCGCGCTGCAGCGCCCGGGCGCGCTCGGTGACGGTAGCCGGCTCGGTGACATCCACCTCCAGCAACACCGAGGAGGTGAAGTCGCCGACCACGCCGTCCACCTGCGGATGCACCGGCTCCCGGTGGAACAGCGGCAGATTCAGCAGGAACCGGCGCTGCGCCGACCAGCCGCCGATGCTCTCGGCGAACACCGAGGCCAAGGCCATGGCCGGGGTGATGCCGCGGGCGTGCGCCGCGGCGAACATGCGGCCCTTGGCCTCCGGCGACAGCCAGCGGTGCAACCGCACGGTCCGCGCCGCCCGCTCCCCCGGCTCCGCCACCGCGGTCTCGGCGGCGCGCGGCAGTTCCGGCGCGCCCGGCAGCTCGGGCAGGCGGGCCTGCCACCACGCGCGGTCGGCGGCGTGTTCCGGTGCGGGACCGGCGTGTTCGGCCAGGTACTCGCGGAAGGTGTAGTCCTGCGGCGACAGCTGCTCACCGTGGTACAGGCGCGCCAGGTCCGCGACCAGGATGCGGTAGCTCATGGCGTCGGCCGCGAGCATGTCCACGTCCAGGTGCAGCCGGGTGCGGCCCGCCGGCAGCAGGGTCAGCGCGATATCGACGACCTGGCCGTCCTCGACCGCCATCAGCTGGTGGGTCCGGCGGTCCCGCAGCTCCTCCAGCGCCCGTTCCGCCGCCTCGGGCGTGGCGTCGCGCAGGTCGGTGACGCTCCAGACGTCCCGGCCGGGGCGTTCCAGGGTCTGCTGGGTGCCGTCGGGCAGGAACCGGGTGCGCAGCATCGGATGCCGCCGCACCAGCGCCTCGACGGCGGTGCCCAAGCGGGCGGGATCGACACCGGCCCCGTCGAATTCGACGTAGAGGTGGGCGGCGACCGCGCCGAGTTGCTGGCTGTCGGACCGCCCGATCCAGTACGCGTGCTGCATGGGCGCGAGCGCGAACGGGGCGCCGTCGTCGACGCCGGTGGCGAGGCCATCGGCCGCCGCGGCGGGCTCGCCGCTCGGCTCCTGAGCCGAATCGGTCTGCGCGGCCTCGTGATTCGTCTCCGCCGCGCTCTCCTCGCCGGTCCCGCCCAGCAGGCCGTGCCAGGCGGCGACCGTGGGCTCGGCGGCGAGCTGGGCGAAGTTCACGGCCAGACCGCGCTTGCGCCAGGCGCCCGCGAGTTTCATGGTGCGGATGGAGTCGAGGCCGAGCTGGATGAGGTCGTCGTGGTCGGCGATGTCGGCCGGTTCGAGACCGAGGTGTCCCGCGATGGCGGCGCGGATCTCGTCCCGGGCGATGTTCGCCGACGGCCCCTGGGGTGACTCCATTCCGCTGGTACTCCTTGTTCGACGGGATCGGTGGGCAGAAGCGTAACCCATTGAGATAGGGTTGCCTAACCTATGCAAGGACACCCTTACCAGCAAGAGGTCAGAGCCGTGACAACGACCGCACCCGCCGCCGCGGGCCACCGCGACGGATTCGTCGCCTTCCCCGCCGACCTCGCCGAGCGGTACCGGCGCGAGGGCTACTGGGCGGGCCGCCCGCTCGGGGAACTCCTGCGCGACGCCGCCCGGCAGTGGCCCACGCGACCCGCGCTGCTGAGCGACGAGTCCGGCCGCGCCCCGGCCACCTACGCCGACCTCGACCGCGCCGCCGACCGGATGGCGCACGGCCTCCTGAAGCTCGGCATCCGGTCCGGCGACCGCGTGGTGGTCCAGCTGCCCAACACCCCCGCGTTCCTGCCGCTGCTGTTCGGCCTGCTGCGCGCCGGGATCATCCCGGTGCTCACCCTGCCCGCGCACCGCCGCGCCGAAATCGAGCACCTGGCCCGGCTTTCCGGCGCGGTCGCCTACGTCGCGGCCGACCGGCTCGGCGACTTCGACTACCGCGCCCTGGCCGCCGAGGTCCGCCCACAGCTCCCGGACCTGCGCCACATCCTGATCCTCGGCGATCCCGGGCCGTTCACCGACCTGGATTCGATTCCCGCCGACGGTGATTCGCTGCCCGAGGTGGACGCCTCCGACATCGCGCTCATGCTGGTGTCCGGCGGCACCACCGGGCTGCCCAAGCTGATCGCCCGCACCCACGACGACTACGTCTACAACGCCACCGCCAGCGCCGCGGTCTGCGAACTCGGCCCCGACGACGTCTACCTCGCGACCCTGCCCGTCGCCCACAACTTCCCGCTCGCCTGCCCCGGCGTGCTCGGCACCGTCGCCACCGGCGGGGCCATGGCCTTCGTCACCGACCCCAGCCCGGAGAGCGCGTTCGCCGCCATCGAACGTCACCGGGTGACCGTCACCGCCGTGGTGCCGCCGCTGGCCCAATTGTGGTGCGCGGCAGTCGAATGGGAGGACGCCGACCTGTCCTCGCTGCGGCTGCTCCAGGTCGGCGGCGCGAAACTGGCCGAGGTGAACGCCCGCGAGGTCACCCCCGCCCTGGACTGCCGCCTGCAGCAGGTGTTCGGCATGGCCGAGGGCCTGCTCAACTACACCCGCGCCGAGGATTCCGACGACCTGGTGTGCACCACCCAGGGCCGCCCGCTCGCGCCCGCCGACGAGGTGCGGGTGGTGGACGAGCACGGCCGGGACGTCGCCGACGGCGAGGAGGGCGAACTGCTCACCCGCGGCCCCTACACGCTGCGCGGCTACTACCGCGCCCCCGAGCACAATGCCCGCGCCTTCACCCCCGACGGCTTCTACCGCAGCGGCGACCTGGTGCGCCGCCTGCCCAGCGGCCACCTGATCGTGTCCGGCCGGATCAAGGACGTGATCAACCGCGGCGGCGAGAACATCTCCTGCGACGAACTCGAGGAGCACCTGCTCGCCTACCCGGGTGTCCGGCACGCGGCCGCCGTGGGCCTGCCCGACGCGGCCCTGGGTGAGAAGGTCGGCGTGTTCCTGGTGACCGAGGGTGAGCTGCCGTCCCTGGCCGCCGTCAAAACCTTCCTCACCGAGCGGGGCCTGGCCACCTACAAACTCCCGGATGTGTTGCGGCAGACCGATTCCCTGCCCGTGACGGCGGTCGGCAAGATCGACAAGAAGGCCCTCGCCGCGCGCTGAGAGCCGTTCCGTCATAGAGTTCTCCTATGGGTGGGTGGAACGAATCGGATATTCCTGACCAGAGTGGCCGGATCGTCATCGTCACCGGAGCGACCAGCGGCCTGGGCGAGGCCACCGCGCGCGCCCTGGCCGCCGCCGGAGCGCGCGTGATCATGGCCTGCCGCAACGAGATCAAGGCGCGGACGGTGGCCGCCACCATGCCCGGGGACGTGCACATCCGCGCCCTCGATCTGGCCGACCTGGCCTCCGTGCGCGCCTTCGCCGACACCGTCGAGCGGGCCGACGTGCTCATCAACAACGCGGGCGTGATGGCGGTGCCCCAGCGGGCCACCGCCGACGGCTTCGAATTGCAGATCGGCACCAACTATCTCGGCCACTTCGCGCTGACCGGCCTACTGCTGGACCGGATCTCGGAGCGTGTGGTCAACACCTCCAGCCTCACCCACCTGATCGGGCGCATCGACCTGGAGGACCTGAACTGGGAGCGGCGCGCCTACTCCCGGTTCGGCGCGTACGCGCAATCCAAGCTCGCCACGCTGCTGTTCACCTACGAACTCCAGCGGCGGCTCACGGTCACCGGATCGGCCAAGCTGGCGGTCGCCGCGCACCCCGGCTACGCCGCCACCGAGATCAGCTCCGAGACCCAGAACGTGCTCGAACAGCTGGTCGGCCTCGGCAACCGGCTGATCGCGCAGAACGCCGCCATGGGCGCGCTGCCGACCCTGTACGCGGCCACCGCCGACGTCGAACCCGGCGCCTACTACGGGCCGGACCGATTCAACTGGCGCGGCCACCCGACCCGGGTCGGCTCGAATGCCGCCTCCCACGACGAGAAAACCGCCCGGCAGCTCTGGGAGCTGTCCGAGCGGTTGACGGATGTCGAATTCCCGATCTGAATCTCGGATATCCGGTTCCGGGATCAGGCTCGCACCACGTACGGCGCGACGCTGCCCAGCTTCTCGCAGGTCTCCTCGAACTCCCGCTCCGGCCGCGACTGCCCGACCACGCCCGCGCCCGCGCGCAGCCACGCGCCGGCGCCCGACTGGTAGACCGCGCGCAGCACCAGCGTCGCCTCCAGCGCGCCGTCGGGGGAAACCGTCACCACCGCACCGGAATACAGGCCGCGCGGATCGTGGTCGAGACGGAACACCGCGTCCACCCCCTCGGCCTTGGGGATGCCGGAGGCGGTGACGGACGGGAACAGCATCTCCAGCGCGTCCCACGGGCTGCGGTCGGCGGCCAGCCGTCCGCGCACGGTGGAGGCCAGGTGCTGCACGCTGCCGCGCTCGCGGACGGCCATGAAGTCGGAGACCGCGGTGGTGTCCGGCTCGGCGACCGCGGCGATCTCGGCGAAGGAGGTCTGCACCGAGATGGCGTGCTCGACGATCTCCTTCGGGTCGCGCACCAGGTCGGCGCGGGCGGCCAGATCGATGTCGTCGCCGCGGCCGAAGGCGCGGGTCCCGGCCAGCGGCTCGGTGGTGACCACCCGGTCGCGGTCCACGGCCGCGACCAGTTCCGGGCTGAAGCCCGCGGCTTCCAGGCCGCCCAGGCGCAGCAGGAACGAGCGCGCCGGGGTGTTGTTCGCACGGCCCAGGCGGTAGGTGGCGGGGATGTTGACCGCGAAGGGCAGATCGACCTTCCGGGACAGAATCACCTTCTGGTACTTGCCGTCCCGGATCTCGGCCACGCCCGCGGCGACCCGGTCCTGATAGCCGGTCGGGTCCGGGGTGACGTCCACGGGGTGCGCGACGGGCAGCGCGGTGTCCTGGGCGGCGGCGATCAGCTCGTGGATGTCGCCGGTCTCGGCGGGCGTCGCGCCCGACACCCGCACGCCGGTGGCGTCGATGCGGACCTCGATGCGCGGAATCATCAAGTGCGCCAGGGTGGCCCGCGGGTGCACGTGCTCGGTCGCGCCCAGCGACCAGGCGCAGAACTCGAAGCCGATCCAGCCGAAGGCGTTGCGGCCCTCCAGGGGCAGTCCGGCCAGCGCGCGGTCCAGGGCCTGCGCCGGATTGCCCGACCACGGTCCCGCGGTGGTCCGTCCGTCCCAGCTCACCCGCAGTTCGCCCGCGTCCAGCTCGACGCCGCCCAGCGGGTCGGCGGCGAAGACCCATTCGCCGGGCCGTTCGTAGACCACGTACTCACCGAAGCGATCCGCCGCCGCCAGCGCGGTGACGGCCGCGACCGGATCGGTGACGTACTCTCCCCACCGCTGCTCCCCCTCGAGCCGTACCCGTTCGTCAGCGACCGACACCAGACCTCCAAGGTTATGCTTACCTAACTCGTGAGTGAGGTTAGCATTACCTTTCCCTTTGCGGGGAGGCCCGCGTCGCGACGTCCGTCACCACCGCCGCGCAACACGGCGAAACCCCGGGTCGGACCGGTGAATTGCCCGACCTCCCGTCCCATCGCCCCGGTTTGGGCTTCAATGGATCGCAGCGGCTCATGCGGAGGGAACGAAGATGCTCGATCACGACAGCCGGCTCCCCGAAGCCGCGCTCACCGCCCCGCAATCCGTGGTCGCCCTGGTCGACGCCGCCTCCCGGGTGGAACGCGAACTCATCGGGGGCTGGCTCGCCGAAGGCGGCATCACCCAGGAGTTCGGCACCTCCGCCCCCGTCACCCAGATCGACCTCGACCCCGCCGCCGTCACCGACCGCCTCGTCGGACGCGCCGACGACCCGCTGGTGGTGCCGGTCCGCGTGCTGTGGCTGCCACCCGAACGAGACGGCGTGCGCCGCACCACCTTCAGCGACCTGCTGTCCCTGTCCAACCCGCGCAAACCGCACCGTCTCATGCAGCGGCGGCTCGTCGGCAAGGCGCCCGACCGGCACCTGATCCTCACCGGGCAGCCCGCCCGGCTCAGCGAGCTGCGCGCCAACAACCCCGGATCCGCCATCGTGCCCGACGCTTTCGGGCGGGCCATCGTGCGCGCGGGCATCGTCGCGCTGGAACGCGCCGAGCGTGCCGTCATCGGCGACCGGTACAAGGTGCCGCGACTGGTGGTCGAGGAGATCCTGGACTCCCCCGAATTCCTGCGCCGACTCGACGTCATCGCCCTGGAATCCGGACTCCCCCCACGCGAGGTCTACCGCCGTGCCGAGCGAGGCCTGCGCGAACTCGTCGCCGCCCAGAGCCGCCTCGTCTCCGACCTGTTCACCCAGGCCATGCGGCCCGTGCACGCCTCCACCTGGAACGTCGACGCCGACGAGACCGGACTCGACCGGTTGCGCTCGCTCAACCGGCGCTATCCGCTGGTCTTCCTGCCCTCGCACCGCTCCTATGTGGACGCCTTCGTGCTCGGGGACATCCTGGCGCGCAACGACTTCCCGCCCAACCACGTGGTCGGCGGCGCCAACCTCAAGTTCTGGCCGATCGGTCCCATCGCCCGGCGCACCGGAACCGTGTTCATCCGCCGCAGTTTCGGCGACGACGAGGTCTACAAGGCCGTCGTCGAGGAGTACTTCGCCTACCTGCTCACCAAACGCTTCAACCTGGAGTGGTACTTCGAGGGCGGGCGCACCCGCACCGGGAAACTCCGGCCCCCGCGCTACGGACTGCTGAACTACCTTGCGGCGGCGCTGCGTTCGAAACGCATCGACGACGTCATGCTGGTGCCGGTCTCCATCACCTACGAACGACTCAACGAGATCGGGGCCATCGCCGACGAACAGACCGGCGGCCGCAAACAACCCGAGGGCCTCACCTGGCTGGCCCGCTACGTCCGCAACCAGCAGCACTCCGCCGGGCACGTGTACGTGCGCTTCGGCACCCCGCTCTCGGCCCGCGACCGCCTGGCCGCCAACGGGGATCCGCTGACCGGACACCAGGATCCGGGCACCGAGCAGGCCGTCGAACGCGAACAGCTGGCCGTGCAACGGCTCGCCTTCGAGGTCGCCGTCGGCATCAACGAGGTCACCCCGATCACCGTCAACGCCCTCACCACCCTGGTGCTGCTCGGCGTCCACGAACGCGCGCTGACCCGGCCCGAACTCCGCAACGCCATCGCCCCCGTGCTCGGCTACATCGAGAGCCGCGGCCTGCCGACCGGCGAACTCGACACGCTGCGCGACGATCACGGGCTCGCCGTGGTCCTCGAACAGCTGGCCGTCGCCACCGTCGTCACCGTGTACCGGGCCGGACTGGAACCGGTGTACGCCATCAACGCGGGCGCGCACCTGGAGGCCGCGTTCTACCGCAACAGCGCCGTGCACTGGTTCGTCAACCGCGCCATCCTCGAGCTCGCCGTCCTCACCGGCGTCGAAGCCCCCGAAGGCGACCAGCTGCGCGCCGGATGGGACGCCGCCTACCGGCTGCGCGACCTGCTCAAGTTCGAGTTCTTCTTCCCCGAACGAGCCGAATTCACCAGCCAGCTCACCGCGGAGATGCTGCGCGTGGACCCCGAATGGCATCACCGCACCGCCGCGGGCACCCTCGGCTCCGAGATCCTGGCCCGGCTCGCCGACTCCGGCTTCATGATGGCCCACCGCGTCCTGCGCTCCTTCTTCGACGCGCAACTGGTGGTGGCTGAACGGCTCGCCGCCCGCGACCCGGTCGACCCCGTCGACCGCAAGGCCCTCATCGACGAATGCCTCCAGGTCGGCAAACAGATGCTGCTGCAACAACGGCTGCACAGCCCCGAATCGGTGTCCTCGGAATTGTTCGGCAGCGCGGTCAAACTCGCCGACAACCACGGCTTGCTCACCCCCGCCGGCGATCCGGCCGACCTGGCCGCCCGGCGCAGCGCCCTCGCCGCCGAACTGCGCGCCATCGGGCAGCGCATCACCCGGGCCGCCACCCTCGACCCCTCCAACCGGATGGAAGCGCTGTGACCCACCGGGTCCGGGGCCGCGCGGCGGGACGCACCACCCCGACCCTGCGGCCCGGCGTCGGCGTCACCCAGCGGCCCATCGGCGCACAGGATCTCGCCACCGCCCTCGAAGCCGTGCGCACCGGACCACAGGGCCCGCAGGTCGCCGCCGTCTTCGACTTCGGCGGCACCGTCGTGCACGGCTTCAACCCGCCCCCGCTCGCCCGCCGCCTGCTGCGCCGCGGCAGCGCCCGCGGCGCACTCACCGCCAGCCTGCTCGGCAGCATCCGCGGCGCCCGCAGCGAAGGCGAATACGAACGCTTCCTGCAATCGGCCATGTACGACTGGGCCGGGGTACCCGAAGCCGACCTGATCGACCTCGGACGGCAGGTGTTCACGCGCAATGTGTACGGGCACATCTACCCCGAGGCCTGGCGGCTGGTCCGCGAACACGAGGCCGCCGGGCACACCCTGGTCCTGATCAGCTCGATCAGCCGCTACCAGGTGGAACCAGTCGCCGCCGAACTCGGCATCCCGCACGTGCTGAGCACCGTCATGGCCGTGCAGGACGGCGTGCTCACCGGGCACGTGGAGGGAAAGACGCTGTGGCGCAACGGCAAGGCCGACGCCGTGCGCCGCTTCGCCATCACCCACGACATCGATCTCACCCGCAGCTGGGCCTACGCCGACAGCGCCGCCGACCTGCCGCTGCTCCAGACCGCCGGGCACCCGGTGGCCGTCAACCCGGACCCGCGGGTCGTGCTCGAGGCGGCCGAAAGGGAATGGCCGGTTCTGCATTTCCGGCCCCGGCAGGCCCCCAAGGCCACCGACTACGCCCGCACCCTGGCCGGATTCACGGGTTTGCTGGGCGGCGCGCTGTTCGGCGTGGCCGCCAAGGCGCACACGAAACAGCGCCGCCAGATGGCGGATTCGATGATGACCCACGCCGCCGACTCGACCCTGCGCGGCACCCGGGTCAAAGTACGGGTGACCGGCGCCGAACATGCCCGCGCGCCCCGGCCGGCGGTGTTCATCTTCAACCACCAGAGCCAGTTCGACATCGTGGTGCTGGCCGAGGTGCTGGGTACCGGATTCACCGGCATCGCCAAACGCGAGATCACCAAGAACCCGGTCTTCGGGCCCCTCATGCGGTTCGTGGAGGTCACCTTCATCGACCGCGCCGACACCAAGGCCGCGAAGGCCGCGCTGGAACCTGTGGTCGAAACGCTGCGCGGCGGACTGTCGGTGGTGATCGCCCCCGAGGGCACCCGCTCGCTCACCCCGCGGGTCGGCGCCTTCAAGAAGGGCGCGTTCCACATCGCCATGCAGGCGGGCGTGCCGATCATCCCCGTCGTGATCCGCAATGCGGGCGAGATCGCCTGGCGCAACTCCGCGATCGTCCGCAAGGGCGTGGTGGACGTGGACGTCCTACCGCCGATCGATGTCAGCGGCTGGGACCCGGCCCGCCTGGATACGGAAGTGGAGCAGGTCCGACAGTTGTTCGTCGACACCCTGCTCCACTGGCCCGAAACTTAGACAGCCCGCCCGAACAGCAGCTTCCACGGCATGGCCGCGGACTCGAGCTGCACCTTGAGGCTCATCTTCGAGGCGCCCTTGGTGCGCTCCTCGAAGCGGATCGGCACCTCGGCGATGGAGATGCCCTTCTTGACGGTGCGGTAGTTCATCTCGACCTGGAACGAGTAACCGTTCGACTTGATCGAGGCCACGTCGATGGCGCGCAGCGTGTCGGCCTTCCACGCCTTGAACCCGGCCGTGGCGTCCTTCACGCCCAGGCGCAGGATCAGGTTGACGTAGAAGTTGGCCCAGGCGGAGAGCGCCTTGCGGTACCACTTCCACTCCTCGGCGGTGGAACCGCCGGGGACGTACCGGGATCCGAGCACCACGCCGGCGTCGGTGGTCTTCAGCTTGTCGAGCATGGCGGGAATGACCTCGGCCGGGTGCGACAGGTCGGCGTCCATCTGGATCACCACGTCGGCGCCGTCGTCGAGCGCCTTGGTGATGCCGGCGATGTAGGCGCGGCCCAGGCCGTCCTTCTCCGTCCGGTGCAGCACGCTGACCACGTTCGGCAGATCGGCGGCCAGCTTGTCCGCGACCTCGCCGGTGCCGTCGGGTGAATTGTCGTCCACCACCAGCACATGCAGGTCCTCCACCGGCAGTGCGGTCAGCCGCTCCACCGCAACGGGCAGGTTCTCCCGCTCGTTGTAGGTCGGCACCACCACGGTGACCTTCAAGGTACGCCCTCCCGATCGGTCGTCTTCTCGCTACGAAACCGTACCTGGTCCACCTGAGTGCCTCGTGATCGCACCATGTAGGCGCGTCACCCCCGTCACCCCGGCGTCAGTCGTCCTCTTGGTCGGCACGCCGATTTCGCTCTCGCACAATATCCAACGCCCGCTCGGCTGTCGCCTGATCCGGATAAGGGCCCATCCGGTCACCGACCCAGCAGGACTTCCCCTGCTCCGCCTTGTGATGGGAGATGCAGTAATACCACTGGTTGTCCTCGGCCATGCCATCCAGCATTCCACCAAGATCAGCCCCTCAGGTGAGAACACGCGAAGAACCCCGGGAACGCCGGAAGCCCCCGTCCGATGGACGGGGGCTTCCAGAGCTGGTGGCCAGAGCCGGGATTGAACCGGCGACCTTCCGCTTTTCAGGCGGACGCTCGTACCAACTGAGCTACCTGGCCGAAAGGCACCCGATTCGAATGCCAAGCTTCGTGCGCTTCTTGCTATCGCAAAAAGATCTTGCGACCCTGACGGGACTCGAACCCGCGACCTCCGCCGTGACAGGGCGGCGCGCTAACCAACTGCGCCACAGGGCCTTGCTACTTGCTCCGACAACGATGTCACCATCGTTGTACCCCCTACGGGATTCGAACCCGCGCTACCGCCTTGAAAGGGCGGCGTCCTAGGCCGCTAGACGAAGGGGGCCCGCCGGATTTCTCCGGACCGTTTGCTCAACGGCTTCCGTTGGGAGCGGAGATAGCTTATGACAGGCTCCGCGTGATTCCCAAATCAGCTGGTCAGAGTCCCAAGTTGAGATCTTCGAGCCGGGCTGACACCCGCCAGCCCACGCGGCGGAACTCCTCGGCCCACTCCGGTGTCGCGGTGGCGTCGACGATCACCTCGAGCGCCTCGGCGAACCGGGCTCGCAGATCGGCCGGACCGGTGAGCACGTCGGCGATGTAGCGCTGGCCCGCGAGGGCCGCCGCCAGGGTGCGGGTGAACCGGTCCGGGTCCGAATCCGGGCGCAGCTGTTTGTGCTCCGCGGCCCGGACCGCGAGCTGCCGGATGGCGCGCCCGAGGATGCGGCCGCCGCCGGCCTGGATGTCGCGATAGAACTCCGGCTCGATGATGAGCCGGAACTCGGCCTGGATGATGATGTCGTTCTCCAGCCGCAATGCGATCTCGTCGATCATGCCGTGCAGCACGTCGAGTGGACCGAGATCGGTTCGGGTGAGCCACCTTTCGGTCGATGCCCGGTAGCGGTCGACCGCCGCTTCCAGCACCGCGCGCGCCAAGTCCTCCTTGGAGTCGAAGTGAAAGTACATGGCCCCCTTGGTCGCCCGGGAACCTTCCAATATGCGGTTGAGCGATGCAGCGGCATAGCCGCTCTTCCCGAACTCAACGGCGGCGGACCTGATGATCGCCGCGCGTGTCCGGCGGGCCCGCTCTTGCTGCCGTGCCATGCTCGAAACGCCTCCGAAGCTAGCTAACCGTCGCCGACCGCGGTACGGCCTCGACGCGAAGTTACGTGTCTTTCAAATACTTCAAATCGGGCTACGCCCGGAATTACCAAACTTTTGGTACGAAAAAGCGCGAGAAACTTGAAACACACCAACTGGTATAGGTTTTCCCGCCCGGTGTGCCCCGGAGGTGCGTATCCGGGCGTTCACGTCGTCCTGGTCCGCCTCCCCGCAGCTTCATCTGTTGGAGCCGCGATCGGATGGGCCGGTCGCGACACGTTCGGGCACATCAACGATAGGCCGAATCCCGTGCCGCCGGGGCAATCCCAGCTCCTCGGGAATTCACCAGTCGGTCACCGTACCCGGAAAGCGCACCCAGCGTGACGTGTACCGGAAAGTCAGTTAGCCAGCACACCTCCTTTCGAAAACCGCAATTCCCCAGCAATCGTATGGACGATTGGTTCGAAACGACGAATTCGCCCATATCTCATCGGAGTTCGCACCGGTGATCATGGAAACACGCGCCGACGCCGCCCGGCCCGCGGTACCGCCGAGCCGCCACCCCCGCGCTCGGACCGGACCGGGCCGGTCGCTTCCCCCCACCCAAAAAGCTTGCCACGCATCACCATTGGATGATATTCACACTCCATGGCCACGAAACAAACTGAGTGGCAAGGCGATTGCCGGGGCCGCCCGAGCCCGGGATCGACGCGAGCCCGCGAGAGCGCGAAGGGTCGCCCGGACGCGTCCGGGCACGACGGGACCACACCGTCCCCTCACCCCGCCCACACTCCGCGCCGACCCCCGTGGCACCCCGGCTCTGCCCCGTCGCGGTGACGCACCGACCGGTCCGCACCCTCACAGCGCCACATCGTCCCTCCCCCGCGCCGCCGCGGCTCCCCGAGCCTCGGCGATAGGCACGGCCGGTCACACCATCGGCACAACCCGTCACGCCCCTCACGCCGTCCGAGCGCCCCTCCCCGACCCGCCGCACGCCCGAGGCCACCACCATGACCTGCGCAAATACCGTCTGCCAGAGCACAATCGGATACTCGTTTAACACTTGCGGGCCCCGCCCATTAAACTGACGTCCCGCACGCCCCTATAGCTCAGTTGGTAGAGCTACGGACTTTTAATCCGCAGGTCCCAGGTTCGAGCCCTGGTGGGGGCACAGCCGTGCGAGGGCCCGGAACACCCGTTCCGGGCCCTCGCCACATCCGCGAATCTGTGGCAATCTGTCCGGTTTTCACCTACCGTGACCCCGGTAGGGCTTTTCCCCGGGAATCCATCACCACAGGCGGAGTTCATGACTTCCTTCGATGACCTGCTCTCTCGAGTTCCTATCGCCCAGATCGCCGAACAGCTCGGCGTCGACGAGGCCACCGCCAAGACCGCGGTCGACGCGGCCGTGCCCGTCCTGCTCGGCGGTTTCCAGGCACAGGCCGGCAACCCCGAGGTCGGTCTGAATCTGGAGAACGAGGTCGCCAACCAGCCGCTCGGTCTGCTGGACGGCGGCGTCGACATGAGTCAGGTGGATGTCTCCAACGGCAGCCAGATCGTCGACCAGACGTTCGGCGCCGAGAAGAACACCGTGATCAACGCGCTCGGAAATGTCGGCGGCAGCAACATCAGCCAGGACCTGATGGGCAAGCTGCTCCCGATGCTCGCGCCGATCGTGCTGGCCTACCTCGGCAAGAAGGTGCTCGGCGGCGGAGCGGCCGCCCAGCCCAGCGCGGCCGGCGCCGGCGGCCTCGGCGACATCCTCGGCAGCCTGCTCGGCGGGGCCACCAGCGGCCAGGGCGGCGCGGGCGGGCTGGGCGATATCCTCGGCAAGGCCATGGGCCAGAACGCCGGTGGCGTCCTCGGCAGCGTGCTGGGCGGTCTGCTCGGGAAGAAGTGATCTCGCAGCCATTGCTGATGCACGGCTAACGAAGCGCGGCCCACAGCGATAGACCCCCTAACGCTGTGGGCCGCGCTTCTTATGACATCCCTCACCAACCTCGCAATGGCGCACAGATGAGTTTCACATCACCCTACGGTCACGTAAGGTATGGGCCGCGGCGGCAGGCCGGCGAGGGTACGACAGCACGACGCATGACACGAAGGGCATATGTATGGCAAAGGATCTGACTCAACTCGAGCTACTGACGGAGTTGGAGCCGGTTGCCGAGGAGAACGTCAATCGCCACCTCTCCCTGGCCAAGGAATGGCACCCGCACGATTACGTGCCGTGGGACGAAGGCCGCAACTTCGCGGCCATGGGCGGCGACGACTGGGATCCGTCGCAGTCGAAGCTGAGTGAACTGGCCAAGGCGGCCATGATCACCAACCTGCTCACCGAGGACAACCTGCCCTCCTACCACCGTGAGATCGCCGAGAACTTCTCCCAGGACGGCGCCTGGGGCACCTGGGTCGGCCGCTGGACCGCCGAGGAGAACCGCCACGGCATCGTGATGCGCGACTACCTGGTCGTCACTCGCGGCGTCGACCCGGTCGCCCTCGAGCAGGCCCGCATGATCCACATGACCAACGGGTTCGCCTCCCCCACCGAGCAACTGGAGCAGACCGGCAGCGCCGGCTTCCTGCACTCGGTGGCGTACGTGACCTTCCAGGAACTCGCCACCCGCGTCTCGCACCGCAACACCGGCCGCGTGTGCGACGACCCGATCGCCGACCGCATGCTGCAGCGCATCGCCGCCGACGAGAACCTGCACATGATCTTCTACCGCAACATGTGCGGCGCGGCCCTGGATCTCTGCCCGGACCAGGCCCTCGAGGCGATCACCATGATCCTGGAGAACTTCCAGATGCCCGGCGCCGGCATGCCCAACTTCCGCCGCAACGGCGTGCTGATGGCCAAGCACGGCATCTACGACCTGCGCCAGCACCTCGAAGAGGTGGTGAACCCGGTGCTCAAGAAGTGGCAGATCTTCGAGCGCACCGACTTCACCGCGCGCGGCGAGGAGACCCGCGAGCGTCTGGGCGTCTTCCTCGAGCAGCTCGGCAAGGACGTCGTGAAGTTCGAGGAGCAGCGCGACAAGATGCTGGCCCGCGAGGCCGCCAAGCGCGATCGGGACCTGGCCTCGGCCAACGCCTGATCCGGCTCGAATTCGGCACGGCCCCTCGGGATTCCGATCCCGGGGGGCCGTCGTCGTCTCCGGGTCAGTCGATCTCGTCGACCGCCTCCTGGAACGCCAGGCCCGCGCGCTCGAAGTAGTCGAACAGGACCTCCTGCTGCTCAGGGGTGTAGCCAAGCAGGATCTCGCCGACCTTGCGGCGTGCGGGGGCGAGCACCCGCTCGAGGTCGCCGGGGTTCGGGATCGGTTCGATGAGGACCTTGCGGCGGTCGGCGGCGTCGGGGACGCGGCGCACGTGGCCCGCCTGCTCCAGGCGGTCGATGAGGCGGGTGGTGGGCCCGGTGGTCAGTCCGGTGCGGGCGGCGAGCTCACCCGGCGTCATGGCGCCGTTCAGGTCGAGGATGTTGAGGGCGTACAGGTCGGTCGCGCCGAGTCCGACGGCCCGCGCCCCGGCCTGGGCGTGCAGCACCAGGGCGCTGAGGTAGCGGCGATAGATCGCACTGGCCCGTGCGGGGTCCGACAGCATGGGACGCCTCCGATTCAATTCTCTTCTTGAAGGAAGATACTTCTCATGAGAAGATACTTTCCAGGAGCAGCAAACACCTGAAGGGGATTGAACCATGAACGGCAACACCGATTTCGACGCCATCCACGCCCTGCTCGACCGTGTCGCCGCGGCCTGGAACGACGGCGACGGCACCGCGTACGGCCACTGCTTCACCGCCGACGCCACCGACGTCACCTTCGCCGGGACCGTCTACCACGGCGGCGCGGAGATCGGCCGGGCCCACCAGGCGCTGTTCGACTCCTTCCTGAAGGGCACCCGCATGTGGGGCGAGACCCTCGACATCCGCCGCTACGGCGCCGACACCGTCGTCGTCGTATCCGCCGGAGACGTGGGCAAGAAGCAGCCCAAGAAGCTCGGCAAGCTCGTCACCTACACCGTCGTGCGCGACACCGACGGCGAGTGGCGAATCGCCGCGATCCAGAAGACCCAGCGCAAGCCCGTCATGGAGGCGATCAGCTTCAAGTTCCAGCCCGGCACCCGGCCCGCCGCCCGCTGACGCTGTGACCGGGGGCACTCGAGTGGACGGGCGGCTCTGGCCGCGACGGCGCGGATGAGAGACTGGGAGGCGTGACTGCCTCGCTCGAAGCCCCCAAGACCGAGTTGCGAATCGGGCCCTACCCGCTCGATCCGCCGGTCGTGCTGGCCCCGATGGCGGGCATCACCAATGTCGCCTTCCGCACCCTGTGCCGCGAATTCGGCAGCGCCACATCGCTGTACGTGTGCGAGATGATCACCGCCCGCGCCATCGTCGAGCGCAACGAGAAGACCCTCAACATGATGGCCTTCGGCCCCGACGAATCGCCGCGCTCCATGCAGCTCTACGGCGTCGACCCCAAGACCCTCGGCGAGGCCGTGCGGATCATCGTCGGCGAGGGCTGGGCCGACCACATCGACATGAACCTGGGCTGCCCGGTCCGCAAGGTCACCCGCCTCGGCGGCGGCTCCGCCCTGCCCTACAAGCGGCGGCTGTTCCGCGAGATCGTGCGCGAAATGGTCTCGGCCGCAGGCGAAGTGCCGGTCACCTTCAAATTCCGCATCGGCATCGACGACGACCACACCACCTACCTCGACACCGGCCGGATCGCCGAAGAGGAAGGCGCGGCGATGGTTTCGCTGCACGCCCGCACCGCCGCCCAGCTCTACTCCGGGCAGGCCGACTGGTCGGCCATCGCGCGGCTCAAGGAGACCGTCACCACCATCCCGGTGCTCGGCAACGGCGACATCTTCAGCGCCGACGACGCCCTGCGCATGATGGCCGAGACCGGCTGCGACGGCGTCGTGGTGGGCCGCGGCTGCCTGGGACGGCCGTGGCTGTTCGGAGAACTCAGCGCGGCCCTGCGCGGCGAGCCCATTCCGGCCGGACCCTCGCTCGGCAAGGTCGGCGAGATCCTCTACCGGCACGCCGCTCTGCTCGCCGAGCACGACGGCGAGGACAAGGCGATGCGCGATATTCGCAAGCACATGGCCTGGTACCTGATGGGCTTCCCGGTCGGCTCGGCGCTGCGGCGGCAGTTCGCCACCGTGACCAGCCTGGCTCAGATCGGGGATCTGGTCGGGCAGCTGGATCCGGACGTGCCGTTCCCGGAGGACGCGCTCGGACCGCGCGGACGGCAGGGCTCCCCGCAGACGAAGGTCGCGTTGCCCGACGGCTGGCTCGACGATCCAGAGGACGCGACCGTCCCGACCGCCGCCGACGTCATGCACTCCGGCGGCTAGCGACCGCCCTGGTTCAGCCGCCTGTCGCCGCCGGCGATCCGGCACGATCCGGTCAATGTCCGGCCCAGCTCCCGGGTGCTGGGCCCAGGCCCTGGCACACTTTGCGGAACGTTCGTCCCAGCGGTCGAAGCATTCCGACAAAGCAGAAAAAACGGATCTACCTGGGTGGACACATGTTCGAGTGGTTCGCCGTGGCGAAATCGTTATCATGGCCCTCGGCATCAAGAGCAAAGTGAGGTTCGTTGGTGGGTGACGATCGGTACGGGCGTACGCCACGGCCCGGAGGTCGCGCCCCCTGGGAGCGCTACTCCGAGGACGGGGACGATCTGTCGCGCGCGGGCCGCCGCTCCCGGCACACCGACGACGCCGATTCCGCCGCCGCGCCCATCTCGGTGCAGGACCTGGTCGAACGGGTGGACAGCGAGCGCCAGACGCGCCGCCGTCCCCGCCCCGACACGGGCAAGCAGAACGCACCGGCGGCCACCAACGGCACAGCCGACCGAGAACCGGCCGCACCGGCACCCGTGCCCCCGCCGGACGGCGCACCCGCCGCCGGCGCCCGGCCCGTGGTTCCCCCGCCCGCACCGGGCACCCAGCCTCCGCCCGCCGGAAACCAGCCCGGCACGGGTTCGCAGCGCACCGTGCGCGACGACAGCCACCTCCGCCGGGTGGCGGCCGCACCGGGCACCGGCAGCGGCCGGACCGTCCGCCGCACCGACCCGACCGCCGATCTGGTCACCGACGAACTACCCCCGGTCACCGAGGCCATCCCCGCCGCCGCCCCGACCACGGCCGCGCGTGCCCGCGCCCTGCTGGGCCGCCGGGTCGCCTCGCCCGCCGACTATCCGACCACCGCGCTGCCCGCCTCCGTGGGTTCCGCGCCGGCCAAATGGGTGTCGAGCACCCAACGCCGCCGCAGCCGCCGCGCCGGTCTGGTGGCCCGCGGCGCCACCGCGATGTTCGCGGTGCTCGCGCTGCTGGTGACCGCGGGCGGCTGGAGCTATCTGCGCGCCAAGGACGGCAATTTCCAGCAGGTCGTCGCGCTCGATCCGAACAGCACCGACGTCGTCGACGCCGACGGGCAGAACGGCGACGAGAACTTCCTGATCGTGGGCACCGACACCCGGGCGGGCACCAACAGCACGCTCGGCGCGGGCAGTGTGGACGACGCCGAGGGCGCGCGCTCGGACACGGTCATGCTGGTCAACATCCCGGCCAACCGGTCCCGCGTGGTCGCGGTGTCCTTCCCCCGCGACCTGGACGTCTCCCGTCCGATCTGCGAGGGCTGGGACAACGAGAAGGCCACCTACTCCAGCCAGAAGTTCCCGGCCGCCGACGGCGACAAGCTCAATGCCACCTACGCGCTGGGCGGGCCGAAGTGCCTGACCAAGGTGATCACCAAGATGTCGGGCCTGAAGATCAACCACTTCGTCGGCATCGACTTCGCCGGATTCGAGTCCATGGTCGACGTGGTCGGCGGCGTCGAGGTGTGCACCACCAAGCCGCTGGTCGACGAGGTCCTCGGCACCGTCCTCACCACCCCGGGCAAGCAGACGGTCAATGGTTCCACCGCGCTGGACTACGTGCGCGCCCGCCACGTGTACGGCGAGGAACGCAGCGACTACGACCGGATCAACCGGCAGCAGCGCTTCCTGTCGTCCCTGCTGCGCAGCGCGCTGTCCAGCAAGGTGCTGTTCGACCCGGCCAAGCTCGACGGGTTCATCAACGCCTTCGCCAAGCACTCGTTCATGGACAGCGTCACCACCAAGGACCTGCTCACGCTGGGCCGTTCCATGCAGAAGATGCAGGCCGGGAGCATCACCTTCCTGACCGTCCCGACCGCGGGCACCACGTCGTACGGCAACGAGATCCCGCGCGAGTCGGACATCAAGGCCATCTTCCGCGCGGTCATCGACGACCAGCCGCTGCCCGGTGAGAAGAAGTCCGAGCCCCCGGCGGCCCCCGCCGGCGTGCCCGTCGCCAAACCCAAACCGGCCGCGGTGGATCCGCAGACGGTCTCGGTGCAGGTGTCCAACGGTTCCGGCCAGGGCGGCATCGCGGGCACCACCGCGACCAAGCTGGCCGCGCAGGGCTTCCAGATCTACAGCACCGGCAATTACGCCGACGGCGTCTCCGCCAAGACCAAGGTCCGCTACTCCAGCGGCCACGAGGCCGACGCCGGAACCGTGGCCAGCGCGATTCCGGGCTCGATCCTGGAACCCGCGAGCGGGCTGGGCAGCATCGTCGAGGTCGTGGTGGGGTCCGATTTCTCGGGCACCGTGAAGACCCCGACCGCCTTCGGGCAGACCCTGCCCGACACGCCGAGCGACGCGGGCGGGCCCAGTGCGGCTCCCGTCACACTGCCCTCCGACCTCGAGCATGTGAACGCCGCTGACGACCTCTGCAAGTAGGCCGGCCCCCGGACCGGTCGGAGCTGCGGCGACGTTGCCGGAACCGACCGGAACCTACGTTTAACCCACCGTTGGTGACTTGGTCAAGGTCGCGCACTAATGTCTGACTCATGCGTGTCATCTACAACGAACAAATGGCCGAGCTCGCCGATCTGCTCGGCGGCATGGCCGGGCTCGCCGGATCGGCGATGGAGCGGGCCACCGAGTCCCTGCTCACCGCCGATCTCGAGCTCGCGGAGCAGGTGATCAGCGAGTACGACCGGATCGCCGAGATGATCACCCTGGCCGAGGAGAAGGCCTTCGCGCTGCTCGCGCTACAGGCCCCGGTCGCCGGTGATTTGCGGCAGGTCGTCAGCGCCATCCAGATCGTCTCCGACGTGAACCGGATGGGCGTGCTGTCCCTGCACGTCGCCAAGATGACCCGGCGCCGCTTCCCGGCCCACGCCGTGCCGGAGGCCGTGAACAGCTACTTCGCCGAGATGGGTCGCGTCGCGGTCAAGATGGGCGCCACCGCCAAGGAGGTGCTGGAGACCCGCGATCCCGAGCGGGCCGCCAAGCTCACCGACGACGACGAGGCGATGGACGACCTGCGCAAGCACCTGTTCACGCTGATCATGGACCGCGACTGGCAGTTCGGCGTCGCGGCGGCCGTGGACGTGGCGCTGCTGGGTCGCTACTACGAGCGCTTCGCAGACCACGCCGTGGAGATCGGCCGCCGCGTCGTCTTCCTCGTCACCGGCGTGCTGCCGCCCGACCCGGATTCCGAGAAGGAATCGATCTAGTCCTCGTCGGACTCACGCCAGCCCATCAGGACCGAACGGCCCCGTTCGGGACGCCAGGGCAAGGTCGCGGCCACGATGACCGCGCATACGACCAGGGTGCCGACCGCGACGTACGACGCGGCCTCGGCGCCCTGCATGGCCGCGACCTTCATGGCGTGAATCAGATCCGCTTTCGCCGGTGCGACAAGCGGATTCACCGGGGCCTTCACGATCTCCAGGATGCTGATCGGCGTATTGCCCGCCAGCTCCTTCTGCTGCGGATTCATGATCTGCGCGGGAATCGCCGCGATCCGGCCGCCGATCCGGTCGGCGTACACCGAGGACATGATCGACCCCAGCAGGGCCACCCCGAGCGCTCCGCCCACCTCCCGCGTGGTGTCGTTGACCGCCGAGCCCGCACCGGCTTCCTCCACAGGCACCGCGCCCATGATGGATTCGGTCGCCGGACCCTGAACCACCGCGAATCCCAGGCCCATCAGGATCATGGACACCACCACCGGTCCCAGATACGGGGTGTCGACGGTGGTCCGGCCCGCGATGTACATGGCCACCGCCAGGATCAGCAGCCCCGACACCACCATGGCCGTGGTGCCCAGCCGCTGCGCCAGCAGGGTCGCGATGGGCGCGCCGAAGCCGACCGCCACCGCGAAAGGCAGTGAGTGGATGCCGAATTCGAGCGGCGACAGCTCCTTCACGCCCTGGAAGTACTGGGTGATCAGGAACAGGAAGCCGAACGCCGAGAAGTAGGACACGGTGATGGCCAGCGACGGCAGCGCGAAGCGGCGGTTGCGGAACAGGCGCATGTTCAGCACCGGCGTGGGCACGCGTAGTTCCCAGGCCACGAACGCGGCCAGCAGCGCGGCCGAGAGCAGGTAGCCCGCAAGGCTTTCGGTGGCGAACCAGCCGTGCTTGGGGGCCTCGATGATGGACCACACCAGCGCGGTCACCCCGGCCAGGGAGAGCAGGATGCCGACCCGGTCGAGCCGATCCACGTGCGGTGCACGGGATTCCGGCACGGCGGCCAGCACCGCGCCGATGGCCACCAGCGCCACCGGAACATTGATCCAGAACACCGAGTGCCAGGAGAAGTACTCGAGCAGCCAGCCGCCCACGGTCGGTCCGAGAGCGATGGCGATCCCGGCCATGGCCGTCCACAGCGCGATGGCGGCGGCGCGTTCGCGGGACTTGGTGAAGATATTGGTGAGCAGGGCCAGGGTGGCCGGGAAGACCACGGCCGCGAACACGCCCATGCCGGCGCGGGCCGCGATGACCTGGCCGAGGCCGGAGGACAGCGCGCCCGCCGCGGACATGACCGCGACGCCGCCCAGTCCGATGATCATGAACAGCCGTCGCCCGTAGCGGTCGCCGAGGTGTCCCATGGCGAGCAGCAGGCCGGAGAAGGCCAGGGTGAACGCGTCCACGATCCATTGCAGGCCGCTCATATCGGCCCGCAGCTCCACGGCCATGGACGGCAGGGCCACATTGACCAGTGTGTTGTCCAGGACCACGAGCAGTTCCGCGAGACAGATGGCGACCAGAGCCGCGATCTTCGCCCGTTGCGGCAGGTCCGCCGCGGCCCGTCCGGATTTCGGGCTCGCCGTTGAGACGGTCATCCGACACCTCCTTGTACTAAACCAATCGGTTTACCAACGAGCGTCAGACTAACTGTTACTGGCGGTTGCACACAACCACCCAGGGCATAGAAAACGACCCCTGCCGCAAGGGCAGGGGCCGTCAGACGCCGGAAGGTCTGTGACTATCCGAAGCGACCCGAGATGTAGTCCTCGGTCTGCTTCTGCGACGGGTTCGAGAAGATCTTCTCGGTCTCGTCGATCTCGATGAGCTTGCCCGGCTTGCCCTGCGCCTCCAGGTTGAAGAAGGCGGTCTGGTCACTCACACGCGCGGCCTGCTGCATGTTGTGGGTGACGATGACGATGGTGTACTCCTTCTTCAGCTCGGTGATCAGATCCTCGATCGCGAGCGTGGAGATGGGGTCCAGGGCCGAACACGGCTCGTCCATGAGCAGCACGTCCGGCGACACCGCGATGGCGCGGGCGATGCACAGACGCTGCTGCTGGCCACCGGAGAGGCCGCCGCCCGGCTTGTCCAGGCGGTCCTTGACCTCGTTCCAGAGATTGGCGCCGCGCAGCGACTGCTCGGCCACCTCGTCCAGCTGACCCTTGTTGCGCACGCCCTGCAGCTTCAGACCGGCCACCACATTGTCGCGAATCGACATGGTGGGGAACGGGTTCGGCCGCTGGAACACCATGCCGATGGTGCGGCGCACGCCGACCGGGTCGACGGTGGCGCCGTAGATGTCCTCGCCGTCGAGCAGCACCGCGCCCTCGACGCGGGCCTCCGGGGTCACCTCGTGCATGCGGTTGAGCGCGCGGAGCACGGTCGACTTGCCACAACCGGACGGACCGATGAAGGCGGTCACGCTGCGCGGCAACACCGTCAGCCCGACATTGGCGACCGCGTGGAACTTGCCGTAGTAGATATTGAGGTCTTTGACGTCAATTCGCTTGGCCATCAGTCTTTCCTTCTATCGGTTCCGCGTGAGCAGCTTGTTGACCGCCGCGGCGGCGAGGTACAGCAGCGCGATGATCAGGATCAGGGTCAGCGCGGCACCCCAGATGCGCTCGCGGCCGGCGGGCTCGGGGTTCGACAGCTCCTGGTACATCAGCAGCGGAAGCGAGGCCATATTGCCGTTGAAGACATCGAAATTGATCGCCTTGGAGTAACCCACCAGCACCAGCACCGGCGCGGTCTCACCCATGACACGGGCGACGGCCAGCAGCATGCCGGAGATCATGCCGGGCGCGGCGGTCGGAATGACGATCCGCACAATGGTTTTCCACTTCGGGATACCGAGCGCGTAGGACGCCTCACGCAGTTCGTCCGGAACCAGCTTGAGCATTTCCTCGGTGCTGCGCACCACCACCGGCAGCATCAGCAGCACCAGGGCCAGCGACACCGCGAAGGCGCTCTGCGGGTTGCCGAAGGTGGCGATCCACAGCGCGAAGATGAAGAGCGCGGCCACGATCGAGGGCACACCCGCGAGGATGTCGACCATGAAGGTGGTGGTCTTGGCCAGCCAGCCCCGGCCGTACTCGACCAGGTAGACCGCGGCCATGATGCCCAGCGGCACCGCGATCACCGCGGCGATACCGGACTGCACGATGGTGCCGTAGATGGCGTGATAGACACCGCCGGTGCGCTGGTCGGGCAGGACGCCGTTCTGCGACTTGGTCCACCAGCCGACCGAGGCCACGATGGCCCCGCCCTTCTGCAGCACCACGAACAGCACCCACAGCAGCGGCACCAGTGCGAGGCCGAAGCACAACCAGACCAGACCGGTGGCGACGTTGTTCTTGATCCGGCGAACGGGGCTGACATGCCGGAAGGTCGGCGCCTTGATCGGCTTGTCGAGTGTGGTGGTCATCCGTTGACCTTCCCGCCGGCGGCGAGCCGAGCCAGTGCGTTGACGACGAACGTCAGTGCGAACAACACGAAACCGGCGGCGATGTAGGCACCGGTCGGCAGCTTCGAGCTGAATTCCGAAGCCGCGGAGGCGATCTTCGAGGCGAAGGTGTAGCCGCCGTCGAACAGCGACCAGCCGCCCGCCTTGGTCGAGGTGCGCAGCACGATGAGGACCGCGATGGTCTCACCGAGCGCGCGACCCAGGCCCAGCATGGAACCGGCGATCACGCCGGAGCGGCCGAAGGGCAGCACGGTGAGGCGCACGACCTCCCACTTGGTGGCGCCCAGCGCCTGCGCCGCCTCGATGTGCGAGCGCGGGGTCAGGCCGAACACCTCCCGGGAGACCGAGGTGATGATCGGCAGGATCATCACCGCGAGCACCACGCCCGCGGTGAAGATGGTGCCGCCGCCGGCAATGCTGACATTGCCGTCGGAGAAGAGGAACAACCAGCTCAGGTGCTTGTTCAGGAAGTCCTGGAAGGGCCCCAGCTTGGGGGCCACGACCAGGAATCCCCAGAGACCGAACACGATCGACGGCACCGCGGCCAGCAGATCCACGATGACCGAGAACGGACGCGCCAGCGCCTTCGGCGAATACTGCGTCAGGAACAGCGCGATCCCCACCCCGATCGGCACCGCGATGGCAAGGGCGAACAGCGAACTCAGCACCGTGACCATGAACAGGTCCTTGATGCCGAACTGCAGGTTGTTCTCGTCCTTGACGTTGAACTCGGTGGTGGTGAAGAAGTTCGCCTTGTTCGCCATGATCGAGGGCCACGCCCGGATCAGCAGGAACAGGGCGATCAGGGCGATGGCGGCGACGATGATCCCGCCGGCGGCCGTGGCCGCCGAGCGGAAAGCGAACTCCGCGCCGAACTTCTTGGGTGCGCGCCCCGCGGCCGGGGTGGTGCTGGGTTCGGTCGGCATGAGCGCAGTATCCCCCGGCAGTTGGGCACGGTCTTCCCGCGGGTCGGTCGAAACGGACAGACCCGCGGATGCAATGTCGTCGTGCACGGTCATCGTGTTTCGATCAGGCGATCAGGAGATGGCGTTGATCGCGGTGGTGAGCTTGGTCTTGAACGCGTCCGGCAGCGGCACGTAGCCGGACTCGGCGAGACCGGTCTGGCCGTTGCCGACCGCGGAGGTCAGGAACGCCTTGACGGCCTTGGCGGTGTCGGCGTCGCTGTACTTCGAGCAGACGATCTCGTAGGTGGCCAGCATGATCGGGTACGCGCCCGCGGCGGTGGGCTTGTAGATCGAGCTGTTGTCCAGCACCAGGTCGTTGCCCTCGCCCTTGATCTTGGCGGCGTCGACGGCCTTGCCCGCGGACTCGGCGGTCAGCTCGACCGGCTTCGGGTCGTTGGAGGTGGCGGTGGTCAGCACGCGCACCGAGGACAGCTTCTGCGCCTTGGCGAAGGACCACTCGGTGTAGGTGATGGTGAACTTGGTGTTCGCGACCGCGGCCGAGGTGCCGTCCGAGCCCTTGGCGCCCTCGCCGACGCCACCGTTGAACGCCTTGCCGGCGCCCTTGGTGTAGCCACCGGCGGTGGTCAGGTACTTCTGGAAGTTGTCGGTGGTGCCCGACTCGTCGGAGCGGAAGATCACGCCGATCTTGTCCGACGGCAGCTTGTCGGCCTTGTTGGTGTTCAGGGCCCGGATCGCCTGGTCGTTCCACGCGGTGATGTCACCGGAGAAGATCTTGGCGATGGTCGGCGGGTCCAGGACCAGGTCCTCGATGCCGGGCAGGTTGTAGGCCACGGAGATCGGGCCGAAGACGGCCGGCAGGTTCCAGGCGGGGCTGGCGCAACGAGCGGCGGCCTTGTCGGTCTCGCCCTTCTCGGCGTTCAGCGGCGAGTCGGAGCCCGCGAAATCGGTCTGGTTGCCGATGAACTCGTTGACGCCGGCGCCCGAGCCCGAACCGGTGTAGTCGAGCTTCGCGCCCGAGCAGTTGGTCTGGTACGCGGCGACGAAGCGGTCCATCGCGTTCTTCTGCGCGGTGGAACCACTGGCCTTCAGCGAGGTCTTGCCGCCACAGGCGACATCGATCTTGGCGCCGCCGCCGGTGGCGTTGTTGTCACTGCCACAAGCCGACAGAGTCAGGGCGCCGGCCGCGGCCAACACACCGAGCAGGGCGCTGCTGCGCTTGAGATTCACCAATTCCTCCGGGGGAATCACTTGCACGTCCAACCCCTCAACGGTCGGACGGGCGCGTTTGGCGGCTGTTCGCTGCGAACTAGCGCACCGGGCAGCGGTCTGCGGCCCACTTGCAACGTAAGGGCGGCTGGTAGACAGTTGGACCAGGGCAGGTGAACGACAGATGAACAACCCACCCTGATTGCGGCGCACCACGTGTGACATTAGCCGCACCGTTGCCGAGCGTAATTTACGACACGCTGGAGTAGGCGACGTCGATGTGGAATCGAGTGAATCCGAGCCGGGTGTAGGTGTGCACGGCCGCGGTGTTGTCGCCCTCGGTGTAGAGCAGCACGGCGTCCAGGCCGCGGTCCTTCAGATAGTGCAGACCCGCCAGCGTGAGCAGCCGGCCGAGGCCGCGCCCCTGCGCGTCGGGGTCGATGCCGACCACGTAGACCTCGCCGATCGGCGGCGTCTCGTCGGAATGCACCTTGGTCCAGTGGAATCCGAGGATGCGGTCCGGGTGGGCCGGATCCACGGCGATGAACAGACCCTTCGGGTCGAACCAGGATTCGGCGCGGCGGGCGTCGATATCGCGCTGGGTCCAGCCGCCCTGTTCGGGATGCCAGGAGAAGGCCGAGGCGTTCACGCGGAGCAGTTCGGCGTCGTCGGAAGGCCCGGCGTAGGTGCGCAGTTCGAGTTCGGCGGGTACCGCCAGCTCGGGTAGCTCAGAGTTAGCCAGTTCTCTTCGCATTTGCCACAATTCACGCGAAACGGACAAGCCCAGTCGGGCCGCCACCGCCCGCGCGGGCGGCAGATCACCGTGCGCCCACACGCGCGCGCCGGGACCCCCGGCCGCCAGCGCGGCAGCCACCAGACCTGCGCCGATACCGTGGCCGCGGGCCGCAGGATCGACCGCCACCTCCGCCATCGAGGGGTGCTCGTCGTGCGCCGGCACGAGGTTCGCGTACCCCACGACCACGCCGTCCCGGATGTCCACCAGATGTCTTGCGGGCGAATCAGTTCCGGCCAGCGAGAGCACCGCCTGCTCCGACACCGGGGCCACGCCGTCGGCCGCGGTGGCCCGCTCCAGCAACGCCCGCACCTGCCCGGCCGTCTCGGAATCGGGCCGTTCGGTCCAGGAGGCCATCAGATCGCGCCGTTCGCCGAGGTCAGCTCGGAGTCGTCGGTGCCGTCGGAGTCGGGGAAGGTGACCGCGTCGCCCTTGCCCGGGGTGCGCGCCGGGCGCACCGCCTTGTAGCCGACATTGCGCACGGTGCCGATCAGCGACTCGTACTCGCTACCGAGCTTGGCGCGCAGTCGTCGCACGTGCACGTCCACGGTGCGGGTGCCGCCGAAGAAGTCGTAGCCCCAGACCTCCTGGAGCAGCTGGGCGCGGGTGAACACCCGGCCGGCGTGCTGCGCCAGGTACTTGAGGAGCTCGAACTCCTTGTAGGTCAGGTCCAGCGGGCGGCCGCGCAGTCGCGCGGTGTAGGTGCCCTCGTCGATGACCAGCTCACCGAGGGTGATCTTGCCGGTGTTCTCCGGGCTGGCCACGCCGCCGTTGCGCGCCACCAGGAGTCGCAGCCGGGCGTCCAGTTCGGCGGGCCCGGTACCGGGCAGCAGGATGTCGTCCAGGCCCCAGTCGGCGTTCACCGCGACCAGACCGCCCTCGGTCAGCACGGCCACCACCGGCACCGACGAGCCGGTGCTCCCCAGCAAACGACACAAGCCGCGCGCGGCGGCCAGGTCGGTGCGCGCGTCCACCAGCGCCACGTCGGCGGATCCCGCCTCGAGCAGGGACGCCACCTCCGTCGGAGCGGGCCGCACGTGATGCGGCAGCAACGCCAGCGACGGCAGCACCGCCTCGGGGTTGGGGTCGGAGGTCAGCAGGAGCAGCTCCATGGGGGCCCTCCATCCCATCTGGCATGTGTGTGGCTACCGCGCTGTCGGCCACTACCTCATGCAGGTCATCACAGGTAATCGCTGCCTACATTAGCCTGTGGTGTCTCGGAATTGCCCCCCGCTGCCGCCATGGGCGGGTTGACGGCGCGAATCACCAGCGTCCGCCCCTCCCGAGCGGACTCCCGTAGGTGGATCCGACGCGGATCGGCGACGGCCCCCTATTAGTGTGCAGCTATGCGTTTCCGGAGGCTGCTCATCGGATTGCTCTGCCTGGCAGGGCTGGTCGTGCTGCTCGATTTCGGGGTCGCGGCCTACTCCGAGTACCGCGTCTCGCGGCTGCTGCGAACCGGTTCGGATCTGAGCGCCGACCCGGAGATCACCTTCCACGAGTCGCTGCGCCACCCGTTCGTGGTCCAGTCCCTGGACGGCGAGTACATCAATATGGACATCCGCGCCCGGGCCATGCGCCCCGACATCCCCGGCAAGATCATGGTCGAGGCCAATCTGAAGGGCGTCCGCCTGCCCATGCGTCAGCTGATCGACGGCGAGGTGGCGCAGGTCCCGGTCGACGAGGTGCAGGCTCGCATGCGCATAGAACCCAATGAGCTCGGCCGGCTGTTCAAGATTCCGGACCTCCAGGTCTTCGGCCCGCCCACCGACAAGTCCGACGGCTCCGGCAATGCCGCCAGCACCGGTCCCAGCACCACGGGCATCATCATCCTGGAGGGCACCGTGCCGATCGGCCCGAACGCCGACACCGTCGCGGTCACCGATTCTCGCGCGGACACCGCGCAGAAGGTCGCCAAGAAGAAGGTCCACGTGCTGGCCGAACTGAAACTCGAGGGCGCCGAGGTACGCATCACCGCGATATCGATCGCCGGGCGCGATCTGCAGTCCGACTCCGATTCGGTACTGCCCGAACAGGATCGGACCGTCATCTCCGAACAGGACAAGCCCGCCATCCTGGCCCGCTTCACCCACACCATCGACACCCGCAATATGCCGTTCGGCATCGCGCCCACCTCGGTGGAGGCCAATGCCGGGCAGATCGTGGTGGAGGGCACCGGTCGCGCCGTGACCGTCGACCTGGATCGGCTACAGAGATGATCGCCCTCGGAATCCTGGCGGTCATCTTGGTCGCGGCGGTCGCCGTCGGCCTGCTGCTGCGCCGCAACGAGGGCCGGGTGCGCGAGCTCGCCGTCGCGCCGCGGCCGCTCGAACCGGAATCCAACCGGGCCGCCCTGCTGGCCGCGGCCGGGGTGACAGCGGGCCGCCCGACCGTCCTGCACTTCTCCGCCGACTGGTGCGGCCCGTGCGCGGCCGTGCGGCGCGTGGTCGCGGGCGTGGTGGCCGAACTGGCCGACGCCGAGCTGCCGCCGCTGGATCTGGAGGTCGACATCGACGAGTTCGCGGAGCTCGCCCGGGAGCTGAACGTGCTCTCGCTGCCGACCACTTTCGGATTGGATTCTCGAGGATTGGAACGCTTCCGGATCTCCGGCGTTCCGAAGGCCGCGGATCTGCGCACGTCAATGGCCTCTTTGACGGCCGCCGCGTCCGATGAGTGACCAGCATTACGGACCCCGGGTCCAATTTCCCCCGAAAATTGGGTAAACTCCCTCTCGTGCAATCCAACCGCGAGCTGATGCTCACCCGACGCCGCACGGTAGACCTGTGCCGGCTCGGTGGTTGTTGCTGCCTGTGCCGCTAGCCGGTCGGCCTTTCTATAACTCTGTCGCCGACCGGTTGTATCCCCCGCTGTTGAGAGATCATGTCGATCCTCCGGCGATCTGGCCAATACATCCTCGAGCGCAGGAGTACTTCCTTCCATGTCGAACACCATTACGAGCGCACCGCCCGTGGAGCAGGTCGACGTCCGGGGTCCCCGGTTCGCGGCCTGGATCACCACCGCAGTGCTCGCCCTGGTCCTGATTCTCGCTTCCGTCTCGGTCCCCGTGGCCGCCGTACTGCTGGCCGTGCAGGCCGTGGTCTTCGGCCTGGGTGCGGCCACCGGCCCCAAGCGCAGCCCGTACGGCCGGATCTACGCCACCCTGGTCGCGCCGCGCAACGGCGCGCCGACCGAGCTGGAACCCGTTGCCCCGCTGCGGTTCGCACAGCTGGTGGGTCTGATCTTCGCGGCGCTGGGCGTGATCGGCTTCGCCGCCGGCAGCACGGTGGTGGGCTCGATCTTCGCCGGATTCGCACTGTTCGCGGCCTTCCTGAACGCGGCGTTCGGCATCTGCCTGGGTTGCCAGATCTATCCGCTGGTCGCCCGACTCCGCCCCTGACCATTCCTATTACTCAGCCACACGAACGCAACGCCTGAACACGGCACCGCACCGAAAGGAACAACATGGCTCGCTCCGATGTCCTGGTCTCCGCAGACTGGGTCGAAGAGAACCTGAACACCCCGGGCGTCGTCCTGGTCGAGGTGGACGAGGACACCTCGGCCTACGACCTGGGGCACATCGAGGGCGCCGTGCGTCTCGACTGGAAGAAGGACCTGCAGGACCAGGTCCGCCGCGACTTCGTGAACCAGGAGCAGTTCTCCGCACTGCTGTCCGAGCGCGGTATCTCCAACGACGACACCGTGGTGCTGTACGGCGGCAACAACAACTGGTTCGCCGCCTACGCCTACTGGTACTTCAAGCTCTACGGCCACCAGGACGTGAAGCTGCTCGACGGTGGCCGCAAGAAGTGGGAGCTGGACGGCCGCCCGCTGGTCAAGGACGTCAAGGTGCGCCCGGCCACCGACTACAAGGCCTCCGCCCAGGACCTGTCCATCCGCGCCTTCCGTGACGAGGTCGTCGACGCCATCGGCGCCAAGAACCTGGTCGACGTGCGCTCGCCCGACGAGTTCTCGGGCAAGATCCTGGCTCCGGCGCACCTGCCGCAGGAGCAGTCGCAGCGTCCGGGCCACATCCCGACCGCCATCAACGTGCCGTGGTCGAAGGCCGCGAACGAGGACGGCACCTTCAAGAGCGACGCCGAGCTGGCGGAGATCTACAAGGAGGCCGGGCTGGACGGCGACAAGCTGACCATCGCCTACTGCCGCATCGGTGAGCGTTCCTCGCACACCTGGTTCGTGCTGCAGGAGCTGCTGGGCCACCAGAACGTCAAGAACTACGACGGGTCCTGGACCGAATACGGTTCCCTCGTCGGTGTACCGATCGAGTTGGGAGCGTAATCAATATGTGTGCAGCACCTACCCAGGGACAGGCCATCCCGGCCGGCGTCGACGTCGAGAAGGAGACGGTCATCACCGGCCGCGTCCTGACCGCTGACGGCCAGACCGTCGGTGGCGCGTTCGTCCGCCTGCTGGACGGCAACGGCGACTTCACCGCCGAGGTCGTGGCCTCGGGCACCGGCGACTTCCGCTTCTTCGCCGCGCCGGGCTCGTGGACCCTGCGCGCGCTGTCGGCGTCCGGCAACGGCACCGCCGAGGTGTCGCCGGAGGGCAACGGCATCCACAACGTGGACGTCACCGTCGCCAAGTAAGCGAAACATCAAGAACGGCCCCGGGATTCATGATCCCGGGGCCGTTCTCGTCTGTCGGCGGGATTTTCCCGGGGTCGTTTTCACCGGATCGCGGCGGTGCGATTAGACTCCGAGACGTGGTGCTTACCTTCGAAATTCTGCTGGTACTCGTGTCCGTGCTGATCGCCTGGTTCGGTCTGTACGTCCTCTACCGGCTGTTCACCGAGTCGTGACAGATCCGGCCCACGAGAACACCGAAAACGGAGTGGCCAACGGCTCGGCGTCCGATGACGCCGCCGGTTCGCGCCGCAGCGGCGACCAGGCGGTCGCGGAGGCGGTCGAGCGGGCCAAGTCGACCGGGGGGCTGAACGTTCCGACGCTCCCCGATCTGCCGCTGCCCGTGGACACCGCGAATCTGCGGCTGGGCCCCGATCTGAGTTCGTCCATGCTCGCGCTGCTGCCGCTGGTCGGCGTGTGGCGCGGTGAGGGCGAGGGCAACGACCCCGAGACCGGCGACTACCGCTTCGGTCAGCAGATCGTCGTCGCCCACGACGGCGGCGACTACCTGACCTGGGAAGCCCGGTCCTGGAAGCTGACCACCGAGGGCGAGTACGACGGCCCGGACCTGCGTGAGAGCGGTTTCTGGCGGGTCGGCATCGACGGCGACGACGAGGTGCTGGAGCTGCTGCTCACCCACTCGACCGGCATCGTCGAGCTGTTCTACGGCCAGGCCCTGACCCAGTCGTCCTGGGAGCTGGCCACCGACGTGGTGATCCGCAGCCAGTCCGGCATCGTGGTGGGCGGCGCGAAGCGGCTCTACGGCATCGTCGAGGGCGGCGACCTGGGCTACGTCGAGGAGCGCATCGCGGCCGACGGCGCACTGGAGCCGCGGCTCTCGGCCCGCCTCAAGCGCTACATCGGCTGAAACTGCCGTTCGGCGCGAGACAACTGATTTCGTTGCGATGGGGGTACCTCCTGGGGTACCCCCAAAATTGTTTCGGCACCCAGCGCAGGCACGGAATGCCGGGGCCAACGGCTCTCAGCCGCCCGCTGAAGTCTCGGGGAGGCGGAATAGGTACGGCCCCCGAGTTGTACCTGCGGAAGGATGCAACGTTCTTCACGCAAGTCCGGTCGGACGGACCGTAACTCGGGGGCCGGGTGACTGCCGTGGATTCGCGAGGGCTCGCGCGATCGGAATCCGATTGCAGCGGTAGCGCCTAGCTGGCAGCCACCTCACGCGTCCTAGAAATCATTCTCGAACCACCTCCTTCCTGTGTACCGACGAAATTAGTCGGATCCGGCAGTTGCGGCAACGTATTTTCGCGGACTGCGAAAAGGCAGGTCAGACCGTGGTTTCGGGAATACGGGGACCGATGTCGATCGCGCCGCCGGGTTCGACGCGAACGATGGTGTCGGCCTTGGCGTCCGAGGGCAGCTGGTGGGTGACGACCACGACCCTGCGGTCGCGATCCACCAGGCCGCTCGATTCGTCCAGGAGGCGGCGCAGCAAGTCGGCCCCGGCCTCCGCCTCCAGATGTTCGGTGGGTTCGTCGAGCAGCAGCACCCGCGCGGGCGAGAGCAGGGCGCGGGCCAGCAGGATCCGGCGACGCTGGCCGCCCGAGACCGCGGCGGCTCCCCCGACCAGATCGGTCTCGACGCCGTCGGGCAGTGAGTCCAGCCACTCCCCCGCACCGACCGCGCGCAGGGCGGCATCGGCCTCGGCGGCGGTGATGTCGCCGCGGGCGACGCGCAGGTTCTCCAGCACGGTGGTGCCGAACAGGTGCGCGTCCTCGGCGAAGAAGGTGACGCCGGGCTCGGGTGTGCCGAACAGGCCCGCCCATGCCATGAGCAGGGTCGTCTTCCCCGCACCGCTGGGCCCGGTCACCGCGATCCGGCGGCCCGGCGGCAGGGCCGGGAATTTCGGTGCGGCAGTCTCGGATTCGGGGCGAGCCGGGTCTCCGGCTTCCAGCTCGTCGAGGCGGCGCAGGGCGGCGCGGCCGGTGGTGAGCGCCTGCGCGGCGGCGGGCAGCACCGCGACCGCCTCGAAGGCCGACAGCGGCACCAGCACGAGCACCGTGAACGCCATCGGCGAGATGCCGCCGGGCGCGACGGTCTGGAACCCGGCGGTCGGCACCGGAGATCCGCCGCCGTACAACACGATCCCGATGAGCAGCGCCCCCAGCACGCTGGCCCCGATGGACAGCGGCAGCACCGCCGCCGCCCAGGCGCCGTGCGCCGCCGCCCGGTCCTCCGCCGCGACCGCGCGCCGCCCCGCCGCGGTGGCCGCGCCGACCGCTTCGGAAAGCCGTCCCGCGACCCGCAATTCGGGTGCGTGATCCAGCACGGTGAGCGCCTCGGCGGTGAACTCGGTGCGGTCGGCCCGCACCGCCAGTTCGGCCTCTTCGGCCGCCCGCGCCGACAGCCAGGGCGCGACGATCCCCGACACCGCCAGCGCCACCGCCAGAATCACCGCCGCGGGCACCGAGATGCTCGCCAGCAGTCCGACCGCGAGCAGGGACAGGATCACCGCCACCGCGATCGGCACGAACGCCCGCACCACCACGGCTCCGAGGTCGTCGATATCGCTCATCACTCGCCCGAGCAGTTCGCCCCGGCGCAACTGGGTCGGATCCCCGTGCCGGGCCTCGGCTTCGGTCCGGGGCGAACCGGTGGAACCGCCCGCCTCGTCCACTGCTCCGAGACTCGCGGCACCGGTCGTGCCGGTCCGTCGCGGCCGCCAGATGTTCGCGCCGGCCAGCGTGCGATAGGTGGTGGTCCGTGCCGTGCTCATGGCCCGCAGCGCGACGTCGTGGGTGGCGAGCCGCTCGAGATACCGGCACAACCCTCGCGAGATGCCCAGTGCCCGAACGGTCACCACGGCCAGGCTCAGGTCCAGGACCGGCGGCATCTGCCAGGCCCGGGCGATCAGCCAGGCCGCGAGCGCGGCCAGGCCGAGCCCGCTGCCGAGCGCGAGCACGCCCCAGCCGACCGAGAGCGCCATGCGCGCCCGCGACAGTTCGAGGAGTTCCCGGATCCGCCGGAAGTCGGCCATGACCGCTCTCATCGCGTCGACACCTCCCGGCCCGATCCGGTGACGCTCGCCTCCGGGTCGTCGAGTGTCGTTCGCCTGGCGCGGACTTCGACGATGCGGTCGGCGACCGCGAGGACCGAGGCCCGATGGGCGACCACGACGACGGTGGCGCCGGCGCGGGCGCGGGCGGTGAGGGCCGCGAGCACCGTGGCCTCGGCGGCGTCGTCGAGGTGGGCGGTGGGTTCGTCGAGGAGCAGGATCGAGCGGGGGGCCGCGAGGGTACGGGTCAGGGCCAGGCGCTGCCGCTGGCCGAGGGACAGGCCGACGCCGCCCGCGCCGACGACGGTGTCCCAGCGGTCCGGGAGGGTGTCGAGGACGGCGTCGAAACCGGTGGCGGCGCAGGCGGCGTCGATCTGGTCGTCCCCGGACGGGGGTCCGAGGAGTTCGAGGTTGGCGCGCAGGGTGCCGGGGAGCAGGACCGGGCGTTGCGGGAGCCAGGCGATGGAGGACCAGTATTCGTCGGGGTCCAGCTCGGGGACGGGGGTGCCGTCGACGGTGACCGTGCCCGTGCCGGGGGCGAGGAGGCCCAGGACGGCTTGCAGGGCGGTCGATTTGCCGCAGCCGTTGGGGCCGGTGAGGACGGCGACCTCGCCGGGCTGGAGGGTGGCGGTGAGGCCGTCGGGCGCGTTGCCGTCGCGGGCGGTGATGCCGAGGTCCCGGATCTCGATGTGGCCGAGCAGGTTTCGACGCACGGTTCCGGCGGGGGCCGCGGGCGCGGCGTCGGCGTCGGGTTCGAGGACGGCGAAAGCCCGTTCGGCCGCGGCCATTCCGTCCTGGGCGGCGTGGAAGCGTTCGCCGACGGCGCGCAGCGGCAGGTACACCTCGGGGGCGAGGATCAGGGCGAGCAGCCCGGCGTAGAGGCCCATGTGGCCGAAGACCAGTCGCATGCCGATGGACACGGCGACCAGGGCCACGCACAGGGTGGCGAGCATCTCCAGCACCATCGAGGACAGGAAGGCCAGACGCAGCGCGGCCATGGTGCGCCGATGCAGGGCGTCGCCGAGTTCGCGGACGCGTCCGGCCATGCTGCGGGCCGAATCATCCTGCGGCGCCGGTCCCTTGGCCGTCTCGCGGCCGAGGGCGCGCAGGGTGGGCATGCCCGCGAACAGGTCCAGCAGTTGATCCGACAGCCGGGTGGTCGCGGCCAGGGTGTCCGCGGACTTCCCCTGGGTGAGCAGCCCGATGAGGATCATGAAGATCGGGATCAGCGGCAGCGTGACGGCGATGATCGCGCCGGACACCCAGTCGTGGACGGCGATGACGGCCAGCACCACCGGGGGCACGAGGGCGGCCAGGATCAGGGCGGGCAGATACCCCGCGAGGTAGGCCCGCAGCCCGCTGAGCCCGGAGCCGACCACGACCGCGAGTTCGGTACGGCGGCTCTCCAGTTCGCGCGGCGGGAGCTGGGCCCCGGCCGCCAGCGCGGCGGTCTCGAGCTCGGCCACGACCTGCGCCCCGGCCCGGTGCGCGAGCCGGGACTGCCACCAGGTGGCGGCCGCCCGGCACAGCACGGCGGCCGCGAACACCGCCAATTCGACCGTCCACGACCCGATCCGGCGGTGTTCCGGTTCGGTGACGACCCCCGCGAGCACCCGGGCCAGGGCGAGCGCCCCGATCACGATGCATCCGGTGGTGATCAGCGAGAGTCCCACGCTGAGTCCGAGATACCGGCGCGCGGAGCGGGCGTGCCGCCACAGCCGCGGGTCCACCGGTCGTGCCATGGTCGATCTCCTCTGCGAAAAGACGCGCCGCCCAAGTTCTTCCGGGGGCGGCGCGCCCCGGGTTCAGCTCTTCGCGGATTCCATGGGCAGCCCGATCGGGGCCGGGATCTGTTCCATGGTGAGCCGCTTGCGGAACACCCAGTACGTCCAGGTCTGGTAGACCAGCACGACCGGGACCAGCGCCACCGCGACCCAGCTCATCACCACCAGCGTGTAGTGGGTGGAGGAGGCGGCGACGGTGCCGTCGCGGCCATCGACGGTGAGGCTGAACGCGTCGTTGATGGTGGACGGCAGCACATTCGGGAACAGCGACCCGAACAGCAGCACGGTGGCGGCCGCGATGGTGATCGCGGTGCCGGTGAACGCCCAGCCGTCGCGCCCCTGGCTCGCGGCGAAGCCCGCGACCAGCAATCCGATCACGGCCAGCGCCAGCGGAATCCAGGTCCAGCCGTGCCCGTGGGCGAGCTGGGTCCAGACGCCGAAGGCGGCCACCACGACGGCGGTGGGCACGAACAGCACGCGGATGATGCGTTGCGCGTCGTCGCGGACCTCGTTGCCGGTCTTGAGGGCGATGAACAGCGCGCCGTGCAGCATGAACAGCAGCAGCGTGGTCAGCCCGCCGAGCAAGGCGTAGGGGTTGAGCAGGTCGAAGAAGTTGCCCTCGATCTGCTTGCGCTCGTTGAGCTTCACCCCGTGCACGATGTTCGCGAAGGCCAGACCCCAGGCCAGTGCGGGGATCCAGGAGCCCAGGCCGATGCCGATGTCGCACCAGGTGCGCCAGCGCGGGTCATTGATCTTGCCGCGCCATTCGATGGCGCAGGCCCGCGCGATCAGCCCGACCAGGATGAGCAGCAGCGCCAGGTAGAACCCGGAGAACAGGCTGGCGTACCACTCGGGGAAGGCGGCGAACATGGCGCCGCCGCCGGTGAGCAGCCACACCTCGTTGCCGTCCCACACCGGTCCGATGGTGTTGAGCACGGTGCGCTTCTTCTGCTCGTCGCCGCGTCCGATGATCGGCATCAGCATGCCGACGCCGAAGTCGAAGCCCTCCAGCACGAAGTAGCCGGTGAACAGGACCGCGATCAGCAGAAACCAGAATTCAGGGAGACTCATCCTCGGCTCCTAGTAGGCGAAGGAAAGCTTCTCGACGGGCTCCCCGGTCATCTTCGGGGTGTCCGGGGTGGATGCCTGTTCGGGTCCGGCGATCACGTAGCGGCGCATCAGATAGAACCATCCGATGGCCAGCAGTCCGTAGAGCGCGGTGAACACGATCAGCGAGGTGAGGATCGTGCCCGCCGAGACCCCGGAGACGCCCTGCTGCACCGTCATCCGGATGTGCCGGTCGCCGGTCGGGTTGGGTGCGACGACCCAGGGCTGGCGGCCCATCTCGGTGAAGATCCAGCCGGAGATATTGCCCAGGAACGGGGTGGCGATCGCGATCAGCGACAGCCAGCTGAACCAGGTCTGGTCCGGGACCCGGCCGCGGCGGGTGACCCAGAATCCGGCCAGCGCCAACAGGATCGAGCCGGCCATCCAGGTGATCATGGCGCGGAAGGACCAGTAGGTGACGAACAGGTTGGGCCGGTAGTCGCCGACGCCGAACTTCTGGTTGTACTCGACCTGGAGGTCCTTGACGCCCTGCAGGGTGACGCCGGTGAATTCGCCGGTGGCCAGCCACGGCAGCACGTAGGGCACCTCGATGAGGTGATCCACGCTGTCGCAGTTGTTGTGGGTGCCGACGGTCAGCACGGAGAAGTCCGGATCGGTCTCGGTGTGGCAGAGCGATTCGGCGGACGCCATCTTCATGGGCTGCTGTTTGAACATCAGCTTGCCCTGGATGTCACCGGTGAAGATCAGCGCCACCGCGGCGATGAGCACGACGTACAGGCCCATGCGCGCGCTCGGCCGCCACATGGTGCGGGCGTCCTCGAGGAGCGCGTCGTTGCCTTCCGCCTTGGCTTTTCGGGCATTGCGCACCATCCACCAGCCGGCGATGCCCGCCACGAAGGTGCCCGCGGTGAGGAAGGCTCCGGCGATGACGTGCGGGAAGGCGGCGAGGGTGGTGTTGTTGGTGAGCACCGCCCAGATGCTGTGCAGTTCGGCGCGACCGGTCTCCGGGTTGTACTCCGCGCCGACCGGGTGCTGCATGAACGAGTTGGCGGCGATGATGAAGTAGGCGGAGGCGTTGGTGCCGATGGCGACCAGCCAGATGCACGCCAGGTGCACCTTCTTCGGCAGCCGGGTCCAGCCGAAGATCCACAGGCCCAGGAAGGTCGATTCCATGAAGAAGGCGACCAGCGCCTCCATGGCCAGCGGGGCGCCGAACACGTCGCCGACGAAGCGGGAGTATTCGCTCCAGCCCATGCCGAACTGGAATTCCTGCACGATGCCCGTGGCGACGCCGAGGGCGAAGTTGATCAGGAACAGTTTGCCGAAAAACTTTGTGAGCCTGAGCCAGTGCTCCTTACCGGTGATCACCCACGCGGTCTGCATGCCCGCGACGAGCGGTGCGAGGCCGATGGTGAGCGGCACCAGGATGAAGTGATAGACGGTGGTAATTCCGAACTGCCAGCGCGCCAGATCTACGACGCTCATCCGACCTCCCTGCCGATCTACGACATGACGTAGTAATAGAGACTACGCGTCGGGAGGCGCGGATCAACGTATGCCTCGCCACAGTGAGCCCGATATTTGCTGGAACGTGATCGGGACTACCAGTCGGCGAGGCTCCCGGGGAGCGCGATGCCGCGGTTCACCATCTCCACGATCTCGGCCGCGTTCTCCGGCGGCGACATGCGCAGTCCGTCCAGCGAATTGACCCGCGCGACCAGAGTGATCGAGGACAGCATCCACACGGCGTCGGCGGTGATCAGGTCGGCCGTGAACAGCGGCTCGTAGCGGCACTCCCAGCCCGCCTTCTCCGCCTGCGTGAACAGCGCCCGCTGGGTGGTGCCGGGCAGAACGCCGTTGCGGGCGGGCGGGGTGATGAGCTGGTTGTCGCGCTGCACGACCACGGTCGAGCGCGGACCCTCGAGGACGCGGTGCTCGGTGCTGGTGAAGATGACGTCGTCGGCGCCCATCCGCTGGGCGAAGCGCAGCGCGGACATATTCGTCGCGTACGACAGGGTTTTCGCGCCCATCAGCAGCCACGGCGCGTTCTGCGCCAGGTCGATGGAGATGCCCTTGGAGAGGGTGATCACCGAAACGCCTTCGGTGCGCGCCTTTTCCACCCGCGCGGGGACGCCGACCACGAAAACGTAACCGGTGGTGGCGGGTTCGGCTCCGGCCAGATCGCCGGTCTTGTTCGCCGGACGTCGGCCGGCTCCGCCGTGATCGCTGTCACGTCCGCGGGTCAGGACCATCCGCAGGGTGCCCTCGCGGTCCTTGCCCCATTCCTCGGCGGCCAACTCGACCGCGAACCGCCATGCCTCGAGGTCCGGCGCGGGCAGATCCAGCGCCTCCGCCGAACGCCGTAGCCGCGCCAGATGCATTTCCAGCGCGCACGGCACACCGTCGCGCACCAGCACCGTCTCGAAGACGCCGTCGCCCCGCAACGCACCGATATCGTCCGCATACAACAACGGCGCGTCCGGATCCCGGATCGCGCCGTCGAGTGTCACCAGAACCCGTTCCACCATGTGATGAGCCTAGGGGAGTCGACGGGTCCTGGGTGCCATACTGTGCCACCCGGCCCGTCAAGCCACCTGCCACGACCTGCTGGAAGCGGTGCTGGCGTTTCAAACCTGCCCAAATGCGCCACCGGCGCGTCTCCGGGACGACATCGGTCCGGGTCCCGTTCCCGAGCCGTGCGCCCGAGGCCTGTCGCCGCGAGCCGCTAGGGTGGAGTCGTGTCCTCCTCGGTTGCCAGTCCGATCTTGCAGGTTCCAGGGGCTGTCGCGGGTCTGCCGGAGTCACCGGATGCCTCGGTCGCGTGGCATTACGGCGATCCCTTCGGGGAGCAGCGCGCGGCGGCGGAGCGGGTCGCGGTGGTGGATCGCTCCCACCGGTTCGTGCTCTCGATCACCGGCAAGGAACGGCTGAGCTGGCTGCACACCATCTCCAGCCAAGCCGTCGCGAATCTCGGTGACGGAGAGTCCGCGGAGAACCTGGACCTCGATCTCAACGGCCGCGTGCTGAACCACTTCGTGCTCACCGAACTCGACGGCACGGTGTGGATCGACACCGAGGGCGCCCGCGGACCCGACCTGCTGAGCTTCCTGCAGAAGATGGTGTTCTGGGCCGACGCCAAGCCCGTCGACGCCAACGACCACGCGGTCCTGAGCCTGCTGGGCCCGGCCGCGGCCGACCTCGTCGACGCCCTGGGCGTGCCCGCCCTGCCCGACACCTACCGCGCGGTCCCGCTGCCCGGCGGGGGCTTCCTGCGCCGCATGCCCTGGCCCACCGCCGACTCCTTCGACCTGCTGGTCCCCCGCGACCAGCTCGCCGCCTGGTGGACCAAGCTGCGCGACGCGGGCGCGGCGGCCGCGGGCCTGTGGGCGTTCGAGGCGCTGCGGGTGGCCGCCCTGCGCCCCCGCCTGGGCCTGGACACCGACGACCGCACCATCCCGCACGAGGTGAACTGGATCGGCGGCCCCGCCGAACACGGCGCCGTGCACCTGAACAAGGGCTGCTACCGCGGCCAGGAGACGGTCGCGCGGGTGCACAATCTCGGCAAGCCGCCCCGGCACCTGGTGCTGCTGCACCTGGACGGCTCGGCGGATTCCCGTCCGGCGTCCGGTGATCCGGTGACGGCGGGCGGCCGCGCGGTCGGCACGCTCGGCACGGTGATCGACCACTACGAGCTCGGCCCGATCGCGCTGGCCTTGATCAAACGCACCATCCCGGTGGACACCGAACTGGTGGCCGGCCCGTGCGCGGCGGCCATCGACGCGGATTCGATGCCCACGCACGACGAACCGCAGGCCGGGCGGCTCGCCGTCGAGAAGCTGCGCGGCCGATGATCGTCGCCCCCGTCGGCCGGGTGCTGGCCGTCTGCGTCGTGCACGCCGAACTCGAGGTGCCCGCCAAGTCCTCGAAGGTGGGCCGCACCGCCATCGACAAACGTCCGGTGCCGCACCGGGTTCCGGTCCGGGCCCTCGGCCTGGACGGCGACCACGTGTGCGACACCAAGCATCACGGCGGCACCCACCAGGCCGTCTACGCCTACGCCGAGGAGGACGCGCGGGGCTGGTCCGCCGAACTGGGCCGCGACCTCGCGGCGGGCTGGTTCGGCGAGAACCTGCGCATCGCCGGGCTCCCCGTGAGTGACGCGGTGATCGGTGAGCGCTGGGCCATCGGCGACACCCTGCTCGAGGTGTCCGCGCCGCGGGTCCCGTGCGCCACCTTCCAGTGGCGCGCCGGTGAGCCGCAGTGGGTGAAACGCTTTACGGCACAGGCGAACACGGGCGCTTACCTGCGAGTTCTGACCGAGGGCGGGATCAGCGCGGGCGACGAGGTGCGGGTGGTGCACGTGCCCGAGCACGGGGTCACCGTCCGCGATCTGTTCACCGGCGCGGACCCCGGGCGCCTGGAGTTGCTGGAATCCGCCGAGCCCACCATCTCCGACGACGTCCGCATGCAGATCGACCGTCACCGCCGCCGCCACACCGCGGCGGCCCGATGACAGCGAAGGGGCACCGATGAGCGTCGATCTGGTCGAGGTGGTGCGGTCCGGTTTCCGCGAGTGCGTGCACCGCGGTTCCGCGGTGGTGCTGCGCCCCGACGGTGAGCCGCTGGTCGAGGTGGGTGCGGTGCACGGCCCGATCTTCCCGCGCTCCACCAACAAGCCGCTGCAGGCGCTCACCCTGCTGCGCAACGGTTTCGAACCGGTCGACGACGCCGAGCTGGCCATCGCCACCGCCTCGCATTTCGGCGAGCCGGATCACGTGGAGCTGGTGCAGCGATTGCTCGACCGCTTCGGTTTCACCGAGGACGATCTGGAGTGCCCGCCGGATCTGCCGTTCGAGGAGCAGGCCCGGGCCCGCGTGCTGGCCGGCGCCGACCGCGACAAGGCGGCTCGACGGATCTTCATGAACTGCTCCGGCAAACATGCCGCCATGCTCGCCACCTGCGCGATCAACGACTGGCCGACCCGCGGCTACCTCGAGGTCGGGCACCCGTTGCAGCAGGCGGTGCTGGACACCGTGGCCGAGGTGACCGGTGAGCCGGAAACCGATCTCGGTATCGACGGGTGCGGCCTGCCCATCGTGCCGGTGTCGCTGGTGAATCTGGCCCGCGCCTACGCGGCGTTCGCCACCGCGCCCGAGGGTGCGCCGGAACGCCGTGTCGCGGACGCGATCCGGACCCATCCGCGAGTGATTTCCGGCACGGACGGCCCCGATTTTCGCGTTATGTCCGCGACGCCGGGACTGGTGTGCAAGATCGGCGCGGACGGTGTGCACGCGGGTGCGCTGCCGGACGGTTCGGCCTTCGCGTACAAGATCGATGACGGCGCCGATCGCGCGCGGCTTCCGCTGACGCTGGCCATTCTCCAGCGTATGGGGGTCGAGTGGACCGATGCGCACGCTGAGCTGGCAACGCCCGCGGTGCTGGGCGGCGGAGCTCGCGTCGGCATCATTCGAGCGATTCCCGGCGTCCTGTCGTAGCCGGTCGGCAGGGTTTTCAGGATCGCCCGGTCGTCGCCGGTCCCGGCCCCGGGACGTTTATCCCCCACTCCTGGAAGCGCGACCGCCTGACACACGCTAAAGTGTTCGTCAGGAAGAGTATTAATTCGAACGGGGCCGCCAAACCCACCCCAGGCCGCCCCGCAGTGACGCGAGGGGGTCAGCCATGGGCCGTGGCCGGGCTAAGGCAAAGCAGACCAAGGTTGCACGTGAGCTCAAGTACAGCTCACCGTCGACCGACTTCACGAGCCTTCAGCGCGAACTGTCGGGGAGTCCCTCCGACACGCAGCTGAGTGGTGCTGTGCTTTCCGACGAGCACGACGCGAAGGACTCGCGTGCGGGCTGGGACGAAGACGACTACGACGACTGGCGTCGCTGACCTCGGATTTTCGCCGTGTAAGGGGGAGGCCCACTATGGCCTTCCCCTTTAGCACGTCGATATGCCCCGAGGTCGGAGCCATTCGCTGAGCATCCGCGGCGAACAACTACTGCCGGTCCCCCTTCCTACCGGCGAAAAGACAAACGGCCCCGGCACTCTCGCGAGTGCCGGGGCCGTTCTCTGTCTGCTAGAAGCGCGGGTGGTCGCCCACCAGCGCGACGCGGGCGGAGTCGGCGTCCTTGGCCTTCTTCACCGTGCCGAGGGTCCAGCAGTCGATGTGGCGGGCGGTGAGGACGGCCAGCGCGCGGTCGGCGTCCTCGGGCGCGACGACGGCGACCATGCCGACGCCCATGTTGAAGGTCTTCTCCATCTCCAGGCGCTCGACGCGGCCGCGCTGGGCGATCATCTTGAAGACGGGGGCCGGGTTCCAGGTGCCGCGGTCGAGCTCGGCGACGAGTCCGGCGGGAAGCACGCGGGCCAGGTTCTGGGCCAGGCCGCCGCCCGTCACGTGGCAGAAGGTGCGCACGTCGGTCTCGGCGATCAGGGCCAGGCAGTCCTTGGCGTAGATCTTGGTCGGCTCGAGCAGTTCCTCGCCGAGGGTGCGGCCGAATTCCTCGACGTGCCCGGTGAGGGACATGCGGTCGATGTCGAGCAGCACCTTGCGGGCCAGCGAGTAGCCGTTGGAGTGCAGGCCCGAGGAGCCCATGCCGATGACGACGTCGCCGGGGCGGACGCGGTCCGGGCCGAGCACGGCGTCGGCTTCGACAACGCCCACGCCGGTGGCGGACAGGTCGTAGTCGTCCACGCCCATCAGGCCCGGGTGTTCGGCGGTCTCGCCACCGAGCAGGGCGCAGCCGGCGATGACGCAGCCCTCGGCGATGCCGGAGACGATCTGCGCGACGCGTTCCGGGACCACCTTGCCGACCGCGATGTAGTCCTGCAGGAACAGCGGTTCGGCGCCGCAGACCACCAGGTCGTCGACGACCATGGCGACCAGGTCGAGGCCGACGGTGTCGTGCTTGTCGAGCGCCTGCGCGACCGCGATCTTGGTGCCGACGCCGTCGGTGGAGGCGGCGAGCAGGGGCTCCTTGTAGCCGCCCTTCAGTGCGAACAGTCCTGCGAAGCCGCCGAGACCGCCCTGCACTTCGGGGCGGGAGGCCTTCTTGGCCAGGGGCGCGAACAGCTCGACTGCGCGGTCACCGGCTTCGATATCGACGCCGGCCGCCGCATACGAGGCACCGGCACCACTGGGGGTCTGTTCAGTCATTGTCGGGGAGAGCTCCAAGCCGAATCGTCGGATAGATGCCTGCTCACGCTAGCAGGAGCGCCGTTGCGCACCGGAGGCGCACGGCGTTGCGACCGTCCACCCGTTATGCGTGCGGGCGGGTAGTCACGGGAAAGCCACGGCGCCCGTTCGCGATTGCGCGAGCGGGCGCCGAGACCGCTTGCGCGGTGGCCACTCAGCGCTGAGCGCTAGGGGCGACTCAGCGCCGAGGCGTTGGCGTTGTCGGCCAGCAGCTCGGTTTCGGTGGTGCCGGACAGCATGCCCTCGAGCACGTTCTTGCCGATGGCGGTTTCCACCGGCAGCGCGATCGGGTACTCGCCGTCGAAGCAGGCGCAGCACAGCCGCGAGCGCGGCTGTTCGGTGGCGGCGACCATGCTGTCGAGGGAGATGTAGCCGAGGCTGTCCGCGCCGATGGAGCGGCGCACGCCCTCCACCATGTCGTCGAGGCTCTCGCCCTCGATGCCGTCGGGGCCCGCGCCGTTGGCGATCAGCTCCGCGCGCGAGGCGAAGTCGATGCCGTAGAAGCAGGGCCACTTGACCGGCGGGGAGGCGATCCGGACGTGGATCTCCAAGGCGCCCGCCTCCCGCAGCATGCGGATCAACGCCCGCTGGGTGTTGCCGCGCACGATGGAGTCGTCGACCACGATGAGCCGCTTGCCGCGGATGACCTCGCGAAGCGGGTTGAGCTTCAACCGGATTCCGAGCTGGCGGATGGTCTGGCTGGGCTGGATGAAGGTGCGGCCCACGTAGGCGTTCTTCATCAGGCCCTGGCCGTAGGGGACGCCGGAGCCCTGCGCGTAGCCGACGGCGGCCGGGGTGCCGGATTCCGGGACCGGGATGACCAGGTCGGCCTCGACGGGGTGTTCGGCGGCCAGGCGGCGGCCGATGTCGACGCGGGTGGCGTGCACCGAACGGCCCGAGATGGTGGAGTCGGGGCGGGCCAGGTACACGAATTCGAAGACGCAGCCCTTGGGGGTGGGGTTGGCGAAGCGCAGGGAGCGCACGCCGTCGGCGTCGATGGCGAGCAGTTCGCCCGGCTCGATCTCGCGGACGAACGAGGCGCCCACGATGTCGAGGGCGGCGGTCTCACTGGCGACCACCCAGCCGCGGTCGAGGCGGCCCAGGCACAGCGGGCGCACCCCGTGCGGGTCGCGGGCGGCGTAGAGGGTGTGCTCGTCCATGAAGGTGAGGCAGAACGCGCCCTGCAGGGTCGGCAGCAGCTCCATGGCGGCCTGCTCGATGCTCTTGTCGGCGGCGGCGTGCGCGAGCAGCGCGGTCATCACGTCGGAGTCGGAGGTGGCGGCCATACCGCCGGCCAGGCGGCCGGTGACCAGACCGAGTTCCCGTGCGCGGGCGCTCAATTCGGCGGTGTTGACCAGGTTTCCGTTGTGGCCCAACGCGATTCCGGTTCCGACCGCGGTGGTGCGGAAGATCGGCTGCGCGTTCTCCCAGGTGGTGGAACCGGTTGTGGAGTAACGACAGTGGCCGACGGCCACGTGGCCGGGCATGGCGGCCAGGGTTTGTTCGTCGAAGACCTGACTGACCAGGCCGAGATCCTTGAATACCAGCACCTGCGAGCCGTCGGCGACCGCGATGCCCGCCGCCTCCTGCCCGCGATGCTGCAATGCGTATAGTCCGTAATACGTGAGCTTTGCCACATCTTCGCCCGGTGCCCAGACACCGAACACACCACACTCTTCGCGCGGTTCGTTCTCGTCCTGATCAACGGTCGTGGCGGAGGCGGGGAGATTCACCGTTTGCTCCCTGTTCGGCGGGCTGGGGGCGAGAGCCATTCTACGGGTAACCGCAAGGCAACCCGCCGTTGGGATAACGGAGATGGCAGGCGGTTTGCTGTTAGCGTGCGACGGTGGCGAGCACCGACAGCACCGGTCGCGCGGAAACCGGTCCACGACGCAGGCATCTGAGCCCGATCCGGTGGGCTTTCCCGATCGTGGTGGTCACGCTGCTGGCCTCGCTGCTGGGTGTCATGTATCTCGACTACGTCGTGGACCCGGAGAAGAATCTGCACGATTTCCCGATCGCTCTGGTGAACCAGGATGTCGGCGACGACCTGAAGACCGGCGATCAGGTCCAGCACGTGAACTTCGGTGATCAGGTCGCGGACGGGCTCACCAAGGCGGTCCCGGCGGACAAGATCGATCTGCGGGTGCTCGGCATCAACGAGGCGCAGCTGCAGATGCAGTCGGCGCGGGTGTACGGCACCATCATCATTCCCAGCGACTTCTCCAAACGGCTCGGCATCCTCGGGGTCGGCAGCGTGGTGCCGGGCGAGATCTCCAAGCCGGCGCTGACGCTGCAGACCAATCCGCGCACCGGCGCGTTCGCGACCGCGGTGGTGCAGAAGTTCGGTGAGCAAGCTCTCACCCAGGTGAACTCCGAGGTCGGCAAGCAGCTGACCGATCAGGTCATCAAGCAGCTGACTCCGCCGCCGGGCGCGCCCCCGACCGAACTGTCCGCGGCCACCCGGCTGGTGCTGGCGCAGCCGCTGGACATCGTGACCGAGCAGTTCCGGCCGCTCCCGGGCGGTTCCGGCGAGGGGCTCACCGCCTTCTTCTACAGCCTGCTGCTCCTGCTGGTCGGCATGGTCGGCGCGATGATCATCCACCAGCTCATCGACTCCGCCCTCGGCTTCCTGCCGACCGAGTGGGGTCCCTGGTACGTGCACTATCCGCGCGCGTCCATCTCCCGGGTGCGCACCCTGCTGATCAAGTGGTCGGCGATCGCGGTGATGGCGGTGGTGGTGTCGGGGACGTTGGAGGGCATCGCGTCGCTGCTCGGCATGCCGATCGACAAACCGCTCCTGCTCTTCCTCTACGGCGCGCTGGTGATCACCGCCGTCGGCTTCACCTGCGCCTCGACGCTGGCCGCGATCGGCACCGCCGGCCTGATCATCAACCTGATCGTGTTCATCATCCTCGGCCTGCCGTCCTCGGGCGGCACCATCCCGATCGAGGCGACCCCGAAGTACTTCGGCTGGCTGGCGAAGTTCGAGCCCATGCACCAGGTGTTCCTGGGCACCCGCTCGATCCTCTACTTCTTCGGCGACGGGCAGGCCGGCCTGACCCGCGGCGTCTGGATGGCGCTGCTGGGCCTGGCCATCGGCGTGGTGTTCGGCCTGTTCATCACGCGCTTCTACGACCGGAAAGGCTTGGAACGCAAGCCCGCGACCCTGCCGGACGCGGCGGCGTAGCGGTCAGAGCGGGACGACCGGCAGCCAGCGCGCGACCTCGCCCGCGCGGCTCCCGGAGGCGGTGAGGGCGGCCGACTCCACCGCGGCGGTGAAGTCGAGCAGACCGGTCGCCAGCAACAGCCAAGTCCGAGCATCTGTTTCGACAACATTGGGCGGATTGCCGCGGGTGTGCCTGGGGCCCTCGATGCATTGGACGGCGACGAAGGGCGGAACCCGCACCTCGACCGAGTGACCGGGGGCGTCGGCCGCGAGCGCCCGGGCGGTGCCGCGGACGGCCGCCGCGATCTCGGTGCGGGCGGGCACGGGCGCGGAGTCGTCGCGCAGCCACTCCCCCACCGCGGCGACCGCCGCTCGCACCTCCGCCGGATCCACCGCACCTCGTCGCGCCATGCCGTGAGGCTACTGCGCGAGGCGGCGGGCCAGTCGAGGGGCGAGGGCTCCGCCCGCGTTCAGGGCCAGATGCAGCAGGGCCGGGGCGGCGGCGCTGCCGGTGTGGCGGCGCAGCAGGTCGAACACCAGCCCCGCCCCCGCGGTGAGGGCGACGGTGCCGGTGATCGGGTCGGCGGCGGCGCGGGCGGGCTGGATGTGGGAGAAGCCGAAAACCAGTGCGCCCACACCGGTTCCGATCTCGCCCGCCGAGCGTTCCAGCAGCGGCGTCAGGGTGGCGCGGTAGGCGAGTTCCTCGGTCAGGACGGTGCCGCCGGGAATGTGCAGGGCGGTCCATTCCAGGGTGGAGACGCCGGGGCCGCGGTCGGCCAGTCCGGCGAGGTGGCGGCGGGCGGCCGGAATGGCAAGGGCCGCAGCGTAGCCGGACAGCACGGTGGCCGCGGCGACAGCACCGGCCCGGATGCCGCGGCGGGACAGGAAGTTCGGGTCTCCCCGAAAGACGAGGGTGTACGCGAGCGCGTAGCCGGTGTTGGCGGCGGTGCGGCCGCGCAGGTCCAGGCGCAGGGCCGGGAGCAGGTAGTTGCTCCAGGCCAGCGGTATCACCATGGCGGCCAGGGCTTTCGGATGCAGCAGCGCGTGAGCCCGGGCGCGCACGCTACTTGACCGCCCGCTCGTACGCCTCCGCGAGCTCGATCTGGGTGCGGATGCGTTCCCCGAGGACCGGCGTCCAGTCCGGCGGCGCGGCGACGGCGGCCCAGCCGTCGAGGACCAGGGAGCCGTACCGGTGGCCGTGCCCGTCGCTGACGCCCTGGGCGTTGGTGAGGTCGGCGACGACCTGCCAGAAGGTGACGAACGGCCACCACCGCATCTGCGAGGACACGTCCGCGCCGCGCGGTTCGGACAGCCAATCCGGTTGGGAGAAGATGAGATCCGACGACCACCACACGATGGGGTCGGACGGATGCTGCAGGTAGGCGATGCGCGGTTTGCGCCACTCCGGTGAGGGCCGGTTCAAATCCTCGGCGGTGGCGGCGAACCGGACCACCAGCCCGTCGGCGTAGATCGGATCCACTTCGCGGGTGCCCAGGTCGCGGCGTTGAACGAACTGCCGCCACAGTCGATTCGAGTTGGGCGGCCCCACCCACAGCGCGCCGTCGACCTTGGAGCGCAGATCGGCCAGCCCATCGAAGGCGGACTCGGAGCCCTGCGAGCCGAGGCTCTCGCCGTACACGAGCAGCTTGGGCCGATGGTCGGCCGGCCGTTGCGACCAGGCCCGGTACACCGCGTCGAACATGGTGCGCCCGTTGGCCGCGACCTTCTCACGGTCCGCCAGGAACGACAGCACGCTCGGCAGATACGAGTACTGCGAGGCCACGATCGCGGTGTCGCCGCCCCACATGTATTCGAGCGCGGCGGCCGCCTCCCCGTTCACCCAGCCGGTCCCGGTGGTGGTGGCCAGCACCAGCACCTTGCGGTCGAAGGCCCCGGTGCGCTCGAGTTCGGCGACGGCCATGTCCTCCTCGCGCATGTCCTGGGTCGCCGATTTCAGTCCCACGTACACCCGAATCGGTTCGCGCGCGGGCTTTCCGGTGACGGCGCTGATCAATACCGGATCGGGTCCGTGTGAGACGAACCACCGCCCCTCCGACCCCAGCGTCTCCCACTTGGCCAGTGAGGCCGGGCTCCCGGAACGCTCCGGCTTCACCGGCTGCACCGCGAAGTCGCTCATCTTGTCATTGCGCACACTGAACGCCGAGTTGGCGACCGCGAAGAAGGCCCGGGTGGCGACGCCGTTGAACAGGGTCACGATCAGCACGGTCAGCAGCAGCGCCCCGATGGCGGGCGCGAGCGCGGGCGGCACCTTCACCCACCGGCTGAGCAGCCGAGCCAGGAACCGCACCGCCTCCCGCAGCGTCCGGTAGACGGCGACGACGAGCGCGCCGACCGCCACGCTCAGTCCACCCGTACGCAGATACGCGGCGCGGGTGGTGCCCTCCATGTTCATGAGGCTGGTGATCTCGCGCTGCCAGTCCGCCGACAGCACCAGCATGTAGGCGGCCACCAGGGCGCACGCCGCGACCACCGCGACCTTCACCAGGTAGCGCACCCATTCGGGCGGGGTCTCGACCGGAATTCGTGGCCGCGCCCACCGCAGGAACGCCCATTGCAGAACACATCCGACGCCGTACCCGATGGCGGCGTTGAGCCCCGAGATCAGGCCCTGGAACAACCAATCTCGCGGCACCAGCGAGGGCGTCACCGACCACGCGAAGAAGATGGTCGCCACCACCAACCCCGTGTGATTGAGGTCGATGATGTCCTCCGCCCGTCGCGCGACCACGGCGGCGCGTGTGCGCAACCGGGTCAGGGCGTCGGCGGAGTCCAGCACCCGTCAAGTATGGACGCAACCGGCCCGAATCCGGGGAGCCCCACGTGTGAGAGGGGCCATCACCCGGGCGTGTCGGACACGGCTTCTACCGACCCGGCTCGAGTAGATGTACTCGGTCGATTCGACGGCGCGACAGCCACACTCGGATTCATGAGCAACCCCAGCGCACAGACCAAGTCCACCACGGCGTTTCTGGCGCAGGCCGCGATCGCCTTCGGAATCAGCTTCTGCGCCTTGATCATCGGCATCGCCTACCTCCCCCTCGACATCTGGCAGCGCGGCTTCCTCCTGATGGCCATGCTGTTCCTGGTCAGCAGCAGCTTCACGCTCGCGAAAGTCATTCGCGACCAGCATGAATCGTCGAAGGTGCACCAGCGCATCGACGAGGCCCGGATGGAGAAACTGATGGCCGAACACGACCCTTTCAAGATCAACTAGATTGTCGCCCCGAGCGGATACGCTGGCCGTCCCCCTTGATCTCCAAGGGGTTTGGTTAGGGGAGTACAAAGCATGAAGAAGTCGATCCTGGGCCGTTCGAGCATCGGGTTCGCTGCCATGGCAGCGGTGGGGGCGGCCGCGGTCGCGACAGCGACGACCGCGTCGGCGGGCGTGGTGAACACCCTGCAACTGCAGGCCTCGCAGGCCTACTGCGTCGGCACCACCTACACGATCAGCCTGTCCGCCACCGATGCCACGGCATTGATGGCCCAGGCCGCGGGCTACTCGAGCATCACGTTCGTCTGGGCGCCCGCCCCGCAGGGCACGACCACCACCATCGCCACCCTGCCGTATGTGGCGGGCCAGGGCATGACCGTGAATTGGGCGCCCACCTATGCGGGCGATACCAGCCTCGGGGCATTCGCCTACGACTCGGTGCTCGGCCCCAACGCGATCATCGATTCCATGATCCCCAACGTCCACGTGGTCCAGAGCGCTCCCGCCGGAGCGAGCTGCACACCGACGACTCCGCCGACCACGACGCCGCCGACGACCGGAACCGGTAGCGCGAGCTCGATTCCGGTGATCGGCCCGCTGCTGAGCAGTCTGTTCCACTAGGTCCGCGCCGCGGCGGCGACTCGATCGAGCTGTCCCGCAAGCAAATATGGCGAGAGCCCGCCGGAAGCATCCGGCGGGCTCTCGTCGTCACTGTCGACTCAGTGGTCGGCGTTGCCGAAGAGGGCGGGAAGGGTGCCCTCGTGGGCGGCGCGGAGCTCGTCGAGGGTGGCCTTGAACAGACCCTGGACCTCGACGGAGTCGGAGCCGTCGTCGACGACGCCGATGCGGGCCCAGGGGAGGCCGCGGGCGTCGCACATCTTGGTGAAGCGGGTCTCCTCCGAGCGGGGGACGGCGACCAGGACGCGGCCGGCGGACTCGGAGAAGAGGGTGACGAACGGGTCGGCGCCCTCGGGAAGGATGATGCGGCAGGCGGTTTCACCGGCCAGGGCGGCCTCGACGACGGTCTGGATCAGGCCGCCTTCGGAGACGTCGTGGGCGGCGGAGACCATGCCGTCGCGGGAGCCGGAGACCAGGATCTCGGAGATCAGCTGCTCGCGGGCGAAGTCGACCTTCGGGGGCAGGCCGCCGAGGTGGTCGTGCTCGACCTGCGCCCAGATGGAGCCGTCGAGCTCGTCGTGGGTCTCGCCGAGCAGGATCAGGGTCTCGCCGGGCTCGGTGCCCAGGCCGGTCGGGATGCGGCGGTGCACATCGTCGATGACGCCGAGCACGCCGACCACGGGGGTCGGCAGGATGGCGGTCTGGCCGGTCTGGTTGTAGAACGACACATTGCCGCCGGTGACCGGAATGCCCAGGGCCGCACAGCCGTCCGCGAGACCGCGCACGGCCTGCTGGAACTGCCACATGACGCCCGGGTCCTCCGGCGAACCGAAGTTGAGGCAGTTGGTGACGGCCTTCGGGACGGCGCCGGTGACGGCGACATTGCGGAAGGCCTCGGCCAGCGCCAGCTGCGCGCCGGTGTACGGGTCCAGCTTGGTGTAGCGGCCGGAGGCGTCGGTGGCCAGGGCGATGCCGCGGCCGGACTCCTCGTCGATGCGGACCACGCCGGCGTCGGCGTGCTCGGCGAGCACGGTGTTGCCGCGCACGTAGCGGTCGTACTGCTCGGTGATCCACTTGCGCGAGCACAGCTGCGGGCTGGCCAGCATCTTCATCAGGGTGGCGCGCAGTTCGTCGCCGGTCTGCGGGCGGTTCAGGCGCGAGGCCGAATCCGCGTTCAGCGCATCCTGATCCGCGGGCCGCTGCACCGGGCGCTCGTAGACCGGGCCCTGGTGGGCGACGGTGCGCGGCGGCACGTCGACGACGGTCTCGCCGTGCCAGGTGATGACCAGGCGGTCGCCGTCGGTGACCTCACCGATGACATTGGCGTTGACGTCCCACTTCGCGCAGACGGCCATGAAGGCGTCCACGTTCTCGGGGGTGACGACCGCGCACATGCGCTCCTGCGATTCGCTCGACAGGATCTCGGCGGCGGTCATGCCGGCGGCGCGCAGCGGGACCTGGTCCAGGTCGACCAGCATGCCGCCGTCACCGGCCGCGGCCAGTTCGGAGGTGGCGCAGGACAGACCGGCGCCGCCGAGGTCCTGGATGCCGACCACGAGTCCGGCGTGGTACAGCTCGAGACAGCACTCGATGAGGACCTTCTCGGCGAACGGGTCGCCGACCTGGACGCTGGGGAGCTTCTTGCGGCCGGAGCCGGATTCGTCGCCGGAGAAGGTGTCCGAGGCGAGCACGGACACGCCGCCGATGCCGTCGAGGCCGGTGCGCGCGCCGAACAGGATGATCTTGTTGCCCTGGCCGGAGGCGAAGGCCAGGTGCAGGTCCTCGACCCGCATGACGCCCGCGCACAGCGCGTTGACGAGCGGGTTGCCCTGGTAGGACGAGTCGAACACGGTCTCGCCGCCCACGTTCGGCAGGCCCAGCGAGTTGCCGTAGCCGCCGACGCCGCGGACGACGCCGTCGACCACGCGCCGGGTGTCGGGGTGGTCGGCCGCACCGAAGCGCAGCTGGTCCATCACCGCGATCGGGCGCGCGCCCATGGCCATGATGTCGCGCACGATGCCGCCGACGCCGGTGGCCGCGCCCTGGTAGGGCTCCACGTAGGAGGGGTGGTTGTGCGATTCGACCTTGAAGGTGACCGCCCAGCCGTCGCCGATGTCGACCACGCCGGCGTTCTCGCCGATGCCGGCGAGCATCGACTTCTTCATCTCGTCGGTGGTGGTCTCACCGAAGTAGCGCAGGTGCACCTTGGAGGACTTGTAGGAGCAGTGCTCCGACCACATCACCGAGTACATGGCGAGCTCGGCGTCGGTGGGACGGCGCCCGAGGATCTCCTTGATCCGGGCGTACTCGTCGTCCTTGAGGCCGAGTTCCTTGTAGGGCTGCGGGTGGTCCGAGGTGGCCGCGGCGTTGCTGACGGTATCGACGTGGCTGGTCACGGGAATACCAGAGTCCTTTCGGCCGGGCAGGTCGGAAGCGAATGCCCGCGTTGCTGGATGTCGGCGAGATACGAACCGAGTCTATTGCCTGGGTTTTCCGCGCTTGACGCCGCCTCCTCCGCCTCCCCGTGACTTCAGCGCCCGGCGAACGGGCCGTAACCGGTCCCACATGCGGACCGGCGGTCGATTTCCTGACCGATTCTGGGCGTGCCCAGGGAGTTACCCGCATCGGCGCGAAATCAGTTGTCACTACAGCGGACGAGAACAACACCGCCACGCTGTGATGACCGCCACTTCCCGGCCCTGGACCGCCGCCCGGGGCGAGGGCGGTCACCCGTTACTCTGTGGCGGTGAACGATCGATCCGGGGTCGCGGATCCGACCGAACAACCCGTGACCACGCCTGCGGGGCTGACTCGGCGGCAGGGAGAGCTGCTCCTCGTCGCGGTCGCACTGTTCGCGGTGTCCGCTTTCATCAGCTATCAGGCCAAGCTCTGGCACGGATACATCGACCTGCAGGTGTACCGCAACGGTGCGCGGGCCTGGCTCGACGGCAAGGATCTGTACGGCCCGATGCCGCCGGTCTACGGACTCGGACTGCCGTTCACCTATCCCCCGCTGGCCGCGTTGTTCTTCGCGCCGCTGGCCCTGATGCCGCTGGCCGTCGCCGAATGGGCGGTATTGGCGGTGTCGATCGCCTCGCTGGGCGTGACCCTGTGGGTGGTGCTGGACCGGATCCGCCCGACCCTGGCCTGGCAGACCCGCGTGGCGATCGTGATCGGCGCGGTCGCGCTGTTGCAGCTGCTGGAACCGATCCGCCAGACCTATGGATTCGGCCAGATCAACCTGGTGCTGATGGCCGCGGTGGCGCTGGACTGCCTGGCGCGCAAGACCTTCTGGCCGCGCGGCATGCTGATCGGCATCGCGGTGTCGGTGAAGCTGACCCCCGGCGGCTATCTCCTCTACTTCCTGCTGCGCAAGGACTGGAAGGGCGCGATCACGCTCATCGTGTCCGCCATCGGCGCGGTGGCGGTCGGTTTCGTGCTGTTCCCGCACGATTCGCCGGAGTACTGGTTCCACACGCTGGCCGACACCGGCCGTATCGGCCCGCCCTGGTACGCGGGCAATCAGTCGATCAAGGGCTTCGTGTTCCGGCTCGGCTACTCGACCTCGATGTCCACGCTGATCTGGCTGGTGCTGTCGGTGGCCGCGGTGGCCCTGGCCGCGCTGTGGATGAAGCGGCTGCTGGACGCGGGCTCGAATGTGGCCGCGCTGATGGTGAATGCCGCGGCGGTGCTGCTGGTCTCGCCGGTCTCCTGGTCGCATCACTGGGTGTGGATCGCGCCCGCGCTGATCGTGGCCGCCGACGCGATCTCGCGCGGCCGCCGCAATCCGTGGTTCCTGGGCGCGGTGGGCGCGGCCGTGGTGATGTTCGCGATCGGCCCGATGTGGCTGCTCCCGCACGACCACGACCGCGAGCTGACCTGGAACTGGTGGCAGCAGATCGTGGGCAACAGCTACGTGCTGTTCACGCTGATCGTGTTCGTGGTGGCGGCGCTGACCTATCACCCGAAGGCCGCGGCGGCCGACGCCGAACTGTCGAAGGCCTAGTACCCCGAAACGACGAAAGGGCCGCCCGCACGAATTGTGCGGGCGGCCCTTCGTTTCGGACGGTGGATCAGCCGACGGCTTCCGGCGTCAGGAACGCCGCGAGCGCCGCCGCGTAGGCGGCCACATCGGCCGCGCCCATCATTTCGCGCGCCGAGTGCATGGCCAGCTGGGCCGCGCCGACATCCACGGTGGGCATGCCGGTGCGGGCCGCGGTCATCGGCCCGATGGTGGAGCCGCACGGCAGGTCGGCCCGGTGCACGTAGCGCTGCAGCGGGACATCGGCCTGTGCGCAGGCCAGCGCGAAGGCGCCCGCGCCGGTGGCGTCGGTGGCGTAGCGCAGGTTCTGGTTGACCTTGAGCACCGGTCCCCCGTTCACCTCGATGCGGTGCAGGGGCTCGTGCCGGTCCGGGTAGTTGGGGTGGGTGGCGTGCGCCATGTCGCCGGACGCGCAGATCGAACCGGCCAGCGCCGTCAGGTATTCGGCGCGGCCGCCGCCGCGGGTGAGCACGATGCGTTCCAGCACGGTGGGCAGCAGGTCGGACTGCGCGCCGCGATCGGACTGGCTGCCGACCTCCTCGTGGTCGAACATGGCCAGCACCGGCACGGCCGCACCGGGTTCGGCGATGGCGGCCAGGAAGGCGCGCAGGCCGGCGTAGCAGGTGCCCTGATTGTCGAGCCGGGGCGCGCTGACCAGGTCGCGGTCGCGGCCGATCAGCGTGGACGGCGCCAGATCATGGGTCATGAGTTCCCAGCCGAGCACCGCCTCGGGCTCGATGCCGGAGCGTTCGGCGACGAACGCCAGGAAGGAGCGCGGTTCGCCGCCGATCCCCCACACCGCGTTCACGTGCCGCTGCGGATCCAGCTGCACCCCGCGCCGGTCGTCGGAGAGGTGGATGGCCAGTTGCGGCACCCGCAGGAGGGGTTCGTCGATGCGAATCAGCCGCTCCCGCACCAGGTTTCCGTCGCGCACCGAGATCCGCCCGGAGATGCCGAGGTCGCGGTCGAGCCAGGAGTTGAGCCAGGCGCCGCCGTAGGGTTCCAGCCCGACCATCTGCCAGCCCGCGACGGCCGTGTCCGGGTGCTGCTTCACCCGCAGGTTGGGGCTGTCGGTGTGCGCGCCGACCACGCGGAAGGGCGTGGCCTGCCCGGCGGGCGCGCCGGGTCCGCCGTCCGCCCACGCGACCAGGGAGCCGCCGCGCACCACGTAGTAGCGGCCCGCGCTGCCGGAAGGCCAGGGCGCCGATTCGGAGAGCCGGGTGAAGCCGTGGTCGTCGAGTTCCGCTGCGACAGTGCGGCAAACGTGGAACGGCGACGGGGAGGCATCGATGAACGCACACAGGCCGGCGGCGGTCGCGGTGGTCTCGGCAACAGGCATGGCCTCGAGCTTATCCGCCGACCCGAGCCCACGGCGGGCAGCCGGGAGCTACCCGGGCAGCGGGGCTTCGGCGACGCGGCCCAGCAGGCGGACCAGCTCGAGGTAGTCGTCGTTGCCGAGACTGCGGCGCATCTCGGCCTCGGCGCGGGCCTCCTCGGCGCGCACCTCGGCGACGAGTTCCTCGCCGCGGCGGCTCAATCCGATGAGGATGCGGCGGCGGTCGTCGGCCGCGGCGACCCGGAAGATGAGTCCGCGCTCGGCCAGGTGATCGGCGTGCCGGGTGGCCGAGGACGGGGCCAGCTGGGCCCGCGACGCCAGTTCACTCATGGTGATGCCGATGTCGGCGGAGAGATTGGTGAGCATGCACCACTGGTCGGCGGTCAGCCGCCGCGCGCACAGCGCGGCGTCCAGGTGACGAAGCCAACTCCGCTCGGCAGCCCGGAGGGCTCCATGCAAGGTAGAAAATCCACCTAGAATTGTCGCCATATTTCCCGCCCGTCAGAAAACCGCTTGAACGAGGGGAAGGGTAACCGATGTCCCCGTTCGACGGGAATCCCGAGAACGTCTTCGAGATCATCAACATAGTTCCGCAGCAGGGTCCCGGCGGTATCTTCGGGCCTTCCTGTGAGGCGGCCATTTCTCTGGCGTTGGAAGAAATCAACTCCGGTACCGGAATTCTCGGAAGAGAATTGCGCGTCACCCACATAGACGGCGGCCGGGAACCGCCCGTGGTGGCGGCGGAGGTGTCCGCGCTGCTGGCCACCGGCCTGGTGCGGGCTGTCACGGGATGGCACACCTCGGCGGTGCGGCGGGCGGTGGAGCGGGTGACCGCGGGACGGGTGCCCTATCTGTTCGCCACCGATCACGAGGGCATGGACTCGGCATCGGCCCCCGCGGGCCTGTTCATGATCGGCGCGGACCCGCAGCATCAGATCCTGCCCGCCCTGGACTGGCTGCGCCGCTCCTGCGACGCGCGCCGTTGGGCGATCATCGGCAACGACTACGTGTGGCCGCGGCGCACGGCGGCGGCGGTGCGGGCCGCGCTCACGGATCCGGAGCTGATCCCACTGGAGGTGTTCGTGCCCATGAACACCCACGATTTCCGGGACTTCCTCGACGATCCGCGACTGGATTCGGCGGACGGAGTGATCGTGCTGCTGGTGGGCGCGGACGTGGCCCGCTTCAATGTGCAGTTCACCCGCGCCGGCCGGACCGCGCAGCAGGTCCGGGTGAGCCCGGCGGTGGACGAGAACGTGCTGCTGGCCGCGGGCGGCGGCGCGAATCACAATCTGTTCGTGCCGTCCGGATTCTTCGTGAACGGCCCGCACGACCGGGAGCGGCAGAACCGCTACCGCCGACTACACGGGGGCTTCGCGCCCTCCCTGACGAACTTCAGCAACACCAGTTACGAGGCCATCCACACCCTGCGCGGCATGGCGGAGCTGGCCGGTTCCCTGGACGTGCGGCGGATCCAGTCCGCGATCGCGGACCGTCCGGTCATCGAAACCCCGTGGGGCGAGCTCGGATTCGAGGGCCGACAAGCGATCCGCCCGACCTGGCTGGCCAGGGCGGGCGGTATCGACTTCGAGATCCTCGACGGGATCTAGTTATTCGTTTGTTCGCGTGATTACGCGGAGACCAGGCTGTCCAGCACGGACAGGAACAGGCCCAGGCCGTCGTCGCTGGGGCCGGTGAGCGGCTCGGTGGCGTGCTCGGGGTGCGGCATCAGGCCGACGATGCGACGGTTCGCGGAGGTGATGCCCGCGATGTCGCGCTGCGACCCGTTGGGGTTGCCGCCCGCGTAGCGGAAGACCACGCGGCCCTCGCCCTCGAGCTCGTCGAGCACCTCGGCGGACGCCTGGAAGCGGCCCTCGGCGTTCTTGACGGGGATGAGGATCTGGGCGCCCGGCTCGTAGCGGGTGGTCCAGGCGGTGTCGGTCTGCTCGACGGTCAGCCACTGGTCGCGGCAGACGAAGTGCAGGCCCTCGTTGCGGGTCAGCGCGCCCGGCAGCAGGCCCGCCTCGCAGAGGATCTGGAAGCCGTTGCAGATGCCCAGGATCGGCATGCCCTGCTCGGCGGCCTTGATGACCTCGCCCATGACGGGGGCCATCGAGGCGATGGCGCCCGCGCGCAGGTAGTCGCCGTAGGAGAACCCGCCGGGCACGACGACCGCGTCGACCTGCTTGAGGTCGGCATCGGCGTGCCACAGCGAAACGGGCTCGGATCCGGCCAGTTTCACGGCCCGGGCGGCGTCGACGTCGTCGAGCGTGCCCGGGAAGGTGATGACACCGATGCGGGCGCTCACAGCCGGACGACCTTCCAGTCCTCGATCACGACGTTGGCCAGCAGCGTTTCGGCGATCTGCTCGAGATCGGCGTCGCTGACGTCGTCGGCGACGTCCAGCTCGAATCGCTTGCCCTGCCGCACATCCGAGATCCCGGGGTGCCCGAGACGCCCCAGCGCTCCGACGATGGCCTGTCCCTGCGGATCCAGGATCTCGGCCTTCGGCATCACCTCGACCACGACACGTGCCACGCGTTGCTCCTCAGCTGGTGGGGCGGCGCTCGGTCCGGGCATGCCGGGCCGAGCGGGGGGTATCGCTGATCAGCGTAGTTGGCGGGGGCGGCGCGGGCCGCGCCGGGGCTGACCGTCCGTGGCCTGCGCCACAATGGGGTCGGCCGCGACCCGGGGCGACTGACGGAGCGTGCCAGGCCGCTGCGGGGCTACCGTTGTCCCATGCGCATAGCCCATTTCGGACATTCCTGCATTCTGGTGGAACTGAACGGCGCGAAGATCCTATTCGATCCGGGCAATTTCTCGCACGGATTCGAGGGCATCACCGGATTGGACGCCATCGCGGTCACCCATCAGCACCCCGACCACATCGACTCGAACCGGATCGGGGCCCTGATCGAGGCGAATCCGCAGGCCAGGCTCCTGTCGGACCCGCAGACCGCGCTGCAGCGGGGTGAGCCCTGGGAGGCGGTTCATGCCGGAAATGTACTGAAAGTCGGTGACGTCCAAATTACTGGCGGCGGTGGCCGGCACGCGGTCATCCACCCGGAGATCCCGGTAATAGACAACACTGTCTTCCAACTCGGCACCGCGGAAGATCCATCTCAACTCGTCCACCCCGGTGATTCACTGTGGGTTCCGCCGACACCCGTCGGCGTTCTCGCCATTCCCGCCGTCGCACCGTGGATGCGTATCAGCGAGGCCGTCGATTACCTGCGGGCGGTAAATCCCCGCATCGCCTTCCCCATCCACTACGGGATCATCGAGCCCGCGGCACAGGGCATCTATTTCGGTCGGCTGGCCGAAATGGGTCCGGCCAATACCGAATTCCGGGTCGTGGAACCCGAGGACAACGCCGAATTCTGATTCCGCGCCACCGGGCGGGAGCGGCCACCGCCCGGCGGCGCGAGTTCATGGAAACTACTGCGGCGGAGGCGGATTCGTGGTGAACTGCGCGACCGCCGCGCCGACCCCGGCGCCCACCAGAGCGCCGACCAGGGCACTCGCGCCGCCGATGATGGCCGCGCCCAGGGTGCAGCCGCCGACGGTGCCGGTGATCGCGCCGCCCGCGACGCCGAGCGCCGCGCCGGCCTCCGCGAATCCGGGCACCAGCACCATCTCACCGGAGACGATGACCGGCGCCAGCAGCGCGGCCGCGATGATGCCCGCGATGAACCCGAGCACGCCGCCCGCGATGGCTCCGACGCCCGCGCCTGGCCCCGCGCCGAGGGCACAGCCCGCCGCCGCCCCCGGGATGCCGCCGGCGAGCGCGCCGATGGCCGCGCCCTGCGCGACGGTGGTGTCGAACCTGTCCTGTTGCTGCTGCTGGGTGTCGGGCAGCGGCAGGGCGCCGGGGGTGGGGTCGAGGATGGCCTGGCCGGGATCGGATTCCGGGGTCAGCTCGACCGACTGGTCGGAGACCAGGGCTCGGATCGGGTACCGGAGGTCGTCGACCTTGTAGTACAGCGCGAGGGTGCGGACGACCCGCCCGCCCGGCTCGCGGATGACCAGAGTGCCGTTCTCGACGGCGAAGCTGCCGTTGTCGAGTGTGATCGAGGCGGTTCTGTCGGCCAGGCTCGCGGTGACGGTGACGTCTTCCGGGGCGGCCGTGGTGGTGCCGGAGGTGATGAACAGCGATGACAGTGTGACGGTGGTGAGAAACGCGGCCGTGGTGGCCGGGGTTCTGCCGTGCTTCATGCTGGCTCCCTCGAGTCGGCGAACCTTCCCTTCTCTGACCGAAATGACCAGTTCAGTGTTCACCGACTCGAGCACCCGCACGGCGGAACGCGAAAAAATTACCGCTGACCCGCGCTATCGGTAGGAAGCCAGGAAGAGCGCCTCGGCGAGGGCCATGTTCTCGATCTCCGTCGGATCGACGCTCTCGTTCGGCGCGTGGATCAGGCACTTGGGTTCCTCGACGCCCATGAGCATGATCTCGGCCTCCGGATAGGTGTCGGCGAAGACATTGCACAGCGGGATCGAGCCGCCCTGCCCCTCGGTGGTGGCGGGCCGGCCGTAGGCGGCCTCCATGGCCGACGACATGGCTTGCCGCGCCGGGCCGTCGGTGCTGCCGACGAACGGCGAGCCGGTGGCCTCGGTCTCGACGGTCACCTTCGCGTGCCACGGCGCGTGCGACTTCAGGTGTGCGGTCAGAGCTTTCAGCGCCTCGTCCGGCTTGGTGCCCGGCGGGATCCGCAGGTTGAGCCGCGCCCGGGTCTTGGGCTGGATGGCCGCCGAGGAGCCGACCACGGCCGGGACGTCCATGCCGAGCACGGTCAGCGCCGGTCGAGCCCACAGCATGTCGGCCACCCTGCCGCTGCCGAGCAGGTCGACACCGTCGAGAACATCGGCGTCGGAACGGAATTGGGCCTCCGGGTAGTCGTGGCCCTCCCACACCTGGTCGTTGCGCAGGCCGTCGACGGTGGTGTTGCCGTCCGCGTCGCGCAGCGTGCCCAGCAGGTGGATCATGGCCGCGAGCGCGTCGGGGGCCGGACCGCCGAACATGCCGGAATGCATGGGGCCGGACAGGGTTTCGACGGTGACGACCACGTTCACATTGCCGCGCAGGGTCTGGGTGAAGGTGGGGACGCCGACTGCGAAGTTGCCGCAGTCGCAGATCAGCAGGGTGTCGGCGCGCAGCAGGTCGGCATTGCCGGGCACGAACTCCTCCAGGCCGCCGGTGCCCTGCTCCTCGGAGCCCTCCGACACCAGCACCAGCCCGACCGGGAAGTCGTCGCCGTACACCTTGCGCAGCGCCCGCAGCGCGGTCAGGTGCATGACGATATTGCCCTTGCAGTCGGCGGCGCCGCGCCCGTACCAGCGGCCGTTCTTCTCGGTGAGCTGCCAGACCGGGGTCTGCCAGGCGGCGTCGTCGAGCGGCGGCTGCACGTCGTAGTGGCAGTACAGCATGATCGTCGGCGCGCCCGCGGGGGTCTCGCTGCGCGCGACCACGGCCTTGCTGCCGTCGGGCGTCTCGTACAGCCCGACATCGGTGAGGCCCTCCGCCCGGAAGGCGTCGGCCACCCACTTCGCGGTCTTCTCGCATTCCTCGATCGGGAACTGCCGGGCGTCGTACACCGACTTGAACGAGACGAGCTGGGCGAGATCGCTTTTCGCCCGCGGCATGAGTTCCTTCACGGCCGCGCGCAGAGCGGCCGTCGTCGAATCGTCCTCGGTTTCAACGGTACTGGTCATGGGCGTCCTCGCGTGGTCAGTGGTGGTCGTCGGAATCGACCGTGTCACCAGTCTTCAGGTCGCCGACACTCTTCAGGTAGGAAGTGCTTGCCATATAAGCCAACAGGCTCGGGTAGTAGAAGATCGTCATGGCGAATTGGCACCACACGGCCAGGAATCCCCTTTCCAGTCACTCCACCGAACCGTTCCCCGCCACCGTGCTGAATAGTAACCTTTCAGCAACTATCTACCGATTACGAAACGGTAGCTTGCAGAACCAGTTTCGATGAGCAGAGCTGGCTACCATCGATGCGGCAAACCTCTGCGTGCGCGAGATCGGAGCCCCATGACCGGCATTCTCGAACCCGACGACGTCTTCGCGATGCCCGGCATCAAACGCGCCGCGCCACACCGCGGGTTCCCCGAGCACGAGACGTTCCCGCAGGTCGCCTACCAGATCGTGCACGACGAACTGCTGCTCGACGGCGTCTCCCGGATGAACCTGGCCACCTTCTGCACCACCTGGGTCGACGACCAGGCCCGGCGGCTGATGAACGAATGCCTGGACAAGAACATCGTCGACAAGGACGAATACCCCCAGACCGCCGAACTCGAGCAGCGCTGCGTGCACATGCTGGCCGACCTGTGGAACTCCCCCGACCCGATGGGCACCCTCGGCACCTCCACCACCGGGTCCAGCGAGGCCGCCATGCTGGGCGGACTGGCCGCCAAGTTCCGCTGGCGCAAACGCGGCGGCACCGGCCTCCCCAACTTCGTGTGCGGTCCGGTGCAGGTGTGCTGGGAGAAGTTCGCCCGCTACTTCGACGTGGAGATCCGGCAGGTCCCGTTGCGCGGCGAGCGCTACACCATGCACCCCGACGACGTCGCCGCCCACTGCGACGAGAACACCATCATGGTGGTGCCGACCTTCGGCCAGACCTTCACCGGCCTGTTCGAGGATGTCGAGGGCATCAGCGACGCGCTCGACGCGCTACAGGAGAAGACCGGCCTCGACATCCCGATCCACGTCGACGCGGCCAGCGGCGGCTTCCTCGCCCCCTTCTGCGCACCCGAGATCAGCTGGGATTTCCGGCTCCCCCGGGTCAAGTCCATCAACGCCTCCGGCCACAAGACCGGACTCGCGCCGCTGGGCGCGGGCTGGGCGATCTGGCGGACCGAGGCGGACCTGCCCGAGGAACTCATCTTCAACGTCGACTACCTCGGCGGCAATATGCCCACCTTCAACCTGAACTTCTCCCGCCCCGGCGGGCAGGCCGTCACCCAGTACTACGACTTCATCCGGCTCGGCCGCATCGGCTACCACAATGTGCAGACCGCCATCTACAACGCCGGGCAGCATCTGGCCAAGGGGCTCACCGAGATCGGGCCGTTCGAACTCATCCACGACTCCGACCCGCGCCGCGGCATCACCGCCGTCTCCTGGAAGGTCGCGGGCGACTCGACGCTCAACCTCTACGACCTGTCCGATCGCCTGCGCACCCGCGGCTGGCTGATCGCCGCCTACCCCCTGCCCGCCGACCGCCAGGACGAGACCATCCTGCGCGCGGTGCTGCGCCACGGCTTCACCCACGACATGGCCGACCTGCTGCTCGCGGACCTGGCCCGCAGCCTGAAGGTGCTCGACAAGCACCCGATGCGCACCTCGCTCACGCGCGAGGAGGCCGGCGGCTTCACCCACAGCGCCGAGCCCGCCGTCCCCACGGCGGACCTGATGGCCGCCGCGAGGACCAAGCGAAAGAAAAAGAAGAAGTGACCTACGCGCCGCTCGCGCCCACGGTGTCCAGCACCCAGGCGAACTCGAAGGCGACTTCCTTCCACTTCTCGTAGCGGCCGCTGACGCCGCCGTGGCCGGCGCTCATCTCGGTCTTCAGCAGCAGCTGCGAGTCGCCGGTCTTGGTGGCGCGGAGCTTGGCCACCCACTTGGCGGGCTCGACGTAGAGCACGCGGGTGTCGTTGAGACCGGTGATGGCGAGGATCGCCGGGTAGTCCTGGGCCGTGACGTTTTCGTACGGCGAGTAGGACTTCATGTACTCGTAGACTTCCTTGTCCTCCAACGGGTTTCCCCACTCGTCCCACTCGGTGACGGTGAGCGGCAGGGAGGGGTCGAGGATGGAGGTCAGCGGGTCCACGAACGGCACGTTGGACAGGATGCCCGCGAACAGTTCGGGGGCGAGGTTCGCCACCGCGCCCATGAGCAGGCCGCCCGCACTGCCGCCGTCGGCCACCATGCGGTCCGGCGCGGTCACCCCGGAATCCACCAGATGCCGTGCGACGGAGACGAAGTCGGTGAAGGTGTTCTTCTTGGTGAGGGTCTTGCCGTGCTCGTACCAGAGCCGGCCCATCTCACCGCCGCCGCGCACGTGCGCCACCGCGAACACCATGCCGCGGTCCAGCAGCGACAGCCGCGCCACCGAGAAGTACGGGTCGATGGCCGCTTCGTAGGAGCCGTACCCGTAGAGCAGCAACGGCTTCGGCTCCGCGACCGCGTCCTTCCGCATCACCAGCGAGATCGGCACCCGGGTGCCGTCCGCTGCCACCGCCCAATCCCGGTGCTGCACATACTCGTCGGCGTCGTAGCCGCCGAGCACCACCTGCTCCTTGCGCAGCAGCAGCTCACCGGTCTCGGGCACGTAGTCGAAGACCTGGGTCGGGGTGATGAAGGAGGTGAGCCCGATGCGCAGCATGGGCTGCTCCCACTCCGGGTTCGCGCTCAGCCCGGCCGAGAACAGGGCCAGGTCGAAGTCGATGTCCTTCAGCTCGCCGTAACCGTCGGCGGTCAGCGGCCACACCGCGACCCGGGGCAGCGCCTCGCGGCGGTAGCTCAGCACCAGCTTGTCGGCGAAGGCGTCGATGTCCTCGAGCCGCACGTCGTCGCGGTGCGGAATCAGGATCTTCATGGCGGCCGGATCGGCCAGCGGGGCCTCGGCCAGCACGAAGTTGACCGCCTTCGCGCCGTCCACCACGTCGTTGTGCAGGATGAGCAGCTTGTCCTCGCCGCCGATGACGGCGTGCTCGGCCGAGTACTCCACGCCCTCGCGGCGCGGGATGAGCACCCGGAACTCGCCCTCGGGGTTGTCCGCCTCCAGGATCCAGTTCTCGGTGGTGATCTTGGATCCGGTCATGATGACCAGGAACTGCTCCGAGCGGGTGGCGCCGATGCTGACCCAGAAGCTCTCGTCCGGCTCGTGGAAGACCCGGACGTCGGCGGACTGCTCGGTGCCCAGCCGGTGCCGCCACACGCTGTCGGGCCGCCAGGAGTCGTCGAGGGTCTGATAGAAGACGTGGGTGCCGTCCAGCGACCAGGTCGCGCCGGGCGCGATGTTCGGGATCTCGTCGGCCAGCAGTTCACCGGTGCGCAGGTTCTTGATGCGCAGCGTGTACCGCTCGTTGCCGAGGGTGTCGGCCGAGTAGGCGAGCATGTCACCGGCGTGGCTCAGCGAGTACGCGCCGAGCGCGAAGAAGTCGTGGCCCTCGGCCAGCTCGTTGGAGTCGAGCACGATCTCCTCGCCCGGGATCTCGACGTCGGCCTCCAGCTTGGGCGGGGTCCAGTCGTCCGAGTCGGCGATCGGGCAGCGGCAGTGCACACCGTGCTGCTTGCCCTCGAAGGTGCGCGAGTAGTACCAGTAGTCGCCCATGCGGGTGGGCAGCGACAGGTCGGTCTCCTGGGTCCGCCCCTTGATCTCCTCGAAGATCTTCTCCCGGAGCGGGCCCAGCTCGGCGGTCTGCGCCTCGGTGTAGGCGTTCTCCGCCTCCAGATACGCGATGACCTCGGGGTTCTCCTTGTCCCGCAGCCACTCGTACTCTTCGATGACGACGTCCCCGTGGTGCACGCGCTCCGTCGGCACCCGCTTGGCGATCGGCGCCACCACCGCGCCGCTGATTGACGTCGTGCTCCCACTGTCCAAAGCCATGGGACCAACTTAGTGGGGAACCCCCGCGGTGGGGGTCAACGGGCGCGGCGCTGCCTCGGCAGGGCCGTCACGCGCTGCTCGTACAGGTAGAAAACGGCCGCCTTCCGGCGAGCGCATTGATCGGTGGGGCAACTTCGGTGGATCCGCAGGATGCTGTGGGCCAATTCCACCGAGAACCGCTCGGGAACCACCGCACAGCTGTCGGAGACCGGGGCTGCGCGTTGCGGGGACCATGGCGTGCGCACCACATACCTCCTTCCGCTGACAGAAGATGGAATATCCGATCCGAACCCTTCACAAACACTGGCATGATGAGTGCGATCTACATCACCGACCAGTCCTGCTGGTCTGCGCACAGGGGAGGCGACAGTGGAAGCGAAGAACCGCGTGATCGAAGCCGACGTGGTGTGGCGGCGCGGGGACGACACCACCGACGGCGTCGAGATCGCCTTCCTGGCCAGCGGAAACATCGGATTACGGGATTCCCGGACTCCGGACGGCCCGGTGCTGATCTTCACTCCCGGCGAGTGGGAGGCCTTCGTCGCCGGCGCCAAGGACGGCGAATTCAACCGGCCCGGAGCCTGATTCGACCGTGCCCGGCTCGAAGCGAGCCGGGCACAACGCCGTTCGATCCCGGGCAGGGAAATTGTTCAGGCCCCTATCGCCCCGCTGATGGTCGGCCAGGAATTGTGCAGCGTGTCCTGCCAGTACGACCACGAATGCGTGCCCACCGGTGAATGTTCCACCCGCGCCGGAATGTTCAACGAACGCAACCGCTGTTCGAACGCGGTGACACAGGCGTCCACCCCGAACTCGATGGGACCGCCGAAGAAGATGTTCTCCGGCAACTGCGGCTTGATCTCCAGCTCGTGCGGACCGGGCAGGCCGGTGCCGGTGGACAGGAAGATGGTCTTGCCGCGCAACGCCTCGGTCAGCACCGCCGGATTGTGGTCGGTCCAGACCGGACCGCCCGGCGCGCCCCACATGTTCAGCGGATTCCCGCCGCGATTGGCCACCGAGAACATCATGGCGCCCTGCGCGATGGTGGTGTCCGGGCAGGCGCTGTAGCCCGCCACCGCCCGATACATCTCCGGATGCCGCACCGCCAGCACGAACGCCGCGATCCCGCCCATGGACAGGCCGCCGATGGCATTCACGCCGTTACCGGCGAAATACCCGTCGATGATCGGCGGAAGTTCCTGCGTCAGAAAGGTTTCCCACTTGTAGCGGCCGAAGCGCGGATCGTCGGACACCCAGTCGGTGTAGTAGCTGGCCTGGCCGCCCATCGGCAGCACCACGTTCACGTTCTTGCCCTGGAAGAACGGCTCCGCGTCGGTGGCATTGGTCCAGGTGCTCTGGACGGCGCCGGGATCGAGGCCGTCGAGGAGGTAGTAGGTGGGACGCTCGCCGCCGCCGGCCGGATGCAGCACCTGCACCTGGATCGTGCGACCCATTGCCACGGAGTCGATGAACAACGCCGAACGGGTGGGACTCAGCTCGTCGACCCGGACCACCTCGGCGGCGCGGGCGATGGTCGGTGGCGCGGCCGCCGGATAGAGCAAGCCTGCGGCAATTGCCAAAACAGCTGCGGCAACGGCTCTTCTGCGCATTCCCCACCTCCATCAGCCCACCACAATCGCAATCCAACGTAACTCGAGAAACTCGCGTGACGTCGGGGAATGCGGTTACGGCGTGTCCTTGGCAAACCAGACGGTTCGGATATGGTAATGCACTGCCGCTATGAACTCGCGGCGATTCGAGCCAGCGCCCCCTTGATAGATCCCGCCAGATAATCCAGGTCCGCGCGCGCCGGGGACGTCGGGCGCGCCCGCAACCCGAAACCGTCCCCCGGAGTGCGCGGAATCACGTGCAGATGCACGTGGAACACCTCCTGACCCGCCGTCACCCCGTCGGCCAGGAAGAAATTCACGCCGTCGCAGCCCACCTCGGACTCCCGCAGACCCGCCGCGATCCGCTGCCCCACCTGGAACAACTTGCCGCCCATCGCCGGATCCAGCTCCGCCAGACTCCGCGCCGGCACCTTCGGAATCACCAGCACATGGCCCGGCGTCACCGGCCGAATGTCCATGAACGCCAGGCAATCCTCGTCCTCGTACACCGTCGAGGACGGGGCCCGGCCGGCGACGATATCGGCGAAGATCGTGTAAGGATTCATGCCCGCAGCCTAGAGAGCGTGCCGCCACCCGCCTCGGCTCCCCCGACCACCGGGCAAACGGATCCCCCGACCACCCCGGACATGCGCTCGCCCCCGGCTCCATACCGGAACCGGGGGCGAGAGTTGTTGTACCCCTACAGAATCGGCGAGGGGGTGTAGCGCGCCGCTTCTGGGTCGGCGTCCACCAGCTTCTGCACCTGGGCGATCACCTCGGCGGCCTGCGCCTCGGCCGCACCGATGAAGGCGGACCGGTCGGCCAGCGCCGCGTCCAGGGCGGCCCGGTCCAGCGGCATCCGGTCGTCGGCGGCCAGCCGGTCCAGCAGATCGGGCTCGCGGCCCTGCTCACGCATGGCCAGCGCCACCGCCACCGCGTGCTCCTTGATGACCTCGTGCGCGGTCTCGCGGCCCACGCCCGCGCGCACCGCCGCCATCAGGATGCGGGTGGTGGCCAGGAACGGCAGGTAGCGGTTGAGCTCGCGGTCCACCACGGCCGGGTAGGCGCCGAACTCGGCCAGCACGGTCAGGAAGGTCTCCATCATGCCGTCGATGGCGAAGAAGGCGTCCGGCAGCGCGACGCGGCGCACCACCGAGCAGAACACGTCGCCCTCGTTCCACTGCGCGCCCGCCAGTTCGGCGGCCATCGAGCCGTAGCCGCGCAGCACCACCTGCAGGCCGTTGACGCGCTCGCAGGAGCGGGTGTTCATCTTGTGCGGCATGGCCGAGGAGCCGACCTGGCCGGGCTGGAAGCCCTCGGTGACCAGCTCGTGGCCCGCCATCAGGCGAATGGTGTGCGCGAACGAGGACGGGCCCGCGCCCACCTGCACCAGCGCGGAGATCACGTCGTGGTCCAGCGAGCGCGGGTAGATCTGGCCGACGCTGGTGAAGACGTTCGCGAAGCCCAGGTGCTTGGACACCTTCTGCTCCAGCTGCGCCAGCTTGGCCGGGTCTCCGCCGAGCAGGTCCAGCATGTCCTGGGCGGTGCCCATCGGGCCCTTGATGCCGCGCAGCGGGTAGCGGTCGATGAGCTCCCGCAGCCGGGTCAGCGCGATGAGCAATTCGTCTGCGGCGGAAGCGAATCGCTTGCCGAGGGTGGTGGCCTGCGCGGCCACGTTGTGCGAGCGGCCCGCCATCACCAGGGTCTGGTACTGGGCAGCGCGCTCGGCCAGCCGCGCCGCGATGGCCACGCCGTGGCGGTACACGTGCTGCAGCGAGAGCCGGATCTGCAGCTGCTCCACATTCTCGGTGAGGTCGCGGGAGGTCATGCCCTTGTGCACGTGCTCGTGCCCGGCGAGCGCGTTGAACTCCTCGATCCGCGCCTTCACGTCGTGGCGGGTGACCCGCTCGCGCTCGGCGATGGACTTCAGATCGACCTGATCGATGACCCGCTCGTAGTCCTCGACGACACCGGCCGGAACATCGATCCCCAGCTCGGCCTGCGCCCGGAGAACCTCGAGCCACAGCCGCCGCTCGAGCACGATCTTGTTCTCGGGCGACCAGAGGTGAACCAGCTCGGGGCTGGCGTAACGGGTGGCGAGGACGTTCGGCACAAGACTCACGTTGTGCCAGTTTACCGGCTGTGTGCTGCGGGTTAAGCCGGTGGGGCGACGATGTCGATGATCTCCAAGAGCGCCCCGCGTGCCATGCGGCGGGGTTGGGGGTCGAACTCACCGAGCGCGGTCACCACCGCCCCATCGACTACCGCCACCAGACGGCGGGTCTGTTCCGGGCGGACCACCCGGTCGGACCGACGCAGGACATCGGTCAGCAGTTCGTCCAGCTGGGCGCGTAGTCGCAGCTGGACCTCCCGTAGTTCGGGGTGGCGGGCCGAGGCGACGGAACGTTCGTAGCGGGCGATCAACTGGCCGCGCGCGTCCTCGTCCTGAATCTCGGGGCCCACCAACAGGTCCAGCACCAGTTCGACCGTCGCCTCCGCGCCGCGGCGGCGATGCGTCACCTCGCCGACCCGGCGGCGCATGGCCTCGAGTTCGGCGGTGCCGGAGAATTCGACCGCCCGCGCGATCAGATCCTCCAGCGATTCGAAGTAGTAGGTGGTCGACGCGAGCGGCAGATCCGCCCGGGTCGCCACCGAGCGGTGCCGGACCGCCTCGAAGCCACCCTCGAGCAGTAGCTCGGCGGCGGCACAAACCAGTGCATGGCGACGCCGTTCGCCTTTCGGAGTCGTCGCAGTGGTCACGGTGCAATCGTGCCAGTCATCAGCGGCGCTGTGTTCATTTTGCCCACCGCGCTCAATCCTCTTGGCAGATCAGGCCAAATACCGTTCCAACCGGTCCAGTGCCTCTTCGATGTCGGCGGCGGCTCCGGCGAACGAGAAGCGAACGGTGTGATGGCCGTGGCGGGTGTCGAAGTCGATGCCGGGGGCGAGTGCCACACCCGTCGCGTCGAGCACCTCGGTGCACCAGCGCATCGAATCATCGGTCAGGTGCGCGATATCCGCGTAAACATAGAACGCGCCGTCGGCGGGGGCGAGGTCGGTGATTCCGAGCTTCGGCAGGCGCGTCAGCAGCAGCTGGCGATTTGCCGCATAGCGTTTCACATGACCGTCCAGTTCGGCTTTGGCTTCCGGACCGAACGCATGCACTGCCGCAAACTGAGAAATAGCTGGAGGGCATACGGTCATGTTCGAGGCGAGCCGTTGCAACGCCGGACGCAGTGACTGCGGCACCAGCATCCAGCCCAGCCGCCAACCCGTCATCGAGAAGTACTTCGACACCGAGCCGATCACGACGGACTCACGCGAGGTCTCCCACGCGGAGGAGGTCGGTTCCGTGTCGTCGTAGACGATGCCGTGATAGATCTCGTCCGAGATGAGCAGCGTCCCGTGCTCGTCGCACCAGCGGGCCAGCGCCGCCAGCTCCTCCGGCGCGATCATGGTGCCGGTCGGATTGGCCGGGCTGGCCACGATCAACCCCGCGGGCGGCTCGGACAGCGCCTCCAGCATGGCCACGGTCGGCTGGAACCGGGTCTCCGGACCGCAGTCCAGCTCCACCACGTCACAGCCCAGCGCGGTCAGCGTGTTCCGGTAGGCCGGATACCCCGGCCGGGCCACCACCACGGTGTCCCCGGCATCGAACGCGGCCAGGAACAGCAGCGTGAACGCACCGGACGACCCGGTCGTGACCACGACATCGTCCGCCTCCACCCGCACCCCGTAGGTGCTCCGATGGTGCTCGGCGATGGCCTCCCGCAACGCCAGAACCCCGAATGTCTCGGTATAACCCAGCAATTCGGAATCCATGGCCTGTTTGGTGGCCCGCAAAACCGCCTCCGGAGCGGGCGTGGAAGGCTGCCCCGCGGCCAGCACCAGCACGTCGCCATGGGTCCGAGCCCGTTCAGCTGCTGCTTTCCAGACGTCCATCACGTAAAAAGGTGGAATGGTCGACCGGCGAGATTCGATACGCACCCGACAGACGGTAGAGCACCCGCTCCCCCGGCTGTCCGGGAACGGTCGTGCGAATGCCTGAGGAGGCCGCTGTGCAGGGGGGACCAGCAACCACCGGGAACACCCCGGACACCACCCCACCCCAGCCCACCTCACCCGCACCGGACGAATCCTCGGAAGGCCGCGGCCGTCAGCCACTCCGGGCGGGGGCCGCGATGCGCCGCATGCTCCGGCGCGCCGAGGCCACCACCGACCTTCGGCCCGCAACCGAGAGCGGCGAGCCACCGAACACGGACGTGGACCGGGGTGGGCAGCGTGGCCGCTTTCCGGCCACCGAGACATACACCCCCGGGCTGCGGTCACTGCCGGGCGGTGAAAGACCGTCGCCGGTCCGTAAGGCTTCGAAGCGGGCCGGGCTGTGGGTGGTTCAGCTCGTCGAGCGGGTGATCGCGTATCTGCGGGTGTTCGCGCCGATCGTGCGAGCGCGGGCCGTCGAGTTGTGGTCGCGGCGGCCACGCTCCTGGGGCGAAGCTGTCGAGTTGGGGCAGCGGGGGCGGGCCGAGGCACGGCGGCAGTGGCCGGTGGTGCGGGCGTGGAGTATTCAGCATCGGGTGCTGATCGGGGGGATGACGGCGGTACTCGTGTTCGCGAGCGCGGATGGGGCGCTGGGGTTGATCCCCACCGACGCCGCGGTGAGTCCCGGTGTGGCGGTGCGCATTCCGGTGCAGTATCCGTTGCAGATCCAGGCCACGCGGGAATCGTCGAAGCGGTACATGGACGCCATCAACAATGGTGAACACCTGCGCGAGCAGGCCGTGGTCTCGGCGGCCGCGGCGGCGACCCTGGAACGCGCCAAGGCCGAGGCGGCCGCGGCCGTGGCCGGTCAGCCGCAGCCCTGGCTGACCCCGTCTCCGGACGCGACTCTGCCGCCGGGATTCGTGCTCCCGGGGGTCGGCGGTTTCGCGCTGCCCGCGAAGGGCCTGTTCACCTCCGGATTCGGCGCGCGCTGGGGCACTTTCCACGCGGGCATCGATATCGCCGCCCCGCTGGGTTCACCGATCTACGCGGTCGCGGCGGGCACGGTCATCGACGCGGGCCCGGCCCAGGGCTTCGGCCTCTGGGTGCGCATCCGCCACGACGACGGCGCCATCTCGATCTACGGCCACATGTACGACTTCTCGGTCTCCGTCGGCGAACGCGTCCCGGCGGGCATGCAGATCGCCCGCATCGGCAACCGCGGCGACTCCACAGGCCCCCACCTGCATTTCGAGATCGTCATCAACGGCCAGCACGTCGACCCCCAACCCTGGCTCGCCCAACGCGGCATCGTTCTCGGCTGATATCCAGGCCCGGGGCACGGAATATGGCTGGGCTCCAGCCGAATACGAGAACGCCCGACCGAACCGGGTTCGGGCGGGCGTTCTTTCGTCAGTCACGGCACGAGAGTCGGCCGCGGCGAGCGGGATTCAGTTCGCGGTCGGCACCGTGATGCGGCCCTCGGTGGCGGCCAGCGCGATGTCGGTGCGGAAGTGGCCGCCCGGCAGCTTGATTCCGGCGAGGCGCTCGTAGGCGTTCTTGCGGGCCTCGACCAGGTCGGCGCCTTGGCCGACGATGGCCAGCACGCGGCCGCCCGCGGACACCAGCGCGCCGTCCTCACGCTGCGCGGTACCGGCGTGCAGCACCTCGGATTCGACTCCGGTGCCGGTGGATTCGGCGCCGGTGATGACGTCGCCGCTGCGCGGGCGGGCCGGGTAGTTCTCGGCGGCCAGCACCACGGTGACGGCCGCGCCGTCCTTCCAGCGCGGCGCGGCGACCTGGTCGAGGGTGCCGGTGGCGGTGGCGTGCAGGAGTTCACCGAGCGGGCTGTCCAGCATGGCCAGCACCGCCTGGGTCTCGGGATCGCCGAAGCGGCAGTTGAATTCGACCACGGCGGGGCCGTTCTGGCCGATGGCGAGGCCGGCGTAGAGCAGGCCGCTGAACGGCACTCCGCGCTTCACCATCTCGGCGGCGACAGGCTTGACCACGTCGTCGACGATGGCCTGCAGGGTGGCTTCGGGCAGCCACGGCAGCGGCGTGTACGCGCCCATGCCGCCGGTGTTGGGGCCGGTGTCGCCGTCGCCGACCCGCTTGTGGTCCTGGGCGGGCAGCAGCGGCACCACGGTCTCACCGTCGACCAGACAGAACAGCGACACCTCGGGGCCGTCGAGGAACGACTCCAGCAGCACCGGGTGGCCCTGCTCGAGCAGTTCGGCGCCATGCTCACGGGCGACCGAACGGTCCGGGGTCACCACGACGCCCTTGCCCGCGGCCAGCCCGTCGTCCTTGACCACCCAGGTCGGGCCGAAACGGTCCAGCGCCGCATCCAATTCGCCCGGGTGATCCACGATCTCGCTGTGCGCGGTCCGCACGCCGGCCGCGTTCATCACGTCCTTGGCGAACGCCTTCGAGCCTTCGATCCGCGCGGCGGCGGCCGACGGGCCGAACACCGGGATCCCGGCCGCGCGCACCGCGTCGGCCACACCGAGCACCAGCGGCACCTCGGGCCCGACCACCACGAGGTCGGCGGCCAGCTCCTGAGCCAGCGCCACCACCTCGTCGCCGGAGGAGGCGTCGACCGCCCGCACCTCGGCATGCTGGGCGATGCCGGCATTGCCGGGCGCCGCGTAGACCGCGGTCACCGCCGGGTCCTTGCGCAGTGCCAGGACGAGGGCATGTTCACGGGCTCCGGAACCGATGACGAGTACGCGCACGGCGAACAGCTTAAGGGGCCGCGCCCACCCACTCGATAGCGGTCCAGCAACTGTTCACGAGACCCGCCCACAGGTTCGGGGCGCGTCTCGTTCTGGACTGACCGGAGCGGAGGAGCGAAGCGGGGGAGCGGAGGGAGGGAAGAACGAGACCTCCAGCGCCCCGAACCCGCCCGGAGCGAAGCGGAGGGCAATATATGGAGCATGGCTTCTGTTTTCTCCGCAATCATGGACGGTCAGCTGCCGGGCCGGTTCGTCTGGGAGGACGACGAATTCGTCGGCTTCCTCACGATCGCCCCGGTGACGCAGGGGCACACCCTGGTGGTGCCGCGCAAGGAGATCGACCAGTGGCAGGACGTCGATCCGGGCACCATGGCCCGCCTGACCGGTGTCGCCCAGAAGATCGGCCAGGCCGTGCGCGCCGCCTGGGACGCCCCGCGCGCGGGCCTGCTCATCGCCGGACTGGAGGTGCCGCACCTGCACGTGCACGTGTTCCCGGCCTTCTCGATGGGCAACTTCGACATCTCCGGCGCCGACCCGCGGCCCAGCCCCGAATCCCTGGACGAGGCCCAGACCATGATCAAGCAGGCGCTGCGCGATCTCGGCTACGGCGCGAACGTCCCGAAGTGACCCGATCGGGTGCGCGCCCGGAGCGCGCACCCGCCATTACGTCTCCGCGCGCGGCAGCCGCACGGTGAACGTCGTGCCCTCCCCCGGCGCACTCGTCACCGACACCGCTCCCCCGTGCGCCGCCACGAGCGCCTGCACGATCGACAGTCCCAGCCCCGTCCCGCCGCTGACCCGGCTGCGCGACACGTCGGTGCGATAGAACCGCTCGAACACGCGCTCGGCCTGCTCGGCCGCCAGTCCCGGCCCGGTGTCGGCCACTTCGATCAGCACCTCGCTCGCGGCGGGTGTGAGCCGCACGGCCACCTCCGCGTCCGGCGGGGTGTGCACGAGCGCGTTGTTGATCAGGTTGGCCAGCACCTGCCGGAGCCGCGTCTCGTCGCCGAGGATCTCCAGAGTGCCGGGGCCGGGCCGGATTTCGAGGTCGATCTTGCGTTCCGGGCCTTCCGGATGCTGCGCCGCCGCCAGGGCGCGCGCCCCGTGCACGGCATCGCTGGCCAGCATGAGCAGATCCACCGATCGTCGTTCGACGGGCCGCTGCGCGTCCAGTCGGGCCAGCATGAGCAGGTCCTCGACCAGCAGCCCCATCCGGTTGGATTCGCGTTCGATGCGGTCCATGAGCAGGTCGGGCTCGGTGATCGCGCCCTGCCGGTACAGCTCGGAGAAGCCCTTGATGGTGGTGAGCGGGGTGCGCAGTTCGTGGCTGGCGTCGGCGACGAACTGCCGCATCTTGGCCTCGGAGCGGCGGGCCGCCTCCTCCGACGCCTCGGTGGCGGCGAAGGCCTGCTGGATCTGGGTGAGCATGGTGTTCAGCGACTGCGAGAGGTGATCGACCTCGGTGTCGGTGCCGCGCACCGGAACTCGCCGATGCAGGTCGCCGCCCGCGATGGCGGCCGCCGTGCCCTCGACTTCCCGCAATGGCCGCAGACTGCGCCGGATCACCATGCGCGCCACCGCGGCCAGCGCGGCCAGCACCAGCGCGCCGATCACCAGTTGCAGCACGATCAGCTTGTCCAGCAGCGAGTTCGTCTCGTCCATGCGCAGCGCGATGGTGCTGGTGCCTTGGTCGTTGACGGTCCGCAGCACCCGCCATTCCTCGCCGGAGGCCCCGATCGAGCCGACCGTGCGGGGCTTGTTGCCCAGGTCGGCGGGCACGTCGGGTTCCTGCACCCCGGCCGTCAGGGTCAGCGTCGGCTGTCCGGCCGTGTCGCGCACCTGCACCCAGTACAGGTGCGGGGGCCGTTCCCGCCCGCGCACGGTGGGCAGCGGTTCGGGTCGTTGCGCGCCGGGCGCGGCCCAGCTGTGGGCGGCGTCGGACAGCTGCCGGTCGATGCGCTCGACCAGCACGTTCCGCATGAGCGAGGTGACCGCGATCCCGGAGACCAGCAGCCCGAACCCGACCAGCGACACCAGCGCCAGCACCAGGGTGGTACGCAGCGGGACCGCGGCGAGCCGGTCGGTGATCTTGCCGCGCAGTCCGCGAGCCGCCTCGGCCGCGTTCACTGTGCCGCCGTGCGACCGCGCGGCTCCCGCATCACGTATCCGACCCCGCGCAGTGTGTGGATGAGCCGATCGGGCCCGGTGTCGACCTTCTTGCGCAGGTACGACACGTAGGTCTCGACCACGCCGACCTCGCCGCCGAAGTCGTAGCGCCACACGTGGTCCAGGATCCGCGGCTTGCTCAGCACGGTGCCGGCGTTGACCAGGAAGTACCGCAGCAGCGTGAACTCGGTGGGCGACAGGGCGACCGGTTCACCCGCCTTCCACACCTCGTGGGTGTCGTCGTCGAGCTCGATATCGGCGAACCGCAGCCGCGAGGACTTCGTCTCCGGCGCGGACCGTCCGGCGCGGCGCAGGATCACCCGCAGCCGGGCCACCACTTCCTCGAGGCTGAACGGTTTGGTGACGTAGTCGTCGGCCCCGAGCGTCAGCCCGGTGATCTTGTCGTCCACGTCGTCGCGGGCGGTCAGGAACAGCACGGGCGCGTCGATCCCGTCGGCCCGCAGCCGCCGCAGCAGCCCGAATCCGTCCATGCCGGGCATCATCACGTCGATGATCATGGCGTCGGGCCGGAAGGTCTTGGCCCGGTCCAGCCCTTCGGTCCCGCTGGCGGCGCTGGCGACCTCGAAGCCCTGATACCGCAGGCTCACGGACAGCAACTCGACGATCATCGGCTCGTCGTCGACGACGAGCACTCTGGCCTCGGGTTCGCGTCCTTGCGCAGGCACACCTGTCATGGCCTCATATTCTGCGCCGCGCCCGCGAGAACGCTGGTCCTTCCCTGGGAGTTTCCTGCGAACGCGCCGGGACCCCCGGATACGACGAACGCCGGTCGATGTCTCGACCGGCGTTCGTGCACGAGCCCCCTGTCAGGATTGAACTGACGACCTTCGCTTTACAAGAGCGGTGCTCTACCACTGAGCTAAGGAGGCGGAAAGCGGAGCCATCATAACCGGGGTGGCCGGCTGCGCGGAAAAGCCGGCTTCCCGGTCGGAACGATGCTGACCGCGAACACCGGGACGCGGCCTGTCGACGCTCGTGGCATCGACGGCCGCGTTCGGAAGTCGTTCGCGCAGTATCGGACTAACCGCTGAGTGTCAGGACTGGGCCGCCTGACGAGCCGCGTCGTCCGCCGCCATGGCGTCACGCAGGCTCTTGGGCCGCATGTCGGTCCAGTTCTTCTCGACGTACTCGACGCATGCGGCGCGGGAGTCCTCGCCGAACACGACTCGCCAACCCGCCGGAACCTCGGCGAAGGCCGGCCAGAGGGAGTGCTGTTCCTCATCGTTGACCAGGACGAAGAACCGGCCGTCTTCGTCATCGAAGGGATTGGTGCTCATTTCACCTCACTGGATACTGGCGCTGTGTACGGGTACGTAGACGGATCGTCCAGCCACCGCAGTGTTGGAACGAGCCCCCGACGTTGATTCGACCCTAGCAAGGCAGGCGTTACCGCTGGGCGGTTACCTGCACTTCGTTCAGGCCACGAAGAATTCGACAAGGATCTTATTGACGACCTCCGGTTGCTCCAGGTAGCCGAAGTGCCCGGCGTCGGGAACCTCCTGGTAGCGGGCACCCGGAATGATATCGGCGACCTCTCGCGCGAGGTAGGGCGGGATCATCCGATCGTCGGCGAAGCCCAGCGCCAGGCAGGGCACGGTGATGCCGCGATAGGCCGCGGTGCGGTCGAAATCGTGGTCCATGCGGCGCTGCGCCCGCACGCCCGGGGTGACCGGGCCGCCGGTGAATTCGAACAGGTCGAGCCAGTCGCGGGCGGCGTGCTGGTCGGCCAGCGAGGCCGGGGACAGGTTCATCAGGGCGGTCATGGCGGCCTCGTATTTGGCGGGCAGCCGTACGCCGGCGTCGTCGAGGTCGTGCTCGCCGTGTCCGAGAGTTTTCTGGAACTGGTCGAGCCGGGCGTGTCCCGCCATGAACACGGCCTTGCGGACCAGATCGGGGCGGGCGAGCGCCACTTCTTGTGCGACCCGCGAGCCCATCGACTGGCCGACCAGGAAGACCGGGCCCTCACCGAGGAATTCGATCAGGGCGACCGTGTCGCGGACCAGGTCCTCGATGGTGATCCCGGCGGGCGATTCGAAGGAGGGCGCGATGCCGCGGTTGTCGAACGTGCAGACCCGGTATCCGGCCGCGACCAGCGCGGGGACCTGGTGCAGTTCCCAGACCCGGCCGCCGCTGCCGGTGCCCATGATCATGACGACCAGCGGCGCCGACCCCTTGACGTCGGTGCCTCTGGACCGGTCTCCCTTGACCTGGTAGTTCAGCGAGATTCCGTTCACCGTCGCCAACGGCATGCTTGCGACCCCTAACATCAGGTGTTGCCACTCTCTTTGCGTCCACCGTATAGGTCCGGGCCGACGGATTGTTCCGTCCCCGGTCGCATTGCGGTTAGGGCTCGCAATGCACGCAGCGGCGAGGCCCGACTTACCTGGCAGATACGATGGACTCCTCGCACCGAGCAGACTTCTCCGAGAGGACATGAGATGGCCGCGAAGACCGGCGCAAACGACATCGCGGACGACGATCTGGAGCCGCTCGCCGACGAAACCGCTCGCCAGGCGCAGCGCGTGGTGGCGGCGTACGCCACCGACGCCGACGAATGCCGCATGCTGCTGTCGATGCTGGGCATCGCTCCGACGCGAGGCGAATGACCCGTGCACCCGGATAGCTCCGGCTCCGGTTTCGTCGTCGTCGCCAACCGGCTCCCGGTCGACCTGGAGCGCCTGCCCGACGGAACCACTCGCTGGAAGCGCAGCCCCGGCGGTCTGGTCACGGCACTGGAACCGGTACTGCGCAATAACAAGGGCGCCTGGGTCGGCTGGGCCGGCGTCCCGGACGTGGAGCTCGATCCGATCGTCGAGGACGGTCTGGAACTGCATCCCGTCCCGTTGTCGGGCGACGAGGTCGCCGATTACTACGAGGGCTTCTCCAACGCGACGCTGTGGCCGCTGTATCACGACGTGATCGTGCGGCCGGTCTACGACCGCCAGTGGTGGCAGGCGTACGTGCAGGTGAATCGGCGTTTCGCCGAGTACACCGCGAAGGTGGCCGCCGAGGGCGCGACCGTGTGGGTCCAGGACTACCAGCTGCAGCTGGTGCCGAAGATGCTGCGCATGCTCCGCCCCGACCTGACCATCGGCTTCTTCCTGCACATTCCGTTCCCGCCGGTGGAACTGTTCATGCAGATGCCGTGGCGCACCGAGATCGTCGAGGGCCTGCTCGGCGCCGACCTGATCGGCTTCCATCTCCCGGGCGGCGCGCAGAACTTCCTGTATCTGGCCAGGAGGCTGGCCGGGCAGCCGACGTCGCGCGGCAATGTGGGCGTGCGTTCGAAGCTCGGTGTGGTGCAGGTGGGTTTCCGCACCGTGCGGGTGGGCGCGTTCCCGATCTCCATCACCTCCGCGGAACTGGACGAGTATTCGCGTCGCCGCGATGTGCGGGAGCGGGCCGCGAAAATCCGTGCGGAACTGGGCAATCCGAAGACGATCCTGCTGGGCGTCGACCGCCTCGACTACACCAAGGGCATCGACATCCGGCTCGCCGCGCTCGAGGAGCTGCTGCACGACGGCCGCATCGATCCCACGGACACGGTGATGGTGCAGCTGGCCACGCCGTCCCGCGAACGCGTCGAGTCCTACAAGCAGATGCGCGGCGATATCGAACGCCAGGTGGGCCGCATCAACGGTGAGTTCGCCCGGGTGGGTTACCCGGTGGTGCACTATCTGCACCGCCCCATCCCGCGCGAGGAGCTGATCGCGTTCTTCGTGGCCGCCGACGTCATGGTGGTGACCCCGCTGCGCGACGGCATGAACCTGGTCGCCAAGGAGTACGTGGCCTGCCAGGGCAGCCTCAACGGCGCACTCGTGCTGAGCGAGTTCACCGGCGCGGCAGCCGAATTGCGGCAGGCCTACCTGTGCAACCCGCACGACCTGGACAGCGTCAAGGACGCGTTGATCGGCGCGATCGACGACGACCGTGACACCCGCCGCCGGCGCATGCGCTCCATGCGACGCCAGGTCCTGACCCACGACGTCGACCGGTGGGCCCGCGCCTTCCTCGACGCCCTGGCCACCGACCGCGTCGCGGGCAGCGCCCTGCTCACCGACGACGACGTGGACCCGGACCTGAGCCGCTGACCGCTCGAAACTCGAACGCCCCCTGGAGTTCCCAGGGGGCGTTCGCCGTAGTGCGTCCTATTCCGCTGTCTCGCCGCCGAATTCGCCGAACCGGTAGGTGACACCCGTGAGCCGTTCGGATTCGGCCCACACCCGCGCCGCCAGTTCCGGATCGAGCGCCTGCTCGCTGGGCGCGTTCAGGACGGGGTAGCCCTTGGTGAACCCGGTCGGCCCGAACAGATCTGCGGGCTGGACGGCGGGATCGGTCGCCGCCCGCAGCATCGGCAGCGCACCCATCTCCACGGTCTGCATGGCCACCCGGAACACCCAGCGCAGCGACGGCCGCGACAGGTAGGTGAGGACGGGCCCGAGATTCTGCGCGAAATCCGATTCGGCGGCCCCCGGATGCGCGGCGATCGACATCAGCTCGGCATCCGTGCCATTGAGCCGCCGCTGCAGTTCGAACGCGGTCAGCACATTGGCCAGCTTCGACTGCGCGTACGCCTGGAATCCCTTGTAGGGCCGCTGTTCGAAGAACAGATCGTCGAGGTCGATCGCGGCTTCCTTCTTGGAGGCGAGCCCCGTGGTCACGGCCACCACCCGACCCGCGGGCGCCGCGAGCAACAGGTCCAGCACCAGCCCGGTGAACGCGAACGGCCCGAGATGGTTTGTCGCGAAGGTCGTCTCGAACCCGTCCACGGTGAGGCTCCGCGTCCGGCCCAGCATCCCCGCGTTGTTGATCAGCAGATCGACCCGCTCGACCTCGTCGTGCAGCCGTGCCGCGGCCTTGCCGACCGAATCCAGCGAAGCCAGATCCAGCTCCACGAACGACAATTCGGCGTCCGGCACCCGCGCCCGAACGAGATCCGCTGCCGCCCCGGCTTTCTCCGCATTCCGGCAGGCCATGACCACACGCGCCCCGTGCTCGGCCAGCCGCAGCGCGGTCTCCAGTCCCAGCCCGGCACTGGACCCGGTGACGATCGCGGTGCGCCCGTGGAGATCCGGGATATCGGCGGCGGTCCAGCGCGTGTTCTTGGTACCCATGCATTACATCCTGAACGGTCCGCTTCCACTTAGCGCGGCGACCGTCCACCTACTGGCAAACGCACAGGGCGCACAGCATTTCGCTGTGCGCCCTGTGCTTCGGCGTGCTTCCCCGGCCTCAGATCGGGGTGACCTCCGAGACGAGCCAGCGGTTGCCGCTCTTCTCCAGGTCGACCCGCACCCGGCTGCCGCTCGCGGTGGCCTGGGGGTTGTCCTTGCTGGTGGTCATCTGGTTGAGGAACAGCATCACCTTGGCGTGCTTGGTGTCGACGTCGATGACGCCGCCCGCCTGCGTGGAGGCGATGACGGTGAGCTGCTTCTCCTTGGCGCCGGGGGCGATGGATTCGTTGACGAGCTTGAGGTAGTCGTCCTTGAAGCCACCGGAGAGGTCGTCGGCGACCTTGGGCAGTTCCTTGTCGACGGAGTTGAAGTTGTAGCTGAACATCGACTCGACCGTCTTGCGGGCGGCGTCCACCGAATCGGTACGGGCGTGATCGAGCTGCTTCATGTGCCAGGCGTCGTAGCCGAACCAGCCGGCTGCCGCCAGCATGGCCACCATGACGGCCGCGATGGCCGAGATCCGGATGCGGTTCTGGTTCACGAGACGAACTCCAGCTTCGAGGCGGTGAAATGGTCACCGTCGTGGGTGATCGTCACCCGGAATCGGTAGACGCGCTGCTGCGGCTGATCCGTGCCGGCATTGGTGAGGTTCTGCTTGGCGGCGACCAGGATCTGGGCGGAGTTGTCGTCGTAGGACTCGACGGCGGTCTCCACGACCTGGCCGCTGGCCTTCACGTTCGCCTGCTTGATGACATCGGCGTAAGCATCGCTGCGGGAGGAGTATTCGTCCTTGAGCTGACCCGACGCCACGGAGAGCACCCGGTTGATGTCGTCCTTGACGGTGTCCACCTTGATGGTGGTGATATTGAGGACGGCCTGCTTGGCGGTCTGGGTGTAGTCCGCGCGCAGCTGCTCGTTCTTGTCCGCGGCGTTGTGCGCCGGAATCCAGAAGATCAGGCTGGTCGCCAGCGCGACCAGGCACAGCGCCGCGGCGGCGCCGAGCAGCAGGACCGGCCAGTTGCGGCCGCCCTTCGACTCCTCGTCGGCCGTGTCCTCGGACTCGTCGGCGTCGGCCGCGATGGCCGGGGCGCCCTCGGTCACGACCAGCGGCTCGTCGGCGGCCGAGTCGTCCGAGGCAGCTGCGGGCGCCTCGGGCGAATCATCCGCAACCGCAACCGCGGCCTTCGCCACGGGCGTGGCGTCGGCCTTGGCGAGGTCGATGGCCGCGGCTTCCACCGCGGCGCTCTCGACCTTCACGGTGGTGTCCGCTGTCACGGGAGCATCCCCGTCGTGCACGGGCGGTCCTTCTGACCGCACCGCCTTTCGCCGGTTCTTGCTGTTCACCACCGTGGGATCACTCATCGTTGTTGCTCCTGAAGCATTGTTTGCCAGTTAGCCGGCACGATGCCGGAACCATCGGGCCCGATATCGGCCTGGCGGGTGAGTACACCGTCCGGCCCGAGATACGTGCCACTCTTCGGATCGTACGTTCTCGTCGTCACACTCGCAGGCGCGGCTCCCGGTTGCCCGCCGGTCTCCAGCGAACTCGGGGTGAACGTGGGCTTGCCGTTGTTGTCCACCGGGTTCGGCTTACCGAAGGCCGGGTTGTCACCGAGCGGCTGGTAGCCCTCGGGGGCATGGCACTGTTCCACGGTCGCCGCGCGCTTGCCCGGCACATCCATACAGGGGTTGTTGCGGACACCGCGGACCACGTCCTGGGAGTTCTGCGGAATCTTGCAGTACAGCCCCTTCTGGGTCTCCGGAGTGGGCCCGGTGTAGTCGTTGGGCGAGCGCCGCTCCTCCGGTGACAGGAAACCCGTGGTGCAGCCCTTCGGGTCATTGAGGCCGATCTTGAAGTCGACCTTGCCACCGTACTCGGTCGGGCTGCCCTTGGCGAGCGTCATCAACGCACCGACCAGCGGCGGGAAAACGACCAGCAACTGCTCCACGCTGGCGTGGTAGGTGACGCCGACCTGGCCGAGGCTGACCAGGTTCTGCGCCAGCAGCGGCACGGTCGGCTTCAGGTCCTCGAACAGCTTGGTGGCCTTGTTGAGCGCACCCGGACCGTGGTCGATGACATTGCGCAGCGCCGGATCGTGCTCCCGCAGTTGATCGGTGACGGTGGCCAGGTCCCTGGTCCACCCGCGGATGGCGGAGTCGGACTCGATCTGGGTGTCCAGCAGCGGGCCGATCTTGTCGATCAGATCCTTGGTGGCGTCGGTATTGGTCTTGGCCTCCTGGACCAGCAGCGACGCGGAGTCGAGCAGCCGTTCCAGATCCGGTCCGGCGCCGTTGAAGGCGACGAACGCCTCCTCGATCACCTGCTGCAGGCGGGTGTCCGCGACGCTGGAGAGCAGCCGGTCAGTGCGGTCCAGAATGCCGCCGATATCCATCGGCAGCTTGGTGCGATCGATCGGGATGACCGAACCGTCACGCAGATTGCCGCCCTGCGGGTTGTCCTTGGGCACCAGATCCACGTACTGCTCACCGATGGCCGAGACCGACTTGACCCAGGCGTCCACATCGGACGGGATCTTGAAGTCGGATTCGATGGACAGCTTGGCGTCGACCCCCTGCGGGGTCAGCACCACCGAATTCACCTTGCCCACATTGGTTCCGCGGTAGGCGACATTGGCATGCTCGTACAGACCGCCGGTAGCGGCCAGCTTCACCGTCACGTCATACCGGCCGATGCCGAACATGGCGGGCAGCTTCACGTACTCCCCACCCATCACCGTGATGCCGATGACGGTCAGCACGGTGAAGATGGCGAGCTGAATCTTGACGAAGCGACTCAGTTTCATTTGCCCGGATCCCCTTGCGGCACGGTGATTCCGGGAATGGCGGGCAGGCCCGGAATGTTCAGGCCCGGCATGCCGGGCACGGTCGGCGACGGCTGGGTCGAGGGCGGTTGCTGCTGCAGCGGAGTCTTGGCGGGATCGCCCTGATCGCCCGCTACACCTGCTCCTTGCCCGAGCGCGCCCTCAACACCGCCGAACCGTCCACCCAGCGGGGTTCCGGTCAGGAAGTTGGAATCCAGCCGGGCCGCGGTCAGATCGAAGGTGATCTTCACGTTCATGTAGTCACCGCGGATGTACCGGTCGATGTACTTGAAGGGGAACGGGAAGGTCAGCGCCATGTTCAGCGACCTGGCGAAGTTGTCGCTGGTGTTGGCGATCTGTTCCAGAGTCGGTCCCAGATCGGCGATCTCGGCCTTCAGATCGTCACCGGCGTTGTCGATGATCCGTTTGACCACCTCGCTGAGGTCACCCGCCGCGGTCAGCGCGTTGGTGATCTGCTCCCGCTTGTTCGCGAGCACGGTCAGCGCGGGATGGATGTTGTCGATTGCGCTCGCCACCCGATCCTTCTCCTGCGCAAGCGTTCCCGAGACGCGATCCAGCCCGCTCATGGCGTTGATGATGTCGGTGGTCTGGGCGTTGAGCGTCCCGACCATCTGGTTCAACTGCGGCAGCAGATCGCGAATGGAGTCGGTGCGGCCGGTGAAAGCGGTGTTCAGCTCGTGGGTGATGTTCTCCAGCTGGCTGATACCGCCACCGTTGAGCACCACCGACAACGAGGACAGCGTCTGCTCGGTGGTCGGGTACTGTCCCGCCCGCTCCAGCGTGATGGTGTCACCGTCGTGCAGCTGCCCGGTGGCGGGAACATCGGCCGGTGCGGCCAATTCGACGTGATTACTGCCCAGCAGTGAGGTCTGCCCGATCTTCGCGATGGCGTTCGCGGGCAGCTTCACGTCCTTGTCGAGTCCGATGCTGACCAGCGCGTGCCAGTCCTGCACCTCGATACCGGTGACGGTGCCGACGGTCACGTCGTTCACCAGGACCGGCGAATTGCGGGTCAGGGTGGTGACATTCGGCATCTGCACCTTGATGTGCCAAGCATCGGAACCGGTTCCGGCGGAACCCGGCATGGAGACGGTGTTGAGGCCGTCCCAGTCACATCCGGTGACGCTCAGAGCGACCGCGACACCGATCGCCAGGCCTGCCACCCCGCGGCGACGCGTATTCATCAGTTCCCTCCCGGAATGGCAAGACCCGAAAGCCCGTTCGGGATCCCGACCGGCGCCCGTTCACCCTGCGCGGCGTACCGCGCGGCGACGTCGGGCGTACTGGGCACCAGCTGGTGCGGCATCGCCGTCGCGCCCGTGCCGTCGTTCAGCAGCAGCGGCGGGTAGTTCATCGCCAGGTTCTGGATCACCGGGGCCAGGTACTGCGCGCACATCTGGGCGCTCTCGTGGCCGTTGCCGGTGGAGAGGGTGTCGATGGAGCCACAGATGAAGCTCAACGGTGAGTTGAAGCCGGCGAATACCGGATAGCCGGCGACGGTGCCCTGCGCGGGGTTGTACAGCTGATAGAAGTTCACCAGCGCGGTCGGCGCGGTGTGCAGCACCTGTTCGATCTGCGGCTTGCTCTGCACCAGTGTGTTGGTGACATCGGCGAGCTGCGCCAGGTCGGTGCTCAGCGCCCCGCCGTGCTCGTCGAGGAACTTCTTCACGTCGGAGACCGCGGAGTCCAGATTGTCCAAACCCGCTCCGAGATCACCGGATACGCCCGCCAGCACCTGCGACACCGACGCGAGCCGGCCGCCGAACTGCACGATCTGGTCGTTGCTCTTGGAGAGCACGTCCACGAACTGCTGCAGGTTCTTGATGGTGCCGAACAGGTCGGTGCGACCGTCGGACAGCGTGGTCAGCGTGGCCGACAGCTCGCGGAGGGTGTCGCGGAAGGCCTGGCCGTTGCCGTCGAGATTGTCGGCGGCGGTGTTGACCAGGCGCCCGAAAGAGCCCTGCTTGTCCTCGCCGACCGGGCCGAGAGACGTTGCCAGCTTGTTCAATTCGGCCTTGATGTCGTCCCATTCGACCGGGACGGCGGTGCGCTCGAGCGGAATGACCGAGCCGTCGTGCATCTTCGCGCCGCCGGTGTAGGCGGGCGCCAGCTGGATGAACCGGGCCGACACCACCGACGGGGAGACCAGCACGGCCTTGGCGTCGGCGGGGATGTCGATGCCGCGGTCGATGGTCATCTTGACCGTGGCCTTGTCCTTGCCCGGATCCACGGAGTCGATGGTGCCCACGCGGACACCGAGAATCCGCACCTCGTCGCCCTTGTACAGGCCGACGGTGGACGGGAAGTAGGCGGTGATCTGCGGCTTGCCGATCCGGGAGACCCCGGTGTACGCACCCCCGGCCACGATCGCGACCAAGGTCACGATCGCCGCCACGCGGGTCCAGCGCGGCAGACCGCGGATTCTACTGAGCAAAGTCGTCATTTCGGCAGCTCCGTGATCAGCGGGCGAGGCTGGAGGCCGCCGCTCTGCATGTTCTTCAGCGCTTCGGGCAGGTTCTGCGGCCAGACCAGCGCGTCCGAAAGAGCCTGCAGCATCGGGCTGTTCCAGTTGACGACGTACGCCTGGAAGTACGGACCGCTGCCGACCTGCTCACCGAGCGCACTGGCGTAGGGGCCGAGCGCGTCGAGCGCGTCGGAGATGTTCTGCTTGTTCTTCTGCAGCAGCGCCAGCACCGAATTCAACTTGTCCAGCGCCGGTTTCAGCGCCGCCTGGTTGTCGTTGACGAAGCCGCTGAGCTGTTTGGCCAGGCCGTTGATGTAGGTGATCAGCTGGCTGATCGCGCCCCGGCGGGCATCCAGTTCACCGAGCAGGCTGTTGCCGTCCACGAGCAGCGAATTGATCTTCGCGGCCCGATCGGACAGCACCTTGGTGACGCCCTGGGCCTTGCCCAGCAGCTCGGTCAGCGCCTTGTCGCGGGTGTTGATGCTCTTGGACAGCTGGGTGATGCCGTCCAGCGCCGAGCGCAGCGGAGCCGGCGTGTCCTTGAAGGTGGTCGACAGCGCGTCCAGGGTCTGGTTGACCCGGTCCATGTCGAGGTCCTTCACGGTGCCGGACAGATCCTGCAACGCGTCGTTGAGCGAGTACGGAGATGTGGTGCGCTCCAGGGGAATCGGCTGATCGCGCTGCAGCGCGCCGTCCCCTTCCGGAGCCACCTCGAGCGACTTGCGGCCCAGCACCGTGTTGGTCTTGATCGCGGCGGTGGTCTTGGTGCCCAGCACGATCGACTCGTCCAGGGTGAAGGAGACCTTCACCTTCGGGCCGTCCAGCGCCACTTTGTCCACCCGGCCGGACTTCACGCCGGCCACCTGGACCTGATCACCCGGCAGCAGCCCGCCCGCGTCGGCGAAGTACGCGCTGAACTGCGCGCCCGAGCGGACGAAGGGCAGCCGATCGAATTGCAGGGCGGTGAGGCAGATGCTCACGACCACGACGATGCCGATGACGCCGATATTGATGACGCGTTGTCCCATGACTATCCACACCTCCCGTCGAACTGGCTGCCAGGCAGGGCGAGACGCACGTCCTTGCCGTCGGGCCCAGTGAACATGATGTCGGTGCTGCACGCGTAGATGTTCAGGAACGATCCGTAGGCACCGATGCGGGTCAGCTTCTTGTAGGTACTCGGCAGCGCCGCGAGCACGGTCTGGAGCTCGTCGCGGCTGTCGTCGAGAGTCGTTGCCGCGCGGCCCAACTGCTCCACCGTGTTCTTCAGGTCCGGCCGAGCCGTCCGGAGCAGATCGGTGAGATCACCGGTGGCTCCGGCGATCCGGGGCAGGGCCGCGCCGATCGGGTCCTTGTCCGCGGCCAATCCACTGACCAGACGCTGCAATTCGTCCAGGGTGGTGCCGAACGCCTTGTCGCGGTCGTCGATGGTGGCCAGCACCGTCTTCAGGTTCTCGATCACGCTGCCGATCAGGGCATCGCGCGAGGCGAGGGTCTTGCCGAAGTCACCGCCGCTGTTCAGCAGCGAGACCAGCGTGCCGCCCTGTCCCTGGAAGATCTGCAGCAGCGCCTCGGTCAGGCTGTTGACCTGGGTCGGATTCAGACCGCGCAGCAGCGGTTTGAACCCGCCCAGCAGCATGTCCAGATCCAGCGCGGGCTGGGTGTGGTCGAGGTCGATGGTGCCGCCGGAGCGCAGCGCGGTCGCCGTGCCCGGTCCGTCCATCAGTTCGAGGTAGCGGTCGCCGACCAGGTTCTCGTAGCGAATGGCCGCCTTGGTGCTGGCGTAGAGCTTGTACTTGCGGTCCACATCGAACTCGACGTGCGCCTGGTGGTCCTTGCCGACGTAGACCCGGCTCACCGAACCGACCGGGACACCCGCGATCCGCACCTTCGACCCGGGCAGCATGCCCGAGGACGAGGTGAACACCGCGCGATAGCCGGTCTCGCGGGCGAACCGCATCTGGCTGAAGACGACCACCAACAGCGCCAGGATCAGCAGCATGGCGATGCCGAAAACGCTGAGTTTGACAGTGGTGGCGTGTGGTTTGAATTTCACTTCTTACCGACCCCCGGGAGCTGGTCGAACAGGATCTCGAAGACGGTCTTGGACGGATGCGGCTGCGTGGCCGGGGCCCAGATGTGGCCCTCCGAGGTATCGGTCATCAGGTAGTCGGCCTTCTGACCGCCAGTCAGCTCGTAGGTGTTCTCACAGTGCGGGCCACCGGTGGCGTTCACCTTCGGCAAGTCCTCGGGGAACGAGTACGGCGTACCGCTGGGCATGATGCCGGCGTTCATGGCGAAGGCCGGGTACCTGCCACCGATGAGTTCGTCCATCAGCGGAACGTTCATACCGAAGGTCATGATGGTGCAGTACAGCGCCGACCGGTACTCGAACAGCAGATCCGTGGTGGGCCGCAACAGGTTCAGCGACTTGATCAGATCGTTCTCGCTGGGCTTCAGCACCGAGTTCGAGGTGTCGGCCAACCCGATGAGGTTGGTCAGCAGATCATCCACACGCGCCTGCTCATCGGTAATGGTCTTACCGGTGACCTGCATGTTGTCGGTGACGCGCAGCAGATCCCCCACGGTGTCGGCGTAGGTGCCGGTCACCGAGGCGGTCTTGCGCAGATCCTCCTGCAACGTGGGCAGCGAGGGGTTGATCTGCTTGAGGAACTCGTCGCTGTCGGACAGCAGCAGGCCCAGCTTCTCGCCGCGACCCTGCAGGGCGGTGCCCAGCGCGGTCAGCGTGGCGTTCAGCTTCTCCGGCTGCACCTTGTTGAGCACGTCGCTCAAATGCTGGAACAGCGTATTGAATTCGACGGTCACGCCATCGGCCTGCACCACGGCTCCCGCGCGCAGCTGCCCCGACGGGTTCTGCGGCTCGATGAAGTTGATGTACTTCGCGCCGAACACGGTGGTGGAGTTGATGTCCACGGTCGCGTTGGCCGGCACCAGCTTCAGCTTGTCCGGATCCATGGAGAGTTCGATGCGCGCGCCCTCGGGCGTCTGGTCGATCGACTTGACCCGGCCGATCTCGACACCGCGGATCTTCACCTTGGCGTCGCGATCCATGACCAGACCCGCGCGCGGCGAATTGACGGTCACCAGAGCGGTATTCGTGAAACCGCCGGCGAAACTCACCAGGCAGAACACGACTACGGCGACCAGGCCGAGCACCATACCGGCGCCGGCCAGCCGGATCACCCACCCCTGGTCGAGGTGGCGCTTCGGCGCCGGCTTCTGGACGAACGGCGTGCCGATCGGGCTCGCCGTGCCGCCTTGTTGTTGGACCATGTTCGTCCCGCCCCTACCCGGAGAGATGGAAATTGCCGGAGGTGCCGTAGATGGCCAGCGACATCAGCAGCGTCACCGTGACGACTGCGATCAGCGAGGCCCGCACCGCATTACCTACCGCCACGCCTACGCCGACCGGTCCGCCCGCGGCGTTGTAGCCGTAGTAGGTGTGGATCAGCATGACCGCCATGGCCATGAAGATCGCCTGCGCGAAGGACCAGAGGATGTCGCTGGGGATCAGGAAGGTCGAGAAGTAGTGGTCGTACACACCGGCCGACTGCCCGTAGATCTGCACCGTCGCGAAGCGCGAGGCGATGAACGAGGCGATGACCGCCAGTGAGTACAACGGGATGATGGCGAGGATGCCCGCCAGCATGCGGGTGCCCACCAGGAAGGGGATGGGCCGGATGGCCATCACCTCGAGGGCGTCGATCTCTTCGGAGACGCGCATGGCCCCCAATTGTGCCGTGGTTCCCGCGCCCAGCGTCGCCGCCAGGCCGATGCCCGAGATGACCGGCGCCGCAATGCGAACGTTGATGAACGCCGCGAAGAAGCCGGTGAGGGCCTCGACGCCGATATTGCCGAGCGAGCTGTAGCCCTGCACGGCGATGGTGCCACCCGCGGCCAGGGTCAGGAAGCCGACGATCACGACGGTGCCGCCGATGACCGCGAGAGCGCCCGTGCCCATGGAGATCTCGGCGATCAGCCGGATGGTCTCGGTGCGGTAGTGCACCAGTGCCTTCGGCACCGAGGCGATCGAGCGCCCGTAGAACACCGCGTGCTTGCCGACCGAGTCGAGCGCGTCGGTGAAGCGCTGAAAGCGCTTGGTCACCTTGGGAAAACGAGACTGGATTACGAAAGCCATCTGATCACCGAGCCGCGAACTTGATGCTGATGGCGGTCATCACGACATTGATGACGAACAGCGCCATGAAGGCGAACACGACCGTCTGGTTGACAGCGTCGCCGACACTCTTGGGACCGCCCTTGACGTTCAGGCCCAGGTAGCACGCGACCAGTCCGGCGACGAGACCGAACAGCATGGCCTTCACCTCGGAGATGACGAGCTCCGGGAGGTGGGTCAGCAGGGTGATGCCGTTGACGAACGCGCCCGGGTTCACGCCCTGCAAGAAGACCGAGAACACGAAACCGCCCAGGATGCCGATCGCGGACACCAGGCCGTTGAGCAAGAAGGCCACGAACATCGAGGCCAGCACGCGCGGAACCACCAGGCGCTGAATCGGATCGATGCCGAGCACCTTCATCGCGTCGATCTCTTCGCGGATGGTGCGGGCGCCGAGGTCGGCGCAGATGGCCGTAGCGCCCGCGCCGGCGACGATGAGCACCGTGACCATCGGGCCGATCTGGGTGATCGCGCCGAAGGCCGCACCCGCGCCCGAAAGGTCGGCCGCACCGATCTCGCGCAAAAGAATGTTGAGCGTGAAAACCACGAGCACGGTGAACGGAATCGCCACCATCAGCGTGGGAAACATGGAGACCCTGGCGATGAACCAGGACTGATCGATGAATTCCCGTCGCTGGAACGGGGGCCGTACTGCGGCGCGAGCGACAGCGCCGGCGAGTTCGAAGAACCCTCCGACCGCCCGCAGCGGTACGGCAAGGACTTCATTCATTCCCGCTATTCCTCCTGCCCCTGCCTAGCGATAGCAACCGAAATCTGAATGTGATCTCGGTCCCGCCGAAGATTAGAACACGTTCTCATACGGTTCGGGAAGGTTTCCAATGCTTTGAACAGGCTCTCTTTCTGAACTGGTGTCCAGTTTCAAGAACATGTTCAGGTGAGCCTAACCGTCAGAGGTATGCCGCATTGTGAGGCGACACACATAGTTGATCCCCATTCCTACCAATGATCGATCTCGCGATCAACCGCGGGGTCGGGGGCCGGGTCTGTCAAGCGGACACGCGGCCCCCGCACGGGGAATCGAGGTGAAAACCTCAGCCCAGATCCTTCAGAGAGGAAGCCGAGAAAGTGGCGTCCGACGCCCGGTCCGCGAAGTAGCCGCCGAGGCTCTCGGCCAGGCCCTCACGGGTGAACTCGCCGACGGCGTCGAAGCGCTGCTCGACGACGGGGGCCGCCATCAGGGCCACCATCGGGCCGTAGACGACGAACAGCTGGCCGGTGATCTTCTCGGCCGCCGGGGAGGCCAGGAAGGCCACCAGGCGCGCGACGTGATCGGGCGACAGCGGGTCCGGGCCCTCGTCGGGGGCCGCCGAGAACACGTTCTCGGTCATGGCGGTACGCGCGCGGGGAGCAATCGCGTTGGCGCGCACGCCGACCTGCTCCAGGGCACGGGCCGCGGACAGAGTCAGCGCGGTGATACCGGCCTTGGCCGCACCGTAGTTCGCCTGACCGGCAGGGCCGAGCAGACCGGCCTCGGAGGAGGTGTTGATGATGCGCCCGTAGACGGGGGCACCGGTCTCCTTGAACTTGGCGCGCCAGTAGGCGGCCGCGTTGCGGGTCAGCAGGAAGTGCCCGCGCAGATGCACGGCGACGACCGCGTCGAAGTCCTCGTCGGACATGTTGAACAACATCTTGTCCCGGGTGATCCCGGCATTGTTGACCACGATGTCCAGGCCGCCGAGGGACTCCTCGGCGGTACGGATGATGGCATCGGCGGTGGACCGCTCGGCAATGCTGCCGCCGACGAACTCCGCCTTCACACCCAGCGCCCGGATATCGGCGAGGGTTGCGCTGACCGCGTCGTTCTCGGCAAGGTCGTTGACAATGATCGACGCGCCCGCGCGGGCCAACTCGAGGGCTTCGGCCCGGCCGAGCCCGGCGCCGGCACCGGTAACGACGGCAACCCGGCCGGAAAGACTCACATCAGATTCGCTCACGAGGGCGACTCTAGAACGTGTTCCACCCGCCGGGCAAGGACCGGTCCCGGCGGGCGGCGCCGGCCTCAGACCAGCTTCAGCGCGGCCTTGGGGCATTGCGCCACGGACGACTCGATGTCCTTGCGGTTGTCCTCGGTGACCGCGACCTCGTTGACGTGCAAGTTGTCGTCGTCATCGAGATCGAACACGTCAGGGGCGATTCCAACGCAGATCCCGTTCGCTTCGCACTGATCGAAATCGACGATGACCTTCATAGTTCTCTCCTTCAACACAGGTTCTCTCCGAGCCTAACAAGCAGACCCCCGCCCGGAACAGCAAAGTAGCCCTAACCGGAACCAATACTGGAACATGTTTCACTCGCGTGCGATGATCGGCAGAACCGAGAAACGAAGGCTAGAGGTACTGCTATGCGTATCGCCTACACGCCGCAACAGGAACAGCTGCGTGCCGAGCTGCGTGACTATTTCACCAAGCTCATCACTCCCGAACGGCGGCAAGCGCTTTCGGCCCAGACCGGAGAGTACGGCGAGGGCAATGTCTACCGTGAGGTCGTCGAGGAGATGGGCCGCGACGGCTGGCTCGCCCTGGGCTGGCCCAAGGAGTACGGCGGCCAGGACCGGTCCACCATGGATCAGCTGATCTTCACCGACGAGGCCGCCATCGCGGGCGCCCCGGTGCCGTTCCTGACCATCAACTCGGTCGCGCCGACCATCATGCACTACGGCACCGAAGAGCAGAAGAAGTTCTTCCTGCCCAAGATCGCTGCCGGTCAGCTGCACTTCGCCATCGGCTATTCGGAGCCCGGCGCCGGCACCGACCTGGCCTCGCTGCGCACCTCCGCGGTCCGCGACGGCGACGACTGGATCATCAACGGCCAGAAGATGTGGACCTCCCTCATCGCCTACGCCGACTACGTGTGGCTGGCCGCCCGGACCGATCCGAGCGCCAAGAAGCACAAGGGCATCTCGATGTTCATCATGCCGACCGACGCCGAGGGCTTCTCCTGGACGCCGGTGCACACCATGGCCGGTCCGGACACCTCCGCCACCTACTACCAGGACGTGCGGGTCAAGCACTCCGACATGGTGGGCCCGGAGAACGGCGGCTGGGCGCTGGTCACCAACCAGCTCAACCACGAGCGCGTCGCGCTGACCTCCTCCGCACCGCTGGCCCTGGCCGTCGCCCAGGTCACCGAGTGGGCGCGCAACACCAAGACCGCCAACGGCCAGCGCGTCATCGACCAGGAATGGGTGCAGATCTCGCTGGCCCGCATCCACGCCAAGGTCGAATACCTGAAGCTGACCAACTGGGAGATCGCCTCGCGCGCCGACCAGGGCGGCGACGCCGCGCCGCGGCCGTGGGACGCCTCCGCCACCAAGGTGTACGGCACCGAACTGGCCACCGAGGCCTACCGGGCGCTGATGGAGATCCTCGGCCCGCAGGCCTACCTGCGCCAGGACTCGGCCGGCTCGCAGCTGCGCGGCCGCCTCGAGCGCATGCACCGCGCCTGCCTGATCCTCACCTTCGGCGGCGGCACCAACGAGGTGCAGCGCGACATCATCGCCATGACCGCCCTCAAGCAGCCCGCCGCCGCGCGCTAACCGAAACCAAGGTACCCATCATGGATTTCACCCTCACCGAGGCGCAGCAGGATCTGGCCCGCCTCACCGCCGAGGTCACCGGCAAGCTGGTCACCGCCGACCGGCTGCGTGAGCTCGACAAGAACACCGACGCCGACGGCAACCGCACCGTGCGCTTCGACTCCGGCCTGTGGGACTCGCTCGCCGAGACCGGCGTGCTGGCGGCGGCCCTGCCGGAGAGCGTGGGCGGCAGCGACTTCGGCGTGCTCGAGCAGACCGCGATCCTGCGCGAGATCGGCAAGTCCGTCGCCCCCGTGCCCTACCTGTGGTCGATCGTGCTCGGCGCGGGCGCGCTCGCGCAGTTCGGTTCCGCCGCCCAGCGCGAGCTGGCCGCCCAGGCCGCGACCGGCGAGATCATCCTCACCGCCGCGCTGAGCGAGGAGCGCAACTGGGAGCCGGCCAAGCCCGTCACCACCGCCATCGCGGGCGACGGCTGGCAGCTCACCGGCCTCAAGACCACCGTGCCCTTCGCCCGCCAGGCGGCGCGAATCCTGGTGTCCGCCAGCGTCGACGGCGCCCCCGCCGTCTTCCTGGTCGACCCGTCGCACGCCTCGGTGCGCATCGAGGACCAGATCGTCACCGACCGCTCCCCCGAGGCCGAGGTCGAATTCGCCGGCACCCCCGCCGAACTGGTGGGCACCCTCGAACAGGGCGGCGAGGTCCTGACCTGGCTGCTGGAGCGGGCCTGGCTCGGCCTGGCCGCCACCCAGCTCGGCGTGGTCGAGAAGGGCCTGGAACTGGTCGCCGACTACGCCCGCGAGCGCGAGCAGTTCAACCGCAAGATCGGTAGCTTCCAGGCCGTGGCCCAGCGCCTCGCCGACGGCTACATCGACGTGCAGGGCGTGCGCCTGGCCGTGCAGCAGGCGGCCTGGCGGATCGCCGAGGGCCTGCCCGCCACCGCCGAGGTGCACACCGCCAAGTTCTGGGCCGCCGAGGCCGGACACCGCGTCGCCCACACCGTGGTGCACGTGCACGGCGGCGTCGGCATCGACCGCGACCACATCGTGAACCAGTACTTCACGGCGGCCAAGCACAACGAGTTCGCACTCGGCGGCGCGACCGATCACCTGCGCGCCCTGGGCTCCCTGCTCGCCGACGCGCAGTAGGAACGAACAGCTCCCACGGCCCGGTTGGGCCTGGAGACTCGGCCGACCCTGCAAACGCGGCCGACGGCGAGGCGGTGGCTCCCATACCGGCCACTGCCTCGCCGTTTCCGTTTCACCACCTCGCCGTTCTCCGTGCCGGGGAACGGTTTACGCCGTCACGGCACCAGCGGACCCGCGAGGACCTGCTTGCCCTCCGCCCAGTTCCCCTGCCAGCTGAGCGCGGCGTCGTCGGGCTCCTTGCGCGCCCACAGCGCCAGCAGCAGATCCGAGGCGGTGCCGGAGAGTTCGGCCACCGGCGCGCCCGGGCCGTAGGTCCAGCTGTCGCCGGTGTCGGTGGCGCGCACGCTGATCGCCGCGGTCGGCTCGCTCGCCAGGCCGCGCAGGATCATGCGGGGCGCGAACAGTTCGAACACCTCGGTCACGCCATCGGAGGCGAGCGCCGGATCGAACGCCTCGGCCGCGCCCAGCGCGTCCTGGCCGTCCCACAGGTGCATGAGGGTCTCCTGCGCGCGGCGGCGCTGCCAGAAGCCGACCTTGCGCGGCATCTGCGAGGTGAAGGTCCAGGCCGGAGTCTCGGGATCGACCGACAGGGCGTCGATCATCGCCTTCGCCGTGCCGTCGTACCAGGTCCGCAGCCCTGCCGCGTCCTTGGGCGCGGGCTCGCCCTGAAAGTCGCCCCGCTGCTCCAGGACCGCCGCGGTCACCCACAGATTCCCCTGACCGACATGGTCGACCAGGTCGTAGAAGGTCCAGTCGCCGCAGGCCGGGACGGGCGCGGACAGCTCGACCTCCGGCGTGATCAGTTCGCCGAACTCGTTCAACTTCTCGCGCACAACGGCCAGGAAATCCATGCGGCTCACGCTAAACAGAGAAACCGCAGCGTGCCAGCCATATCCGGCCGGTGGCACGCGAAATTCGGCCAAACCTCCGGTGTCGCGCGGATGCTCAGGACTCGAGTTCGCGCACCGAGAAGACCCGCTCCCCCACCTGTTCGGGGTGTTCGGGCGACGGTTCCAGCTCGCGCAGCAGCGCCTCGCCGCGCGCGTCGCGGCGGATGGCGCGGCCCAGCTCGGCGGCCGCGCGATAGTGGGCCGGGGTGCGCAGGGTGTGGCGGACGGCCCGGGCGATGCGCTGCGGAGTGGCGGTGCGCGGCAAGACGATTCCGGCGTCGTGACCACGGACGCGGGCGGCGTTGTCGGCATTGTCGCGTCCGTGTGGGAGGACCACGACCGGCAGGTCGGCGGCGAAGGATTTCATCAGCGTGCCGTGGCCGCCGTGGGTGACGACCAGGCTGGCGTGGCGCATGAGCTCGCGGTGCGGGGCGTCGCGCAGGACCGACACATTGTGGGGCACACGGAGTTCGGCGGGATCGATCGCGGGGCCCGTGGTGATGACGCCGCGCACGGGTAGCTGGCCCAGGGCCTCGGAAATCCTTTGCAGGCAGTCGGTTTGATGCTGGAACGTGGTGGACAGCGCGACCAGCACCAGCGGATCGCCGCCGTCGGTCTGGGTCCAGGTGGTGTCGGTGACCCAGTCGGGTTCGTCGAGGATGGGGCCGACCCAGCGCACCCCGTCGGGTCCCTGACCCGGGAAATCGAAAGCGGCACTGGACAAGACGAGCTGGCGGCGGGCCAGTCGCGCCTGATCCTGGTAGTGCGCCAGACGTTCCAGCCCGAAATCCGAGCGCAGGGCGTTGAGCTTGGGTAGCAGCTCCTCGTCCCAGCGCCGCTGCACCAGCGAACCGACCAAGCGGTCACGTAGCCGCCCGACCGGTCCGTGCGCGGGCGTGAAGCCGGTGCCCGGCGGCGGACCACCCTCCACGGGTAGCGGATAGACACCCGGGATCAGCACCGAGAACGGCGTCTCACAGGCCTGCGCGGCGACCATGGCGCCGAAGGCGAAGAACGAGGCCAGCACCAGATCGGGCCGATTCGCGTCGATCTCGTCGGCGGTGTCGCGCGCGAACCCGGCCCCGGCCCGGAGGCGCAGCCGCGCGCCGGTCGCGGCCACCGACTCGGCCAGCGATTCCTCCGCCAGCACCGTCACCCGATGGCCCCGGCGTACCAGCCGCCGCACCACCCCCAGCTCCGGCGGAACCGTTCCCCCGCTGCCGGTGAGAGCGATCAGATAGCTGTGGCTCATCGGGCACCTCCACCGGCAACTCTCGCACGACCGATGAGTTTCGCGCACCCGCTTCGTCCTCATCAGTACATCGAATGAGAGGGGAACGCGCCACCATGCCGAGCAAGATGATCTTCATCAATCTGCCCGTCGCCGACCTGGACCGGTCCAAGCGCTTCTACGAGTCCGTCGGCTGGAAGGTGAATCAGGACTTCACCGACGGCAATGCCGCCTGCATCGTGGTCGACGACAACATCTGCGTCATGCTGCTGACGCACGAGTTCTTCACCACCTTCGGCCGCCGCCCGCTGGGCGACACCCGCGGCACCGTCGGCAGTGTCTACGCGCTCGCCCTGGGCAGCAACCATGAGGTCGACGCGCTGGTGGAGGCCGCCCTCGCCGCGGGCGGCCAGGAGGAGGTCAGTGCGGACCGGCGGGCCCAGGAGGCCGAGGTCGGCATGTACAGCCGCACCTTCCTCGACCCCGACGGCCACCAGTGGGAGCCGTTCTACATGGCTTATCCTGTGTGATCGATGCGCGCCGACAGTCCCGAGTCCGAAGGCCCCCACGGGATATCACTCGGCGCGTACCTCAAGCGGGAGCGACTCCGCCGCGGCATGACCCAGCGCGCCGTCGCCGAGGCGCTGCACATGTCCCGCAGCGGCTACGAGAAGATCGAGAACGGCCAGCGCCTCCCGCATCCCGGCATGCTCAACGCGCTGGCCGCGCTCTTCGAGATCCCGGTGAACCGGCGGCGGGTGCTGTGGTCCATCGCCACCGGCGACGACCTGTCGGTGTCGGCCGCCGCCGGAGGTTCGGTGACCGACGGCATGCTGACCTTCATGCGCAATCTGCGCGGACCCGCCTCGCTGCACCAGGTGCCGGAGAACAACATCCTCGCCGCCAATACCGCTGCGGTCCGGCTGTTCCCGTGGCTGGACCCGCGGCTCGGCTCCCGGGACCGGCCGCTCAATGTCATCGTCGCCACGATGAACGACCCGCGCGCCGGCCGATACATGGTGAACTGGGTCGATTTCATCCACCGCCTGGTCTTCGGCCTGACCGAGTATTCGCTCGCCAACACCCCCGCCGACCGGGTCCGCGAGATCCGCGAAGCCTGCCGGGCCAGCCCCGAGTTCGACCGGGTCTGGAACACCCCGTGCCCGCCCGCCGTGCTCGCCGATGACACCGTCCTGCTGCGCGACCCCGACACCGGCGCCGTCACCGAGTACCAGATCGACTGTCTGCGCTGGGCTTTCCCGCACCGCGACGCGGAGCTGTTCACGCTGTCCCCGCGCGGCATCGACCCCGCCACCGCGGATCCGGACACCTCGGACATCATCCTCTGGTGATCCGCAAATCCTCGGGCCACCCGATGCGGGTGACTTCCTGATCTTGATCTCGAGCGGCCGGGCGGCGAGGGTAGGAGAGCCGCGGGCCGGGTTCATGTCTACATGTCTGGACGGGAGGGGATCGGCCCGCGGAACACCCCCGCGCGCCCGGGCCGTGACAGCTTCCTGCCAACCGATGAACCCGCGCTCCATCCCCGCGAAAGCGAGGGTGGGCCCATGGCTTTCACTGTTGCGGACCTGTTCGAGCACGCGGTCGACGCGGTCCCGGAGCGGACCGCCCTCATCTGCGAAGACCGGCGACTCACCTACCGCGAACTCGACGACCGCGCCAACCGGCTCGCCCACCACCTGGCCGCCCGCGGCATCGGAGCCGGCGACCACGTCGGCGTCTACTCGCGCAATTCCATCGAGGCGCTGGAAACGATGCTCGCGACCTACAAACTGCGGGCCGTCTCGGTGAGCGTGAATTATCGGTACGTGGCCGACGAGGTGCGCTACCTCGTCGGCAACGCGGATTTGAAAGCAATTATCCACGAAGCGAAATTCGGGGAAATCATTTCCGAGGTTCGCGAATCCGCGACCGGCCTCACCGAAACCCTCGCCATCGGACCCGATTACGACGACGCGCTGGCCGCGCACTCTCCCGACCGGGATTTCGGTCCCCGCAGCGGCGACGATCTGTACATCCTCTACACGGGCGGCACCACCGGCCTGCCCAAGGGCGTCATGTGGCGGCACGAGGACGTCTGGCGGGCACTCGGCGGTGGCATCAACCATGTCACCGGCGAATACGTCTCGGACGAATGGGCATTGGCGGCCGATGCCCGGTCCGCGCCCGAGGGCATCGTCATGGCCCCGCTCTCGCCGCTCATCCACGGCGCGGCCCAGTGGGCGACGTTCCTCGCCCTGAACTCGGGCGGCACAGTGGTTTTCGTGCCACAGTTCGACGCCGACGAGGTCTGGCGGGTGGTGGCGAAGCACCGGGTCAATGTGCTGACCGTGGTCGGCGACGCCATGGCCAAGCCGCTGCTCGAGGCGTATCACGCGGGGCGGTACCAGGTTCCGTCCCTGTGGGCGTTCAGCAGTCACGCCGCGCTGTTCTCGCACTCACTGAAACAGCAGTACCTCGCGACCTTCCCGAATCTGTTCGTCACCGACGTGATCGGGTCGTCGGAGAGCGGCAGCACCGGACTGTCCACGGTCACCAAGGATTCCGACCACACGCAGGGCCCGCGGGTGAAGTTCGGGGCGCAGTCCGCGCTACTGGACGACGACGGCCGCCTCGTGCCGCCCGTCCCCGGAGCCGTCGGCCGGATGGCGCGGACCGGGCACGTGCCGATCGGGTACTACAAGGACCCGGAGAAGACGAAGACCATCTTCGTCGAGGTCGACGGCAAACGGTATGTGGCGCCGGGCGATTACGCCCGTTACGAGGCCGATGGCACCGTCACCCTGCTCGGGCGCGGCTCCGAGTGCATCAATACCGGTGGCGAGAAGGTGTTCCCCGAGGAGGTCGAGACGGCGCTCAAATCGCACCCGGACGTCTTCGACACACTGGTGATCGGCATCCCGCACGAACGGTTCGGGCAGACGGTCGCCGCGGTGGTGCAGCCGCGGACCGGGACCGCGATCGATCTCACCGAACTCGACGCCCACGTGCGGACCAAAGTCGCGGGATACAAGGCGCCACGCGGCTATTGGCTGGTCGGCACGGTCATGCGGCAGCCGAGCGGCAAGGCGAACTATCCCGCCGCCAAACGGTTCGCGGCCGAGCACCCCGAGGATCTGCGCACACCCCGCTGATCAGCACTGTGGCCGGCTGATCAGCCCAGCAGCCCGAGCTCCCGCACCCGCACCCCGAGTTGGAAGCGGGTGCTCACCTCGAACCGCGTCATGAGCTGGGCGACGTAGCGCCGGTAGGTGCGCAGCGAAACCCCCAGCACCCGGGCCGCGGTCTCGTCCTTCGCGCCGGCGTACAGCTGCTCGACCACCGCAAGCGCCACCGCGTCCAGGCCGTCCCGCACCTCCAGGTGGTCGCGCAGGTCACGCGCGGAATGCCAGGTGCGGGTGGCGAACTGGTGCACCACCCCGAGCAGCGCGGGTTCGGCCACCAGGTATCCGCGCGGCGCCTCCCCCGGCGCGGCCGACCACAGCGCCGCTCGCTCACGATCGACGATCAGCGCATTGCAGAACTCGGTATCGGTGACCCGGATCCGCGAGCCGAGAGTGAACTGCCGTAGCACCGACTGGCGGCCCCGGCTGCTCACGTACGCGGCCGACAGCAGCACCCGCACCTGTTTCCCGGCCTCGTGCAATTGCCGGAAAACCGTGTCCTCCGCGCGGTATTCGGTCTCCGGCCGCACCGGGCGGGCGATGGCCATGACGGCCTCGTGCCGTGCCCCCACCAGCATGCGGCGCAGGTTCTGCGCCCACCGCTCGTCCGCGTGCAACTCGACCGTCATGCGCCCCTCCCCGGACTCCCGTGGCGGAGAGCCTAGTTCGGGCGAAGCTCCATGGGGAGGCCGAAGAGGGGGAACAGCTTCTCGGTGTCGAGGAAGAAGGTGAGGCCGGAGATGCGGTCCCCGGAGAGTTCCAGCGTGGTGATGGACCACGGGATCCAGACGCCGGGCTCGTCGCCGGGCTTGTAGTGGCCGAAGGCGGGCAGGCCGTTCGCGCCCTCCAGCGGCACCATGCGGGAATCGCGGCAGGCCTGGCCGGTGCCGAGCATGAAGGCGGCCACGTTCTCGGGGCCGGACACCCACAGCGAGAACGGCGGCATGGACAGGGCCACATCGGCTTTCAGCAGCTCGGTCAGGGCGCTCATGTCGTAGGCCTCGAAGGCCTTCACGAAGTCGTCGACCAGCTTGCGCTGCTGCTCGTCGCGCTCGTCGAAGGGATCGGAGACGGTGGCGGTCTCCTGCACCTTCGACATGGTGGCGCGGGCGCGCTGCAGGGCGCTGTTCACCGAGGCGGGCGAGACGTTCAGCATGTCCGCGGTCTCACCGGCGGAGAAGCGCAGCACCTCACGCATGATGAGGATGGCGCGCTGGCTGGCGGGCAGGTGCTGCACGGCGGCGACGAAGGCCAGGCGCAGGGTGTCCTTGGTGCTGGCGGCCTCGGCGGGGTCGGCACCGAAGGCGAGCGCGTTCGGAATCGGTTCCACCCACACGTAATCCGGCTCCGGCGCGGGCAACTGCGAATCGGGAGTCGAAGGTCCGTTGAGGTCCATGGGCCGGGCCCGGCGCTGCGGGCCGTCCAGCATGTCCAGACAGACATTGGTGGCGATCTTGTACAGCCAGGAGCGGACGCTGGCCCGGCCCTCGAACGAGTCGTAGGACTTCCAGGCCCGCGTGAAGGTCTCCTGCACCGCGTCCTCGGCCTCGAACGAGGACCCGAGCATTCGATACGCGTAGGCGCACAGTTCGCGCCGATGGCCCTCGAAAGACCGCAGTACGTCATCCGATACGGTGCCGCCCACCTTCTCGCTCATGCCAGACAGCCTGACACAACCCACCGACAACAAACACCCATCGAAACGATCAGTGCCCGCCTGCGACGGCACGCGGGCACTGACTTCTCATGACCTACTTGGTGGTCGGGGCCTGGGCGTGGTCGTCGGCCTCGCGGGCCTCGGTCTGCGCCTTGGCCCACTTGTAGTCGGGCTTGCCGGCGGGCGAACGCTTGATCTCGTCCACGTACCACAGGCTGCGCGGCATCTTGTAGGAGGAGATCTCCTTGACCAGGGTGGGACGCAGTTCCTCGAGGGTCGGGCGGGTGCCGTCGGTGCACTGCACGACCGCGACGACGCGGTGGCCCCAGCGCTCGTCGGGCACGCCCACGACCAGCGCGTCGAAGACGTCCGGGTGCGCCTTGAGCGCGCCCTCGACCTCTTCCGGGAAGATCTTCTCGCCACCGGAGTTGATGGACACCGAACCACGGCCGAGCATGGTGACGGTGCCGTCCTCCTCCACCCGGGCGAAGTCGCCGGGGATGGAGTAGCGGACGCCGTTGAAGGTCTTGAAGGTCTCGGCGGTCTTCACCGGGTCGTTGTAGTAGCCGACCGGAATGTTGCCGGTGCGCGCGAGCAGGCCGACCTGGCCGGAGCCGGCGACGACCTCGTTGCCTTCCTCGTCGATGACCTTGGTGGACCCGTCGATCTTCACCCGCGGGCCGCCGGTGTGGGTCGCGCCCTTGGTGGCCACGGCCAGACCGCCGAAGCCGGTCTCGGAGGCGCCGATGGAGTCGGTGATGAGCGCGTTCGGGAACTTCTCGATGAACTGGTCCTTGAGCGCCGGCGAGAACAGCGCGGCGCTGCTGGCCAGCACCCACATGCTCGAATGCTGGTACGGCTGACCGGTTTCCGGGTTGCCCTGGGCCAGCGCGTCGAGCAGCGGGCGAGCCATGGCGTCACCGACGATGAAGATCATGTTGACGCCGTGGCGCTCCACGGCCCGCCACACGCCGTGCCCGCTGAACTCGGGCAGCATGACGGCGGTGCCGCCGTCGAACAGGCTGTGCAGGGTGGCGGTGAACGCGCCGCCGTGGATCAGCGGCGGGATCGGGTAGCGCACCATCGGCGCGTTGCCGCTGGCGCCGCCCTTGGCCTGCTCCCACTCGTCCTCGATGAAGACGCCGGTGTAGAAGTTGATGCCACCGCCGAGGACGCGCCACCAGTCCTCCTGGCGCCACATGACGCCCTTGGGCATGCCGGTGGTGCCGCCGGTGTAGATCATCATGATGTCGTCGGAGGAGCGCTCGTCGAAGTCGCGCTCGCCGTGCGAGCCGGCCAGCACCGCTTCGTATTCGCCCGCGCCGGGGGGCAGCGGCAGGTCGGTGCCGTCCTCGACGGTGACGACCGACTTGATCTTCGGCGTGTTCGGCAGCACGTTGGCCACCTTGTCGGAATAGCGACGCTCGTGCAGCAGCGCGACCATGTCCGAGTTCTCGAAGATGTACTGCAACTCGTTCTCAACGTAGCGGTAGTTCACGTTGATCATGACTGCCCGCGCCTTGAAGATGGCCACCATGGCCTCGACGGCCTCGATGGTGTTGCGCGAGTAGACGCCGACCTTGTCACCCGGCTGCACTCCCTGTTCCTGCAGGTAGTGCGCCAGCCGGTTGGCACGGTCCTCCAGCTCGGCGTAGGTGACCGAGCGGGTGTCGTCAACCAGCGCGACACGTTCCGGCATGAGGTCGATGGTGTGCTCGACAAGGTCCGCAATGTTGTAGCTCACAGGGACCAAAATAGAACGTGTTCTTGTGTGTGACAAGCCACTGTTTTCGCTCACGTCCCGCTGAGCGGACGTGCCCCCGCTCTCACAGTACGGCGACGTACGCCCCGCGGGGGACAAACGAGAAGAGCGCACCCCGCTCAGCGAGGCGCGCTCCGCACCGGATCACGACCGATTACGACTCGATGAGCGGCTTCAACCGTTCGAACTGCTCCACGTCGCGGACGCCGACCAGCATCATGGTGACGCCCGCCTGCTCCCACACCTTCAGCTGCTCACGCACCTGCGCCTCGTTGCCGATGATGGTGGTGTCGAGGATCAGCTCGTCGGGCACCACCGCCGCGGCCTCCTCCTTGCGGCCGGTGCGGAAGAGCCGGGTGATCTCGTCGACCTGCTCGCCGTAACCCATGCGCCGGTACACCTCGGCGTGGAAGTTGAGTTCCTCCGCGCCCATGCCGCCGATGTAGAGCGCCATGAACGGCCGCAGCCGATCCAGTTCGGCCTTGGGGTCGTCGGTGAGGATGACCTGCGCGGTGGCCGCGATCTCGAAGTCCTCGCGCGAGCGCCGCGCGCCCGGCCGGGAGAAGCCCTCGTCGAGCCATTCGTTGTACATGTCGGCCAGCCGCGGCGTGTAGTAGATGGCCAGCCAGCCGTCCGCGATCTCCGCGGTCATCGCGACGTTCTTCGGGCCTTCGGCGCCCAGCCAGATCGGGATGTCCGAGCGCAGCGGGTGGGTGATCGGCTTGAGCGGCTTGCCGAATCCGGTGGCGCCCGGGCCGTTGTAGGGCAGCGGATAGTGCGGGCCCGCACTGGTCACCTTGCCCTCGCGGGTGAGCACCTGCCGCACGATCGAGACGTACTCACGAGTGCGCGCGAGGGGCTTGCCGAAGGGCTGGCCGTACCAGCCCTCGACCACCTGCGGGCCGGAGACGCCGAGCCCGAGGATGTGCCGGCCACCGCTGAGATGGTCGATGGTCAGCGCGGCCATGGCGGTCGCGGTGGGGGTGCGGGCCGACATCTGCACCACCGAGGTGCCCAATCGCACCCGGCTGGTGTCGGAGCCGTACCAGGCCAACGGGGTGAAGGCGTCCGAGCCCCACGACTCGGCGGTGAAGACGGCGTCGAATCCGGTCTCCTCCGCGGCCGCGATCAGCTCCCGCGTATTGACGGGCGGCTGCGCGCCCCAATATCCGAGTTGCAAGCCAAAGCGCATTACTGCATTTCCTTTCGCACCAGAGCGGAGCGCTCCATGGTTACGCTCCGCTGCCTCCTCCGCGCCTGACCGCTCAGGCACGGAGGTTCCTTCCTAGAACATCCGGGGCCGGTCTTCGAGGCCGCAGCCCGTACTCTTGCCACCGCCACTAGAACCTGTTCTACTCGATCTCGTGACTCTGGGGAACACCGAAATACTGTCCGCGCCGCTGCGGATGACATTCGACTACACCCGCTCCACCGGTCCGACCATCGGGCGCTTCCTCACGGAACTGCGCGCCGGCAAGGTCATCGGGGTGCGGGGTTCCGATGGGCGCGTGATCGTGCCGCCCGCGGAATACGATCCGAAGACCAGCGAACCGCTGACCGAATTCGTCGACGTCGCCGACGTCGGCACCGTGCAGTCTTGGTCCTGGGTGGCCGAGCCGCTGCCGAGTCAGCCCTTCGACCGGCCCTTCGCCTACGCGCTGATCAAGCTGGACGGCGCGGACACCGCCATGCTGCACGCGGTGGATGTGGCGAGCCCCGCCGACATCACCACCGGCATGCGGGTGCGCGCCCGCTGGGCCGCCGAGCGCACCGGCCATATTCGCGACATCGTGGCCTTCGAGCCGGGCGAAACCTCCACGGCCCCGGCGGCCGGGGCGTCCGACGCCGAGCCGGTCACCGGAGTGGTGACCCCGGTCGACTATTCGGTCAAGCACACCGCCGCACCGCAGGAAGCCGTCTTCCTGAAGGGCCTGATGGAGGGCAAGCTGCTGGGTGCGCGGGCCAAGCTCGACGGCAAGGTGTACTTCCCGCCGCGCGGGGCCGACCCGCGCGACGGCGAGCCGACCGACGACTTCGTCGAGGTGTCCGACAAGGGCATCGTGACCACGTACTGCATCGTGAACGTGCCGTTCATGGGCCAGCGCCTGAAGCCGCCGTACGTGGCCGCCTACGTGCTGCTCGACGGCGCCGATATCCCGTTCCTGCACCTGGTGCTCGGCGTCGACGCGAACGAGGTCCGAATGGGCATGCGGATCGAGGCGGTGTGGAAGCCGCGCGAGGAGTGGGGCCTGTCCATGGCCAATATCGACCACTTCCGGCCCACCGGCGAACCGGACGCCGACTACGACTCTTTCGCGCACCACCTGTAGAGAGGCGCTGAAATACCTTGAGTAACACAGCAACCGACATCGCGGTAGTGGGCTTCGCGCACGCGCCGCACGTGCCGGAGACCTTCGGCACCACCAATGGCGTGGAGATGCTCGCGCCGTGCTTCCAGGAGCTCAAGCAGAAGCTCGGCGTCGGCGTCGCCGATATCGACTTCTGGTGCTCGGGCTCCTCGGATTACCTTGCGGGACGGGCGTTCTCGTTCATCTCGGCGATCGACTCGATCGGCGCGGTGCCGCCGATCAACGAGTCTCACGTGGAGATGGACGCGGCCTGGGCGCTGTACGAGGCGTGGGTGAAACTCCGCTCCGGACAGGCGAAGACGGCGCTGGTCTACGGTTTCGGCAAGTCGTCGGCCGGTACCCTGCGCCAGATCCTGGGTCTGCAGACCGACCCGTACCTGGTCGCGCCGCTGGGCGTGGACTCGCTGTCCATGGCCGGACTGCAGGCCCGCGCGGGCCTGGACGCGGGCCGCTGGACCGAGGCCGACATGGCCGCCGTCGCCGCCCGCACCACCGGCGGTGACATCGACAAGCTGCTGGCCGCGCCGAAGATCAATGATCCGCTGCGCGCCCACGACATCGCCCCGATCACCGACGGCGCCGCCGCCATCGTGCTGGCCGTCGGCGACCGGGCCCGCGAACTGTGCGAGCGTCCGGCCTGGCTGACCGGCATGGCGCACTACATCGACTCCCCCGTGCTGGGCGCCCGCGACCTGACCGTCTCGGAGTCCGCTACCAAGGCCGCGAACGCCGTGACCGGCGGTGACGCAAGCGGTTTCGACCTCGCCGAGCTGCACGCGCAATTCACCCACGAGGAGCTGATCCTGAAGCAGGCCATCGGCCTGAAGGGGGACACCCGGATCAACCCGTCCGGCGGCGCGCTGTCGGGCAACCCCATGTTCGCGGCCGGTCTGGAGCGCATCGGCTTCGCCGCCCGGGAAATCATCAATGGCACCGCGAATCGCGCACTGGCGCACGCCGCCAGCGGCCCCGCGTTGCAGCAGAACCTTGTGGCCACCCTGGAGGCACGTTCATGAGCTACGCAGCTGCCGTCCTCGGCACCGGTCAGACCCATCACGTGACCAAACGGTCCGATGTCTCGATGGCCGGAATGATCCGCGAGGCCATCGACCGGGCGCTCACGGACTCCGGCCTGACCATGGCCGATATCGACGCCATCGTGATCGGCAAGGCCCCCGACTTCTTCGAGGGCTCCATGATGCCGGAGCTGTTCCTCGCGGACGCCCTGGGCGCCACCGGAAAACCGCTGCTCCGGGTGCACACCGCGGGTTCCGTCGGCGGCTCCACGGCCGTCGTCGCGGCCAACCAGGTGCAGGCCGGCGTGCACCGCCGGGTGCTGGCCGTGGCGTGGGAGAAGCAGTCCGAGTCCAACGCCATGTGGGCGCTGTCGAGCCCGGTGCCGTTCACCATGCCGGTCGGCGCGGGCGCGGGCGGCTACTTCGCCCCGCACGTGCGCGCCTACATCCGTCGCTCCAACGCGCCACTGCACGTGGGCGCCATGGTCGCGGTGAAGGATCGCCGCAATGGCGCGCGCAATCCGTTCGCGCACCTGCACCAGCCCGACATCAGCGTGGAATCGGTGATGGCGTCCCAGATGCTGTGGGACCCCATCCGTTTCGACGAGACCTGCCCGTCCTCGGACGGCGCCTGCGCCATCGTGATCGGTGACGAGGAATCGGCCAAGGCCGTGGAGGCGCAGGGCAAGAAGGTCGCGTGGGTGCACGGCACCGCCATGCGCACCGAGCCGCTGGCCTACGCGGGCCGCGACCAGGTGAACCCGCAGGCCGGCCAGGCCGCCGCGAAGGCGCTGTGGCAGCAGGCCGGGATCACCAACCCGCTCGAGGAGATCGACGCGGCCGAGATCTACGTCCCGTTCTCGTGGTTCGAGCCGATGTGGCTGGAGAACCTGGGCTTCATGCCCGAGGGCGAGGGCTGGAAGCTCACCGACGCCGGCGAGACCGCCATCGGTGGGAAGCTGCCGGTCAACCCGTCGGGCGGCGTGCTGTCCTCCAACCCGATCGGCGCGTCCGGCATGATCCGCTTCGCCGAGGCCGCCAAGCAGGTCATGGGCCGCGCGGGCGACTACCAGGTGGAGAACGCCCGCAAGGCCTTCGGCCACGCGTACGGCGGTGGCTCGCAGTACTTCTCGATGTGGGTCGTCGGCAGCGAGCAACGATGACCACCACCTCCGAGCACCCCGCGCGGGTGGCGGGCGCGGCTTCTCAGGCCGCGGTGCGCGCCAAGGACAAGGACGCCTGGGTGGCGTTGTTCGCCGCCGACGGCATCGTGGAGGATCCCGTCGGGCCGTCCTTCTTCGATCCCGAGGGCGTGGGACACCGTGGCGCGGAAGCGATCGCGGCGTTCTGGGACAAGGCGATCGCCCAGACGGAGTCGATCGAGTTCCTCTTCGACGACTCCTTCGCCTGTGGGCAGGAGGTGGCCTTCACCGGCCGCATCCGCACCACCATGGGCGGGCACATCGTGGATGCCGAGGGCGTGTTCACCTACAAGGTGGACGCTGACGGCAAAATCGCTGCGCTGCGCGCCTTCTGGGAGACCGAGCGTGCGATGGCGACGATGAAGAAGGCCTAGGGCCTCGAAAACCGAAGCGGGCGACTGGATGATCCAGTCGCCCGCTTCTATTTTGTCTCCGCCCTGAGGAGTGAGAGGGGTACAGGGCGGATCAAACCATCAGTGCCTCAGTGCTTTACAGGGCAGCCGCCCTTGTAGTCCACCTGCATCTCCTTGATGCCGTTGAGCCAGCCCGAGCGCAGGCGCTTGGGGTCGCCCAGCTTGGTGATGTCGGGCATGTGGTCGGCGATGGCGTTGAAGATGATCTCGATCTCGAGTCGAGCCAGGTTCGCGCCGATGCAGAAGTGCGCGCCGGTACCGCCGAAGGACAGGTGCGGGTTCGGGTCACGCAGGATGTTGAAGGTGTACGGGTCCTCGAACACCTCTTCGTCGAAGTTGGCCGAGCGGTAGGACAGGATGACCCGCTGGCCCTTCTTGATCTCCACACCGCCGACCTCGACGTCCTCGAGCGCGGTGCGCTGGAAGGAGCTGACCGGGGTGGCCCAGCGGATGATCTCGTCGGCGGCGGTCTTGGGCCGCTCCTTCTTGTAGAGCTCCCACTGGTCGGGGTTCTCCATGAAGGCGATCATGCCGTGCGTGGTGGCATTACGGGTGGTCTCGTTGCCCGCGACCGCCAGCATCATGACGAAGAAGCCGAACTCCTCCGGCAGCAGCGCCTCGCCGTCCATATCGGCATTGATCAGCTGGGTGACGATGTCGTCGGCCGGGCAGGCGCGACGGGCTTCGGCCATCTGGTACGAGTAGCCGAGGATCTCGGTGGAGGCGACCACCGGGTCGGCGTTCGATTCCGGATCGTCGTAGCTGGTCATGTCGTTGGACCACTGGAAGAGCTTCATACGGTCTTCCTGCGGCACACCGATCAGCTCGGCGATGGCCTGCAGCGGCAGCTCGGCGGCCACCTGCTCCACGAAGTCGCCGTTGCCGGACTCGACGGCGGCCTTCACGATGGACTCCGCGCGGGCGGTCAGCTCGGCGCGCAGGCCGTTGATGACGCGCGGCGTGAAGCCCTTGGAGATGATCTTGCGGAGCTTGGTGTGCTCCGGGGCGTCCTTGTTCAGCAGGACGAACCGCTGCAGATCGATCTGCTCGCGGGTGATGTCGTCCTGGAACCGCGGGATGGCGGTGTTCTCATAGGTGGAGAACACGTCATCGCGGCGCGAGACGGTCTTCACATCGGCATGCTTGGACAGGACCCAGAAGCCGTCGTCGGTGAAGCCACCGACCTCCGGCGACTTCGGGTTCCACCAGATAGGCGCAGTTCTGCGCAGTTCGGCAAGCTCCTCGGCCGGCACTCGCTTCGCCCAAATTTCGGGGTCGGTGACGTCGAATCCATCCGGCACTCCGGGCCGGGCTGCAGTGTCAACCACCAGCAGTCTCCTTTGACCAACTGAAACACGTTCTACCGCTATTGAAGCACAGGGGGTAGAACAAGAGAAGGGACTAGGTAATAGTCCGGAACAGACTTACGTTACTGGTCGTGAACTCGTTGCAGTTCTGATCCGGAAGGAAAGACAATGGGTACTCCCGTCATCGTCGAGGCCGCGCGCACCCCGATCGGCAAGCGCAATGGCTGGCTCGCCGGCCTGCACGCCGCCGAACTGCTCGGCGCCGCACAGCAGGGCGTGCTCCAGCGCGCGGAGCTGAACCCGGCTCTGGTCGAGCAGGTCGTCGGCGGCTGCGTCATGCAGGTGGGCGAGCAGGGCAACAATGTCACCCGCACCGCGTGGCTGCACGCCGGACTGCCGTGGCAGACCGGCGCCGTCACCATCGACAACCAGTGCGGTTCCGCGCAGCAGGCCGCGGGCATGGTGGCCGGCCTGATCGCCACCGGCGCCATCGAGGTCGGCATGGCCTGCGGCATCGAGTCCATGAGCCATGTTCCGTTGGGCGCCAACGTCGGAACGCACGCCGGGCCGCGTCGCCCCGCGTCGTGGGACATCGACATGCCGAACCAGTTCGAGGCCGCCGAGCGAATCGCCAAGCGGCGCGGCATCACTCGCGACGACGTCGAGGAGCTGGGCGTGCGCTCGCAGCGGCTGGCCGCGCAGGCGTGGGCCGAGGGCCGCTTCGATCGCGAGGTGCTGACCATCAAGAACGCCCCGCAGGTCGACAAGGAGGGCAACCTCACCGGCGAGTTCGCCGACATCAGCAAGGACCAGGGTCTGCGCGCTACCGACCGCGAGGGCCTGGCGAAGCTGAAGCCGGTGCTGGAGGGCGGAATTCACACCGCCGGTACGTCCTCGCAGATCTCCGACGGTGCCGCCGCCGTACTGCTGATGGACGAAAAGGCCGCGCAGCGTGAGGGTTTGCGTCCGCGCGCCCGCATCGTCTCGCAGTGCCTGGTCGGTGGCGAGCCGGAATTCCACCTCGACGGCCCGGTGCAGGCGTGCGAGCGACTGCTCGAGCGTTCCGGCATGAGCATCTCCGATATCGACTTGTTCGAGATCAATGAGGCTTTCGCTTCCGTGGTGCTGTCGTGGGCCTCGGTGCACAAGCCGGATTTCGATCGCGTGAACGTCAATGGCGGTGCGATCGCGCTCGGCCACCCGGTCGGCAGCACCGGATCCCGCTTGATCACAACGGCTTTGCACGAGCTGGAGCGCACCGACAAGAGCACCGCCATGATCCTGATGTGCTGTGGCGGCGCCCTCGCGACCGGCACGATCATCGAACGGATCTAGTCTCTCAATGATTTTCGGCCAGGTTGAACGTTCATCCGTCTTGCCCTGAGACGTGGCGTACGCCACACAAAATCCGGTACAGACAAGAAGATGATCCATCAGCTATCTTATGGCTACCCGAGGCCCGTCCGGGAAGACCCCCGCGACGGGCCAGAACCGGGGCTCTTAAGCCCTTGGCAAGAACCGTGGGGTTGGCCCGCAAACGCCCAAGCCACAGCGGGTGAACCGGATCACCGCCTAGAAGCTTCAAGGAAATCGCGAATCAGGCGTAGGTTTTCAGTTACTGAGCCGCTAATATCAATGATACGTATCCGAGATAACGACTGTTAGTACAGCGAAGGGAATTGGGCGGCTCACAATGGCTGATTTCGCGGCGCGGCTGAACAAGCTGTTCGAAACCGTGCATCCCCCGGGGCGTAAGCCGCACACGAACGCAGAGGTGGCGGCCGCCTTGACGGCATCCGGCCACCCGATCTCGAAACCGTATCTGTCGCAGTTGCGGTCGGGACAGCGCACGAACCCGTCGGATGAGACGGTGGCTGCTCTGGCAAAGTTCTTCAAGGTCAAACCGGACTACTTCTTCAACGACATCTACGCGGCGAAGATCGATCACGATCTCGAGCTGCTGTCCCAGCTGCAGGGCTATGGACTCCGTCGTCTGTCGAGCAGGGCGTTCGACCTGTCCGAAGAATCTCAGAATCTCCTCACGTCTATGGCGGAGAAGTTGCGGGCAAGCGAAGGTTTGCCCGAAATTCCTCCGGATGGCACGGAATAAGCACTGCCACAGAGCAACACAGTGCGGCTAGCTCGGAGGCCGCACTGTGTTGGTTTGTTACAGGGCTTGCTCCAGACCGGACATAAGGCGGCCGCCGGTACTGCTTGCAGGGCAGTACCGGCGTCTCCGCCGGACCATGCGGTCCACGTGAAGGATGTTGCACCGGTCTCAGCCCGCTGAGGCCATGTGGCGCAGACCCCTGCGCTGGTGCAGTATGCACAAAGCTGGCATAACGCCGTCCAGGTGTACCTGGATGGCCGAATCAGTTGTTTTGTGCACTATGTCGTTTTGTGCACTGTGAGTGTTTCGCCCCATTGCACCAACCGGACAAGCACGAGTGACAACTTCAAGTGACAAGCAAAGTCCCGTACCACGCACGGCGGGTTCGGTGAGACGAAACCTCGGATACGAAGTCTCATCGAGAAGGCCCGCCGGAATGCCGCGCCCATGGCAATCACGCGAGGTACGGGACTTGCGCATTTGCGACAGGATCGCAAAAGCGTCGGTGATCTCCGCGTGATCAACTTCGAGGCCCTTCCGGACGGTAATGCCCGGCGGACTCAGAAGGTAATGGAAGAGTAAATGTCTACCGTTTGGCAGACCCCGGAACCGTGGCCTGCGCCGGCGCCGCGTCATACGCGCGCGCGATGGCCTGCACCCACCCGCGCGGACTGACCCCCGCGGGCGGCGAGATCCAGCGGCCGTCGATCACTGTCTCGCCGAACGGATTCCGCGCCCACTCGGCCACCCGCCGCGCCCGATCGGCCACCGAGACCGGCGGCTGACCCGCCGCGACCAGTTCCACACCGCCGCCGGACTGCAGATAGAGCGCGTCCATGATCTGCGCGACCTGGTCCGATGCCTTGAGCTGGGTGCCCGAACCGGTCTGTTCGTGCGCCACCACCTCCGGGAACCGCGCGATCAGCACCCGGTGCAGGGTGCGAATCTGTTTGAGCAGCACCCGCGCCCGCCACCACAGCTCGATCACGATCCACACCGCGCCGATGGCGATGAGCAGCGCCGCGATCTGCCACATCGGCCAGAACCAGCCCTCGTCACCCGGATTCGGCATGAGCTCGTCGTTCACCGCGCGGCGAATCGACAGGGCCGCCAGCAAGCCGACCACCGCGGTACCGGTCGTATACAGCGCGATGCCGCGGCCGAGGGTGGTCCAATCCAGGTTGCGCACACCGGTGATCACGATGAAGACGCACTCCACCAGCACGATCGCCCAGCCGAAGGTGACCGACCAGAGTAGGGTCAGCAGCATGGCGAGCGCACCACCGCCATAGATCATCATGGCGATCTGGCGCAGATTGCGACGCGACACCACCGGCCACGCGGCCGAGGCCACCACCGAGGTGGCGGTGGCGAACATGATCCACGCGGCCGTCACCACCCGGTCGCCCAGCCACAGACCGCGCACACCGTTCGGTATCAGATGATCAACGGCCAGACCGATTTCCGGCACTCCGACCGTCGCCGCCAACGCGACCGCGGCCACCGCGATGACGATCGCGACCCGAGCTGTCGTCGCAGGTTTCACCAGCACACGCCCGACGCGCGCGCCCGAGGCCATCCACACCAGCATGGCCACCAACCAGAACGTCATGCCGCGTCCTTTCGGGGATGACCGAGGGCCCCTACGTGGTTACGCAAGCTGCCGCCTCCGGGGCCTGACTCGGTCATCCCAGCGCCTCATCGAATCGAAGGACCGAGACGCCCGCGCCCCGGCTGTTGAACACCCGCAGGCGGGTCATCAGCATGCTCGCGAAAGTCTCCGCTTCCCATTCGCACTGCTCGTCGTCGCCCAGATCGATGGCCTTCTGATGCGCGCGCTGGCTGAGCATGTAGGCGATCAGATCGTCGCTGGCCTCCAGCACCACCTCGGTCGCCGCCTCGCCCGGATGGTCGAAGACGATGTGGCCGAGCTCGTGCGCGAGGGTGTGCTCACGGCTGGGCAGCGCCTGCGCCAGCACGATCACGTCCCGGTCCGGATAGCTGCGGCGCTGGCCGCACACGCCCGGACCCAGTGTGGCGCTGGCGATCTCGATCGGCCGCCGCCGCTCCGCGGAGATGGCGAGCACCACCTCGTCGAGGTCGGTGGCGTCGAAGTCGGCCGCCACCGCGCACACCGCGTCCACCGCGGCGGCCACCCGGCGGTAGGACCCGATGCTATGAGCCTTGCTCTCGGTCATCGCGGTCCCCTCATGCCCTCGGTCCGAAGAATGCCGCGCGCGCGGCGTCGACCCGGGCCTGCGCCGCGGACGCGCTCTGGAAACTGACCGCACCCGACCCGGTGCCCGCCAGCGCCATGGCGATCAGGCCGCCGATCACCGACAGCGGCTTCCACGGCGGCAGTGGCGAGTTGTGCGAGGTCGGCTTCACATCCGGATCCGGTTGCGCCAGAACGGGAGCGGGCTTCGGGGCGGGCGGCGCCGGGGCGGCGGGCACGGCCTCCGGCACCGGCGCGGCGACCACGGGGGCCACCACCGCGGGCAGCGCCGGAACGGCCGGGGGCTGCGGAATCTCCAGCGGCACCGACGGCACCGCGGGCGCGGGCGGCGGCGGAATCAGCAACAGCAGCAACGGCGAGGCGCAGATGGCGGCGGAACCGAGTCCCGCCGAACCGAGCACCGCGGAACCCACCGCCGCCGAACCCAGATCGGCCGAGCCCGCGGCGGAACCCACACCGGCCGAGCCGACACCCGAGCCGGTGGCGGCCGAACCCGCGCCGGAGCCCGCCGAACCCAGCCCGGTGAGCGCACCGACCGCGGAACCCACACCGGCGGAACCGATTCCGGCCGAGCCGACCGCGGCCGAACCGGTGCACAGCGCGGCCAGTCCGGCCGAGCCCACGGCGGCCGAACCGACCGCGGCGGAACCCGTTGCGGCCGAACCGGTGCCGAGCAGTAGCCCCAGCAGCGCGGAGCCGGTGCCGAGCCCCGCCGAGCCGACGCCCGCGGAGCCCAGGCCCAGCACCGATCCGGTGCCCAGTCCGGCGGAACCGACGGCGGCGGAGCCGGTGCCCAGCACGGCCGAACCGGTGGCGGCGCCCGCGGAACCGGTGCCCGCCACGGCGGAACCCAATCCCGCACCGGCGGAACCGGTTACGGCCGAACCGCTACCCAGTGCCGCCGAACCGGTGCCGCCCAGCACGGCGCCCAGGCCCGCGGAGCCGACCGCGGCCGAGCCGACGCCCAGTCCGGCCGAGCCGGTACCGAGGCCGAGCAGAATGGAGAGCAGATCCTGAGGTCCGGCCACCGGGGTGCCGGGCACGGCGACCGGCTGCGATGGGGCCGCCGATGCGGGCGTCTGGCCGAGGGGCGCCGGATCCTGGCCGGCGGGCGCGGGATCGAGCGGCAGGCCCGGCTGCGCCTCCGCGGCAGCGGGCCCGAGCAACGCCGAACCGGCGACAGCTGCGATCACTGCCACCAGACGCATTGCACGATCGACGATCATGCGACAGCCATCCCCTCATCGATACCGCGCGCTTTGGCTTGCTCCGCACCAGGGGCACGGAATCCCGATCCGCGACAGGCGGTTCGGGACAGGTGTCGAGCTCACACTGTCGCCCCGATTGCCGGGCTGTTGCGGAACGCGGTCATCGTACCGGTCGCTACGTCATTCCGCACAAGTCCCGATCGCATTAGGGGTGCTCACAAACCGTACGCCCGCGCTTACCCCCTCGTCCCCAATATCACCAAGCAGCGCAGGCGAATTGCCCGTGATCAGGTATTCTCGCCCGACCTCACGAGCGAATCGGCGGGCTGTGAGATTCCGGCCTCCCCCTGCGGGACCGATAGTTCAGACAAATCGGACAGTTTGCGGCCGGGTATCCGCTCCACCCGACCCCGGAAAGCGCGAAGCCGCCCCCGGGCGAGAGGTTCCGGGAGCGGCTCGGTGCGCCGGACATGCGGCGCGCAATGGATCCGATGGTGTGCGGATCCGGGGTGCGCGGCCGGGCTGTGGTGGCCGCGCACGTCGGGGGCGTCAGGCCGAAGTCGTGACGCGGTACTCGGCGAGGCTGTCGATGCGCTCGACGGCCTCGGTGATGATGCTGTCCATCAGGTCCGCCACGCTCGGCAGATCCTCGATGATGCCCGCGACCTGACCCGAGGCGAGCACACCGGCTTCGGTGTTGCCCTCCACCAGACCGGCCTTCAGGTACATGGCGGTGTTCGCGCCCATGATGACCTGCGACCAGGTGAGGTCCTTGTGCTTGCGGGTGTTGAGGCCCTCCTTGGCCAGCGTCGTCCACTTCATGCCGGTCATCGACTTGAACTTGGCGGCGTTGACCAGCGCGGCGTACAGGCCGCGGATATTGCCCGAGTGCTCGAGCTTCTCGACCAGCTCGGTCTTGAGCACGCGGTGCGGCATGCCGTCGACCTTGAGCGAGACCACGGTGTCCTGCAGCCCGCGCTTGAGGTACTCCTGCTTCACCGAATCCGGGACGCTGGAGTCCTGGGTCAGCAGGAAGCGGGTGCCCATGGCGACACCGGCCGCGCCGTAGGACAGCGCGGCGGCCAGGCCGCGACCGTCGAAGAAGCCGCCACCGGCCACGACCGGGATGTCGACGGCGTCCAGGACCGACGGCAGCAGCAGGGTGGTCGCGACGGAACCGGTGTGGCCACCGCCCTCGCCGCCCTGCACGATCACCGCGTCCGCGCCCCAGGAGGCGACCTTCACCGCGTGCTTGGCCGCGCCGATGGACGGCATCACGACGACGCCGTTGTCCTTCAGCTTCGCGATCAGCTCCTTCTTGGGAGCCAGCGCGAACGAGGCCACCTTCACGCCCTCGCGGATCATCATGTCGATGCGGTCCGGGGCGTCCGACAGGTCGGCGCGGATGTTCACGCCGAAGGGCTTGTCGGTCTTGGCCTTGGTCTTGGCGATGGCCACCTCGAGCTCGTCGAGGTCCATGGTCGCCGAGGCCAGGATGCCGAGGCCGCCCGCATTCGCGGTGGCCGCGACCAGGCCGGGTCCGGCGACCCAGCCCATGCCGGTCTGCACGACCGGGTGCTCGATGCCGACCAGTTCGGTCAGCGGCGTCTTCAAACGCTGAGCGGTCATGCCGTCACTTCCTTCTCGCGGAAACCCTTCGGGTCCAGCACGGTCCGGATGATGGTGAGCTCTTCCTCGGTCGGCAGCCGGGTCTCGCCCGCCTCGGCCAGACCGGCGACCTCGAACGAAGTGTTCTCCGCGACCTCGTCGGCGGTCACACCGGGGTGCAGCGACAGCGCGCGCAGGGTGTGGTCCGGACCGTTGAAGTCGAACACGCCCAGGTTCGAGACCACCCGGTGCAGGTGGTGGAACCGGTAGGCCGGGTTCTCCGGGTCGATCTTGTCGTAGCCGATGCCGGAGACGATGTCGACCTGGTCCACGAACACCCGCTTGTTGTGCTTGGGCACGAAGTAGCTGGTGGCGTGGTTGATGGTGTTGCCCGGCGCGCCGCGCACACCGAACATCTGGCGGGTCGGCTGCTGCAGCGGGCCGAACGCCGACAGGTTCTGGTTGCCGAAGCGGTCGAGCTGGTTGGCGCCCATGACCACGTGGCGGCGACCGGAGTTCACGACGTCGAAGACCTTCGAGAACGGGATCCAGCCCTCGATGGGAGCCTTGCCGCCGATCGGCGGGACCTCGGCGAAGAACAGCGCCTCACCGTCGGACAGCAGCAGGTCGGGCTCGAAGGTGAGCCGCGCCAGGCGCGCGCCGATGGTGGTGACGGTGGACATCGGGGAGGCCATGATCTCGCCCGCGCCCCGGAAGATCTCCGCGGCCGCGACGACGCAGATCTCGGCCCGAGTGATCGTGGTGGTGTCGGTCATTACTTCTGCTCCTCGGCGAAAGCCTTGACGGCGGCCTGGTATTCGGCCTCGGACACGTCCAGGAAGCGAGCCTTGAACTCGGCCCACGACTCGGGGGTCTTGGCGGCCTCGACGTAGTGGCGCTGGAACTTCTCGTCGCGGCCGTAGCTGCCGGAGAAGGTGAAGTGCGCGCCGCCGGGAGCCTCGACGACTCCGTCGACCATCATGCGGTTCAGGACGAGGGACTGCGTCGGAACGGCTTTCACCAGTTCCTCGGTCTCGACCAGGCGGTCCACCGACAGGTAGCGCTTCTCGGCCGAGAGCATGTACAGGTCGTCCATGTACGGGTCGACGCCGGTGTAGGCGGCGTTGCCGTGCTTGTCGCCCAGGTCCAGGTGCACGAAGGCGGCGTCCAGGTTCAGCGCGGGCATGGCGACCAGGGTCTCGTTCTTGCCGTCGGTCGGGTACGGCGACTGAACGGTCTTCAGCTCGCCCTCCCAGAAATCGACGACGGCGGAACCCAGGCCGGCGCGGATCGGCAGGAACGGCAGGCGGGCCGCGGCGGCCTGCAGACCGCACTTGACCATGCCCTCGTCCATCTCGCGCACGGTGATCGCGCCCTCGGTCCGGGCCTTGGCGAACCACGGGTCGTAGAACGGCGCCGAGTCCAGGGACACGAAGCCGTAGTACGCCTTCTTGACCTTGCCCGCCGAGCACAGCAGACCCAGGTCCGGGCCGCCGTAGGTGACGACGGTCAGATCGGTGACGTCCGAACGCAGCAGGGCGCGCACGAAGGCCATCGGCTTACGCCGGGAACCCCAGCCGCCGATGCCGATGGTCATGCCGCTGCGCAGCTCGCCGACGACCTCGTCGAGGTTCATTCGCTTGTCGCGCATGGCTTTACTTCCCCTTCTTCTGCGCGGCCAGGTCGTCGTCGAAGCGCGCCCGGATCTCGTCGGCCACACCCGCGAGGTTCAGCTCCATGGTGAAGCCCTGCTCGAAGCGGTACGAGCGGTGCACGTCCTGCACGTCGATGCCGTTGAGCGCCTTCTTGGCGGCGCGGATCACGCGGCCGTCCTTGTTGGCGATGTTCTTGGCGACCTCCATGGCGGCGGCGTCCAGTTCGGCGCGCGGCACCACCTTGAAGACCGAGCCGTAGTGGTGCAGCTGCTGCGCGGTCAGGGTGCCCGCGGTGTAGAACATGGTCCGCATCAGGTGCTGGGGGACCAGTCGGGCCAGGTGGGTGGCCGCACCGAGCGCGCCGCGGTCGACCTCGGGGAGGCCGAAGGTCGCGTCGTCGGAGGCGACGATGACGTCGGAGTTGCCGACCAGGCCGATGCCGCCGCCGAGGCAGAAGCCGTTCACGGCGGTGACGACCGGGACCTCACAGTCGTAGATCGCGGCGAACGCGGCGAAGCAGCCGTGGTTCGCGCGGATCAGCGCGGTGTGGCCGGTGTCGGCGTTCATCTCCTTGATGTCCACGCCGGCGTTGAAGCCGCGGCCCTCGGCGCGCAGCACCACGACCCGGGTCTCCGGGTTCTTACCGGCCTGGGTGACGGCGTCGGCCAGGGCGAACCAGCCGTCGGAAGGCAGAGCGTTGACCGGGGCGTAGTCGACAGTGACGACTTCGACGCCCTCGGTTTCGGTGTGACGGTTGATCCCCATCGCGAGTCCCATCGTTGGCAAAACAAGCAAGTGCTTGGTAGGTTAGCACGGTGGGAATCGAAGTAAACCTGTCCGGCTCGGTCGTCTTGGTCACCGGCGGCGTGCGCGGCGTCGGCGCCGGCATCAGCCGGGTGTTCCTGGACGCGGGCGCGACCGTGGTGGCCTGCGCGCGACGCCCCGGCGACACCCCTGTCGAGAGCAATGGCCGCACCATCGACTTCCTGCCGTGCGACGTGCGCGATGTGGATTCGGTGCGCGGGCTCGTCGAGACGATCGTCGAGAAGTACGGGCGCCTGGACACCGTCGTGAACAACGCCGGCGGCGCGCCCTTCGCCCTGGCCGCCGACGCCAGCGCCAACTTCCACTCGAAGATCGTGCAGCTGAACCTGCTCGCGCCGCTGCTGGTTTCGCAGATCGCCAACGAGGTCATGCAGAAGCAGGACACCGGCGGTTCGATCGTGATGATCTCCAGCGTCTCCGGGCACCGGCCCTCCCCCGGCACCGCGGCCTACGGCGCCGCCAAAGCCGGTGTGGACAGCCTGGTTTCGTCGCTCGCGGTGGAATGGGCGCCCAAGGTCCGGATGAACTCCGTCATCTGCGGCCTGGTCAACACCGAGTCCTCGCACCTGCACTACGGCGACGAGGACGGCATCGCCTCGGTCAGCGCCACGGTGCCCATGGGGCGCATGGCGACCCCGGAGGACATCGGCCGCACCGCCGCCTTCCTGGCCTCCCCGCTCGCGTCCTATGTCACCGGCAGCGCGCTGCTGGTGCACGGCGGCGGCGAGAAGCCCGCCTTCCTGGAAGCCTCCACCGCGGACGTCCCCGCCGTCTCAGGCCACTAGACCGACCGAACACACGAAGAGGTAATCGATATGACGGACAAGAAGATCTGCGACGGCCGCGTCGTCATCGTGACCGGTGCGGGTCAGGGCATCGGCCGCGCGCACGCGCTGGCTTTCGCCGCCGCCGGCGCCAAGGTCGTGGTGAACGACCTGGGTGCCGAGCTCGACGGCACGCCCAAGCCGGACTCCGGTGCCGCGAAGGTGGTCGAGGAGATTCGTGCCGCGGGTGGCGAAGCCGTGGTGAACGGTGACGATGTCTCCGATTGGGAGGGTGCGCGTCGTTTGGTCTCCACCGCCATCGAGACCTTCGGCGGTCTGGACGTTCTGGTGAACAATGCCGGTATCGTCCGCGACCGTATGCTGGTCAACCTCGGCGAAGACGAGTGGGACGCGGTCATCAAGGTGCATCTCAAGGGCCACTTCGCCCCGATGCGTCACGCCGCCGAATACTGGCGCAACGAGTCCAAGGCGGGCCGTCAGCCCCAGGCGCGCGTCATCAACACCAGCTCGGGCGCGGGTCTGCTCGGTTCGGTCGGTCAGGGCAACTACTCCGCCGCCAAGGCCGGTATCGCAGGCCTGACCATTACCGCCGCTGCCGAAATGGGTCGCTACGGCATTACCGTGAACGCCATCGCCCCGGCCGCGCGCACCCGCATGACCGAAACCGTGTTCGCCGAGACCATGGCGGCTCCCGAGGACGGCGGCTTCGACGCCATGGCCCCGGAAAACGTCTCCCCCCTGGTGGTTTGGCTGGGTAGCGCCGAGTCCGCCGCCGTCACCGGCCGTATGTTCGAGGTAGAGGCCGGCAAGGTCACCGTCATGGACGGCCACCGTCACGGCGTCTCCGTCGATCGCGGTGCCCGCTGGAACCCGGCCGACCTGGGCCCGGTCGTGAACGACCTGCTCGCCAAGGCCGTCACCCCGGAGCCGGTCTACGGCGCGTAATACGCACCGCCCGAAGCGCTTCGACCGCCGGTACCCGTCTCGATGGGTACCGGCGGTTCTGTTTTCTCGGCCGCCGCTACTTCTTCTTGCTGATGCCCGAGACCAGGGCGAAGAGGGTGTCCAGCACCGGGGTCGGGGTCAGGGCGGTAGCGACCACCTGGACCTTTCCGGCGAGGCCGGGGATGTAGCGGGCGCTCGGTCGCTTTGCGGTGAGCGCCTTTTCGACCTCCCTGACCACCGACTCGACCGGGGCGGCGATCTTGGGGACCTGCTGGGACATCCGGCGCAGACCCGCGAGGTGCGCGGCGTAGAGGGTGCGCTGGTCATCGGTGAGGTGGGCGGTGGTGGAGTCGACCATATCGGTCGCGCCGAACCAGAGGTCGGTGGCGATCGGGCCGGGCTCGATCAGCGAGGTGCGGATTCCCCAGGGGCGCAGCTCCACTCGCAGGGCGTCGACCAGGCCCTCGAGCGCGAACTTGGACGCGTTGTACGCGCCGGTGCCGGGGGTGGAGATGCGGCCGGACAGCGAGGAGATGAAGACCACCCGGCCCCGAGTGGCGCGCAGGCGCGGGAGGACGGCCTGGGTGACGGCGACCGCGCCGAAGACATTGACCTCGAACTGGTTTCGGAGTTCCTCCTGGGTGAGCAGCTCCACGGGGCCGTCGACGACGACGCCCGCGTTGTTGACCACGGCGGTGAGGTCGGCGGGCAGCGCCGCGTCGAGGGCCGCGATCTGGTCGGGGTCGGTGACGTCCAGGACGACAGGGGTGATGGCGGGATTCGCGGCGGTCAGGGCCTCGCCGTCGGAGAGCTTGCGGACGCCCGCGTAGACCTGCCAGCCCCGCTGCGCCATCCGCAGGCAGATGGCTTTTCCGATACCGCGGGCCGCTCCGGTGACCAACACAGAATTCATGTGGTCAGCCTAATTCCGTCATGCCACGATGTGGCGATGGGGAATGTCCTGATTGTCGGAGACCTGCACGGGAACACCGAGCACGCGCTGAAGCTGGTGCGGGTCGCGGCACACCGTGACTGCGCGAAGCTGTTCGCGGTCGGCGACTTCGGGGCCTGGGAGCACACGCCCGCCGGACGGCGGTACTTCGACGTGGTGAACAAGGCGGCCAAGAAGGCCGGGATCACCGTGTACTTCCTCGACGGCAACCACGACAAGACCTCGCTGCTGCACGAACTCTACGACAAGCAGCGCGACGACGAGGGCTTCCTGATCTGCCGCAAGCACCTGCGGTACGCGCCCCGCGGACACCGCTGGACGTGGGAGGGCACCACTTTCGCCGCGTTCGGTGGGGCCCGCTCCACCGACAAGGGCCGCCGTCTGGCCTGGGAGGCGCGCAAGGCCGCCCAGCTCGACAAGCGCCGTCGCTACGGTTCCTCGAAACGCCCGGATACCGCCGGCACGCTGTGGTTTCCGGAGGAGGAGATGACCGACGACGAGCTGGCCGAGCTGCTCGCGGCCGACAGCTCGCCGGTGGACGTGCTGCTCACCCATGACAAACCGCGCGCCTCGCAACCGAAGTGGAATCGCAAGGACAAGCCCGAGTGCTTTCCCAACCAGGACCGCATCCAGACCGTCGTGGGCGCCCTGCGGCCGGACCTGCTCTTCCACGGCCACCTGCATGTCCGCTACACCGACACCATCGCCGCCGGTGACGGCGACTGGACCCGGGTCGAGGGCCTGGCCTGCGATCCGGACGCCTCGCAGTACCTGGAGTATTCGACCGACCACACCTGGTATGTCCTGCAACTCCCCTATGCCGGGGCGGACACGGCCGAACCCCGTTCGCTACCCGCCTGATTCGTCGTAGGAGGAGGTGCCCTCGTCCAGCAGGGGCTCCTCCCCCTTGAAGTGCGCGGGGGCGAACACGCGCAGCACGTGGTAGCCGGTGATGACGACCAGGGCGCCCAGCGCGATGCCGCTCAGGGTGAAGGTGTCGGTGAACTTCATGCTCACATTGCCGATGCCGATGATCAGGCCCGCCGCGGCCGGGACCAGGTTCAGCGGATTGCGCAGATCGACCCGGGCATTGGTCCAGATCTGCGCGCCGAGCAGGCCGATCATGCCGTAGAGGATGACGGTGATCCCGCCCAGCACGCCGCCGGGGATGGCCGCGACGATGGCCCCGAACTTGGGACACAGGCCGAACAGCAGGGCGAAGAACGCGGCGGCCCAGTAGGCGGCCGTGGAGTACACCCGGGTGGCGGCCATGACCCCGATGTTCTCGGAGTAGGTGGTGTTGGGCGGGCCGCCGACCGCGGTGGACAGCATGGATGCCGCGCCGTCGGCGGCGATGGCGGTGCCGAGCTTGTCGTCGAGGTCGCCCCCGGTCATCTCGCCGACCGCCTTCACGTGCCCGGCGTTCTCGGCGACCAGCGCGATCACCACGGGCAGGGCCACCAGGACGGCCGACCACTGGAAGGCCGGGGCATGGAAACTGGGCAGTCCGATCCAATCCGCCTGGGCCACACCGGAAAGATCGAGCCGCCAGTGGTCGGTGACCTTGCCGCTGCCGTCGGCGGAGTGGATCCGCCCGAACACCCGGTCCAGCAGCCAGGACAGCCCGTACCCGAACACCAGGCCCAGGAAGATGGCGATGCGCGCGAAGAAGCCACGCAGCGCCACCACCGCCAGCCCGGTGAACAGCATGACCAGCAGCGCGGTCCACTGGTCCTGCGGCCAGTAGGTCGTGGCGGTGACCGGGGCCAGGTTGAAGCCGATCAGCATGACCACCGCGCCGGTCACCACGGGCGGCATGGCGGCGTGGATGACGCGCGCGCCGAAGCGCTGCACGGCCAGGCCGATCAGGAACAGTGCGGCCCCGACCACCAGGCAGGCCCCGGTCACCGTGGCGCTACTGCCACCCTGCGCCCGGATCACCGCGGCCACGCCGACGAAAGACAGTGAGCAGCCCAGATAGCTGGGCACCCGGCCGCGCGTGGCCAGCAGGAACAGGGCGGTCGCGACGCCGGACATCATGATGGCAAGGTTGGGATCCAGCCCCATCAGGACCGGCGCGACGAAGCTCGCGCCGAACATCGCCACCACATGCTGCGCGCCGAGGCCGAAGGTGCGCGGCCAGGACAGCCGCTCGTCGGGCCGCACCACGGCTCCCGGTGCGGGCGTGCGACCGTCGCCGTGCACCGTCCAGCGGACACCCAAATCCATGAACTGCCCGCTTTCTCCCGAAGGTCCGAAGTGCTTCGCGGCCATCATAATCCGAGCAAACTTACAGCTCACGACCCCACGCGGCCGGTCCCGACGCCGGGCACTGAGACTTCAAGATCACCAATGCCCGGATTCACGGTCCGGGCCCGCCGCCGAGACAATGTCCCGCAACCTTCACCGTCGCCGGTCCACGCCGTAGCGCCGCCCGATGGCGAACGGCAGCGCATACGGATTCGGAGTCTCCGCCGAGCCGGATCCGGAACTATTCTGCGAGACACAGATATTCGACGGCTCGACGGCCGCGGGTAGCCATCGGCGCAGCGCCGCCGCCACGGTCGGATCGGCGGTGAACTCGCGGCGCAGGGCCGCGACCCGCTCTCGCGCCCGTGCGTACGCACGCTCATGTGCCCGCGTAATCGACTGTGCCATACCGGAATCCGGTAGCACCAGGGTGATGATCCGGCCGTCGAACGCCACCTCGACGCGCACGCCGTCCACCGCGGCGCGGGCGCGGACCCGCTCGACCGCGTCTTGGACCTGACGCGCCAAGCGCGCCACCTCCTCGAACCGAGCATCCACCGAATTCGGCATGCGGGAAAGCCTAGGAGGGATCGACGAGATGCCGTGCGGCATCGAGAACTTCGCGCACCCGCTCGTCAGGGCAGCACACGAATCCGCTGCATCATGTCGTGATCGGCGTGGTCGAGATTGTGGCAGTGCCAGACGTAGCCGCGCACCTCCGCGGCCTCGGCCATCCCGTCGGGCATGGCCATGTCCGCATCCGGGTGCGGCGCCACCACCTCCGCGCCCGGCGGCGCCGCGACGACGGCGTCCGGATCGAACCCGAGTTCCACCACCGACGGCCATCGCACCAGCACCCGGGTGATGGTGTCGGTCGGGCACTCGACGGTGTCCTTCCAGCCGACTTCCCAAGGGGGCGGGCCTTGTTCGGGCCCCAGGGCGTAGGCGTCGGCCGACGGCGCCCAGCGGGTCCCGAATCCGGGCGGATGGTTGGCGGCGATGTAGGCGGAGGTCAGGATGGGCTGACGGCCGATCACCCGCAGCCGGGCCAGGTGCAGGTGGATGGGGTGATCGAAGGGCGTGGTGTTGACGATGTCCCACCGTTCGGTGGTCCCGGCCCGCGCCAGATCGATGTCCGAGCTCAGGAAGGCCAGGTTGTTCAGCGCCATCATGGTCGAGAAGACCACCGGCCGGGAATCGTCGTTGAGGCCCATCAGGGTCACGGTGCGCACCGAGTCCGGCCGGTGGGTCGGTTCCAGCGGATCGGGCAGTCCCGGACCGCCGCGCAGGACGGGCGGGAGGTCGGCGGCGGGCCCGCCGCCCGCGCCCGTGAAGCGCATGACCGACCGCAGTTCGGGGGCCATGAACACGGTATTGCCGAAATCGTTGAGGGCGGTGTTGATCAGGTCGACGTGCTCCCCGTCGCGAATCCCGCGGAAATCGACGAGCAGGTCGACCCGCTCCCCCGGGCTGACCCGCACCCACGGCGCGATCACCGGCGCGTCGAGCAGCCCCAGGTCACCGCCGATGACGTAGAACGGCTGGGCATTGGAGAACTCGAAGACGTAGGGCCGTGAATTGGATCCGTTGAGCAGCCGGAACCGGTAGACGGTGCGCCGGACCTCCAGCCGCGGCCACGCCACCCCGTTCACGCAGCACACGTCGCCGAGCTGCCCGGATTGGTTGTAGCCCTGCGGAATATAGGTGGCCACCATGGGTTGCAGGCTGCCGTCGGCATTGAACGTGCGGTCCTGCACGATGAGCGGGATCTCGAATTCACCGCTGGGCAGGCCGACCGGATTGTCGTCGCGGCCGGTGTCGAATTCGTCGCGCAGGTAATACATTCCGGCCAGCCCGGCCTGGATGTTCAATCTGGTGATCCCCATGGCGTGGTCGTGATACCAGAGGGTGGCCGCCTCCTGCCGATTGCCGTAGGTGAAGGTCGGCCCGCCGCCATTGCGCCAGCCGATCAGCGGATGCCCGTCGGCGTCCGGGGAATTCGCGCCGCCGTGCAGATGCACGGTGAAGCGTGGATCGGTGCGATCCGCCTCGGTGACGCCGTGCATGGTGGTGTCCACGTGCGCGGCCAGCACGTGCTCGCCCAGCTGATTGCGAAACCTGATGCGCGCCATTCGATCCCGCACGGCCTCCAGGTTCGGGCCGAGCACCGGCCGACCGAAGCCCCAGCTGCGGGTTTCCGGGAGGTCGCGATGGTATCGGTGCGTCCCCGATATCACGTCCAATTCTCCTGCCGCCAGCCGTGTTTCGGGAATGGGCAGCTCGTCGACGAAAGGCCGCAACGGCGGCGAGTGGTAGTTGAACGGCGTCACCGGGGGCGCCGGAATGGCCGGCAGCGGCACCGGCGGTGGCGGCAGGGGCGACGGTTCGGCCGCGGCCGCGGCCAGGTAGCCCATGCCCGCGAATCCGAAGGCCCCCAAGAGGAACCCCCGTCGCGGCAGGTTCTCGTTCATCCAGCTCAACCCCTGGACAATGCCCGACTGTCAACGGGTCTGCCTTCGACGATAACCGACGGTCCGGGCACGCAAAGCCGAAAGCCGCACACCGTAATCCGGTGTGCGGCTTTCGAAACGGTCGGGCGGGACTAGCCCAGGCGCTCGATGATGGTGACGTTGGCGGTGCCGCCACCCTCACAGATGGTGAGCAGACCGTAGCGGCCGTTCACCCGCTCCAGCTCGTTGAGCAGGGTCGAGAACAGCTTGGCGCCGGTGGCGCCCAGCGGGTGGCCGAGCGCGATGGCGCCACCGTTGACGTTCACCTTGTCCGGGTCGGCGCCAGTCTCCTTGATCCAGGCCAGGACGACCGAGGCGAAGGCCTCGTTGATCTCGATGACGTCCATGTCGTGGATGGTGAGGCCGGTCTTCTCCAGCGCCCACTGGGTGGCCGGGATCGGCGCGGTGAGCATGAAGATCGGGTCCGCGCCACGGGCGCTCACGTGGTGGATGCGGGCGCGCGGGGTCAGGCCGTACTCCTGCACCGCCCACTCCGAGGCGAGCAGGGTAGCGCTGGAGCCGTCGGAGATCTGGCTGGCCAGCGCGGCGGTGATGCGGCTGCCCTCGGCGAGCGGCTGCAGGCCGGCCATCTTCTCCAGGGTGGTCTCGCGCGGGCACTCGTCGATCGAGAACTCGCCGACCGGGATGATCTCGCGGTCGAACTTGCCGTCCACGATGGCCTTGCGGGCGCGGTCGTGGCTGCGCAGCGCCCACTCCTCCATCTCCTGACGGGAGATCTCCCACTTCTCGGCGATCATGGTGGCCGAATTGAACTGCGACACTTCACCGGTGCCGTAGCGGTGGTCCCAGCCCTGCGCGCCGACGAACGGCGAGTCGAAGCCGTACTGCTGGCCGGCCAGCATGGCCGCGGAGATCGGGATGGCGCTCATGTTCTGCACGCCGCCCGCCACGATCACCTCGGCGGTGCCGGACATGATGGCCTGCGCGCCGAAGGTGATGGCCTGCTGCGAGGAACCGCACTGACGGTCCACGGTCACACCCGGCACCGACTCGGGGTAGCCGGCGGCCAGCCACGAGGAGCGGGCGATATTGCCGGCCTGCGGGCCGATGGTGTCGCAGCAGCCGAACACCACGTCGTCCACGGCGGCCGGGTCCAGGTTGTGGCGCTCGAGCAGGCCCTTGATGGCGGCCGCGCCCAGGTCGGCCGGGTGCACGGCGGACAGCGAGCCGCCCCGCTTGCCGACCGGGGTGCGCACGGCGTCGATCACGTACGCCTCACGCATCGGCGAGTACTGGCGGCGGGACGGTGCTGACATGAAAACTCCTACTGCTCTAGGCGCGCTGGTCGGGGCTGGTGAGCCCGTCGAGAACGATGGTCAGGTACTGCTTGGCGAGGTTGTCCACGGTGATCCGGCCGCCGGGCTGGTACCAGCGCACCGACACCCAGACGGTGTCGCGCAGGAACCGGTAGGCCAGCTCGATGTCCATCTCCGGACGGAAGCTGCCGTCGGCGACGCCCTTGGCCAGCACCTGGTGCCAGAGCTCGCGGAACTCCTTGTTGTATTCGGCGATGTAGTCGAATCGCGGAGTGCCACTGAGGCGTTTGGCCTCGGCCTGGTAGATGGCGACGGCGGCGTGGAACCGGTCGAAGGATTCGTAGGACGCGGTGACCAGGGCCTCGAGGGTGTCGCGCGCGGGCACGCCGGCCGACACGATCTCGCGGTAGCGTCCGAAGAGGTCGTCGAGGAACCCGCGCAGGATTTCGTCCACCATGGCTTCTTTGGAATCGAAGTGGTGGTACAGACTCCCGGATAGAATCCCCGCCGCGTCGGCAATGTCGCGCACCGTGGTGGCACGCAGGCCACGCTCCGCGAATAGGTTCGCGGCGAGGCCGAGCAGCTCGGTGCGACGTGCCGATTTGGAGGGGTCTGGTTGGGTCACTCCGTCAATATACAACCAAGCATTTGCTTGGTCCAGGCGCTCCCCCGCTCCACTCGGTCCGGAACGAGACGCGCCGCGAATCTTCGGCTGGTCAACGCATCGAGAAGCGCAGCGGCGAGGACACGGACAGGTCCGCCAGCAGGCGGTCGCAGATGATCACGGGCGAAATGCCCGCTCGGGCCATTCGCGCGACAAGAGCCAATCGACGTTCGGGACTGTCCCACTCGACGGTGAGCGGATCCCGGCCCGGACCGGCGTCCACGGTGGCCATCACCCGGGGCGGGGCGCCTCCCCGCGCGGGTTCCTCGATGAGCTTCAGCACCATGCCGCGCTGCCACGCGCGATAGGTCTCCATATCCGCGCCGACCACCAATTTGTCGGTGGCGGCGCACAATCCCTGCGCGATCCCGTCGGCGAAGGCCACGTGGTCGTAGCGCAGGCGGCGGCAGGTCCGGACCACCTCGAGCAGGTCGGCCCGCACCTCGCACAGCAGGGCCGTTCGTTTTCGGCGGCGTTGTTCGGCCTCGGTGTCCGGATGCCCGGCGGCCCGGGACAGACCGAGGCGGCGGGCGCGATCGCGGTCGCGAATCATGTCCTGCCGCAACGCGGCCCGCGGGTCGCGTGTCACATCCGATTCATCGACGGCGTGTTGTTCGAGGATCTGCGCCGCGCGCATGGCGGTGGCGCACTCCGAGTCATGGTCGAGTAATTCCGCACCCAAAGTCAGTGCGGCCAGAACGACATTGTCGAGCCTGCGGCGCGCCAGTACGACCTCGCGCACCAGCTCGAGTTCCATTTCCTCGTGGGCTCGTTCTGGAGGTGCTTGTTGTCGGCGATCCGGACCCATGGGTCGTGCCCTTCGACTAGCGGTACCGGCCTAAACCAGGATTGCACAACGACAGGGTCGGCGCGCCAGCCATTTATTTCTTGGGTAAAACGGGCACTGCCGCGTCCCCCGGAGGGAACGCGGCAGTGAGAAAAGCTGCGACCGCACGGCACAGCATTTCGCATCGGCCGAACGCACTAATTCGGCCGAGCCCGAAACGAATTACGCCCGCTGGCTCGAAATGGAGACGACCTCACCGGTCAGGTAGGTGGTGTAGTCGCTGGCGAGCATGGCGATGGTGGCGGCCACCTCCCACGGCTCGGCGGCGCGGCCGAAGGCCTCACCGGCGGCCAGGCGGTCGAGCAGGTCGCCCGAGGTGACCTTGTCCAGGAAGGCGTGGCGGGCGATGGACGGGGCCACCGCGTTGATCCGCACGCCGTACTCGGCGGCCTCGACGGCCGAGCAGCGGGTCAGCGCCATCACGCCGGCCTTGGCGGCGGCGTAGTGGGCCTGGCCGTGCTGGGCGCGCCAGCCGAGCACCGAGGCGTTGTTCACGACGACGCCGCCGTGGCCCGCCTCGCGGAAGTACTTCAGCACCGCGCGGGTGGCGCGGAAGGTGCCGTTGAGGGTGATGTCGAGGACCTTGTCCCACTGCTCGTCGGTCATGTCGACGACCGGGACCTCGCCGCCCAGACCGGCGTTGTTGACCATGACGTCGATGCGGCCGAACGCGGCGACGGCCCCGGCGATCAGGGCGTCGACCTGCTCGGTGGAGCTGACGTCGCACGGCACGGAGGCGACCCGGCGGTCCGGGAACTCGGCCTGCAGGGCCTCCTCGGTCTCCTTCAGGCGGCGCTCGTGCCAGTCGGAGACGACCACGTCCGCACCCTCGGAGAGCAGGCGGCGCGCGGTGGCCGAACCGATGCCGGTGCCCGCGGCGGCGGTCACGACCGCGATCTTGCCCGCGAGCAGGTTGTGGCCGGGGGTGATTTCGGGGGCGGTGGACAGATCCGTCACGGTCGAGCCTCTCGGGGAAGTCCGAGCACGCGCTCGGAAATGATATTGCGCTGCACTTCGTTCGAACCGCCGTAGATGGTGTCCGCGCGAGTGAAGAGGAACATGCGCTGCCAGGCGTTCAGGTCATCGCCCTCGCCGTCGGCGATCAGGCCGGGCGCGCCGAGCACGTCCATGGCCAGCTCACCCAGGTCGCGGTGCCAGTTGGCCCACAGCAGCTTGGTGACCGACGCCTGACCGGCCGCGGTGCGGGCGTCCACGGACGCGCCGTCGTGGCCGGACTCGAGGGTGCGCAGCACGTGGGCGCGCAGCACCCGCAGGCCGACCCACGCCTTGTCCAGGCGATCGGCGATGACCGGGTTGTCGATGGCGCCGTTCTCCTTGGCCACGGCCTCCAGATCGGCAAGCTCCCGCGCGTAGCGGATCTGCTGGCCTACCGTGGAGATGCCGCGCTCGAAGGTGAGCGTGCCCATGGCGACCTTCCAGCCGTCGCCGGGCTGCCCGACCACCAGATCGGCGGCGGTGCGGGCGTTCTCGAAGAAGACCTCGTTGAATTCCGCGGTCCCGGTGAGCTGGATGATCGGCCGCACCTCGACGCCCGGCTGCTTCATGGGCACGAGCAGATAGGACAGGCCGTGATGGCGGGTCGAGCCCTTCTCGGTGCGAGCGACCACGAAGCACCAGTCCGACAGATGCGCCAGCGAGGTCCAGACCTTCTGGCCGTTGATGACCCACTCGTCGCCCTCGAGCTGGGCGGAGGTGGTGACGGCCGCCAGGTCCGAACCCGCGCCCGGCTCCGAGTAGCCCTGGCACCACAGTTCGGTGACATTGCGGATGCCGGGCAGGAAGCGCTGCTTCTGCTCCTCGGTGCCGAAGGCCAGAACGGTCGGGCCGAGCAGTTCCTCACCCAGGTGCGAGACCCGGGCCGGGGCGTCGGCCTTGGCGTATTCCTCGTGGAAGATGACCTGCTGGCGCAGGGTGGCGTCGCGACCGCCCCACTCCTTGGGCCAGCCCAGGCAGGTCAGCCCGGCGGCGGCGAGGGCGCGGTCCCATTCGAGCCGCTCCTCGAAAGCCTCGTGCTCGCGCCCGGGACCACCGAGCCCGCGCAGCTCGCGGAACTGGCCGTTCAGGTTCTCTTCCAGCCAATCACGCACCTCGGCGCGGAATGCGGCATCCTCCGCGGGTTCGATCCCGCTGGCCGGTTCGGGGGTCTGGATCATGCTCACGTCGGTAGAGTAACCTACCAAGCACTTGCTTTGTTAGACCCATTCCCGGACAGCGAGGAAGCCCAGTGACATCTCCTCCGCAGACCACACCGCTCGCTCTGCACGCGGCGGCGGACGCCTACGGTGACGCGCCCGCCGTCGCCGACGGTGCCGTGCGACTGAGCTGGTCGCAACTGCTGGACTCGGTCCGTGAGACCGCCCGTGCGCTCATGGCCCGCGGTATCGAACGCGGCGATCGCATCGGCATCTGGGCGCCCAACACCCACCACTGGGTGACCGCGGTACTGGCCGCCCACTACGTGGGCGCGACCATCGTGCCGCTGAACACGCGGTACGTCGCGGACGAGGCGGCGGACACGCTGTCGCGGGTGCACGCCAAGGCGCTGTTCATCGCCGGTGAGTTCCTCGGCCGCGATCGGCTGGCCGAATTGCGGGCGCACGCACCGGAACTGGGCATCGAGACGATCGTCGTGATTCCGGTCGAGGGCGAGGCTCCCGTCGAGAACGCCATCGCCTGGTCCGATCTGGGCAAGGTGGCCGAGACCGTCAGCCTCGACGAGGTCGTGGCGCGCGCGGAATCGGTGTCGCCGGACGATCTTTCCGACATCCTGTTCACCTCGGGCACCACCGGACGCAGCAAGGGCGCGCTCATCGCGCACCACCAGCTGCTGACCAGCGCCCGGGCCTGGGCCGACTGCGCCACCCTGAACAGCGACGACCGCTACCTGGTGGTGCCGCCGTTCTTCCACAGCTTCGGCTACAAGGCGGGCATCATCACCTGCCTGGCCACCGGCGCGACCATCGTGCCGCAGGCCGTGTTCGACGTGCCCGAGACCATGCGCTTGATCGCCGCCGAGCGCATCACCGTGCTCACCGGCCCGCCGACCATTCACCAGACCATCCTCGATCACCCCCAGCGGGATGCCGCGGATCTGTCCAGCCTGCGCGTCGCGGTGACCGGTGCGGCCACCGTGCCGGTGGTGCTCATCGAAAGACTGCGCTCGGAGCTGACTTTCGACGTGGTGCTGACCGCCTACGGCCAGACCGAGTCCGGCGGCTTCGGCACCATGTGCCGCCCCGAGGACTCCAGCGAGACCATCGCCAACACCTGCGGCCGCACCATCGACGGCTTCGAGATGAAGCTGGCCGACAACGGCGAACTGCTGCTGCGCAGCGACCAGGTGATGCGCGGCTACCTCGACGACCCGCAGGCCACCGCCGCCACCATCGATCCGGACGGCTGGCTGCACACCGGCGATGTCGCGGTGATCGACGAGCGCGGGTACATGAAGGTCACCGACCGGCTCAAGGACATGTACATCTCCGGCGGCTTCAATGTGTATCCCGCCGAGGTGGAGCAGGCCATGGCCCGCATCGAGGGCGTCGCCGAGACCGCGGTCATCGGCGTGCCCGACGAGCGCATGGGCGAGGTCGGCAAGGTGTACGTGGTGCGCCGGGCGGGCTCGGAGCTCACCGCCGAGGACGTGATCGCGCAGGCCAAGACCATGCTGGCCAACTTCAAGGTGCCGCGCTTCGTGGAGTTCCGCGACGCGCTGCCCTACAACGCGGCGGGAAAGGTCCTGAAGCGGAACCTACGTGATGAGGAGAAGGCGTGAGCCAGGAATTGGGGCCCATCCCCGATGAGGGCGAAGTCGTCCTCTACGAGAAGCGCGGCCCGATCGCGGTCGTCACGCTGAACCGGCCGGACTTCCGCAACGCGCAGAACTCGGTCATGACCTACGCCCTCGACGCCGCCTTCACCAAGGCCGTCGAGGACGCCGAGGTCAAGGTGATCGTCCTGGCCGGGGCCGGAAAGCATTTCAGCGCCGGGCACGACATCGGCACGCAGGGCCGCGACCACCACATCTCCTACGAGAACCAGGCCGTCATGTGGTGGGACCACGTGGACCGGCCGGGCGGCGATCAGCGGTTCGCGCGCGAGTCCGAGGTGTACCTGGGCATGTGCCGGCGCTGGCGGGAGATCCCCAAGCCGACCATCGCCATGGTGCAGGGCGCGTGCATCGCGGGCGCGCTCATGCTGGCGTGGGCCTGCGACATGATCGTGGCCTCCGAGGACGCGTTCTTCTCCGATCCGGTGGTGCGCATGGGCATTCCGGGCGTCGAGTACTTCGCGCACCCGTGGGTGCTGGGTCCGCGTCGCGCCAAGGAGGTGCTGTTCACCGGTGAGCGCTTCACCGCGGCACAGGCTTACGAGTGGGGCATGCTGAATCGCGTTGTCCCGCGCGAGGAGCTGGAGGCGCAGACCTTCGCGCTCGCCGAGAAGATCGCGGAGATGCCGCAGTTCGGGCTGGCGCTCACCAAGAAGGCCGTCAACCAGTGCGAGGACCTGATGGGGATGCGCGCGGGCATGGATTCCGTGTTCGGGCTGCATCACTTCGCGCACGCGCACAACGCCGAGGTCGGCACCGGCTCACTGGGCGGTATGGACGCCAAGTCCATGAAGGCTGCCGCTACCACCAACGACAGGGCAAAGTAAGTGGATCTCGAATTCGACAGCAAGACCGAGGAATTCCGCGCCGAGGTGCGCGACTTCCTGGCGGCCAACAAGCCCGCCGCTCCCCTGCCGTCCATGGACACCAAGGCCGGTTTCGAACTGCACCGCGAGTGGGAGGCCAAGCTGGCCGACGCCCGCCTGTCGTGTGTGGCCTGGCCCGCCGAGTACGGCGGCCGCGACGCCTCGCTGACCGAATGGGTCATCTTCGAGGAGGAGTACTACGCCGCGGGCGCGCCCGGTCGTGTCTCGCAGAACGGCATCTTCCTGCTGGCGCCCACCCTGTTCGAGCACGGTTCGCCCGAGCAGCTGGCCCGCATCCTGCCGAGAATGGCGCGCGCCGACGACATCTGGGCGCAGGCCTGGTCCGAGCCGGAGGCCGGTTCCGACCTGGCCGGTATCCGCTCCACCGCCAAGCGCACCGAGGGCGGCTGGCTGCTCAACGGTCAGAAGACCTGGAGCTCGCGGGCCTCGTTCGCGGACTGGGGTTTCGGCCTGTTCCGCAGTGACCCGGAGGCCGAGCGCCACCGCGGCCTCACCTACCTGATGTTCCCGCTCACCGCCGAGGGCATCACGGTGCGCCCGATTCCGCAGCTGGACGGCGAGCCGGGCTTCGCGGAGATCTTCCTGGACAACGTGTTCGTGCCGGATCAGGACGTGATCGGCGAGGCGAACAACGGCTGGAAGGTCGCCATGGCGACCTCGAGCAACGAGCGCGGTCTGTCGCTGCGCGCGCCGGGCCGGTTCAACGCCACCGCCCGCAAGCTGATCGAGCTGTGGACGGGCTCGGCCGCCGAATCCGACACCGCCGCCGCCGACCGCGTGGTCGACGCGTGGGTGGGCGCGGAGGCGTACCGCCTCAACACCTGGGCCACCGTGACCCGTCTGGCCGACGGCGGCCAGCTGGGCGCGGAGTCCTCGGTGAACAAGGTGTTCTGGTCGGATCTGGACATCGTCATGCACGAGACCGCGCTCGATCTGCACGGCGCGGCCGCGGAGCAGGAGTCGGCGTGGACCGACGGCTACCTGTTCTCGCTGGCGGGCCCGATCTACGCCGGCACCAACGAGATCCAGCGCAACATCATCGCCGAACGCCTGCTCGGCCTGCCGCGATAGCCACAGGGAGGACGACGACATGCGATTCGCATTGACCGCAGAACAGAACGATTTCGCCGCCAGCCTGCGCAAGATGGGCGAGGCCGCCAAGACGCCGGGCGTGGTCCGGGCGTGGGGCGAGGGCGAGGCCGCCGCCGGGCGCGCGCTGATCGGCCAGCTGGCCGAGGCGGGCGCGCTGGGCCTGACCGTCTCCGAGGACAACGGCGGCTTCGGCGCCGGTCCGGTCGAGATGATCGTGGCCTTCACCGAGATCGGCCGGGCCGCCGTGCCGGGTCCGCTGGTGGAGACCGCCGCCGCGATTCCCGCACTGCTGCAGGCGCTTCCGGACTCGGCGCTCGCCGCCGAGAAGCTGCCGGAGCTGGCCGAGGGCGCGAAGCTGGGCACCCTGGCGCTGACCGCAGCGGCGGGTGCCAACGCGGGCCGCTCCGCCGGCGCCGCCACCGCGCTGGACGCCGATGTGGCCGACCTGGTGCTGATCGCCGAGGGCGACCGCATCGCGGTGGGCACCGCCGGTAACCTGGTCACGTCGGTGGATGCCGCGCGCCGCCTGTACACCGTGACCGCGGGCGAGACCCTGGCCGAGGGCGAAGGCGTCAGCGCCGCCATCGATCTGGCCTTCGACACCGCCGCCCTGGCCGCCGCCGCGCAGCTGCTCGGCGCGGGCCGGGCCATGTTGGACACCAGCGTCGAGTACGTGAAGCAGCGCCAGCAGTTCGGTACCCCGATCGGCCGCAACCAGGCCATCAAGCACCACCTGGCCAATGCCCACATCGGCCTGGAGATGGCGCTGCCGCTGCTCTACCGCGCCGCCCTGACCCTGGAGTCGGGCGCGGACGCCGAGACCCGCGGTCGCGACGTCTCCGCGGCCAAGCTGGCCTGCGGCGAGGCGGCGTACCAGACCGCGCGCATCGCGCTGCAGGTGCACGGCGCGATCGGCTACACCGCCGAATGCGATCTGTCGCTGTGGCTGACCAAGGTCACCGCCCTGCGTTCGGCCTGGGGCACCCCGGCCGAGCACCGCGCCCGCATCGCCGCCGCCCTGCGCGCCGGCAACGTGGCATGAGCGAGTCAGGCCCGGAGGCGGTAGCGCAGCGTAACCACGCAGGGCCCTCGCTCATGCCGAATATGCGCAGCATGAGCACCTATTACCCGTTGGGAGCGAACGCATGAGCCTCACTGCCGAACAGCAGGAACTCGTCACCACCGTGCGCGCGGTGCTGACCAAGCACGGTGACAGCGCGGCCATGCGGCGCGGGCTGGAGACCGAGCACGGCTACGACGAACAGCTGTGGAAGCTGCTGTGCGAGCAGGTCGGCGTCGCGGCCCTGGCCATTCCGGAGGAGTTCGGCGGCATCGGGGTCGGCCTGGTCGAATCCCTGCTGGTGGTCGAGGAACTCGGCCGCACGCTGTCCGCGCCCCCGATGCTCGGTTCGGCCGTGCTGGGCGTGCAGGCGCTGCTGCTGGCCGGGAACACCGAGGCCAACGAGCGGCTGCTGCCGGAGGTCGCCGAGGGCGCGCGGACGCTGGCCCTGTGCTGGGCGGCGGCGAGCGGCTGGGACGCCTTCGGTGTCCAGTCGAACGGCGGAACCCTCTCGGGCTCAGCGCATTACGTGCTCGACGGCGCGTTCGCCGACACCCTGCTGGTGCTCACCGCCGACGGCCTGTTCGAGGTCGCGGGCGACGCGGCGGGGGTCACCCGCACCGCCGTGGTCACCCAGGACCCGACCCGCAAGCTGGCGCGCATCGAATTCGACTCCGTGGCGGCGACCCCGCTGGGGCAGCTCGACGTCACCCGCCTGCGTGAGATCGCCTGGGCCGCAATGGTGGCCGAGCAGATCGGCGCGGCCGAGCAGTGCCTCGACATGACCGTCGAGTACTCGAAGTCGCGTGTGCAGTTCGGCCGCCCGATCGGCAGCTTCCAGGCCCTCAAGCACCGCATGGCCGACATGTACGTGCTGGTGGAGTCGGCCCGCTCGCTGGGCTACCTGGCGATCGCCGGTCTCGCCGAGGGCGCGATCGACCCGATCGACATCCAGGCCGCTCGCCTGCACGCCATCGACACCTTCAACTCGGTGGTCTCGGAGACCGTCCAGATGCACGGCGGCATCGCCATCACCTGGGAACACGACGCGCACCTGTTCTTCAAGCGCGCCCACGCCGACGCCCAGCTGTTCGGCACCCCCGCCCGCCCCCTGGCCCGCCCGGCCTAGCGGCGACGCTTTCCCGAACGGCCCGTGCGCGATTCACCGCGCACGGGCCGTTCGCCGTCCCCGGCCCGTTCACCTGGATGCCGCCCGCGGTCGATTCCGCCCCGTACCATCCCGCTCATGAACCAACCCATGCCGCCGCAGCAGCCCTATCAGCAGCAGTACCCGCAGCAGGGTCCCGGCCAGCAGCCGTATCCCCCGCAGGGCCAGGCCCCCTACCCGCAGCAGGGCCAGCCGCAGCCGCAGCAGCCTCCGGCCCCGCAGTTCCCGATCCTGGTGTCCACCATGAACGATGTGCCGGGTCAGGAGATCGTCCGGGTGATCGGTGAGGTCGCGGGGCTGACCGTGCGCAGTCGTGGTCTGGGCGCGAACTTCGCGGCCGGGTTCCGGGCCTTGGGCGGCGGCGAGATTCACGAGTACACGCAGCTGCTGTACCAGTCGCGGCACGAGGCGATCATGCGAATGTGCCAGCACGCCATGGCTTATGGCGCGAACGCCGTCGTCGCCATGCGATTCGACTGCAACGAGATCGCCAACACCATGAGCGAGGTCGCCGCCTACGGCACCGCGGTCGTGGTCAAGCCGGCCGGGGAGTAGCCGGGGCGGTCAGTGGTGGAGCACCTCGACCTCGCGGACCGGCTTCTTGCGGCCGAATTTGGCGCGCAGGGGGTAGATCGCCATGACCGCCAGGAGGCTGACGGTGGAGGCGATGAGCTGGTTGCGCTGGTCGGGGTTGCGGGCCATGGCGACGAAGACGGCGAACAGGGCGATGATCACGGCCCAGCTGATGTAGGGGTAGCCCCACATGCGGTAGGTGAGGGCGGAGGGGTCCTCGCGGCGGAGGCGGGCGCGCAGGCGGAGCTGGGAGAACATGATCGCCACGTAGACGAAGGCCAGCACCACGCCGATGGAGTTCACCAGGAAGGTGAAGACCTTGTCCGGGGAGACGTAGGAGGCGATGACCGCGCCCCAGGCGGCGGTGGTGCCGAGCAGGACGGCCCGGGCGGGGACGCCGCGCTTGTTGAGTTTCACCAGGGCGGCGGGGGCGTCGCCGTCGCGGGTGAGGACGTAGAGCGTGCGGGAGGAGACGTAGATGGCCGAGTTCAGCACCGACAGCACCGCGGTCAGGATGACGACCTGCATGATGGTGCCCGCGGCGGGGATGCCGATGTGTTCGAGGGCGCTGACGAAGGGGCTCGTCAGCACCTTGGCGTCGTTCCACGGCAGGATCGTGACCACCAGGAAGATCGAGGCCACGTAGAACAGGCCCACCCGCCACAGCACGCTGTTGGTGGCGCGGGTGACGGCCTTGGCCGGTTCCTCGGTCTCGGCGGCCGCGACGGTGACGATCTCGGTGCCGCCGAAGGCGAACATCACCACCACGATTGCCGAGAAGATGCCTGTGACCCCGTTGGGTGCGAAACCGCCATGGCCGGTGAGGTTCCCGAATCCGGACTGCGACCCGGGCCAGAGCCCGAAGATCCAGGCCAGCCCGACCGCCAGGAAGCCGACGATGGCCACCACCTTGATGGAGGCGAACCAGAACTCGAACTCGCCGAACGACTTCACCGACAGCAGGTTGACGGCGGTCATGATGATCAGCAGTCCGGCCGAGAGCACCCACTGGTCCAGGTCGACCCAGGTGCCGAGGATGGCCGCCCCGGCCACCGCCTCGGCGCCGACCAGGATGACGTAGAGGTACCAGTACAGCCAGCCGACGGTGAATCCGGCGAACGGACCCATGGCCAGGCGCGCGTACTCCCCCATCGATCCGGCGACCGGTCGGGCGACCACCATTTCCCCGAGGGCCCGCAGCACGGCCAGCACCACCAGCCCGGCGGCCGCGTAGGACAGCACGGCGGCGGGCCCGGCGGTCTGGATGACCGAGCCGCTGCCCACGAACAGGCCCGCGCCGATCGCCCCGCCGATGCCGATCATGGTCATGTGACGGCGCCGGAGCCCGGTGCGCAGCCCCTGCGGCTCGGATGGCGTGGCGTCGATGCCCGCCGTCAGCGTGCCGTCCGGCCCCGTCACGCGCGCCTCGACCGGTTCCGACATCTGACCGCCACCTTCTTGTGTTGCCCATAAATTGCCAGCCCACCCTATCGAGCCTGGTCAGCCGGGGAAAATCGCCTCCGGAACCGAGCCGGACACGCATCGGCCCACGTCCCGAATCCGCTTCGCCGCCAGCCGCTTCCATGGCGGGCGTACCGTCGGAAGGTATGACCGAGACTCAGCGCGGCCGAGTACGCGTCGAACCGAGCGCCAAGCGGGTACGCGCCTACCTCGGCGGTCACCTGGCCGCGGACACCGTCACTCCGACGCTGGTGTGGGAGTCCCCGCACTACCCCACCTACTACCTGCCGGTCGCCGACCTGCGGGCCAAGCTGGAACCCAATGGCAAGACCCGCCCGTCCCCCAGCCGCGGCACCGGCACCGAGTTCGATGTGGTGACCGACGGCGTCGTGGCGGCCGGCGCGGCCGTCCGGCACCTCGATTCCCCGCTCCCGGAACTGCGTGACCTGGTGAAACTGGATTTCCACGCCATGACGGAATGGTTCGAGGAGGACGAACCGATCTACGTGCACCCGCGCGACCCCTACACCCGGGTGGACATCCTCGGCAGTTCCCGGCACGTGCGGGTGGAACTGAACGGCCAGGTGCTGGCCGATTCGCACGGCCCGCGCATCCTGTTCGAGACCGGCCTGCCGGCGCGCTACTACGTGCCGCTCACCGATGTCCGGATGGACCTGCTGACACCGTCCGACACCGAGACGCACTGCCCGTACAAGGGCACCGCCGAATACTGGTCGGTTCGGCTCGGCGAGGAGGAGTTCCCGGACCTGGTCTGGATCTACCGCACCCCGCTGCCGGAGAGCCAGAAGATCGCCGGGCTCGCCTGCTTCTACAACGAGAAGATCGACCTGTGGATCGACGGCGAACTCCAGGCCCGCCCGAAGACCCCGTTCAGCTGAAACCCTCAGTCCCCCAGGATCTCCGACACCAACCGGGGTAGCGCGACACCGATCGGGTCGCGCACGATCTCGGCGGCGTACTCGTCGTACGGGGTCGGCTCGGCGTTCACCACGACCAGGTCCGCGCCCGCGTCCACGGCCACCGCGCACATCGAGGCCGCGGGCTCGACCTGGAGCGTACTGCCCACGGCCAGGAAGATCTCCGCGGTCTCGGCGATCTGCACGGCCGCCCGGATCGCATCCGAATCCAGGTGCTGCCCGAACATGATGGTGGCCGCCTTGAGGATGCCGCCGCACTCCGGGCACGCGGGATCCGGGTCCCCGGCGGCGACCTTCTCCAGGGTGGCCGCCATGGAGTCGGTGAATTCGCAGTCGATGCAGACGACTTCGAACATATTGCCGTGGATCTCCACGACCGTGTCCGAGCCCGCCCGTTGATGCAGCCGGTCGATGTTCTGCGTGATGATCCCGACCTGGCGCTCCGCCGCCAGCCTGGCCAGCGCGCGATGGGCGTCGTTCGGGGTGGCCGTCCAGGCCGGATTGTCGCGGCGGGCCAGCCAGGCCCGCGCCCGTAATTCCGGATCGGCCACATAGTTCTGATAGGTGGAGAGCAGTTCCGCGATCGGATCCTCGGTCCAGACCCCGCGCGGCCCACGGAAATCCGGAATCCCGGAATCGGTGGAGATGCCCGCGCCCGTCAGTACCCCGATCGGCCCCTTGCGTGCACGCCAGTCCGTCACGCCTGCCAGCCTAGGCCGCCGCGCCGCCCTTCCGCCTCCGGATTCACCGGCCGTTCAGCAGCCCGCCCGTCTCACACCGCGATGACCGCGGGCTGATCCTCCGCGCGCCGGTACTGTCCGGGCGCCAGCCCGTATTCGCGTTTGAACGCCTTCGCGAACGCGAATTCGCTCTGGTAGCCGACCTTCCGGGCGACGGTCGACAACGGGGTGTCGGATTCCCGGAGCAGTCGCGCCGCGGTGAGCATGCGCCACCGGGTGAGGTAGGACAGCGGCGGCTCACCGACCGTGGCCGTGAAGCGCCGGGCCAGGGTGGCCCGCGAAACACCCGCCACGGCAGCGAGTTCGGGTACCGCCCAGCCCCGCTCGGGCGCTTCGTGCATGGCGCGCAGGGCGGTCGCGACGGCCGGATCGGTGAAGGCCGCGGCCCAGCCGGTCGGCGCGTCGGCCCGATCGTCGAACCAGGCGCGCAGCGCGAACAGCAGCAGGGTCTCCAGCAGGGCCGGGATCGCGGCGTCGGTGCCCGCCCGCGGTTCGGAGATCTCGGCGGCGAGCAGGTCCACCGCTCCGCGCAGGGCGGGGTGGCGGCCGGGACGGGCGGGGAGATGGATGAATTCGGGCAGCTCGTCCAGCAGCGGGTGGCTGCGCTGCCGCCCGAGTTCGTAGGCCCCGCAGACCAGCACGCAGCGCGCGCCCGGCCCGGTGATCTCCCGCGGCTCGCCCGGCCGCGCCCGCTCGGTGACGGCGCTGTCGAGACTGTCCACCAGCAGGTGGTCGGCCCCGCGGGGCATGAAGATCACATCGCCGACGCCGAGGGCCATCGGTTCTCCGTCCGGCGGCACCAGCCAGCACGAACCCTGCAGCACCACATGGAATCCCGAGCCGGGCACCACCGGATACGCGCGGCCCCACGGCGCGTGCCGCACGAACATGCCGGAGGTGGGGTGACCGGTCCGAATGGCGGAGATGGCTTCGCTGAGCAGGTCCACGTTTCGACCGTATCCGCTCGCCGCAGCGTGGTGATTCTCGCGCCGCCCCGCATCCCGGGGCGTCGGGAAATACAGTGAACCGATGAGCGACGACCGTCCGAAACTGGCCGTGGAATTGGATCTTCAGCCGCATCCCGAGGGTGGCTGGTATCGCGAAACCTGGCGCAGCCCAGTGGAATTCACGCCGGAGGACTATCCGGGGCCGCGGGCGAGCGGCACCGCGATCTACTTCCTGCTGCTGCCGGGTGAGAAGTCCGCGCCGCACACGGTGGCCTCGGACGAGATCTGGTTCTGGCATCGGGGTGGTCCCCTGCTGCTGAACATCGGGGGTGAGGAGATCGTCCTCGGACCCGATGTCGAGCAGGGGCAGCGCCCCCAGGCGGTGGTTCCCGGCGGGATCAGCCAGGCCGCCCGTCCGGCGGGAGACGACTACGCGCTGGTGAGTTGCGTCGTCTCCCCCGGATTCGACTTCGCCGACTTCCGGCTCGACTGAGGGAATTTCCACTCTTCGGTTCTCGTGCCCGCCGTGCTTTCGCGCGGCGGGCACACCGCAGGTGGAACCCGGTGGGTCGGCCGATTCAGTCGTCGATCCCGAGAAGTCCTTCGGCGACCGCGTGGTCGATGGTCTTCTCGAGGTTCGGGCACGAGTCCGGCTTCCCGGTGGTGGGACCGGACTCGGCCAGCTTGCGGAAGACGGGGCAGGTGGCGGCCGGGTCGGTCGTCCACTGCACCGTCTTCTGGTTGTGGCTGTGCTTGCGCACCTGCACCTGGGTGCCGCAGGTCTGACACGCGATCGGCGTCAGACCGGACTCCATGTAGTGCTCTTTGTCGACGACCGTCTGGGCGCGCACCTGCGCTCGCTGTTCCGGCCGGTCCGCGAAATCGGGTGCCTTCGCCCAGGTGGTCATCAGGCGTTCGCCTCCTGCGCGGCGGCCGCTTCGGCCTCCGCCTTCTTGCGCAGGTTCTCCTCGACCTCGAGACCCCACTGCTCGTTGGCCTTGGAGGTGTCGATCTCGAATTCGAAGCGCTGCGTCATCTTCGGGTCGATGTCGGCGACATCGACGTAGAACTGCTCGTACCAGCGACGCAGCTGGTAGACCGGGCCGTCTTCCTCGGTCAGCAGCGGGTTGTCGATCTTGGACTTGTGCTTCCAGATCTCGACGTCCTGCAGGAAGCCCTCGGACACGCCCTCGGTCATCTTGGCGGCGAACTTGTCCGCCTGCGCCTCGGGCAGCCCCTGCGGCTTCTGCAGCGACACGCCCCACTGCAGCACGAACGAGTCCTGAGAGACCGGGTAGTGGCAGTTGATCAGGACCGTCTTGACCTCGAAGCCGCTGTAGATGTTGAGCAGCGGGTTGATCATGTACGACGGGCCGAAGTACGACGCCTCGGACTTGAGCAGCACGTCGATGCCGTTCGCGGCCGCCTGGCCGATGTCCGGGCGACCCTTGGTCTCGAGGTACTGGGTGGCGACGTGACCCTCGAGGACGTTCTTGAAGTACGTCGGGAAGGCGTAGTGGATATAGAAGAAGTGCGCCATATCCACGACGTTGTCGATGATCTCGCGGCAGTTGGAGCCCTCGATCAGCAGCGAGTGCCAGGTCCAGTCGGTCCAGCCGTCGTTGAGGCTCTCCGACGGGGTGCCGTCGGCATTGGTGTACGGACCCTCGATGTAGGGGATCGTCACCTCGTCCGAGGGCGGGTTGCCCTCGTGGTCGTGCCACACGTACAGCTGACCGTTGCGCTCGAGCGTGATCCACGCGCGGGTGCGGGCCAGCGGGGGCACGCGGCGGGCGTACGGGATGCCGGTGCACTTGCCGTTGCCGCCCCAGCGCCAGTCGTGGAACGGGCAAGCGATGGAATCGCCCTTGACCTCACCCATGGAGAGGTCGCCGCCGAGATGGCGGCAGTAGGAGTCCAGGACCTTCAGTTCACCCTGGCTGTTCATGAAAACGACCAGCTTGGTGCCGAAAATATTGACCGAGTGCGGCTTGCCGTCCCGGAAGTCCTTGGCCAGGCCTACACAGTGCCAGCCCCGGGCAAAACGGGTGGGCGCGGCGCCCACGTCGATCTCGCGGACCTTTCCGCGGGGCCCTTGGGGGGTTGTCGCCATTTCCTGATCCTCCTATGGATGTACTAGAACACGTTACAAAATCGGCTGGCCGTTTGCCAGCGATAGGACCAACTACCAGGATGGCGTCTCTCTGAGCTGGGCATGAACCGCGTTCTCGACAGGAATAAGAACGTGTTCTACTCTCAGGGGCAAACGAAGACCGCTTCCGGTCCCCGTACCAGGCAGGAGCAACTGGCGAGATGACGCAAGAAGTAGTTGAGCGGGTAGAGGCGCTGCTGCCGACCCTGCGTGAGCGCGCCCAGGAGACCGAGGATCTGCGCCGCCTTCCGGACCAGACCGTCAAGGATCTGCAGGCGACCGGCTTCTTCAAGCTCGTGCAGCCCAAGCAGTGGGGCGGCTACGCCTGCGACCCGGTGATCTTCTATGACCAGGTCCGCAAGCTGGCCAGCGCCTGCGGTTCGACCGGCTGGTGTGCCGGCATCCTCGGCATCCACAACTGGCACCTGGCGCTGTTCGACCAGAAGGCCCAGGAAGAGGTCTGGGGCAACGACACCGAGGTCCGGATCTCCTCCTCCTACGCCCCGATGGGCGCGGGTGTGGTGACCGAGGACGGCTCGGGCTACACCGTCAACGGTTCGTGGGCCTGGTCCTCAGGTTCCGATCACGCCGACTGGGTGTTCGTCGGCGGTCCGGTCATCAAGAACGGCAAGCCGGTCGACTTCGGCTCGTTCCTGATCCCCCGCAGCGAGTACGTCGTCAACGATGTGTGGCACGTGGTGGGCCTGCGCGGCACCGGCTCCAACACCGTCGTGGTCAAGGACGTTTTCGTTCCCAAGCACCGTTTCCTCAGCATGCGGACCATGGGCGAACTGAAATCGCCTGGCCTGGAGCAGAATACCGATCCGCTGTACAAGATGCCGTGGGGCAGCATCCACCCCGCCACCATCACCGCGCCGATCATCGGCATGGGTTACGGCGCCTACGAGGCCCACGTCGAGCACCAGGGCAAGCGCGTGCGCGCCGCCTTCGCCGGCGAGAACGCCAAGGACGACCCGTTCGCCAAGGTCCGGATCGCCGAGGCCGCCAGTGACATCGACGCCGCCTGGCGTCAGCTGTCCGGCAATATCGCCGACGAGTACGCGTGCATCGTGGCGGGCAAGGACGTCCCGTTCGAGATGCGTGCCGCCGCCCGCCGCGACCAGGTGCGCGCCACCGGCCGCGTGATCGCCTCCGTCGACCGCCTCTTCGAGGCCGCCGGCGCCACCGCACTGGTGGAAGGCACTCCGCTGCAGCGCTTCTGGCGTGACGCCCACGCCGGCCGCGTGCACGCCTCGCAGGATCCCGAGCGCGCCTACGTCATGTACGGCACCCACGCGTTCGGCCTGCCGGTCACCGACGGAATGGTGTAATCCGTGACGGCCGTAGAGGAAATCACCTACGAGTCCACCTCGCGCTTCGCGCAGGTGCGACCGGACCTGAAGCTGCACTACCACGAGGCGGGCGTCGGTAACGGCCCCACCATCGTGCTGCTGCACGGCGGCGGTCCGGGCGCGAGCTCCTGGTCGAACTTCGCCAAGAACATTCCGGTGCTGGCCAAGGACTTCCACGTCCTCGCCGTCGACCAGCCCGGCTTCGGGCAGTCCGACAAGCCGACCGAGCACCCGCAGTACTTCGTGCACTCGTCCTCGGCGCTGAAGGACCTGCTCGACACCCTCGGCATCACCGATCGCGTTCACCTGCTGGGCAATTCGCTCGGCGGCGGCGCGGCCACCCGCTTCGCGCTGGACTACCCGGACCGCGCCGGCAAGCTGGTGCTGATGGGCCCGGGCGGCCTGTCCACCAACCTGTTCGCGCCGGACCCGACCGAGGGCGTGAAGCTGCTGTCCAAGTTCAACTTCGAACCCACGAAGGAGAACCTGGAGGCGTTCCTGCGGATCATGGTCTTCGACCAGTCGCTGATCACGCCGGAACTCGTCGAGGAGCGTTTCGCCTCGGCCTCGCAGCCGGAATCCCTGGCCGCCACCCGCGCCATGGGCAAGTCCTTCGCGGGCGCCGACTTCGCCAAGGGCATGATCTGGCGCGACGCGTTCAAGCTGCGTCAGCCGGTGCTGATGATCTGGGGCCGCGAGGACCGCGTGAACCCGATCGACGGCGCGCTCGTGGCGTTGAAGATGGTGCCGCGCGTGCAGCTGCACGTGTTCGGCGGTTGCGGGCACTGGGCGCAGCTGGAGAAGTTCGACGAGTTCAACCGCCTGGCAACCGACTTCCTGCTCGGCGTCAAGGAGAAGTGACCATGAGTATCAAGGCACTCGGGTACATGCGCATCGAGGCCACCGACATGGCGGCCTGGCGCGAGTACGGCCTCAAGGTGCTCGGGATGATGGAGGGCTCGGGGCTCAACCCCGACGCGCTCTACCTGCGTATGGACGACTTCGCCGCGCGTCTGATCATCGTGCCGGGCGAGCAGGACCGCCTGCTGGTCTCCGGCTGGGAGGTCACCGACGCCAAAGGCCTGCAGGAGCTGCGCGAGAGCCTGGACAAGGCCGGGGTCGCCTTCACCGAGGGCACCAAGGAAGAACTCGGTGAGCGTCGCGTCGAGGGCATGATCCGTTTCCAGGATCCGGCCGGCAACACCCTGGAGGCGTTCTACGGCGCCCAGTACCTGGGTCGCCGTTTCGTCAGCCCGTACGGCCACAAGTTCGTGACCGCCGAGCAGGGTCTGGGCCACGTGGTCCTCACCTGCACGGACGACGCTGCGGCACAGGCGTTCTACCAGGACGTGCTGGGCTTCCGCCTGCGTGACTCCATGCGTCTGCCCCCGCAGATGGTGGGCCGTCCCGCCGACGGCGACCCGGCCTGGCTGCGCTTCTACGGCTGCAACCCGCGCCACCACGCGCTGGCCTTCCTGCCGCTGCCGAACCCGACCGGGATCGTGCACCTGATGGTCGAGGTGGAGAACTCCGACGATGTCGGCCTCTGCCTGGATCGCGCGAACCGCAAGAAGGTCAAGATGTCGGCGACCCTGGGTCGCCACATCAACGACAAGATGCTCTCCTTCTACATGAAGACGCCGGGCGGATTCGACATCGAATTCGGCTGTGAGGGACTCGAGGTCGACGACCACTCGTGGATCGCGCGCGAATCCACCGCGGTCAGCCTGTGGGGCCACGACTTCACTGTCGGATTCAAGTAGCGAGTACGGACAACAGGGGCGGCCGAACAGTGACCGAGGCAGAATTGACCACGAACGCGACCACCGACGGGCACCCCGTCATCGATGGCCGGCAGTTCCGGAATGTGCTGGGGCAGTTCTGCACCGGCATCACCGTCATCACCACCTTCGACGGCGAGGGTGACGAGCGGGCGCCGATCGGCTTCGCGTGCCAGTCGTTCGCCGCCCTGTCCCTCGATCCGCCGCTGGTGCTCTTCTGCCCCACCAAGGAGTCCCGCTCCTGGAAGGCGATCGAACGCAACGGCAGTTTCGCCGTGAACATGCTGGCCGAGGAGCAACAGCCGGTGTGCGCCCGCTTCGGTTCCCGCGAACCCGACAAGTTCGGTGGAATCGACTGGCACACCTCGGAACTGGACCTCCCGGTTTTGGACGGCGCGTTGGCCACGATCCAGTGCACTGTGGACAACGTGCTCGACGGCGGCGATCACTACATCGTGATCGGCCGGGTACAGGCCCTGTCGGAGTCCACCGACTCCGGCAGGCCGCTGCTCTTCTACCGCGGCCAGTACACGGCCATCGAACCGGAGAAGACCACCCCCGCCCCCTGGCGCGCCGACCTCGAACACTTCCTCACCACCACCACGCTCGACACCTGGCTGTGAGGCGGGTTCCTCCAGAACCCTGGCGATAGAAAAAGGCCCCTGTGGATTTCATCCACAGGGGCCTTTCACATTGGGGAAGGCTGGGGGCAAACCCCCACCCTCAACGTCGATAGTTCCTCTTGGACTGGAAAACCTCCAGATCGACAGCGCCTTCGGCCACTGCCTTCTGGAGACGAGCAAGAGCCGAAGCTCGGCGGCGAACAGCGCGGAGTTCCCGCAGGACCGCTCGTACAGATCGCATCACACCACCCCTCATAGTTCTGAACTAGCCCGCCGACGAACGCATCGAATGCGTCCGCGAGTTGCTCGAAAACCTGTTGGCGGGGACGGAAACCGGCCTGTTGCTGCCCTTCGCCCGATCTCTTCGCGAATGGCAGGCCACCGCTGAGATCCACTCCGACCCCGAGTTGACCCGCCGCCTACGCGGACCGTTCGACATCAGCGACGCTACCGATGTCGAACGCCCGGGTAGGACCGATGGCTGATCAACTCGGCAGAGGCGATGAAGTACGACGACCTGACGCGCCAGCACTCGCTCAGGGGCGCGCTCGGGCACGTCGAGGTAGGCGAAATGCGTTTGGATCAATGGCAATACGAGGTCACCGGCAGTGGCCGGATCTGGTATGCGATCGATGACGAGCGACGCATCGTGTGGGTGACTCTCGCGGGGACCGGCCATCCCCGCCAAACCGATAAACGTCGACATTGAACGCCACCGGGCCGCAACCGGAGTCGGTTGCGGCCCAGTGGAGACCGGGGTCAGGAGTGGGTGAGGACCACGTCGGCGAGGACGGGGGCGTCGTCACGCTCGACGACGGTCACCGCGATGACGAGCTCGCCATCCTGCTGCCAGATGCGGGAGCGGAGGGTCTCGCCGGGGTACATGACGCCGGCGAAGCGGGCGCGGAAACCCTTGACGCGGGAGACATCCGAGGCCAGGGCGGTGTCCGTGGCGGTCTTGAGGACCAGGCCGTAGGTGCACAGGCCGTGCAGGATGGGGTTCGGGAAGCCGGCGTTGCGGGCGAACTCGGGGTCCGAGTGCAGCGGGTTGCGGTCACCGCACATGCGGTAGAGCAGGGCCTGCTGCGGCAGGGTGGGGGTGAGCACCTCGAAATCCGGTGCGCGGTCCGGGAGTTCGGTCTTGGCGGACGGGCCGCGGTCGCCGCCGAAGCCGCCCTCGCCCTTCGCGAAGATGGAGGAGCGGGAGGTCCACAGGGGTTCGCCGTCGGAGCCGACCGCGGTGTCCTCACGCCAGATGACGGCGTTGGAGCCCTTGTCCCAGATCTCGCTGATCTTGCCCGCGATGGTGCCCTTGCCCGACGCCGGGATCGGGCGGTGCACGATGATCTCCTGGCTGCCGTGCACGACCTTCGCCAGGTCGATGTCGATGCCGTCGAACTTGACCTTCGGCGCCTCGGTCTCGTGGAACGAGGGCGCGACGGTGCCGAAGGACGGCAGCACGGCCGGGTCCCGGTCGTCGAGGTAGCGCAGCTCGGCCGGGTCGGTCCAGCGGTTGCCCGCGCCCAGCGCCAGGTTGTAGGTCTGCACGTCGCTGGCCGACCAGCTGAAATCGCGCGCCGGGATCTGCGCGCCGAGCGCGACACTCAAGTCGATGGGCATGAAAGTTCTCCTCGTGATCGCGACCCCACTCGGGTCCGAGTTGACGTCGTAGTGCCGAACCCGCGAGCCCCGTTCGTTGGGTCCGATGGTTCAACGCGGCCGCCGAGTCCGCAAGCTTGCGCCCGCTGACCGGGTAGCGCGTCGCCGCGCACGGCTCCTGATGCTCGGGATATAGACCGGACCCGCCATCGGAAAGAGCGTTCGCGATGGCGGATCCGGGTTCTTCAGTTGTCGTCACACACCCCGCCGGGATAGAGCGGTACGACGGGATGTGTGGGTGGGTTGGGCGCGGACTCGACGTGACCCGACTCGCGCCCAACCCGATCCTGAACCGGGTTGGGACGGTTCAGGACGCCTTGTCGGCCGTCACCGGCGCGCCGTTCTTCGCCTTGGCGGCGATGTCGAGAGCGGCCAGGTAGCCGAAGGTGATCGCGGGTCCGATGGTCGCGCCGGGACCGGCATAGGTGTGGCCCATGACCGGCGACGAGGTGTTGCCGGCGGCGTAGAGGCCGTCGATCACGGTGCCGTCCTCGCGCAGCACGCGGGCGTCGTTGTCGGTGACCAGACCACCCTTGGTGCCCAGGTCGCCGGGGACCATCTTGACCGCGTAGAACGGGCCGACCTCGAGCTTGTTGAGGCACGGGTTCGGCTTGATGGTCTCGTCGCCGTAGTAGCGGTCGTAGGCGGAGTCGCCGCGCTTGTAGTCGAGATCCTTGCCGGTCTCGGCGAAGCCGTTGAAGCGCTCGATGGTGGCGGCCAGGTTGTCGGCGGGGACGCCGATCTTCTCCGCGAGAGCTTCGACCGAAGAGGCCTTGACAATGAGGTCGTTTTCCATCCAGCGGGACGGAATCGGCTGGCCAGGCTGCAATCCGGCGAAGATGTAGCGAGACCGGTAGCGCTGATCGAACACGAGCCAGCACGGCACGTTCTCGCCCGGACCCTCACCCTGCCCGTATTCGCCGCCGTACATGGTGTGCACAGCCTCGACGTAAGGAGCGGACTCATTACCGAATCGCTGACCTTGCGTGTTGATCATGATGGATCCGGGCAGGTTTCGCTCGGCGAGGCAGAACCAGGGCTTGCCTTCGCCGCGGAAGGTGGTCGGACCCCACCACGAGTCGTCCATGAAGTCGATCGCGCCGCCCGCTTCGATGCCCGCGCGGATGCCGTCGCCGGTGTTGGCCTCGGCGCCGGTGGTCCACTCGGTGGTGATGGGCTCACGCTGGTACTTGTGCCGCATGTCGGCGTTGCGCTCGAAGCCGCCGCTGCCCAGGATCACGCCGTACTTGGCGTTGAACCGCACGGTCTCGCCGTTCTCGGTGGCCTCGACGCCGGTGACCACGCCGTTCTCGATGACCAGGCCGGTCAGCGGGGTGTTCAGCAGCACCGGGACGTTCGCGTCCAGCAGGCCCTTGCGCAGACCCGCGATGATCGCCTGGCCCATGCCGACCAGCGCCTTGCCGGTGGCCTTGCCCCACGCCCAGCGGGTGCCGACGCGCAGCACGCGCAGGATGCCGCTCGGGTGGCGGCGGATCAGGTTGAGCTTCTTGTAGTCGGCCTGCATGACGACCACGTTCAGCGGCGCCTTGCTGTAGGGCGGCTCCAGATTGAAGCGCTCTGCGCCCAGTACCTTCAGGTTGAAGGGCTTGGGCTCGCAGGAGCGGCCGTCCGCCTTGCCGCCCGGTGCCTCCGGGTAGTAGTCGGAGTAGCCCGGCACCCAGGTCATCTTCAGCGCGGAGTGGTCCAGGACGTAGTCGAACGCCTCGGCGCCGCGATCGATGTAGGTGTCGATCTTCTCCTTGGGCACCACGTCGCCGATGATGCTGTAGAGGTAGGTCCGCGCCTCGTCCAGGTCGTCGCCCTTGCCGGCGGCCTTGAGCACCTTGTTTCCGGGAATCCAGACGCCACCGCCCGAACGCGCGGTAGAACCGCCGTAATGAGCGGCTTTTTCGATGAGCACCGTGCGCAGACCGTGGTGCGCAGCGGTGAGGGCGGCGGACATACCGGCGGCACCGCTGCCGACCACCACCACGTCGTAATCCCGATCAGTCATGTAGAACACGTTATAGAATCAATCCTGGTTTGGTCTATGTTGGTCTGGCAGATGGGACTGCTGAAGCGATGTTCTTCACAAAAACTCGTTTCAATTTCTAGTCTCGTTACCGTAGGGCCACCGGCCGGTACCCCCGATGGAAGGAACACAGCGTGCTGACCGACGCGCTTCGCAAGGAACTGGCTGACGAACTCGCCGCGGCCGAACGGGATCGCACCCCGATCGACCCGCTGGTCGCGCGGCACCCCGAGATCGACGTGGTCGACGCGTACGAGATCCAGCTGATCAACATGCGGCAGCGGTTCGCCGGTGGCGCGAAGGTGGTGGGCCACAAGGTCGGCCTGTCCTCGCTGGCCATGCAGCAGATGATGGGCGTCGACGAGCCCGACTACGGGCACCTGCTCGCGGAAATGGAAGTCTTCGAAGACGTTCCGGTCGACACCGCCAAGTACCTGTACCCCCGCGTGGAGGTCGAGGTCGGGTTCATCCTGGGCGCCGACCTGCCCGGCGAGGACTGCACCGAGGAGGACGTCCGCAAGGCCACCGTCGCCTACGCGCCCTCCATCGAGCTGATCGACACCCGCATCAAGGAGTGGAAGATCGGCCTCTGCGACACCATCGCCGACAACGCCTCCTCGGCCGGCTACGTGCTCGGCCAGGCCCGCGTCGCGCCGGAACTGCTGGACATCAAGGCCATCGACGCCGTGCTGACCCGCAATGGCGAGGTCATCGCCGAGGGCCGTTCCGACGCCGTGCTCGGCGATCCCACCATCGCCGTCGCCTGGCTGGCCCGCAAGGTCGCCCAGTTCGGCGTGCGGTTGAAGGCGGGCGACATCGTGCTGCCCGGCTCCTGCACCCGTGCCATCGACGCCCGCCCGGGCGACGAGTTCATCGCCGAGTTCGCCGGACTCGGTTCCGTCCACCTGGGTTTCGCGTAAGCGCCGCCCCGACTGACACAGACCTCACCGAGTAGGAGAAAGCCGTGACTGCAAGCAAAGTCACCGCCGCGATCGTCGGGTCCGGCAACATCAGCACCGACCTGCTGTACAAGCTGCTGCGTTCGGACAAGATCGAGCCGCGCTGGATGATCGGCATCGACCCCGATTCCGAGGGCCTCAAGCGCGCCCGCGGCCTCGGCCTGGAGACCTCCGCCGAAGGCGCGGACTGGCTGCTGGCGCTGCCGGAGAAGCCGGACCTGCTGTTCGAGGCCACCTCCGCGTACGTGCACCGCGCCTACGCGCCCAAGTACGCCGAGGCCGGCATCCGTGCCATCGACCTCACCCCGGCCGCCGTCGGCCCCGCTGTCATCCCGCCGGTCAACCTCGACACCCTGCGTGACGAGATGAACGTCAACATGATCACCTGCGGTGGCCAGGCGACGATTCCGATGGTGCACGCGGTGTCCCGCGTCGTTCCGGTCGACTACGCCGAGATCGTGGCGTCGGTGTCCTCGGTGTCCGCTGGTCCGGGTACCCGCGCCAACATCGACGAGTTCACCAAGACCACCTCCGCGGGTGTCATGAACATCGGTGGCGCCAAGCGCGGCAAGGCCATCATCATCCTGAACCCGGCCGAGCCGCCGATGATCATGCGCGACACCATCTTCTGCTCGATCCCCGAGGATGCCGACCGCGACGCGATCACCGAGTCGGTGCACCGCATGGAGAAGGCCATCCAGGAGTACGTGCCCGGCTACCGCCTGCTCAACGAGCCGCAGTTCGACGAGCCGTCGCTGGTGTCCGGTGGCATGGCGAAGGTGTCGATCTTCGTCGAGGTCGAGGGCGCGGGCGACTTCCTGCCGCCGTACTCGGGCAACCTCGACATCATGACCGCGGCCGCCACCCAGGTGGGCAATGTGCTGGCCGACCAGATCATCTCGGCTCGGGTGTAAGGAGAACCGACAGTGAGCAATTCGAACATTCTGAAGCCGTTCTCCGCGGATCTCGACGTCCGGGTGACCGACACGTCGCTGCGCGACGGCTCGCACCACAAGCGCCACCAGTTCGTGGTGGAAGAGGTCCGTGACATCGTCGCCGCCCTCGACAACTCCGGCGTGCCGGTCATCGAAGTCACCCACGGTGACGGCCTCGGCGGTTCCTCGTTCAACTACGGTTTCTCGAAAACCCCTGAGCAGGAACTGATCAAGGTCGCGGCCGAGACCGCCAAGCAGGCCAAGATCGCCTTCCTCATGCTGCCGGGCGTCGGCGTCAAGGAAGACATCAAGATCTCGCAGGACAATGGCGCGAGCATCTGCCGCATCGCCACCCACTGCACCGAGGCCGATGTCTCGATCCAGCACTTCAACATGGCACGCGACCTCGGCCTCGAGACCGTCGGCTTCCTGATGATGGCGCACTCCACCACCCCGGAGAACCTCGCCAAGCAGGCCCGCATCATGGCCGACGCCGGCTGCCAGTGCATCTACGTCGTCGACTCCGCCGGCGCGCTGGTGCTGGAGCAGGTCTCCGACCGCGTCTCCGCCCTGGTCGCCGAGCTCGGCAATGACGCGCAGGTCGGCTTCCACGGCCACGAGAACCTGGGCCTCGCGGTCGCGAACTCGGTGTACGCCGTGCGCGCGGGCGCCACCCAGATCGACGGCAGCGCACGCCGTTTCGGCGCGGGCGCGGGCAACCTGCCCGTCGAGGCCTTCATCGGCGTCTGCGACAAGCTCGGCATCAAGACCGGTGTCGACTTCTTCGCCATCACCGACGCCGCCGAGGACGTCGTCCGCCCGGCCATGCCGAGCGAGTGCCTCCTCGACCGCCAGGCCCTCATGATGGGCTACGCGGGCGTCTACTCCTCCTTCCTCCGCCACGCCGAGCGCCAGGCCGAACGCTACGGCGTCTCCGCGGCCGAAATGCTCGTCCGCGCCGGCCAGCGCAAGCTGGTGGGTGGCCAGGAAGACCAGCTCATCGACATCGCCCTGGAGCTCCAGCGCGAAAAGGAGAAGTCGGCCGCCAACGCCTGACCCACCCGCTCGACGCTGGGCCGCAACCGAATTCGGTTGCGGCCCAGCGTCGTTTGGGGTGGATGCAGGTCAGGCGCCGCGAGCGGCGATGCGGCCGTGGTTCTCGCGGGCGAACTGTCTGGGGGACTGGCCTTTCTAGGCGCGGAAGGCGGAGACGCTGGCGGAGCCGAGGCGCTGGGCGGCCTGTTCGACGGTCATGCCGGTGACGAGGAATCCCCAGACAGCAAACCGACCGTTTCGGTTGAAAGTTCGCGGAAGGTGGTGCCCTCGTCGGCGAAGCGGCGGCGCAATGTTCGGACGCTGCTGTCCAATTCGGCGGCTATGCGCGATTGGTCGGCTATTCCTCCGCGAGCGATGAGCAGGTGCCGGGCGCAGCCGCTGACGCCCTGGCGGCGTTTCCGGCGTTGCAGGAGTTCGGCGCACTGGCGTTCATAGAAACGGGCGGTCGCGTAATTCGCCTGAGGTAGTGGAAGTTTCTGAATACTGGACGGTCCGGCAAGAACTGAACGCTGCGCGTTGAAGACCACCTCCTCGACGCCGAGCATCGCCCCGAACATCTCGTAGACCGGATGCGGAGGGAAGGCGACCGCGACCCGGGCGATGGGCGGGCGCAGCGGCATCACGTCCTGCTGAATTGTCCAGATGGCGGCCACATCCCGCTCCACCGCGAAACGCCGCAGGTCGGCGGGCACGCCGCTGCCGTCGCGGACGATGGAGACATCGTCGCCGGTGACGACCAGGTGGTGCCGCGCCACGGTGAACGACAGGTCCGCGTAGCGCAGGGCCAGATCCACGGCCTCGCGGACGGTCGGGCAGCTCATCAGGGCGGACCCGAGGACGCCGAGACTCGGTGGATGACACAGCAATCCGGCCATAAGCCCCATACCGGGCTCACCCCCGACTCCGGCCACGACATTGCGTATCAGGGCCAGCTCCTGCGCGAGGCTGATCTCGGCGGCCGAATCCATCAGATCCCGCTCACGAATTCCGGTGTAGTGCAGCAGATCAGCGGCTGCCAGGCCATTGGCCGACCGCGAATTCGACGAGGAGCGCCGCACTGGTGATGGAGCGCGACTGGGCATGACCGTCCGCCACCTCGAAATAGTCGCAAACATTCAGCGTGCCGCGCGGTGCCCCGAGCGGGGGAGTTGCTGAAAGCGGCCGAAATTCGATTGTTCCTGACCCAGGACACGCTGGAGGCGTAACGTTTCAGGGCATACGGTGAATATCTAGCTATCAACTGAATATCTCTCTGACTACATCCGATAGACATGGAGAAGGTGAACGAATGGCCGCCTGGCAAGTGTTCACGGCCACCCTCGCAGCGCTCGTGGTCACGGCAATCGCCATCATGAGTCTGCACCACCCCCACCAGGATCCCGATCGGCTCTCAGTGGATCGGATCCGCGATCGAATCACCAAGGAGCACAACGCCTTGGCGTTGGCTGCCACCGCACCATCCTCCTGGTCGCACCTCGCCCCCGATCACCCCCTGGGCGTCCAGGAAGCCCACCGCACCATGCAGCAGCACCGCCGCTGCCCGGTCGCCGAATGTCAGCGCAAAGCCGCGGCATTCCGGGCGCTCATCGACGCCGGCCGGATCAAGCCGACCCGGATGCCGCCCGCGCTCCAATAATTCCCGCCCACCGTGGATTCCGTCCTGCTCGAGTCCTGCCGGGAGCTCACAGACCGGCGAGGTAACCGGGCGGGACGGCGGCCACCAGCCAGACCCCATTGGCGCTGACCCGGAACTCGTGACCGTCGCGGTGCATCGCGGCGGCGTCCACGGTCAGCACGATGGGTCGGCCTCGACGTGAACCGACCTTGACGGCGGTCTCGGTATCCGCCGACAGATGGACGTCGTGGCGGCGCATGGGCCGCAGGCCCTCGGCGCGAATTCCGGACAGGGCCGCGGCAACGGTGCCGTGGTAGAGCAGTTCGGGCGGCGTGGTCGCCCGGTACTCCAGGTCTACGTCGACACTGTGCCCCTGACTCGCGCGGATCCGAGTCCCCGTCGCGTCGAATTCGAAGCGGCGCTTGTTGTTCCGTGCCACCACCTCGTCCAGTTCGGGCCGCGTGACGCCGCGGCCGTGCCGGGCCAGTCCCGCCAGCAGCGCGGTGACATCCACCCAGCCGGCCGAGTCCAGGGTGAGCCCGATCGCCTCGGGGGCGTGCCGCAGATGCCGGGACAGCCGCTTGGAGGTCCGGACGAGCTGTTGCTCGTTCATGCGATAGTCGTTCATGTTCGCGAGTGAAGCAGTCCCGCACGCGAATTCGAAGCGATTTTCGCCGGGACGCTAGGCCGCCGGGTCGCTCGACAGCCCGCGCACCAGCATGGCGTACAAGGCGATCACGGCGAACGGCGCGAGGATCGGCACCCAGGTCAGTCCGGCGGGCAGCACGGTCGCCGCCCCGGCCGCCACGGTGAACAGGAGCGCGCCCGCGACCGACGGAATCGTGGTGGGCACCACGCCCGCCGGGGCCGACACGCTGGCGATGTTCAGCAGATAGGTGGTGGCGACCAGCCCGATGCCGCCCGCGACCAGCGCCCCGGTGCCGACCCAGGCAAGCGCCGCCATGGCGGCCAGCACGGCAAGCACCGCGCAGGCTCGCCAGCGCCAGCCCGCCGCGGCCAGCACGGCCACCGGCACTGCGGCCCAGGGCAGGATGACGGCCACCGCGCCCGCGAGCAGAACGCCGGACAGTACGGCCAGGAACTTCGTCATCGGCGAACCCTCACGGTGCGGCGGTGTTCGGGCAGCATCCGCATCACCTGGTCGAGCCGGGTGTCCTCGGGCCAGGGCACGATGTCGACGCCGACGGTGCCCATGTCGCGGTACATGGAGGTGCGTTCCAGCTGCCACATGCGGGCGAGCGTATTGTCCAGGCCCTCGCCGAACGGCGGCCCGCGCAGCACGTCGATCACCACCACGACGTGGCCGCGTTTGCGCAGATCGATGAGGGCCAGCGCGAATTGGGTGTCGAGCAGGGTCGAGAAGGCGATGATGACCGCGCCGATCGGGACCGCGGAGTGCGGGGCCAGCGAACCCTGCATTTCCATGTGCTCGTCGCCGACGTCGAGGACCGCGTCCACGATGCGATAGAACTGGCGGCGGCCGATATCGGGCCGCAGCCAGCGCGGGCTGCGGCCCAGGCACACCACCGCGGTGCGGTCACCGGCCTGCAGCGCGGACTGCGCCACCTGGGCGGCGCCGCGCACCGACAGCTCCAGCGACTCCGAGGCGGGGCCGGGGGCCTGCATCGAGGTGTCCACCAGCACCACCACGTCCGCGGCCCGGTTGGTGAAGCGTTCGGTCACGAACAGCTGCCCGCGCCGCGCGCTCACCGGCCAGTTGACGGTGCGCAGCTGGTCGCCCGGGGTGTAGGCCCGGATGTCGGCGTATTCGACGCCGGGGCCGTGCCGCCGGGTCAGGTGCGAGCCCATACGTTCGGGAAGTTCGGTGCGCGGCAACCGCATCCGCTGCGGGTCGGTGATCGGGTAGATGTACAGCTCCCCCGCGGGCAGCCGCACCGAGGCCACCGCCAGTCCGGCGGGGCTGAGCGCGGTGATCCGCATGGGCACCGGGTACCGGCCCCAGCGCGCCGCCGACAGCGCCAGCCGCAGCCCGGCCGGGGAGACGCCGGAGTCGACCGTCTCCTCGACGTGGATCTCCATGTCCGGCAGGGGTTCCGGATGCAGCCGCAGCAGCGCGTGGCCGCTCTCCACGAAGGCGGCGGCGGTCAGCACCACCTCCTCGGTCTCGAAGCAGCGCAACACCCCGGACCCGTCGATCTGGATCCGGGTGCGCGACTGCTGCAAGGGCGCGGAGGCCAGCACCCCGAGCATGGGCGCGGCGAACACCACCAGCTGCCATTTGCCCAGGATCACCGCCAGCACCAGCGCGAGCGCCGACACCGCGGCGAGCATGAACACCAACGGCGCGGGCCGCCAGCGCAGTTCGGCCTCGACGGAGGCGGTGGTGTCGCGATGCTTCATGCGTGCCTCAAGCGGTGGTGGCGCGCGGGACGGGCAGGCGGCGCAGCAGTTCGGAGATGACGTCCTCGCCGCGGATGCGGCGCACCCACATCTCGGGGCGCAGCGTGATGCGGTGCGCCATGGCGGGAATGGCCAGCGCCTTCACGTCCTCGGGGACCACGTAGTCGCGGCCGTTCAGCAGGGCGCGGGCGCGCGCCATCTGCACCAGGTCGAGTTCGGCGCGCGGGCTGGCGCCGACCTCCACCTGCGGGTGGCCGCGGGTGGCGGAGGCGAGCGAGACCACGTAGCCGACCACATCGGGGTGCACGGTCACGAATTCGACGGACTGCCGCATCTCGAGCAGGCCCTCGGCGTCCACGACCTGCCCGATCTGGGCGGGCTGCGCACCGCGTTCCAGGCGGCGGCGGATCATGTTCATCTCGTCGTTCTCCGACAGGTACCCGAGCCGCAGCTGCATGGCGAAGCGGTCGAGCTGGGCCTCGGGCAGCGGGTAGGTGCCCTCGTACTCGATCGGGTTGTCGGTGGCGAAGACGATGAAAGGCTGTGGCAGCGGGAAGGTCTCACCGTCGATCGAGACCTGGCCCTCGGCCATGGCCTCCAGCAGGGCGGCCTGGGTCTTGGGCGGGGTGCGATTGACCTCGTCGGCCAGCAGCATATTGGTGAACACCGGGCCGCGCCGGAAACTGAAACGGCCCGAATGCATGTCGTAGATGGTGGAGCCGATCAGGTCGGCGGGCAGCAGGTCCGGGGTGAACTGCACGCGGGTGAAGTTCAGCCCGAGCGCGGTCGCGAAGGAGCGCGCGATCAGGGTCTTGCCCAGGCCGGGCAGATCCTCGATCAGGATGTGGCCGCCGGACAGCACCGCGATCATGATCAGCTGCAGCTCGTCCCGCTTGCCGACCACGACCCGGGATACTTCGCGCAGTACGGCGTCGGTGCGCTTGATGGTCACGTCCATCGGTGATGTCATGGCAACTCTCGCATCTCATCTCACATGTCTTGTAGCCGACGCAGGATCTCGTCGAGGGCTTCACGGCCGGGGGCGCGATTGACCTCGTCGCGCAGCGCCGAGTTGGCCGGGTCCACCCACCGCCACAGTTCGGGGCCGAACTGTAGCTGTCCCGCCACCTCGAGGGCCCGGCGGTTCTTGTTCATCCGATGCCCGCTGGTCAGCTCGAATTCCTTGGCCAGCAGCGGCCGCAGGTGCCGGTCCCAGTCGGCGCGGGTGCCCTCGGACCGGTCGGCCAGCATCGTGGCGCGCGCCTGCCAGCGGCGCAGCATCTCGACGGGGCCGTTGTCGATGTCGTTGTCCTCCTCGACGGGGGCGAGCCGCCGCGACCGCTCGACCAGCGTCCACACCAGCAGTCCGAGTGCGCCCGCCACCGGAATGCCGGTGAGCAGCGGCAGCAGTTCGCGCTGATTGCCGAGCGCGACGAACTCGAACAACACCACCAGCACCACCGCGCCGGTCACGATCGCGCCCCGATTCATGGCCGATCCCCCGTTCGGTCCACCCAGATCTCCCCCGCCACAACAGCTTTCATGCGGCCAGCCCCTGAAGATCTGCCAATACGATACGCAGCAGCTGCTCGGCCCGCATCCGCTGCCACTCCAGCATGGAGTGCGGACTGAAGCGCGCCTCCTCGAACAGCGACACCAGTTCCCGCGCCGACGCGTCGTGCAGGAAGCCGCGGTCGAAGGCCCGCGCCAGCACCTCGGAGGGGGTGTCGGAGGCCAGCGGCGCGACCTCCCGCGCCTGCGCCAGACCGCTTTCCATGGCCACGTAGCAGGCGATGATGGCGGTGCGCGGATCCTGTCCGGGCGCGATCATGGCGGCCAGGCCCATCTCGGCCACCTTGGCCAGCGAGACCGCCTCGGTGGGGCTGGGCTGCGGCAGCGGGGTGCGGGTCAGGGCGGGCCGGCGGTTCGAGTTGACCGCCACCACGACCAGGCCGGTCATGGCGATCAGCACCAGCACGGTGGCGGTGATGCCGACCAGCAGCAGCGCGGTGCCGCTCAGCGACGGCTCCGGCACCGAGTCCATCGGGGGCGCGGTGGTTTCCAGGGGTTCCGTGGCGCCGGGCGTCGCGGTGGGCTGGGTGCCGCTCTCGCCGTGCCGTGCGGGGGTCACCAGGTAGATCGACAGCACCGCGGTCACGATCAGCGCCAGCGCCGCGACGCCGACCACCACCAGCAACCCGAGCCGCCGCAGTCCCGGGACGCGCACCAGGTTCTCGCGATCGGGTTCGGGCATGGCGAGCGGCAGCCGGTGCCGGCTGTTGATCACACCGGCCACCAGGATCACCATCGAGACCAGCAGCAGCACCGGCATCAATGCCAGGGACACCGCCGACGACGGATGCGGCGCCGCGGGTCCTCCGGTTCCCGGAACGTACCCGCGCAGTGCGACGACAGCCAGCACGACGAGACCGATCAGTGCGATCGTCCGCGTTGCCACCGTCCCCACCCCAGTCACGACCACTCCTAACCAGAGTCCAGCAGAAACAGGCACATAGTTACATGCCAAGCGGTTCGTCAGGACCAAAATCGGGAAGCTGGAATCACATACCCGCCGCGCATAAATCCCCCACCTGCGCGGCGAGCGTCACCAGCCCCGAAAACCCAGGTCATCCCGCCCGCGCCGGGCAGCCGACGCGCAACCCCACTTATCACCATCGGTGGTGGATCGCGGGCACGACGGACCGCCCGTCGAGGTCGGACGGGCGATACCGGAGCGGGATCGGGAGGGCCGGAATCGACAGCGGTCAGGCGGTACCGGTAGTGATCAAGCCGTGCGGCGCACCCGGGCGCGCAGACGCGTCAGCGGCGACGGCTGTTGCAGGGCGCGGGCCGGTTCGGCCACGTCCCGGATCGCCGTCGGACCCGGGTAGGAGCTCCCGGCCGGGGCGCCGACCGCACCGGCGGCCGTCCGCGGCTCCACCAGGCGGCCCAGGGCGCGGAAGTCCCAGCCCGCGGCCAGCCACGGCTCCGGGTCCAGGGTGTTGCGGGCGTCGATGATCACGCGCCCGCGCGCGACGGTGCGCAGGAAACCGGGGTCCAGCTCCCGGAATTCCCGCCACTCGGTCAGGTGCAGCACCACGTCCGCCTCGTGCAGGGCGGCGGCCGGGGTGGCCGCGAACACCAGCTGCGGCGCCACCGCGCGCGCCGGACCCGTCGCGGCCGGATCGAAGACGGTCACCTCGACGCCCGCCGCGTGCAGCCGCCGCGCCACGTCCAGGGCCGGGGAGTCGCGCACGTCGTCGGAGAGCGGCTTGAAGGCCGCGCCCAGGATGCCCACCCGGCCGACCGGCCGGTGCTCGCCGCCGAGCAGTTCGAGGGTCTCGCGCACCACTCGCTCGCGGCGGCGCAGGTTCACCGCGTCGACGTCGCGCAGGAACGCCACCGACTCCCCCGCGCCGAGTTCGGTCGCGCGGGCGATCAGGGCGCGCACGTCCTTCGGCAGGCAGCCGCCGCCGTAGCCCAGACCGGCGCCCAGGAACTTGCGGCCGATCCGGTCGTCGTGGCCCAGGGCGTCGGCCAGCAGGGTCACGTCCGCGCCGGTCAGATCACACAGCTCGGCCATGGCGTTGATGAACGAGATCTTGGTCGCCAGAAAGGCGTTCGCGGACACCTTGATCAGTTCCGCGGTGGGCAGGTTGGTGATCACCACCGGCGATCCCCCGGCGATGGGGGTGGCGTAGACCTGCCGCAGCGCCCATTCGGCGTCCGGGGTGGTCACGCCGAACACCAGCCGGTTCGGGTGCAGGGTGTCGTGGACGGCGTGCCCCTCGCGCAGGAACTCCGGGTTCCAGGCCAGATCCACCGAGATGCCCTCCGGAGCCAGCTCGGCGATGCGCGCGGTGAGCGCCTCGGCCGTGCCCACCGGCACCGTGGACTTGCCGACGATCAGGCAGTTGCGGGTCAGGTGCGGCACCAGGCCGTCCAGCGCGCTGTAGAGCTGCGACAGGTCCGCGGCCCCGTTCACGCCGGGCGGCGTTCCCACACAGAGGAAGTGGACGTCGGCGAACTCGGCGGCCGCGATCAGCGAGGTGCCGAAGCGCAGGCGGCCGTTGGCCACGTGCCCGGCCAGCAGGTCCGGCAGGCCGGGTTCGTGGAAGGGCACCCGCCCGGCCGACAGCGCCGCGGCCTTGGCCGGGTCGTTGTCCACCCCGAGCACGTCGAATCCGAGTTCGGCCATGCCCGCGGCGTGGGTGGCGCCCAGGTAGCCGGTGCCGATGACGGAGATGCGCAGCATCAGGATGCCTCCTTGGCAGCCGGGACCTCGCCCGGCACCGGGTCGGACCGCAGCGCCGAATCGGGCTGCGCGCGTTCCGCGATCACCTCGCGGTAGTGGCGGATGAGCAGGTCGTTGACCGCGGCCCAGGAGCGGTCGCGCACGCTGCGCACCGCGGTGGCCGCGGTCTGCTCGCGCAGCCGGTCGTCCTCGACCAGGCGGCGCACCAGCGCGGTCATGGCGTCGGCGTCGCCGGGCGGGTAGAGGAATCCGGCGCCGGGCGTGATCACGTCGATCGGGCCGCCGGACTTGGGCGCGACCACCGGCACCCCGGAGGCCAGGGCCTCCTGCGCTGCCTGGCAATAGGTTTCGTGGCGGCCGGTGTGCACGAAGACGTCCAGCGAGGCGTACGCGGCCGCGAGTTCCTCACCGTGCAGGACGCCGAGGAACTCCGCGTCCGGCAGCAGCTTGCGCAGCCGCTTCTCCTCCGGGCCGCCGCCCACGATGACGAGCCGCACCCCGGGCAGCGGGCGTAGTGCGGCCAGCAGCTCGAGTTCCTTCTCCGGCGCGAGCCGCCCGATGTAGCCGATCAGGGCTTCACCATTGGGGGCCAAGCGCTTTCGCAGCTCCTTCGAGCGACGGAAGGGCCCGAACTGCTGCAGGTCCACGCCGCGCGGCCAGCGACCCAGCCCCGGGATGCCCATCAGCTCCAGCTGGCGCAGGCTGGCGGTGGAGGGCGCGAGGGTGCGGTCCACCCGCAGGTGGATGCGGCGGGTCAGGGCCGTCATGGCGCGCACGCCGCCGGGCAGGTCGTAGCGCAGCGCGAAACCCACCAGATCGGTCTGATAGATGGCGACCGTCGGAATCCCGAGTTCGCCCGCGACCTTGGCCGCCTGATAACCCAGCGTGGCCGGGGAGGCGATGTGCACGACGTCGGGCCGGAATTCGCGCATGATCTTGCGCAGCCGCCGGCGGGTCTCGAGCCCGATCCGGAAGTCCCGATAGAACGGCAGCCGGGCTCCGCGCACCACGTGTACGCGGAACCCGGCGTATTTCGCCGGTCCGGTCGGGGCCACCAGTGTGGCTTCGTGACCCTTGGCGGCCAGGTGATCCAGCACCCGCCGTACGGAGTTGGTCACGCCGTTGACCTGGGGAAGAAAGGACTCGGCGACGACCAACACCCGCAGGCGGGCACTGTTCCGGAGATGGGGGCTATTACTCGGTCTGCTCGGGTTCCGCGGCGCGGAATCCCTTGCCTGCTCGCGGATTCGCATCGGTCCCCTCCGGTTCGGTGCAGCTCCTGACGCCACGGTAGGAAGCGGCCCGAAACCCGAGCCCCCCTCCGCATGGCCGGGACGTGAACCGTGCACGTCGATCTCCCCGGCCAGTTCACCGGGGCTTCGCCGAACGGCTATCGAGCCTCGAGATTGGCCGGTTCCCGCAGCTCGCCGAGGCGGCTGAGGGTGCGGTAGAGATCGGGGACGCGGCGCACCTCAGCGCCGAGTTCGGCCAGCGGGACCTCGGCGTAGACCGACAGTTCGAGGTCGGCGTCGTAGAGCACGTCGACCAGGTTCACGAAGCGCATCACCCAGTCCGGCGGGACCGTGCCCAGCGGCGGGACGTCGCACACCACCCAGGTGTGGAGGTCGGCGGTGAGTTCGAGGAAATCGGCCGCCGACACCGGGATGCCGCACAGCTCCGCGAATCCGACGGTGATCACGCCGTTTTCGACCGCGCGGGCGTGCAGCTGCCGGTGGGCGACCGGCAGGTCCACGGCCCCGCTCTCGGGGCAGGCGCCGACCACGTAGTGCCCGGCCGCGAATCCGGTGTGCCGCCCGCCGAGCGTGCGGTAGTCCGTCGGCCCGTTCACCGACACCACGTCGAGGTGCTCGAGGATGCGGTCGATGGTCGGCACGAACATGGCGTGCATGTAGGGATTGGGCAGCAGGTCCTGTGGCGGGTAGTTCGAGGTCACCACCAACGTGATGTGCCGGGCGAACAGGGTGTCCAGCAGCCGGGCCACCAGGCGGGCGTCGCCCGAGTCGTGGACGTGGAATTCGTCGAAGCAGATCAGCTCGGCGTCGCCCAGCAGCGCGGCCGCCGAGGCGTCGATGCCGCCGTACTCGTGGATGCCCGCGTTCAGCCGCGCGAAGAAGGCGTGGAAGTGGTAGCGCCGCTTGCGCGCCGTGGGGACCGATTCGAAGAAGCGGTTCATCAGCATGGTCTTGCCGCGGCCCGGCCCGCCGTACAGGTAGAGCCCGCGCGGCCGCCGCCACCGCTTGCCGACCCGGGCGGCGATGGCGTCGAGTCGGTCGGCGGCCGACCGCTGGTCGGCGTCGAGCACGATCTCCGTGGTTTCCATTGCGACCTCCCTGCTTCCTCTACCGCTGTAGAGCGTCCTCTATAGTTGTAGAGGATCGCGAAGCCGCAGAGGAGCGAAGGTGACCACTCCCACAACCGATCGGCGCAGTCTCATCGTGGACAGCGCCATAGATCTCATTGCCGCGCAAGGACTCCGGGCCCTCACCCATCGGGCCCTCGACACCGCGCTGGAACTTCCCGCGGGCTCGACGTCGTATTACTTCCGCACCAAACGCGCGCTCATCGAGGCCGTCGTGGACCGCATCACCACCCGCTCCCGCACCGATTTCACGGCCGGACAGGGCGGTCTGGTCACGCCCACGGCCCTGCCGGGCACGCGCGAGGACATCGACCTGGACGCGCTCGCGACCGGCATCGCGGGCTGGCTGGATCATCTACTGGCACATCGCCGCAACCATCTGATCGCGCGGCAGGCGCTCATTCTCGAATTGCTCGGCGACGCCGAACTGCGGCCGCGACTGGTGCGCAGCCTCTTCTCCCACCAGCACGCCACCGGCCTGTTCGACACCCTGGGCGCGGCCGAACCCGCCACCGCCGCGGCCGATTTCATCGCGGTCATCGAGGGCCTGGTCTTCGACCGTTTCGCCGGCGCCCGCACCGACCTCGCACCGGGCACGCCGGCGAGCGTCGCACAGCTGAAAGGCGTACTCGCCGTTCAGCTCAGAGGTGCTTCGTCACCGTGATCCGGGTGTCCGGCCACGGCGGCCGCTTGATCATGGCCGCGGTCGCGAATGTCGCCGCGATCAACCCCGTGAGCACGCCGAGCAGCGCGACCCGCTCACCATTGGCGGTGCACACCCACTCGACGTTCCCGCCGCTGACCACGAACATGCCGCGCGCCCGCGGACCGAACAGCCCGGGCTCGGTCACGGTGATGACCGTTGTCCCGTCCGAGGTCTCGTACGGCTCCCCGAACACCGGCGCGCCACGCAGCGGCGACAGCTCGTTCAGACGGTCTCGCACGGTCATGACGACCCCTTCCCGACAGGCGAATCCCGTCCCAATGTACGCCCCGAAAGCAGAAGTCCACCGGCGTGATTCACGCCGGTGGACTCCTTGTCCCCTCGAATCGAGGTCGGGTTCGATCGAGGTCAGTTGGCGGTGAGCACCAGGCCCGAGGTCGGGACGCCGGTGCCGGCGGTCACCACGATGTTCTCCAGGCCCTGGACCTGGTTGACCGAGGTGCCGCGGATCTGGCGCACGCCCTCGGCGATGCCGTTCATGCCGTGGATGTAGGCCTCGCCGAGCTGGCCACCGTGGGTGTTCAGCGGCAACCGGCCGCCGATCTCGATGGCGCCGTCGGCGATGAAGTCCTTGGCCTCACCGCGACCACAGAAGCCCAGCTCCTCGAGCTGCATCAGCACGAAGGGGGTGAAGTGGTCGTAGAGGATGCCCGCCTGCATGTCCTCCGGACGCAGACCGGACTGCGCCCACAGCTGGTCGCCGACCAGGCCCATCTCCGGCAGACCCGTCATGCCGTCGCGGTAGTAGCTGGTCATGACGTACTGGTCCGCACCCGAACCCTGCGCGGCGCCCGCGATCAGCGCGGGCTTGTTGGGCAGATCCTTGGCCCGCTCCGCGGAGGTGATGACGATGGCCACGCCGCCGTCGGTCTCCTGGCAGCAGTCCAGCAGGTGCAGCGGCTCGGCGATGTAGCGCGAGGCCTGGTGCTCCTCGAGGGTGATCGGCTTGCCGTAGAAGTGGGCCGCCGGGTTCACCGCCGCGTGCTTGCGGTCGGCCACCGCGATGCGGCCGAAATCCTCACTGCGCGCGCCGTACACGTGCATGTAGCGGCGGGCCACCATGGCCACCTGCGCGGCCGGGGTGCCCAGGCCGTGGGTGTAGGAGAAGCCGTTGTCCACACCCGAGGAGCTCGGGTTGCCGGTCGCCAGGTGAGTGGCGAACTGGCCGAAGCGGTTTCCGGAGCGCTCGTTGAACGCGCGGTACGCCACGACGACATCCGCGATCCCGGTCGCCACCGCCATGGCGGCGTGCTGCACGGTCGCGGCGGCCGCGCCACCGCCGAACGGGATGTTGGAGAAGAACTTCAGGGACGGGATACCGGTGGCGCGCGCGACGGCGGCCTGGGTATTGGTGTCCATGGTGAAGGTCGTCAGGCCGTCCACGTCGGCGGGGGTGAGGCCCGCGTCGGCGAGGGCGGCGGTGACCGCCTCGGCGGCCAGACGCAGTTCACTGCGGCCGGAGTCCTTGGAGAAGTCGGTCGCGCCGATGCCGACGATCGCGGCTTCGCGGCTCAGCCCGGTCACTGTGCCTCCTGAAGGGAGATAACGGCTTTCGCCGTGATGTGGTCGCCGAGCGAATCCTTGCCGACCACGTCGATGGTGACAGTCGAGCCCTCGACGGCCGAGACGGTGCCGGACAGGGTGAGGGTGTCACCCGCGTACAGCGGCACGCCCAGGCGCAGCGACAGCGACTTGACGAGAGCCGTCGGCCCCGCCCAATCGGTGACGAACCGCTGCACCAGACCGGTGTCGGTGAGGATATTGACGAAGATGTCCTTGGAGCCGCGCGCCAGCGCCTTGTCGCGGTCGTGGTGCACGTCCTGGAAGTCGCGGGTGGCCAGCGCCGTCGACACGATGAACGTGGTATCGGCGTGGATCACCAACTCCGGCAACGTGGTTCCGACCTGGACGGCCGACAGTTCGACGGTTGTCATTTGACGGCCTTCCAGTAGGGCACGGTGTTGTCGTCGTCGAGCTTCAGGAACGCGGCCTCGACCGGCATGCCGACCTCGACGTCGGCCGGGTCGACCCCGGCCAGCTCGCCGAGCATGCGCACGCCCTCCTCCAGCTCGACCAGGGCGACCACGTACGGCAGCTGCCGTCCGGGCACCCGGGGCGCGTGGTGCACCACGAAGCTGAAGACCGTGCCGCGGCCCGAGGCCACCACGTAGTCGGTGGGCTCCGAGTGGTGCTTCCACAGCGCGGGCACCGGCGGGTGCTGCAGGGTGCCGTCGGGCCGCTGCTGGATGCGCAGCTCCCCGGCCTTGACGCCCTCCCAGTAGAACTCGGTGTCCTTGGAGACGGTCGGCCGCACCCGCTTGGCGAGATCCTCGGCCGAGACGTCACCGGAAGCCGCGGGGGCCTCGGTCTTTCCGGTCCCGGGCGCGAACTTCAGCATCCGGAACTTCATCTCGGTGACCAGTTCGTCGCCCACGTACCAGTTGGTGAGGTAGGTGGTGAACCAGCCGTCGCCGAGCCCGGTCTTCTTGGGGCCCACGATGTCACCGATGCTGGAGCGCACCGTCACCTGCTCGCCGAGCTGCACGTAGCGGTGGTAGACCTGCTCACAATTGGTGGCGACCACCGAGGTGAAGCCGGCCGCGTCGAACAGCTCGTTGGTGCGGGTCATCGGGTCGTCGTCGGCGCGGACGCCGCCCAGGCCCAGCATGGTCCACACCTGCGCCATGGCCGGCGGGGCCACGATGCCGGGGTGCCCGGCCGCCTGTGCGGCGGCCTCGTCCACGTAGATCGGGTTGGCGTCGCCGAGGGCCTCGACCCAGTTGTTGATCATCGGCTGGTTGATCGGGTCGCGGCCCGCGCGGGGCGCGGACTCGCCGTCGGCCTTGATCTTCTCCAGGCCGTCGCGGATCTCGTCGGCCGTGAAACTCTTCGTCACGCTCTGCTCCTCTGCGATCTAGCGCGGCACCCGCGGCAGCCGCAGGCCCATCTGGGCGATCAGCTCGCGCATGACCTCGTTGACACCGCCACCGAAGGTCACCACCAGGTTCTGCTTGGTGCGGCGGTCCAGCCAGACCAGCAGTTCGGCGGTGGCCGGGTCGGCGGGATCGCCGAAGCGGCCCACGATCTCCTCGGCCAGGCGGCCGGCTTCCTGCAGCGCCTCGGTGGAGAACACCTTGGTCGCCGAGGCGTCGGCGATCACGTCGCGCGGATCGGCGTCGGGGCGTTCCATATTGGACGCCACCTGCCAGTTCAGCAGTTCGTTGAGCCGGGTCATGGCGTGCAGGCGGCCCAGCGAGCGGCGCACCTCGGCCTGACCGAGCACACCCTGCTTCTGCGCCCACTCGCGCACCCGCTCGTAGAGCTGCTCGATCTTGCCGGACGGGCCGAGGCTGACCCGCTCATGGTTGAGCTGGGTGGTGATCAGCTTCCAGCCGCCGTCGACCTCGCCGACGACCATGTTCGCGGGGACGCGGACATTGTCGAAGTAGGTGGCGTTGGTGTGGTGCGCGCCGTCGGCGGTGATGATCGGCGTCCAGGAGTAGCCCGGGTCCTTGGTGTCCACGATCAGGATCGTGATGCCCTTGTGGCGGGACTCCACGGTGCCGGTGCGGACGGCCAGCCAGACGTAGTCGGCCTCGTGCGCGCCGGTGGTGAAGATCTTCTGGCCGTTGACGATCCAGTCGCCGTTGGCGTCGCGCACCGCGGAGGTGCGCAGCGCCGCCAGGTCGGTGCCGGCGTCCGGCTCCGAGTAACCGATGGCGAAATGCACGTCACCGGTGAGGATTCCGGGCAGGAACTTCTGCTTCTGCTCCTCGGTGCCGAACGACTGCAGCGCCGGGCCCACGGTCAGCAGGGTCACCAGGGGCACGGGCACGTCGGCCCGGACCGCCTCGTTGTAGAAGATCTGCTGTTCCAGCGGACCGAAGCCCTGGCCGCCGTACTCCTTGGGCCAGCCGACGCCGAGCTTGCCGTCGCGGCCCATGCGCTTGACCACCGCGCGGTAGGCGTCGCCGTGCCGGTTCACCAGCATCTCGGCCTCCTCTTCGGGAGTCACGAGACCGGTGAAGTACGAGCGCAATTCGTCGCGCAGTTGCCGCTGTTCCGCGGTCAGTTCGATGAACATCTGGCTCCCATACGGTCCAGCCGGAACGATTCGCCGCCGAGCCAGCGGGCGATGTCCTTGGCCTGTGAGTAGTAGCGGTGCAGCGGGTGGGTGATGTCGACGCCCAGGCCGCCGTGCAGGTGGTGACACTGCTGCATGGCCGCGGGCAGTTCCGAGGCCACCGTGTACGCCAGCACGTCGAGATCGTCGTCGATCCGCTCCAGGTGCTCCGCGCTGGGGTCTTCCTGGGCGAGCGCCCAGGCCGCCGACAGCGCGACCGCGTGCAGGGTCCGCGAGACCACGTACACATCGGCGATCTGCTGCGCGACCGCCTGGAATTCGGCCAGCGCGCGGCCGAACTGCTGCCGGGTCCGCACGTGCTCGGCGGTCAGCCGGACCACACCCGCGAGCAGGCCGTCGGCCACCGAGCCCAGGCCCGCCAGCGCGTACCGGTGCAGCTCGGTGAGCCCGCCCGGCAGCAGCTGCCCGGCGGGAATCGCGACTCCGTCGAAGCGGACCGAGAACTCCGGCACACCGTCGGAGGTGGGGCTCGCGACGCGGGTGATGCCGGCGGCGTCACCGTCGACCACGGCGAGGCCGTTGTCGGTCGGCACCAGGATCCAGCGCGCGGTGTCGGCGTAGGGCACCGCCACCTTCTGGCCGGTGACGCGCACGGTCGCGCCGTCGCTCACCGCGGTGGTCTCGGGCTTCACCGTGAACGGCGCGCCGGTCTCGTGCAGGGCCGCGGTCAGCACCGCGCCCTCGGCCACGGCCGGGAACACCTTCTCCGCCAAGGCATCCGGCACGCCGATCGCCTTCAGCGGCAGCACGCCGAACGCGAGGGTGGCCAGCGCGGGCACCTGCGCGGCGTCGGTGGCCAGCTCGGTGAGCATGGCCGAGACCTCGAGCAGACCCATATCGTCGCCGCCGAAGCGTTCGGGCAGCGGCACGGCCAGCAGACCGCTCTCCGCGATGATGGGCCAGAGCGCGATATCGCGTGCGCTTTCACGCTCCAGCAAACTTACGACAACCTCGGCGACAGCGTCCTGGCTCTCGTCCCTGGTGAAGTCCAATTCAATGCTCCCGGTTGAGTGTGGGCTAGCTGCTCGACTCGCGAGGCAGCCCGAGAATCCGTTCACCGGCGACGGTCAACAGAATCTGTTCGGTACCGCCAGCAATCGACAAACAGCGTGTGAGCAGGAATTCCTTCACCACAGGGGTTTCCAGAGCGCCCGCGACACCGGACAATTCGACGGCGAACTCGGCCACCGCCTGCCGGTGCCTGACACCGACCAGTTTGCGCACACTGCTCTCCGCGGCGGGGTCCCCGCCGGTCAGCAGTTTCCGGGCCGCACGGGCCTCCAACAATGTTCCCGCAACCGACTCCGCGACGAGTCCGCCGAGCCGATCCGCGACCAGTTCGGCGCCCGGGCCCGAGACGGGCGCGGCGGCGATCAACGCCTCCAGCTCGTCGCCGATTCCCTTGCCGCCCATGGCCACCCGCTCCGCCGACAGCGTCGACCGGGCGATCTTCCAGCCATTGCCGAGCTCGCCGACCAGGCAGTCGTCCGGCACGAAGACGTCGTCGAGGAACACCTCGTTGAAGCGCGCCTCACCGGTGATCTCCACCAGCGGCCGGATGTCCAGCCCCGCGCTCTTCATGTCGACCAGGAAGTAGCTGATGCCCTTGTGCTTCGGCGCGGACGCGTCGGTGCGGGCCAGGCAGATGCCCCAGGTGGCGCGATCGGCCAGCGAGGTCCACACCTTCTGACCGCGCAGCTTCCAGCCGCCCTCGACCCGCTCGGCCACCGTGCGCAGCGCCGCCAGGTCCGAACCGGCGCCCGGCTCGGAGAAGAGCTGGCACCAGATGACCTCGCCGGTCAGCGTCGGCAGGGCGTAGCGCTCGATCTGCTCGGGGGTGCCCCACTGCAGCAGGGTCGGGATCGCCCAGTTGGCGATCGCGATGTCCGGCAGCGTGATCCCGGCCTTGCGGACCTGATCGTCGAGGCGGGTGCGCAGCAGCGGGCCGGCGCCGCGACCGTAGGGCGCGGGCCAGTGCGCGGCGATCAGTCCGGCCTCGGCCAGCGCCAGGCGCTGCTCGGCCTCGGGCAGGGCCGCGATCTTGGCCAGGTCGGCTTCCAGCACGGCCGCCTCGGCGGCGTCCAAACCGCCCGTCTCCCACTCCGATTCGGCCTCGCCGCCCAGGTCGATGCCGACGGTGCGGCGCACGCCCGCCAGGGTGAGCTCGGTGACCCGGGCCCGCCAGCGCGCGGTGCCGCCCAGCAGCTGCCGCAGCGCGGTGGCGCGGCGCAGGTACAGGTGGGCGTCGTGCTCCCAGGTGAAGCCGATGCCGCCCAGCACCTGGATGCAGTCCTTGGCGTTCTCGACCGCGGCGTCAAGGGACATCGACAGCGCGACGGCGGCGGCCAGCGGGAGCTCGGCGCTCCCGGCGTCCGCGGCCGCGGCGGCATCGGCGGCCACCGCGCGAATCTGCTCGACCCGGCACAGCATCCAGGCGCAGATGTGCTTGACGGCCTGGAACTCGCCGATCCGGCGGCCGAACTGCTCGCGCACCTTCGCGTATTCGGTGGCGGTCTCCAGGGCCCAGCCGGCGATGCCCGCCAGCTCGGCGGCGACCAGGGTGGCGGCCAGGTCCAGCACCGAGAAGCCGGGCTCGAACAGCCGGTCCGCGGCCACGGCGACCTCGGCGCAGACCACGCGGGACAGCGGCACGCTCTGGTCGATCGCGTCCAGCGGCTCGACGGTCAGTCCGGCGGCGTCGGCGTCGATCAGCGCCCACAGGTGGCGGTCGCCGTCACGGACCGGAACCAGCACGGCGGTTCCCGGCGCGGCGCCCGGAACCGAGTCCCACTCACCGGACACCACGGCGCCCGAGGCGCTCGCCGAGATCGCGATTTCGCCCTCGAGCGCGACGCCGCATGGCGTAGTCTCGTCGAGCGCCTCGCCGACGACGAGACCTGCCAGCGCCGTCGCGAGAACCGGTCCGCCGACGAGGTCGTGCGCCGCCTGTTCGATCAGGACGGCCAAGTCCCCGACGGTGCCGCCCGCGCCCCCGGCCTCTTCCGGAACCGCGACCCGGAAAACCCCGAGATCGGCCAGGCGCGGCCAGTATTCGTGCCAGAAATCTGGTGCGCCGGAACGCATTGTTGCAATTGGTCGCACTGCCGAAGCCCATCCGCGCATCGACTCCTGGACGGCTTTATGCTCGTCAGTGGTGGCTATGGTCACAACCCCTACCTTCTTCCCGGCGTGACTTCCACTCCTAGAACATGTTCTAATGTTCGAGCCGGGCGGAAGTCAAGCGCCGTCCCGACGACGCGGTACGAACTCGTGTCCGGCGCGTGTCTGCCGGGTGAGATGAACCGAACGATTCGTGCGAAAGGACTTTCAACCGATGGCCAGTCCCTCCCGATCGCAGGCCGCCGACGGGGCGCCCGGTGGACGCACCGCGCCCGTCACCACCCTCAGCGAGGAGGATCTGAGCTCGGCGGCCCAGCGCGACCGGCGTAAACGCATCCTCGACGCGACCCTCGCACTCGCCTCCAAGGGCGGCTACGACGCGGTCCAGATGCGGGCCGTCGCCGAACGCGCGGACGTCGCCGTCGGCACGCTCTACCGGTACTTCCCGTCCAAGGTGCACCTGCTGGTGTCCGCCCTGGCCCGGGAGTTCGAGTCCTTCGAGGGCCGCCGCAAGCCGCTGGCCGGGGCCACCCCGCAGGAGCGCATGCACCTGCTGCTCACCCAGGTCACCCGGGCCATGCAGCGCGACCCGCTGCTCACCGAGGCCATGACCCGCGCCTTCATGTTCGCCGACGCGTCCGCGGCCGCCGAGGTCGATCGGGTCGGCAAGGTGATGGACCGGTTCTTCGCCCGCGCCCTGTCCGACGAGATCCCCAGCGACCGCCAGCTCGCCATCGCCCGCGTCATCTCCGATGTGTGGCTGTCGAATCTGGTCGCCTGGCTGACCCGTCGCGCGTCCGCCACGGACGTCACCGAGCGCCTGGAGCTGACCGTCGATCTGCTCATCGGCGGCGACAAGGAGTAGCGAACGCACTACTGCGTTCGCGAAGCGAGACGGGCTGCCCGGTCCGGAGAGCCGGGCAGCCCGTTGACATTTCCGGGGTCCGGGTTTGCTGGAACAGCGCTGGTCAGCCGGGGTGAACAGCGAGCAACCCGGGTGTGTCTCACACACGGCGTGATCGACGCGAAAGTGTCTTGTAAACGCTATGTATCACCGCACACACGAGCGGGCAATCAAGACCCAGTAGCATCACTCGCGCCCTGAAAAATCTCCTCCGATCACTAGGTTGGATGCGTGAGCGCACAGGATTTGTCACTCGAACTGCGCCGTGCCCTGTCGGCCATCGCCCGCGTGCCACGGTTGCTGGTTGCTTCGGACTACGACGGGACCATCGCGCCCATCGTCTCCGACCCGGCCAAGGCCTATCCCCATCGAGAATCGGTGAGCGCCTTACGCGCTCTCGCCGGACTCACCGGCACCACGGCTGCCGTCATCTCGGGCCGCGCCCTGCGAGATCTCGCGGCGCTGTCGCGACTTCCGGTCGAGGTTCAGCTGATCGGTAGTCACGGTTCGGAATTCGATGTCGGCTTCGTGCACGCCATCGACAACGACGCGAAACAGCTACTGCAAGAGGTCACTACGACTTTGACGCAGATCGCTCAGGACAACCCGGGCGCCTCGGTCGAGATCAAACCCGCCAGCGTGGCCCTGCACGTCCGCAACGCCAGCCCCGAAATCGGCCGTCGCGCACTGGTTCAGGTGCGTCAGGGTCCGGCCAGCTGGGTCGGCGTGCAGACCACCGAAGGCAAGGAAGTCATCGAGCTCGCGGTCGTCGAGACCGACAAGGGCGCGGCCCTCGACATCGTCCGGCACCAGCAGGGCGCCTCCGCGGCACTGTTCATCGGCGACGACGTGACCGACGAGAAGGCGTTCAAACGCCTCTCCGGACCCGACGTCGGCATCAAGGTCGGCGACGGGGAGTCCCTCGCGAAATACCATGTGGCCAGCACCGAGGAGGTGTCGAAGGCGCTGGCGTTCCTACTCGAGGAGCGCCGCACATGGTTGGCAGGTGCCTCGGCCCCTCGAATCGAGCGGCTGACCATGCTGGCCAGCCCTCGCTCCAAAGCCCTTGTCACACCGGACGGTACCGTCACCTGGCTGTGCCACCCCGAACCCGACTCGGCCGCCGTCTTCGCCCACCTGCTGGGCGGACCGGGCGCGGGGCACTTCACCATTCAGCCCGAGCGCGCGGGGCTGCCGCTGTCGCAGCGGTACGTCGACGGCACCATGACCGTCGAAACCCGTTGGTCCAGTTTGCAGGTCGTGGACTACCTGCCGCACGACGTGGTCCCCGAGCGCACCGACCTCACCCGTGTCATCACCGGTGATGCCAAGGCGGTCATCATCTTTGCGCCCCGGCCCGAATTCGGGCAGGTGCCGGTGCGGCTGGTGCACGCCACCGGCGGGCTCAAGCTCGAGGGCACCAACGATCCGATGGTGCTGCGCTCCCCCGGCGTCGAATGGGAGATCATCGACGAGGGCAACCACCACACCGCCCGCGCCGTCGTGGACCCCTCCCAGGGTCCGGTCGTACTCGAACTGCGCTGCGGCACCTCCGATCTCGCGCCCGCCATGCGGCCCGAGACGGACCGCCGCCGCGACGCCGAGCGCTACTGGGGGGAATGGGTCGGCACCCTCGAACTGCCGCCGCTCAAGCCCGACCTGATGAAGCGCTCCGCGCTCACCCTGCGCGGACTCGTGCACGCGCCGTCCGGGTCCATCCTGGCCGCGGCCACCACCTCGCTGCCCGAGGACATCGGCGGCGTGCGCAACTGGGACTACCGCTACTGCTGGCTGCGCGACGCCTCGCTGACCGCGTCCGCGCTGGTCTCGCTGGGCTCCACCGGCGAGGCCGAGGAACTGCTGGCCTGGGTGCACCGGGTGCTCGAGACGCTGCCCGGACCCGAGCGGCTGCACCCGCTGTACACCCTCTACGGCGAGACCCTGCCGCCCGAGGCCGTCATCGACCAGCTGCCCGGCTACGCCGGCTCGCGGCCGGTGCGCGTCGGCAACGCGGCGAACATGCAGGTCCAGCTGGACGTGTTCGGGCCCATCGTGGACCTCATCTCGCAGCTCGCGCACACCCGGGAACGCCAGGGCATCAACGATCCCGCCAAGGCGCTGCCGGACGCGGACTGGGAGTTGGTGCACGCCATGGTGTCCGCGGTGCAGCGGCGCTGGCGTGAGGCCGACCACGGCATCTGGGAGATCCGCGGCAATCCGCGCCACCACGTGTACTCGAAGGTCATGGGCTGGCTGACGGTGGACCGGGCGCTGACCCTGGCCAAGCAGTTCGGCCGCCCGGCCGACCCGGAGTGGGCGCCGCTGCGCGACACCATCGCCGACGAGGTCAAGACCGAGGGCTGGAACGACGAAGTCCAGTCCTACACAGCGGCTTACGACGGCACCGACCTGGACGCCGCCACCCTGCACATCGGATTGAGCGGGCTGATCGAGCCCTCCGACCCGCGCTTCGCGGCGACCGTGGTGGCCACCGAGGCGGAGCTGCGCAGCGGGTCGACGGTGTACCGGTACCACCACGACGACGGGCTGCCCGGCGGCGAGGGCGGGTTCCACCTGTGCGCCGCGTGGCTGGTCGAGGCGTATCTGCTGATCGGCAAGCGGGAGGACGCGGAGGCGTTGTTCGCGCAGCTGGTGGATGTGGCGGGACCGACCGGCCTGCTCTCCGAGGAGTACGACCCGGTCGCCGAACGCTCGCTCGGCAATCACCCGCAGGCGTACAGCCACCTCGGTCTGCTGCGCTGCGCCCAGTTGCTGAGCCAGCCGGTCGCGGCCTTCACCAGCCACTGACCTGAGGATTCGATAGTTCCGAAAGGCCCGGAGAGCAGCTTGCTCTCCGGGCCTTTCGTGTCGCGGACCACATCCGCGGATCGGGGCTAGGGACTCGCCCGGGGCGTGCGCTACATTCAAATGGCAATCGTTTTCGTTATTGATAAGCCGTAGTGCCAGGAGTGCCCCGCGTGACCAGAAGCTCTGCCCGAGGATTCGCCGTGTTCGCCGCAGGACTCGCGACCGTCGCCACCCTGACCGCCTGCGGCAGCACCAAGACCTCGGACCAGCTCACCGTCGTCGCGTCCACCAATGTCTGGGGCGACATCACCCGGGCCGTCGCCGGACCCGACGTGAAGGTCGAATCGATCATCGACGACCCCAAGGTGGACCCGCACTCGTTCGAGGTCACTCCCGCCGACGCCGCCCGGATCACCGATGCCGCGCTCGTCGTCTACAACGGCGGCCTCTACGACGAATTCATCGACAAGGCCATCGCGGGCCGGGACAAGAAGACCGTCAACGCCTTCGACATCGCGACCGAGAGCGGCCACGCCCACGAGAGCGCCTCCGCCGCACCGACATCCGCCAAGACCGAGGCCGCCGGTCACGACCACGAGGCCAACGAGCACATCTGGTACGACGTGCACCAGGTCGGCCACGTCGCCGAGCACATCGCCGAAGCCCTCGGCGCCGTCGACCCCGCCCACAAGCAGGACTACACCGACCGCGCCGCCGCGTTCACCGCGAAACTCGCGCCCGTCGAGGCCGTCACCGCCAAGATCGCCGCCGAGCACCCGAACCAGCCGGTCCTGCAGACCGAACCGCTGGCCGCGTACCTGCTCACCGCCGCCAAGGCCGACGACAAGACCCCGCGCGCCTTCCAGGAGGCCATCGAGCAGGGCACCGACCCGGCCCCCGCCGACGTGGCCGCCGTCCGGGACCTGGTGAACGCCAAGCAGGTTCGCGCCCTCGTCTACAACATCCAGACCGAGGACAAACTCACCAAGGACCTCCGCGCCGCCGCCGACAAGTCCGGCGTCGCCGTCGTCGAGGTCACCGAAACCCTCCCTCAGGGCCTGGACTACGTCACCTGGATGACGAACAACGCCCAGTCCCTCGCCAAGGCTCTCGCATAAACACCCGCAGCACCGCCGGATCCGGGAGGACCACCATGACCGCGAACCCCGCGACCAACCCCGGGGTCACCACCCCCAAGGCCGGTTGCGCCCTCACCGGAGCCCGCCCCCGCACCCCCGGGCGCTCCGGCCGCGCGGAACCCACCCGGACCGTCGCCGCACCCCAGCCGGAAACCGTGCGGCGCCAGGGCGTCCCCGCGGTGCGGCTGGCGGGCGCACGGCTGGCGTTCGGCGAACGGACGCTGTGGGACGGACTGGATCTCGAGGTCCAGCCGGGCGAGTTCATCGCGGTGCTCGGGCCCAACGGCTCCGGGAAGACCTCGCTCATGCGAATGCTGCTGGGGCAGCTGGGGTTGACCGCCGGAGCCGCCGAGATCGCGGGATCGCCGGTGCGCGTGGGCAACCCGGATATCGGCTACGTGCCGCAGCAGAAGACCATCGAAGGCGGCGGGCAGCTGCGCGGCGTGGATCTGGTGGGCTTGGGCGTCGACGGGCACCGGTGGGGACTCGGGCTGCGCGGGCGCAAGGAACGCAAACGGAAAGTGGCCGAGGCGATCTCGGCGGTCGGGGCGGAACACTTCGCGTACGCGCCGCTGGACGCGCTGTCCGGCGGCGAACAGCAGCGGCTGCGGGTCGCGCAGGCACTGGCCGGTGACCCCCAGGTGTTGTTGTGCGACGAGCCGCTGCTGTCCCTGGATCTGGCGAATCAGCGGCTGGTGTCGGAGCTCATCGATCGGCGGCGGCGCAGCCACGAGACGGCCGTGCTGTTCGTGACCCACGAGATCAATCCCATTCTGCCGCTGGTGGATCGGGTGCTGTACCTGGTGGACGGGAAGTTCCGGATCGGCACGCCCGACGAGGTGATGACCTCCGAGACCCTCTCCGAGCTCTACGGCACCGAGGTCGACGTGCTGCGGGTGCGCGGCCGCCTCGTCGTGGTCGGCACCGGCGACGCCATGGACGCGCTCGGTGAATCCGGCGCGGCCCACTGCCAGCCGGAGGTGCGGGCCTGATGGAGAAGCTGTCCAAGCTGTTCTCACAGCTGTTCGACGTGTCCACCACCACGCATCTGCTGGCCTACGACTTCGTGCAGCAGGCCGTGATCGCCGCCGCGCTGCTGGGCCTGCTGGCCGGGGCCATCGGGCCGCTCATCATCAGCCGGCAGATGTCGTTCGCCGTGCACGGCACCAGCGAGCTGTCGCTGACCGGCGCGGCCGCCGCGCTGCTCGCCGGGATCGGGGTGGGCGTCGGCGCGATCATCGGGTCGGTGGTGGCGGCCGTGCTGTTCGGCGTGCTCGGATCCCGGGCCCGCGAACGTGATTCGGTGATCGCGGTGGTGCTGTCCTTCGGCCTCGGCCTGTCGGTGCTGTTCCTGTGGCTCGGCCCGGAACGCGCGGGCTCCAAGTTCTCGCTGCTCACCGGCCAGGTGGTGAGCGTCGGCAACTCCGGTCTCGGGCTGCTGGCCACCTGCACGGCCGCGGTACTGGTGGTGCTGGCCGCCGTCTACCGGCCGCTGCTGTTCGCCAGCGCCGATCCGGAAGTGGCTGTCGCGCGCGGGGTTCCGGTGCGGGCGCTGTCGATCGTGTTCGCGGTGCTGCTCGGCGTGACGGCCGCCTTCGGCGTGCAGATCGTGGGCGCGCTGCTGGTGCTGTCGCTGCTCATCACGCCCGCCGCGGCGGCCGCGCAGCTCACCGCGAGCCCGGCCCGGGTGGCGGTGCTGTCGATCGTGTTCGCCGAGATCGCCGCGGTCGGAGGCATTCTGCTGTCGCTGGCCCCCGGCGTCCCGATCTCGACCTTCGTCACCACCATCTCGTTCACCATCTACCTGATCTGCCGCGTGGTCGGGTCCCGCACCCGCAATCGGCGCACAGCCCTGGTCGCCGCCTGAGTTTCGCGGCGATCCCGCGAAACCGGCCACACCCCACCCGATCTGCCGCATGAGGGGCGGCAGATCGTGCCCGCTCGCCTGCTCCCGGGCCGTCACGCATCGGCCCGGGACGGGCGGCGCGGGGTCAGCTCCCCTCGCCCGCCAGCGCGAACAAACCGTCGGGGGTCTGCTCGATGAGACCGTCGACCAGCAGCGAATCCAGGGCCCGGTCCCGCTGGCCCGGATCGCGAGTCCAGGCCAGGTCCAGGCGAACCCGCTCCACCGGCCCCGACGAATCCCGCAGCACATCGAGCAGCCGTCCGCGCGCCTGCCGATCGGTGCCCTCGTACTTCTGCACCTTGCGCACCACCTCCGAGGCCGGACGGCCCGCCGACACCCACGCGCACGCGGGCAGCGGGCAGCGCTCGCAGTCGGGGGTGCGGGCGGTGCAGACCAGCGCGCCCAGCTCCATCAGCGCCGCCGACATGACCGCGGCCCGATCGACCCGCGCGGGCAACAGCTCCTCGGTCTCGGCCAGATCGCGGGCCGCGGGATTGCCGGCCTCGGCACGCCCGTGCACAGCCCGCGCCACCACCCGGCGAACATTGGTGTCCACCACCGGAACTCGCTGCCCGTACGCGAAACACGCGACCGCGCGGGCGGTGTACGCCCCGATGCCCGGCAGGCCCAGCAGCACATCCACATCGGCGGGCACCTCGTCGCCGTGCTCGGCGGCCAGCACCTGCGCGCACTCGTGCAGTCGCAGCGCCCGCCGCGGATACCCGAGCTTGCCCCAGGCGCGCAGCACCTCACCTTGCGGCGCGGCCGCCATCGCCGACGGCACCGGCCAGCGCGCCACCCACTCCCGCCAGATCGGCTCCACCCGAACCACTGGCGTCTGCTGCAGCATGATCTCGCTCATCAGAATCTGCCACGCGGTAACCCCCGGCCGCCGCCACGGCAGGTCCCGAGCAGTCTCCTGGTACCAGTCGATCAGCACGTCGCTGTCCATGCCCATTGGCCCTCCGTTGCGCTCCGGGCGGGTTCGCGGCCCCGAGGTCTCGATTCTTCCCTCCTCCGCTCCTCCGCTTCGCTCCCCCGCTCCGTCAGTCCAGAATCGAGACGGCCGCGAACCTGTGGGAACGCCTGCGAGGAGGTTGGGGCACAGGAAATCCTGCAGACCGCCGTTGGCGATGGTATCCATATCCGGGAGGCTGGTTTTCCCGACCCAGCGTGCCGCACACGAGCAGTCTCCCGGCGTGTCTGGCAGCTCACCGTGCGCACGCCAACATGGTCGGCCCGTCTTTGCCGGACCGTAACGCCATGGACTCGCCGGTAACCGAGGGGCTATGGAAAATAGGTCACATGCCGCATAACAACCCGATCAGTGCGTGGAAAGCCCTGCGCGAAGGCAATGAACGCTTCGTCAACGGCCAGTTGCGGCACCCTAGCCAAGGCGCGATCGACCGGGCCAAGCTCGTCGACGGACAGCAGCCCGGCGCGGTGTTGTTCGGCTGCGGCGACTCTCGCGTGGCCGCCGAGATCATCTTCGATCAGGGCCTCGGCGACATGTTCGTGGTGCGCACCGCCGGACACGTCATCGACGCCTCCGTGCTGGGCTCCATCGAATACGGCGTGCAGGTCCTGAACGTGCCGCTCATCGTGGTCCTCGGCCACGACAGCTGCGGCGCGGTCCGGGCCACCATCGACGCCCTCGACCACGGCAATGTGCCCGGCGGCTTCATCCGCTCGGTCGTCGAACGCGTCACCCCGTCCATCCTGATCGGCCGCCGCGAGGGCCTGGAGGGCGTCGACGAACTCGAGGCCCGCCACGTCGAGGAGACCGCCCGCCTGCTCATGCAGCGGTCGATGATCATCTCCCAGCGGGTCGCCACCGGCGAGTGCGCCATCGCCTGCGTCACCTACAACCTCGGCGAAGGCCAGATCAAGCTGCACCGCGTCATCGGCAATATCGGCGAAGTGGTCTGACCCGGCGCGGGGGCCGGAATTTACCGGCCCCGTAGCCGCTTTCGCGACCGACACGCCGAGACCCTGCTCGGGATGACCGGGACGGTGCGCTTACCGTTGTCACCGTGCTGGAACCGAACGGACCACTCCCACCGGAAATCTACTGGCGTCGACGCGCGGTCGCGATCGGCGCGATGGTGATCGGGCTCGCCCTGGTGCTCTGGGTGGGCTTCGCGCTGCTGAAGGGCGGCGGCGACCACAAGTCCGACACCAAGGCCGCCGCGAGCTCCAGTGCGGCGGCCAGCGGTAAGCCCTCGGGCAGCGCCACGGGCACTCCGGACCCGAGCTCGGCCAAGCCGTCCGCCGCGTCGTCGAGCGGCGCGGCCCCGGCGGCGCAGGCCCAGTGCACCGATCAGTCACTGGCCGTGAAGGTCACCGTCGGGCAGGCCAGCTACAAGGTCGGTGAGCAGCCGCAGTTCGGCATCGTCATCACCAATATCTCCAGCGGCGTCTGCGAACGCGATATGGGTTCCGGACTCCAGCTGGTCCAGGTGCAGTCCCTCGACGGCCAGCGCAAGCTGTGGTCCAGCACCGACTGCTACCCGGACGGCACCCCCGACATGCGCACCCTGGCCCCCGGCCAGCAGGCCGCCTTCACCGTGACCTGGTCGGGCGCCAGCTCGCAGCCGGGCTGCGCGGGCGAGCGCCTGCAGGTTCCGTCCGGGCCGTACACCGTTGTGGCCCAGCTCGGTTCGGTCCGCAGCCAGCCGGAACCCTTCAATATCGCCTGACGCCTCCAGCACACCGAAGGCCGGGATCCGATCACACGGATCCCGGCCTTCGTCGTTTCCGGGGAATTCCGGTATTCACGAAGCGAATTCCGCCCCCCATTTCGAATTCGCGCTCCCGCTATTCGATTCCGGCGTTCACTCCGCCATTTCCATGGGCTCCTCCTGATCGCGCCGCCGGCGGCGCAGACCGGTAACCGACAGTGCCGCACGGATATCGGCCACCTCGCGCAAGGTCATGGTGCGGCCGGTGCGGTCCACGCCCGGCGGGACCAGGGCCTCGGTGAAGCCCAGCCGCTCCGCCTCCGCCAGCCGGCGGGTCAGCCCGGTCACCTGGCGCACCTCGCCCGCCAGCCCGACCTCGCCCAGCACCACCATGCCGGTCGGCAGCGCCAGGTCCTGGCTGGCGCTCGCGATGGCAAGCGCGACAGCCAGATCCGCCGCGGGCTCGGTGAGCCGCATACCGCCCACGGTGGCCGCGTAGACGTCCTGCTTGCCCACGTACACGCCCCCACGGCTCTGCAGGACCGCCAGGACCATGGAAACGCGGTTGTAGTCCAGCCCGCTGACCGCGCGCCGCGGAGCGGGCGCCTGGGTGTCCACGGTGAGGCCCTGCACCTCACCCAGCATGGGGCGCTTGCCGTCCATGGCGACCGTGACCGCGGTCCCGGGCACCGCATCGGTGCGGTGGTGCAGGAACAGCCCGGAAGGGTCGTCCACGCAACGGATTCCCGCCTCCACCATCTCGAAGCAGCCCACCTCGTCGGTGCTGCCGAAACGGTTCTTGATGCCGCGCACCATGCGCAGCGACGAATGCTTGTCCCCCTCGAACTGCAGCACCACGTCCACCAGGTGCTCCAGGGTGCGCGGACCGGCCACCGCGCCGTCCTTGGTGACGTGCCCGACCAGCAGCACCGCGATCCCGGTCGCCTTAGCCAGCGAGGTTAGCGCCGCCGTCACCGACCGCACCTGGGTGACACCGCCGATCACGCCGTCCGCGTCGGCGGCCAGCATGGTCTGCACCGAGTCCACCACCAGCAGACTGGGTTTCACCTGCTCCACATGGCCCAGGATGGTCGCCAGATCGGATTCCGCGGCCAGGTACACCTTTTCGTGCACCGCGTCGGTCCGGTCCGCCCGCAGCCGCACCTGACCCGCCGACTCCTCGGCGGTCACGTACAGCGCGATCTCGTCACGCGCCCGCGCCCACCGGTGCGCCACCTCGAGCAGCAGCGTCGACTTGCCGACGCCCGGCTCCCCCGACAGCAGCACCACCGAACCGGGGATGATCCCGCCGCCCAGCACCCGGTCCAGCTCGGACACGCCCGTCGACCGCGACTGCGTCTTCTTGGAGTCGATGCTCGAGATCGGCGTGGCCGCCGTGCTCGGCAGCATGGCGCGGCGCCCCACCGCCATCGCGCCCGAGGACGCGGCCACCTCCTCGATGCTCCCCCACGCCCCGCAATCCGGGCAGCGCCCAACCCATTTGGCGACCTCGCACGTGCACTCCGCACACCGGTACACCGATTTCACCTTGGCCACGCGGGCAGCCTAGCCAGGGCCCCCGACACACTCCGGCAACCACGCGCGCCGAAGTCTCCCCGCCGGGCCCGGATACGACGGTGCCCGCCCCGGAATCCGGGACGGGCACCGTCGGAGGTTCAGCGCGAGCTCAGTGCTCGCCGCCCTTCTTCTCCGCCTTGGCTGGCTCGGGGCGCGGGTTGTTCGGACCGGCGTCGACCGGGGTGTTGACGACGACGGTGCCACCCTCCTTGAAGTTGAAGGTGAGCGGGTAGGTCAGGCCCGGGTTGACGTCCTTGGCGAGACCGGTGACCTCGATCAGGATCGGCTTGGCGTTGGGGTCCGCGACCTTGTCGGAGGCGGGCTGGCCGGCGTTCTGCTCGTGCACGGCGGAGGCCTGGGCGGCGTCCTTGGCGGTCGGCTTGTCGGCGACGACGGCGCTGGACGGCTTGATCTCGATCTTGCTGTCCAGCTTGACCGTGCCCAGGCCCTCGGCGGTGATGCTGACCAGCTCGTCGGTCTTGCTGTCGCTCATGTTCACGGCGGTGAAGGCCAGCACGGCCTTGCCACCCTTGGTGTTGCCGGATTCCTCGCCCTGCGGCAGCAGGAAGCGCACGTCGCGCAACGCGATGGACCCGACATTGGCGGTGCTGCCGTTGACGGCGGCGACCTGGGTGGCGGTCTGCGAGATCTGACCGGCGCCGCAACCCGACAGCGCGAGCACCGCACCCGCAGCGAGTGCAGCAACTGTCACGGCACGCCGCCGCGACTTCGACGCAGTGGTGGCTTTCAGGGCAGTCACGGTGTCCTCCATGTCGACCGGGCTCACTCCACTATGGAGAGTAGTAGTCAATGAGAGTAGTGCGTCGCTTCCCCCGTGCTACACGCGGGCGGTGTCGTGCGCGCGTCACGCGGTAGCCGGTTGCGAGCGCCGTGCGATATCGGATCGAACGTCGGTCGGTATCGGGCGAGCGCGTCACAGATCACACGGAGCGACCGGGTGGGATGTGTCAGGGGGCATGACAGAGATTCCGAGACGAGTTCTCGTGAGCGGCATTGCCGTTTATGCGAGGGTGCCCGGTCGCGTATGCGAACTACGCACTCGCATATGCGCGCGAACAGCGCGATGCGCTATCCCCTTATGCCACAACGGGATGCACACGATTCGTCATCTGTCAACCCCCGCCGCCGCTCCGTTGTGGCCCTGACCTGCGCCGTTGATCGCGCCGTTACCGAGTCGCATGTTAAACTGTGAACATCGAAAGGGGCACGGGACACATGATTTTTAAGGTCGGAGACACCGTCGTTTACCCCCACCACGGAGCGGCGCTGATCGAAGCTATCGAAACCCGCACCATCAAGGGTGTACAAAAGGAGTATCTGGTCCTGAAGGTCGCACAGGGCGACCTGACCGTTCGGGTTCCCGCAGAGAATGCGGAGTATGTCGGCGTCCGCGACGTCGTCGGCCAGGAGGGCTTGGACAAGGTCTTCCAGGTCCTGCGGGCTCCGCACACCGAAGAGCCGACCAACTGGTCCCGCCGCTACAAGGCCAACCTCGAGAAGCTCGCCTCCGGCGATGTGAACAAGGTGGCCGAGGTCGTTCGCGACCTGTGGCGTCGTGAGCAGGACCGCGGCCTGTCCGCCGGCGAGAAGCGGATGCTGGCCAAGGCCCGTCAGATCCTCGTCGGCGAGCTCGCGCTCGCGGAAGGCACCGACGACGTCAAGGCGGAGACCCTGCTCGACGAGGTTCTCGCAGCGGCCTCCTGACCGTGAAAACAACACCCGGCGACGGCGTTCGCGTCGTCGCCTTGGTTCCTGCCGCCGGCATGGGCGTGCGTCTCGGTGAGAACAAGCCGAAGGCCTTCGTCCACGTCGGCGGCAGTCCCATGCTCACTCTCGCGGTCCAGGGGCTGATCGATTCCGGGTCGGTCGACGACGTTGTGGTTATGGTGCCCGCCGAACTCGTCGCACAGACCCGTGCCCTGCTGCCCGACTCCGACGTCCCCGTGCACGTGGTCGCCGGTGGTGCCGAGCGGACCGATTCGGTGCGGGCCGGCCTCGCGGCCGCCCCCGACGCCACCCTGGTGCTGGTGCACGACGCCGCCCGGGCCCTGACTCCCCCGGCCCTGATCACCCGGGTCGTGGACGCGCTGCGCGCGGGTGCGCGGGCCGTGGTGCCCGCCCTGCCGGTGGCCGACACCATCAAATCCGTGGACGCCTCGGGCGCGGTGACCGGCACGCCGGACCGCTCTGAGCTGCGCGCCATCCAGACTCCGCAGGGCTTCGACGCCGAGCTGCTGCGCTCCGCCTACGCTGTGGGTACACAGGCGACCGATGACGCGGGGTTGGTGGAGATGCTGGGTGCGACCGTCGAGACGGTGCTCGGTGACGCCCTGGCTTTCAAGATCACTTCGCCCTTGGACCTGGTCCTGGCCAATACCCTGGCCGCCCGCCGTGATTCGCCCGACACCGCAGGTGGGCTGGACACGACACGCGCGGCGGTGATCGCGCCGTGACGGATCCGATGAGCCTGCGCACCGGCATCGGCAGCGATGTCCACCCCATCGAACCCGGCCGCCCCTGCTGGATGGCGGGCCTGCTGTTCGAGGGTGACAGCGGCTGCGAGGGCCATTCCGACGGCGATGTCGCCGCCCACGCGCTCTGCGACGCCCTGCTCTCGGCCGCCGGACTCGGCGATGTCGGCGCGGTCTTCGGCACCGGCCGTCCCGAATGGGAGGGCGTGTCCGGCGCGGCCATGCTGAAAGAAGTCCGGCGACTGCTCGACGAGGCCGGATTCTCGATTGTCAATGCGGCTGTACAGGTCATCGGAAATCGGCCCAAAATCGGTCCCCGGCGGGCCGAGGCGCAACAGGTGCTGGGTGAGATCCTGGGTGCGCCGATCTCGGTGTCGGGCACCACGACCGACGGTCTGGGCCTCACCGGCCGCGGCGAGGGCGTGGCCGCGGTGGCCACCGCCCTGCTGTGTTGCCGCGCCTGACGCACCCGTAATCCGCCCATTTCCCAACAGCTAGGATGCTCTGTCGTGACTCTGCGCCTTTTCGACACCGAGACGCGGACCCTGCGTGATTTCACGCCGCTGGTCCCCGGCAAAGCCTCGGTGTACCTGTGCGGCGCGACCGTTCAGGGGGAACCCCACATCGGGCACGTGCGCAGCGGCGTCGCCTTCGACGTGCTGCGACGGTGGCTGGCCGCCAACGGTTTCGACGTGGCCTTCATCCGCAATGTCACCGATATCGACGACAAGATCCTGACCAAGGCCGCCGAGCACGGCCGCCCCTGGTGGGAGTGGGCGGCCACGCACGAGCGCGCCTTCGACCGCGCCTACGAGACGCTCGGCGTGCTGCCGCCGTCCGCGGAGCCGCGCGCGACCGGGCACATCACCCAGATGGTCGGGATGATGGAACGGCTCATCGAGCGCGGCCACGCTTATGCCTCCGACGGCAATGTCTATTTCGATGTGCTGAGCTTCCCGGATTACGGAAAGTTGTCCGGGCACAAGCTCGATGACGTGCATCAGGGTGAGAGCGCGGGCACCGGTAAGAAGGATCCGCGCGATTTCACGCTGTGGAAGGCCGCGAAACCCGGTGAGCCGAATTGGCCGTCGCCGTGGGGTCCCGGCCGGCCGGGCTGGCATTTGGAATGCTCCGCGATGGCCGAGTTCTATCTCGGTCCGGAATTCGATATTCATTGCGGTGGAATGGATCTGGTTTTCCCGCACCACGAGAACGAGATCGCGCAGTCGCGCGCGGCGGGGGACGGATTCGCGCGCTACTGGCTGCACAACGGCTGGGTGACCATGGGCGGCGAGAAGATGTCCAAGTCGCTGGGCAATGTGCTGTCCATTCCGAATGTGCTGGAACGGGTCGGGGTGCGCGCGGTCGAATTGCGCTACTACCTCGGCAGCGTGGGCTACCGGTCGATGGTCGAATATTCCGATCAGGCGCTGACCGAAGCCGCCGCCGGATACCAGCGCCTGGAGGCCTTCGTGCTGCGGGTCGCCGAGCGCACCGGTGACGTGCCGGTCGGCACCTGGACCCCGGCCTTCGCCGAGGCGCTCGACGACGATCTCGGTGTTCCGCAGGCGCTGGCCGCGATTCACGGCGTGGTGAGCGAGGGCAACAAGGCCCTCGACGCCGGGGACCTCTCGGGCGCGCGCATGCTCGCCGGTCAGGTCCGGGCCATGCTGGGCATTCTCGGCGTGGACCCGCTGGACGCGCACTGGGCCGCGCCCGCCGACAACTCGAACGCCATCGCCGCGCTGGACGTGCTGATCGGCGCGGAACTGGGCCGGCGGCAGCAGGCGCGCGCCGACAAGGATTGGGCCACCGCCGACGCGGTCCGCGACCGGCTGCAGGCCGCAGGCGTCGAGGTCACCGACACGCCGCAGGGCGCGGAGTGGGCCTTGTCCAAGGAGAAGAAGTAGCGGTTCCGAGCAGGAGCGGCGGTTCCCGGTCGGTGTGGCGGAGCGCACCGAATTCGGGACCGCGGACCAGCGTGGGGCACAATTCTCAGTGACCCTCCGGCAATGCCAGGCCCGGAGGATGTTCGAGATGGGCGCAGCCGCACGCTGCGCCGACCGGAGGCAGGTTTCCCGCAGGATCGAGAGTGAGCGGGTTCGTCCCGCGCCCGGCTCGAGGCGGGTTTACCGCGTGCTGTGTGCATTTAACAGATTCGGAAGGCGAAGTGATGGCAGGCAACTCCCAGCGACGCGGGGCGACCCGGAAGACCGGAAGCAAGAAGGGCGCGGTCGTCGGTTCCGGCGGGCAGCGCCGGCGTGGGCTCGAGGGCAAGGGGGCGACCCCCAAGGCCGAGGACCGCGTCTATCACGTCGCCGCCAAGCGCGCGAAGGCGAAGGCCAAGGCCGAGGCGACGGCCGCCACCACCCGGTCGCGCAATGCCTCGCGGCCGATCGCGGGCCGCAAGGACAACGAGGGTCCCGAGCTGGTGCTCGGCCGGAACCCGGTCGTGGAGTGCCTGCGCGCCGGTGTGCCCGCGACCGCCCTGTACGTCGCCAACGGCACCGAGAACGACGACCGGCTCTCCGAGGCGGTGAAGACGGCCGCCGAGATCGGCATCTCGATCCTGGAGGTGCCGCGCACCGACCTGGACAAGATGAGCCACAACGGCATGCACCAGGGCATGGCGCTGCAGGTGCCGCCGTACAAGTACGCGCACCCCGACGACCTGGTGGACCGGGTGCGCAACTCGGGCGAGCCGGCGCTGATCGTGGCGCTGGACAACATCACCGACCCGCGCAACCTAGGCGCGGTCATCCGGTCCGTGGCGGCGTTCGGCGGGCACGGCGTGGTCATCCCGCAGCGGCGCAGCGCCAGCGTCACCGCGGTGGCGTGGCGCACGAGCGCCGGTGCGGCGGCGCGGCTTCCGGTCGCGCGGGCCACGAATCTGACTCGCACGCTGAAGGATTGGGCCAACAAGGGCTACCAGATCGTCGGGCTCGACGCGGGCGGGGACACCACCCTCGACGAATTCGACGGCAGCGCACCGACGGTCGTCGTGGTCGGCTCCGAGGGCAAGGGGCTCTCGCGGCTGGTGCGCGAGAACTGCGATTCGATCCTGAGCATTCCGATGGCGGGGCCGGTGGAGTCGCTGAACGCGTCGGTGGCGGCCGGTGTGGTGCTGGCCGAAGTGGCTCGTCAGCGCCGCTCCTGACCCCAAATCGGTCGCTCGACCATCACTGTGGGGCGTCCAGTTCCGCCTCGATAATCAAGTGGCCCAAGCGAACACCGCGCGTCCACCTGCCGCGCGGTGCCTTTCGCCCGTAAACTTTGGCGGTGGTCTTCGATCAGCCGCCCCTCGGGTCCCCCGTCGAGCACGAGCACGCAACCGCCGTCCTGCTACTGGGCGCGCTCAGCGTGTTCTGCTGCGGCGCGCTGGGACCGATCGCGTGGGCCCTCGGCCGACGCGCGCTCAACGACATCGAGGAGGGCGGGGGCCGCTTCGGCGGCCGGGTGCAGGTCCTGGTCGGCTATGTCCTCGGCGTCATCGGGACATTCATGATGGTCGTGTTCGGCAGCATCTTCCTGATGATGGTGATCAGCGGAAGGGCCTGATCATCAGTCCAGGCCCGGGCGCTGCTCGCCGCCGGTGATGCCGTCCCAGGCGGGCCATTCCCCCGCGACGCTGCCGGTCCACTTCGGCGGGCGGCGGTCCTTCAGGGCCGCGACACCTTCGCCGCCGTCGGTGCTCTTGGCGACGTAGTCGTTGAGCTCGGTTTCCAAGCGGCCCACGGTGTCCGGGTCCATGGTGGGGGCCTCCCAGAGCAGGCGCTTGGACAGCGCCACCGGGAGCGGGGCCGAGCCGTGGGCGATGTCGTGGGCCACCTCGAGGGCGGTGGGCAGGACCTCGGCGGCGTGCAGGCAGGAATTGGCGATGCCGAGCGAGTACGCCTCGTCACCGTCGAAGGTGCGACCGGTGAGCAGCAGGTCGGCGGCGCGGGCGCTGCCGATCAGGCGGGGCAGGGTCCAGTGTGCGAAGCCGTCGGCGAGCGCGCCGCGGCGGACCTGGTTGAGGGCGTACACGGCGTCGCGGGCCACGTAGCGCAGGTCGCACTGCAGCGCGATCTCCAGGCCGATGCCGACGGCGTGCCCGTTGACGGCGGCGATGACCGGTTTTCGGATCCGGAACGGCGCCGGGTCGATGAGGCCGTTGACCTCGCCGACCTTGAGCGACAGGTCCGCGCCCGCGCAGAACGCGGGCGCGGTGCCGGTGATGACGACCGCGCCGATGGCGTCGTCGTTGTCGCAGCGGCGCAGGGACGCACCGAGTTCCGACGCCATGGCCGGAGTCAGCGCGTTCTGCTGGGCGGGCCGGTTGAGCGTCAGGACCGCGACGCCCCCGGAGACGTCCACAAGCAATTCCGAACTCATGCGGTGCATATTAGGCCCTGTGCCCGACTCCGGGCGGGTTCCCACAGTTCAGGCGCGGAGGATCTGCCGGCCGATGGCGTACTTGTGCACCTCGGTGGGGCCGTCGTAGAGGCGGAAGGCGCGCATGTCGCGGAAGATCATCTCGACCACGGTCTCGTCGGAGATGCCGATGCCGCCGAGCACCTGGACACAGCGGTCGGTGACCTTGAACAGTTCCTCGGAGACATAGGACTTGGCGATCGAGGACTCGTGGCGGGCCTTGTGGCCCTGATCCATCAGCCAGCAGGCGTGCCAGATGGTGAGGCGGCACTGGTGCAGCGCGATCTCATTGTCCGCCAGCATGAACGACACGCCCTGGTGCTCGCCGATCGGCTTGCCGAAGGCGGTGCGGGTCTTGGCGTAGTCGACCGCGATGGCCTGGGCGCGTTCGGCCGCGCCGAGCCAGCGCATGCAGTGGGTGAGGCGGGCCGGGGCCAGCCGCAGCTGGGCGTAGCGCAGCGCCTGGCCGGTCTCGCCGAGCACGGATTCCTTGGGCAGGACCAGGTTTTCGAAGTTCACCACCGCGTGGCCGCCGACGTAGTTGCGGTCCATGGTGTTCATGATCCGCTCGATGACGATGCCCTCGGTGTCGCCGTCGCAGAGGAACAGGGTGGGGCCCTCGGGCAGGTGCGGGTTGGCGGCCAGGCGCGCCATGATGATCCAGGTCTTGGCGCCGTCGGCGCCGGTGATCAGCCATTTGCGGCCGTTGATGGTGAAGTTCTCACCGTCGAAGACGGCCTCGGTGGCGAGCTGGTTGGGGTCGGAGCCCGCGCCGCCCGGCTCGGTCATGGCGAAGACGGAGCGCTGGTGGCCGTCGATGACCGGCTGCAGGAAGCGTTGCGTCTGTTCCGGATTCGCGATCTTGGACAGCATGAACATATTGCCCTCGTCGGGGGCGGCGCAGTTCATGGCGACCGGGCCGAGGGTGGACCAGCCGGCGGCCTCGTACAGCACGGCCTGTTCGACGTGGGTCAGGCCGCGCCCGCCCAGCTCGACGGGGGCCTGGATGGTGAGCAGCTTCTCGGCGCGGGCCAGCTCCACCATTTCCTGGCGCAGTTCGTCGTTGGGGCCGTGCGCGGTCAGGCGCGGGTCGCGTTCGAAGGGCACGATCTTGTCGATGACGAACTGGCGAACGCGGTCGCGTTCGGCAGCGAGGTCGGCGGGAATCGAGAAGTCGATCATCGTGGTCACCATCCGTCAGGAGTCGCGGTCGAGCCGAGCATACGACGACCACCCCACCCGACTGAAGGCACCCGCCCTCAAACGAGGACGCGACGCAGGAAATCCTCGACTTCGGCCCGGTAGGCGGCCGGTTGATCGTCGTGCACCAGGTGCCCGGCGTCCGCGATCACCACGTGCCGGGCGTCCGGATGCAGCGCTGCCATCTCCCGCATCTGCCCCGGCGGCGTGATGGTGTGCTCGCCCTCGATCAGCAGCGCGGGCACGGTCACCGACTTCCACTGCGCCCAGAAGTCGCGGGTGCCCCACTCCTCGGAGATGTCCCGGAAGGTCGGCACCTCGCCGTGCAGGTGGTAGCCGTCGGGCTCGAGGCGGAACGAGTCCAGGAAGTAGCGTCCGGCCACCGGCCCGAAGAACTCCAGCACCGCTGCCTCGGTGGCGAACGGGACCGGCCAGGCCTCGACCATGGCCGCCCAGTCCGCCGCGGTGCGGCCCTGGAAGTCGGGGGCCATGTCCTCGACCACCAGCGCCCGGACCCGGTCCGGGTGGGCGGCGGTGAACATCCAGCCGTGCAGGCCGCCCATGGAGTGCCCGATCACGACCATCGGCTCGTCGATGTGCGCGGTCGCTTCCGCGAGATCGGCCACGAAGGCCTCGGTGGTGAGCCGCGGCGGTGCGGGCCGCCCGTGCCCGGCCGCGTCGAACGTGTACACGTGCCCGAATTCCCGCACCCAGGGCAGCTGCGCCCGCCAGGTCCGGGCACTGCCCATCAGCCCATGCAGCAGCAGGATCGGAGTCCCGGTGCCGCCTTCGTCATACAACATCGCCCCGAACGATACGTCCGGAGTGCCGGAGTACATTCGCAGGCATGGCAGTCGTCAAGATCAACGCAATCGAGGTCCCCGAGGGCGCCGGCCCCGAACTGGAGAAGCGTTTCGCGCACCGCGCGCACGCGGTCGAGAACTCGCCCGGGTTCCTGGGCTTCCAGCTGCTCCGCCCGGTCGCCGGCGACAACCGCTACTTCGTTGTCACGCAGTGGGATTCGGAGGAGTCCTTCGCGGCGTGGCGGGACGGCCCGGCGCGCGAGGCGCACGCGGGCGAGGCGCGCAAGCCCGTCTCGACCGGCGCGTCGCTGCTGGAGTTCGAGGTCGTCCTGGATGTGGCGGGCAAGAACGCCTGATCAGGCCCGATAGGTGACCTTGTGGAGCAGCCATTCCGCCGGACCGCGGCGGAAGCGGTAGCGCCACAGGGTCGCCGCCAGCAGCGAGCCGAGCGCCAGCAGGGCCAGTAGTTCCCAGCCCGGTCCGTGGATACCGCCGGGCAGCGACGTCGCTTCCGGATCCGGGACCGGCACCAGCACGCTGACCGCGACCACCTGCAGGATGTAGAGGCTCAGGGCGCAGGAGCCCGCGGCGATCAAGGGCCGCACCGCGATTCCGGTGCGCGGCACCACCGCCATCAGGACGCCGATCACGAGGAAGGCGACGCCGGTCGCGCCGAACACCTCGAACGGGGTGCCGCTGTGCGGGGTCGCGACGGTCAGCCACCACGGGCTGGTCGTGGACACCACGCCGAATCCGGCCGCGTCGATGACCCGGCCCGGATCGAAGTCGGTGATGCCCGCCGCCGCCATGTTCCGGGTGAGCAGCTCCGCGAGCTGCGCACGGCCACCGAACGGATGCTGCGCCAGCCAGGAACCGCCGTAGCCGAGCAGCGTGAGCGCCGCGCCGACACCGATCACCGGTAGCGGACGCAGCGCGCGAATCCCCCAGCGGCCCAGGGCCATTCCGGCGAAGAGGAACGGCATCCAGGTCAGGGCCGGGTAGGTGCCGGTGAGCGTCAGCATCTGGAACACCTCCCGCACGCCGGACCAGGAGGTCAGCATGCCGAAGTCGGGATCGCCGCCGAAAGCACTCTGCTCCATCTGATTTCGGATCGCGTACGACTCGAGCGGTCCCGCGATCGCCCAGATCGCTGCCAGCAGGGCCAGTCCCCGCGCGCTCAGCCACAGCGCGGGCAGCGCCAGCAGGAAGAACAGGCCGTAATAGACCAAGATGAGCGCGATTCCGATACCGGAATGCAGTTGCGCCAGTGCCAGACCCAGCAGCGCCACCAGGATCGCCCGGGCGGCGATGCGGACCACCGCGCGGCGACCGGCCGGACCGGTGGCGGGTTGCGCCCCACCGGACATGAGGGCCAGGGACACGCCCGCGAGCACTGCGAACAGGGCCGCCGAACGGCCCTCGAAGACCGTCAGCCAGCCCGCGCCGGGACTCTCCCGCGGTGGTCCGACGTGGACCGCGAACATGCCGAGCACCGCGATTCCGCGGGCGGCGTCCAGCGCGAGCACCCGCGGCAGCGGATCGACCGCATTCGATTCCCGCGCCGCCTCGACCGCGACCGGTGACTCCATCACCACTGCTCACCTCCACATTTCGACCGGCAGTGAGGGCGAGGCTAATGGTGGGGCAGCGTGAATTTCGAGCCCATTGCCCGATTCCGGGCGAACTCTGACCGAAAGAACTAGTCCCGGCAGACAAGAGTGTCAGCCGGGACCGCGCGCACTGCGCCTCGAGGACTACGCCTCGAAGGTGGCGGCCAGTTCGATGGTGTCGACGCCGGTCAGCGCCTTGGACACCGGGCAGCCCGCCTTGGCGGCCTCGGCGGCGGCCAGGAACCCGGCCTCGTCGATGCCGGAGGCCTTGCCGACCACGGTCAGCTTGATCTTGGTGATGCGGAAGCCGCCGGCCGGGTCCGGGCCCAGGGTGACGTCGGCGGTGATGTCGAGGCTCTGCACGGTGCCGCCCGCATTGCCGATCTGGCCGGACAGGGCCATGGCGTAGCAGGAGGAGTGCGCGGCCGCGATGAGCTCTTCGGGGCTGGTGGTGCCGTCGGCCGCGTCGGCGGCGCGCTTGGGGAACGAGACGTCGTACTTGCCGACGCCCGAGCTGACCAGCTCGACCTGACCGGAACCGTCCTGCAGACCACCGGACCAGCTGGTATGCGCGGAACGTGTAGGCATCGTTACGTCCTTTCGTGTGGGGGAACTCGACTTCGGATCGAACCTACCCGGTGGCGGCGGCGCTGTGGTCCCAGTGTTCGAGGATGCGCGGCCAGGACTGCCGATGCCGGTCCCGGGCGGGCTCGTCGGGGAATCCGGCGTGGGTGAGCACCAGGGCGGTGCCCGCGCCGTGCGCCGAGAGTTCCACCGTGAGTACGGTTTCCGCGCCCGCCGTGCCATCGGTGATCCAGGTGAGTTCCACCAGATTGTCCGGGACCAGGCGCAGGAAGCGCCCGTAGTGCGGGTGGCCGCCGCCCGCGGTGAAGTAGAACGGCTCGTTCACCTCGGGCCGCATCCGCACCGAACCCGGGTCCGCGAACCAGGTTCCGAACTGTCTGGTGGCCATGCGGTACAGCTCGGCCGGGGAGGCGGCCATGATGCGTTCGGCGACCAGCGAGAACGGTCGCGCGGCGAGGTCGGGTGGCCGCGGGGGCGCAGCGTTCATGGGCGGCGACGATACCGCCCCGAACCGCGCTCACCCGGGATTGGTGACCCGGGCGAGGACGATGCCGCCGATGATCATGGACAGCGCCAGCATCCGGCCCACACTGAGCGGGTCCTTCTGCACCAGCACGCCCAGCGCGATCGCGCCGACCGCCCCGATGCCGGTGAAGATCGCGTACGCGGTGCCCACCGGCAGCGACTGCATGGCGTAGGACAGCAGGTACACCGCGACCGCCGCGAGCAGGAAGCACACCAGGGTCGGGAGCGGCTTGGTGAAATTCTGGGTCGGTTTGATGGACTGCGACCAGGCGATCTCCACCAGGCCGGCCAAACCCAGGACGAGCCAGTTCATGTCAGTACTCCTTACCGAGCGCGCGGACCGCGTCGAGGGCGGCCGCGTAGGAGGCGTCGTGCTTGTCGCGCAGATGGGCCAGCGCCGGATCGTGGCGGGCGTTCACCAGTTCGGCATTGACGAAAACCGTGTCCTCGACGGCGAAGTGGCCGGCGAAGAAGTCGCGCAGGTAGCGCTCCTGGTAGTCGTAGATCGCCTTCGGCGCGCCCGGGGAGTACGCGCCGCCGCGGGCGGTCACCACCACGAATCGGGTGGGGGCCAGCGACATTCGCGGGAAGGTGATCTGGTCCAGCCAGGCCTTGAGGCTCGCCGGGATCGAGTAGTTGTACATCGGCGTGCCGATCAGCACGACATCGGCGGCGCGGACCTCGGCGAGCAGGGGTTCGACGATCTTCCAGGCCCGCTGCTGCTCGGGTGAGTCCACCAGGTCGGCCAGGCGGTCCAGGTCGGTGCTGCCGTGCGCGAGGACGCGGTCGCACAGTTCGGTCCAGCCCTCGCCGATGAACGGGATGGGGTCGGCGGCCAGGTCGCGGTGGACGTAGGCGCCGTCGGGGTGTTCGGCCCGCCAGGCGTCGGCGAAGGTCGCGCCGAGCAGACGGCTGACGGAGTTGCGGCGGGCGCTGGCGTCGAGGTGCAGCAGGGCGGTCATGAGCGGGTCTCCCATCAAGTGGACATATTGTCCGGTTACTTCTCCGACGGTAGACCTTAACCGGACATATTGTCCACTTATTCCTCGAAGGCTACAGTGAGCTGCATGAACACCCCCGGCCTACCGCTCATCGACGACCAGGCCGCGCCCGTCGAGCGCGCTGACGCGGCCCGCAACCGGGCCAAGGTGCTGGCCGCCGCCGCGCGACTGTTCGCCGACCGCGACCCGCGCACGGTCACCATGGACGACATCGCCAAGGCCGCCGGAGTCGGCCGCGGGACGCTGTACCGGCGCTATCCGGATGTGGGCTCGATCGCGGTGGCCCTGCTCGACGACCACGAGAAGGCGCTCCAGGAACAGCTCCTGCGCGGGGAACCGCCGCTCGGGCCGGGCGCGCCGCCCGCCGAACGGCTCGCCGCGTTCTACGCCGCGATGCTCGAATTGCTCGACACCCACGCCAATTTGGTGCTCGGCGCGGAGACCGGGGGCGCGCGCTTCCGCACCGGGGCCTACCAGTTCTGGGCGGTGCACGTCCGGACGCTGCTCGTCGAAGCCGGTGTGGCCGAACCGGATGCGCTGGTGGACGCACTCCTCGCGCCGCTCGCCGCCGAGGTGTACCGGCAGCAGCGCGACCGCGGGCTCAGCACCGATCGGATCGCCGCCGGACTCGTGCGGATCGCGCACGGCGTACTGGACTCGCCCCGGCCGTGACACGGCGCCGCGACCGCCCACCGGTGGGATGGACGGTCGCGGAACACGGTATCCGCCTGCGCCTCAAGCCATGTCGCGACGACGGACCAGCCAGATCGTGCCGCCCGCGAACAGCATGACGTAGACGGCCAGGACGATCAGGGACTCACCGCGCGAGAGCACACTCAGTACGCCCGGCGTCGCCGGGCCGCTCACCGTGCGCACCGAGCCCGCGAGCGAACCGGCCGCCGTACCGGGCAGGTGATCGGTCACCGCCTGGATCGGCGAGAAGATCGCGCCCACGCCGCGGAGCAGATTCTCCACCACCAGCACCCACACCAGGCCCAGGCCGACCGCCAGTGCGGGCCCCCGGGCCGCGGTCCCGACCAAGGCGCCCGCCAGCGTCCACATGCTCAGAATCGCCGCGCCCGAACCGATTCCGAGCAGTATCCGGCCCATGGACGGCAGCGCCAGAGACTGCCCCTGGCTGCCCGCGATGAGCATCGCCACCCCGGTGTCCACCGCGAAGGCGACCAGCACCAGCGCGACCACCGTCAGCGCCAGGCTCAGCACCACCGCGCCGATCACGTTCGCCCGCGAAGGGCCTTGGGTGAGCGCGGTTTTCCAGCTGCCCCAGCCGTACCCGCTGCCCGTCGCCAGCGCGCCCAGCACCAGCAGCAGCGCGCCCCCGAACAGCGCCATGCCCTGCGTGAACACCTCCGGTACCGCGGCGGGCAGCATCTGCTGCAGGAGCGCATCTCGGGGCAGCCCATTGGACATGCGCGTACTGCTGCCGGTCGTGTAGGCGAGGTAGTTGAACAGGTAGGCGAAGGTGAGGTTCAGCAGGATCCAGGTGCCGAGCACGATCCAGAACGCGGGCCACTTGCGCAGCCGTAGCAGTTCGGCCCGGACACTGGCCACCAGAGCCGGGAACGCGCCGTGGTTGTCGAGGGTGCCGCGGTCTGTCATTTCGCTGTCTCCGTCATCTCGAAAAACACTTCCTCCAGGGACTTTTCGTCGCTGCGCAGTTCGAGCAGGTCCGCGCCGGCCTCGACGACAGCGCGCGCCACCGCCGGTGCCTCGGCGGCTCCGGCGTCCACCCGGATCCCGGCGGCGGTGAGCAGCGCGGACCGCTCCCCCGCCACCGCGCGCACCGCCGGGAACGCCAGGGCCAGGGGTTCGGCCCGGACCAGCAGCGAGGCGGTGCCGCGCAGGTCCCGCACCGTCGATTCGGTGAGCAGGCGGCCGTCGGAGATGACGCCGACGCGATCGCAGATCTCCTGCACTTCACTGAGCAGGTGACTGGACAGCACGACGGTGTGCCCGTCGGCGGCGAGTCCGGTGATGAGTTCCCGCATGTCGGCCATGCCCGCGGGATCCAGGCCATTGGTGGGTTCGTCGAGGATCAGCAGGTCGGGGTGGCCGAGCAGGGCGGCCGCGACGCCGAGACGCTGCTTCATGCCGAGCGAGTAGGTGCGGAACCTGTCCTTACCGCGGGCGGACAGGTCCACCCGGGCCAGAGCGTCGGCGACCGCGTCGTCGCCGACACCCCGATAGCGGGCCAGGACGCGCAGGTTGTCACGGCCCGAGAGGTAGGGGTAGAAGCCGGGGCCCTCGATGAGAACGCCCATGCGGCGCAAGGCATCCGGGTCGCCGGGCGCGCGGCCGAGCACGGTCGCGGCGCCAGAGTCCGGGCGGATGAGACCGGCCAGCATGCGCAGCGTAGTGGTCTTGCCCGCGCCGTTGGGGCCCAGGAAGCCGTAGATCTCGCCGCGGCGCACGCTCATGCTGACCGCGTCCACGGCGGTGTGGGGGCCGTAGCGCTTGGTCAGCCGGTCGGTGACGGCGATCGCTTCGTTCATGGCTTCCACGATCCGATTCCGGGGACGGAAAGTAATCCGTCCCGGCGCGTGATCGGGTGTACGTATCGAGACGTATTCGGGGGCCGTATCCGGACGTATTTCGGTGCGACACGGTGCCGCTGCCCGACGACGGCGCTACGGTGCTGCTATGGACACACGCGGGGGAAGGCTGGGTCGGCGCGACGTGCTCCCGGCTCTGGCGGTGGGGGCGATACAACTCGGCGCGGGCACGCTGGCCAATCACCATCAGAACGTGCCGCGCGCCCTCGACCTGCTCGGATACGCGCTGCTCGCGGTGGGTCCGGTGCTGCTTCTGCTGCGGCGGCGGTACCCGCTGGGGGTGTTCTACGGGACGATGGCCGTCACCGTCGCATACCTACTGTTCGGTTATGGATACGGGCCGATCTTCGTCTCGCTCGTCGTCGCCTTCATGACCGCCGCCGTCCGCGGATCCCGTTGGCACACCTACCCGTTCGTCGCCGTCGGGTACCTGCTCATGGTGTGGCCGGTCCCCGGGTGGTGCGGGTACCGGACCAGCGTCTGGCAGGAATTCGGTTTGCTCGCTTGGCTTTTCCTGCTCGCGGCCGCCGCCGAGGGGTTTCGGCAACGCTGCGTCGCCCTCATCGCCCGGCGACAGCGCGCCGAAGCCGCCGCCCGCGAGGAAGAGGCCGAGCGCCAGCGGGCGCGCACCCAGTACGCGCTGGAATCGGCCGAACGGGAACAGCGGGTCACCGAGGAGCGCCTGGCGATCGCGCGCGAACTGCACGACGTGCTGGCGCACAGCCTGTCACTGATCAATGTGCAGTCCTCGGTCGCGCTGGAGTTGTTCGAGCGCAAGCCCGAACAGGCCGCCACCGCGCTGGCCGCCATCAAGACCGCCAGCAAGGACGCGCTCGGCGAGGTCAACGCGCTGCTGCGGTCCATACGCGGCGGCACCGCCACCGTCGCCGCCCCCACCACGCCCACCATCGGCATCACCGACCTCGACAAACTCACCGGACCGGCCCGGGCCGCCGGCCTCGAGGTGCACACCATGGTCACCGGCGGACCGCGCCGGCTGCCCGCCGTGGTCGACGTGGCCGCCGCCCGCATCGTGCAGGAGTCGCTCACCAATGTGGTGCGGCACGCGCCCGGCGCGAGCGTGCTCGTCACCGTGCACTACGCGGCCGAACGGCTGCAGCTCACCATCGACAACACCCGGCCCACCCGCCAGCCCGCACCCCAATCGCCGTCCGGCGGGCACGGCATCACCGGCATGACCGAACGCGCCCACGCGCTGGGCGGGCAGCTGTCCGCCGAACCCAAGGCCGACGGCGGCTTCCGGGTCAAGGCGCGCCTGCCCACCCACCTGGCTCACCCCGAACCGGCTGCGTAACCTGGGAATTCGAGGAGGACCGATGCCGATCCGCGTGGTGATCGCCGACGACCAGGCGCTGGTGCGCGCGGGCTTCGTCGCGCTGCTCGGCGCCCAGGACGATATCGAGGTGGTGGGCGAGGCCGACCACGGCGGCCAGGCCGTCGACCTGGCCCGGGCGCTGGTCCCCGACATCGTGCTCATGGACATCCGCATGCCGGTCCTGGACGGACTGGCCGCCACCCGCGCCATTGCCGCCGACCCGGCCCTCGCCGCGGTGAAGGTCATCGTGCTCACCACCTTCGACCTCGACGAATACGTCTTCGAGGCGATGCGCGCCGGGGCCACCGGCTTCCTGGTCAAACACACCGAACCCGCCGACCTGGTCAAGGCCGTCCGGGTGGTCGCGGGCGGCGACGCCCTGCTCTCCCCCAGCGTCACCAAACGCCTGGTCGAGGAATTCGCCACCCACGCCAAACCCGCCCCCGCCGCCGCCTTCTCCGAGCTCACCGACCGCGAACGCGAGGTCATGACGCTCGTCGCCGAGGGCCTCACCAACGCCGAGATCGCCGAACGCCTCTACCTCAGCCCCGCCACCGCCCGCACCCACGTCAGCCGCATCCTGGTCAAACTCGGCGCCCGCGACCGCACCCAACTGGTGGTGCTGGCCTACGAATCCGGCCTGGTGCGGCCCGGCTGGCAGTGATCAGAAGGTGCTCCAGTACTCCCCCACCGTGAAGCTCTGCACCACACCGCGTTTCATCTGCGGATCATCGGTGATCGTCACCATCTGACGCGACAGGTCCAGCTTCATGCCGTCCGCGGCGAGGAACTGCTGGCTGTTGGCGGTGAAGGTGAAGAACTTGGCCTCGAACGGCTGCGCCCGCAACTGCGGGACATCGGCCCGCAGCACCCGCGGACCGCCGGGCTCCTCGCACACCGCCAAGCGCTGCGTGGTGCCGAGCAGAGCGCCGATCAGCAGGACCGGGCGTTCACCATCTCCGCAGCGCGCGAAGGAATCCCGCCAGCCCTGCGCGTCCGCGGCGGGCGGCAGGGCGCCGGAGGTGGCGGGGATCGACGGCGTCGCCGCGGCGGTCGTCGTTCCCGCCGGCGGCGTGGCGGTCGCGGGTGACGCGGTATTGCTCCCCGAGCAGGCCGCCGTGGACGCCAGGACCGCGAGCCCGGTCAACACTGGAAAACAGGAACGAACCGCGAACATCGGGGCAGGGTAGCAAGCACGCGAACCTCCCCGAATCGGTCGCCGATTAGGTCGCCGCCGGGTACGCACCCGGACGTAGTCGAGAAGCCGACGCGAAGCGGATTCCCCGCCAATCGAATCCGCGCATGCTCGAAGACATGAGCATGAACTTCGGCATTGTCATCGCGCCCCGGTCGGGGGCCACATGGATCGAGGCGGTTCGGACCGCCGAGCGGCAGGGTTACGGCACCGTGCTGCTGCCCGACACGCTCTATACCCCCTCACCGTTCCCGGCGCTGGCCGCCGCGGCCGCCGTCACCACCACCCTGCGGCTGCGGCCCAATGTGCTGGCCGCGCCGATGCGGTCGGCGGCCGTCACCGTGCGCGAAACGGCTGCGCTGCAATTGCTTTCCGACGGACGGTTCGAGCTCGGACTCGGGACCGGACGGCCCGATGCGGCGGCCGAGGCCGAAAAGCTCGGTGTCGCTTTCGGTTCCGCGGCACAGCGGAGGGCGCAGCTGGTGGAGGTCGCGCGGGCGGTACGGTCGGAGGTGACGCCCGCACCGCCCATCGTCATCGCGGCCGCCGGGGCGCGGATGCTCGCCGCCTGCGCGGAGATCGCGGACCGGGTTCATCTGGCCGTCGCGCCGACCGCCGGTGAACAGGACCTGGCCGACATCGTGGCCCGGGTCCGGGATCTCACCGACCGGCCGATCGCGTTCAGCCTGCAACTGGTGGCGATCGGGGACGCGCTGCCGCCGTTCATGAGCAAGTTCATGGGCGTCACCCTCGAGCAGCTGCGCGAGGCGAACGCGGCCGCCCTGCTGCCGGCCGACCCGGCCGCGGCGGCCGAACTGCTCGAGCACCGCCGCGAGAAGCTCGGCATCGACGAAACCCTGGTCCCCGGCGACCTTTCCGAGGCGTTCGCGCCGGTGCTGAACCGCTTCCGCTGACCCGTCAGCGCACCGGCTCGCCCAGCCCCTGCCGAATGGCCTGTTCCACAGGGGAATACGCGCCGTCCGGCCGATCCAGGTCGCACGGCTCCCGCAGCAGCAGCGGCGGCTGGGCCATGAACTTCGGGCGGCCGGTGCGATTGGGCTGGGCGGCGTGGATGAGGAAGGGGTGACACAGAAACACGTCACCCGCCTTGCCGGTGGCCGCGGCCTCGGGCAGATCGGCGCAGTCGGTGTAGAACTCGTGCAGATCGAACATCGTGGTGCCCGCCTCGCCGAACGGACGCAGGACCGGGGCGAGGCGCCGATGCGAGCCGACCCGAATCCGGGTGGGGGCGTCGTCGGGGCCGACATCGGAGAAGAGGAACAGCATGAGCAGGGCACGGCCCGTGGAGTAGACGTTCACCCGCCAGCTCAGGTAGTCGTCGCGGTCGGCGTCGCCCGGGAAACTGACATCGACATGCCAGCCGGCATCGCCGGGCGATTCCGGACTCGGGAAGCGAATCGGCCAGCTGCCCAGGCTCTTCCGCGGCAGCCAGCGGCCCGGGCCCACCAGCTGGTCGAAGGCCTCCAGCAGAGCGGGAGCGGTGACCGCGCGCTGGAAGGGCTCCTCGGCGTGATCCCAGAGCCGGATGACCGGCTCGGTCCAGGTGGCGGGATCGTCCGGATCGCATCCGGTCTCGCGCCAGAGGATTTCGCGGCCCGCCGCGGCGGTCGCCGCGGAGAAGACCCCGTCGACCTTCACGAAGCCATCGGTGACAAAGGCGGCGATCTGAGCGTCGGTGAGCATTGCTCGAGCATCCGCGACACCCGGGTCGTTCCGCCACCGAATTTCGTTCCCGGACACAGCAGCAGCCCCGCCCTCCCGGAGGAGAACGGGGCTGCTGTCGTCTTGCTGAGAACTACTCGCCGGAGGCGGCGGCCGGAGCCTCACCCGCGAGGGCGGCGACCGGCTTGTCCTCGGCGGCCGAGTCGGCCTTCTTGGTCAGCTTGGCCTTGGCCGCGAAGGTGAACTTCGCGTTCTCGCCCTGGCCTTCGCCGTCCCAGCCCTCGACGTCGACCACCACGATCTGACCGGCGCCCAGCTCGCCGAAGAGGATCTTCTCCGACAGCTGGTCCTCGATCTCGCGCTGAATGGTGCGACGCAGCGGGCGGGCGCCCAGGACCGGGTCGAAACCGCGCTTGGCGAGCAGGCTCTTGGCCTTCTCGGACAGCTCGATCTCCATGTCCTTGTTCCGCAGCTGGTTCGCGACGCGTCCGATCATCAGGTCGACCATCTGGATGATCTGGTCCTGGGTCAGCTGGTGGAACACGATCACGTCGTCGATGCGGTTCAGGAACTCCGGGCGGAAGTGCTTCTTCAGCTCGTCGTTGACCTTCAGCTTCATCCGCTCGTAGTTCGAGCCCTCCGCGTTGGACTGGGCGAAGCCCAGGCCCACGGCCTTGGAGATGTCCGAGGTACCGAGGTTCGAGGTGAAGATCAGCACGGTGTTCTTGAAGTCGACCGTACGACCCTGACCGTCGGTCAGGCGACCGTCCTCCAGGACCTGCAACAGGGTGTTGTAGATCTCCTGGTGCGCCTTCTCGATCTCGTCGAACAGCACCACCGAGAACGGCTTGCGGCGCACCTTCTCGGTGAGCTGGCCGCCCTCCTCGTAACCGACGTAGCCCGGAGGGGCACCGAACAGACGCGAGGCGGTGAAGCGGTCGTGGAACTCGCCCATGTCGATCTGGATGAGCGCGTCGTCGTCGCCGAACAGGAAGTTCGCCAGCGCCTTCGACAGCTCGGTCTTACCGACACCGGACGGACCGGCGAAGATGAACGAGCCCGACGGACGCTTCGGGTCCTTCAGACCGGCGCGGGTGCGGCGGATGGCCTTGGACACGGCCTTGACCGCGTCCTCCTGGCCGATGATCCGCTTGTGCAGCTCGTCCTCCATGCGGAGCAGACGGGTGGTCTCCTCCTCGGTGAGCTTGAACACCGGGATACCGGTCCAGTTGGCCAGCACTTCTGCGATCTGCTCGTCGTCGACCTCGGCCACGACGTCCAGATCACCGGAGCGCCACTGCTTTTCGCGCTCGGCCCGCTTGGCGACGAGCTGCTTCTCCTTGTCGCGCAGACGCGCGGCCTTCTCGAAGTCCTGCGCGTCGATCGCGGACTCCTTCTCCCGGCGCGCCTCGGCGATCTTGTCGTCGAATTCGCGCAGGTCCGGCGGCGCGGTCATCCGGCGGATGCGCATGCGCGCGCCCGCCTCGTCGATGAGGTCGATCGCCTTGTCCGGCAGGAAGCGGTCGTTGATGTAGCGGTCGGCCAGCGTGGCCGCGGCGACGAGAGCGCCATCGGTGATGGAGACCCGGTGGTGCGCCTCGTAGCGGTCGCGCAGACCCTTGAGGATGTTGATGGTGTGCTCGACCGTCGGCTCGCCCACCTGGACCGGCTGGAACCGGCGCTCCAGGGCGGCGTCCTTCTCGATGTACTTGCGGTACTCGTCGAGGGTGGTGGCGCCGATGGTCTGCAGCTCACCGCGAGCCAGCTTGGGCTTCAGGATCGAGGCCGCGTCGATGGCGCCCTCGGCCGCGCCCGCACCCACCAGGGTGTGCAGCTCGTCGATGAACAGGATGATGTCGCCGCGGGTGTTGATCTCCTTGAGCACCTTCTTCAGGCGCTCCTCGAAATCACCGCGGTAGCGGCTGCCCGCGACCAGGGAACCCAGGTCGAGGGTGTACAGCTGCTTGTCCTTCAGCGTCTCCGGCACCTCGCCGTTGACGATGGCCTGGGCGAGACCCTCCACGACGGCGGTCTTACCGACGCCGGGCTCACCGATCAGGACCGGGTTGTTCTTGGTACGGCGGCTCAGCACCTGCATGACGCGCTCGATTTCCTTCGAGCGGCCGATGACCGGGTCGAGCTTGCCCTCGAGGGCGGCCTGGGTCAGGTTGCGGCCAAACTGGTCCAGCACCAGCGAGGTGGACGGGGTGCCCTGCTCGCCACGCGAACCGGAACCCTCGACCGGCTCCTTGCCCTGGTACCCGGACAGCAGCTGGATGACCTGCTGACGGACGCGGTTGAGATCCGCGCCCAGCTTCACCAGCACCTGCGCCGCGACGCCCTCACCCTCGCGGATCAGGCCGAGCAGGATGTGCTCGGTGCCGATGTAGTTGTGGCCGAGCTGCAGCGCCTCACGCAACGACAGCTCGAGCACCTTCTTGGCACGCGGGGTGAAGGGAATGTGACCGGACGGCGCCTGCTGGCCCTGCCCGATGATCTCCTCGACCTGCGAACGCACACCCTCCAGCGAGATACCAAGGGACTCCAGCGACTTCGCCGCGACGCCCTCGCCCTCGTGGATCAGGCCCAGCAGGATGTGCTCGGTGCCGATGTAGTTGTGGTTGAGCATCCGGGCCTCTTCTTGGGCCAGGACAACGACCCGCCGCGCGCGGTCGGTGAACCTCTCGAACATCGCTCCCTCACTCTCCTGCTCCGCCATCACTGGCATCCGGCGCTTCAGACCCTGTGCTGCCCTTCTGGTCGCCAGCCTGCCATGAAGCCCTGGGGTTGCATCCCCCGACTCCACTCTAGTTGCCGGGGGTCACGCACGTCGTCCGTCCACCCTATTGCGAACCGGCGACAGTACGACTCATTCAGTCATAACGGGGCAGTTGCGCGGCTCGTTTCCGAACTCGCTACGCCCACAGCGAACAAGCCGGTCAGTCCCGGAAATCGAGCGGGTCGGCTATCCGGTGAGCGGCGGGACGAACTCACACGGGACCGGCCGCGGATGCTCCGGATCCAGAGCGTTGAGCGCGATCATCGCCCCGCGATGACTCCCCGCGATGGCGAGGTGGTCGGAGTAGTCGATCGGGCAACCGTCCTGCATGAAGAAGTTCGTGACGTTCGGACCGGGCACCAGGCCGATCGTGTACGGCACGATCAGCTCGTCGTAGCGGGTGTCCAGGTTGGTGTACGCCACGGTCGGGTCGTACACGCCGTCGGCGTTCAGGGCCGTCATGAAGGGATCCCCGCCGAGCATCTCCGAACAGGCCGGGCACACGCCCAGGCCGACCGCGGCGTCCACGGTCGCGGTGTCGGCCCCCAGCCGCGCGGCGAAGGCCCGGACCACGGCCATGTTGTCGCCGTAGGTGCCGAGCCACGGCGCCGCGATGGCCACGAACTTGTCCACCTGACCCGAACCGCCGAGCCGCTTGACGAAGTACTGGCCGACGATATTGCCCTGCGAATGGGCGATCAGGTCCACCTTCAGGGCGCCCGTCGCGACCGACACCCGGGCCACGAAGGCGGCCAGCTGCGCCGAACTGTCCTCGATGGTCCGGAACCCGCCCATGGCCGACAACGGCCACGGCACGTCCAGCGCGCCGTAGGTCAGGGCGAACACGCAGTAACCCTCATTGGCCAGCAGCGGCGCGTAGGCGCCCCAGTTGGTCTGCGCCCCACCGGCGGTGCCGTGCACCAGCACCACCGGATCCGGATGCGCCGCGGAGGGCTTGCAGTTCCAGTCGTTCGAGCCCGGCAGCGAACCACCGGGATCGGCGAGCTCGTACGGAATACCCGCGAAGAAGTTGAAGCTCACCGGATACTCCGCGCGAGCCGCACCGCTCGCGGTGATTCCCAGCATGGCCGATACCGCCAGGATCAACAGCGAAACCGATGTTCCCCGCATCCTTGTCATCATCCCTCCCGATGCCCCGAATCCCAAGGTGAATCGGCCGGTCAGGCGCCCGTGAAGGGCGGGACGAACTCGCACGGGACCGGACGGGGGTGCGCCGGGTCCAGGGCGTTGAGCGTCATCATGGCCGCGCGGCGACTGCCCGCGATGGCCATGTGATCGGAGAAGTCGAGCGCGCAGCCTTCCTGCATCAGGTCGTTGGTGACGTTCGCGCCGGGGACCAGGGCGATCGACGGCCACACCGCCTCGTCGAAATTGGAGGCCAGGTTGGTGTAGGTGACCGACGGGTCGAACACGCCGTCGGCGTTCAGCGCGTTCATGAACGAGGAGTTGCCGAGCATCTCCGGGCAGGCCTGGCAGATGACGCCCACGGTGGCCAGGTTGTCGATCTGGTCCGCGGTCGCGCCCAACTGCTGACCGAAGGCCCGGATCACGTTCATCTGGTCGCCGAAGATGCCCAGCCACGGGGGCGCGATGGCCGCGAAGTGGTTGACCTTGCCGGCGCCGCCGAGCCGCTTGATGAAGTAGTTGCCGACGGTGTTGCCCTGCGAGTGGGCGACGAAGTCGACCTGCGCGGCGCCGGTCGCCGACAGCACCCGGTTCACGAACGCGGCCAGCTGAGCGGCACTTTCGGGGATCGGCTTCATCCCGCCCAGGGCGTTCAACGGCCACGGGACGTCGAGGGCGCCGTAGGTCAGGGCGAACACGCAGTAACCCTCGTTGGCGAGCAGCGGCGCGTAGGCGCCCCAGTTGGTCTGCGCGCCGCCCGCGGTGCCGTGGATCAGCACCACCGGATCGGGGTGCGTGGCCGTGGGCTTGCACGACCAGTCATTGGCGCCCGGCAGCGAGCCGCCCGGATTCAGCAGCTCGTTCGGGATACCCGCGAAGAAACTGTATGTGACCGGGTATTCCGCGCGAGCCGTACCGCTCGCGGTGATACCTAATATCGCCAGCACCGCCATGATCAGCAGTGATCCTGGCGTTCCACGCATGGGCATCCTCTGCATGTTCCCTCCCAAATTAGAACGCGTTCCGACAACCTAGTCAGGAAACAAGCACGGAGGATGGATTACTGACGGGTAAGTTCTGAAACTGGTTTCACTACAGGAAAACGGCGATGGCCGGGACCCGCAGGCGGCTTGTGTTGCCGCACATAAGGTCCCGGCCACCGCCGGAAAAGCGTGCTGAATTACTGCCGGGCGGAAGGGAATCCGGGCTGCGGGGCGTACTGCGGGTACATCGGAGCCGAGGCCGCGGCCGGAGCCGACACCGCCTTCTGATCCGCCTTGGCGTGCTGCATGCCCGCCACGAACAGCGCACCCGTCAGCACCAGGAAGGCGAGGGTGTGGATCACCGCGCGCACGACGTTCCAAGCCACCCAGGAGCTTTCGAACTGGGACCGCACCGCCGCCAGATCCGGGATCTGAGCGACATCACCGGCATTGGCCAGCTGGTTGTTGAGCGGCACGTTCAGGCCGGAGGTCACCGCGAAGGCGATCACATTGAGCGCCAGCGCGACGCCGACCCAGATCAGCGTGGTGCGGGTGTCCTTGCCCAGGTGCAGGGCCGCGGCCAGCACGGTGAAGCCGACCGAACCCATGAAGGCGAGCATGAACGGCGGGTTGATGATGACCACATTGATCTTCTGCATGATGTCGACGAAGGTGCGGTCGTCGGACTGACCCAGCGCCGTCATCACCGAGGTCGCGTAGGCGAAGAAGATGCCGGCGGTGAGACCGGTGGTCAGCGTCGCCGCCACCAGCGCGGCCGTGCGAAGTGCGAACATCGATCTCTCCTGACTGGATCCGCCACCCGGACTCCCGGGCGATCAACTACATCCAGTCAACAGTCCGCGGCCCCGGAAACCCATGGCTCAGAAGCTCACCCCCATGCGCGCGGGTCCAGGGTCAGAGATCGCGCTCCGAGATGACGCCGGACTGCATGGCCAGGTTGGCGAGGCGGACGCGCTTCTGGTTCTGCGGCAGGTCCTCGACGCCGAACTTGGCGAACAGAGCGCGCAGGTGGGTCTTGATGGCGTCGACACTGAGGAAGAGTTCGGCCGCGATCTGCTGGTTCGAGGCGGGCGAGGCGAAGCCGTCATTACCGCGCAGGGGGCGGCAGAGCGCGATCAGCACCGACCGCTGGGTCTCGGTGAGCGAGCGGAGCGTGGGCAGCCCACCGGTCGAGGTCTGCGTGACATCGCCTGCGGCGCCGCTGAAGTCATGGAAGGTGACCCGCGAGGTCCCCATCCGGATGACATCCCCCGGCTGCAACCGATGCCGCCCCACCAGGCGGTCACCGTTGACGAAGGTGCCGTTGCGGGACAGGCCGTCATCCACGATGGTCCAGTGCGCGCCCAGGTACTCCGCGGTCGCGTGCAGGCGCGACACCTCGGCGTCCCAGGACAGCGACAGATCGGCCTGCGGGGAGCGGCCGATGGTGATCCGGGGCTGGTCGGAGGACAGCATCAACTCGTGCTGGCGTCCCTCTTGGTCCTTGACCCGGAGGAAGGAACCGTGGAAAGCGGTCACTGTGCCGATACCTCTTCTCTACGCCCAGCCAGTGACGTCGTCTGCACGTTTCAATGGTGCCTGGCCACCCCGGGCGGTAGCAAGATCGCAGTTGATCCTCTGGTTATACGCAAAGCGTATGAATAAACCACTGCCGCCCGGGTCGCACGAACACCCGGACGGCAGTCGAATCGGCGACTAGCGGACACTAGTTCTTAGCGGCGGCCTTGTTGTAAGCCTCGGTGATGTCAGCGGAGATACGACCACGGGCGGACACCTTGTGTCCATTCCGGCGAGCCCATTCGCGAATGGCCGCGCTTTGTTCACGGTCGATCGAGACCCGGTTCTTCGGTCCCGCGGCCGGAGCGCCGGCCACCTTGGTGCGACGCCGTCCGCTCGTGCGCCGAGCGGCCGAAACCCAAGTCTCCAGACCCTCCCGAAGCTTGGCCGCATTCGCCGTCGACAAGTCGATCTCGTACGAGACGCCATCGATAGCGAACTCGATGGTCTCGTCCGCGATGGACTCACCGTCGACATCGTCGATCAAGCTAACGGTGACCTTCTTTGCCATGAGATGAACGTCCTCTCGAAATCGTGCGACCCACATAGTCAGGCCGATTACCCGACGCCAGAATACCGCTAATTCCGATAGTCCCAGAACAGGCCCCGGAAATGCAATCCGGAGAACTAACGGGCGGCCGGCCGCACAATTGGAAAGAGTATCGTTTCCCGGATTCCGTGGCCAGTCAGGGCCATCAGCAAACGATCGATACCCATGCCCGTTCCCGTTGTGGGGGGCATACCGTGCTCCATCGCGGCGAGGAAGTCCTCGTCCAGGCGCATGGCCTCGTCGTCACCGGCCGCCGCCAAACGCGCCTGATCCATGAATCGTTCCCGCTGGATCACCGGATCCACCAGTTCCGAATAGCCGGTGGCCAGTTCGAAGCCGCGCACGTACAGGTCCCACTTCTCGGTAACCCCGGGCTTGCTCCGATGCTGACGGGTCAGCGGCGATGTCTCCACCGGGAAGTCGCGCACGAAAGTCGGGGCATAGAGCTTGTCGCCGTAGACGTGCTCCCACAGTTCCTCGACCAGTTTGCCGTGTCCGTAGCCCTTACCCTGCGGAATTTCCAGACCGACCCGATCCGCGAGCGCCAGCAATTCCTCGACGGAAGTTTCCGGGGTGACCTCGGTACCGATCTGCTCGGACAGCGACGGGTACATCTCGACGGTCGCCCACTCGCCGGACAGATCGTATTCGGTGCCGTCGGCCAGCGTCACCACCTGCGTGCCGTAGACCTCCTGCGCGACTTCCTGGATCAATTCGCGCATCATCACGGCGGAATCATCGTAGGTGCCGTACGCCTCGTAGGTTTCCAGCATTGCGAACTCGGGCGAATGGGTGGAGTCCGCGCCCTCGTTGCGGAAGTTCCGGTTGATCTCGAAGACCTTCTCGATGCCGCCCACCACGCAACGCTTCAGGAACAGCTCCGGCGCGATGCGCAGGAACAGCTCCATGTCGAGCGCGTTGGAGTGGGTGGCGAACGGACGGGCCGCCGCGCCGCCGTGGATGGTCTGCAGCATCGGGGTCTCGACCTCGAGGAATCCCCTGCGCTCCATCGCGTTTCGCAGCGCGCGCACCGCGGCGACGCGGGTGCGGGCCATCTCACGCGCCTCCGGGCGCACGATCAGGTCGACATAGCGCTGCCGGACCCGGGACTCCTCGTTCATCTCCTTGTGCGCCACCGGCAGCGGGCGCAGCGACTTCGCCGCCATCTCCCACGAGTCGGCCATGACGCTCAATTCGCCACTGCGCGAGGCGATCACCTCACCGTGCACGAACACGAAGTCACCCAGGTCGACATCGGCCTTCCAGGCCGCCAGCGACTCCGCGCCGACCCCGTTCAGGCTGATCATCGCCTGCAGCTTGGTGCCGTCGCCCTCCTGCAGGGTGGCGAAACACAACTTGCCGGTATTACGGACGAAAATGACGCGACCCGCGATCCCGACCGTCTGACCGGTCTGGGTATCGGGCGCCAGCTCCGGGTACGCCGCCCGAATTTCGGCGAGCGTGTGGGTGCGATCCACCACCACCGGATAAGCCTCGCGGCCCTCCCCCAGCAACCGCTCCCGCTTCTCCTGGCGAATCCGCATCTGCTCGGGGACGTCATGCTCCACCGCGGGCGCCGCGGCACGCTTTTGCCCAGCGGAAACAGTGATGCTTGCAGAAGAAGAAGAGGGAGGGGTGCTCACGGGTACCCAGCCTATCCTGCGGCGGAAACCTTTTTCACTCCCCCGCCTCCCCGCGACTCCAGCGCCCGACCCGGGCAGCGTCGACCGTCTCGCACGCGTGCCAGCGGTCGAGTGCCGAAACAATTTCGGCCGTACCCGACGAGTTACCCCGGGCGGCACGAAATCAGTCGGCAACTCCGCGATCGAAAGCTACAGCCACGCCAGGGTGGCGACCTCGCGTTCGAAGTGCGGCGCCGAGGCGGCGACGGTCAGCAGACCGGCGGCCTTCAGCGCCTGATATCCGCCTTCCAGGTCGGTGGCGCGGCGCAGGCCGAGCTGCTGCAGCGAGGCGGCGGCCAGGCTGGAGGTGTAGCCCTCCGAGCAAACGACGATCCATTCCACGTCGTGGTGCTCGGCCATTGCCAAACGCGCGGAACTGGACGGATCCAAACGCCATTCCAGCACATTCCGCTCGATGACCAGCGCGCCCGGCAGGGTGCCCTCGCGCAGGCGCTGCGCCTGCGGGCGAATATCCACCAGAATCGCGCCGCGGGCGATGGCCTGGGGCAATTCGATCGGGAGCAGGCGACGCAGCTGCCGGCGCGCCTGGGCGAGCATGCCGTCGATCGTCATGTGGGTCATTCGAGTTCGCCTTCGGGCTGGTCGGTGAGGACGGAACGGGTGCGCCGCAGGGTGCCGTGGCCGGTGACCTCGTAATAGGACATGGCCGTCAGCGGCGGGGAATAGGCGTGCACGCTCAGGGTCGGATTGAGCGGGCCGGTGATGCCCGCCTCGGATTCGGGGGCCCGCACCACGTCGTGCACCCAGCCGAGCGGGAAGGAGGCCTGGTCGCCGGCGGTGAGGGTGCGGCGGCGCAGGTCCCGGCCGTTCCAGCGGTATTCCGAGAGCGCGCCGGACAGCACGGTCAGCGCGCCCAGCGAGCCCGCGTGGTCGTGCAGTTCGGTGTACTTGCCCTCCACCCAGCTGATCAGCCAGACGTCGACCTCGTCGTCCGCGACAAGCCTTGCGGCCCAGCGGTTCTCGGTGGGCCACAGGCCGCCGTCGGGCAGCAGGTGATCGTAGCGGCCCTCCAGCACGTCCTGGGCGCCCTCATCGGTCAGGCGCAGCAGGTCGGCCGGACGCAGCCGGGTGGGCAGGGCGGAGGCGGTGGCGCGCTCGGTGACCTCGGGCAACAGGCCCGACGTGGCGGCGGCACGCGAATCGACAGGTAAGGAAAGAACAGAGGAACGCATGAGCGCATCTCCAAGAAGTGTGAAAGTGGCCGGGGGCTATACGAAGCCTCGACGACCGTCGAGGCGAATCAGCCTCGACAACACTCCTGGGTGCTCACACGGAAATACACGAGGGCGAGTTTAACAGCGGATCGCCGGGAATCACCAGGCCCCCCGGCGACGACTGCGTCACTTTTATTCCGCCCGGTCGGTTCAGGGCCGGGTGCGGCGCGCCTGATTGCGCTCGTACACCAGCCGCAGGCCGTCCAGGGTCAGGTTCGGCTCGTGATGCTCGATGGTCTCCGACTCCGGCACGATCAGCGGCGCCGTCGCACCCGTCGCCACCACCGCCACATCGTCGCCGGAGAAGGCGTCGATATCCCGGATCCGGTCGATCAGGCCGTCCACCAGGCCCGCGAAACCGAAGATGGCGCCCGACTGCAGGCACTCCATGCTGTTCTTGCCCACCACCGACCGCGGACGGGTCAACTCCGCGCGCCGCAGCGCGCTGCGGGAGATCAGCGCCTCGGTGGAAATCTCCACACCCGGCGCGATACTGCCGCCCAGGAATTCACCCTTCGCCGACACCAGGTCCACACAGATGGCCGTCCCGAAATCCACCACGATGGCCGGGGATTGGAAACGGTGATATGCCGCAAGACAATTCACGATCCGGTCCGCGCCGACCTCTTTGGGATTGTCCACCAGCAACGGAATACCCGTGCGCACACCGGGTTCCACGAGCACATGCGGCACGTGACCCCAATAGCGCGAGAGCATCTCGCGTAGCTCACGCAGCACCGGCGGCACCGTGGACAGCGCCGCGACACCCACCACCTGATCGGCGTCCGCACCGATCAGACCGCGCACCTGCAGCGCGAACTCGTCCGCGGTCAACAGCGGATTGGTGTGCATCCGCCAGCGCTGGGCCAGCTTCGCGTGCTCCCCGCTGCCGGAGAACAGGCCCAGCTCGATGCTGGTATTGCGGACGTCGATACAGAGCAGCATGCCCGCCCCGCCGCTCAGGCCATCGTGAGCGAACGCGGCGAGATCAGGTCCGAGCCCTCCGGGGCGTGCGCCGGATCGGTGCCCAGCTCGATCGGGCGATTGCGTTCGTCGACGAAAACCACGTGCGGAGCGTAGTTCTCGAGCTCCTTCGCGTCCAACATGCCGTAGGCGATGAGGATCACCAGGTCGCCCGGGTGCACGAGATGCGCTGCCGCGCCGTTGATTCCGATCACGCCGGAACCGCGCTCACCGGCGATCACATAGGTCTCGAGGCGGGCCCCGTTGGTGATGTCGACAATGCTGACCTTCTCACCCTCGAGCAGGTCGGCCGCATCGAGCAGGTCCTGGTCCACGGTCACCGAACCCACGTAATGCAGATCGGCGTGAGTCACCGTGGCGCGGTGGATCTTCGACGTCATCATGGTGCGCAACATCGTCGTCGCCTTCCTACTGGGTCGCCTGGGCAGGCTGGTCGGGAACGGTGGGCAGGCCGTCGAGGGCCTGTCCGACGGGAACATGCATGTTGTCGATCAAGCGGGTGCTGCCGATCCGGGCCGCGATCAGCAGCCGGGCATTGCCGGTCGGCCACGCCTCGGAGAAATCGGAGCCGCGCAGGGTCAGGTAGTCGACCTCGATATCGGGCGCCGTGTCCAGCACCGACTGCGCGGTCTCCAGCACGGCCTCCGGGCCCTTGCCGGCCGCGTGCCGACCGGCCAGCAGCGCGGCCGACAGGGTGGTGGCCAGCTCGCGCTCCTCGGGGTTCAGGAAGCGGTTGCGCGAAGACAGCGCCAGACCGTCGGCCTCGCGAATGGTGGCCGCGGGCACCACCTTCACGTCCATGTTCAGATCCACCACCATCTGGCGGATCAGGGACAGCTGCTGGTAGTCCTTCTCACCGAAGAACGCCTCGTGCGGCTGACAGATATTGAGCAGCTTCGACACCACGGTCAGCACGCCGGAGAAATGACCCGGCCGGGTCGCGCCCTCGAGGATGTCGCCGTACGGACCGGCCTGCACGGTGGTGCGGGGACCGAACGGGTACATGCTCTGCGCGCTCGGTGCGAAGACCAGCTCCACACCCTCACCGCGCAGCAGCTCCACATCCGCGTCCAGGGTGCGCGGGTACTTGTCGAGATCCTCGTTCGCGCCGAACTGCAGCGGATTCACGAAGATCGACACGATCACGGTGGTGTTGGTGACCTTGGCCAGCCGCACCAGCTCCAGATGGCCCTCGTGCAGCGCGCCCATGGTCGGCACCAGCGCGATCCGGCGGCCCACCGAACGCAACGCTTTCACGACCTTGGTCATGACGGCCGGATCGTGGTGCACGGTCAGCTCGCCGCGCTTGTACGTTCCGATCAGCTTGGGGTCCATCAGTGTCCTTTCTCCGGCCGGTCGGGGGCCTCCGTGGTTACGCTTCGCTGCCGCCTCCGGCCCTGACCGCCCGGCCGGGGTCCTGCCAACAGATCGATGAGAGCGGGATCGGTGCGGGCGCGCTCGGCCGCACGCAGCGACTGGGCCCGATAACCGGCGGCCAGGCGCGGATCCAGCGCCTCGAAAGCCTCCAGGTGCGCGGCCACCGCGGCCACGTCACCACGGGCGACCGGACCGGTCAACGCGGCCGGGCCGCGCCGCAGGGCATTGTCGAGAGCCGCCGAGGCCAGCGGGGCGAGCACGCGCTCGGCCAGGCCGTTCGGCTGATCGTCCACGATCTGCTGACCCAGCAGACCCGGACCGGACAGGGCCGCGCGCAACGCCTCCACCGCATCCACAATCAGGGTCACCAGATGGTTGCTGCCATGCGCGAGAGCCGCGTGATAGAGGGTGCGGTTCTCCTCCGCCACCCGCACCGGCTCGCCGCCCATCTCGATCACCAGCGACTGCGCGATGGCGTAGCCGATGTCGTCCGCGGCGGTCACGCCGAAGCAGGCGTTCGCCAGCCGGGCCACATCCTCGTCGTGCCCGGTGAACGTCATGGCCGGGTGAATCGCCAACGGCAACGCGCCCAGCTCGGTCAGCGGCGCGAGCACTCCGACACCGTTGGCACCCGAGGTGTGCACCACGATCGTGCCCGAGCGCACCGCGCGCGCGGCCGCCAAACCCGCGACCAGACCGGGCAACTCGCTGTCCGGAACGGCGAGAACCAGCAGTTCACTGCGGGCCGCCACCTCCTCGGCCGGCAGGATGTGGGAATCCGGCAGGCGCGTGGTGGCACGCCGCACCGAGGCGTCCGAAATCGCGGACACCCCGAAAACGACATGGCCGGCACGCTCCAGTGCCACACCCAGTGCTGAGCCGACGCGTCCCGCCGAGACGATTCCCACCGTCAACCGTGCAGGCGCAGGATCGGTCCCGCAGACATCCTTGTCCGAGGTCACTTCGTCCTCTCGAAAGTCGTTCCAGTCCCGCCATGCGGGTACCGGACGTTACGAGAGCGAGAATATCGCCGCCGATTCGCCAGAGCTACCCAGTGTGGGATAGGCAACTCTCGCGGCACTCAGGGGCACTGCTAGTTGCTGCTCTCCGACTTCAAGTTCGCCATGATCTCGGCGACCGAGAGGCGCTGGGTGCCTTCGGGGTCGGCGCTGTCGTCACGGCGACGGCGGCGGGAGGTGGCCCGGCCGACGGGGACCGCGGCGGCGGGCTCGGGGACCAGGCGCGGGACCGGGGTGGCGGCGCTGTCCTTGCCGTTGTCGGTGGCGTGGCCGTTGGTGGCGGGTTCGGGCTCCGGAGTTTCGGCGGGGGCGGCCGGGGCCTCCGGGTCGGCGGCCGGGGGTTCGGGGGCCGGGTCGGCGGCGCGTTCGGCCTCGTAGTCCTGACGCATGGCGTCGGTGATGATCGAGGTTTCGGCGGTGACCGGGTCGTCGAAGGGGGTCGCGAAGGCCGGGGGCTCGGGGTGCGAGGGGTCGAATTTGGGGGCGATGCGGGCGCGCGGATCGTCCTCGTCCTCGGCCTGATCGGGGGACGACCACGGGTCCCAGGGGTCCGCGTTCGGCCAGTTATCGTTCGCCGCTTCCGGAGCCGTAACCGTGTCGCCACCCGGAAGTTCTTGGACCCGAACGGCATCGGCGCGCAGGGCGGGGCGCTCGGAGGGCAGATCGCCGTCGAAGAGGCGCTGCAGGCTCTCGCGCAGGACCGTCAGTTCAGCGCGCAGCGCGGCCATTTCCGTGGCGTCCGCGCCGACCTCGTGGCGGACCCGGGTCTCCACGCCCAGCTCGTATTCGCGGCGGGCAGCAACCTCGCGTTCCAGCTGCAGTTGGTAGACCTTCTGGAGGTCGCCCACTTTCGCCTTGTCGACGGCCGCCTCCCTGCGATAACGGGTGGCCGCTAGGGCGCCGATGGCGGCCGCCCAGAGCGCCGCGACCAGGCCCACCCGGATCAGGTGGAGGTTGTCACTGAAGACCAGGAAAACGCTGGCAACCAGTCCGAGGAGAAGCAGAAAGCCGGTGAAGAACTTTCCCGCATCCTCCCGGCGGCGACGGGAAGCACTGCTACGGGAGGGTGAAACCATGTCAGCCAGCGTAGCGTGATCTTCCGGGCACGTCCCCAACCTTGGCGATGATCAGCATCATTACGTTAGCTATGAAGTAGCTGCCTCATCGGGCGGCTCGATGGGCGCGCGACAGCAATACTCCAGCCACAACGCCGCCGCGACCAGCGCGATACCGCTGACCAGACCCACCACGGTGCCCGGCGTATCCGCGGTCGCCGCACGCAGATCCGAATGCATGGCCAGCCACACCAGGAAACCCAGCCAGATCCCGCCCACCAGCGAGCCCACCTGCGCCGACGCCTTGGCCAGCGCCACCGCGCGGGCCGCCGTGATCGGATGCAGCTGCCCCGAACCGGGACCGATCCCGTGATTGTCCTTGCGCTGCCGAATCACGAAGGCCAGCACCACCTCCAGCAGCGCCACCGGCAGCAGCGACGCACCCGAGAACACCGAGATCGGCGGAAAGCTGGAGTACGCCACATTGGTGGCGATCCACGCCACCACCGCGGCCAGCAGCACGTTCGCGCACAGATCGAGAATGCGAGTCGGCTTCACCGCGGCACCCAGCCCAGCGTCAACTCGGTGCGGCGCACGCCCAGCACCTCGGCGCCGTCCAAGGCGGACAGCCACTCTCGCAGCGAGCGCAGCGCCCCGGCCGCCTCCAGCTCCGCGTCCGGCTCCACCTCGAGCCACGGCACCAGCACGAACGCGCGGTGATGCGCCTGCGGGTGCGGCAGCGTCAGCACCGGATCCAGACTGCGCACCACGGTCCGGCCGTCGCGGCGGCGCTGCTCGGCGGACACCACGTCCACGTCGAGAGTGCGCGCGCCCCAACGGACTTCCCGGACCCGGCCCGCGGCGTGCTCCAGTTCCTGCCCGAGGCGTAGCCAGTCCGAGGGCTCCAACGCCGGATCGTCGGCCACCAGGACCGCATTCAGATAGTCCTGCTGCGGCACCCCGCCCCAGGGCGGCGTCGAGTACACCGACGAGACCGCCACCAGGCGCGGGCCCAGCGCCTCCACGACACTGCGCAGATGCGCGAGCCGGTCGCCGAGATTGGATCCGATGGACAGGACTACGCGGGTCACCGCTACTCCTCCGCTCCCTCAGGGTCTGCTGCGCGCCGGCGGGACGTGACTACACGGACGTCTTCGAAGGTATGCGGAATCGGCGCGAAAGGCTTGTGCAGCACCACTTCCAGCGCCTGGATGCGGGAATCGGCCATCACCTCGTCGGCGATGTTCGAGACCACCGTCTCGATCAGGTCCTTCGGCTCGCCCGCCACGATGGCCACCACCTGCTCGGCGAGCTCGCCGTAGTGGATGGTGTCGGCGATGTCGTCGGATTTCGCGGCGGCCGAGAAGTCGGTCCACAGCGTGAGATCCACGACGAACTCCTGGCCGTCGCGCTTCTCGAAGTCGAACACCCCGTGGTGGCCGAAGACGCGCAGGCCGCGCAATTCGATCCGGTCCCCGCTCACCGCCGCTGCCCCGCTTCCCGCCGATACCGCTCCCGCAGCCGCCGCGCGGCCCGGGTGGTGGCGTCCACCACCGAAATCGCGTCGAGCGACGACCGCACGTCGTGCACCCGCACACCCCACGCGCCGTGCTCGGCGGCCAGCGCCGAGATCGTGGCCGTGGCCACCTCGCGGCCGTCGGGCGGACGCGGGGTCTCGCCCTCGGCCAGCAGCGCGCCGAGGAAACGCTTGCGGGAGGCCCCGATCAGGATCGGGATCCCGGCGTCCATCATCTCGGTCATGCGATAGAACAAGCCGCCCAGCAACTCCCAGTTGTGGTCGGAGTTCTTGGCGAAGCCCAGGCCCGGATCCAGCACCAGCTGGTCCAGGCCGACGCCGCCGGCGAGCGCGAACTCGACCTGCGCCTCGAGTTCCTCCCACACCTTCGACACGACGTCGTCGTACTGCTCGGCGGGCCCGGCGTGCCGGTAGTCGGCCTCTGCGCGCCAGTGCATGAGGATCCACGGAATCCCGGACTCCGCGACCACTTTCACCATGTCCGGGTCGGCGCGACCGCCGGACACATCGTTGACCATGGTCACGCCCGCCGCGATCGCCGCGGCGGCCACATCGGCCCGCATGGTGTCCACGCTGGTCGGCACGCCCGCCGCGGCCAGCTCGCGGATCACCGGAACCACCCGCGCCGCTTCGGTTTCCGGATCGATCCGGATCGCGCCCGGCCGCGTCGACTCACCGCCGACATCGACGATGTCCGCACCCATCGCGTACAGCTCGAGCCCGTGCGCGACCGCCAGACCGGGATCCAGGTAGCGGCCGCCGTCGGAGAACGAATCGCTGGTGACGTTCACCACGCCCATGACCACGCACGAGCGGCCCCCACGAGGAACAACCAGTTCGGCCCCCCGCGTACCGCTCTCGGCCATGGTCAGCGCGCTCACTTTCGGAGGATGAGGTCCAGGGCCTCGGCGCGCGAGGAGGCATTGCTCTGCAGCATGCCGCGCACGGCCGAGGTGGTGGTGGACGCGCCCGGCTTGCGGATGCCGCGCATCGCCATGCACAGGTGCTCGGCCTCGATCACCACGATCGCGCCGCGCGGATCCAGCTTCTCCATCACCGCGTCGGCGATCTGGGAGGTGAGCCGCTCCTGCACCTGCGGGCGCTTGGCGTAGAGGTCGACCAGGCGGGCCAGCTTGGACAGACCGGTCACCCGGCCGTGCGGGCCGGGGATGTAGCCGACGTGCGCGACGCCGTGGAACGCCACCAGGTGGTGTTCACAGGTCGAGTACATGGGGATGTCGCGCACCAGCACCAGTTCCTGGTGCCCTTCCTCGAACGTGGTGTTGAGGACGTCGGACGGATCGGTGAACAAGCCCGCGAACATCTCGCGGTAGGCCCGGGCCACCCGGGCCGGGGTATCGGCCAGACCGGGACGGTCCGGGTCCTCGCCGACCGCGATCAGCAGTTCGCGGACAGCGGCCTCGGCACGGTCCTGATCGAACGGCCGACCGGTGTCGCGCGCGATCGGGCCGGATACGACACGATTGTTGGTGGCCGACAATCGACACCTCCTGTGTTGACTTGCCGCACATACAGACGCGGCCTGGACGCGGTCGCCGTGCCACTCGGGCGAGTTCCTTCGCGTGGGCAATCGCCCCGCGAACGAACTCGCCCGAGCCGGGCCGCGAACCCCTAGAGCGTATCGGGACCGCGGTCAGCGACGACCGTTCGGTCCGTCCCAACCGTTCTTCTCGTCCTCGTCATTCCCGGCGGCGGCGGGCGGCGCGGCCGGGGCCTCCGGCGGCTGATAGCCCGGCTGGTACTGACCGCCCGGCTGATACCGCTGGTTACCGGCGGGCGCCCAGCCGCCGTACGCGCCGCGCGGCTGCGGGGACTGACCCTCGTCCTCCTGCGGCGGCCAGCCCGGCGCGGACCAGCCGGCCGGAGCGCCGTAGTCCGGACGCGAACCGTGCGTGGGCGAGCCGTGGCGCGGGTAGGCCGGAGCCTGCGGCGCCGCCGGGTAGCCCTGCGGCGCGGGGGCGGGATAGCCGCCGCCGTACTGCGGCTGCGCCCCGGCGTAGGCCGGATCCGGGTACCCGTTGGCGGGCTGCGCCGCCGGGCGCGACTCCTCCTCCGGGAACGGCTCACCGCGTTCGGCGGCCAGCTCGCGCGGCGTCTTCACCGGCGGGCGGTCCGAGGGCTTGCGCTCACCGAAATCGTTGAAAGCCGTGATGCGCGGCCGCTTCTCGACGGTGGCGAGGATGGTCTCGAGGTCCTTGCGGTGCAGGGTCTCGCGTTCCAGCAGCGCGGTGGCCAGCGAGTCCAGCTCGTCGCGGTAGTCGTTGAGCACCGACCAGGCCTCGGTGTGCGCGGCCTCGATGAGGTTGCGCACCTCCTCGTCGATCTCGCGGGCCACCTCGTGCGAGTAGTCCGAACCCATACCCATGGACCGGCCCAGGAACGGATCGCCCTGCTCCTGGCCGTAGCGGACCGCGCCCAGGCGGGCGCTCATGCCGTACTCGGTGACCATGGCCTTCGCGGTCTTGGTGGCCTGGTCGATATCGGACGACGCACCCGTGGTCGGCTCGTGGAACACCAGTTCCTCGGCCGCGCGACCACCCATGGCGAACACCAGGCGGGCGATCATCTCCGAGCGGGTCATCAGACCCTTGTCGTCCTCGGGCACGGTCATGGCGTGGCCGCCGGTGCGGCCGCGGGCCAGGATGGTGACCTTGTAAACGGGCTCGATATCGGGCATCGCCCAGGCGGCCAGGGTGTGACCGGCTTCGTGGTAGGCGGTGATCTTCTTCTCGTGCTCGCTGATCACCCGCGACTTGCGGCGGGGGCCGCCGATGACGCGGTCGACCGACTCCTCCAGGGCCGCACCGGTGATCACGGTGCCGTGCACGCGCGCGGTGAGCAGCGCGGCCTCGTTGATGACGTTCGCCAGATCCGCGCCCGACATGCCGACCGTGCGCTTGGCCAGACCGTCCAGGTCCGCTTCCGGCGAGATCGGCTTGCCCTTGGAGTGCACGGCCAGAATCGCGCGGCGGCCCTTGAGGTCCGGGTTGCCGACCGGGATCTGCCGGTCGAAACGGCCCGGGCGCAGCAGCGCCGGGTCCAGGATGTCGGGCCGGTTGGTGGCCGCCATGATGATGACGCCGGTGCGCTCACCGAAGCCGTCCATCTCGACCAGCAGCTGGTTCAGGGTCTGCTCGCGCTCGTCGTGACCGCCGCCCAGGCCCGCGCCGCGCTGGCGGCCGACCGCGTCGATCTCGTCGACGAAGATGATGCAGGGGCTGTTCTGCTTGGCCTGATCGAACAGGTCGCGCACGCGGGAGGCGCCGACACCGACGAACATCTCGACGAAGTCCGAACCGGAGATGGTGAAGAACGGGACGCCCGCCTCACCGGCAACGGCCTTGGCCAGCAACGTCTTTCCGGTGCCGGGCGGGCCGTAGAGCAGCACGCCCTTGGGGATCTTCGCGCCCAGCGCCTGGTACCGCGCCGGGTTCTGCAGGAAGTCCTTGATCTCCTCGAGCTCTTCGATGGCCTCGTCGGCGCCCGCCACATCCTGGAACGTGGTCTTGGGCATGTCCTTCGACAGCAGCTTGGCCTTCGACTTGCCGAAGCCCATCATGCCGCCGCGGCCGCCGCCCTGCATGCGCGACATCACGAAGATGAACAGGCCCAGCAGGATCACCATGGGCAGCATGAAGAGCAGGATCTGGCTCAGCCACGAGTCCTGCTTGACCGAGGTGTTCACCTTGGCGCCGGAATCCTGCGCGGCCTTGAACATCTGCGCGGACACCTCACCGCCGCCCGGATACTTGGCGAGCAGCTTGGTCTCGCCCTTGGTCGCGTCGGTGGGATTCTTCAGCGTGATGCGCAGCTGCTGTTCTTTGTCGTCGATCTGAACCGATTCGACATTCTGCTTGTCCTGCAGCTGGGACAGCGCCACCGAAGTATCGACGCTATGCCAGCCGCGCGTGTCGTTGCTGAAATAGCTGACCAACCAGATCACGAGCAGAAAGCCCGCGACTATGGCCAGGTTGCGGAACACATTCTTGCGGGTCATAGAGCGTCGGCCGGAGGCCAGTCCTTTCCGGGGGGTGTATCCGGTTGCCTGCTGTGCTTTCGGGGCACGCCCGTTCCGGCGAACGGATGCGGACATGCCACGGTACCGCGTACGGTCTAGTCGTTACATCGCGCAGTTCGGCAGCTAGTGCAGTTCAACAGGTAAACGGCTGGAGAACGCGGGTGGTTCCCCGACCACTTGCGGCAACACGTCGGTTCGATCACCCCCTGGTGTCGGACCTCGTGGTCACAATCATGGCATGGTCGTTACATCGTGAGTGGCGACACAACAGAGCGCAGGGGGTATGGACATAGTCGAGCTACGGACACCCACGGCGATTGTGCGTCATGGCAACGGGCGGTTGACGGTGCTGCGACCTGGAACGGACGGCGAGCGCGTGCTCGACGTGCCGGTGAGCGACCTGCTGAAGGTGCGTTTGAACCGGCGCGCCGATGACGCCGTCGTCATCGAGATCTACCTCCGCTACCCCACCCCGGTCCTGACCGGAGTCCCCGCCGACCGGACCCCGCTGCCGGTGCTCATCGCCGAACACGATGTGCCCGCCGCGACCGTCATCGTCGAGCGGATCAACAACCAGATCCTGGCCACCCAGCGGCTGGACGTGGCCGCCCCCGATCTGACCCCGCCCGCGCCCTCCTGGGGCCGCGGCGGACCCGCCCGCGCCGACGTGGACCGCGCGGTGCGGCGCATGGCCCCCAAGCGGGACGCCAAGCCCGCGATCGCGGCATTGCAGCGGTTCGTCACGCCCGGCGAGTACGTGCTGGAGACCGCCCTGGTCACCGCGCAGGCGCCCGCGCCCAAGGCCACCGGCCTGCTCGCGGTCACCACCACGCGGCTGATCTTCGTGGCCCTCGGCTCGGGCAAGCGTTTCGCCCACGAGCTGCCGATCGCGACCCTGCTGTGGGCTCGCACCACCGACGACGAGGACGCGGCGGACTCGGCCCCGGGTGAATACGGTTTCGAGGTCAGTGACGGCAATCTGATCTGGAATTTCCTCGGCACCGATCGCGCCGACACCGATCGGGTCGCGGGCGCGTTGAATTTCGCCATTCAGCGCGAGGTCGCCGACGGCGCGGCCGGGCCGGCCGATCCGGGTGTGGCGAAGCTGTACTCGGAGTGGGAATTGCTGGTCGAGCGGCATTCGCTCGGCATGGTCGACGACGCGCAGTTCCAGCGCTATGGCCGCGGAATTCTCCGGTCCCTGCCGGACTAGATCGACACGGCCGGAACCGAGGCAGGGTTTGGGGGCGAATGGCCCCCGAACCGGGGATGTTATTCGTCCGGCTGCAGCGTGATCCGCCGCCATGGGCTGGTCGGCCGCATCCACAGGCGCAGCAATTCCATGCGCCGGTCCACGCCGCCGGATTTCAGTTCCGCGAGGTCCTCGCAGGCCTGCCAGTAGGTCCACCCGGCCAGGTAGGCGTCGCCGAATTGCCGCCAGTTGCGGTATTTGCGCTGGGCCGGGGGCAGGGCCCGCATCAGGTAGTCCCAGGCGACGTCGGCGTCGAGGTAGCCGGCGGTGTAGGCCATGCGCGCGACGGCCACCACCCGGGCCAGATCCCAGGCCTGGATATCGGTGGGCAGCGGGCGGACCAGGTGGTCGGTGAGACCGAGTTTGATGGCCTGCGACCAGATGTCGTAATCGCGGACCAGGGCTTCGGGATTCTCCATGCCGCGGAAGGATCCGACCTGGCGTAGGAACGCGCGATGACGATCCGCGCGTTCGCCGAAGCGGTCGCGTTCAGGGGAGTTGATGGCCGCCATGACGAGCGGATGCACGAGCGCGTAGAGCGGGCCGTGCATGCCGTCGAGCAGTTGTTCCATCGAGGCCATGGCCTCGGTGCCGTCGGTGATGCCCCAGGCGCCGGTGAGGGTGTCGATGGCAAGTTCGCGGCGATCACCCAGGGGGTGGTCGCGTTCGGGTCCGAGCAACAGCGCGTCGTGGAAGGCGTCCCAGCGCGCTGAATAGAAGCCGCCGAGCGCCAGTGCGCGCAGTTCGTCGTCCGAGACCTGCGCACCGGACCAATGATCGTCTTCGCGCTGGTCCAGCTCCGGATAGGGAAATGTGGTCAGCGTGGGTACGTCGCGGGCGGGCATAACCCGATTGTTCCCCATCGATCTTGGAGTGGCCGCCTATTCGCCGATCGCGTCTGCCACACCCGTCGCGGCGGGTGCGAATTATCGGCAAACCATTCGGTCCGTAATTTCAGCGAACCCGGCACGACACAGTCACGCAATTGTCTGAATCTTGCCCTGTCACAGCGGGTAATCCGACGCTAACCTCTGGGGGCATGAGTGGGAACATCACCCTGCTGCGCGGACTCACACCGGCCGCCACCGAGCAGGAAATCTATGCCGCCGCACAGGAATACGTGCGGAAAGTCGGCGGGGTGTCGGGATTGACAACGACTACCAAGACGGCGGTGGACAAGGCGGTCGCCGCGATCGCCGCCGCCACCACCCAATTGCTGGCCGAATTACCGGAACGCCGGGCCTCGGAGGGCGAACCGCCCACCCGTCGCCGGGCCGCCCGGGAGGCCATCGCGGAGGAGGCGAGCTGAGGCTCGCCGAATCACACGCCGTACACCGCCACGCAGTCGAGCGCGATCTCCAGCCGAGGTCCGCGCTGGTCGAGTGAGTGACCGAGTAGTTCTTCTATGCGCTGAATGCGGTATCGCACCGTGTTCTTGTGCACGCCGAGCGTTTTCGCGGCCGCGTCGGGGCTGCGCCGGGCTCGGAGATAGGCATGCAAGGTTTCGCGCAATCGCGCCGACTGCGGGTCGGGCGCGGCGAGTGCGCCCAGTTCCCGTTCGATGAGCGATCGCATCGCGGCCTCGTCGGTTCCCGCCAGATAGGCGACCTCCACCTCCGAGTAGTGCAGCACCCGCGGCGTACCCGGCCGGGCCCGTTCGGCGACCTGCCGGGCCGCGACCGCCTCGCGGTGGCTGGCCCGGAATCCGGCGGTGTGCGCGGCGGGCACGCCGACCGCGACGCGCACGGGCGCGTCCACCGACCACACCGGATCGTCCGGCCCGGGAATCGCCGGGCCGGACACTCCGTCGCCGTCGACGCCGATCCAGGCCCACAGCGCGGTCGCGCCGGAGGGCACGGTGAGCAGGCTGCCGTTGCCGAGCGTGCCCGCGAATCGGGCCACGATCCGGTCGAGCCGGCCCACCGCCTCGCCACTGCCGTCGGACGGCAACGGCGCGGCATCCTCGTCGGTCCACACCACGAGCGCCAGATGCCGCTGGCCGAGCCGGTATCCGAGCCGGGCGGACGCGCTCTCGGTGTCCACGTCGGCGCCGTCGAGCAGGCTGCGCACGATCTCGGCGCGCTGGGTGAGGGCGGCACGCAGACCACGTTCGCGTTCGGCCATGTAGGTGTCGGTGAGGGTTTCGACCGAGGTGCTGACCCAGCGCGTGGTGCGGTCGAAAAGCCGTAGCAGCAGCGATCTTTCGATATCGCGCGGCAGCTGCCGCTGTTCGAGCACCTCGGTCATGTAGTCGATGCAGGCTTCCTGACCGAGGTGGTACACGCGCAGCAGCAGGCGCACGTCGTAGCCGCGGCGGGCGACGGTGCGGGCGAAGGCGTGGGCTTCCTCGGGGACCGGGTAGTCGAAGCGGTCCTGGGTGAGGCCGCTGAGCACGGCGACGGCGTGGGCACGGCTACTGGCGGCGAGGTCGCGGCGCATATCGCGGTCACGCAGTTCGGGGATGCGGGCGATGATCGCGTTGTCGAGGCGGGTGACGACCTGTTCGAGGGTTTCGGCGGGCAGGGTCTCGGCGACGAAATCGGCGATCCATTGCCGGATCTCGGCGCTGTTCAGCGTCGTCGTCACGGGGCACCTCCGGGGTTTGTACTCCGAGCACAAAACCGACCGGAACTATTGACCCGATTGGCCAAGCATGGGCTCGCGAAATTGTGTCACGATCATAGTCCGGTGAGCTGGCACACAGCTCGCCATCGCAACGAAGCGCATGGGGAGAGGCACATCGTGACCAATACCGAACCCGCCGCGGGCACCGCTCGCAAGACCGGGACCCGCAAGGCAGCCGGGACCGCGACCAAGGCCGCCCCGCAGCCCGAGGCCCCGAAACCGGCCACCGAGCTCGAGGTCCGCAACCCCGCGACCGGGGCGCTCGCCGGGACGGTCCCGATCGACTCGGCCGACACCGTCGCGGCCAAGGTCCGCGAACTGCGCGCGCACCAGCCCGCCTGGGAGGCCCTGGGCCCCGACGGCCGCAAGGAATGGCTGCTCAAGCTCCAGGACTGGCTGGTCGACAATACCGACCACCTGGCCGACGTGCTGCAGTCCGAGACCGGCAAGGCCCGCGTGGACTCGCTCATCGACCCGGCCTTCTCGGTCGACCTCACCGGCTACTACGCCCGCCGCGCCGCGAAATTCCTGGCCGACGAACACCCTTCGCCGCACAGCCCGCTGGCCCGGGTCAAGCAGCTGACCACCGTCTTCCGCCCGTACCCGGTGGTCGGCGTGATCACCCCGTGGAACTTCCCGCTGGCCATGCCGGTCATCGACGTGATCCCGGCGCTGGCCGCCGGCGCGGCGGTCATCCTCAAGCCCTCCGAGGTGACCCCGCTCTCGGCCGTCGAACTGGCGCGCGGCTGGCGTGAGATCGGCGCGCCCCCGGTGTTCGAGGTCGTCACCGGCGCGGGCGAGACCGGCGCGGCCGTGGTCGGCAACGCCGACTACATCCAGTTCACCGGTTCCACCGCCACCGGCCGCAAGATCGCCGCGGCCTGCACCGAGCGGATGATCCCGTTCAGCCTGGAGCTCGGCGGCAAGGACCCGGCCATCGTGCTGGCCGACGCCGACCTGGACCGGGCGGCGCACGGCATCGCCTTCGGCGGGCTGTTCAACGCCGGGCAGGTGTGCATCTCGGTGGAGCGCGTGTACGTGGAAGCCGCTGTCTACGACGAGTTCCTGGCGAAGCTGACCGCCGCGGTCAAGGAGGTCCGCCAGGGCGTGGACGGCCGCAAGCCGCAGTACGACATGGGCGCGCTGGCCAACGAGAACCAGGCGCAGATCGTGCAGCGGCACGTCGAGGAAGCCGTCAAGGCGGGTGCGCGAATCACCACCGGCGGCAAGCGGACCGGCGTCGGCACCCTGTTCGAGCCGACCGTGCTCGCCGACGTGGACCACACCATGACCTGCATGACCGAGGAGACCTTCGGTCCCACATTGCCGGTCATGAAGGTCGCCAACGAGGCGGAAGCCATTCGGCTGGCCAATGATTCGATCTACGGCCTGTCCGCGTCGGTGTGGTCGGGCGACAACGATCGCGCCGAACGCGTTGCGCGCCAGCTGAACGCGGGCGCGGTCAATATCAACGACGTGTTCGCCAATATGTTCAGCTTCGCGCTGCCCATGGGCGGCTGGGGTCTGTCCGGCACCGGCGCGCGCTGGGGCGGCCCCAACGGCGTGCGCAAGTACTGCCGCCAGCAGGCCATCACCAAGCCGATCCTGCCCACCATGACCAAGGAACCGCTCTGGTTCCCGTATTCGCCGCCCAAGCTGATGTTCGCCATGAGCGCCATGCGAGCCGCGGGCACCCGCGGGCTGCGGCGTCTGAACGTGCCCGCCATCGTCAAGACCGTGCGGGGGCTGTGATGACCGACTTCGGAACCATCGCCGGCAAGGTCGTGGTGATCACCGGCGGCGCGCGCGGCATCGGCCTGGCCACCGCCACCGCCCTGCAGGCGCTCGGCGCGAAGATCGCCATCGGCGACATCGACGAGACCACCGTCAAGGAGTCCGGCGCGGCACGGGATTTCGACGTGTACGACAAGCTGGACGTCACCGACCAGCAGTCCTTCGAGGGCTTCCTCGACGAGGTGGAACGCCGGCTCGGCCCGATCGACGTGCTGATCAACAATGCCGGGATCATGCCCACCGGACGCGTGGTGGACGAGCCGGACCAGATCACCCGCCGCATCCTCGACATCAATGTGTACGGCGTGATCCTCGGCTCCAAGCTGGGCATCGCCCGTATGCTGCCGCGCGGGCGCGGGCACGTCATCAATATCGCGTCGTTGGCGGGCGAGAGCCACATTCCCGGCCTGGCCACCTACAACGCCAGCAAGCACGCGGTGCTCGGCTTCACCGATACCCTGCGCGAGGAGTACCGGGGCACCGGGCTCGAGTTCTCCTCGGTGCTGCCCACGCTCACCAAAACCGAACTGGGCTCCGGGGTTTCACTGCCCAAGCTGATGCGCGCGGCCGAACCGGAGGAGATCGCGGACGCCATCGCCAAGCTGATCGTGGCGCCCAAGGCGAAGGCACGGGTCACCGCGGTGGCGGGGATCATCGCGCAGGCCGTCGGGCTGCTGCCGCAGTTCGTGGGTGACGCCATCGGGCGGGCGCTGGGTTCGCAGACCGCCTTCCTCGACGACGTGGACGGCGACGCGCGCAAGGCCTACGAGCATCGGGTGCGCGACTAGCTCACCGTAGGGTCGGCGGCATGGGAAGCAGGAGTGCGGTTTTCGCCGGATTGTCGACATTGGATCTCGCCTATGCCGTCGACCGGTATCCCGCCGAGGACTCCAAGACCCAGGCCGCCGACCTGTTCCTGGGCGCGGGCGGACCGGCCGCCAACGCGGCGGTCACCTACGCGTTCCTGTCCGGCGTGCACCCCGCGCTGGTCACCGCGTTGGGGAAACACCCACTGGCGGAACTGATCCGGAGTGATCTGCGGCAGCACGGCGTCACCATCGTGGACCTCACCCCGGACGGTGATCAGCAACCGCCGGTGTCCTCGATCATCGTCGCCACGGCGGCGGCCACCCGGACCATCGTGTCGCTGGACGGCTCGCGGATCCATCCGGGTCTCGACGACTCGACGGCCGATACGGTCGCGGACGCGTCGCTGCTGCTGGTGGACGGTCACTACCCCGACCATGCCGTACGGCTCGCGACAGCGGCTCGGGCAGCGGGAGTGCCGGTGGTGCTCGATGCCGGACGCTGGCGGCCGGTGCATGCCGAACTGCTGCCGATCGTGGATATCGCGATCTGCTCGAGTGCCTTCACTCCGCCTGGGGTGGCGGCGGATTCGGCGGATGAGGTGTTCGACCGCCTGCACGCGGTGGGCCCGGCGCTGGTGGCGGTAACCGGGGGCGGCGGCCCGATCCGCTATTCGATGCCGGGCGGCCGCGGCGAGATCCGGGTTCCCGCCGAACCCGCGATCGACACGCTCGGGGCGGGCGACATCCTGCACGGCGCGTTCTGCCACTTCCACGAACGCGGCGCCGACTTCCCGGCCGCGCTGCGCGAGGCAGCCGTCGTGGCCGGCGCTTCCTGTCGCTACGTCGGCACGCGGGAATGGATGCGGCACTTCGACACTCGGCCGGTGCGGTGACCGCTCAGTCGATGCGGTAGCCGCGACCTGCTTTCCGGAGCACCAGATCGGCTCGGCCGCGGGTGGATTCGACCAGGACGGCATTGCGCAGGTCGCTGTTCATCACCTTGTCGCGGGCGGCCGCGGGGGTGCGGCCGCCGCGAATATGTCGGCGCAGCAGGCGTTGTTCGATGATCGGGCGCGGCACGTCCAGGTACCAGGCCTCGTCGAGCTGGGGGCGGACGGCGGCCCAGCCCGGGTGGGAACGGTCGTCGAGGAGCAGGTAGTTGCCCTCGGTGACGACGATCGTGTGGTGGTCGAAGACGACGCCGCCGGGCACCGGTTCGTGCAGATCGCGGTCGTAGGTGGGCCAGGGCACCGGGGTGCCGGGGGTGGCGTCGCGGAGCGTTCGGAGCAGCGCCGCATAGCCTTCGGCGTCGAAGGTCCCCGGTTCGCCCTTGCGGTCCAGGATTCCGGCGGCGCGCAGCCGGTCGTTGGTGAGGTGGAAGCCGTCCATGGGCGCGACTTCGGCGATGGCGGTCCCGGCGGCCAGGTTCAGTTCGTCGCGGATGCCGCGGGCGAGGGTGGATTTGCCCGCCCCGGGCGGGCCCGCGATCCCCAGCAGAAACCGACCGGAATGACCTTCAGCACGCCGGCGGACCCGCGCCGCCAACTCCGCCAAGGAGGTTTCGACACTGCCACGTATCGCCACCCCACGAGCCTACGGGGAATCAGTGCCCGCCTTCGGGAATGGCGCGAACCAGCGCCCCCAGATCGGCTTCCAGCATTCGCGACAACCGGTAGATCACCACGAACGCCAGCACGCCGCCCACGCTGAGGATGCGCAGCGGCACGATCACCAACCCCAGATCGTCGGTCGACACGAACGTCACCGACGCCACCCCGAGCAGCGGCACCGACGCCGCCGCGGCCAGATAGAAATTGCTGCGTCGCGCCAGCGCCGCCAGCTGCCGCCGATCCTCGTGCCCCACCGAACCGCGCGCCAACAACTGCGGATACAGCGACCGCACCGAATACACCATGATCAGGAAGAACGGATAGGCCAGCGCGATGGTCGCGCACACCACCTGCGCGGTGAAGAAATGCGCGAAAGCCATGTGCGGCAGGCGCGCTCCCGCACCGGCCAGCGCCAGCGGCCACGCGATTCCGGCGATCAGCCACAAGGCGAACGGCACCCACACCACCCGCTCCCCCAGCAGCAGCGTGTCCGCGCGGGCGCGGGCCAGCTGATCCGGGGTGTACTCGTGGCCGCGGCGCAGCCGGTACGAGACCGTCAGCGGTCGCCGCGCCAGCCACAACAACAGCAGCGCCGCCACCGGGAAGGCCGCCAGATTGTTGATCAGCGCCACCTGCTCGAACCGGTACTGATCCGACGCCGACAGCTCATCCACGATGAGGCTCTTGTTGATCCGGATGTTGTACCAACTGGCCAGGGCGTTCGGCAGACCCACGCACAGCATCGCGATCGGCACCGGCCAGCTCCGCAACCGCGACCACAGACTGTGCGCGGGCGGGTCGATCAGATCCCGGGCATCGGGGTCCAGGCACAGGTCCAGCTGCCCGGCCAGCTGACCGCCGCTCTGCCAACGCCGGGACGCGTCGGGGCGCAGGCATTCCAGCAGCACGCGCCGCAGGGTGGCGGGGGTGTCCGGGGGCAGGTTGTCCAAGGCCGCCGCGGGCACCCCGGCCATGCGGCGGGCCAGCATCTCCGGCACGGCGTCGGTCCCGACCTCGGGATCGTCGAACGGCAGTGAGCCGGTGAGCATTTCCCACAGCACCACGCCGAGCGAGTAGATGTCACTGGCGGGACCGGGCGACGGCGCGGCCGAATCCAGCAGGGCCCGCAGCGCTTCCGGCGATCGATACCGCAGGGCCCCCGCGCCATTCGCACTCGCGCTCCTGGCACCGATGAACCCGGTGCTCCAATACATCGGCCCCAGTGCGAAATCCGCGAGTTTGGGCACCCCTTCGGCCGTGAACAGCACATTGGCGGGGCGGATGTCGTGGTGCAGTACCCCTTGCCGCTCCCCGTATTCGAGTGCCTCGGCGAGCCGTCGCCCCACCCAGGCCACGGTTTCGGGCCAGCTCAGGGCGGCGATGTCGGTACGTACCGGCGATCCGGACGGGCGGCTCTCGCCCTTGGCCTCCATGGCGGAATCGATGGCGCGCAGCAGCAATCCGCCGTCGGGCAGTCCGTTCGCGGCGGGGGCGGTGCGGTGGATCATGCGGCCGCCGGGTTTGCCGCCATTGCCCGCCACCTGGGCTTCGCGGCGCAGCTGGGCGAGCACGCCCTCGGCGGTGCCGCCGGGCACGTACTGCATGTACAGCAGTCGCAGTGGCTTCCCCGTGCTGCCGTCCGCGATCAGCCGCTGGTCGAAGACGCGCACGATGTACTGGTGGTCGAGCTGGGCGACGGTGTCGGTGTCGCTGTCCGCGCCCGCCTCCACCCGGACCGCGACCAGACGCTGCATGGAGCGCTGCCGGGCCAGGAACATGCGGCTGTAGTCGGCGCCGCCGAGATCGGTGAGCAGGTCGAAATCGTCGAGGCGACGACCGGTTTCGATGCCCTCGGGCAGCACCGGCGGCGGGGGCGGCGGGGTCTCGCCGGTGAAGCGACGGCGGATCTCGGTGGCGACCTCGGGGTATTCGGCGGTGAAGCTGTCCACGTCGAGCGGCCGGAAGCGGCTGCGGGCCAGGTACTCCTCGCACACCAGATCGGCGAAGGCCGGACTGGTTCCCATCTCCGGGAATTCCCGGCGGTACTCCGCGATCCGCTTCTCCAGTCCGGCGCGCCGCCAGCGCTGCCGCATGTCGATGCGGACCAGGTCGGTGAGGACCTCGAGCCGGACCGCGCGCCCGTCGGGCAGGTACCCGGCCAGGGGCGGTGGTTCCTGGCGGTCGCCGCGCAGCGTTGATTCCCAGTCGGCGGAGAAGCGTGCGAGAGCTCGGGCCGAGAGTTCACTCACGGCGTGGCATCCGGGTCGCCATCGGCGCCGGGCGCCGCGGTCTTGCCATCGCCGGCCGGGCGCGCCGAGCGGGCCGGGGCGACCACGCGTTCCAGCGCCGCCAGGTCCGCTTCGAGGGCCCGGAAGATGGCGTAGATCAGCACGAACGCGGCGATGCCGCCGACGCTGAGCACCCGGACCGCCACGATCACCTTCGGAATGTCCTCCGGCGGCAGGAACGTCACGCCCGCGACCGCGAGCAGCGGCACCGACGCCGCCACCGCCAGATAGGTGGTGCAGCGGCGGCCCAGCCGGTGCAGCCACACCGCGTCCTCGCCGCTGATGTCGCCGTGCCGCAGGAACATGGGATAGATGCACCGCACCAGATAGAAGGCGACCAGGAAGAAGGGGTACGCCACCGCGATCGCCCCGCACACCACCAGTGACACCAGGAAGTGCAGGACGCCGCGCACCGGCAGGTCGGTGGCGGTCATGCGCAGCACCATCGGGAAGGTGAAGCCCGCGACCACCCACAGCGCGAACACCACCAAGGAGATGCGTTCCCCGGCGAGCAGCACGTCCGCCCGGGCTCTGCGCAGTGTCTCGGCGTCGTATTCACGGCCCTTGCGGAGTCCGCGCGGCACCACGATCACCGAGCGGCACAGGTAGGCGATGACGGCGGTGCCGAGCGGGAAGAACACCAGGTTCACCGAGCCGGTGGTGAGCACGAAGGTGCGCATGGCCGACTCGGACAGATGGCTGATGATGAAGGCCCGGTTGTGCGCGATGTTGTACAGCGAGGCCAGCGTGTTCGGGATCGCCACGGCCAGCGTGACCAGGGGAATCAACCACGGCCGCAACCGCATCCGCCAGCTGTCCGGGGGCGGGTCGACCAGGTCGCGGGCGCGCTCGTCCAGGCACATGTCGAGCTGGCCGGCCAGCACGGCGCCGCTGCTCCAGCGTTGGTCGCGTTCGGGCGCCAAACAGGTGAGCAGGACCCGGCGCAGCGCGGCCGGGCAGTCCGGCGGCACCCGGTCCAGGGCCACGTGGTCGACGCCGCCGCGGCGGCGGGCGAGCATGGCCTCGAGGGTGGTGCGGTCGCCGTGGTCGCCGGGTCCGGCGGTGCTGTCGTCGAAGGGTTTGGCCCCGGTGAGCAGCTCCCACAGCACGACCCCGAGGGAGAAGATGTCGGCGCGAGTGTCCAGGTCGGCGGCACTGGTCGCGGCCGCCGGATGGCAGGCCTCCAGCTGTTCCGGGGACATGTAGGAGAGCGAACCACCGAAGTAGGCGACCGGGCTGGAACTGTCCAGATTGCGGCTGAAACTGATATTGAAGTCGGCCAGTTTCGGCACGGCCTCGGCCGTGAGCAGCACGTTCGCGGGTTTCACGTCGCGGTGCAGCACCCCGTGCGAGTCCGCGTAGTCCAGCGCCTCGGCCAGTCTGCGGCCCAGCCACGCAACGGTTTCCGGCCAGCTCAGCCCGGCCAGTTCGGCGCGCACGCTGGAGTCGGTGGGCCGGATCTCGCCCTTCTCCTCCATGGCGGCGTCCACCGCGTCCAGCAGCAGCTGCCCGCTGCGTTCGGCGGGCGGGGTGGCGCGCACCCAGCGCAGCACGCCGAGCAGGGTGCCGCCGGGCAGGAACTGCATGTACAGCAGCCGCAGCCGCCGCCCGGATTCGGTGCGCACGTCCGAGAGCAGGCGCTGGTCGAAGACGCGCACGATGTAGTCGTGGTCGAGCTGGGCCAGGGTCTGCGGTTCGGTGCCGTGATCGGCGGAGATCTTCACCGCGACCAGACGTTGCAGGGACCGCTGCCGGGCCAGGAAGACGCGGGCGAACGCCCCGGAACCGAGGCTGGTCAGCAGGTCGAAGTCGTCGATGCGCTGGCCGATCTCGATGCGGTCGAGCAGCGCGCCGGTCTCGGGCGTGGTGGCGACCCCGACGGTGGCGCGGGTGGGATCGGCCGGGTCGCCGATCAGCTGCGAGGGGTCCTCGTACTGGGTCAGCTCGCTCGCGTCGGGCACCCGGGTGGTGTCGCCGTCGACCGGCGGTTCGGCGCGGGTGGTGGCCTCGACCGGGAGCCGGGTGGATTCGTCGAGCCAGGCGCCGCGGGTGGACGCGTCCAGCTCGAAATCGCCGCGGGTGGACTCGCCGGGCCCGGCGCGGCGGGTGCTCTGGTCCTCGTCGTCGGCATTGAGCAGCTGCCGCAGCTCGCCCGCCTGATCCGGGTACTCACGCAGGCAGTCGCGCGGATCCACGCGCTCGCCGCTGTGGCGGCGGATGACGAACTCCTCGTACACCAGCCCGGCGGGCAGGTCGGCCGGCGTGAGCTCGGGGAATTCGGCGCTGTAGTCGCGCAGTCGTTTGGGCGGGGTGGCCGGTTCCCCGGTGGTGCGCCGCAGCCAGCGGTGGCGCATGTCGATGCGGATCAGTTCCAGCAGGGCGCCCCGGCGCAGCGTGCTGGCGTCGGGCAGATAGGCGGCGATGCTGGGCGGGGCCGCAGCGGAGTCCCAGGCCGCCGCGAAGGCGACGACCGCGCTCGATTCGGTTCCGGCCGAGTATGCGCCGGAACGGTGGTCGGAACCAGAAGTCATGTCCGCACCCATCTGGCTCGGCACGGATGTCGTCGATCCGCACTGTCGATCCGGGGATGTCGTGGATTCCGAGATTCGGTCAAAGAAGCCGCCACACCCGACACCATCATCCCCGACCTTCAGCCGGAATGATAACTTGCGGGCCACGAGCGGATCACCCGATTTCGACACGATGCGACGGGGGAAGACCAGCATGTACGACGAGGGCACGGCATTAGCGGCGGAGATCGCCGCGGCCGACGCCGCCGAGGAGGAAGCGGTGGCACCAAACGCGCGAGACGGGGGAGCCGACACGCCCGATTCCGACACCCCGTCCGACCGTCCCCCGATGGATCCGACCACCGCGATCGGCGTCGCCACCGCGGTCCAGAACGGCGCCCTGTCCCCCGAGGACGCCGTCGAGGCCGCGCTGACCCGGATCCGCGCCCGCGATCGGAAGCTGAACGCCTTCACCCTGGTCCGTGAGGAGGCCGCCCGCGCCGAGGCGCGCGCCGTCGCCGAGCGGGCCGATCTGGACATGCTGCCGCTGGCGGGGGTGCCGGTCGCGGTCAAGAACAACATCGATGTCGCGGGCGAGGTGACCCGGGGCGGGTCGCTGTCCGGGTCCGATCTGGCCGCCACCAGCGATCACGTCGTGGTGCGGCGACTGCGGGCGGCGGGCGCGGTGGTCGTCGGGCTCACCCACATGCCCGAGTTCGGGCTGTGGGGCGTCACCGACGGTCCGGGCAGCATCACCCGCAGCCCCTGGAACACCCGCTACTCCGCGGGCGGTTCGTCGGGCGGCTCCGGCGCGGCGGTCGGCTCCGGCATGGTGCCGATAGCGCACGGCAACGACGGACTCGGCTCGGTGCGCATCCCGGCGGCCTGCTCCGGCGTGGTCGGCATGAAGCCGGGCCGCGGCCTGGTGCCCGCGGACGTGGGCATCGACTCGTGGGGCGGAATGACCGAAAACGGCGTTCTCGCAACGACTGTCGCCGATACCGCGCTCATGCTGTCGGTGCTGGCGGACCGCCCCGACCTGGCCGACCTGGACACCCCGCAGACCCTGCGCATCGGCCTGGCGACCGGGGCGCCGACGCCGCTCACCCACGTCGACCTGGCCTGGACCGCGGCCGCCGACAAGGCCGCGGCGGCCGCCTCGCTGGCCGGGCACATCATCGGCGTGGCCGAACTCCCTTATCAGGGCGTGACTTTCGCGCTGCTGCTGCGCTGGCTGGCCAATGCCGCCCGCGAGGCCGCGACCGTGCCGCACCCGGACCGGCTGCAGCGCCGCACCCGCACCCACGTGGCGCTGGGCCGGACGGTGCTGAAGTCGGGTCTGCTGCGGGCCTCGCAGGTCGACCGGGTGGAATCACGCCTGCTGGACTACTTCGAGCGCTACGACGTGGTCATCACGCCCACGCTGGCCACCCCCGCGCCGCGCGCCCGCCGCTGGCATTCGCGGCCGTGGCTGGCGAATGTGCTTGCCAACGTGAAGTTCTCGCCGTTCACGCCGCTGTGGAATCTGGTCGGCTGGCCCGCCATCTCCATTCCGATGGGCCTGCACCCGCGCTCCGGCACCCCGGTAGCGGCGCAGATCGCGGGCCCGCCCGGCAGCGAGGCCACCATCCTGCGGCTGGCCGCCCAGATCGAGGCCGCCCACCCTTGGCAGCGGACCGTCTCCTGACGGGATCGGGCCCCGTCTCCTGACCGTCCCCGGACACAGGACAGCGCCGCGTCACCGAAGTGACGCGGCGCTGTCGTCGTGTCGATCCCGCACCCCGTTGTGCCGGTCCCACACTGCCCGTACGGACCGCGGCAACCTCCGACCCACTGCCGCCGCCCGTCCCGGACGGTCCTTCCCTCGGGCCTAGACGGCCGCGAGCGGTTCCTGTTCGGCGAAGCCGCCGTCGAGCACGCGGGCCGCGAACTCGAGGATGGTCGGGCGGTCGTCGTCGGCGCGCCAGGCGACCGCGAGTTCACACGGGGCCAGGCCGGTCACCGGGCGGGCGGTCAGGCCCGGCCAGCGGTACATGGGGACGTTGTTCTCGGCCAGCAGGCAGACGCCCAGGCCGAGGCTGACCGCCTCGAGGCGTTCCTCGGCGGTGGCGGCTTCCGCGCCGATCTTGGCCTGGCGGCCGCCGCGGGAGTCGGCACCGAGCCAGAAGTCGCGGGCCGCACCGGCTTCGGCGGGCATGGCGACGAAGGGCTCGTCGATCAGGTCGGCGAAGTCGATGCTCTCCTGGCCGGCGAGGGCGTGGTTCTCGGGCAGCAGCACCCAGCGCGGCTCGGTACGCAGCACCTGCCAGCGGTAGCGGCTGGTGTCGGGCACGGGCAGCCACATGAGCGCCAGATCCGCCTGGCGGCCGGCGAGGCCGCTGGACGGGTCGGTCCAGGACGCGGAGTGCAGGGCGAGCCGGTGGCCGCTGGCGCTCTCCAGGTCGGTGATCAGGCCGCGGCCGATGGAGGACTGGATGCCGACGCGCAGCACCTCACCGGCCTCCTGCAGGGCGACATTGGTGACTTCCCAGAGTTCGAGGATCTTCCGGGCGCCTTCGAGCAGTTCCTTGCCGGCGACGGTCAGGGCCACGCTGCGCTGGTTGCGGTCGAACAGCACGACGTCCAGCTGGCGTTCCAACTGCCGGATCTGTCGTGACAGGGTGGGTTGAGCGATGTGCAGGCGTTGCGCCGCGTTGGTGAAATGAAGTTCCTCAGCGACGGCGACGAAATACCGCAGGTCGCGCAAATGCGGGTCCATAGCCCCTTGCTATCAGAATCGGTCTTGATTTTCCAGCCGTATCCGACCCAAAAGTTTGCAACAGGATCAGAAAACAGCCGTCAGGTTTGTTACGGACAGCATATGACGCCAGTTCAACATTCCGTTAACCGGACTCGCGAATTCCTGGCCATTTGCCAGCACTCCCCCAAGCGCCTCGGAACGGACGCTTGACCAGCATTGATTCGTGATCTTGGTCGGTCTGCGATCCGAAAGCGATCCGAGCGCTGACCTTCAGCAACAACGCTCCGCCCCGGCCCACACCCCAAACCAGCCGATCGAGTGAGTTTGGTCACATAGAAGCAAAAAGGCCGCCTCCCACAGTGGAAGGCGGCCTGTTTTTCGACCCGGTGAGGCGGCGGTTACTCCCCGCCGTAGACCTTCGGATCCAGGGTGCCGATGTAAGGCAGATCGCGGTACCGCTCGGCGTAGTCGAGGCCGTAGCCGACCACGAACTCGTTCGGGATGTCGAAGCCGACGGCCATCACGTCCACCTGGGTGCGCAACGCGTCGGGCTTGCGCAGCAGCGTGACGACCTCGAGCGAGGCCGGATTGCGGCTGGACAGGTTGCGCAGCAGCCACGACAGCGTCAGGCCGGAGTCGATGATGTCCTCGACGATCAGCACATTGCGCCCGGCGATGTCCTTGTCCAGGTCCTTCATGATGCGCACCACGCCCGAGGACGAGGTGGAGGAGCCGTACGACGAGACGGCCATGAACTCCATCTGCGTCGGCACGGTGAGCTTCTTGGCCAGGTCGGTCATGAAGAAGATCGCGCCCTTGAGCACGCCCACCAGCAGCAGGTCGCCCTCGGGGGCATCGGCGGGATACCGCTTGGCGACCAGTTCGGCCAGTTCCTCGACCTTGGCGGCGATCTCTTCCTCGCTGATCAGCACCGACGCGATGTCGTCCCCGTACACGTCCGCTGGTTTCCCTTCAGTCGACCCGACTGTGACTCTTGCAATGAACGGGTTCACTCCGACCCGAGTATGAGCCTGCCATGTTCACGCGCGGCAACCAACCTGGTCCCGCTGGGTGAACCACCCACCGCGACCCCGCCCTGCCCACGCCACCGCGTGACCAGCGCTTCCACCGCGCGTAAATTGCTGTCCGTCAATGATTTTGCGCCACGTTCGAGCAGCCACGCGCGAATGACGCGGCGCCGGATCGCGGGTTCGGCAGTGGCGAGCGTCTCGATCCCCAGCCCGTCGCCCGCCCGCGCGGCCGCCAGCAACCGACCGGCGAGCGCGTCCAGCACCGCCGAGTCCTCGCGCAGCTGCACCGCCGTCCGCGCCAGCGCCTCGGCCACCCCGCCCCCGAGCACCTCCTCGAGCAACGGCAGCACCTCGGCGCGCAGCCGGACCCGGGTGAACTCCGGCGCGCTGTTGTGCGGATCCTCCCAGGCCTCGAGCCCCAGGTCCGCGCACAGCTCCCGGGTCACGCGCCGCCGCACCCCGAGCAGCGGCCGCCCCCACGGCTCGTCGTACTCCCCCATCCCCCTGATCGATCGCGCCCCCGACCCGCGACCGAGGCCCAGCAACACGGTCTCGGCCTGGTCGTCGAGGGTGTGCCCGAGCAACACCGGCTTGCCTTCACGGGCCGCTCGCAACGCGTCGTATCGGGCTCGCCGCGCAGCCGCTTCGGGCCCGCCCGGAAACCTGTCGCCCGCGAGACCGCTGCCCGCCGGTTCCTCCCCGGCCGCCCACTCCGCCGCCGGAACGAGCCCGTCCTCCAGCGTCGACCCGTTCTCGGCTGCAAGTAGCGCGGTCGGATCTGCCGACCGCACCGACCGGATCGACCCGTTCGGTGCGCTGCGCTCGACCTGAACGCGCAGCACCCTGGCGGACCGGCACCCGAGGCCCAGCGCGGTGGCCGCGGCGCGATCCGCCACGTCGGCCGAGCCGTCCTGCAGGCCGTGGTCCACGATCAGCGCGTCGACCACGTCGGCTTCGGCGCAAGCGGCGGCGGTCAGGGCCAGCGAGTCCGCGCCGCCGGAGAGGGCCACCCGGACCACACCCTCGGGCGCGTAGCGGCCCAGCCACTCCCGGACGGCGCGGCGCAGCTCCAGCGCGGCGCGCGTCTCGGGTAGTCGGGGCCGTTCGTTCACGCCCCGATCGTCGCACGCGGCCGGGGCGCGGTGCCGTGCGGCGAGGATTCCTGCCGGGTACGTCCCGAATTCCGGCGTGCCGCAAGCGCTCCGGAGGGACGGGGGCCGGGGATCAGCCCAGGACCCGGGTGACCCACCGTTGCGGTTCGCCGATCTCGTCGGTGCGAGGCAGGGTTTCCGGTTCGGTCCAGATGGTGTTGAAGCGGGCCATGCCGACGGTGTCGACCACCTCGTCGACGAAGGCCTTGCCGCGCACGTACTGGGCGACCTTGGCGTCCATGCCGAGCAGGGCGCGCAGCAGGCGCTGGATCGGGTTGGCGGGCCGCTTGCGGCGCTGATCGAAGGCCGCGCGAATCCGGGTGACGGAGGGGACCACGGCCGGGCCGACGGCGTCCATGACGTGGTCGGCGTGGCCTTCCAGCAGGGTGCCGAGCATGAGTAGTCGATCCAGGGCCAGGCGCTGGGGTTCGGCCTGGGTGGCGCGCAGCAACCCGATGACGCCGCCCGCGGGGTCCTCGACGCCGCGGCGGCGTTCCTTCACGGCGTCGGCGAGCCGGGCCAGGATGTCGGCGAGCGGTTCGTCGCCCGCCTCGCCCAGGGTCTCGACATTGCGGCGCATGTAGTCGGCGATCCAAGGGGCGGACGAGAATTGGACCCGGTGGGTGACCTCGTGCAGGCACACCCAGAGCCGGAAGTCGCTGGGCGGCACGCCGAGTGCGCGTTCCACCGCCATGATGTTGGGCGCCACCAGCAGCAGCGTGCCGTCCGGCCCGGTGAACGGGTCGTACTGGCCGAGGATGGCGGTGGACAGGAAGGCCAGCATGGCCCCGGCCTGCAGTCCGGCCGGTTTGCCGACCAGTTTGCCCTTCTCGCCGGGTTCGATGCCGCTGCCGGTGAGCTGGGCCATGGAGTCGGCGGCGGCCCGGATCCAGCCCGGCCGGTCCACGATCAGCGCGTCGGGCACCACCGAGCCGTCGTCGAGCCCGCTGACCTCACGCACCGGCGCCTCGGCGCGAACCGAGGCGGCGGCGAGTTCGGCGACCGCGTGCTCGGCCGAGTACCGCGAGGTGCGCGGCCCGGCCGGGACCAGGGCCGCGCCGGTGCGGGCGGCCACGTTCCAGTCCACCGACCCGGTCAGCGTGGTCCGGGTACGGGCGGGGGCGGCGGGGTTGTCGGATCCGGTCATGTTCATCCACCCGTCAGGAGCAGCCACAGTTGCGCAGTGCGTTGGCGACGGCGTCCAGCGCGGGTCGGCTCACTTCCGGCGGCCGATCGTTCGACATGAGCGCGAACGTCAGGACGCGTCCGTCACGGTCCAGCACATAACCGACCAACGCACTCGATACGGACAGAGTTCCGGTTTTGGCCCGGATCCAACCCGCGCCCTCGCGATCGCGGTCCACATAACGGCTCGCCAGCGAGCCGGTGCCGCCCGCGACCGGCAGATAGTCCAGCAGCGGCGCGAGCGGGGAGCCGGGGGTGGTGACCGCGGCCGGATCGACGGTCGAATTGCCTTGCGGAGCAGCGCCGTTGGGCAGCGCGGCCACCGTCAGCACCCGGTTGAGCAGGCGCGGCGGGATCCGGTCGTCGGTCGAGAGTCCGCTGTTGTCGGCCATTTTCAGGCCGGCGAGGTCGAATCCGGCGGCCTGCAGCACGGTGTTCAGGGCGGTGACCGCGCCGGTGAAGGAGGCCTCCTGCCCGCCGGCCACCGCGACCTCGCGGCCGATGGCCTCGGCCAGCACGTTGTCGGAGTGCACCATGGCCTGCAGCAGGCGGTCCCGCAGCGGCGCGGACTGCACCGCGGCCAGCTGGGTGGCCGTCGCCGGCGCGCTGCCCGCCTTCACCTTCGCACCGTCCACGCCCAGTTCGGCGGCCATCCTGCGGCCCGCGTCGAGGGCGGGAGTGGCGGTGCGGGGCGAGTATTCGACCAGCGGGTCCAGGCGGCCGCCGTCGATCATCACCGCGTCCATGGGCGCGATGGAGCCGCCCCCGATGTCGGCGGCGTCCCAGCCCGGCGCGAAGTTCGGTCCCGGGTAGGCGGAGGTGTCGACGGTGATCGAGTCCACCCGCTGTCCGGTGGCCTTGATCTGCGCGACCAGGTCCTGCAGGCGCGGCGCGCCCGGGTAGTAGCCCTTGCCGTCGGGCTGCGCGGTGACGGTGGGATCGCCGCCACCGACCAGCACGATCTCGCCGGGGGCCGCGCCGGTCACCACCTTGGTGGTGACCCGGTGGTCGGCGGGCAGCGCAAGCAGGGCGGCCGCGACGGTGAGGATCTTGGCGGTGGAGGACGGGATCATCGCCTTGTCCGGGTCCAGCGTCCACAGCACCTTGCCGGTGTCCCCATCGGACACCGAGGCGGCGAACGCGCCGAGGTCCGGGTTGCCGACGACCGGCGCGAGCGCGGCCGCCAGACCGGCGGTGCTCGCCGCGGGCGCGGTCTCGGGGGCGGGCGCGACCTGCGGGATCGGTTTCACCGGCGCGGGCGGGTCGGCAATCGTCAAACCCCCGTGCTGGAACTCCTCGGTCCAGGGCTTCAGGATCAGCACCACGGCAGTGGCGGCCACCAGCATGACGACCAGCACCGATGACACCACGATCCAGGTTCTGCGTCGGCGCTTGGCCTCCAGACCACCGATGTTCTGCTTGTTCCGACCAAACACCTGCCGCTGTCTCCCTGATACCTGTGGTGGGGCTGATGGCTCTACCGCGGTCCACACTATCCTCGTTGCGCAGTCGTTCCCCCGAACGTGCTGGCGAGTCGGCAGCCTTACCGCCCACCGAAGAAGGAGATGACGTGGAGTTCGACGTCACCATCGAGATCCCCCGGGGTCAGCGCAACAAGTACGAGGTTGATCACGAGACCGGACGCGTGCGGCTGGACCGCTACCTGTACACCCCGATGATGTACCCGGCCGACTACGGCTACATCGAGAACACCCTGGGCGGCGACGGCGACCCGCTGGACTGCATGGTCCTGCTGCCCGAGCCCGTGTTCCCGGGTGTCTTGGTCGAGGCCCGCCCGGTCGGCGTGCTCATCATGAGCGACGAGGCCGGCACCGACGAGAAGCTGGTCGCGGTCCCCAACAAGGACAAGCGCTGGGACCACATCCAGGACGTCGAGGACATCCCGGAGTTCCAGCGCAAGGAGATCGCGCACTTCTTCGAGCGCTACAAGGACCTGGAGCCGGGCAAGTGGGTCAAGGTCGAGGGCTGGGAGGGCCGTGAGAAGGCCGAGAAGCTCGTCGACGAGGCCTACGCCCGTCTGAAGGAGCAGGGCGGCCACTAGGTCACGCCGAGTGCGGGGCGGCACGGATTTCCGTGCCGCCCTTCGCTTTATTCGGGAACGGAATCCACTCCCGCTGTGGTGCGGAGTGGGACTTCCTTCCAGAACAGCACCAGCACGAACGCGACCAGAGCGACCGCGGAGGTCGTCAGGAAAACCGTGGACAGCGAATCCGCGAATCCGACCTTGAACGGATGCGCCAGAACGGGATTCAGCTTCTGAATGATCGAACTGTCCTTCAGCACGCCCTGCGCCGCCGAGGTGTCGTGATTCAGGAATCCCTGCGCCAGCCGCATATCCACCGGATTTCCGTCGTGCGCGGCGTTGACCACGGCTTTCTGGAAAGCCGGATCGGTGCTGGACGTCTCCAGTTGAGTGCGAATATTCGGCCCCAGCCGGTCGAAGAGGATGGACAGGAATACGGCCGCGCCGAGAGTGCCGCCGATCTGCCGGAAGAATGTCGCCGACGCGGTGGACACACCCATGTCCTTGGGCGGCAACGCATTCTGCAAGGCCACGATGAGCGGCTGCATGAGATTGCCGAGCCCGAATCCCACGCACAACATGAACAGCACCACGACCCAGAACGCCGTATCGGCCTGCAAATAGTGCAGCAGGAAAAGCCCGAGGGTGATCATGGCCGCGCCGAGCAGTGTGTAGATCCGGTAATGCCCGGTGCGCGAGATCAATTGGCCCGACAGCACCGAACCGATCATCATCCCCAGCACCATGGGAATCATCTGCAATCCGCCCAGCATCGGGCTCGCGCCCCGGTCGGCCTGCAAATACTGCGGCAGCAACAGGATTCCGCCGAACATGCCCGCGCCGACCACGAACGAGATGACCACGCCGAGCGCGAAGGTGCGATTGGCGAAGATGCGCAGCGGGATCAGCGCCGCGTCCCCCAGCGCGCGCTCGATCAGCACGAACGCGGCGACGCCGAGCGCCCCGATGAGGTAGCAGGCCACGGATCTCCCACTGCTCCACCCCCATTCGCGCCCTTGCTGGGCCACGATCAACAGCGGGCTCATGGCGACGATCAAGGCGAGCGCGCCCCAATAGTCCACGCGGTCACGGGATTTCTCGCGCGGCGGCAGCCGTAGCACGCGGGTCACCACCACCAGCGTGAACAATCCGATGGGAACGTTCACCAGGAACACCCACCGCCACCCCGCGATCCCCAGAATGCTGTGCTGCCCCGCGAACAGCCCGCCCAGCACCGGCCCGATCACGCTGGAGGTGCCGAACACGGCCAGGAAATACCCCTGGTACCTGGACCTTTCGCGCGGACTCACGATATCGCCGACGATGGTCAGCGCCAGCGACATCAACCCGCCCGCGCCCAGCCCCTGCAGCGCCCGGAACACCGCCAGCTCGTACATGGACTGCGCGAACGTGCACAGCAGCGAGCCGGTCACGAAGATGGTGATCGAGGCCAGGTAGAAGGGCTTGCGCCCGTACATGTCCGACAGCTTGCCGTACAGGGGCGTGGCCAGTGTCGCGGTGATCAGGTACGCGGTGGTCGCCCAGGCCTGTAGCGAATACCCGTTCAGGTCATCGGCGATGGTGCGGATCGCGGTGGACACGATCGTCTGATCGAGCGCCGCGAGCAGAATGCCCAGCAGCAGCCCGGAGAGGATCACCAATATCTGCCGATGCGTGAAGCCGCCCTCGCCGGTCGCTTCGCCCACTTCGGATGTCGCCATGCCATACCTCCAGCCCCGACCAAAACGATAGGCCGGGAACCGGAGGCATGGGGTCCCTTTTCGGGACCGGGCCCGAAGGGTGGGGGTTCCAGGGGCGAAAGCCCCTGAGAGCCACGAGAGTTGCTATTTACCCTTGAACTGCGGGTCCCGCTTCTCGAAGACGGCCTGGATGGCCTCGGTCAGGTCCTCCGAGGGCAGGAACGCCGAGTTCCAGGCGGAGACGTAGCGCAGCCCGTCGGCGATCTTGCCGCGCTTGGGCTGGTCCAGGACGTCCTTGATGCCCTGCACCACCAACGGCGGGTTGGCCGCGATCTCGCGCGCCATGGCGTAGGCGGCGTCGAGCACGGCTTCCTGGTCGGCGTACACGTCGTTGACCAGCCCGATCTTCTCGGCGCGGGCGGCGTCGATGTCCTTGCCGGTGTAGGCGAGTTCGCGTACGTGTCCCTCGCCGATGATGCCCGGCAGCCGGTGCAGCGAGCCGATGTCGGCCACGATGGCCACCTTGGCCTCGCGCAGGCTGAACTTGGCGTCGGCGCTGGCCAGCCGGACGTCGGCGGCGGCGATGAGGTCCAGTCCGCCGCCGATGCACCAGCCGGAGATGGCCGCGATCACCGGCTTCACGCAGTCGGCGACCGCGGTCACCGAGTCCTGCATGCTGCGCACGTGCTTGAGGAAGTCGGTGCGGGGCCCGGCGAGCGCCTTGTCGGCCAGCAGCGGCCCGAACAGCGGGCTCATGGCCGGGAGGTCCAGTCCGTAGGAGAAGTGCTTCCCGGAGCCGGTGAGCACGATGGCCCGGATGTCGGGGTTCGCGTCGAGCTCACCGAAGATGATCGGCAGCTCGCGCCAGAAGTCGGGGCCCATGGCATTGCCCTTGCCGGGACCGGTGAGTGTCACCTGGGCGATGTGGTCCTTGCTTTCGACCTCGAAAGCCTTCCATTCGGTCATCGGTCCAGCGTATAGGGGTTACCCGCGAGTAGGTAGGCCGGTGTAAACCCTGTGCTAAATCTGCTGCGTCCCACCGTTTTCACCACACGGGGAGGCGGACGATTATCGCGTCCGCACAAACTGCTCCTCCTGTGTGTGAGGTCACGATGATGCATCACGGAATCGGCCTCGACCGCTTCAACGCGCTCCCCCGCCATCGCGCGATTCATGCCCTGTACGAATGCTGCTGCAATGTCACCTGGGCGCAGAAGATCGCCGACGGCCGCCCCTACCCCGGCCACGCCGCGTTGCAGACCGCGGCGGCCGCGGAACTGCGCGCCATGTCCGCCGTCGATCTGGAACGGGTCTTCGATTCCTGTGCGCACCAGCCGGTTTCGGAGCGCACCGTGGAGGAGCTCGCCCCGATCGTGTCCAACCGCCTGACCACGATGCTGGGCCCCGAGGAGGGCTACCCCGACTACTGATCCCCCCGCACATCCACCGCAATCGCTCTACCCTGGTTGCCATGCGCAGGTCCCTGCCACCGGTCGCGTCGAAGGTTTCCGACACCTTGATCGCGCGCGGCCATCACGGGGTGATCATCACCCAGCCCACACCCACCCCCACCGCGCGCGATGCGGCCGACGCGGTCGGCGTCACCATCGGGGCCATCACCAAATCCCTGGTGTTCCTGCTCGACGACGACCCCGTACTGCTGCTCGTCTCCGGCGCGCACCAGGTGCATCTGGCGCGCACCGGGCAACGTCTGGAGGGCACGCTCAGCCGGGCGCCCGCGGCCATGGTCCAGGAGGTGACCGGGCAGCCCATAGGCGGCGTCGCGCCGCTCGGGCACCCCACCAACCTGCCCACCTTCGTCGACAACGCGCTGGCCCAGTACCAGGAGCTGTGGGCGGCGGGCGGGCATCCGAACACCCTGTTCCGCACGACCTTCGGCGAGCTGTGCCGAATCACCGCGGGCCTGGCCATCGACGTGGACTGACCGCCGTCGACGGGGTTTTCCGCCGGCGTGGAATACCTGGGCCCGCGACCACGTAGGTTCTTGACGTGACCGATTCTCCGACGCCCGGCGCCGAGTTACACGTGCCCGACGACCTGAGCGGCATCACCGCGCAGCAGTTCCGTGCCGCCATGCGGCACTATCCGGCCGGCGTCACCATCGTCACGCTGAACTCCGCGCAGGGTCCGGTCGGATTCACCGCGACCTCGTTCGCCTCACTGTCGGCGCAGCCGCCGCTCATCTCGTTCAATATCGCCGAGACCTCCTCCAGCATCGAGGCCATGCTCGGGGCCGAATCGGTGGTGGTGCACTTCCTGGGCGAACATCAGAAGCATCTGGCGCAGCGGTTCAGCCGGTCCGCCGAGGAGCGCTTCACCGACAAGTCCTTGTGGGCCACGCTCGGCTCCGGCGAACCGGTCCTGCACGGCACCCCGATCTGGGTGCGCGCGACCGTGCACCAGCTGATCCCCGTCGGCGATCACACGCTGGTGATCGGACTGGTCACGCAGGTGCACGACAACACCGAGAGCTCGCCCGCGGCCGGCCCGCTGGTGTACTACAACGGCGCCTATCACCGCGCCGAGATCGCCGACTGACCTCAGGCCGCCGAGGCCGCGGTGCCGATACCCAGCGCCGCCAGGATGGCCGCGCTCGCCTGTTCCAGCCGGGCCCGGATCCGCGGCCGCTTCAACAGCGTGACCGCGCGGGCGGCGGCCACCGCGAGCAGGATCATCTCGATCGCCGCGATGCTGGATTCGATGGCGCCGAGGGTGAGCGTGTTCAGGAAGGTCACCTCGGTCAGGAACTGCGGCAGCACCGCGAGGTAGAACAACCCCACCTTCGGGTTGAAAACACAGGACAGCAATCCGGCAGCGAACGCCGAGCGCATCGACGCGGGCGTGCCCTGCGCGACCGTCACCTCCGGCTCGGCCTCCGCGTTCCGTGCGCGCCGATGCTCGACCAGCGCCCGAATCCCCAGGTACAGCAGGTAGATTCCGCCGATCACCTTCAGCGTGCGATACGCGGTCGCCGACTGTTCCAGCAACGCTGCCACTCCGGCCGCCACCACCGTCGCCCAGACGATCCCGCCGAACGCCGAGCCCACCGCCGCCGCGATCCCGGGTCGCGGTCCGGCCATCGAGAATCGCAGCACCAGAAAGGTATCGGGACCCGGTGTGAGCGCCAGCAGCACGCACAACCCCGCGAAACTCAACAGCAGCGGAAGACTCATGCCCTCCATGGCAACCCATCGCGGCGACGCGACGCAAGGGTGATATCGCTGACCCTGCCCCCGACGAGCAGGGCCAACGGTGCGCCCCCGAGCACGGCGAAGGCCGCCGCCCCCGCCTGGTGGACGGAGCGCGACGGCCTCTGGTGACGGTGTTCTAGTTCCGCGCGCCGAACTCCGCACCGAGTTCACGGAACAGATCGGTGTTCATCGTGAACGCCAGTCGCGCCTCGTCGAGCACGCGATCGACTTCGGGACCTTCGAGGGGAAGCTGGTCCAGGGCCTCGCGGTACTCGCGCTTGAACGCGGCCGGATTGGTGATCTCGTCGAAGACGTAGAAGCGCACGCCGTCGCCCTTCTTGGGCAGGTCCCACAGCTTCTCGGCGGTGCCGCGGATGACCTGGCCGCCGGAGAGATCACCCAGGTAGCGGGTGTAGTGGTGGACGACGTACCCGGCCGGCCACTCCTGCGCGCACTCTTCGATGCGGGCGGCGTAGGCGGCGGTGGCCGGCAGCGGCTGCAGCTCGTCGCGCCAGTTCGCGCCGCCCAGGTGGGCCAGGTCGGTCTCGAGCGCGGCCAGGCGCGCCAGTTCCGGCTTCACGAACGGGCCCGCGACGGAGTCGGATGCCAGTGTGGCGGAATGCTTTTCGAGGGCCTCGTAGACGAACCAGAGCTGGCCGGTGTAGCGGAGGAAGGCCTCGACGCCGAGCTGGCCGGTGAGCAGGTCACGCATGAACGTGGAGTGCTCGGCCTCGTTGTGCTGCTGCTCGGTCGCGGTGCGAATGAGCGTCGAGAACGGGGCGGCGGCGGTGTCCGTGTCCAACATGGTCGGGCTCCTCGTGGTCAACTCCGGGGGCACCACTTTGGCTACCCTAACTTCCTCATCGACCCTACGCCCCAGCAACGATCGCGCGATTCGAACTTTGCGGCCCACCCACTCCAACTTTCGGATGATTTTTCCGATTCGCCGGTGCCGTTGGTCACAGGTTCTCAGCGGGCCTGGAGGTCGTGTGCGGTCCGCCGCAGCGCCACCGCGGCCCGGGCGAAGTAGTCGAAGAGCACCAAGCCCCTCGGCCGCGGCGGCGAACGGTCCCCGGCCTCGAACGCTGCGTCTCCGCCGTGAAGATCTGACCCGGCAGGCCGGGCCGGGCAGGGTTGACAAGCCCGCGACGCGTCTGCCAATCTCGCACTCAGGTCATGAGTACCAGCGCTAAGCCCCGGCTAGCTGGTCGGCAACCCTCCACCGCGGCGGGGTGCTCCGGGTGACGACCGGGCCGTCGCCCGACCGGGCGCGGCAAGCGCGGACTCACGATCGATTCCTGTTTTCCGATCGCGTGTCCCCTGAATCCGATGGGATTTGTGATGACCGCTTTCGCCGACCAGACCTGTGCTCCCCTCGCCACCGTGTCCGGCTGTGACCTCCGGGTTCCGCTGGTCCAGGGCGGGACCACGGGCTACGCCAACTTCGACTACGCCGCCAGCGCGCCCGCGTTGCGGCAGGTCACCGACCGGGTCGCCGACCTGCTGCCGTTCTACGCCAGCGTGCACCGCGGCGCCGGATACGCCTCCCGCGTCTCCACCGACTGCTACGAATCGGCCCGCGGCTCCGTCGCCCGCTTCCTCAACGCCGCCGACGACCAGGTGGTGGTCTTCACCCGCAACACCACCGACTCGCTGAACCTGCTGGCCGCGTGCGTGCCCGGCGACACCGTGGTGCTGGATGTCGAACACCACGCCAACTTCCTGCCCTGGACCCGGCACGGCCGCCGCGTGGTGCCGGTCGCCGACACCATCGAGGAGACCATCCAGCGACTGGTCGCCGAACTGTGCTCGAAACCCGCTGCGCTGCTGGCGGTTACCGGCGCTTCCAATGTGACCGGCGAACTGCTGCCGCTGGAACGGCTGGCCTGGATCGCGCACCAGTGCGGCACCCGCATCCTGGTCGACGCCGCCCAGCTGGCCCCGCACCGACGGATCGACCTGCGCACCACCGGCATCGACTACCTGGCCTTCTCCGGGCACAAGGCGTACGCGCCGTTCGGCGCCGGCGTCCTGGTCGGCCGCCGGGACTGGCTCGACGCCGCCGAGCCGTACCTGGCGGGCGGCGGCGCGGTGCGCTCGGTCACCGCCGACAGCGTGGAGTGGGCGCCCGCGCCGCAGCGCCACGAGGCCGGTTCCCCGAACGTGCTCGGGGTGGCCGCCCTGGCCGCCGCCTGCGACGCGCTCGCCGACCTGGACGAGACCACCGTCGTCGAGCACGAGCAGTACCTCACCCACCGGCTGCGCTACGGGCTGAAAACCGTTCCGGGCGTGAACTTCCTGCGCGTGTGGCGCGACAGCACCGACGCCGTCGGCATCGTCGCGTTCACGGTCGACGGCTTCGAGCCCGGCCAGGTGGCCGCGTACCTCTCCGCCGAACACGGGATCGGTGTGCGCGACGGACGGTTCTGCGCGCACCCGCTGCTGTCGCGGCTCGGGGTGGACGCGGCGCTGCGCGCCAGCATCGGACTCGGCACCACCGCCGCCGACGTGGACCGCCTCATCGACGCCGTCGCCACCCTGGTCGAGCACGGTCCGAGCTGGGATTACGCCCGCACCGACGGCCACTGGAACCCGATCCCGGAAACCCGGCCCTTCGGCGGTTCCGCGGACGGCGGAGCACCCTGCGGATTCTGAGTCGCGCGGAGCGGGTCAGGGCACCATGTAGCGAGCCGCGAGCTCCTCGACGAAAGGGTCGTCCTCGCTGACGGCTTCGAGCAGGTCCAGATCGTTCTGGACCGATACCTGCCGGGTGTCCTGCCGCTCCGGATCGGGCGGTCCGTCCTCGTCGAGCTGGCGGATCAGCTTGTTCCGAACCCGCTCCTTCAGCGATTCGCTCATAGCAAGAGCATCCTCCGCCTAGACGGGTGCGATCCACGTACCCCACGGCGTGTTCCGGACGACCGTGAACACGACGAGGAAGGCCACCGCGATCCACATCGCCGACCTGGGCAGAATCCGCGGTAGTCGCGGCGGCGTCGCCCGGCCCCGCCAGGCGCGCACCAGCCAGGTGCCCCACCAGGCGAGGAAGCCGAGCGTCAACGGCAACAGCAGCACATTGCTGTGGATGGCGTCGAGGAACCGGCCATCGGTCAGATTGTGCAGGCCGCGCAGGCCGCCGCAGCCGGGACACCAGTACCCGGTCAGTTCGTAGAACGGGCAGAACCCGTAGGCCCCCTGCACGTGCGGGTCCCGGAAGTGCAGCAGCGCCAGGCCGCCGGCGACGGCCGCGCCGCTCAGCAGCGGGAGTCCGACGCCGAGCCGTCGCGGGCGCGTCGGCCCTGGTTCGGCTCCCGCCGTCGGTACTGCTGCCGTGGTGTCCACGAGAATCAACGGTAGCCGGGCCGCCGCCCACCTGCCAGGTCGCGCCGAACTTCGCACCCCGGTCGCGCTGGGTCACATCCGATTGTGTTGCGGCCTCAGCGGATCGGGGCGCGTTCCACGACCGGGGCGGTGAGCGCGCCCGCGAGCATGTCCACGATTTCTCCCCAGGCATCCACATCCCCCGCGGCGACCTTGCCCGCCTCGACCGCGCGTTCGTGATCGGCGAGCAGCGCGAACAGCACGGTCGGCAGCGCGCGCAACCGCCGCAGCCGCAAGCGTTTCGGCAGGTCGGCGAGTTCCCGATCGAGCTGCTGCATGATCACGCGGACCGAGGTGCGCTGGGCGGAGGCCAGATTCGCGGCATCGGTGACGGCTCGATGGGTGTGGATTTGTTCGAGGAAGCGCGCGTAATGGTGGATCCCGTGCCGGTCCCCCAGTTCGAGCATGGGGATGACCAGTGCTTCGAGCAGGTCGTGAACGCTGGTCACGCCGGTGCCGGCCTGTTCGGCCAGCAATTCGAGGCGCCGGATCTCCAGGGTGGCGAGCCGGTGTTCGACCACCGCCTCGATGAGCCCGTCGCGGGAGCCGAAGTGGTACTGGACCGCGGAGTTGTTGCGCTGTTCGGCGGCCGCGGCGATATCGCGCAGCGGCACCGCCGGTCCGCGCTCGGCGATCAGCTGTTCCGCCGCCAGGATGATGCGCTCGCGCGCCCCCGTGACTGCCATTCGAGTACCGCCACCCTCCTTGTCCACAGTCTGCACTGTAGCCGTTCACCTGGGGATAAAGAACTTGTCCTTGACGGTTAAGAACTAATGCTTAAAAGTGTCGAGTGACTGTCGTCACCCTCGAAGGACTGAATTAGCGATGATCCTGGACACCTTCCGACTGGACGGCCGCGTCGCCGTCGTGACCGGCGCGGGCCGCGGCATCGGCGCCGCCACCGCCCTAGCGCTCGCCGAAGCCGGTGCGGACGTGGCCATCTCGGCCCGCACCGCCGCCCAGCTCGACGAGGTCGCCGGCAAGATCCGCGCGCTGGGCCGCCGGTGCGTCACCGTCCCCGCGGACCTGTCGGACCTCTCGGCCGTCACCGCGCTGGCCGAGACCGCCGCCGCCGAACTGGGCGGCATCGACATCGTGGTCAACAATGTCGGCGGCACCATGCCGAACACCTTCCTCACCAGCACCCCCGAGTTCCTGGAGGAGGCGTTCCGGTTCAACGTGTCGACCGCGCACGCCCTCACCCAGGCCGCGGTGCCGTACATGCTGAAGCGCGGCGGCGGCTCGGTCGTGAGCATCTCCTCGCGCATGGGCATCAGCGCGGGCCGCGGCTTCCTGGCCTACGGCACCGCCAAGGCCGCGCTCGCGCACTGGACCAAGCTGGCCGCCGCCGACCTGTCCCCGCGTATCCGGGTGAATGCCATCGCGGTCGGCTCGGTGCTCACCTCGGCACTGGAAGTCGTTGCGCAGCAACCGGAGATCAAGCAGCAGATGGAGGACGCCACCCCGCTGCACCGCCTCGGCGAGCCGTGGGAGATCGCCGCCGCCATCGTCTACCTGAGCTCCCGCGCGGGCGGCTACATCACCGGCAAGGTGCTCGAGGTGGACGGCGGCATCGACGCCCCCAACCTGGCCCTCCCCATCCCCGACCTGTAATCCGCCGCGCCCCAGGAGTTTTCCATGACCTACCGCGTAGTCCAGTGGAGCACAGGCAATGTCGGCCGCCGCGCCCTGCGCTCCATCATCAACCGCCCCGAACTCGAACTGGTCGGCGTCTGGGTGTCCAGCGTCGAGAAGGCCGGCAAGGATGCCGGTGAACTGGCCGGTCTCGACCGCGAGACCGGCGTCCTGGCCACCCGGGACGCCGAGGCCCTGCTGGCCCTGAAGCCCGACTGCATCGTCCACACCGCCATGGCCGACGACCGCCTGATGGAGGCCGTCGAGGACCTGAAGACCTTCCTCCGCGCCGGCATCAACGTGGTCTCCAGCAGCCCGGTCTTCCTCCAATTCCCTTACGGCACTCTGCCCGACGAGGCCATCGCCCCCATCATCGAGGCCGCCGAGGAAGGCGGCGCGTCCCTCTGGGTCAACGGCATCGACCCCGGCTGGGCCAACGACTGGCTGCCACTGCTCCTGTCCAGCGGCTCCGAGCGCATCGACCGGGTCATCTGCTCGGAGATCATGGACTATTCGACCTACGACAACCCGAAGGTCGTCTTCGACATCATGGGCTTCGGCAGCAAGCTCGACGACCTCCCCCTGCTCCTGCAGCCCGGCATCCTCACCCTCGCCTGGGGCAGCGTCATCCGCCAGCTCGCCGCCGCCCTCGACATCGAACTCGACTCGGTCACACAGCATTTCGAACGCCTCCCCGCGACCGAACCGATCCGCATCGGCGCCCACACCGTCGAGGAGGGCACCGCCGCCGCACTCCGCTTCCAGATCCACGGCATCCGCGACGGCCGCGAAATCCTCACCCTCGAACACGTCACCCGCCTCCACCCCGACCTGGCCCCCGACTGGCCCCAACCGGCCGGATCCGGTTGCTACCGAGTGGAAATCAAGGGCGAACCCGACTACCTCCTCGACCTGCAGCTCTACAGCAACGGCGACCACGCCGAAGCCGGAGTGGTCGGCACCGCCGCCCGCCTGGTCAGCACCATCCCCGCCGTCGTCCAAGCCCGCCCCGGCTTGCTGACCGCGATGGACCTCCCCCTGACCACCGGCCGCGGCCTCGTCTCCTGACCCGCCAACGACAAAGGTGAGGACCACAACGGTCCTCACCTTTTCTTTTGCCCTGGGGAATCGAACCCCCGACCGTTCCATAACGGCAGGTCACGACTGCGCCACATGGTTCAGCGCTGTTGATCACCTGAGTAAAATTCTGATCAGGTCGATCGCAGATGGGGGTATCTCCGCCCGAAAGGCAATGATGATGACCAACGAGACCTACCGAAATGTCATGCGTCAGCTGTTCACCACGTTCGTGCTGGCAGGGGTGGTGATGGCGGTTCCCGCGACGGCGGCAGGTCCGGCCGTGGCCACGGCGAGTGCGTCGTCCGGCGTCGTGCAGGTCGCCGAGCCGGTTCCGCCGCCTCCGCCGGTCCCGCCCCATGGCTGCGACAACGAAAACTGCGGGGAGGGCGGTGGGGGCGAGAAGACCTGCACCGATCCCAGCGAGACCGGGAACGGCTGCACCGACAACGGCGAACACGGCGGGACCGGAGGTGGGCCAGGGGTCGCCGAAGCCCGCGGAATCCACGACGGCACGGGTACGTCCCCAGCGATCGGGTAGCGGCGGAAACGACAACAGGTGGAGAGCGACAATCGCTCTCCACCTGCTTGTTTGGAGCCGCCTGGGGGAATCGAACCCCCGACCTTTTCATTACGAGTGAAGCGCTCTACCGACTGAGCTAAGGCGGCGTGCCTTCCGGCGGTGCGAGTCTATCGTCTCGGGGCCGGATCGCGAAAACGGGTGGTCGGGTGACCGGGAACACTCTCGGTCAGGCGGAACGGGCCGCCATCAGGGCGGCGACCATGGCGGCGAGGGCGAAGCGGGGCTTCACATTGGTCTCGAGGGCCTCGCGGCAGTCGAGGACCGCCTGGATGGAGAGGAGCAGGCCCTCGGGGCGGACGTCGGTGGCCAGTTCGCGGATCTGGTCGGCCATATCCGGGTGGGTGAGGGTGACGCCGGAGGAGGAATCGGCGGCGGCCGCACCGAAGCGGACGGCGAGGGCGTCGCGGTAGAGGCCCGCGACATCGATGAGGGAACGGTCCAGGGCATCGCGGCCGGTGCGGGTGGCGCGGGACTTCTGGCGTTTCTCCAGATCCTTGAGGGCGCCGGCGGAACCTCGGGTGGCCGATGCGGTGCCCTTGCCGGTGCCGCCGGCGCCGAGGGCGGTAGCCAGGGCGTCGCGTTCCTTCTCGTCGCGTTCGGCGCTGACCAGTTTGGCCTCGTCGTCGGCGGACTTCACCAGTTCGTCGGCGGCGGCGTAGGCCTGCGCCGGGCGGGCGGTCGCCGCGACCAGGGCCAGCGCCCGGCGGCGGCGGGCGCGGGCGTCGTCATCGGTGGCCAGCCGGCGGGCGCGGCCGACGTGGCCGCCACTCACCGAGGCCGCCCAACCGGCGACCTTGGCGTCCAGGCCGTCCCGGTCACGCAGCACCTGGGCGATCGACTCCACCGATGGCGACGCCAAATGCACGTGGCGGCAGCGGGATCGCAGGGTCACCGAGATGTCCTCCGGATCCACCGAAGGCGCGCAGAGCAGGAACACGGTGCGCGCCGGCGGCTCCTCGACCACCTTGAGCAGCACATTGCCGGCGGCCTCGGTCAAGCGGTCGGCGTCCTCGACCACGACGATCTGCCAGCGGCCGGTGCTCGGCCGCCGCGACGCCACCTGCACGATCTCGCGCATCTCCTTGGTGCCGATGCTCAAACCCTCCGGCACCACCCGGCGCACATCACCGTGGGTGCCGGCCATGGTGGTGGTGCAGGCGTGGCAGCGGCCGCAGCCGGGTGTTCCCTCGTCCGTGCACTGCAGGGCGGCCGCGAAACACAGCGCCGCCACCGACCGCCCCGAACCGGGCGGACCGGTGAACAACCAGGAATGCGTCATGGCCGACGACGATCCGGCCCCACCCCGCGCCGCCACCGCCGCAGCCGTCAACGCGGACTCGACCGCACCCTGGCCGACCAGCCGATCGAAGACACCCGCCACGCCGACCACCTTAGCGGCCACCCCCGACAGCGCCGCCGAGTGTCAGTTCGCGCGCTGGTATGTCGTGTTCGCGCCGTCCAGCGCCTCACGCAGGATATCCGCGTGGCCGGAATGGTGCGCGATCTCCCGCAGGATGTGCAGCAGGATGTAGCGCACGGTCAGCCACTCCCGCTCCGGCGCCCACGGGGCGGTCGGCGTCGGCACCGAATCCTCGAGGTTCGGCAGTTCGCGGATCAGCTTCGCGGTGTGCTCGGCCACCGCCTCCCACTCGGTGAGCAGCCCCGCGACCGTCTGGTCCGCGTCCAGCCGGTACTCGGAATCCATTCGGGAGACGTCGAATTCGGAGTTCGGGTCCCGCTCGACCAGGATGGTGGTCCAGTGCCGCTCGACATTCACACAATGACTGAGCAGCCCACCGAGGGTGAGTTCACTGATCGTGGTGCGCTGGCGCGCCTGTTCGTCGTCGATGCCCCGGACCGTGATCCGGAACAGGTCCCGCTGGCTCGCGAGAACCTTGATCAGCTCTTCCCGCTCGTGGTCGACCGTCATCGAATGCCCTTCCGCTGGTGCGTGTTCCGAACTGCACGCTACGGCAGGGCACCGACGATCGTCAGGATTGCGCCGACGCGGCGCTCTTCGTCGCGGCCTTCTTGACCGGGGCCTTCTTCGCCGCCGCGGCCTTCTTGGTGGTGACGCCGTCGGCCGTCTTGGCCGCCGCCTTCTTCGCCGCCGCCTTCTTGACCACGGTCTTGGCGACCGCCGTCTTCTTGGCCGGGGTCTTCTTCGCCGCCGCCTTCTTGGCCGTCTTCTTCGCGGCCTTCTTCACCGGGCCGCGCGCCCGCCGGTCCGCCAGCAGCTCCGAAGCCCGGGCGTCGGTGATGGATTCGACCTCGTCGCCCTTGCGCAGGCTGGCATTGGTCTCGCCATCGGTGACATACGGACCGAAACGGCCGTCCTTGATCACCATCGGCTTCTCCGACACCGGGTCGACGCCCAGTTCCCGCAGCGGCGGCGCGCTCGCCGCCTGCCCGCCGCGCCGCTTGGGCTCGGCGTAGATCTTGAGCGCCTCCTCGAGGGTCACCGTGAAGATCTGGTCCTCGTTGGTGAGCGACCGAGAGTCGGTGCCCTTCTTCAGGTACGGCCCGTAGCGACCGTTCTGCGAGGTGATCTCGTCCCCGGAAGTCGGGTCGACGCCGACCACGCGCGGCAACGACAGCAGCCGCAGCGCCTCGTCCAGCGTCACCGTCTCCACGCTCATGGACTTGAACAGCGAGCCGGTGCGCGGCTTCGGCTTGTCGGCCGCCTTCTTGGTCTTCTTCGCGCCGGTGTCGGCCTCCTCGACCGGCTCGGGCAGGACCTCGGTGACGTACGGGCCGAAACGTCCTTCCTTGGCGACGATTTCGTGCGCGGACACCGGATCCACACCCAGCGATCGACCCTCCTGCGGCGTCGCGAACAGCTTCTCCGCGACCTCCGGGGTCAGCTCGTCCGGCGGCAGATCGTCGGGCAGGTTGGCGCGCTGCGAGACCGGATCCCCGTCCGGGTCATCGGGATTGACGACCATGCGCTCCAGGTACGGCCCGAACTTGCCGACCCGGACCACCACATCGCGGCCCTCTTCGTCGGCGAAGAGCTTGATGGAGTTCACTTCTCGCGCGTCGATGCCGTCGAGCCGTTCGCCCACCATCTTTTTCAGGCCGCCCTCGCGCGCGACCGAACCCTGCGCACCGTGATCGCCACCGAAATAGAAGGAGGACAACCAGTTTCCGCGCTGCTCGCGACCGCCGGCGATGGCGTCGAGGTCATCTTCCATGGCCGCGGTGAAGTCGAAGTCCACCAGCCGCCCGAAGTGTTCCTCCAGCAGGCCGATCACCGCGAACGCCACCCACGACGGCACCAGCGCGCTACCGCGCTTGTACACGTAACCGCGGTCGAGAATGGTCTTGATGATCGAGGAGTAGGTGGACGGACGGCCGATGCCGAGGTCTTCCAGCGCCTTGATCAGCGAGGCTTCGGTGAATCGCGCGGGCGGATTGGTGGTGTGCCCGTCCGGCAGCAGCTCGATGGCGGTGACGCCCTGGCCCTCGGTCAGCGCGGGCAGGCGCGATTCGGCGTCATCGGACTGGCCGCCCGCCTCCTCGTCGACACTCTCCACGTACGCCTTGAGGAAGCCCGCGAAGGTGATGGTCCGGCCCGACGCCGAGAACACGCACTCCTCACCGGAATTCGCGACACCGGTGATGCGGACGGTCAGCGTGGTGCCGCGCGCGTCCTGCATCTGCGAGGCCACGGTGCGCTGCCAGATCAGCTCGTACAGACGGAATTCGTCGTTGTCGACCTTGTTGTGCAGCTGCCCCGGCGTGGCGAAGGTGTCACCGGCGGGGCGAATCGCCTCGTGTGCTTCCTGCGCGTTCTTGACCTTGCGCGTGTACTGGCGCGGCGTCGGGCTGACGTACTCCGCACCGTACAACTGGGTGGCCTGCGACCGCGCCGCCTGAATCGCCGACTCCGACAGCGTCGTCGAGTCGGTACGCATGTAGGTGATGTAGCCGTTCTCGTACAGCCGCTGCGCCACCCGCATGGTGCGCTCGGAGGTGAAACGCAGCTTGCGTGCCGCCTCCTGTTGCAGGGTCGAGGTCATGAACGGCGCGTACGGCTTTCGCGTGTACGGCTTGGACTCCACCGAGGTGACGGCGAGATTCACACCGTGCAGCGACTCGGCCAGGTGCTGCGCGTCGTGGGCGTGTAGCACCCGCACGGTCGGGGCATTGCGCTCGCCGGACTTCAGCTGCCCGTCGGCGCCGAAATCACGACCGGTCGCGACCCGCAGACCGTCGACACTGACCAGGCGCGCGCCGAAGACCCGCGGATTCCCGCCGTCCTCCTTGCCGCCGGCATCCAGTTTGGCCGCGATGTCCCAGTACTCCGCGGACCGGAACGCCATGCGCTCCCGCTCGCGCTGCACGATGACGCGCGTCGCCACGGACTGCACGCGGCCCGCCGACAGCCGCGGCATGACCTTCTTCCACAGCACCGGCGACACTTCGTAGCCGTAGAGGCGGTCCAGGATGCGCCGCGTCTCCTGCGCGTCGACCAGATCCTGGTCCAGTTCCCGGGTGTCGGCGGCGGCCGCGCGGATCGCGGGCTCGGTGATCTCGTGGAACACCATGCGCCGGACCGGCACCTTGGGCTTGAGGGTTTCGAGCAGATGCCAGGCGATGGCCTCGCCCTCGCGGTCGGGGTCGGTGGCGAGGTAGAGCTCGTCGGCGTCGGCCAGCAGGCTCTTCAGCTCGCTGACCTTCCCCTTCTTTTCGGGGCTGACAACATAGATGGGCTCGAAATCATGGTCGACGTCGACGCCGAGCCGGGCCCACTGTTGTCCTTTGTATTTGGCGGGCACATCCGCCGCACCACGCGGCAGGTCCCGAATGTGGCCGACCGACGCCTCGACCACATAACCGCGGCCCAGATACGGGGCGATCTTCTTGGCCTTCGTCGGCGACTCGACGATCACGAGACGACGCAGGGAACGGCCCTGGTCGGGCGCTGCCTCGGGGTTCGGCGCTGCACCGCGGTCTCGTGTTGCCACCGGCGAACACACCTTTCGTCTCGATCCGCGCCGGAGCTTGGTGTACGCGCTCTACGCGGCTGGGGCAAAGCGGCTGCGATGTCCGATATCGCTGCCAGCAACGTTTATACCGTGTTCAAAGGCCGCGGCTGGTGCGCGGCGACGATGTAGCCCCTGATCGTGATCGAGTGTAATGGGTCAAGATATGGGTCGTCCCCCACCGCCGGCGGCGATGGGGGACGGAACCTTAGGGGTTGGCGCGCTCAGAGCGCGCGAACACCGGTGGCCTGCGGGCCCTTGGTGCCCTGACCAACCTCGAACTCGACCTTCTGGTTCTCCTCGAGGGTGCGGAAGCCCGACCCCTGGATCTCGGAGTAGTGGACGAAGACGTCAGCGGAGCCGTCCTCGGGCGCGATGAAGCCGAACCCCTTCTCCGCGTTGAACCACTTCACAGTTCCCTGTGCCATTCTGTTCCTTCTCTTTCCATACCGGAACGGCGGACAACTGGGTTCATCCACCGGGTCCGTTGAGACCGCTGTACTCTGTTCCCCCTGCAGGAAAGCACCTAGTACACCGTTCGCAACATCGATCCTGCTGATGGTTTGGACTTTAGATCCGTTCCCTCGAACACAGAAGCTTGCGACCAGGGACCAGTGAACCATGTCTTCGGGCAATTCAACAGCGGAGTTACCCACAATTTGCAAAAAAGTTGATCTTGCGAATGCGCAGGTGAGGGGCATAATGCCCAAATCCGTACTTGAAGTTGGTTTGCTTCCGGATAACAGAGCGAGCATCTGGCAAACAGGGTGTGAGGCAGGTCGCTACCCTGTAGTGAAATGGCAGGTAGAGCGGCGGACGCACACACGTTTCGCACCCCTTCGGCGTGTCGCGATGGCGCTTCGATGATTGATCGAGATCCGGCGCCGCGATCCGGAGATGCGAGCGACATCAGCTACGGGAGATCGTTGCTGAATCGTGTCCTAAACGGCCCTGTTTCAGGTGACCCCCGGCTCACCCATGTTCGTGAGCTACCACCGCGCGCGGCGCAGGTCACGAAATGGCCCGAATGGACATCTCCCGACGTCATCGCCGCAGTTCAGGCGGCCGGCGTCGCGGAGCCGTGGAGCCACCAGAGCCGGGCCGCGGACCTCGCCGCGGCGGGCCGGCACGTGGTGGTGTCGACCGGAACGGCGTCTGGAAAGTCGCTGGCGTACCAGCTGCCGGTGCTGACCGCGCTACAGGAGGATCCGCGGGCCACCGCGCTGTATCTCGCGCCGACCAAAGCGCTGGGAGCCGACCAGCTGCGCATGGTCAACGAGCTGACCAGCGAAGATCCGCTGCGGAGCATCCATCCCGCGCCCTACGACGGCGACACGCCGGCGGAGATCCGGCAGTGGGTGCGAGCGCACGCGCGCTGGGTCTTCACCAATCCGGACATGCTGCACGTCGGCATGTTGCGGTCGCATCAGCGGTGGGCGCGGCTGTTTCGGCAGCTGAAGTACATCGTGGTCGACGAATGCCATATCTACCGGGGAGTTTTCGGGTCGCACGTGGCCCTGGTGCTGCGCCGACTCCGGCGACTCGCCGAGCGGTACGGGGCCGATCCGGTCTTCGTGCTGTGCTCGGCGACCGCCGCCGACCCCGCCGCCACCGCCGAGAAGCTCATCGGCGCACCGTGTGTCGCGGTCACCGAGGACGGGTCGCCGCAGGGCGCGCGGACCGTGGCGCTGTGGGAGCCGCCGCTCGTCGGCAGCGGCGTGACCGGGGAAAACGGTGCGGCCCTGCGGCGTTCGGCCGGGGCGGAAGCGGCCACCGTGATGGCCGATCTGGTCGCCGAGGGCGCCCGCACCCTGACCTTCGTGCGGTCCCGGCGCGGCGCGGAACTCATCGCCATGGACACCCGGCGGCTGCTCGCCGACGTGGACGCGGGACTGCCCGGGCGTGTCGCGGCCTATCGGGCCGGGTACCTGGCCGAGGACCGGCGCGCCCTGGAAGCCGCCCTGTCGGAGGGCACGCTACTGGGGGCGGCCACCACGAATGCCCTGGAACTGGGCGTGGACATCGCCGGACTGGACGCCGTCGTGGTGGCGGGATACCCGGGGACGGTCGCCTCGTTCTGGCAGCAGGCCGGGCGCGCCGGGCGCCGCACGCAGGGGTCGTTGGTGCTGCTCATCGCCCGTGACGACCCGCTGGACACCTACCTCGTGCACCACCCGGAAGCGCTGCTCGGGCGGCCGCTGGAAGCGACGATCACCGACCCGCACAATCCGTACGTGCTCGGGCCGCACCTGCTGTGCGCGGCGCTGGAACAGCCGCTCAGCGACGCCGAGGTGCACGCCTTCGAAGCCTGGGAACTGCTGTCCGACCTGGCCGAACAGGGTCTGATCCGGCGGCGCGCGGGGGTGGCGCGGGACGGGTCGGCGCGCTGGTTCGTGACGGCCGACGCGCACCCGCACGACGCGGTGGACGTGCGCGGCGGCATCGGCACCGCGATCGCCGTGGTGGACGTCGAATCGGGGCGCATGCTGGGCACCACCGACGCCGGGCGCGCCCCCGCCACCCTGCACCCGGGCGCGGTGCACCTGCATCAGGGCGAGAGCTATGTGGTCGACGAGCTGGACCTGGAGGAGGGTGTCGCCCTGGTCCGCGCCGACACGCCGGGGTGGAGCACCAGCGCGCGGGCGGTGACCACGCTGGAGATCGAGGCGGTCACCGAGGAACGGCGGTACGGCTCGGTCACCACGGGTTTGGCCCAGGTGCTGGTCACCCGGCAGGTCATCGCCTACCTGCGCAGACTGCCCAGCGGCGAGGTGCTGGACCTGATCTCGCTGGACATGCCCGCCCAGACCCTGCCGACCCGGGCGGTGTACTACACGGTCACGCCGGATCTGCTGGCCCGGGCCGGGATCGATGCGCGACACGCCGCGGGCGCGCTGCACGCGACCGAACACGCCGCCATCGGCATGCTGCCGCTGGTCGCGACCTGCGATCGGTGGGACATCGGCGGAGTGTCGACGGCTGAACATGCCGACACCGGCCTGCCGACAGTATTCGTCTACGACGGACATCCCGGCGGGGCCGGATTCGCCGAACGCGGGTTCCTGCGACTGCGACACTGGCTCACCGCCACGCTGGGCGTGATCGACTCCTGCGGCTGCGCGGCCGGGTGCCCGTCCTGCGTGCAGTCGCCCAAGTGCGGGAACGGCAACAATCCCCTGGACAAGGCCGGGGCAGCCCGGCTCCTCCGGGCGGTTCTGGCCGATCTCGGCGAAGGTGACGACGGCACTCCCGAACCGTGACGCCGCCGTCGCCGCGGTGAGACCGGAGCGCCATCCGACCAACCGGTCGGCGTCGTCAACTGGCAGATATCGGGCCGAATCCGGATGCTGGAGGGTGGCGGCGACACGCCGAGGCGTCAAGTCGATTAAAAAGGGATGTGATCCTGTTAACTGAGGGGTTGCTCCACTCGAATATGTCACCCGCGGATTTACCTGTGCATTCATTCGAATGAGTCTCGGGCAACGAATTGCAATGCAATCGACACCTCTTCAATTCGCCTAAAGCTTTCATCGAATTTCCGCATTGATCGACCACCGATGTGGCCCGCGCCATCACAATTCTAACCAACCGCTCGGTACGAGATATCCCCTCGCAACCCCAGGTCATCCCCCAAGCCGGCCCGAGCGGCGGCCCGGACATCCCGCTCCCCGATCGGCCCGAGCCACACCCGCCCGACGACCGTCACCGTCACGTCCCATCCCCGCGCCTCGCACCCGACAGACCGGACACCCATGCGGTCCGCGATCTCGGCGGCCCGGCGGCACGCGGCGCCGACACCGCCGTCCAGGGCACCCGCCGCCGCGAGCGCGCCCAGATCCGCGGCGGCCTGCACCCGATGCCGGGCCGTGACCGCCACCCCGACCTGCGCGACCAGGATCGTCACCGCGAACAGGCCGATCAGCGCCAGGCACGCGGTCACCGTCACCCCGCCCGAATCCCACGTCGCGCGATCCCGGCGCAGGCGGATCATGGCGACTCCCCCGGTTCCCGAGCCGCGACCGCCGCCGCGTGCAGCGTCACCGGGACCAGCGCGGCGTGGGCGCTCACCTCGGCCACCACGAGCTCCCCCTCGGACCGGACGACGATCCGGGCATCCGACGGTGCCAGCCGCCGGGCGGTCGCGACGCCCGCGTCGGTCTCGCCGCGAGCCGCCAGCCGGGCCGCCTCACGGGCGGCGTCGACACAGCGCACCTGCGCCGACACCGCCAGCAGGGCGCCCACCCCGAGAATCACGACCGCGACCAGCGCGGCCAGCGCGATCGCCGCCTCAACGGTCGCCATCCCCGCCTCGGCATGATCAGGTGGTGTGGCATACGTCACTTGACGGGAGTCTTCAGAGCTCGGTCGATGATGGCGGTCAGGGCGCTCACGATGCTGTTCCCGGTGACCACGGTGTAGAGCACCGCGCCGAAGGCCGCGGCCGCGATGGTGCCGATCGCGTACTCGGCGGTGCTCATGCCGGAGTCGGCGGTCAGGGCGTGCAGCAGTCTGGCGCGCAGTTCCCAGTACAGGTGCCGGACGGTCGTTCCCACGGTCTCTCCCTCCCTCGTCGCGGCGCGGCCGTTCCGCGCCGGCACAGTCGTCGGCGGTCACAGCAGACCGCCGTCCAGTACCCGGCCCGCCAGACCCAGCACCACCGGGACGATGCCCAGGCATACGAAGGCGGGCAGGAAGCAGAGACCGAGCGGGCCGCCGATCAGCACCCCGGCCCGCTCGGCGCGGGCGGCGGCGGCATCCTCGAGCTCCCCGCGGCGGCGTTCCGCCAATTCGGTGACGGCGGTGGCCAATCCGGTCCCCGAACGCGCCGACCGGCGGGCCATCCGGGCCAGCGCCGCCACCGCGTCGTCGGCGATGCCCTCGGTGGCCTGCGCCCAGGCGCTCGTCGGATCCGCGCCCAGCATCAGCAGATCCGAGACCCGCGACAGTGCCGACGCCAAGGGCTCAGGCGATTCGGTGGCCACCGCGGCGGCAGCCTGTGCGGTGGGCAGTCCGGCTCGCAGGCAGGCCGCGAGCAGATCGAGCGCCGAGGCGACACCCAGCACGTCCGGATCGGCCGGATACGCCGACGGCACCGGCGGTTCCGCCGACGTCGAGTCGCGCATCCAGCGCAGTCTGCGCACCGCGCCGCCCCGACCCGGCAGGACCAGCAGGGCGAGGGCCGCCAGCACAGCGACAGCCGGACTCATCGCAGCACCTTGCCCGCGATGGCATCGGACCACAGCAGACCGGCACAGGTGAGCGCGGAACCCAACGGCAGCAAAGCCGTTCCCGCCGGGGACAGGAACAGTACCCGCAGTGGGGCCGCGCCCATCAGCTGTCCGAGGCCGATACCGAGCACCGGCAGTAGGGCCAGCACCACCGCTGTCGCCCGGGCTCCGGCCAGCGCCGCGGCGGTGCGGTCCCGGAAGCGCTTGCGACCCAGTAGATCCAGACGGGCGGCCGTCAGCAGCTCGGCCAATGCGAGACCGTACCGTTCCGCCACCCGCCAGGCACCGGCCACCCGGGACAGTTCTCGAGCCACCACCGAATCGGGGCGGCGCAGGCCCTCAGCGCCGGACCCTCCCAGCCGGCTGCGCGCGGAGCTGACCGCGAAGGCCCTGGCCACCTCACCCTCGGTCTCGACGGCCGCCACCGCGGCCGCCGCGCTCGGGTGCGCGCCAATGCGCAGTTCACCGATCACCGCCTCCAGCCCCTCCAGGAGCTGCGCGGTGGCGGCGATCCGCGACCGCTCCCGACGGGTACGCCGAGAGCGGATCACAAGGGTCGCGAGAATCAGCAGACCCGCCAGAACCGGTCCGGGACCGGCGAACAGAAGCAGGGGCGCGGCGGCGAGCGGCAGAGCACGAACGGTCCAGGTGCACTGCGCCTTTCGCGCGACCGCAGGTTGATCGAACAACATGTTCATCCGTCGCCGGGCGATGGGCGGCGGCAACACGAACAGCGCGAGCGCGACACACGCCAGCACGGACGCGGGCTGGCCGATGGTGGTCGACATCAGTTGCCTTCGCTCATCGACGTTGTCGACTCATCTTGTGCCCCACGGGAATCACTGTTCGAACAGCGACAGCATCCGACGGGCCGGGCCAGCCTGATACCTGGGAACCGCGACCCGTGCACCCCGAATGGATTGCAGCACGGCGCATTACCGACCGGAACCGGGTAGGTCTTCTCCAGACGGACACGTGGAGCCTCCGCGGGCCGCGGGCACCCACACGAACCCGAGCACTCGTCACTCGCGGGAATCATCAGGGGTCCTTTCGTCGAGCAGGGTCAGCAGGGCGGACGCCGCCGGGGCCGGACGGTCGTCGGCGGTCCATGCGGGTACGAACCGCACCCGGCCGCGGTCGGCCGTGACCAGGCCGATCTCGCGGAGTGTGCGGCGGCCGTCGGGGTGGCGGTGAACGTGCAGGATCACCTGGATCGCCGCCGCCAGCTGGCTGTGCAGGGCGGCCGCGGGCAGGCCGCCGAGGGCGGCCAGCGCCTCCAGGCGGGCTGGGACCTCGCCGGGCGAGTTCGCGTGCACCGTGCCCGCCCCGCCGTCGTGCCCGGTGTTCAGGGCCGTCAGGAGGTCCACCACCTCCGCGCCGCGGACCTCCCCGACGACTATGCGGTCGGGTCGCATGCGGAGCGCCTGGCGGACCAGGTCGCGCATCGTGACCTGGCCCGCACCTTCGACATTGGCGGGCCGGGCCACCAGCCGGACCACGTGCGGATGCGGCGGCGCGAGCTCGGCCGCGTCCTCGACGCAGACGATGCGCTCGGCCGGATCGACCATGGCCAGCAGGCTCGACAGCAGGGTTGTCTTGCCCGACCCGGTACCGCCCACCACCAGGAAGGCGAGCCGGGCGCGAATGATGCGCTCCAGCAGCGACTTCGCGTCGGAGTTCACCGCCCCGGCCGCCGCGAGGGCATCCAAGCCCAGGGTGGCGGGCCGCAGGACGCGCAGGGACAGGCAAGTGCCGCCGTGCGCGATCGGCGAGAGCACCGCGTGCAGTCGGACGCCGAACGAATGCCCCTGTGCCGCACCGATTCCCGGCAGTCGACCGTCCACCCACGGCTGCGCGTCGTCCAGCCTGCGCCCCGCCGCCAGTGCGAGCCGCTGGGCCAGTCGCCGCACCGCCGCCTCGTCCGGGAATCGGATCGAGGTGCGTCGCAACCCCCGCCCGCGATCCACCCACACCGACTCCGGTCCGGTGACCAGCACATCGGCCACCTCGGGATCGTGCAGCAGCGGTTCCAGCACCCCGGCTCCGGTCATCTCGGTCTGCAGCATTCGCAAGGCGCGCAACAGATCCGTGTCGGCCAGCACCCCGCCCGCCTCGGTCCGGATGGCCGCCGCCACCCGCGCCGGATCCGGGTCGGCGGCCCCGTCGGCCAGCCGTTCCCGCACCCGCTCCAGCAGTTCGGCCGTCACCAGCTCACTCATCGCGCACCTCCACATCGAACGCGAGCCACCGGCAGCCCGGCCCGGACCCGATACGGCAGTAGGTCAACCGCCCGGCGGTCGACCGCGCGTGCGCCAGCGGACCGCCGCCCGATGCCTGTGGCATCCCCGCATCCGGCCAGATGCCCACGAGCACCCGCCGCAATCGGCAGCGCCCGCATCCCGGCGTCATCGGCCCACCTGTGCTGACGCCCGCGACCCCGCATGGGTGCCACGCGTCCGGGCGACACTCCACCAGAACGGGCCCGGGTGGCGCGCGACGCGGTCGTGGCCGGGACCACCGGTGAACAAGGCCGTCAGCGCGGATTCAGCGGCGGTGCGGAGCGGACCACGACGACGCACGGTGAGGCCACCCCGCTCCAGGCGCTCGGTCAGCCCCGGCTGGGAGGGAACGGCCGACAGCAGTGGCAGCGCGAGGGTCTCCGCGATATCCGTGGGCGCGAGGCCGCCCGGGGCCGGTCCACGGATGATCAAGCGCACATGCGGGTTTCGGGCCTTCAGGTAGGCCGCTGCGGATTCCGCCGCGGCGATCGAACGGAGTCGCGCCTGCGTCACCAGCACCACCAGATCCGCCAGATCGAGAACTTGGTCCGTGTGCGGACCATGGTCGCTGGACAGGTCGGCGACCACCAGATCACCGGCCGCACGACCACCCTCCAGGACGGCACGCACCGCAGCCGGCGCCAGCGGCGAATTCGCTCCACCGCCATCCACCCACGCGCCGCTCGACGTGTCCGATCCGGAGCCGAGTTCGGTTGCCACTCCGGAGATTCCGGAGTAACCGGCCATCACTCCTCGATCGATTTCACAGCCCTCCGCATCGAGTTCCCCTGCGGGAGCGGCTCTTCCACAGGAGAGGACGGCCAGCCCCGAGGTGACGGGCAACGCCTGGTGCAGCGCCGAGGCGGCGACCCGGCCGTGTTCGATGGTGAGGTCGGGCCACCGCAGGCCCGCGTGCTTCTCCAGACCGAGCAGCAGATCGAGGCCGCCGCCGTAGGGCGCGCAGTCGACGAGCAGGGTGCGGTCGCGGAAACGCCCTGCGGCGGTGAGGGCTACGGCGGCGGCGAGCACCGAGGCGCCCGCACCGGCGCCCGCCCCCGCGACCGCGAGGACCGCGCCGTCGCCGGGACGGCGGCCGTCGTGGGCGGCGAAGGCGGCGATCAAGGCGTCGGCCGCGGCGGGCAGGGGAAGGACTTGTTCGGCGCCCGCCGCGGTGGCGGCTTGCCAGTCGAGCAAACTCGGCTCGCCGTCGGTCACCAGGAGGATCCCCGAGCGGCGGGGGTGCCCGGCGGATACGCAGCTATGCGCGGCGGCGGTATCGAGGACGATGACGGACGCGGCTGTCCAGGGGTGTCGACCCGGGGGCGGCACGCGTTCGTCGAGCGGGCGGTCGGCCGCGGCGGCGATACGGCGGATCTCCTCGCGCAGACGGGGATCGGCGACCAGTGCGAGCGCGGGTGGGGTGGCGACATCGGAGTTCATGCAGGTCAGCGTCGCCCGAATGACGAAGCGACGACAGCGGCCCGACGGCGAGTGTGGATAACACGCGGCCTGTGGACAATTCGGGAAGTGTGGGCGGATCCGAAACCGCCTGAAAATAGAGGACGGCCCCAGCCGGGGGGGGAGGAGGCTGGGGCCGTCGGGTTCAGCCCCGGGGGGTCGGGCTGAACGCGCCTGGACCATGTCCAGGTAACTGCGATACTACACCCAAGCCCCGGCCGTATTGCAAGTCCGCCCGGCGAGTCTTTTTCCCGTCCTGACCGCCCGGCTTCCCGCTGGCTAACCCCGACGAACCCCAGTTCAAACGTGACGTCGACCATGGCCGCCGACCGCGTCGCATGAAGGACCCCGGCGCATCGAGGACCCGCGCGGGACGACCCACGACGCCCGCCGCGCGACCCGGAACCATATCCTGGACCCGTGACAGCCGAACGCGGACGAGTCGCCGCCTTCTTCGATCTCGACAAGACGGTGATCGCCCGGTCGAGCGCCTTCGTCTTCAGCAAGCCGTTCCTGGACCAGGGCCTGCTCAGCCGGCGCGCGGTGCTGGAGAGCAGCTACGCGCACTTCCTGTTCCTGCTGTCCGGCGCCGATCACGACCAGATGGAGCGCATGCGCGAGCACCTCACCAAGATGTGCGCGGGCTGGGATGTCGACCAGGTGCGCTCGATCGTCGCCGAGACCCTGCACGACATCGTGGACCCGCTGATCTACGCCGAGGCCGCGGATCTCATTGCGGACCATCGGATTCGGGGACACGACGTGGTGATCGTCTCCGCCTCCGGCGAGGAGGTGGTGGCCCCGATCGCGGCCGCCCTGGGCGCGGACCACTTCGCCGCCACCCGGATGGTGATCGAGAGCGGCCGGTACGCGGGCGAAGTGGAGTTCTACTGCTACGGCCCCGGCAAGGTCGAGGCGATCGAAAAGCTTGCCGCGCAATACGATTACGATCTGGACCGCTGTTACGCCTACTCCGACTCGGTGACCGATCTGCCGATGCTGGAGGTGGTCGGTCATCCGACCGCGGTGAACCCGGACCGGGGTCTGCGGCGCGAGGCCGCCGCCCGCGGCTGGCCGGTGCTGGCCTTCTCGAACCCGGTGTCGCTGTGGGCCCGGATCCCGGCGCCGACGACCACCACGGTGGCCGCGACGGTCGCGGTCGGCTTGAGCGCGGTGGCGGCCGGGGCGCTGAGTTACCGGCTGCTGCGCCGTCGTCGCTGACCCGGTCATTCGTCCGAAATACCGGGCGTGAAACGAGACGGACACGCCGGGATTGGAAAGTTTCCGCAGGTCTTGATGTGACGGCGGTCACGGGGTAACAATGGAGGCACGGAAGGACGGAAGGCCAAGATCGGATCGGAAGAGAAGATTCGACCTCCCATCCCACCCTTCCCAGCACGGACACCAGGCACCCACGCGGAGCACGCCGCGACAAGGGCACGGATAGTTGTGGGCCTGCGTTATCCAGGATTTCGACGGCGAGGGCCTCGCATCCAATGCGGGGATGAACCACCGGATCCCGGAGAGCTCGCCGAGGCCGAAGAGAACACAACCCGAAAAGCACGCTTGGTAACCAGGTAGTCCGTGCTAGCGGGCGGTGAGGTCGCAATCGCGACAACGCCGCCCGCTCTTAATGCGTGTGAGACCTCGAATCACGGTGGGGCACACGCATTTTCGATGCCAGGGGTGTTTACCCCGAGGCCGCGTCCGCGATCGAGCGGGCTTCGCGCGCGCCGTCCTCGAGCGCGCCGCAGGTGAAGATCACCCAGCCGCCGACCCCGTCGGCGGTGCCCATGCCGAAGGAGGCCGCCGCGTCCAGGTACGCCTGACGGCGGCGGAGCCAGAAAACCTCGGGGACGCCGAGGCTGTGGGGGTCAAGACCACTGGACACCGCGACGAGCCGGGAGGCGGCCCGGGCGACGATCCCGTCGGCGGTGCCGAAGGGGCGCAGCGAGAGCAGCTCCCCGTGGACGACGGCCGCGATGACCGGCGCGGGCGCTTTGGTCGTGGTGACGGTCTGGGCCAGCAGGTCCAGGCGTTCGGCGACTCCGGGCACATTGCGCGGGCGGCCCAGCTGCTGCTGGTCCTCGACCATGTCGGCCGCGGCGAGCAGGTGCAGGCGGGCCAGAGCCTGGAGGGGCGCGCGCTGCCAGACGCCGACCAGGTTGGTGAGGGCCTCCGCGTCCAGGGCCTGCCCTACCCGCAGCGAACCGGCGAGGATCGGGTCCTCGACATTGCCGTCGGCGGGCAGATCGATGGTGCCGCCCTCGATGGCGGCCGAGGAGCGGGCCGCGCGGACGGCGGCCTCGGCGGCGGTGGTGGGCCAGCCGCGGCGGTTCGCCCGGTGGCGGTGCACCTCGGCGAGAGCGTCACGGGCCTTGTCGGCGGCGTCGCGCACGCCGGGCAGGTCGACGAGGGGCTGCAGCGGGTCGGTCACGAGATACGAGGCTACTGGCTGGTCACCAGCGCCCCGGCCACCACCTCGTACCCCGGGCCCGTCAGCTCACATGCAGATCACGGCCGGGGATGGCTTCGAGCAGGCGCTGGGTATACGGCGACCGCGGGTTCGCGAACAGGTCAATGGTGGGCGCCGATTCGGCCACCTTCCCGTCCTGCATGACCAGGACCGAATCGGCGATCTGCCGCACCACCGCGAGGTCGTGGGTGATGAACAGGTAGGAGAGCCCGAATTCGGCCTGCAGGGTGTTGAGCAGCTCGAGGATCTGGTCCTGCACCAGGACGTCGAGCGCGGACACGGCCTCGTCGCACACGATCAGCTCGGGTTCCAGCGCCAGCGCGCGGGCGATGGCGACGCGTTGCCTTTGGCCGCCGGACAATTCGCGCGGATAGCGGGCGGCGACGGCGGACGGCAGGGCCACCAGGTCCAGGAGTTCCCGGACGCGGGCGTCGCGTGACTCCCGGGTGCCGATGCGGTGGGTGCGCAGCGGTTCGGCGATGGCTCGATGGATCGAGTAGGTGGGATCCAGTGACCCGTAAGGGTTCTGGAAGATCGGCTGGATCCGCCGCCGGAAGGCGAGCGGCGTCCGGCGGGCGAGTTCGGCGACGTCCTTGCCGTCGAAGTGCACCGAACCCGCTGTGGGCGTGTCCAATCCGAGTACCAGCGACGCCACCGTCGTCTTGCCCGAGCCCGATTCCCCCACCAGCGCGGTGGTGGTGCCCCGCCGCAGCCGGAACGAGACGTCCTCGGCCGCAGTGAATTCCGTGTGCTTCCACGGCACCGATCCACGCACCCGATACCGCTTGGTGAGCCCCTCGGCGACCACGATGTCGTCGGGCACGTCGGCCGCTTCGGCGTCGGCCACGTCGATGGCGAGGTCCCGGTAGGCGGCGCGTTCGGTGGTGGTGGCGCTGCGCCGCGCGGCCAGCGAGGGCGCCGCGGCCACCAGTCGTCGCGTGTATTCGTGGCGCGGATCGCGCAGGATCTCCGCGGCCGGTCCGGATTCCACCACCCGCCCGCGATACATGACCACCAGGTGTTCGGCGCGTTCGGCGGCGAGTCCGAGGTCGTGGGTGATGAGCAGCAGCGCGGTGCCGAGTTCGCGGGTCAGTTCGTCGATGTGGTCGAGGATTTGGCGTTGCACGGTGACGTCGAGCGCGGAGGTCGGTTCGTCGGCGATGAGCAGTGTGGGCCGCGCCGAGAGCCCGATGGCGATGAGCGCGCGCTGCCGCATCCCGCCGGAGTATTCGTGCGGGTACTGGCCGGCCCGCCGTTCGGGTTCCTTGATCCCCGCCTCGGCGAGCAGTTCCACCGCTCGCTGCCGGGCGGCACGTCCGCGCGCGATGCCGTTGGCGGCCAGGGTTTCCGAGATCTGGAATCCGACCTTCCATACCGGGTCGAGGTTGGACATGGGGTCCTGCGGCACGAATCCGATCCCGTTGCCGCGCACCGCGACCAGCTCCGACTCGGATGCTCCCGCGAGATCCCGCCCCTGGAACAGGATGCTGCCGGATTCGACGCGCCCGCCGCCGGGCAGCAGTCCGATGACCGCGTGCGCGGTGGTGGATTTCCCGGACCCGGACTCCCCCACGATGGCCACGGTCTGGCCGGGGTACACGGTGAGGTTCACCCCGCGCACCGCCTCGACCCGGTTGTCGCCGGATCCGAAACACACTCGCAGGTCCCGGATGTCGAGCAGGGGCTCGGTCATCGTCGCTCCTTGGGGTCGAGTGCGTCGCGCAGGGCGTCGCCGAGCATGATGAAGCCGAGCACGGTCAATGCCAGCGCGGTGGCCGGGTAGAACAGGATGAGCGATCCGGCGCGCAGTTGCCGCTGTCCGGCCGCGATGTCGGCGCCCCAGGAGACTTCGGTGGGCGGCAGTCCGACGCCGAGGAACGACAGGGTGGCCTCGGTGACGATGAAGACGCCCAGCCAGATGGTGGTCACGACGATGACCGGTCCGAGCGCGTTGGGGATGATGTGCCGCACCAGGATCCGGAATCGCGACACCCCGAGCGCCTCGGCCGCGAGCACGTAGTCGCTGCCCTTGGCGGCGAGCACGGAGCCGCGGGCGATGCGCGCGACCTGCGGCCAGGTGAAGGCCGCGAGGATGGCGATCACCACCCAGATGGTGCGGTGCCCGGCCAGCTGCATGAGGACGATGGCGGCCAGCATGAGCGGGATGGCGTACACGATCTCGGCGATCCGGGAGATGATCGAATCCAGCGGTCCCCCATAGAATCCCGCGAGCGCGCCGAGGCTGCCGCCGACGAGCAGGAACAGCAGGGTGGCCCCTACGCCGGTGAGCACGGAGGCCCGCGCGCCGTAGATGGTGCGGGCGTAGATGTCGCAGCCTTGCAGGTCGTAGCCGAACCAGTGGTCCCGATTCGGCGGGGCGAGACTGAAATCCACCACGCAGTGCCGCGGATCCTGTCCGGTGAACAGCCCCGGGAAGACGGCGACCAGCAGCACCAGCACGATGATGGCCATCGAGACCAGAAACAGCGGCTTGCGGCGCAGCTGCCGCCAGGCCGAGCCCCAGAATCCGGCGGGCGCGCCGTGCACGTCGACCCGGTCGGTGGCGACCACTTCGACGGCGTCGGGCGGCGCCACCCAGCGTTCCTGACCGGGTCGCGGATCACGCCGGGGCGGTGAGGTTTCGGGCATGTCGGCGCTCCCGTCAGGCATAGCGGATCCGCGGGTCGAGCACGGCGTAGAGCAGGTCCACGATCAGGTTGGAGAGCAGGAAGATGACGATGAGCGCGGTCACGAAGGACACCACGGTCGGCGCCTCACCGCGCACCACGGCCTGGTAGAGGGTGCCGCCGACGCCGGGGATATTGAAGATCCCCTCGGTGACGATGGCCCCGCCCATGAGCGCGCCCAGGTCGGCACCGACGAAGGTGACCACCGGGATCAGCGAGTTGCGCAGGATGTGCACCAAGACCACCCGCCGCCGCGGCAGGCCCTTGGCGGTGGCAGTGCGCACGAAGTCGGCGTCCTTGTTCTCCGCCACCGAGTTCCGGGTCAGCCGCAGCACATAGGCGAAGGACAGCGAGGCGAGGACCAGCGCGGGCAGGACGAGCCGCGGGATGCTCACGTCGGACCCGACGGTGACGGGCGCGAGATGCCAGGTGACGCCGAACAGGAACTGGGCCAGGAATCCGATCACGAAGATGGGCATGGCGATCACGAGCAGGCTGAGCACCAGCATGGTGGAGTCGAACCAGCCGCCCTTGCGCAGTCCGGCGATCACGCCGAACGCAATGCCGAACACGGCCTCGAAGAACACCGCGAGCAGCGCCAGCCGAAAGGTGATCGGGAAGGCGCGGGCGAGCACTTCACGTACGGGCCGTCCCGAGTACGAGGTGCCGAAGTCGAGGGTGACGATGCCCTTCAGGTAGTGCAGGTATTGCCACCAGAACGGTTTGTCCAGACCGTATTGCGCTTTCAGTTGCGCTTCCAGCGCCGGTGTCAGCGTGCGCTGCCCGGCCAGCGCCGTGACCGACCCGCCGGTGACCTTCCAGATCAGGAAGTAGATGAGCAGTGTCGCGCCGAAGAACACCGGGATCATCTGCAGCAGCCGCCGCGCTATGTACCAGGCCATCAGGTCACCTCAGCTCGATGTTCTCGAAGTCGGCCAGGCCGTTCCAGGTCATGACCACATTGCGGACGCGTTTGGAGTAGCCGGCGGAGTTGATGTAGTCGAAGACCGGGATGGTGGGCAGGTCGTGCAGCAGCACGGATTGGGCCTGCCCCACCAGCTTCCACGATTCCTGTTCGGTGGGGGCGGCTTCGGCGGCGGTGAGCAGCCGGTCGAATTCCGGGTTGCTGTAGTCGACGTCGTTGGTCTCCGAGCCGGTCACGAAGCCGGGTTCGAGGAATTGCAGCATGGTCGGGTAGTCGCCCTGCCAGCCGTAGCGGAAGGCCTTGCCGATGGTGCGGTGCACGATCTGGTCGCGCAGTTGCTTGAAGGTCGGGTAGGGCGCGCCGACCGCGTCGATGTGCAGCGTGTTGCGAATGCTGTTGGCCAGGGCGTCGATCCAGGACTGGTGGCCGCCGTCGGCGTTGTAGGCGATCTCGAAGCGCCCGCTCCAGGGCGCGATGGCGTCGGCCTGGCTCCACAGCCGGGCCGCTTCGGCCGGGTTGTAGTCGAGGACGTTCGAGCCGGGCAGGTCCGGGTTGTAGCCGGGCAGCACCGCGGAGGTGAAGTCGCGAGCGGGAATGCGGGTGCCGTGGAAGATCTTCCGCCCGATCTGCGCGCGGTCGATGGCCATCGAGAGCGCCTGTCGGCGCAGCCGTCCCTCCTCGCCGCCGAAATGCGCCATGTTGGGTTGGAATCCGAGCCACTGGTTCTGCGCGGTCGGGGCCTCGATCGCGCGGTCGCCGAGATCGTGTTTGTAGACGGCGATGGCGCTGTCGGGGATGGTGTCGAGCACGTCGAGGTTGTCGGCCAGCAGATCCGAGTAGGCGGCGTCGAAGTTGGAGTAGAACACGAAGGTGAGGCCCTTGTTGCGCGGCGGCCGCCCACCCCGGTAGCTCTCGTTGGGCACCACGGTGAGCTGGACGTCGTGCTGCCAGGCATTGCCGTCGGCGAATCGGTAGGGGCCGTTGCCGATCGGGTGCTCCCCGAAGGCCTTCATGTCCTTGAAAGCGATGGTGGGCAGCGGATAGAACGGCGCGTAGGCCAGCCGGGTCCGGAAGTCGATGGTGGGCGCCACCAGGTCGACGGTGAAGTGCAGGTCGTCGACCACCTTCAGCCCCGACATGGTCTGCGCGCGTGGCGGATCCGCCTGCACGTCCGCGAATCCCGCGATCGGCCCGTAGGTGTAGCTCTGCAGTTGCGCGTTGGTGACCAGCGCCCCGTAGTTCCAGGCGTCCACGAAAGAGTGTGCGGTGACGGGTGTTCCGTCGCCGAAGGTCCACCCGGGCTTCAGTGTGATCCGGTAGTGCTGCTGGTCGGTGGTGTCGATGGATTCGGCCACCTCGTCGTGCAGCGCGCCGCGCTGGTCGATGTAGCGCAGTCCCGCGAACAGCCGGTCGACGATGCGCCCGCCGCCGTTCTCGTTGGTATTGGACGGGATCAGCGGATTCTGCGGTTCGCTGCCGTTGACGGCGATCATGTCGCCGTAGGCCGGAGTGACGGCGCATCCGGTCAGGCTCGCGCCCGCGATCAGCGCGAGTACGGCGGCCAGCACGGCGATCCCTCTGATTCTCAACGCGTTCTCCCGCCTCGAGCCGCTGTCGGTGACAGGGACAGTAGTGACCCTCACCGCCCTTGTCAGGGGATCGCATCACCGTGTGTCCCCGGGGCCGCCCCACCGATCGAGACAGCGAAGCCCGGCCCAGGTCACAGTCGGTTAGGGTCGGACGTGGCCGTCGTCACCCACGCGGCTTGCACGCGAGAGAAGAAGAGACGAGATGACCGAGACATCCGCAGACCACCTGGATGCCTATCCGCCCAGCGCTGAGTTCGCGGCCGCCGCCAATGGCGACGCCTCTCTTTATGCTCGATCCCAGTCCGACCGGGAGGACTTCTGGGCCGAGCAGGCGCAGCGCCTGCACTGGCATCAGCCCTTCACCCAGGTGCTGGACTGGACCGACGCCCCCTTCGCCAAGTGGTTCGCCGACGGCAAGCTGAACGTCGCCTACAACTGTGTGGACCGGCACGTGCTCGACGGGCACGGCGATCAGGTCGCCATCCACTGGGAGGGCGAGCCGGGCGATTCCCGCGACCTCACCTACGCCGACCTGCTGGCCGAGGTGTCGAAGGCCGCCAACTACCTGACCGGCCTGGGCCTGGTCGCCGGCGACCGGGTCGCCATCTACATGCCGATGGTCCCCGAGGCCATCGTGTCGATGCTGGCGTGCGCCCGCCTGGGCCTGACCCATTCGGTGGTGTTCGCGGGCTTCTCGCCCAGCGCCCTGCGCCAGCGCGTCGACGACGCCGCGGCCAAGCTGGTCATCACCACCGACGGCCAGTGGCGGCGCGGCGCCGCGGCCCCGCTCAAGGCGGCCGTGGACGAGGCGCTCGCCGAGGGCGATTCGACCGTCGAGCACGTGCTCGTGGTGCGCCGCACCGGCCTCGACACCGAGATGACCGAGGGCCGCGACCTGTGGTGGGACGAGACGGTCGCGCTGTCCTCCCCCGAACACGAGGCCCAGGCCTTCGACGCCGAGCACCCGCTGTTCATCCTCTACACCTCCGGCACCACCGGGAAGCCCAAGGGCATCCTGCACACCTCCGGCGGCTACCTGACCCAGGCGGCGTACACCCACCACCAGGTGTTCGACCACAAGCCGGGCCAGGACGTGTACTGGTGCACCGCCGACATCGGCTGGGTGACCGGGCACAGCTACATCGTGTACGGCCCGCTGGCCAACCGCGCCACCGAGATCGTCTACGAGGGCACCCCGAACTTCCCGGACGAGCACCGGCACTGGCAGATCATCGAGAAGTACGGCGTCAGCATCTATTACACGGCGCCGACGCTGGTCCGCACCTTCATGAAGTGGGGTCGCGAGATCCCCGACGCCCACGACCTGTCGAGCCTGCGGCTGCTGGGCTCGGTCGGTGAGCCGATCAACCCCGAGGCCTGGCGCTGGTACCGGGACGTGGTGGGCGGCAACAAGACTCCCATCGTGGACACCTGGTGGCAGACCGAGACCGGCGCCATCATGATCTCCCCGCTGCCCGGCGTCACCTCGGCCAAGCCGGGCGCGGCCATGACCCCGCTGCCCGGTATCTCCGCGAAAGTCGTTGACGAGGAGGGCAATCCGGTCCAGCTGGGCGAGACCGAGGCCAACGGGTACCTGGTGCTCGACGAGCCGTGGCCGTCCATGCTGCGCGGCATCTGGGGCGACAACGACCGCTACGTGGACACCTACTGGTCCCGCTACGCCGAGAAGGGCTGGTACTTCGCCGGCGACGGCGCGAAGCTCGACAAGGACGGGGACCTGTGGGTGCTCGGCCGCGTCGACGACGTGATGAACGTGTCGGGCCACCGCATCTCGACCGCCGAGGTGGAGTCCGCGCTGGTCGGACACTCGGGCGTGGCCGAGGCGGCGGTGGTCGGCGCGTCCGACGACACCACCGGCCAGGGCATCGTGGCGTTCGTGATCCTGACCGCCGAGGCCAAGGACACCGGCGCGGATCTGATCACCGAGCTCAAGGCCGAGGTCTCCCGTGAGATCTCCCCCATCGCGCGCCCGCGGGAGATCCACGTGGTGCCGGAGCTGCCCAAGACCCGCTCGGGCAAGATCATGCGCCGCCTGCTGCGCGATGTCGCCGAGGGCCGCGAACTGGGCGACACCTCAACCCTGGTGGACCCCAACGTCTTCGAGGCCATCCGGGCCGGCAAGGCGTAACCGGTAGCACCCCGCGTGAGGCCCTCCGATCGCTGATCGGGGGGCCTCGCAGCTGTGGGATGGTCAAGAAGTTCCGGGCAAACCGTTAGAATTGCGCAAAAGGTGTGCCGGGAAGTCTGGTCGGCATGCGGTTGTGCCGTTGATCCCGTCAGTGGTGTGCACGCCGCTGTTCTGTCGAACGTACGGCTGAAAGGTGCACCCGGTGATCACTCAGGTCCGATCGGAGCTCACGCGCTATCTGAGAACCGAAACCTTCGGTGGCGCACTCCTTCTCATCGCCGCCGCGAGCGCGCTCATCTGGGTCAACTCGCCGTGGGGCGCGAGCTACACCACCATGGTCGACACCAAGCTCGCGATTCCCGCCCTCCACCTGGACCTCACGCTGGCCGACTGGACCAAGGACGGCCTGCTCGCCATCTTCTTCTTCGTCGCCGGCCTGGAGCTCAAACGCGAGCTGGTGGTCGGCGAGCTCGCCGATCGCAAACGCGCCACCCTGCCCATCGTGGCCGCGATCGGCGGCGTGATCATGCCCGCGGTCATCGCCATGGTGGTCGGGCACGGCGTGGAGGGCATGGATCGCGGCTGGGCCATCCCGGTCGCCACCGACATCGCCTTCGCGCTGGCGGTGCTGGCCATGACCGGGTCGCGGATCCCGGCCGGCGCCCGGGTGTTCCTGCTCAGCCTCGCCGTGGTGGACGACCTGATCGCCATCATCCTGATCGCGGTGCTGTTCACCACCACCCTGAAGATGCTGTGGCTGCTGATCGCCTTCCTGTGCTTCGCGGGCTGGGCGCTGGGCCAGCGGTTCCGGATCGGCACCCCGTTCCTCTATGTGCCGCTGGGCCTGCTCTCCTGGTACGCCCTGCACGAGGCCGGGATTCACGCCACCCTGGCGGGCGTCGCGTGCGGCCTGCTCACCCGGGTGCGCCCGGATCCCGGCGAGGACGAGCACTGTGTGCCCGCCGCCCGGCTCGAGCACTTCTTCCAGCCCATCTCCGCGGCGCTGTGCGTGCCGCTGTTCGCGCTGTTCGCCTCCGGCGTCCCGCTGGATTCGGCCGTGCTGTCGCAGCTGTTCACCAACCGGATGTCGCTGGCCATCATCCTGGGTCTACTGGTCGGCAAGACAGTCGGTATCTTCGGATTCAGTTGGCTCGCCGTGCGGTTGAGGATCGCCGAACGACCGGGAGATCTCGGGTATCGGGATATGTTCGCCCTGTCGGTACTGGGCGCGATCGGCTTCACCGTTAGCCTCTTGGTGGCAGAACTGGCCTTGGAAGACGTCGGCGACGGGTCGGCGGCAGAACTCGCGAAAGCGGCTGTGTTGCTCACGTCTTTGGCGGCTTCCCTGGCCGGTTCGGCGCTACTGTTGCGTCGTGGCCGTGCTCACCAGGCACGACGTGACGAGCGCGCACTGCAAAGTCAAGAGTGACACCGGAACGTACTACCGGGACATGGAGAAGGGTCGAGCAATTGAGCTTCACACAGGGCGGTAACGGCTACGACGGGAACCGCACCCGCACCGTCACCTCGATTCCGTTGTCCGATATCGACGCCCATCAGTCGGCCACCATCGGCAGTCTGGTCCGCGACGCTACCGAGCAGATGTCGACCCTGGTGCGCGCCGAGGTGGAGCTCGCCAAGACCGAGGTCACCGGCGAGATCAAGAAGGGCCTGCAGGGCAGCGTCTTCTTCATCCTGGCGCTGACCATCCTGCTCTTCAGCTCCTTCTTCTTTTTCTTCTTCCTCGCCGAACTGCTCGACGTGTGGCTGTACCGCTGGGCCGCGTTCCTGGTGGTGTTCCTGCTGATGATCGCGGCGGTCGCGGCCTTCGCGCTGCTCGGCTACCTCAAGGTGCGCAAACTGCGCGCGCCGGAGAAGACCATCGGCTCGCTGAAGGAGACCCAGACACTGCTGTCGAGCAGCTTCAGCCACTCCGACGAGCACGCGGTGGACGCCACGGCAGTCGGCAAGCCCCGGACCTAGACCTTCGATTACGCTCCTTCGGCGTGTCGTCGAAATCGCAGCCGGATCCGTCCGCAGTCCGCTATGACGGGCCGTGGACCCATCGCGACGTGCGCGCCAACGGCATTCGCTTCCACGTCGTCGAGGCCGCGCCCGAACCCGCCCAGCCCGGAACCAGCACGCCGCTGGTGCTGTTGCTGCACGGTTTCGGCGATTTCTGGTGGTCGTGGCGGCATCAGCTGACCGGGCTGGCCGCGCGCGGCTACCGCGCCGTCGCGGTGGACCTGCGCGGCTACGGCGACACCGACAAGCCGCCGCGCGGCTACGACGGCTGGACCCTCGCCGGTGACGTGGCCGGACTGGTCCGGGCCCTCGGGCACACCGAGGCCACCCTGGTCGGGCACGCCGAGGGCGGGCTGGTGTGCTGGGCCACCGCGGTCCTGCACCCCCGGGTGGTGCGGTCCATCGCCCTGATCAGCTCCCCGCACCCGGTGGCGCTGAAAAGAGCCGTGCTGCGCGACGACGCGCAACGCTCGGCCTGGCTGCCCGGCTTCCTGCGCTACCAGCTGCCGCGCCTGCCCGAGCATCGGCTCACCCGCGACGACGGCATCGAGATCGAACTCCAGCTGCGCGACCGGGTCAGCGAACGGTTCTCGGCCACCGAGGAATTCGCCGACACCGCCCGCCGCATGCGCACCGCCATCCGGATCCCCGGTGCCGCGCACTGTGCGCTGGAATACCAGCGCTGGGCCTTCCGCAGCCAATGGCGGCCCGACGGACGGCGATTCATGTCCGCCATGAGCGAGCCCGTGCGGGTGCCGACCCTGGCGATGTACGGCGACCGCGACCCCTATATCCTGCCCGGCACCATCCACCGGGGACGGCAGCTGTCGCCGGAGCGGCGGCTGGTCGAGATTCCCGGCGCGGGTCACTATGCGCACCAGGAGAATCCGGAACCGGTGACCGCGGAGATCGCGAAACTGCTGGCCTGACCGGCCCACCACCGACAACGGCCCCCGGCGAATCAGTTCGCCGGGGGCCGCTTTCGGTCTCGATCAGCTCAGCACGCAGCTGCCGGTGCCGACGGCCGTCGACTGGTTCGACGCCGCATCCAGTTCCGGCTTCACCTCGTCGAGGGTCAGCACGTACCCGGTGTCGTCGTCGGTGACGGCCGCGCCGAACACCACGCCCAGGATCCGGCCGTCGGTGTCCACCAGCGGACCGCCCGAGTTACCGGCCCGGACCTGACCGCGGATGGTGTACACCTCACGCTTGACGTCGGCGTCGCGGTAGATGTTGGGGCCCTTGAGGTTCAGCGTCTCGCGCACCCGGGCCGCGCTGGCCGTGTAGCGCCCGCCGCCGGGGTAACCGAGCACGATGGAGCTCTCGCCCGTGCCGGCGTCCTTCGGGGCCAGCGCCAGCGGCTGGGCGTTGAGGCCCGGCACCGCGAGGATCGCGACGTCCTTCTGCGAATCGAAGAGCACCACGGTCGCCGGCAGCGCGCCGCGCGCGGTGTCCACGCTGACGCTGTTGGTGCCCGCCACCACGTGCGCGTTGGTCATGACCCGCTCCGGGGCCACCACGAAGCCCGAACCCTCCAGCTGCCGTTGGCAACTGGGCGCGATGCCGCGGATGCGCAGCACGCTGCCCTGCAACTGCTGGGCGATGGGCAGCTGCAGCACGCTGGCGTCGGGCGGCTCCACCGCGGTGATCGGGACATGCCCGAACGGGCCGATGACGTCCGGCAGCCCGGAGGTGTTGAGCAGGTTGGAGAAGTCGGTCGGCACCCGCCGCAGCCAGTCCGGCGCGACATGGTCGACATTGCGCAGCACCTGGGAGTTGGTGACCGCGGCCGCGATGCCCGGCTGCGAGGAGTTGGTCAGCGGCAGCGCCAGCAGCCACGCGGTGGCCAGCACCGCCACCGCCTGCAGGCCCGCGCCCACCACGCTGTCCACGCTGCGGGTGAACGGATCCCGCATGCCGCCGCGCGCGGCCCGCCCGAGCACCATGCCCGCGACCTCGCCGATGATCACCAGCGCCACGATGAGCAGCACGCCCACCAGCACCCGCGTCCGGCCCTCGCTGAGGTGCTTCAGAATGTGCGGCGCGATCAGGATCCCGGCCACCGCGCCCAGGATGACGCCCAGGAAGGCGAGCGCCGAGGCGACCGCGCCCTGCCGCCACCCGGAGGTGGCCGCGAGCAACGCCAGAATGATGATGCCGAGGTCGAGCCAGCCAGAGGCGCTCATAATGTCATCCCTACCGCGGCCAGCGAGGCCTGCAGATCACGTACATCGTGATGGTCCCATTCGTGTTCCCACCCGGATACCGCCAGCAGTCCGGCGAGCACGCCGGCGGTGAACCCCCACACCAGCATTCCGTCCACGGTGAACGCCGGGCCCATATAACCCAGCGGATGCCGCACCACGAAACGATTGGCCGGATCGATGAGCTCCGTCACCGGCACCCGCGCCACCCGGGCCGCCTCGGTCTCGCTCACCACGCCTACCGCGCCGGGCGTGCGCCAATAGGCGACCACCGGCGTCACATCGAACCGCGACGGCGGCACGAAGATCTTGGGCAGCACCGCGAGCGGCTCCACGCTCGCCGGATCGAGGCCGGTCTCCTCGTTGGCCTCGCGCAGGGCGGTGCTGATCGGGCCGTCGTCCTGCGGCTCCACCCCGCCGCCGGGGAACGCCACCTGGCCGCTGTGCTGACGCAGGGTGGCGGCACGCTGGGTGAGCAGCACGTCGGCGTCGGCCGGAAGTCCGCCCGGCGTAGCGGGATCCGCCTCCGGGGATCCGCCGAACAGCACCAGCACGGCCGCGTCCCGGGGCCGGGTCGCGGCGGCGGCGAAGCGCCGCATGGCGCTGCGGCGCAGGACCGGGTTCACGCCGGTGGGGTCGGCCGGATCATGCTCGGCCACCCCGCGTAGCCAGGCCGGAATCCCATTGCTGGACGCCTCGAGTCTCATCACCACACCCTCACCGAAAACCGCGGACCGGCCGCGCTCACGCCCGGACTCCCAATTCGGCCGCGACGGTATCGGATATGTCCTCGACGCTGCGGAACGGGCGCACCACGACTTTGGCAACGGTGCCGTCCGCGCGCAACAGCACCGAGATCGGCAGCACGGCGGGCGCTCCGACGGCGGCGCGGACCTTGGAGTTCGGATCCACGACACCCGGCAGGTGGATGCCCAGCCCGCTCAGCCGCGACAGCGCCTTGCCGGTGCCGGGATCGCTGTGCACGGTCAGCACGGTGAGCGCGTTCCCCGCCTGCTGCGAGAACTGTTGCAGCAGGGGCAGTTCCTCCGCGCACGGGCCGCACCAGTAGGCCCACAGGTTGATCAGGGCGGGCTTGCCCGCCAGCGCCGCGACCAGGTCCACGGGCTTGCCGTCGGCCAGGCAGTCCAGGGTGATGCCGCGCAGCGGGGTGTCGCCGACGGGCGCGCCGGTGGGCAGCGGGCAGGACGCCAGCGCGGCCGCGGCCCGATCTGCCTCGGCGACCGCCGGTTCGGCGGGGACGGTGGTCGACCCGGTGGCGGTGCTCTTGTCATCGGTGCGGGTGAGCTGCGGCCACAGCGCGACGACGGCCGCCACGGCGACGATCACCGCCACCAGGACCCAGCGCCACCAGGTGTTGCCCCGCGTCGCCTCGGCGCTCACAGGCCGACCAGTTCGAGAAGGTGCTCGGTCTCCGGGCCCTTCACGAGTTTGGCGGCCTCGGCCGGATCGGTCGGCCCGGTCCCGAAGGACGGGCAGTCGTTGGCCAGCAGGCAGGCGCCGCACGCGGGCTTGCGGGCATGGCAGACGCGGCGGCCGTGGAAGATCACCCGGTGCGAGAGCATGGTCCAGTCCCGGCGCTCGATCAGCGCGCCGACGGCGTGCTCGACCTTGACCGGATCCTCCTCGGCGGTCCAGCCCCAGCGCCGCACCAGCCGCCCGAAGTGGGTGTCGACGGTGATGCCGGGGACCCCGAAGGCATTGCCGAGAACGACATTCGCGGTCTTGCGCCCGATCCCGGGCAGGGTGACGAGCTCGTCCAGGGTGCCGGGCAGTTCTCCGTCGAATCGCTCGACCAGTTCCTGGCCGAGCCCGATCAGCGAATTGGTCTTGTTCCGATAGAAGCCGGTCGGCCGGATGTACTCCTCCAGCTCGGCGCGATTGGCCTCGGCGTAATCGCGTGCGCTGCGGTACTTCACGAACAATGCCGGTGTGGTCTGGTTCACCCGCACATCGGTGCACTGCGCGGAAAGAATTGTGGCGACCGCCAATTCGAGCGGCGTAGTGAAATCAAGCTCACAGTGCGCGTCCGGGAACTCCCGTGTCATTTCCCGATACATCCGCCGCGCGCGCCTGACCAGGCCGGTCCGAGTCTCTTTGTCGCGCTTGCGCGCTTTGGCCGGGCGCGTGAACGATGGCGCATCCGCGACAACGACCGCGGCCTCGGCAGGAACCGTGGCAGCGTCCGATTTCGCTGTCGCGAGGCCCGAATTATCCGGGTCTGCCCCGCTCAGGGCCGCGTTGGATTCAGTGACACGCACGCGTCCACCTTACGGAACCCGCACTCCGTCACAACCGGCCAGCGGGCCTCCCGTGTTCCATCTGAGACCTTCGGCGTGTTTACTGCTGCCTATGCAAGGACTCGCTGTGGTGCTGTTTCCGATAGCGCTGATGCTGTTCGCGTTGGTGATGGAACGGGTCGAGAATCGACTGCGCAAGTTGCTCGAACCCGACCCGGAGGTCCAGCAGTACCTCGATCGAGCCACGAATGCCGAGGTCAGCGATCTGACCAAGCTGGGATTGCCGGCCGCCGCCGCGCGGCCCCGGCGGGCCCGGCCCGCGGCCAAGGGAATGGACGTCGCGCAGGCCAGCTGACCCGGGCGGGTCGGCGGTCGGGTGGTCCGGTGGCTTCGAGCCCCGGACCACTTTTTACGATCTTCATGACGCCGGTCTCACGGCGTGTCGTAGATTCGTATGAAGCGTGTCGCACGTTGCGTTGTGTGTCGCGTACTGGGGCTCCGCGTATCCGAGTATCAGCTCGGCGCGTGGTGTCTATCACTACCCGGCGGTAATGCAAAGTAGACTGCACTGTCGGCCGAGTCGTTTCGGTCCAGGACAGAGCCATTTCCCATAAGGAGCACATTCGTGGACGAGGCCCTCGCCAGAGCAGGCATCTTCCAAGGCGTCGAGCCCACCGCGGTGGCCGCTCTCGCCAAACAACTACAGCCCGTTGATTTTCCGCGCGGCCACGTCATCTTCAACGAGGGTGAGCCCGGCGACCGGCTGTACATCATCACCTCGGGCAAGGTGAAGATCGGCCGCCGCTCCCCCGACGGCCGGGAGAACCTGCTGACGATCATGGGCCCGTCCGACATGTTCGGCGAGCTCTCGATCTTCGACCCGGGCCCGCGGACCTCGACGGCCACCACCGTCACCGAGGTCAGAGCCGTCACCATGGACCGGGACGCGCTCAAGGCGTGGATCGACCAGCGTCCGGAGATCGCCGAGCAGCTGCTGCGGGTGCTCGCCCGCCGCCTGCGGCGCACCAACAACAACCTGGCCGACCTGATCTTCACCGACGTGCCGGGTCGTGTCGCCAAGGCGCTGCTGCAGCTCGCCCAGCGCTTCGGCACCCAGGAAGCGGGCGCCCTGCGGGTGACCCACGACCTGACCCAGGAAGAGATCGCCCAGCTGGTCGGCGCCTCCCGCGAAACCGTGAACAAGGCCCTGGCCGACTTCGCGCACCGCGGCTGGCTGCGGCTCGAGGGCAAGAGCGTGCTGATCTCCGACTCGGAGCGACTGGCGCGCCGCGCTCGCTGACGCGAGACGGACAAACGAATACGTCGAAGGATCGGGCATCACCTCCGTAGCGGTGCCCGATCCTTTCGCGTTTCCGTGCGATCCGTGTGCCTAGCCCTGCGAACGCAGGTAGGCCAGCTGGGCTTTCACCGAACTGCGCGCGGCGGGCCAGAGCCGCTTGTCGACATCGGCGTAGACCTCGGCGACGATCTGCAGGGATTTGGCGTTGGGGCCCAGCTTCTCCAGCGCCGCGCGCACCTGGTTCAGGCGCTCCTCGCGGTGCGCGATGTAGTAGCGGATGACCGGTTCGGCATCCGGATGGTCCGGGCCGTGCGCCGGGAGCAGGGTGCGGCCGGGAGCCACCGACACCAGGCGATTCAGCGAATCCAGGTACGCGGCCAGCGCGCCGTCGGAGGATTCGAGGACCGTGGTCCCACTCCCCAGGACGGTGTCGCCGGTGAGCAGGACTCGCTCGTCGTCCGGGCCGTCGACCAGAAAACTCAGGGAATCCCCGGTGTGACCGGGGGTGGCGAGCACGGTGATGCGCACGCCGGCCGCCTCGATGACCTCACCGTCGGCCAGGACCGTGCCCGAGCCGCGCAGGAAGTCGGAGCCCTTGGCGCGCACCGGGGTTCCGGTGGCCTTCACCAGGTGGTCGATGCCGCCCGTGTGATCCGCGTGCTCATGGGTGATCAGGGTCAGCACGATCTCGCCGCCGGTCGCGCGGACCAGCGCCTCGGTGTGCTTGCGATCCTTCGGACCCGGGTCCACCACAACGTATTCCGTGGCGCCGGGGGCGCGGAGCAGCCAGGTGTTGGTGCCCTGCAATGTCATTCCGCTGGGGTTGTCGGCCAGGACGACGGCGGCGGACGGAGTCACTTGCCGCAGTTGTTCGTACGCGGGGTGGGTGAGCGTCATACTTTTCCGTCCTAATGCACCGCGCGTGATGCGTCCAGTGTTGGACGCATCACGCTTTCGACTGTGCCCCAAGCATTTCGGGGTTATCGCACCTCGGCGATGAGCTCCACCTCGACCGGGGTGTTCAGCGGCAGCTCGTTGACTCCGACCGCGGAGCGGGCGTGCACCCCGGCCTCGCCGAGGACCGCGCCCAGCAGCTCGGACGCGCCATTGATGACCAGCGGCTGACTGTTGAAACCCGCCGCCGAGGCCACGAAGCCGACCACCTTGACGATGCGCACGACATTGTCGAGGCCGACCAGGTCGTGCACCACCGCGAGCGCGTTGAGCGCGGCCAGCTTGGCCATCTCCGCGCCCTGCTCGATGGTGATCTCGGCGCCGAGCTTGCCGGTCAGCGGCAGTTCGCCGTTGACGAACGGCAGCTGGCCGGAGGTGTAGACGTAGTTGCCGGTCCGGACGCCCGGCACGTACACCGCGACCGGCTTCGGCGCGACCGGCAGTTCGAGTCCGAGCTCCTTCAGGTTCTCGGCCCAGGTCATCAGTTCTTCGCCCGCTTCAGGTAGGCGACGTGCTGTTCACCGGTCGGTCCGGGCAGCACGGTGACGAGTTCCCAGCCGTCGGAACCCCACTGGTCGAGGATGGCCTTGGTGGCATGGGTCAACAGGGGCACCGTCGCGTACTCCCACACGGTCACTTCACTCATGCGCTGAGAGTAGCCCCGGCCGCGTTCCCCCAGTGCTGCACCCCATCTGCCTCCGCTTCGCTACGGCTGTTCGCGGCCCTCGTAACCTCGGCCTTCCCTCCTCCGCTCCTCCGCTCCGCTCCCGTTTCCGCTCCAAGCGCGGGGAGGCGGAGCGCAGTCCAGGCCGAGGCGGGCCGCGAACCAGAAGTGGTGTATCAGACAGTTTGTCGCGCCTGTGGGCAGGAATACGGAACGAGTTATAGGCTCGCGAGCGTGGGAGTACCGATAGCAGTGCCCGTTTCGGTTGAGCCGGGGGTCGAGGCAGGTTGGCCGGAGCGGGCGGACAAGGCCCGCCTGCATTACGTATCCGGGAAGGGGGGCACCGGGAAGTCGACGGTCGCCGCGGCGCTCGCGCTGGCACTGGCCGCCGGGGGGCGCCGGGTGCTGTTGGTCGAGGTCGAGGGCAGACAGTCCATCGCGCAGCTGTTCGATCTGCCGCCCTTGCCGCCCACCGAGACTCGCATCGCCACCGCGGACGGCGGCGGCGAGGTGATGGCGCTGGCCCTCGACGTCGAGCACGCCTTCCTGGAATACCTCGACATGTTCTACAACCTGGGCTTCGCCGGCCGGGCCATGCGCCGGGTCGGGGCCATCGAGTTCGTCACCACCATCGCGCCGGGCCTGCGGGACGTCATCCTCACCGGCAAGATCAAGGAATGCGCGGTGCGGGCCGACAAGTCCGGCAAGCCCGCCTTCGACGAGATCGTCATCGACGCGCCCCCGACCGGCCGGATCGCCAGCTTCCTGGACGTCACCCAGGCCATGGCCGACATCGCCGGCGGCGGGCCGATCGCCTCGCAGGCCGAAGGCGTGTCCAAGCTGCTGCACTCCGAGCAGACCATGATCCACCTGGTCACGCTGCTGGAGGCGCTGCCGGTGCAGGAGACCGCCGACGCGGTCGCCGAGCTCACCGCCAACGACCTGAACATCGGCACGGTCATCGTGAACCGGGCCAGCGAGGGCTACCTGCCGCGCAACGTGCGCGAACGGGCCGCCCTCGGCGAGGTCGACGTCGACGCCCTGAAGGCCGGGCTCGCCGAGGCCGGAGTCACCTTGTCCGAGGCCGATTTCCAGGGCCTGATCACCGAGACCGTCGAGCACTCCGCACGCCTGGCCGCCCAGGACGAGAGCGCCGCCGAGCTGTCCCAGCTCGACATCTCGCGGCTGTACCTGCCGTCGCTCACCGACGGCATGGATCTGGGCGGGCTCTACGAGCTGGCCGAAGTCTTGAGCGCGCAGGGGGTTCGCTAGTCATGGTCGTTCCGGCAGGCACTGTGCCCCTGGATATCTCGAAGATCATCGCCGACCCGTCGGCGCGGATCGTGGTGTGCTGCGGTTCCGGCGGCGTCGGCAAGACCACCACGGCCGCGGCCATCGCGCTGCGCGCGGCCGAGGCCGGCCGCAAGGTCGTGGTGCTGACCATCGACCCGGCCCGCCGCCTGGCCCAGTCACTGGGCGTCAGCGATCTGGGCAATGTGCCGCAGAAGGTCGAGCTGGGGCCGGAGGCCGAGGGCGAACTGTTCGCCATGATGCTGAACATGCGCCGCACCTTCGACGACATGGTGCTCGAGCACACCACCCCGGACAAGGCCGAGCAGATCTTCGCCAACCCGATCTACCAGACCGTGGCGTCCTCCTTCGGTGGCACGCAGGAGTACATGGCCATGGAGAAGCTCGGGCAGCTCGCCGCCAAGCGGGAGTGGGACCTGATCGTGGTCGACACCCCGCCCTCGCGGAACGCCCTGGACTTCCTGGACGCGCCGAAGCGGCTGGGCAACTTCCTCAACGGCAAGATGATCCGGGTCATCATGGCCCCGGGCCGCGGCGTCGGGAAGTTCGTCGCGGGCGCCATGAGCCTCGCCCTGCGCGGTGTCTCGACCATCGTCGGCGGCCAGCTTCTCAAAGACGCCAGTGTCTTCTTGCAGTCACTGGAATCCATGTTCGGCGGCTTCCAGGATCGGGCCGACCGCACCTACGCGATGCTGTCCCGGCCGGGCACCCACTTCCTGGTGGTGGCCGCGGCCGAACCGGACGCGCTGCGTGAGGCCAGCTTCTTCGTGGACCGGCTCTCGACCGACAAGATGCCGATGGCCGGACTGGTGCTCAACCGCACCCACCCGGTCCTGAGCTCGATGTCCGCCGAGCAGGCGCAGGTCGCTGCGGATCGCCTGGTCCCGGAATCCGAGAACGGTGCGACGCCGGAACCCGAGGTGGAGACGCCGGAGGCGCTCGCGGCCGCGGTGCTGCGCATCCACGCCCATCGGGCCGCCACCGCCAAGCGGGAACAGCATCTGCTGCACCGGTTCACGGGCGCTCACCCGAGCGTGCCCATCGTGGCCGTCACCGCGCTGCCCTTCGAGGTGGCCGATCTGGAGGCGCTGCGCGCCGTCGGTGACCAGCTCGTCGAGGCCGGCGACAAGCCCGCCTGACGCGGACCCGCCGAGCCCTCGGCTCGGTTTTCGGCTTTCGACCCTTTGGTTTGAAATGCCCGATCCGACCCCGGACACGGATCGAGCCCGCTCCCGCGGGCTCGATCCGTTCTGCTTATAGGGGGGATCTAGGTAAGGGATACTCGCTTACATCGCTACCTTCTGTGATCGCTGGACGCGGAAGAAGTCCGCCCAGCTCGTCACCTCCGGGTGCTGCTTCAGCAGCGCACGGCGCTGCCGCTCGGTCATACCGCCCCACACACCGAACTCGACTCGGTTGTCGAGGGCGTCAGCACCGCACTCCATCAGCACCGGGCAGTGCCGGCAGATGGTTGCGGCCTTGCGCTGTGCCGCGCCACGCACGAACAGCTGGTCGGGATCCACTTCCTTGCATCGGGCCTGGGAAACCCAGGCGATTCTCGCTTCGGCCTGCTCCACGTCCAATCGAGCGATCGGGGTAGTCATGTGCATTTGGTGTGCCCCTTTGCAGTCCGAACACCGGGTCACGGCGCTCCAGAATCGCGAGTGCAGCGCGCAGTTACCCAACCCCACTGCGTTCTGCACCACATTCCACTTTGAGTGTTAGCTCTATCACACTGGGTTCTCAATCTAGGTAAAGGTGTGCGGCCTGCGCAAGACCGTCCCGAGATTTTCTGGTACGTCCGTCCACGCATTCGTTGCCAAGAACCGGGCAGTCCGTACCTTTAGGGACGAAAGGACACCCGTGTGGGGACGGAAGGACACCCATGGCGGGCGAACACCGAGTGTCCGAAAGGCCAATTAGGCTAGGGCCCGTGCCGATCACACGAACGCTCTGGAGACTGGCAGGCGCGTGCGTCTTGGCAGCCGTGCTGCTGGCCGGATTGCTGTTCCCGTTGGCCGGTGGCTTCGGGTTCATCTCCAACCGGGCCGCCGACGCCGTCGACAACGTCTCCGCCGAACTTGTCGAGGGCAGCGTGCCCGCGGTCTCGACCATGGTGGACACCAATGGGACGCCTTTCGCCTGGCTGTACGAGCAGCGCCGCTTCGAGGTGCCCAGCGACAAGATCTCCAACAACATGAAGCTGGCCCTGGTCTCGGTCGAGGACAAGCGCTTCGCCGACCACCACGGTGTGGACTGGCAGGGCACCTTCCGGGCCTTCCTGACCAACACCTCCGGCGGCCAGGTCTCCCAAGGTGGCTCGACCCTCGACCAGCAGTACGTGAAGAACTACCTGCTGCTCGTGGTGGCCAAGACCGACGCCGAGCGCCGCGCCGCCACCGAGACCACCCCGGCCCGCAAGATCCGTGAGATCCGCATGGCGCTGACGCTGGACAAGCGGCTCACCAAGGACGAGATCCTCACCCGGTATCTCAACCTGGTGCCCTTCGGCAACGGCTCCTACGGCATCCAGGACGCCGCGCAGACGTACTTCGGCGTGGACGCCAAGGACCTGACCATGACGCAGTCGGCCATGCTGGCCGGCATGGTGCAGTCCAGCTCCAAGCTGAACCCGTACACCAACCCCACGGGCGTGCTGGAGCGCCGGAACACCGTGCTCGACACCTTGATCCAGAACGTGCCCAGCCGGGCGGAGGAGTTCCGTAAGGCCAAGGACACAGGCCTGGGCGTGCTGCCCGAGCCCAAGGGCCTCTCGCGCGGCTGCATCGCGGCCAACGACCGCGGCTTCTTCTGCGACTACGCGATGCAGTACCTGACCAACGCCGGCATCAGCCGCGATCAGCTGGAGAAGGGTGGCTACCTGATCAAGACCACCCTGGACCCGGCCGTGCAGGACCAGGTGCGGGACTCGCTGGCCGCCAACACCAACCCGAACCTCGACGACATCGCCGAGGTCATGAACATCATCGCCCCCGGCCAGGACTCGCATCCGCTGCTGGCCATGGGCTCGAGCCGCGTCTACGGCCTGGACGCGGGCGCGCATCAGACCGTGCAGCCGCAGCCGTACTCGATGGTCGGCGACGGCGCGGGCTCGATCTTCAAGATCTTCACCACGGCCGCGGCCATGGAGAAGGGCCTGGGCATCAACGCCACCCTCGATGTTCCGGCGTTCTTCTCCGCCAAGGGCATGGGTAACTCCGGCACGCCCGGCTGCCCGCCCGAGACGTACTGCGTGAAGAACGCGGGCGCCTACAAGGGTTCGATGTCGGTGACCGAGGCGCTGGCCACCTCGCCGAACACTGCCTTCGTCAAGCTGATCCAGGCCGTCGGCGTGGCCCCGACCGTGGACATGGCGATCCGGCTCGGCATGCGCTCGTACACCCTGCCCGGCACCTCCGGCCACGGGAACCAGAGCCTCGCGGACATGATCAAGGATCAGAACCTGGGCTCGTTCACCCTGGGACCGGTCGCGATCAACCCGGTGGAGCTGTCGAATGTGGCCGCCACCCTGGCCTCCGGCGGCAAGTGGTGCCCGCCCACCCCGATCCGGGAGGTGATCGACCGCAGCGGCAAGCAGGTGCCGCTGACCCAGCAGGCGTGTGAGCAGGTGGTCGACCCGGGTCTGGCGAATACCCTCGCGGTGGCGCTGGGCCAGGACGTGGTGAGCGGCACCGGTGCCGGTTCCGCGCATTCCGTCGGCTGGAACATTCCGACCTCGGCGAAGACCGGCACCACCGAGAGTCACCGGTCCTCGGCCTTCCTGGCCTTCACCAACGGTTTCGCGGGCGCCTCCTACGTCTACGGCGACAGCCCGACGCCCGGTGAGATCTGCTCGTTCCCGCTGCGCAGCTGCGGCAGCGGAAACCTGTACGGCGGTAACGAGCCGGCCCGCACGTACCTGGGCGCGATGAAGAACGTGCTCGATCGGTTCCCGCCGGCCGCGCTGCCGCCGGTCGACGACAAGTACGTGCGCGGATCGAACAACTCGCAGATCCCGGATGTGATCGGCATGCAGCAGGCCGAGGCCAACGCGGCGCTGGTCGGCGCGGGCTTCCAGGTGTCGGTGGTGACACAGCCGGGCGCGGGCAAGGGCACGGTCATGAACGTGTCGCCCAATGGCTCGGCGATTCCCGGCTCGGTGATCACCATGTACGTCAGCGACGGCAGTCAGCTGCCGGTGCCGACGCCGCCGAACGCACCGCCGACGGTGCCGGGGCTGCCGGGCATCACGATCCCGGCGCTGCCGCCGATCCCGATCCCGATTCCCATCCCGCGCTAGCCGGATACGAAAGGCCCGGAGCGAGTCATCCGCTCCGGGCCTTTCGTATTAATAGCGGTACCGCATGAACCGCCGTCGTAACCGTCTCAGAGGCGGGCCTTCACGGCCGCGGAGATCCGGGTGCCGTCGGCGCGCCCGGCGGCCAGCGCGGTCGCGGCCTTCATGACCTGACCCATCTGCCGCATGCCCGGCCGCTCGCCCAGCTGCTCGGCGACCTGCGCGATGGCGGTGTCGGCGATGTCGCCGACCTCGGCCTCGGTGAGCTGGGTGGGCAGGTACTCGTCGATGATCGATTCCTCGGCGCGCTCGTTGGCGGCGAGCTCGCCACGCCCGGCCTGCTCGTAGACCACGGCGGCCTCGTTGCGCTTCTTCGCCTCCTTCTGCAGGACGGCGATGATCTCGGGGTCGGAGAGCTCGCGCGCCTCGGGTCCGGCGACCTCGGCGTTCTGGATCGCCGACAGCAGCATCCGCAGGGTGCCTAGGCGCAGCGCGTCCTTGCTCTTCATCGCGGCGGTCATATCCGTGCGCAGCGTGGTTTTGAGTTCCGACATGAGCGACACGCTACGAGGGACTTCTATCGTGGTCCAGCTCATTTGACTCGATGTTTCTCCGTCGGGTCGCCTATTCTGGGCAAATGCCCGTCTTCTCGACCACCGCCCTCAGCCGTGCCGCCCTGGGAGCCGCCGGGGCCGCGGTCGCCGGAATCGGATACGCGACGCTCATCGAGCGCAACGCCTTCACCCTGCGGGAGGCGACGCTGCCGGTGCTGGAACCGGGCAAGCCGTCGCTGCGGGTGCTGCACATCAGCGACCTGCACATGATGCCCGGGCAGCAGTTGAAACAGGCGTGGCTACGCGAGCTGGATCGACTGGAACCGGATCTGGTGGTGAACACCGGGGACAACCTCTCGCACCTGAAGTCGGTGCCCGCCGTGGTGCAGGCGCTGGGCGGATTGCTCGGGCGCCCCGGCATTTTCGTGTTCGGGTCGAACGACTACTTCGCGCCGGTGCCGAAGAACCCGCTCAAGTACTTCAAGAAGGACCACAAGCGCGTCTACGGCGAGCCGCTGCCCTGGCAGGACATGCGGGCCGCGTTCACCGAGCGCGGCTGGCTGGACCTGACCCACGTGCGCCGCGATATCGAGGTGGCGGGCGTGAAGATCTCCACCTCTGGCGTGGACGACCCGCACCTGAAGCGGGACCGCTACGAGACCGTCGCGGGCGCGCCGAATCCGCTGGCGGACTTGAGCATCGGGCTCACCCACTCGCCGGAGCCGCGGGTGCTGGACCGGTTCGCGGCCGACGGCTACGACCTGGTGATGGCCGGGCACACCCACGGCGGGCAGCTGTGCGTGCCCGGTTTCGGCGCGCTGGTGACCAACTGCGGGATCGACCGGGCCCGGGTGAAGGGCGCGTCGCGTTGGGGCGCGCACACCCGGCTGCACGTGTCGGCCGGTCTGGGCACCTCGCCGTGGGCTCCGTACCGGTTCTGCTGCCGCCCGGAGGCGACGCTGCTGACGCTGGTCGGCGCGCCGCCGAAGAAGCCGGTGGCCGAGTCGGGGCGCGGCCGGGCCGCGTCCTCGGAGGCCGTCGCCCACTGAATCCGCCGCGGCGATATGCCCTGAGCGTCTGCCGCGATATACAGCGCGGTATGTAGTCGTCAGTCAGGGGGCCATCGTGACCAGTGGAGACAACCACCGCGACGAGGCCGGTTCGGAACCCGATCCGAATTGGTGGCAGGGCGCGCCCGCGCAGGAGCCGGGATGGGGACAGCCGGGATATCCGGCGCCCCAGCCGAATCAGCCGCCGGCGTGGCCGCAGCAGGGGTATCAGCCGACCACGCCGATGCCCGCCGGGCAGTACGCGCCGCCGCCGCAGTATCCGCCGACGCAGGCGTTCGCCCAGCCGCCCGGCTACGGTCAGCAGCCGTATCCCCCGCCGCCTGGCGGCGGTAAGAGCAAGGCGTGGTTGTTCGGCGGGCTCGCCGTGCTGGTGGTGGCGATCGTCGCGGCCGTGGTGGTGGTCGCGCTGGTGAACAAGGGCTCGAATTCGCCGTCGGCCAAGTCGAATACGACGCCGTCGCTGATCAGCGCGCTCACCTCGACCACCGCCAAGCCGCCGTCCTCGGGCAAGCCGACGCCCGGCAAGACCACCGCCCCGAAGGCGACCGATACGCCCGGCGCGGTGATTCCCGGCTATCAGGTCGTGACGATCCCGAACAACGGTGCGGCCTATGACATTCCGCAGGGCTGGAAGCTGGACCACACCGGTCAGGACTCGTTCAGCAAGGGCACGGACTCCGTTCCGGTGGCCGGGCTGGCGCAGGACGGCGTCGACTACTGCCCGGAGAACGTGCGCACCAACGTCTTCCTGACCCAGTCCGACGAGACCGATCCGGGCAAGGCCGCCACCGACATCGGAACCCGCCTGGGCCGCATCGGCTGGTCCACCTCCACCGGCACCACGCCCGGCGCACCCGAGTCGTTCCAGTCCTCGGACGGACAGTTGCAGGGCGTCTACCTGGAGACCAAGGGGACGGCCACCCCGTCGACCTCGGGTTGTGCGTCGACCTACTCGATCTACACCTTCGCGTTTCCCGGCGACAGCGGCGCTTTCGTGTTCACGATCGCCGCGGACACCGGAGTCGCGCAGGCGGTGGACGCGACCTTGGCGAAGAAGATCCTCGCCAGCATCCGCCCGATCCAGTAGGCGGCACGACTCGTCGGACAGGGGGCTGCGGTGAGCGGAGAACGCGACGACCAGGGCGACGACCCGGATCGAACGGCATCCAGCGGCGACTGGTGGCAGGGCCCGGTCCACAACCGCCCCGCCACCCCGCCTGTGCCGCCGTACCGCCCGACCCCGAATCCCCCTGCCCCCGAACCGAACCCGTACCGATCCGGACCGAGCCCCCAGGTTTCCGGTTCGAATCCGCACGCCTCCGGACCGAATCCCCAAGCGTCCGGCCGTAACCCGTACGCGTCCGACCCCAATCCCTACGCCTCGGGGCCGAATCCGGTTCCACCAGTCGCGAATTCGTACGGCACCGGCCCCGCCCCCGTGTCACCCGGCTCGCCACTGCCCGGCACCTATCCACCCCCGCGCGGCGATCGTGGCCGCCTGTGGCTGCTGGCGGCCATCGGCGCGGTCGTGGTGGCGATCGTCGCCATCGCCGCCATCGTGTTCGTCGTGCGCGATTCCGGCTCCACCCCGGATCCCACCACTCCACCGTCGTCGGCCGAGCCGACCACCACGGCCCCGCGCACCTCCACGACCGCCCCGGCCTCCACTCTGACCCCACGCATCCCCGGCTACCAGGTGGTGGTCCCCAAGGACCTGAAGGCCGCCTGGGACGTCCCCCAGGACTGGACCGTCGACCTCTCCACCGCCAAGTACGGCACCGACGCCGACCACATCCCCGCCGCCGGTTTCGCCCAGGAGGGCGTCGACTACTGCCCGAACAATGTGCGCACCAACATGTTTCTCTCCACCTCCGATCTCTCCGACGCCACCGCCGCGGCCACCGACATCGGCGCCCACGCCGCCCGCATCGGCTGGTCCACCCAATCCTCGTCGAAAGCGGGCACCCCCCAACCCCTGGACTCCGGCGACAACACCCTCCACGGCACCTTCGTCGAGACCACCGGCACCCTCACCGCCCCCGCCGGCTGCGCTACCACGTTCTCGGTCTTCACGTACGCCGTGAGCGCCGGCCCCACCAGCGGCTCCCTGGTCCTGGTCATAGTCGCCGACACCGGCGTGGACCGCTCCGTCTCGGCCGATCTAGCCCGCCGAATCTTCGCCACTTTCCGCCTCCTTTAGCCCCCTGACCAGCCGATTTAACACCTGGACAACGGGTGCGCTAAGCTACTGCAGGTTCACTTCACGGGGTGTGGCGCAGCTTGGTAGCGCGCTTCGTTCGGGACGAAGAGGTCGCAGGTTCAAATCCTGTCACCCCGACTGTGTGGTTGAGACACAACTCGGCCCCCGGCTCTTACCAGAGCCGGGGGTTTTGTGTTTCCCGAGTTCAGACCGTGGACCCGCGATCGGGTCCGGTCACACCGCGGGTTCCTCGTACCGGATGCGATGCCCGGCGGCAATGGGGTTGATCTTGGCCGGGTCGAGGGCGCCCGCGGTGAACACGGTCGGCCCCGCCTCGATCAGATCCTCCAGATAGCACTCCCAGCCGCCCGGTGACGAGATCTGGATGAGCCGCGGCGGGAGGGCGGAGCCGCGGCGCAGCGCGTGCGGAATGCCATGTGGGAGTAGGACGAACATCCCGGCGGTGGCGCGCTCGACCCGGTCGTCGAATTCCACTTCGAGCGTGCCGTCCAGCACGTAGATGCATTCGTCGGCCACATGATGGGTGTGGCGGGGGATGTCGTGCGCGAGGGTGACTTCCAGGAGTGAGAAGCGGCCTTCGGTATCGGCGGTGGTGGCCTTCACGGCGAACGCGGGCGGCAGGGGCACGCGGCCCGGTCGAACCGCGCCGACGTCGAGCAGCAGAAATCGATTGTGGGACATGGTGGTACCCTTCGACTCAAGAGAAACGGAACCGGAATCCGGATCCGTTTTGAGTGTAGGCCGGAAGGGAACCCAGGTGTCAAGCCCATCATCACCGTCGCGCAAGCCGCGCGCGGATGCCTCCCGCAATCGTGACCGCATCCTGGACGCCGCACGAAACCTGTTCGCGGAGCGGGGAAGCCAGGTCCAGCTGCCGGAGGTGGCGCGGGCCGCGGGTGTCGGGATCGGCACCGTGTACCGGCACTTCCCGACCCAGGCCGACCTGATCGAAGCCGCGGCCGCGCAACGCTTCGCCGAGATCGGGGAGTACGCGCGCACCGAATGCCTGGACCGCTCCGAGCCCGGACGCGCGGTGCTGCGCTACCTGACCCATGTCGGCACCATCCTGGCGGCCGACAGCGGATTGTCGGCTGCCATCGAAGCCGCCCGCCGATCGCGCGGCAGTGAACCGCGCGGTGCGGCCCTGGAACAGCTCGCCGAGATCATCGGCGCCCTCATCGAATCCGATCGGGCCGCCGGAACGGTGCGCCCGGACCTGTCCGTCGCCGACGTCTACATGGTCGTCGGCGCGCTGTCGGCCACCATTCGCTCCGGTAGCGGCGACTGGCGCCGGTTGCTCACCCTGTTGTACGAGGGGCTGCGGGTCTAACCGGCCCCGTGGTTGTCTCGCGTGGCCGCGTTCGGCATGCGCAGGTGGCGGCTGAGGTCGCCCGTCAAGTGCATCGTGACTCGGCGCTCGGCGAATCGCCACTGCCCGTCGAGGCATTGGAAGCGGTCGCGGTAGCGGCCCGCGGCTATGGCCTGCAAGGGCAGGTCCGGGAGGGCCTGGAAGACGGTGAAGTAGGCGCGCGCCGTGGCCGTGGTCGCCGGGTCGTCGAATTCCAGCGCGATGTTGGTGGTGACGTGGTGGGTGCGTGGGGTGCCGTCGTCGTAGCGAATCACCAGGCTGGTGAACATGCGCTCGATGGCGGCGCTGCCGCGGACCGATCCGCCGTTGCCGACGAATTCGGCGTCCTCGAACAGCGCGCCGACGCCGGCGAAGTCTCCGGTGTCGATCAGGTCGGCGTATTTCGCGATCAGGTTCGTCACGGCGGTGGTGTCGGCGGCGGTGCTCATGGAGCGGACGATACGCGTCGGTCACCCGGCGACGGGGCGAAGTCGGGTGGTGGCCAGGCGGTTTGCGTGGGCGGTGAGGAGGGTGCGCAGGGCGGCGGTGGTGGCGGGGTCCGCCGGGGTGAGGATCGTGAGGGTGTGGTCGGGGTCATTGGGGCTGGTGAGGCTGTCGTAGGCGACGGTGAGGTCGCCGGCTTCGGGGTGGCGGATGCGTTTGGTGCCGTGGCTGCGGTCCTGGACGGTGTGGTCGTCCCACCAGTCGGCGAATTCGGGGCTGTCCGTGTGCAATTCGGCGATGAGGGCGCGCAGACCAGGGTCGGCCGGGTGGCGGGCCTGGTTGCGGCGGAGGATGCCGACGGTCTCGCGGGCGATGCGCGCCCAGTCGAGTTGACTGGCACGGATGCCGGGATCGAGGAGGGTCAGGCGGGCGGTATTGGTGCCGGAGTCGAATCCGGGGCCGAAGAGGGCCACGGCGGCGGTGTTGCGGGCGAGGACGTCCAGGCGGAAGTCGGTCAGGTAGGCGGGAAGGGCGGGCATGCCGTCGAGGATCGCCAGGAGCGAGGCGGGCGGGGCGGCGACGGGGGTGCGGGCCGGGGGTGTGGCGCCGCGGGCGATGAGGTGGAGGTGGGCGCGTTCGGTGCCGGTGAGGCGCAGCGCCTCGGCGAGGGCGTCGAGGATCGCGGCGCCGGGGGTGCCGACGCGGCCCTGTTCGAGGCGGATGTACCAGTCGATGCTGACGGCGGCGAGCTGCGCGACTTCCTGCCTGCGCAAGCCGGGGGTGCGGCGTCGGCCGACGGCCGGGAGACCCGCTTGCTCCGGTGTCAGCCGCTCACGCATGGCGCGTAGGAACGCGCCGAGCTCCTGGCCGGATGTCGTTGTGTCCACGCTCGCTCCTTCACTCGGGACCAGCGTAGGAGCGGCCGGGTGGTACGCGGAATACCAGGGTGCGGAGGCTCTCCCTGGGGCTTCCGGATTCCGGGATGCTCGTCGTGTCATTCGAACACGAGGAGAACCGCCATGACTCGCATCGCACGCACCGTTTCCGCGACCTTCGCCGTGGCGGCCCTGCTGTCCGCCGCCGCCTGCGGCAATGACGGGGATTCGACGCCCACCACCACGAATCCGGCTGCGTCCGTGCAGGTTCGGCCCGTGGTCCCGGCCTCGGCCGCGCAGTTCACGGTCACCACCCCGGACGGCACCGCCGAGCACGCCTTCCCCGCAGACTTCTACGCGGGAGCGTTCGGCTGCACCGCCGCCAATCACGCCCCGCGCTTGCAATGGTCGGGAGCTCCGGCGGCCGCGAAGAGCTTCGCGGTCACCATGTTCGATCCGGACGCCCCGACCGGCGCGGGCTTCTGGCACTGGCTGAACTGGGATATCCCCGCCACCGCAACCGATTTCACCGCGGGCGCGGCGGGCGTCGCGGGGACCAATGACGCGGGCGCCCCCGGCTACCTGGGCCCATGCCCGCCCGCCGGCGACCGACCGCACACCTATCAGATCTCGGTCCTGGCCCTGGACACCCCGAGCCTGGGCCTGCCCGCCGCCACCACCCCGGCGGTCGCCTCGTTCTCGATGGGCTCGCACATCATCGGCGTCGCGCACCTGTCGCTGACCGCGCAGCGCCCCTGACCCGAACGCACAGGGTCCCGGCCATCTCGGCCGGGACCCTGTGTCGTGGAACGGTTTACCGCAGCCGTCAGCCCAGGTGCAGGCGACGCATGAGGCGCAGCGTGACCAGGGTCGACTTGAGCTGCTTCTCGTACGGCATGGACGAGCGGGAGGCCATGATCTGCTTCTTCTGGACACCGACATTGATGGTGTCGGTGTACTTCAGCAGGCCGGCCGCGCCGTGCCGGGTGCCGACGCCGGACTGCTTGACGCCGCCCGACGGCGTGCCCTTGGCGGCGTAGCTGGTGATGAAGCCGTCGTTGATGTTGATCGAGCCGGAATCGATGCGCTCGGCGAGTTTCGTTGCACGGTCGATGTTTCCGGTCCAGATGGCGGCGTTCAGTCCATACGCGGTGTCGTTCGCGAGCGCCACGGCCTCGTCGTCGGTCTTGTACTTGTAGATGCTGACGACCGGCCCGAAGGTCTCCATGGTGGCCAGCGCCATGTCCTTGGTGACGTCGGTGAGGACGGTCGGCTCGAAGAAGGCCGGTCCGAGATCGGGACGCGGGTTGCCGCCGGTGACGACGGTCGCGCCCTTCTCCCGTGCCTCGTCGACATGCGCCGCCACGCGCTTCATGTGGTCGACGGAGACCAGCGACCCCATCTCGGGTTCGAAGTCGTAGGACGCGCCCGTCTTCGCGGCGAGTTCCTCCGCGGCCGCGCTGAACCGGCGCAGGAACTCGTCGTAGATGCGTTCCTGCACGTAGATGCGCTCGATGTGCATGCAGATCTGGCCGGCGTTGCCGAAGGCGGCGAACAGGATCGACGGGATGGCCTCGTCGAAGTTGACGTCGTCGAGCACGATCATCGGGTTCTTGCCGCCGAGCTCGAGGCTGCATCCGATGAGGTTGCGCCCGGACTGCTCGCCGATGGTGCGGCCGGTGGCGGTGGAGCCGGTGAACATGACGAACTCGACATTGTCGATCAGGGTCGGGCCGACGTCGGGGCCGACGCCGCAGACCACCTGGACGAGCCCGCGCGGCAGCCCCGCCTTGTGCAGCAGTTCGATGCCGTACAGCGTGCACAGCGCGGTCTTGTTGTCCGGCTTCATGATCACGCCGTTGCCCGCGATGAGCGCCGGGGTGGAGTCGGACATGGAGATGGCGAACGGGAAGTTCCACGGCGCGATGACCGCGACGACGCCCTTCGGCCGGTGCTCCTCGGTGGAGGAGGTGATGACCGGCATGGGCCCGGAGCGCTTCTTGGGCTTGAGCGTCTTCTCGGCCGTCTTGAGGTATTGCGCGATCACCAGCGGGGTGTCGCACACTTCCTCGATGGCCATGCGCCGGGCCTTGCCGCAGCCGATCTGGATCAGGTCGGCGAGCGTCTCGATCTCGGTGAGCAGCAGCTCGTGGGCGCGCTCGAACACGGCGAGACGGTCCTTGAGCGGCCGGGCGGCCCATTCCTTCTGCGCGGCGCGGGCCATTTCGGCCGCTGCCACCACGTCTTCGGGGGAGGATTGGGGCAGGTAGCCGACGACGTCGCCGGTGTAGACCTCGGTCATCTCGAAGGGCTCGCGGGCCTCGCCGGCCTTGCCCGCGGTCACCATCGCGGTCAGCCGGTTGACGAGGGATTCCGTGACGCGCGGCGGCAGCTTGGCCTTGCTCGTTGTGCTCATGGGACTCTCTCCACTACTTGCCGCCCGTGACGGCGGTCACCATGATCCAAACTAGAACACGTTATTGTTTAGGACAACGGCGCGGGGTACTTTCGTGCCGGAATCTTGGTTCGTCCATATCGAAAGAAGGGTCGGCGATGACCGCAGCGACTGCTGAAACCCCCGCCAACACCGAGCCGCACGCGCTGGTCGAGAAGCGTGGCGCGACGCTCATCGTCACCATGAACCGCCCGAAGTCCAAGAATGCGCTGACCGGCGAGATGCTGGCCATCATGACCGAGGCGTGGGACACGGTCGACAACGATCCGGAGATCCGCTCCTGCATCCTCACCGGTGCCGGCGGCGCGTTCTGCGCGGGCGCGGACCTGAAGAACATGAACAAGAACAAGCCCGAGGACGGCATGAAGGAGGGTTCGGCCTTCGACCCGTCCCGCATGCCGGGTCTGCTCAAGGGCCGCCGTCTGACCAAGCCGCTGATCGCGGCGGTCGAGGGCGCGGCCATCGCGGGTGGCACCGAGATCCTGCAGGGCACCGACATCCGCATCGCCGGTGAGAGCGCCAAGTTCGGTGTGTCCGAGGCGAAGTGGAGCCTGTTCCCGATGGGCGGCTCGGCGGTGCGCCTGCCGCGCCAGATCCCGTACACCGTGGCCGCGGAGCTGCTGCTGACCGGCCGCCACATCACCGCCGCGGAGGCGCTGAACTTCGGTCTGATCGGCCACGTGGTGCCGGACGGCACCGCGCTGGACAAGGCCCTGGAGATCGCCGAGCTGATCAACAACAACGGCCCGCTGGCCGTGCAGGCGATCCTGAAGGTCATCCGCGACACCGAGGGCCTGCACGAGGAAGAGGCGTTCAAGATCGACGCCAAGGTCGGTCTGCCGGTCTTCCGCAGCAATGACGCCAAGGAAGGCCCGCGCGCGTTCGCCGAGAAGCGCAAGCCGAACTTCCAGGGCAACTGAGGAATTCGAGGTGGCGACGGAACCTCTCCCGTCACCACCTCGAACCATCAGCGGGCGGCCACTTCCTCGGCGAGGAATCCGCCGGACTGGTGCCGCCACAGCTGCGCATAGGTGCCTTCACCGTGCAGCAACTCTTCGTGGCTGCCCTGTTCGACGATCCGCCCGCGATCGAGCACGATGAGCCGGTCCATCCCGGCCACGGTGCTCAGCCGGTGCGCGACCACCAGCGCCGTACGCCCTTCCATCAACTCCCAGAGCGCCTGTTGCACCAGGAGCTCGCTCTCGGAGTCGAGGGCGCTGGTGGCCTCGTCCAGGAGCAGGATCGGCGCGTCGCGCAGGATCGCCCGCGCGAGCGCGACCCGCTGGCGTTGTCCGCCGGACAGTTTCACGCCGCGCTCGCCGATGAGCGTGTCCATGCCGTCGGGCAGCCCGTCCGCGAATTCGGTGACGTGCGCGGCCTTGGCGGCGCGCCGCACCTCCTCATCGGTGGCCTCGGGCCGGGCGAAGCGGATGTTGTCGCTCAGCGACCGGTGGAACATGGCCGGGTCCTGCGGCACGTAGGACAGCAGGCTGCGCAGATCGCTCTGACGCAGTCGCGAGATGTCCTGTCCACCAATGCGGATCACGCCGCCGTCGATGTCCATCATGCGCAGCAGCAGCTGGGTGAGCGTGCTCTTGCCGCCGCCGGACCGGCCGACCAGACCGATGCGCGCGCCGCTGGGCACGTCCAGATCCAGGCCGCGGAACAGCGGCTGCGCCCCCGGGTGCGCGAAGTTCACCTGCTCGAACCGGATGTCGGACCCCTTGGGCCGCAGGGGTTCCGGTTCGGCGACGTCTAGCACGGTCGGCGATTCCAGCAGTAGTTCGGTGAACTGCGCGGCCTCGGTGGTGGTGCTCTCCAGCCGCCGGTAGATCTGGTTGAACCGGAACATGATCCCGGTGGCGTTCCAGTAGTAGGTGAAGGCCACCATGATCACCTCGACCGACGCGTGCCCGCCGCCCATGCCGAGGGCGATGAGCAGACCGGCCACATTGACGATCACCATCAGCGGGGTGATGGCGGTGTCGATGTAGAGATTGTTGTAGTCCCACGACAGCAACGACTTTCGCCGTTGCACCGCGACCCGCCGCCGGTGTTCGGCGATCTCCTCGGGTTCGGCCGCGAAGGCCCGCACCGCCTGCATGTTCGACAGGGTGTCGGAGACGTGCCCGGACACCAGGGCGATGGCCGCCTCACGATCGTCGACCAGATGCTGGCGGCGGCGGATGAGCGGGGCGACGACCACGCCGCTGACGGCGATGAGGCCGAGCAGCACGATGACCAGCATCGGGTCGTAGCGCCACAGCACCACCGACGCGAAGGTCAGCGGCACGAAGGCGGCGACGATCTCGAAGGCGAAGGTGTCGGCGAAGTCCTCGAACCGGGTGGCGAAACTCAGCGCGCGCTTGGTCAGCGAGCCCGCGAAGTTGTTGTGGAAGAACGCGGAGTCCTTGGCGAGGAGTTCGTCCATCGCGGTGTTGTAGAGATTCTCGATCCCGTTGGCGTCCAACCGGTTCAGGAAGTGGATGCCGATGCGCCAGCACACCTCGGCGATGAACAGCAGCGCGCCGAACCCCACCACGTAGGGCGCGAGCGCGCCGATGGACGAGTCGCCGGTGGCGGCGACCTTGCCGACGACAATCGCGACCAGCAGCGGCGCGATGTAGAGCTGGCAGATATTGCCGAAGGCGGGCCCCAGCATGGCCGTGATCGTGATGGCTTTGCGCCGGGCCATTTCCCGGCCGTAATAGCGCAGAACCAGCCGTACCGCGGACGTGCGCGTACTCATTCATCCCCTCTCGGCTAGTGCTTGCAGAGAGCCCAGAGTGCCCGGAGGGGAGTGATAGCGCTACTGAATTATCGCTGGATGGTTGCGGGATACGGGTGCTGGGCGGCCGCAGAGCCCGGCCGCCCAGCACCGGAGCGGATGCCGATCGGAGCACGTGCCGGCATCCACGTTCGGGGGATCTACTCGACCGGACGGATGGTGCGCCGGATGATGGCGCGCGCCACGCCCGGCAGGAATCGCCGCATGTAGTAGGCGGGCCGAGCCTCTCCGGGGAACACGTAGAGCGGCGTCTTCGGTGCGGCCAACGCCTTTTCCAGGGTGTCGACGACGAATTCCGGGGTGACGGGGACCGCGTTGCCGAGCACGCTGGCGTTCTCCTCGCGGACCACGTCCAGGAACGGGGTCTCGACGCCGGGCGGGCACAGGACGAGCAGTCGCACGCCGGTGCCGTGCAGTTCGTAGGAGAGGCTCTCGGCGAAGCCGATGACCGCGTGCTTGGACGCGGTGTATCCGGCCATGCCGGGTGAGGGCAGCCAGCCGACGAGCGAGGCGAACAGCACCACGGTCCCCGCGCCCGCGTCCCGCATGGCGGGCACGACCGCCTGCACCAGGTTGACGGTCCCGATGTAGTTGACGTCCATCATCTTCCGGATCAGGGCCACGTCGTGGTCCAGCACCGAGGCGTGCACATGGCCGATGCCGGCCGCGTGCACCAGCCGGTCGATGGTCCCCAGTTCCGAGCGCACCTTGTCCACGACGGCCCGGACCTGCGCGGCGTCGGAGACATCGCATTCGTAGGTGTGGGTATTGGGCGAGCGGGCGGCGGTGACGGCCAGCCCGTCGGCGTTCACGTCGACCGCGGCCACCTGCCAGCCCGCGGCGGCGAGGCGTTGCGCGACGACGCGGCCCTGACCGCTGGCCGCTCCGGTGACCAGTGCGATGCGGCTCATCGGACCTCCTGGGTCTGCAAGACGGTGGCGGCGTCCTCGAAAGTCATACGGAGCGCGCCGATCCGGCTGGAGAACAGTGCCCGCCCGGGCAGCCCGAGGGCGCGCAGTTGATCGGAGACGGGGTGGTCTCCGAGGTGGATGCGCGCGCCGCCCGGCCGTCCCCGGACCTGGCCGGGGTTCATGATCCAGGGTGTGCGACGCAGGATTCCGTTGCGCGAGGTGTAGGCGTCGATGGAGGCCCCGCCCGCGCCGGCGGGCATCGGGACGCCGTCCGCGACTCGCAGCGCGAGCACGAACTGCCCGTCGACGCGGACCTCGCACCGGTGCCCACGTCCGTCGGGCGCGATATCGATGTCGGCCATGAGCTTGGGGAAGCCCCAGATCGACTGTCCCGCTGCGCAGGTGAAGCTCTGGTTCACCGGCAGCCAGTGGATGTAGGCCCCGGTGCTGTCCCGGCGTCCGGGCTGTTTCGCCATGATCGAGAACGCGAATTCGTGGTACGGCCCGAGGTCACCGTCGACGTAGCGCACGAAGGCCAGCGAGAGCACGGCCTTGCCGAGCAGGGTGAGCGGCTCCAGCCCGGTGCCGGTGAGCAGTTCGGCGGCGGCGCGGGCGTCGACGAGGAACAGCGCCGAACTCGCGTCCGCGTGCCGGATTCGCACCGGCATGCTGACCCGCTCCCCGAGCACGGTGTGGGCATCAACCATGTTCGAATTAGAACAGGTTTCACCTAGGCGCGCCGGACGTTTCACGCAGTTCGTCCGCTCACCGGGTCACCTACTTTCATGGTCTGGCGCCCGCTCCGCGACATATGCCTTCGCCCATCGGTAATCGGGCTTCCCACTCGGTGTCCGGGCGACGGTCTCGGCCACCCAGATCCGGCGTGCCAGTTTGTATCCGGCGAGGCGCTCGCGCACATGGGTCTCCAGCGCCGCCAGGTCGATATCGCCGTCCGCCGGGGACACCACGGCCGCCACCAGCTGCCCCCACCGCTCGTGCGGCACCCCCACCACGACCGCGTCGTAGACCGACGGATGCGCCTTGAGCGTGGCCTCCACCTCCTCGGGGAAGACCTTCTCGCCGCCGGTGTTGATGACCATATTGCCGCGCCCGATCAAGGTGACCGACCCGTCGGATTCGACGCGCGCGCGATCGTCGGTGATCACCATCCGCACGCCGTCCACGGTGCGGAACAGCTTGCCGGTCTTGACCGGATCCTTGTAGTACCCGATCGGCACATTGCCGGTCTTGGCCACCCATCCCTCGCCGCCGGGTGCGACCGGCCGCCCGTCATCGTCGACCACCAGCGCGCCTCGGCCGGTGTTCACCCGCGGCGCGCGAGCCGGATCGTCGTCCTTCTGCGCGAATCCGATTCCGCCGAAACCGGTTTCGGACGACCCGATGGACTCGGTGACCAGGGTGCTCGGAAACAGTTCCAGCAGTGCGTTCTTCACCGGCTGGGTCAGCTGCGCCGCCCCGGATCCGATGGAGACGAGCGAGGAGGCGTCGACGGGCGCGGCCCGATACGAGTCCACCAGCGGTCGCGCGATGGCGTCGCCGGTGACGACCAGGACGTGCGGCCGTTCCCGCGCCACCACCCGCCACACCTCGTCGGGATCGAAGCGCGGCTGGAACACCACCGCGTTGCCCGACCACAGCGCGGTGAAGGTGGGCATCATGGCGGCGGCGTGGATCAGCGGCGGCAGCACGAACCAGGTCATGGGGAACTCGTTCTGCGCGGCCACCCGGGACTGTTGGTATTCGTCGGCGACGGGTTCACCGGTGTAGAAGTCGATGCCGCCGCCGAGCACCCGCCACATGTCCTCCTGCCGCCAGATGACGCCCTTGGGCAGGCCGGTGGTGCCGCCGGTGTACATGATGAAGTGGTCGTCGGCGCTGCGCGGCCCGAAATCCCGGATGTCGGAGGCGGATTCGAGCGCGTCCTCGTACGGCAGCGACCGGCTCGGCAGTCCCGCTCCCCCTTGGTCGTCCTCCACGACCAGGGTGTGCCGCAGCTTCGGCAGCTGATCGCGGATCTCCTCGATGAGTGGCGCGTAGCAGCGGTGGTGCACCGCCATCTCGAGGTCGGCGTTGTCGTAGACGTAGCGCAGTTCCTCGGCCCGGTACCGGTAGTTGATATTGACCGGCACCGCGCGAATCTTGTAGCAGCCGAGCAGGGTTTCGAGGCTCTCGATGCTGTTGTGCATGTGGAACCCGACGTGGGTGCCGGGCCTGGCCCCGGCCGCCGCCAGGTGGTGGGCGAGCCGGTTGGCGCGGGCGTCGAGCTGGGCGAAGGTGAGCCGTCGTGTCCCCTCGATCACGGCGGTCCGGTCCGGCACGGCGTCGGCCGAATGTTCGTAGAGGTCGGCGAAGTTGCACGCCATGGCCGTTTCTCCTGGTGTGTTCCGGCTACAGGACGGTGAGCGGCAGCGGTGTGCCCCGGTCGGTGAAGGTGAAGGCCGCCCCGGAGCTGAACCGCGTGATGGCGACCTCGTCGGCTTCCCGGAACGGCAGTTCGGCGCAACCGATCTCGAGGGTGAGCCCGCAGTCGGCGGCCTCGCGAACCCGGGCGTGGAAGCGCGGGTTCACCCCGCGCACCAGGGCGTCGAGCGGCTGGAGATGGTCGGGGTCGAGCAGAGCCGGCCAGGCGCCGTCGTCGACCGCGCCGCAGCCGCGGCCGATGCGCAGTTCGACCAGTTGCTCGCCGCCGGTGGTCTCGGCGGTGACGTCGACGTCGACATAGGCGGCCGGGTTCAGCGCCGGGTGCAGGCGCAGCACCTTGGCCAGCGCCGCCATATCGTCGCCGAGCCCGAGCGCGGTGCGGATGCGTTCGGCGGTGAGGCCCGCGATGCCGGTGAACTGCTTGCGCAGGATGTCCAGCGCCACTTCCGGTTTCGCGCGCGACTCCACCGCGGTCCGGTAGCCGAGGGTGAGCAGGTGGTGCTGCAGGCACACCTCGTCGGCGATCCGGATCAGCGCCGAGCGCGAGAAGTCCTCGAACCGCAGGTCGCTCAGCAGCGGCCCCGCGTAGTCCGCCTGCCCGGGATCTTCCGGGTCGATGGGATCGAGCACGGTGGCGGCGGCCTCGGACCCGGCCACCACCTGCGCGTCCTCGTGCGGAGTCGGCGGTTCGTGCGCGGGATCGATGGTGACGGTCCACGCGCACACCGGTTTCCGGTCCGCGGGTTCGCGGGGCGGCCGGTGCACGGGCCGCACCTGGGCGTACGGATTGGTGGCGAGCGCGGTCGCGTCGAAGGTGGGGTCCTCGATGTCGTGGCACATGGCCACCACGAATTCGGTCCCCATCGGCTCGACGTCGGCGAGCGCGCCGCAGTGGTCGAGATGGAATTCCCCGTGATCGTGGTCGATCACCTTGTAGCGGAAGTCCATGAACTGCGGTGGCGCGCCGATATCCAGCTGGAAGCCCTTGAAGATGGCGTCCACCCCGTCACTCGTGATGCCGAGCGCCCGCCGCATGCGCCGGGTGTAGACCGGGCTGGCCAGCTGCCATTCGTCGATGGCGACCGCGGTCATGCCCTCCCGGCCGAGCGCGCCGAGCACGTGCGCCATGCCGGACCGGTCGATGAGGTGCCCGCACAGCAGTAGTTCCGGAACCAGCAGGGCCAGTTCGGATCTGGTGAGTGATGCGTATCTGCTGGTCACCATAGGGGCGCCGGCCCCTTCCCGACCGGGTACCAGCCGGGCAGCGGTTCGCCCGACATGGACCGTTCCATGCGCTTGCGCATGCCGGACGAGAGCGCGTTGTTCGAGATCATCTCCACGAACAGCGCGGTCACATTGCCGAAGTCGAAGAAGTCGCGCTGCCAGCTCCACTGGTAGTTCCCGGCGTAGCGGAACCAGCTGCCGCCGAGCCCTTCCGGGCTGTAGGGCCGTCCGTCGGCCCGCTGCTGATCGTTGACCTGCTTCCAGAAGCCGATCACGCTGCCGGTGCGCTCGTCGACCACGAATTCCTGGTACGGATATGTCCAGCCCTCGAGCCCGAACATCTCCTGGCCGAGCGCGATATCGCGGATCTCGTCGCGCCCGACGGCCATGAATTCCTGCTGCGGACCGTAGTTCCAGCCGTAGGTGGCGTCGTCGGTGTAGAAGTGCTCGAGGGGTTTCCAGTCCCCGGCCGCCTCACACTGTTTGTTCTCGTCCACCCAGCGGCGGATCATCTCGTCGAGTTCGTCTCGGGACCAGCTCACGGCTGTCTCCTTCATTCGACAGCGCTGTCGTCTACGAGCGACAGGGCCTGGGTCGGGCAGTAGCGGACGGCGGCGCGGGCCGCGTCCAGGTCGGTGCCGGGGTCGGTGCGCAGGATCCGCACCTGTCCCTGTTTGGGCACCTCGAAGAGGTCGGGGGCCTCGTCCTGGCAGACGGCGTGGCCCTGGCAGAGGTCGAGATCGACGACCAGGCGCATGGTCAGGGTCCTTCCGGATTCGGTTCGCGCAGTGGCGCTTCCGGCTGGACCTCCACCAGCACGAGGTGCGCCCCGCGCGGGGTGGATACGACCGCGGACACGGCCGCCGCGAGATCGGCGGGCCGCAGGAACTGCGGGTGCCGGGCGAATCCCCATTTCACCCAGTTCTCCAGCAGCGGACCCACCACTTCCGGGGTGGCCTGCATGCCCATGCCGGTGAGGGTCTGGCCCGGCCGCACGATGGACGAGCGCACGCCGGTGCCCTCCAACTCCATGCGCAACTGGGTGGCGAAGGCCTCGACGCCGGTCTTGGCGGCGTTGTACGCGCCCGCGCCCGGCCGGGCCCGCACCGCGCAGTCGGAGCCGATGACCACGAAGTCGCCGCGCTGCCGCTCGATCATGCCGGGCAGCACCCGGTGCGCGAGGCGTTGCGCGCCGACCAGGTGCACCCGCACCTGGGATTCGAACAGGTCGGGATCCATTTCCCAGCCCTGCCCGAATTCGAGATCGCCCGCGCCGGAGACCAGGATCTCGGTGGGCCCGAGCGCCGCTTCGGCGGCGGTGACGAATTCGTGCACCGAGGCGGTGTCGCAGACGTCGAGCGGTCCGGCGAAGGCTTCCCCGCCCTCGGCGCGGATCTTCTCGGCGAGGGTCTCGCAGATCTCCACCCGGCGCGCACCCAGCGCGACCGGGTGTCCCAGCGCGGCAAGGGCTTCCGCGGTGGCGGCCCCGATTCCGGAGGACGCGCCCGCGACGATGGCGGGGCGGCGGGCGGGATGCGGTGCGAAGCGGGCCATTCAGCGAACCTCCACGGAGACGGGCAAGTGGGCGAAGCCGCGCACATTCACCGAATGCACGCGCTGGATACCGGTGTCGGCGATGCCGTACGAGCGGACGCGAGCGGCGAACTCGCGCAAGACGATCGAGGCCTCCAGTCGCGCCAGGTGCGCGCCGAGGCAGAAGTGCACGCCGCGGCCGAAGCTGATCAGCCCGCCCTTGTCGCCGCGTTCGAGGTCGTAGCGGTCCGGGTCGTGGAAGACGGCGTCGTCGCGATTGGCGGATCCGATGAGCAGCAGCACCTTCGAGCCCGCGGGAATGGTCTGCCCGTAGTACTCGAGGTCCTCGACGGCGGTGCGCGCCAGGATCTGACTGGAGGCGTCGTAGCGCAGGGTCTCCTCGACCCAGTCCTCCACGAGTTCGGGGTGGGCGGCGGCCTTGGCGTACTGCTCGGGATTGCGGCCCGCCCAGTACAGGGCGTTGCCGAGCAGTTTGGTGGTGGTCTCGTTGCCGGCGACCACCATGAGGAACATGAAGCCGAGGATCTCCTCGTCGGTCAGCCGGTCCCCGTCGGCCTCGGCGTCGAGCAGGGCCGAGGTGAGGTCGTCGGCGCGTTTGCGCTTCCGTTCGGCGAGGATCTCGTTGTAGTAGCCCGCGAGTTTCATGGCCGCCTCCATGGCCGCGACCGGCACGTCCAGCACGCCCTCCTCACGATGCACCAGCAGGTCGGCCAGCCGCCGGAGTTCGGCGCGATCGGCCTCGGGCACCCCGAGCAGTTCGGAGATGACGTCCATCGGGACCTGGCCCGCGACCGCGTCGATCCAGTCGAAATCGCGACCGGCCAGCGCCGGTTCGAGGTAGCGCAGGGTGATCTCGCGGATCCGCTCGCCCATCTCGGTCACCCGCCGGGGGGTGAAGCCCTGGTAGACGAGCTTGCGCAGGCGCAGGTGCCGGGGGTCGTCCATGGCCAGGAAGGACATGGTTCGCCAGGCGTGCGGCCCCCAGGCGGCGGGGTCGAGCGAGACCCCGTTGGCGCTGGACAGTCGCACGTTGTCCCGGAAGCCGGCCGCCACGTCCCCGTGTCGCGAGAGCGCCCAGAAGTCCAGGTCGGGGTGGTGGTACACCGGGGCCTCGGTGCGCAACCGCTGGTACACGGGGTAGGGGTCCTCGTGGATGCGGTAGTCGTAGGGGTCGAACAGCAGCGGCTCCAGCGAGGCTGCGGTCATGGTGGGTCCACCTCGTATTCGATAACTCGTTCATCGGCTCTGACGAACGTTTTCCAGCAACGGAGACACGTAGCTGGACATGTGTCTGTACGGTACTAGCGACGGGATCACCTCACAACGGAATCCCGCGAAGAAAATCGGCCGGACCGCAGAAACTGAAACCTGTTCTTGCGCGTTTCCGAGCCGCGAACCTATAGTCCGTACACGTGTCCGGACAGCATGGGAGCTACCTATGAGCCCGAGCGATCTCGTCCCCGACGGCGGTTCGCACCTGCTGATCGGCGGCAAGTTGACGCCCGGCGGCGGCGGTGTGTTCACCACCGCCGACCCGGCCACCGGGGAACCCCTCGGCTACGCCGCCAATGCCGACTCCGCCGATATGGACGCGGCCATCGCCGCGGCCCGCACCGCCTTCGACACCACCGACTGGTCCCGCGATCCGGCCTTCCGTGCGGCCTGCCTCCGGCAGCTGCGCGACGCCCTGCGCGGCCACATCGAGGAACTGCGCGAGATCACCATCGCCGAGGCGGGCGCGCCCCGCATGCTCACCAGCGGCCCGCAGCTGGAGGGACCGGTCGGGGATCTCGGCTACTTCGCCGATCTGGCCGAGAACTACGCGTGGGAAACCGATCTCGGGGTCGCCGCGCCCATGGGGATCAAGAGCTCGCGCCGGCTGCGGCGCGAACCCATCGGCGTGGTCGGGGCCATCACGCCCTGGAATTTCCCGCACCAGATCAACTTCGCGAAGCTGGGTCCGGCGCTGGCGGCCGGGAACACCGTGGTCCTCAAGCCCGCGCCCGACACCCCGTGGTGCGCGGCCGCCGTGGGCCGGATCATCGCCGAGGAGACCGACATTCCGGCCGGGGTGGTCAATATCGTCACCTCCGACGATCACGGCCTCGGCACGCAGCTGGTCACCGACCCGCGGGTGGACATGATCTCGTTCACCGGGTCCACCCAGACCGGCAAGGCCGTGATGACCGCCGCGGCGGCGTCCCTGAAGAAGGTGTTCCTGGAGCTGGGCGGCAAGTCGGCGTTCATCGTGCTCGACGACGCCGACATCACGGCCGCCGCGAGCTATGCCGCGTTCGGCGTGTGCGTGCACGCGGGCCAGGGCTGTGCGATCAGCACCCGCCTGCTGGTGCCGCGCGAACTGCACGATCAGGCCGTCGAAGCCGCGGCGCGCACCATGGCGGGCATCAAGCCCGGCGATCCGGCGAAGCCCGGAACCGTGTGCGGCCCGGTCATTTCCGAACGGCAGCGGGCGCGGATCGAGCGCTATCTCGATATCGCGCGCGCCGAGGGCGGCACCATCGTCACCGGAGGCAAGCGGCCCGACCGTGAGCACGGCTGGTTCGTCGAGCCGACGCTGATCACCGGCCTGCCCAACAGTTCCGCCGTGGCCCAGGAGGAGATCTTCGGGCCCGTTCTCACCGTCATCCCGCACGACGGTGACGCCGATGCCGTCCGCATCGCCAACGACTCCCCCTACGGCCTGTCCGGCACGGTGTGGGGCAGCGACCCCGAGCGGCTGCGCGAGGTGGTGAACGGCGTGCGCACCGGGACGCTCAGCGTCAACGGCGGCATCTGGTATTCGGCCGACGCGCCCTTCGGCGGCTACAAGCAGTCCGGCGTGGGCCGGGAAATGGGCGTCCTCGGATTCGAGGAATACACCGAGACCAAACTCATCGCGACCGGCGTCTGAGGAGTACCGACATGAGCCGATTCACCGACAGATCGATCATCGTCACCGGCGCCGCGCGCGGCATCGGGGCGGCCTACGCGAAGGCGCTGGCCGCCGAGGGCGCGAAAGTCGTCGTCGCCGACCTGAACAGCGAACTGGGCGAGGCGACCGCCAAGGAGATCACCGCCGACGGCGGCGTCGCGGTCTTCGCGCCGGTCGACGTCGCCGATCCGGAATCCGCCAAGGCCCTGGCCGATTTCACCGTCGCCGAGTTCGGCGGCATCAACCACCTGGTCAACAATGCCGCCATCTACGGCGACATGAAGCTGGACCTGCTGGTGTCCGTGCCGTGGGACTACTACAAGAAGTTCATGGCCGTGAACCTCGACGGCGCGCTGAACGTGACGCGCGCGGTCTACAAGCACATCGCCAAGGCGGGCGGCGGTTCCATCGTGAACCAGTCGTCCACCGCCGCCTGGACCTACTCCGGCTTCTACGGGCTGGCCAAGGCCGGGATCAACAGCCTCACCCAGCAGCTGGCGCACGAGCTGGGGCACTCCAGGATCCGGGTGAACGCCATCGCGCCGGGACCCACCGACACCGAGGCCACCCGCAGCATCGTGCCCGAGCAGTTCGTGGATCAGCTGGTGAAGCAGATGGCGCTCAAGCGGCTCGGCACCACCGAGGACATGGTCGGGGCCTGCCTGTACCTGCTGTCCGACGACGCGGGCTGGGTCACCGGTCAGGTGCTGAATGTCGATGGCGGGCAGGTGTTCCGGCCATGAGCGAGGACATCTCGGTCGGGTTCATCGGGCTCGGCAATATGGGTGCGCCGATGGCGCAGCGCCTGGTCGAGTGGCCGGGCGGGCTCGTGGTCTGCGATATGCGGGCCGACGCGGTGCAGCCGTTCACCGATGCGGGGGCGACCGCCGCCGCGACCGCCGCGGAGGTGGCCGAGCGGTGCCGGGTCATCTCGGTGGTCGTCCTCGACGACTCGCAGGTACGCACGGTGGTGACCGGCCCGGACGGTCTGCTCCAGACCGCGAAGCCCGGCACCGTGATCGCGGTGCACTCCACCATCTCCGACCGGACCGCCGTGGAACTCGGCGCCGAATGCGCTTCGCACGGTGTCGAATTCGTGGACGCGCCGATCAGCGGCGGGGCGCCCGCCGCGCAGAAGGGCGCGCTCGCGGTCATGGTGGGCGGCAGTCCCGCCGCCTTCGAGGCGGTGCGCGAGCCGTTCGGGCGGTTCGGATCGCTGGTCATCCACGCCGGTGAGGTCGGCGCGGGAACGCGAATGAAGCTGGCGCGCAACCTGCTCCACTTCGTCGCCTTCACCGCGGCGGCGGAGGCGCAGCAGCTGGCCGAGGCCGCCGGGCTGGACATCACCGCGCTCGGCAAGGTGGTCCGGCATTCCGACTCGCACACGGGCGGGCCGGGCGCGATCATGCTGCGCAAGACGACCGCGCCGGTCGAGGCGGACGACTTCTGGTTCCCCATCCTCGGCCATGTGCGTGATCTCGGTGAGAAGGATCTGTCCTTGGCGCTGGATCTGGCGGGCCGGTTGGATCTCGACCTACCGCTGGCGCGCAAGGCATTGCACAACCTGGGTGACGGGCTCGGTGTGGGGCCCGGATCGATCGCTAAGGAGCAGTCATGACCGACGAGCAGTCCTCGGAGCGGCGGCAGCAGGGTTTGAAGAAGATGTCGGAGGTGTACGGCTTCGATCTGCCGAACTTCGCCGGCGACCCGTTCTTCGAGGTCACCGCGGATCACCTCTTCGCCGACATCTGGAATCGGCCCGGACTATCGCTGCGGGACCGGCGCCTGCTGCTGCTCGGCGCGATCACCGCGCAGGGGCACGCGGACATCCTCGAGATCCAGGTGGGCGCGGCCCTGCGCAACGGTGAGCTCGATGCCGACCAGCTGCGCGAGATCGCGGTGTTCCTGGCCCACTACGTGGGCTGGCCCGGCGCCACCAAGCTCGACGGCGCCGTCCGCAAGACGCTCGCCAAGGACCAGAAGAAATAATCCCTACCCGCAGTGAGGAATTCAGAGAACATGGCGGAAATCGCTAGCGTCCGGCCCATCCTGGCCAGCGAGGTCGAGACCTGGGACCACCAGGCCGACGTCGTGGTCGTCGGCTTCGGCATCGCGGGGGTGTGCGCCTCCCTGGAGGCCGCCCGCTCCGGGGCCGACGTGCTGGTGCTGGAACGCACCGGCGGCTGGGGCGGAGCGGCCGCCATGTCCGGCGGCTTCATCTATCTCGGCGGTGGCACGGCGCTCCAGAGGAAACTGGGCTTCGAGGACACCGCCGAGAACATGGAGGCGTTCCTCACCGCGGCCCTGGGCCCCGGCGTCGACAAGGCCAAGATCCACGACTACTGCCAGGGCAGTGTCGAGCACTTCGATTGGCTTGTCGCGCAGGGTGTCCCGTTCAACGAGGTGTTCTGGGGCGAACCCGGCTACGAGCCACCCGCCGACGAGGGTCTGATGTTCTCCGGCGGCGAGAACGCCGCCCCCTTCAAGGACAAGATCCCGCCCGCCCCGCGCGGTCACCTGGCCTGGACCAAGGACAAGAAGCTGGGTGAGAAGGGCGGCGGCTACATGCTGATGGAGCCGCTCGCCCAGATGGCCGACGAACTCGGCGTGCGGCACGAGTACGACGTGCGCATGCGGCGGCTCATCGTGGACGAGACCGGCCGCGTGGTCGGCGTGGCCGCCACCCGCTACGGCAAGCCGGTGCACGTGCGCGCCGAGCGCGGCGTGGTGCTGGCGACCGGCAGCTTCGCCTACAACCACGAGATGGTGGAACAGTTCGCGCCCAAGATCGCCGGTCGCCCGGCCGCCACGGTCGAGGAGCACGACGGCATCGGCATCCGGGTCGCGCAGGCGCTCGGCGCGGACCTCGCCCACATGGACGCCACCGAGGTGGCCCTGGTGGTGGACCCGCAGCTGGTGGCGCGCGGCATCCTGGTGAACGGGCACGGGCAGCGGTTCATCACCGAGGACACCTACCCCGGGCGCATGGGTCAGGCAGTGCTGCAGGATCAGGACAACAAGGCGTACCTGGTGATCGACGAGCTCGCGCTGGAGGAGGCCATGGAGACCAAGTCGTCCATGTCGTTCCTGCGCATCGCGCCGACCTGGGTCGCCGAGACCGTGGCGGAGCTGGAAGGCGAGATGGGGCTGCCGGAGCACACCCTCCAGTCGACCATCGACCTCTACAACCACCACGCGGCGCAGGGCGACGACCCGTTCCTGAACAAGAAGACCGAGTGGGTCAAGCCCATCCGGACGCCGCTGGGCGCCTACGACCTGCGCGGCTACACCGGCGGTTTCACCCTCGGCGGCCTGCGCACCGATCTGGACTCGCGGGTTCTCCACGTCTCCGGCGAACCGATCCCCGGGCTGTACGCCGCGGGTCGCGTCACCTCCGGCATCTGCGCCGGCGGATACGCCTCCGGTTGTTCCCTCGGCGACGGCAGTTTCTTCGGCCGCCGCGCCGGCGTCTCCGCTGCCAAGCAGCTCTGAAAGGACCTCTCCCCCATGCGTTTCGGCATCGTTCTCTTCACCAGCGACCGCGGCATCACGCCCGCGGCCGCCGCCAAGGCCGCCGAGGACCGCGGCTTCGACTCGTTCTACGTGCCCGAGCACACCCACATCCCGATCCGGCGCGACGCCGCCCACCCGCACACGGGCACCAGCGAACTGCCCGACGACCGCTACACCCGCACCCTCGACCCGTGGGTCGCGCTGGGCACCGCGGCCGCCGTCACCTCGCGCATCGAGTTGTCCACCGCGGTGGCGCTGCCCACCGAGAGCGACCCGATCACCCTCGCGAAGACCATCGCCACCCTGGACCACCTCTCCGGCGGCCGGGTCACCATCGGCGCCGGATTCGGCTGGAACACCGACGAACTCACCGATCACGGCGTCCCCGGCAACAAGCGCCGCACCGTGCTGCGCGAGTACATGGAGGCGATGCGGACGCTCTGGACCGAGGAAGAGGCCTCCTACAGCGGCGATTTCATCTCCTTCGGACCCAGCTGGGCCTGGCCCAAGCCGGTCCAGTCGCACATTCCGCTGCTGATCGGCGCGGGCGGCACCGAGAAGACCTTCAAGTGGATCGCCCGCTCCGGCGACGGCTGGATCACCACGCCGTACGAGTCCGACATCTCCGCTTCCACCGCCCTGCTGCTGAAGCACTGGCAGGAAGCCGGCCGCGAGGGCGCCCCGCGCGTGGTGGCGCTGGCCGGTAAGCCGAACGCCGAACAGCTCGCGGCCTGGGCCGAAGCCGGGGTCACCGACGCCGTCTACGGCCTGCCCGACAAGTCCGAGGACGAGGTCCTCGCCTACCTGGACCGGCTGGCCGCCAAGCTCGCCCCGCTGGGTCTCCAGGCCCCGTCCGCCTGACCGGATCGGCCGTCATGGCCGATTCACCTGCGGATTCGGTACGGCGGCAAGAATCGTACGCTCGAGCCGTGTTCGAACCCTTGCCGCCGATGCCCGGCCTGCCCGACCCGACCGCGGTGTTCATCACGCACGAGGACACCGCGCGGGAGCTGGCCGAGTCGGCACTGGCCTGGGTGCGACGGCATTCCCGGCGACGACGACGCAATGCGTTGCGCTGGGTGATCACGGCGATCGTGCTGTACTCGCTGTGGTCACTCGGCGGCCTGCTGATCGGGCTGGCGATCTGCGCGGCGCTGGTCGGGATGTACCGGCGGCGCTGGAATTCCGATCCCGTCCGGACGGTGGCCCTGTTCTCGGCCATGGCCGCGCCGGGCACGGTGATGGCGAGCCGGTTCGGCCCGGCCGCGTTCGACATCCAGGTGGGCGCGGACACCCACCGCCGGATCCACTACGACAGCATCCGCGACCTCGAGGTGACGCCCGCGGCGGTAGCCTTCGGCGAGGGTCCGCAGTACCACACCTATCCGCGAGAACTGTTCCCCGACAGCGCACTCGAACTCATGACGGCGGACACCCACCCGGTCGAACCGCCGAGTCCGATTCCGCCGCTGGCCGATCCGTCGGCCGTCTATGTCGTGCGCCCCGGCGACACGAGCCGGCTGGTCCGGGTTCCGGCGCACCGATTCCGGGTGCGACGGGCGATCATCTTCGCCCTGCTCTCGTCGATCTACCTGATCACGTTGTATCTGATCCGCGGTTCGGGGCCGGTTCCGCTCGCGACCGCGGGCATCCTGCTGCTGGCCGTCGTGTTCTCCCTGACCTACACCGCGGACCGGAATCGGCGGGAAAGGGAAATGGCGCACCAGTTCCCGCCGGGCACGGGCTTCGCGGCGCGGTTCGGGCCCGACGCGGCCGATATTCACCTGGGCAGCCGCCGAACCCGCATCCGGTACGAATGGATCAACGAGGTGCGCATCGAGGACGGCGTGGTCGAACTGCGGGGCCTGGACGGCGGGGCGTACCCGCGGGAATTGTTACCGGACTTCGCGATCGCCTACATTCGCGCGCTGAATGCCGAAATGGCGGCGAGCCGCTAGTTGCAGGCGGCGACGCGCTGCAGGACGCGCAGGGTTCCGGCGGCGGCGAGGGTGCGGAACTTCCCGGTGGCCTCGGCGCGGCGGTAGAGCTCGTCGGCGGCGCGCAGTGCCAGCAGGCCGCCACCCGCCACCCAGTGGGACCAGTCGTCGTAGGCGCGGTCGGCGGCAACGGAGTCGGAGCCGGTGATCAGTAGCAGGCGCAGCGGGGTGTGCCATTCCCGGACCGCGGTGGCGTACGCGTCGGCGGCGTCGCCGGGCGCCGTGGTGATCTCCAGGATCGCGCCCTTGCTCGCATAGGTGCGGGCGGCCTCGGACAATGCTCGGGCTTCGTCCGGGGGCAGCGTGGCGGCGATTTGCTCGATGAGTGCGGGCAATTCGCGCGGGGTGGCGGAGAGCGCGGCGGGGAGCATTCGAAAGCCTTTCCGGTGCGGTCTCATTCATACCGATCGCGCATACCGCGAGTTGCTCGGCGGGCCGAGTCATAGTAGCATCCGGACACGTGTCTGATCCCCTTTCCGACCGCTCAGCGGTGAGCATGGAGGCCACCCGCCGGCGGCTCACCGAGAAGCAGGCCGACACCGTGGACAAGCTCACCCGGGCGGCCATGGACGTGCTGTCCCGGGAGGGGTTCGCGGGGCTCACCGTGCGCATGGTCGCGGCCCAGGCCGGGGTCGGCACGGCCACCGCGTACACGTATTTCTCCTCGAAGGAACACCTGGTCGCGGAGATGTTCTGGCGGCGGCTCGCCGCCACGGACGCACCCGCCGGGGAGGGCGTCGACTCCACCGCCCGGGTGCTGGCGGTGCTGCGGCAGATCGCCATGCTGATGGCCGACGAACCCACGCTCGCGGGCGCGGTGACGGCCGCGCTGCTGGGTGTCGATCCGGATGTGGCGCATCTGCGGCTGCGGATCGGCGGTGAGATCCGGCGGCGGTTGATCGACGCGCTGGGCTCCGACTCCGATCCCGAACTCATCGAGACGCTCGAAATGATCTACGCCGGCGCACTGGTGCGCGCGGGCATGGGTTACGCGTCCTACGCCGAAATTGCCGAGCGCATGGAGAAATCCGCGCTGCGCATCCTGCGGCCCTGAAATAACCATTCCGATTTCGCGCGGGAATCCGTGGGATCCCTTGCCGTGTAATCCCTTCCGTAGTACCGTCTGGACAGGTGTCTACCCGGGAGGTCACAGATGACCCTGGCCAAACCGCGCGCGGTATCCGGTGGCGAGCACGAGCACGGCCACTTGGAGGAATTCCGCACCGATCCCATCGCCCTCATGGCTCGGGTTCGGCAAGAATGCGGTGATATCGGCTCGTTCCGATTGGCGGATCGCGATGTCATCCTGCTGACCGGCGCGCAGGCCAACGAGTTCTTCTTCCGCGCCGGCGACGATGAACTCGATCAAGCCGCGGCATATCCGTTCATGAAGCCGATCTTCGGCGAGGGCGTGGTCTTCGACGCCCCACCCGAGCGGCGCAAGGAAATGCTGCACAACACGGCCCTGCGCGCCGAGCAGATGCGCGGCCACGCCACCACCATCGCCCGCGAGGTGGAGCGCATGCTGGCCCGCTGGGGCGACGAGGGCGAGATCGACCTGCTCGAGTTCTTCGCCGAACTCACCATCTACACGTCCTCGGCCTGCCTGATCGGAACCAAGTTCCGCGAGGAGCTCGACGACCGCTTCGCGCACCTCTACCACGAGCTCGAGCGCGGCACCGACGCCTACTGCTACGTCGACCCGTACGCCGATATCGAGAGCTTCCGCCGCCGCGACGAGGCCCGCCACCAGCTGGTGAAGCTGGTGCGCCACATCATGGCGGGGCGGATGGCGAATCCGCCGACCGGCAAGGACGATCGGGACATGCTCGACGTGCTGGTGTCGGTGCGCGACGACCGCCCCGCCTCCCCGCGCTTTGGCCAGCCCCGCTTCTCCGCCAGCGAGGTCACCGGCATCTTCATCTCCATGATGTTCGCCGGGCACCACACGACCTCGGGCACGGCCGCCTGGACCATCATCGAACTGCTCCGGCATCCGGAGGTGCTCGGCCAGGTGGTCGCCGAGCTGGACACCCTCTACGCCGACGGCGCGGACGTGAGTTTCCATGCGCTGCGCCAGATTCCGAATCTGGAGGCGGTGCTGAAGGAGGCGCTGCGGCTGCACCCGCCGCTCATCATCCTGATGCGGGTGGCGCGCGAGGAGTTCGAGGTGTGCGGCCACCGCATCGATCCCGGCGACCTGGTGGCGGCGAGTCCCGCTGTCTCCAACCGGATTCCGGAGGCCTTCCCGGACCCGGAGCACTTCGATCCGGGCCGCTACCTGGACCCGAATCAGGAGGATCTGGCCAACCGCTGGAACTGGATCCCGTTCGGCGCGGGCCGGCACCGCTGTGTGGGCGCGGCGTTCGCGCTCATGCAGCTGAAGGCGATCTTCTCGATCCTGTTGCGGGACTGGGAGTTCGAACTGGCGCAGCCGTCCGACAGCTACCGCAACGACCACTCCAAGATGGTGGTCCAGCTGGAACAGCCGTGCGCGGTCCGCTACCGCCGCCGCGCCCGGCCGTCCCAGGACTGATCAGAGCTCTGCCGCGAGGCGGATCAGAGCGCGGCCTCGATCGCGGCGACGATCGCCGCGTCCTTGGGCTCGGTGCGCGGGCGGAAACGGCCCAGCACCGAGCCGTCCCGGCCGATCAGGAACTTCTCGAAGTTCCACTGGATGTCCCCGGCCGCGCCCTCGGCGTCGGCGACCTGGGTCAGCTCCTGGTACAGCGGGATGCGGCCGTCGCCGTTCACGTCGCTCTTCTCCAGCAGCGGGAAGTCCACGCCGTAGGTCGCCGAGCAGAACTCGGCGATCTCCTCGGCGGTGCCCGGCTCCTGGCCCATGAACTGGTTGCACGGCACGCCGATCACGGTGAACCCGCGCGACCCGTAGGTCTGCTGGAGTTCGACCAGGCCCGAGTACTGCGGGGTGAGCCCGCACTTGGAGGCGACGTTGACCAGCAGCACGACCTGGTCGTCGGCCAGCTCGGCCAGCGAGGTGGGCTTGTCGGTCAGGGTGCGCAGCGGAATCTCGCGAAGATTGGTCACAAGGCCGAATTCTAGAACGAGTTCGACGGGGTCACCGGTTCAGGAGTAGCGGACCTGCCAATGCTTGATCCCATTGATCCAGCCCGAACGCAGCCGCTGCGGCGGCTCCACCTCGCGGATTTCCGGCATGGCGTCGGCGATGGCATTGAACATCAGGTCGATCTCCAGCCGCGCCAGATTCGCGCCGACACAGAAATGCGTGCCGGTGCCGCCGAATCCGACGTGCGGATTGGGATCGCGCAGCACATCGAATTCGAAGGGGCGGTCGAAGACCTCCTCGTCGAAGTTGGCCGAGCTGTAGAACAATCCGACGCGCTGGCCTTCGCGGATCTTCTGCCCGCCGAGTTCGGTGTCCTGGGTGGCGGTCCGCTGGAACGCCGTCACCGGCGTCGCCCAGCGCACGATCTCGTCGGGCGCGGTGTGCGGGCGGCGCTCCCGGTAGAGCTCCCACTGATCGGGGTTGTCGACGAAGGCCTTCATCCCGTGCGCGATGGCATTGCGGGTGGTCTCGTTGCCGGCCACCGACAGCAGGATGACGAAGAATCCGAATTCGTCGGAGCCCAGCGCCTCGCCGTCGACATCGGCGGTCACCAGCTGGCTGACGATGTCGCCGACCGGGCAGGCCCGCCGCTGCTCGGCCATGTTGTAGGCGTAGCCCAGCAATTCGGCGTTGGCGGCCATGTTCTGGCCCTCGAACTCCGGATCGTCGTAGTTCATCAGCTGGTTGGACCAGTGGAACAGCTTGTATCGATCGTCCTGCGGCACCCCGAGCAGTTCGGCGATGGCCTGCAGCGGGAGTTCACACGCCACCTGCTCGATGAAATCGCCGCCGCCGGTCGATTTCGCCTCCCGCACAATCTTCTCCGCGCGTTCGGTGAGCGCGGCCCGCAAGCCCTCCACGGCGCGCGGGGTGAAGCCCTTGGACACGATGCGCCGAATCTTGGTGTGTTTCGGCGGATCCATGTTCACCAGCAGCGCTTCGCGGCCGAGTTCGAGCTGTTCGGGCTCGGAGTCGGCGGGCATCCGGATGATCGAGCCCTTGCGGTTCGAGGACCAGAGTTCGGGCCGCCGGGAGATCTCCTTGATGTCCTCGTGGCGGGTGATCACCCAGTACCCGTCGTCGTCCATGGGGGCGGCCTGCGCGGGCGTCTGCGCGTTCCACCAGACGGGCGCGGTGCGCCGCAGCAGAGCGAATTCCTCGACCGGACTACGGTCGGCCCAGAGCGCGGGATCGGTGAAGTCGAAGCCGACGGGCAGTGACGGAACAGACACTGTTCCTCCTCGGGCAAAGTGCCGCTAAGATCACGAAATTGGAACGTGTTTCACAGGAATTCAACCATGCCGACCGGCCCCAGGGCGGCGTTTCCAGCCTCCAACCCGAAGTCGATCTCGAGACTGGACAGCCCATCCCGGGTGTCGGCAGACTAGAACCTGTTCTACAGTGATGCCAGGCACACTCGAAGATGAGGTAACTGATATGACCCCTTCCCCGGGCTCCACGTCCGAAGCCGATTACGTCGTCGTTGGCGCGGGCAGCGCCGGCGCGGTCCTGGCCGGGCGCCTCGCGCAGGCCGGCGCGAGCGTGATCCTGTTGGAGGCCGGGCGCAAGGACAACTCCCAGCTGGTCACCCGCCCCGGCATGATCTCGATGGTTCACACCGTCCCGCAGCTGAAGAAGCTGGTGACCTGGAAGCAGTACTCGGTCCCGCAGAAGCACGCCAACGACCGCAAGATCCCGATGACCCGCGGCAAGGTGCTCGGCGGCTCGTCCTCGGTCAACGGCATGCTCTACGTGCGCGGCAACAAGGCCAACTTCGACTCCTGGGCCGCCGAGGGCAACAAGGGCTGGTCCTACGACGAGATCCTGCCCGCCTACAAGCGCCTGGAGAACTGGGTCGACGGCGCCGACGACTACCGCGCCACCGGCGGCCCCATCGAGGTCACCCGCCCCCGCGAGATCACCCCGATCGCCGAGCAGTTCATGACCGCCGCCTCCGAGTCCCTCGGCACGCCGATCATCAAGGACTACAACGGCGAGTCGCAGGAAGGCATCTCGATCTTCCAGCAGTCCGTCAAGGACGGCATCCGCTACAGCTCCTCGCGCGGCTTCATCACCAACATGCCGAACTCGCACATGACCGTGCTCACGCACGTGCACGCCACCCGCGTGGTCATCGAGAACGGCCGCGCCACCGGCGTCGAGATCGCCGAGAAGAACGGCACCCGCCGGATCGTGAAGGCCGCCAAGGAGGTCATCGTCTCCGGTGGTGTGATCGGCTCCCCGCAGCTGCTCATGCTCTCGGGCATCGGCCCGGCCGCGCAGCTGCGCGAGCACGGCATCGAGGTCGTCGCGGACCTGCCGGTCGGCCAGAACCTGCACGACCACCTGTTCGTGCCCATGACCTTCGTGTCCAAGAAGGCCCTCCACCGCGGCATCCCGACCTACTTCGCGCGCGGCATCCTCAAGGAGATGCGCAACCCGGGCAGCTCCTTCATGGGCCGCACGGTCTTCGAGGCCGCCGGCTTCGTCAAGACCAAGTTCGCCGAGGGCGACCACCCGGACATGCAGATCCACACCCTGCCGTGGAGCTACCCGACGCCCAACCAGGACGCCGACAAGCTGCACCTGGTGGACCGCCGCCCGGCCTTCACCATCATGCCGTCGCTCATCTACCCGAAGAGCCGCGGCGAGATGAAGCTGGCCTCGGCGGACCCGTTCGCCTCGCCGCTCATCGACCCGGGCTACCTGACCGACCCGTGGGACACCGAGTTCCTGGTCGAGGGCATCAAGATGATCAAGGAGATCATGTCGCACGCGAGCATCGCGGGCGACTGGACCGAGAACTTCTTCCCGGGCCAGCAGTGGGCGGACGAGACCGCGCTGCGCCGCGAGCTCCCCAACCGCGTGCACTCGATCTACCACCCGGTCGGCACCTGCCGCATGGGTGTGGACGAGCGCGCGGTCGTCGACCCGACCCTGAAGGTGCACGGCATCGAGGGCCTGCGCGTCGCCGACGCCTCGATCATGCCCAGCATCACCGGCGGCAACACCAACGCGCCGAGCTACATGATCGGCGAGAAGGCCGCCGAGTTCATCAACGGCGGACAGTAATCCCACCGAGCCGCTCCGGAGACTGCTACTTCCCTGGTAGCTCCGGCGCGCGGGTCAGCGGCCACGACCATCGCTGACCTGTGACAGCCCCGGGCCTCCTACCTCTCGGCCCGGGGCTGTTGTCCTTTCTCCCGAGGAGTCAGCGGTGTCCCTGCCCGTCGATCTGTGGCTCAACGCGCCACTGGCCGAATCCGCTTCGCGCGCCGCGCGATTGCGCGAACTCGGGGTGGACGGCGTGTTCACCTTCGAGGGCGCGCACGACGTGTTCGCGCCGCTCACCCTGGCCGCCACCGCCGGAACCGACATCATGACCAATGTGGCCATGGCGTTCCCGCGCAGCCCGATGCACCTCGCGCACACCGCGTGGGATCTGCAGGCGCTCTCGGGCGGGCGGTTCCGGCTCGGGCTCGGCAGCCAGATCCGGCCGCACATCGAGAAGCGGTACGGCAGCGTCTGGTCGGAACCGGTGGAGCGGATGCGCGACACCGTGCTCGCGGTACAAGCGATTCTGCGGGCCTGGCAGACCGGGGAACGCCTCGACTACCGCGGGCGGTTCTGGCAGCACACGCTCATGACGCCACAATTCGATCCGGGACCGAATCCGTCCGGGCCGCCGCCGGTGCTGGTCGGCGCGCTGGGGCCGCGCATGACCGCCATGGCCGCCGAGGTCGCGGACGGGCTGCTGGTCATGCCGTTCAATACCGAGCGCCACTACCGGGAGCGGACCCTCGCGGCGGTGGAAAAAGGCCGCGGCGACTCCACCCGGCCGTTCGAGATCATCGTGGAAGCCATTGTGGCCATGGGTGATACGGACGAGGAGCTGGCCGCGGCGCGCAAGGCGGTGCGAAACCTGCTGGCGTTCTACGGTTCCACGCCCGCTTACCGCCCGGTGCTGGAGGTCGAGGGCTGGGCGGATCTGCAGCCCGAGCTCAATCTGCTGTCCAAGCAGGGGCGCTGGCGGGAGATGGCCGGACTGATCGACGACACCATGGTGGACGCGCTCACCGTCAGCGGCACGCCCGCCGAGTGCGCCGACCGGATCCGGAATCGTTTCGGGGACACCGCCGCTCGCGTCTGCTGCTACTTCCCCGGCTACCAGGTCGGCGACGAGGCCATCGCCGACCTGGTGACCGCACTGCACGCCTGATCGACACCGCGCGCCTGATCAGCCCACGGTGATGGGCTCGGCCAGCTCGTACAGACTCCGGCGGCCGGTCATATCGGTGACCACCAGTCGCGGCAGGTTCGGGCCGAGCCCGTTGTAGACGTGCGAGGCCGCCGGATCGGTGGTGGTCTCGTGCGAGCCGTCGCCGAAGTACCAGTCATAGCGGCGAATGGCGCCGCCCGCCCGCTCGGCGTCGAAACTGACCGCATTGCCGGACCGGGCGGTCACCTTCGACGCCGTGAACCCGATGCCGAACGGCTCACCGCCACCGAACCATTCGCTGATCCGGGGATTCATCAGGAAGACGTCGGCGTGCTTGCGCGCGACCTCGAGGTCGGGCGGTGACACGGCCGGAATGGCCCGGCACTGCGGCAGGTCGTTGGCCTGCGGGCAGACCAGCAGCCGCAGCGACGCCGCCTCGTCGCCGAGCGGGTTCAGGGCCGGCGTGCGCTCGGCCGGCTGTGCGATGTCCCGGGGCGTCGTCTGCGCGGGGTCCGGCACGACCTGCGCCGGATCCCGAACGCCCACGGCGTCCTCGGTGAACAGCCCGTCGGCGGCCGTGGCGTACTCCTCGTCCGCGGCGGCATTGGCGTCGGCGACGGCCTGCCGGAACAACTCCGAGGACACCCGCACGAACTCCGACCAACGCTGGGTCAGCGACTCCGGCACCCGATCCCCGTCGTAGCCGTGGAAGTAGTTGCCCACCAGCACCTTCGGCGTTCCGGGCAGTTGGTGCGCGGCCTGCACCGCCTCCCGCATACCGCGACCGCCGTAGCCGAGGGTGGCCCCGCTGTAATAGGGCACGGCGGCGGCCGGGTTCACCGCGTCCGCGCCCACCCCGCCGCATTCGCGGTGCACGGCGGACGCCAGATCCTGGGTGCCGGGCGTGACGCCCACCGGAATGCCGAAGATCGGGTCCAGATCGTTGAGGCAGCCGTCGATCAGCACCAGATCGACCGGGTAGCCGTTCGCGGCGGCGTCGCCGGTGGCCTTGGCGAGCTGGCAGAACACGTCGAGGGTGGCGTCCCCGCCGGGGCATTTGCCGGTCGGGTGTTCACCGGGTGCGTCCAGGGCGGCGCCGGAGGCGGTGTAGTCGTGCAGGGTGGCGCCGCGGCCGGTCCTGGATCCCAGGGCATCGGCCACCACATTGGCGAAGCTGTGCTTGCGCGGGGCGCTCACGCCACCGAGCACCGACTGGCCCCACAGCACCGAGTCGCCGACCGAGACCACGTGCAGCGGACGGCAATCCCGGTTCACCCGGAAGTTCCACGGCTTGCCGTAGCCGGTGACGTCACCGCCCGGGATCCGGGCGCGGGCGTCCACGCGGAGCAGGCCGTCGGTGGGGAGCTCGTCGTGGCGGAGGTCGAACCCGACCGTCATCACGTCGTTCTGCACCACGGTGATGCCGCTGCGAATCGGCTGTCCGCCACCGAGAATCCGCCACTCCACCTCCGCGTGCGAGTCGACGCCCGGCGGGAAGTAGACGGCGGCGGTGCCGTGCAGCGGTCCGGCGCACGGCCCGTCGGGGGGTGCGCTGACGTCGATGACGAGGGGAAGGTCGCTCGCGGGTTCGGCGGCGGCGGGTAGCGGCCGACCGGCCTGCGCCACGATTCCGGCCACCGCGATCGCACCCGCCAGGGCCGGCAGCAGGGCCGCGCGACACCGGCGAGATCGCCACACTTTCATTGCTCCTCCTGGGACATGCGCAATCCAACAGCAGACATGGTGCGGATGCGGCGGCACGGCACCCGTAGGCGCGCCGAAATGGCCCAATTTAGCTCGTTCTACCTGCGAATCTGTTAGACAAAAGGGATGAACGCGAGAAATCTGACACTCGCTACAGCCGCCTTCGCCCTCACCTTCTGGGCATGGAATCTGATTGGTCCGCTATCGAGCAGCTACACCAAGCGGCTGGACCTCTCCCCGGGCCGGCAATCACTCTTGGTCGCCACCCCGGTCCTGGTCGGATCGCTGGGCCGGATTCCGGTCGGCGTGCTCACCGACAAGTGCGGCGGGCGGTTGATGTTCACCGCCGTCTGCTTCATCTCGATCATCCCGGTGCTGCTCGTCGGCTGGTCGAACCCGCGCGCGTCGGCACCGTGACCGGTCTGGTCGGCGCGGCCGGTGGCCTCGGCGGCTACTTCCCGCCGCTGGTGATGGGCGCGGTCTACAGCGCGAACCACGACTACACCTTCGGCTACATCCTGCTGGCCCTCACCGCCGTCGCCGTCCTGCTCTTCACCCTGAGGATCGGTCGCGAGCTGCGCCAGACCGCACCGGCCACCGAAGTCCGCCAACGCGTTTGACCACTCCGGAACGGATAGCTCCCCGAAAAAGGGGGATTAGCAGGACTTTTCACTGTTACAAGATCTTGTTAAGGCCGTGCCAAGCACGGCTGGGCATCGTTGTGTCCAACGCCGGAACGCACCGGCGGACCCACCGAGCCACCTTTCCTGGGGCGGGAATGCTGGGGCCGGCCCGTCCACGAGGGGTGACGGGCCGCCCACAGCACACCGATCGACTGGCGTCTCGCTGGGTATCCGGCCTGCCGCGAAGGGGGTGGCAGGCAGGCGCAGAACCCGCGAGTCCGTCCACGAGGGGTGACGGACACGCGGGTTCTCTGTTTTGTCTGCCCTCCGCTTCGCTCCGGGCGGGTTCGTGGCGCTGGAGGTCTCGTTCTTCCCTCCCTCCGCTCCTCCGCTTCGCTCCCCCGCTCCACTCAGTCCAGAACGAGACGCGCCACGAACCACCGCGCACTCGCCGGGTGGACAGGGGCCGAATGATCTTGTTATCCGCGAATGTGGCCTTCGTGACTCGAGAGACGGCATCATGGAAGGCAAGAGCGCCAAGCAGATTGGGATGGACGATGGAAACCTTGGTCGTACTGGCTCTGGCCTGCCTGATCTACTGGTGGGGTCTACTCTGACCGGGGAGTTTGCGCGACCGCGTAGAGGGCGTCGGCGATCCGGCGGCTGAAGTGGTCGGCATCCTCGGTGCCGTGGGTGAGTGCGCGCATCAGGGTCGCACCCCGGAGGAATTCGAAGACCGCCTCGGTGTCGCAGGTGCGGGCCGCCTGGCCGGACTCGGCGGCCGCCGTCAGCAGATCGCCCAGCGCTTGAATCGTGGGGCGCTCGCCGCCGTCGAGCAGGCGGCGGTAGCTCTCCCGATCGTCGTGATACTCCGACAGCAGGCCGGGAATGGCCGAGCGGGCGGCGGGGTGCGCGGCCGCGTTCAGGAACAGGCGCGTCCACGCCAATAGGTCGGCGCGCAGATCGCCGGTGGGGGCCGGATGGTTCTCGGTGTCCAGCGCGAAGATCGCGTCCTCCACCAGCGCCCGCTTCCCCGGCCAGCGGCGGTAGATCGAGGTGGTGACCACCCCGGCCCGGCGGGCCACGGCCGCGATGGTGGTGGCCTGGTAGCCGTCCTCCACCAGCAGTTCCTGGGTGGCGGTCAGCACCTGGGCGTCCAGCTGCGGATCCCGGGGACGGCCGGGGCCGGTGCGGGCGGTCCCTGTCGCTGCGGTCACGTGGTCTCCCTCTGGTCGGCCGGCCAATCTTCTGGAACAGGTTACATTCTCGCCGGAATTCGAATACGCTGCGCCTCGTATTCTAATTCACCGTGGCCCACGCCACACCTCCGAGAGGCAGCCGTCGATGTTGACGCCCCAGGACGAACTACTCGCCCACCAGCTCCCCACCACCTTCGACCACGTGCAGCAGAGCGATCTGCGCTGGACCGAACGCGTCGTCCTGTACGGCTTCGACACCACCGGCGAGATCAGCGTCATGACCGGCATGGCGCGCTACCCCAACCGCAATGTGCTCGACGCGTACGCCATGGTCACCGTCGGCAACAAGACCGCCCACGTGGTCCGGCTCTCCCGCGAGATCGGCGACCGCTACGACGGCATCGCCGACTGGACCGTCGGACCGTTCAAGTACGAGATCGTGGAACCCCTGCGCAAGGTCCGCGCCACCCTCGGCGACAACGAGCACGGCGTCCGGCTGCACCTCGACTTCGAGGGCCAGTTCCCGGCCTACGAGCAGGAGCCCGCCTTCTTCCGCACCCGCGGCCGGGTCCGCGAGGACGCCCGGCGCTACTACCAGAACGGGCGCATCTCCGGCTGGATCGAGGTCGAGGGCAAGCGCTACGACATCGACCCGGAGACCTGGTGGTTCGGTCGCGACCACTCCTGGGGCACCCGGCACGGCGGTGGCGGCGGCAGCCTCGGCGAGGGCGACGGCGTGCAGCCGTCCGAGATCCCCGACGGCGTCCTCTACTACATGGGCATCTTCCAGTTCGAGGACGAGCTGGTGCATTTCGCGCAGCGTGAGACCGCGGACGGCCGGCGCTGGCACTTCGAGGGCATCGTGCTGCCGCCGCTGGACTCGGGCAAGCAGCCCGTTCCGATCGCCACCACCGACCACGCGCTCACCTTCCGCGACGACTTCCGCATCGTCAGCGGCGGCAGCTTCACCGTGCGGTCCACCGACGGCCGCGATCGCGAATTCACCATCACCCCGATCTCCGATTTCTGGCCCGGCATAGCCGGCTACGACTTCTACCGCGGGTACGCCTCGGGCCTGTGGCGCGGGGAGAACTGGAGCGAGGGCCTGACGGTCGACCTCACCGACACCGCCGACCTGAAGCAGGCCAGCATGCTCAGCGAGACCTTCTGCCGCGTCGAGACCGAGGGCAAGGTCGGCTACGGGCTGGTCGAAATGGTGTTCATGGGCCGCAATACGCGGTACGGGTACGAGGGATTCTGACGGTGAGCGCCACCCGAATTCCCGCCGAGCACCTCGGCGTGGCACTGGAACCACTGGTGCGTGAGCACTTTCCGAGCACCGGCCAGGTCAGGGTCGGCGGATTCGCCCGCACCGAACGCGGATTCGCCACCGAGACCTATCTTTTCGACGTCAACGACGAGTACGGCACCGTTCCGCTGGTGATGCGGCGGCCACCGGACATGTCGCTGTTCCCCGACTACGACCTGCTGCGGCAGGTACTGGTCATGAAACGGCTGGCCGGTACCGGCATCCCGGTCCCGACCGTGGCCTGGCTCGAACGCGACGACAACCCGCTCGGCAGCCCGTACTTCGTCATGAACCGCCTGGAGGGACGAGCGCCGAGCGACTATCCGTCGTATCACGCCGCCGGAACCTATTTCGAGGCCACGCCGGAGCAGCGGGCCCGCATGTGGTGGGGGTGCGTGGACACCATCGCCGAGGTCAGCCGGATCGATTGGCGCGCCTCGGGATTGGAGTTCCTCGCCTTCCCGCAGCACGGGAACGGGGTCATCGAGCAGGGAGTGAACTATCTCGACGCGGCCCTGCACTGGGCGTGCGAGGGCGACGTGCCCGAAACGTACCGGCGGGCGATCGCGTTCCTGCGCGAGCATCTCTACGAACCCGATGAAGCTGTGCTGTGCTGGGGCGACGCCCGGATGTCGAACATCCTCTACGACCAGGACTTCCGGGTCCGCGGCGTGCTCGACTGGGAGATCGCCCACCTCGGGGCCCCCGAATCCGATCTCGCCTGGCTGCTGTTCCTGGACTGGGCGTGCAGCGAATACGAGGGCCACGCTCCCCTGCCGGGCACGCCCTCCCGCGCGGAGACCATCGCCTACTACGAGAAGCTCACCGGCAACCCGGTCCGCAATCTCGAATACCAGGAGATCTTCTCCGCCGCGCTGCTATCGGTTCCGCTGCTGCGCATGACCCATCGCGTGCAGCTGCCCCCGGAAATGAACATCACCGGCTTCTGCACCGCCCGCATCGAGCAATTACTGAACTGACAGTGTCGCCGTCCACCGATACGCTGTCGCGGCACATTTCATTTCGATCGGGGGGGTTCCCTAATGCTGCGTCTGGGTATCTGGATGGCGATTCTCGGCTTCGGCTCGCTGTTCCTGGAGCAGGCCAATATGCACTTCATCATCCTGGCCTGGGCTGACAATATGCAGCCCGGCTTCGGCATCGTGCTCGGGGCGATCGGTGTACTGGTGGCGCTGGTCTCGTTCGGCATGCAGGCCAAGGACGAGTCGGCCTGAGCCACCGGGAAATAGACGACTCCGCCCCCGGCAGGACGCCGGGGGCGGAATCGTTTTCGGGTATCGGCTAGCGGGCCTCGGCCAGTTCCGGCTCGGCCGCCTCCTCCGGAAGTCCTTCCGGCGCTGCCGCCTTCGCGCCCTTCATCAGGAAGAAGGCGATCACCGTGGCGGCCAGTACCGCCGCGCCACCCGCCAGGAAGGTGGTCGACATGGCGTGGGTGAAGGCGTCGCGAGCCGCGTTCAGCAGGGTCGCGTCACCGGTGGCGAAGGCTCCGGCGATGCTGTCGCGGGCCGCCGCCGGGGCGTCGGAAGGCATTCCGTCGGTGTAGGTTCCGGCCAGGATGGCACCCAGCACGGCCACGCCCAGCGCGCCACCGGTCTGCTGGATGGTGTCGTTCAGGGCCGAACCGACACCGGCCTGCTCCGGCGGGATGGCCCCCATCAGCGCGCCGATCGCGGCGGGCATGGCCAGACCGGCGCCCGCGCCGACCAGCGCCATGGCCAGGGCCGCGGCCCAGAAGCCCGAGTCGGTGTCGAGCGCGGCCAGGGCGCCCGAACCGGCGGCCAGCACCAGCATGCCGAGCAGGGTCAGCGGGCGGACGCCCAGCTTCCGCACCAGACCCGCGCCCACACCCTGCGCCACCAGGGCGGCGAAGGCCAGCGGGGTGAAGGCCAGCGCGGTCTTCATCGGCGTGTAGCCGAGCACGAACTGCAGGTACTGGGTCAGCAGCAGGAGCAGACCGGCATTGGCGAAGGTGACCAGCACCAGGGAGAAGCTGGACCCGGTGAAGACGCGGTTGCGGAACAGCTGCAGCGGCACCATCGGGTGCTCGGCCTTCAGTTCGCGAATCAGGAAGGCCACCAGGAAGAGCGCGGCGATGAGCAGCGAAACCCAGGTTCCGGCAAGGCCCTTGGTCGGGAACTCGATGATGCCCCACACCAGCGCCACGGTGCCGACGATGGACAGCGCCATGCCCGGCAGATCGGTCGGGCGGGCCGGGCCCTTGGACTCCGGCATCAGGGTCATGGCCGCCACGATGGCCACCGCCGCGATCGGCACGTTCAGCAGGAAGACCGCGCCCCACCACACGTGTTCGAGCATGAGGCCGCCCAGCACCGGGCCGCCGACCATGCCGATCATGGCGACACTGCTCCAGGCGGCGATCGCCTTCGGACGCTCCTGCTCGTCGAACACGGTGATCAGGATGGACAGGGTGCTCGGCATGATGAGCGCGCCGCCGATACCCATGATCACCCGGCCGCCGATCAGCATCTCGGGGCTGGTGGCGTAGGCGGCCAGCAGTGAGGCCGCGCCGAAGAGCACCAGGCCCAGGACCATCACCAGCCGGCGGCCGAAGCGGTCGGAGAGGCTGCCCGTGGTGAGCAGCAGGCCGGCGAAGACCAGGATGTAGGAGTCGATCACCCACTGCAGCGCCTGCGGGCCGGCGTGCAGGTCGGTGGCGATCTGGGGCAGGGCGACGGTGAGCACCATATTGTCGATCACCAGCACCAGGGAGCTCAGGCAGAGCACCACCAGGATCAGCCAGCGCCGCGGGTCGCGCTGGGCGACCGGCGCGGTCAGCGCCTCGGCCATGTCTTTCGCAGTCATTGTCGTGTCCCCTTCGAGAAGCGGTTCCGCACACTGTGCGGCGTTGTCGAACACTGTACGGTCTCCGTACACTGTTCGCAAGAGGGAACGGTGTACGGCAGCACGAACGGCGTTCTAGCTGGGGTTATGCTGTTCGGCAGACAAAGGAGGAAGAGCCATGGCGGCCAAGGCACAGGAGTTCTCGTCGGTGTGGACCCGACCGGAACGACAGCGCAAGGATCAGCCCGCACTGAGCCGGGAACAGATCGTCACCGAGGCGCTCGCCCTGCTCGATACCGAGGGCTACGACGCGCTCAGCATGCGCCGGCTCGGAACCCGGCTCAATGCGGGCGCGACCTCGCTCTACACCCACGTCACCAACAAGGACGAGATCCTCGAACTCGTCATCGACGAGGCCTTCGGCGAGGTCCGGATGCCGCCCCTCGCCCCCGAGCGGTGGCGCGCCGATCTCCTGGCGGTCGGCCGCGAACTGCGAGCCACCATTCTGCGACACCCCTGGATCAGCATCGCCATGACCGGCGCCGGACTCGCCTATCTCGGCCCGAACCTGCTGCGCCTGTCCGAGGGCATGCTCGCCCTGCTCGAGGCGGCCGGGTTCGACGACTACGCCGCCGACCGCGGCTCCAATGCCATCTGGTCCTACGTGATCGGCTCCACCGGCGGCGAGACCGCCATGGTCACCACCGTCGCGCGCAGCGGACAGACCGAACAGGAGTGGTTCGCCAAGATGATGGTGATGGCGGGGCAGGCGACGCAGGGATATCCGCACATCACCAAGCGACATCGCAGCCTGGGCGATATCGACGTCGCCCAGACCCGCGAGGACTTCTTCGACTCCGAACTCAGTCTCATCCTGGACGGCCTGGAACTGCGCCGCGACCGCGCGGCCGGGAAATAGCCTGCCGCGACGGCGGATTCAGCGACCGGTCGCCAGACCGGTCCCCCCGTTGACATCGAGGACGACGCCGGTGGTGAAGCCGTTCACCGCCAGCAGGTGAATGGCGGCCGCGACATCCTCCGGGCGGCCGACCCGGCCCACCGGGGTGGTGGCGACCAGACCGTCGAACAGAGCGGTGCGCTGCGCCTCGGGAACCCGGTCCCACCAAGGCGTATCGATGACACCCGGGGCGACCGCGTTGATCCGCAGCGGGGCGAGCTCGACCGCCAGCGGCGCGACCATGGCATTGAGCGCGCCGTTGATGGCGGCCAGACCCGCCGTGCCCGGGAAGGCCGAGCGGGCCGAGGCGGCGGTCACCAAGGTCACCGAGCCGTGCGAATCCAGGTGCGGCAGCGCTGCTTTCAGGATGCGGACCTGCGGCCAGAACTTGCCGTCGAAACCGGCGGCCAGCTGATCCAGGCCGAGTTCGGCGAACGGGCCGCTGCCGGCCGAACCGCTTACCGAGATAATCAGGTGGTCAAGGGTTCCCAGCCCGGCGAAGAAGGCGTCGACCGCGGCCTGGTCGGTGGCGTCCACGGCGTGACCGGTGGTTGCGCCGCCGATGCGAGCCACGGCCGCGTCCAGCTTGCCCCGGTCGCGACCGGTGATGACGACCTCCGCGCCCGCGGCCGCGAAGACGGCGGCGGTGGCCTCGCCGATGCCGGAACTGCCGCCCATGATGACGACGCGCTGTGTTGTGGTCATTGCCGGAACCTCCAGTTTGTTGGAACTGATAGTCTCGACAACAGCGAAACCGAGACTTTTAGTCTCGACAGAACGGTGAGCTGCGCCACAGGAGGACATCGATGAACACCACAGGGCCGCAGACCGATCCGCAGCGACCTCATACCGGCCGCCGCCGCAACGAGGCCACCCACCAGGCCATCCTCGACACGGCGCTGCGGCTGCTCGGCGAATCCGGGGGCGCGCCCGTCACCATCGACGCCATCGCGCGGGCGGCCGGAGTCGGGAAGCAGACCGTCTACCGCTGGTGGCCGTCCAAAGGCGCGCTGCTGCTGGACGCGCTCACCGAGCGATCGGCCCTGCACGTGCCGACGCCCGACACCGGTACGGTGCGCGCCGACCTGCTCGCGATCATCGACTCGACCTTCCGTGGCGCGCAGAGTGATTCGACCGCGCCCGCCCTGCGCACCCTGGTTCGCGAGGCGGCGCAGGACCCGCACCTGGCCGAACTGCTGGAAACCTTTACGGCGCAACGGCGTCGGGCCGTCCGGGAGGTCCTGGAGCGGGGGCGCGAACGCGGCGAACTGGCCGATGACGCCGATCTCGATCTCATGGTCGACCAGTTCTACGGCGTGTTCTGGTACCGCTTCCTGCTCGGCCACGCACCCCTCGATACCGCCGTGGCCGAACGGCTCACCGATTCGATTCTGGCCGGGAACATATGAAAGAAGCCCGCGCCGCAGATTGCGGCGCGGGCTTCGATCTCGAGTTCAGAGCTGTTCGCGGACAGCCACTTCGATGCGCTTGCCGAGGTCGGCGTCCACGCTCTTCCAGTAGTCGAACACGCGGCTCAGGATCGGCTCGCGCACCCCGCCCAGGATGTGCCCGGCCACATTGCTCACCAGTCGATCCCGCTGGGCGTCGTCCATGACCTCACGCACCAGGGTGCCCGCCTGCGCGAAGTCGTTGTCCTCGCGGTGGGTGACGTACCCGGCGCGGATCATGGTCGAGTCGAACGCCCACGCGCCGTCGTCGATGGCGCGGGCCGGGTCGGCGTGCGCGCCGCCGAAGGAGTTGGGCGCGTATACCGGAACGGTCGGCGCGTTGTGGCCGGAGCGCATGGCGCCGTCCTGCGAGTAGGAGTTCACCGGGGCGGCCTTGGCGCGGTTCGGCGGCAGCTGCGCGTGGTTGGCGCCGATCCGGTAGCGGTGCGCGTCGGCGTAGGCGAAGACGCGGCCCAGCAGCATCTTGTCGGGCGAGAAGGCGATGCCGGACACCACGTTCGAGGGCGCGAAGGCGGCCTGCTCGATGTCCACGAAGTAGTTCGCGGGGTTGCGGTTCAGGGTCCAGCGGCCGACCTCGATGAGCGGGTAGTCCTGCTGCGACCAGACCTTGGTCAGGTCGAACGGGTTGAAGCGGTAGTTCTCAGCCTCGGCGACCGGCATGATCTGGACCTTCAGCGTCCAGCTCGGGTGGTCGCCGCGCTCGATGGCCTCGTACAGGTCGCGCCGGTGGTAGTCGGCGTCCTTGCCGGCGAGTTCGTCGGCCTCGGCCTGGGTGAGGGTCTTGATGCCCTGGTCGGTCTTGAAGTGGTACTTCACCCAGAAGCGTTCGCCCGCTTCGTTGATCCACTGGTAGGTGTGCGATCCGAAGCCGTCCATGTGGCGCAGGGTGGCGGGGATGCCGCGGTCGCCCATGAGCCAGGTGACCTGGTGGGCGGTCTCCGGGCGCAGGGTCCAGAAGTCCCACTGCATGGTCGCGTCGCGCAGGCCGGAGCCGGGCAGGCGCTTCTGCGAGTGGATGAAGTCGGGGAACTTGATCGGGTCCTTGATGAAGAAGACCGGGGTGTTGTTGCCGACGATGTCGTAGTTGCCCTCGGTGGTGTAGAACTTCACCGCGAAACCGCGCGGGTCGCGCCAGGTGTCGGGGCTGCCCTGCTCACCGGCGACGGTGGAGAACCGCACCAGCGATTCGGTGCGGGTGCCCGGCTGGAACAGCGCGGCCTTGGTGTAGCGGCTGACGTCGCCGGTGACCACCAGTTCGCCGAACGCGCCCGCGCCCTTGGCGTGCACCACGCGCTCCGGGACGCGTTCCCGGTTGAAGTGCGCGAGCTTCTCGATCAGGTAGTGATCGTGCAGCAGGATCGGGCCCTGGGCGCCCGCGGTGAGCGATTCGTTGTCGCTGGGCACCGGGGCGCCGGAGTTGGTGGTGGTCGCCTTGGTCATGTCGCCGAGCGTGCTCGGTTTTCTGGAACTAGTCAAGAAAAGCGGGCGTAAACAAAGGTGTATACAGTCCGGGGCTACCGCGGCGGCGGCATCCGATAGGTCGGGAAGTCGCCGGGCCAGGTGGGCATCGGCGGCACCGTGAGCGGGTATTGCCGCAGGTAGGACGGGAACGTCGGCGGCGCGTTGTAGCGCGGCGGCGTGTAGTGGGTCGTGGTCGGCGCGGAGTCATGATCCGAACCCAGCGCGGCGATCACCACCCGGATCACCAGCAGCACCCCGACCACCGCCGCCCACCGCCCGAACCGGCTGCCATCGGACCTCGGCCGCGAAACCGGCACCTGGACAGCGGCTTTCCGGGTGCCGGACGGACGACGGGACGCGCCTCCGGCCGCGGCCTCCCGGACCGCCCGCGCCCGCAGCTCGTCCTGCGCGGCCAGCCACGCCAGCTGCTCCCGCACCACATCGCCGTACGCCGGATCCAACTGCGCGACCCGCCGCAATTGCTCCGCGCCCGCCCGGTTGTCCCCTCGATCCACGGCGAGCAGCGCGAGCTCGTACAGCGCTTCCGCATGGTCCGGCTCCAGCCGCAGCACCTCCCGGAACGCGGCCTCCGCCTGCGCCTGCGCATCGGGCCCGTGCACGTTCCGCCGCAGGGTCAGCCCGCGCAGCAGATGCGTGTGCGGGTCATCCGGTTCCAGCTCGAGCGCCAGTTCCAGATTCTCGAGCGCCGCCGCCGGATCGGTATCCCGTTGCGTGGCAGCCAGTATCCGGAAATTCACCGCCTCGTCCGGCTCGAGTTCGACAGCCCGCCGAGCCGCCGCCAGCGCCCGCACCCGCCGCTGTGCCCCCTCGTCGCCGGCCGCGGCCCGGCTCAACTGCAATTCCGCCAGTGCCCGCACCCGCCACACGAACGGCTCGTCCGGCACCACCCGCATGGCGGTCCCCGCGAACTCCAGCGCCCGCTCGTACTCCCCCGCCCGATAGGCCAGATTGGCCATATCCGCCAACGCCTCGGGATCCTCCGGATCCCCCGCCAGCACCTCCCCCAACATCTCCCGGGCCGCCTCGAACCGCCCGAGATCCGCCAGCACCCTGGCCTTCTCGATCTTCTCGCTCATCGATCGGCGATCCGGGATCAGCGGTTGTCGCGAGCGCGCATGTAGGCGGCCAGTTCGTCGTAACTGCCGTCGTTGTTGGCGAATTCGACCACGTTGCGGGCGGATTCGAACCAGGCGCCGGTGCTGGGGCGGGTTTGGGTGAGGGCGGCGGCGAGGTCGTCCATGCGGACCGGGCGGACGGCGCCGGTGCGGATGGAGTCGGCCATGGCGAGTTGGGTTGCGGACTTGCAGATTTGGGCCAGGTCGGCGCCGGAGTAGTTCTCGGTGCGGGCGGCGACGGCGGCGAGGTCGATGCCTTCGACGGGGCGGTCCTTCAGGTGGTGGCGCAGGATCGAGACCCGGGCCTCCGGGTCGGGGAGCGCGACCAGGACCATGCGGTCGAAGCGGCCGGGGCGGCGCAGGGCGACGTCGACGTCCCAGGGGTGGTTGGTGGCGCCGATGATGTAGACGCCCTCGTTGTCGCTGGTCATCGAATCCATCTCGGTGAGCAGCTGATTGACGGTGGAGCGCAGGGAACTGGAGCCGGAGAGGTGGCTGCGCTTGTGGCCGAGGGCGTCGATCTCGTCGAAGAACAGGACACAGGGGGCCTTGCGGCGCGCGGTGCGGAAGACCTGTTTGAGGTTGTACTCGCTGCGGCCGGTGTACCAGTTCAGGATGTCGGCGATCTCGATGGCATAGAAGTTCGCGCCCAGCTCACCGGCCACCGCCGACGCCACGAACGTCTTGCCGCAACCTGGCGGACCGTAGAGCAGCAGACCGCCGCGGGCGCTGGTGCCGAAGGCCTTGGCCAGTTCCGGGTTTCGGACCGGGCCCAGCAGCGACAACTCCAGCTGCTGCTTGACGTGCTCCATGCCACCGACATCGGCGAGAGTCAGCTTGGGGCGCTCGAACAGGCCGACATCGCCCTCTGCGTACGGTTCGGACCGCTCGTTCACGAAGGCGGGCTGGATGATGTCGCCCACCTGCTCCTCGGCGGCGTCCCAGTCGTAGCCGGAATCAGCCGCCTCGGAACCGATCGCGGGCGAGGTCGCGGAAACCGGTGCGACCGCGGCCGATTCACCGGCCTCGCCGCCCGCCAGCGCCGCGGTGCAGCGTTGCAGCAGCGCCGTCACCTGCGCGTTGACCGGATCCTGGGCCAGCGCCGTGGCGCACTGCGACAGCGCCTCCGCGTGGCGGCCCCGGGCGGCCAGCAGTTCGATCACGCTGATCCGCACCGGCAGCAGCTCGGGATTGGCGTCGAGCACGGTCAGCAGATTGGCGATCACCGGATCGTCGGTCACAGCTCCCCCAAGAGAAGTACAGATTGTTCTTCGCCGAATGCTAAACGCTCCGGGTGACACCGGTCACCACCGCACAGACGTCACCCGGATCATGCCGGCGTGCCATCCCGTGGTTTTGAACCCGGACTCTCCATAGGCGTTGTGAGGCATCGCCCAGATCACAGTGCCGCAGCTGGAATAGATCGGTGCGGAGCCTCGTTGATCCACTCTGCCGGCGTCGGAACAGCCCCGGGCCGCACCCTTCGTCGCTACGAGCGACCACTCGCCGAGAGGCGCTTGTTGGGCGTCGGCTTCTACTTTCCGGGTTAGCCTGAACTCCATGCGGCGCATGCGCAGGGGGATGGCCGGGGCGTTGGCGACGGTAGTGATGGCGGGCAGCGTGATCCTCGGCGGAGGAACCGCGACAGCGGCCACCGATCCGGCGTACTGCGCACAACCCACGGGGCGCGACTTCGTGCGCGCCGCACCCGAGGACACCGGGGTCGACCCCGGGCCGCTGGCCGACGCCCTCGCTTTCGCGGCCACCCGAAACCGCTTGAACGTCCAGGTCTTTCGGCACAACTGCCTGATCGGCACCGGCCCCTCGAACGCCGAGACCGACACCGTCCCGTGGAACGTCTGGAGCGTCACCAAGAGCGTCGTCTCGCTGCTCGCCGGAATCGCCTGGGACCGCGGGAAACTCGACATCGACGCGACCCTGGACAGCTATCTCCCGCCGGACATCGGCGATGCCGGGCACCGCGCCATCACCGTGGAGAACCTGCTCCAGGAGACCTCGGGCCTGCGGGTCGGCGCGGCCACCGAGGGCATCACCGGTGTCGTCCCCATCGACCCGTTCAGCGCGATCCAGGCCCTGGGCGTGCCCTTCGACACCGCGCCGGGCAGCGCCTTCCAATACAGCCAGCGCAATGTGGACCTGCTGTCGTATGTGATCGAACTGGCCACCGGCGAACCGCTCCAGGACTTCGCGCAGCGGGAACTGTTCGGCCCCTTGGGCATCGAGCGCGGCGACTACTACTGGGCGCGGGACCGTTCCGGCCACACCTACGGGTACGCGCACCTGTTCATCCCGCCCGCCGATCTGGCGCGGCTGGGCATGCTGGTCGCCGCGCACGGCCGCTGGAACGGCCGCGCCGTCGTCTCCCAGACCTACCTGGATCGGGCCGTCACGCCGTCGGGCACCAACCGCTGCTACGGCTACCTGTTCTGGCTCGGCCCGGGCTGCGCGGAGAATCCCGAATTCCTGCCCGCCGACACGTATTCCATGTCCGGCCTCGGCCTGCAGAACGTCTTCGTGGTGCCCGATCTGGACCTGATGGTGGTGTGGACCGGCGCGTTCGGCGTGCACAGCGGTCAAGGCCCCGGTGGCCTCCTGCAATACGGCGACGAGCCGTCGCACGAGTTCTTCCGCCGCCTGCTGTCCGGGTTCCGCGACCATCCGATGCCGGATCCGGGCCCATACGTGGAGACGCCGCTGCGGGTGGACTACCGCGCCTACTTCGACACCGATATCGCGCTGGCGGTCTTCGGCGTCGGCGCGGACGCCTATCCCGGCTGTACCGTGTTGTCCTGCTTGAACCTTCCGCTCGCCCCGCCGTTCAGTGACGCGCCCCCGGGCTGCCTGCTGCTGGCGTGCGTCGGCCCCGACCCGCGCACCCCGGGTGTGCGCTGACTCCGGCGACAGCGCCTAGGGCGTGACCGCGGCCCGGCCCGCCAGCTCCCGTAATTCGTCGGCCGGTCGGCGGCCGGCGAACTGCAGCAGATCGCGCACCACCTCGCGGGCGCGATGATCGGTGTGGACCAGTTCGGGCGTTAGTCGCTCGGCATTGAGCAACGCCTCCAACGCTTCCGCCGCCTGCCGCCGCTGCGCGTGCGCGCGAGCCACGTCGACCAGGAAGCGGGCCTGCCGTTCCGGCGACAGGATCGACGCGTCGACGGTGCGCGCGGTGTCGAGCGCCTCGCCGGCGTCACCCAGTTCGACGGCCACGGCCACCGCGTGCACGGCGACCCCGGTCGGACCGAACTCGGTGTCGAAGTCGTTGCGGCCCTCGCCCAGTCGATCGGCGGCCGTGCGCGCCGCCGCCAACCCGGCCCGGGCCGCGGTGCGATTCCCGTCCGTCGCCGCGATCACCGCCAGCATGAGCTGCAGAGATCCGTAGAGCGACAGCACTTCCGGCTGCGGGTGGTCGGCCGCCGCGCGGGCGGCCAGCGCCGCCACCGACACCCGTGCCGCCCGTTCGGCCTGTTCCAGTCGTTGCAGGCGCAGGAAGGCCTGTGCCATGCGATAGGTTCCGGCCACGACGCTGAGCGCGTCGCCGGATTCCTCGGCCGCGGACAGGGCGCGATCGGCCGCGACCCACGCCGCGTCGACCTCCTCCTGACGGGTGAACGCGGTCGCGGCCACCTGATAGGCGCGCGAGAGCTGGGTCAGCACTTCCGGCCGCCGCGGGGTGTTCGCCCGCGCGGCGTGTTCCAGGTCCGGGATCAGTTCCAGCAGGCTGCCGCCCACCTCGACCAAGCGGGATTCGTGGGCCAGCTGCCAGGCCAGGTCCACGCGCTGTTGCAGCTCGGGGAGTTTCGCGTCCGCTGCGTTCGGCTCGGGAACGCGGTCGGCCGCGTCGCCCAGGAGCTGGTCCAGTGCGGGATGTCCGGTGAGCATCAGCCGCAGCTGCTCGAAGACCGCCGAGCCGGGCCGATGCCCGTCACCGCGGTCGGCGGCCACCGGTTCGGCCGCTTCGGGACGCAGATCGCGTACCGCCACGCCGAGCACGTCCGCCAGTCTTTGCAGAACGGACAGTCGCTCAACAGGCAGGACGTCTCGCTCGACCTGCGACACCCAGCTTTCCGAGCGCCGAATCGCCGCGCCCAGCTCTTTCTGCGATAGTCCCCGCCGCCGGCGCAACTCCGCTACCCGTGCCCCAAGGGTACTTTCGGCCACCGGGTCAAACTCCTTCTGCCTGATCGGCTTTCCCGGCCGTCACCGCCCGCTTGTTTCGCCGATGTCTACCATGCCCTTCTCCTTCCGCCCATTCCTTCCAAGGGGGGATCTGCCGACAAGGATTCCAGACCGGGCGAGCTTACGGCGCACAGTATGGAACATGGATTTTTCTTATTGCACCGCAATTTTTCTGTGTTTAACGTTTGAAGAGGACCCGTCGCACCAAACGGACGACAAGAGGTGGTCATGCCCGGCGAACTTCTCTTCTTCCTACTCGGAGCCGGAATCGGCGGCGCGGCAATGTGGTTCGCGGCGTGCGCCCTAGCGGCCACCAAGTATTCCTCCGCTGCCGACGGGGCGACGGTGCAATCGATCACCGCTCGCCTCGAACGCGAGGGTAACCGGAACTCTCGCGCGGCGAAAGGTCAACCAGTCACTCACCGGGCGCCCGCCCGATGACGGCCGCCCCCAAAACCGATGAAGTCCATGTGCGCCTGCGGTTTCCCGGCGGAATGATCTTGGATTACCGCGCCGAGCGAGCAATTGCGGAACGTCTCGCAGCGCATTTGAGACCACATCGCATTGAAGTCATCATCGACGGCATGCCCATCGATCGGCTCGCGCCACTACCGTGCGCGGAACTCTGGGCCGATTGATCATATCCGAAAACGGACCGCGCACTTTGTGTGCACGGTCCGTAACGGTTAGTTCCGATCAGAGAAACTGATCAGTTGTTCAAAAGAACTTCCGCGATCTGAATGGTGTTCAGCGCTGCGCCCTTACGCAGATTGTCGCCCGAGATGAACAGCGCCAGACCGCGACCGTCGGGCGCACCCGGATCCTGGCGGATACGACCCACCAGCGACTCGTCCTGGCCGGCGGCGGCCAGCGGCGTCGGCACATCGGTCAGCCGCACGCCGGGCGCCTTGGCCAGCAATTCCTCAGCGCGCTCCACCGAGATCGGCCGGGCGAACTCGGCATTGATCGACAGCGAGTGCCCGGTGAACACCGGAACGCGCACGCAGGTGCCGCTCACCAGCAGGTCCGGCAGACCCAGGATCTTGCGGGACTCGTTGCGCAGCTTCTGATCCTCGTCGGTCTCACCGCTGCCGTCGTCCACCAGTGAGCCCGCGAGCGGAATCACATCGAAGGCGATGGGGGCCACGTACTTGTTCGGCGCCGGGAAGTCCACGGCCGAACCGTCGTGCACCAGCTTCTCGGCGTCGCCGATCACCGCGCGCACCTGCGATGCCAGCTCCTCCACACCGGCCAGGCCGGAGCCCGAGACCGCCTGGTAGCTGGACACGATCAGCCGCTGCAGACCGGCCTCGTCGTGCAGCACCTTGAGCACCGGCATGGCGGCCATGGTGGTGCAGTTCGGGTTCGCGATGATGCCCTTGACCAGGTTGCGGGTCGCCTCCGGATTCACCTCGGAGACCACCAGCGGCACCTCGGGATCCTTGCGCCAGGCCGAGGAGTTGTCGATGACGGTGACACCGGCGGCCGCGAAGCGCGGCGCCTGCACCCGGGACATGGTGGCGCCGGCCGAGAACAGCGCGATGTCCAGTCCGGTCGGGTCCGCAGTCTCGGTGTCCTCGACCACGATGTCCTTGCCGCGGAACGGCAGCGTCTTGCCCGCCGAGCGCGAGGACGCGAAGAAGCGCACCTCGTCGGCCGGGAAGTTGCGCTCCTCCAGCAGCTTTCGCATGACCGCGCCGACCTGACCGGTCGCGCCGACGACGCCTACACGCACACCCATGCCTCTACCGTCCCGTTCCGCCGTGCACCACGGCGACCTCGTCGCCGCCCAGATCGAACGCCGAGTGCAGCACCTTCACGGCCTCGTCCAGGTCGGTGTCCTTGACCAGCACCGAGATCCGGATCTCCGAGGTGGAGATCAGGTCGATATTGATGCCCGCGTCCGCGAGCGACTCGCAGAAGGTGGCGGTCACGCCCGGGTGCGACTTCATGCCCGCGCCGACCAGCGACACCTTGCCGATGTGGTCGTCGTACACGACCTGGGAGAAGCCGATCTCGCCCTGCCGCTTGGTGAGCAGCTCGACGGCGCGCGGGCCCTCCAGCTTGGGCAGGGTGAAGGTGATGTCGGTCTTACCCGTCTCCACCTTGGAGATGTTCTGCAGCACCATGTCGATATTGATCTCGGCATCGGCGACCGCGCGGAACACCTTGGCGGCGTAGCCCGGCTCGTCCGGAATGCCGACCACGGTCACCTTGGCCTCGCTGCGGTCGTGCGCGACGCCCGTGAGGATTGCTTGCTCCAAGGGGATGTCCTCCATCGATCCGGTAATCATGGTGCCCGTCTTGTCCGTGTACGAGGACCGCACATGGACGGGCACGTTGTAGCGGCGCGCGTACTCGACGCAACGCAGCATCAGAACTTTCGAGCCGCAGGCCGCCATCTCCAGCATCTCCTCGTAGGAGACGGAGTCCAGCTTCTGGGCGTCGGTGACGATGCGCGGGTCAGCGGAGAAGACGCCGTCCACATCGGTGTAGATCTCGCACACATCGGCATTGAGCGCGGCGGCCAGCGCGACCGCGGTGGTGTCGGAACCACCGCGACCCAGCGTGGTCACGTCCTTGCTGTCCTGGGACACGCCCTGGAAACCCGCGACCAGCACGATGGTGCCCTCGCCGAGCGCCTGCTGCACCCGGCCCGGGGCCACATCGATGATCTTGGCGTTGCCGTGCGTGCCGGTGGTGATGACACCGGCCTGCGAGCCGGTGAAGGACCGGGCCTCGGCGCCGAGCGAGTGGATGGCCATGGCCACCAACGCGTTGGAGATGCGCTCACCGGACGTGAGGAGCATGTCCATCTCGCGGGCCGGCGCGGCGGGCGCGACCTGCTGGGCCAGATCCAGGAGTTCGTCGGTGGTGTCGCCCATGGCCGAGCACACCACGACCACATCGTGGCCCAGCTTCTTGGTCTCGACGATCCGCTCGGCGACCCTCCGGATGCGCTCGGCGGTGGCGACCGAGGATCCTCCGTATTTCTGGACGACGAGAGCCACGGCGGAAATCCTCCAAGATCGACAAACTGCTGCTACCGAGCCCCAAGACTACCGGCCGAGGTCCACGAGATTTCGCCCCACCTCTCGTCGGCCGAGTTCAGCCATCCGGTAGCTATTCCGAACGCACCCGGTCCAGCCAGGTGACCTGCGTGCCATTGCCGAATTCCCGGCGCTCGGTGACGGCGAACCGGGTGGGATGGAACCCGCCGGCGAAGAGCGGGATGCCCGCACCGGCGATCACCGGGTAACTCTTGAGGATCAGCCGGTCGACCTCATCGATCAGTTGTCCGGCCAGATTCGCGCCACCGCAGAGCCAGATGTCGAGCCCCTCCTCCTTCTTCAATCGGCGCACCAGCTCCACCGGATCGCCCGCGACCACTTCCACCTGCGGGTTGTCGACCGGCGCGAGGGTCGTGGAGAAGACGTACTGCTTCATGTGGTCGTAGGGGCTGGCGATGCCCGCGGCCAGCGCGGGCTCATAGGTGGCGCGACCCATGAGGACCGTGTCCCACTGCCGGTTCGGGGTATCGGCCGGCAGGCCGGCGTGTTCGCGGATGTGGGTCGGGACGACCTCCGGGACCCGCTCGTTGAACCAGGCCGACAGGTCGTCACCGACCGGATAGAAGTCGACCTCGTTATCCGGACCTGCGATGAAGCCGTCGAGAGTGACCGCCACGTAGTAGACGAGGTTTCGCATATTTTACCGCCTCATTCGTAGTACTGTGTCCGTAGTGGTTACGAACATAGTACTACGGATGGAGTGGTGTCAATGGTTCGGACGAATCCGGAACGACGCAATGCCCTGATCGACGCGGCCATCGAGGTCCTGGCCCGCGACGGCGCCCGCGGACTGACCTTCCGCGCGGTCGACAAGGAGGCCGGCGTACCAGCGGGAACGGCCTCGAACTACTTCCCGAACCGGGACGAACTCTTCGTGCAGGCGGGACACCGCTTCTACGAACGGCTGCAACCCAGCGCCGAGACGATGGACCACCTCGCGACCGGCCCGCGCACCCGCCAGACCATCACCGAGCTGATGACCGAGACCGTCGCCCGGATCACGGGCTTCCGGACCGGCTACCTCGCCCTGCTGGAATTGCGCCTGGAGGCCACCCGCCGCCCGGAGTTGCAGGCGATCCTCACCGAGCGGGTGCGGGCCGACATCGAGTTCAATGTCCGCAACCATCTGGACTCCGGGCTGCCGGGCGATGCCGACTCCGTATTGCTGCTGTACCTGGCCTTGAACTGGCTGATCGTCGAAAGGCTCACGCTGCCCGAGATCTTCGACGACGCGGAGGCCGCGCGGCTGATCGAGGCGGCGGTGGAACGGGCCATTCCGGCCATGTGACCGCCGTCACTTCGCACCGCCCGAATACCGGCTTTGCCCAAGATTTCCGGTTTATCTACAGCCGTGGCGGATTTCCACGCGGAGCTGGGACATTGCGACCAATCAGACCGACCAGTCGGTCAGAAGTGGTGGGATGCGCAGTTGACTCTGGCAGCGACCCTGGTCACAATCGGTCCCCGAGTGGAGGGTAGATATGCGCACGAAAACTGACCACCGGTTCGTGATCGACCTCGATCCCGATCAGGTGATGGACGCGTTGCTCATGGTCGAGCAGATGCCCGACTGGTCGCCCTCGCACCAGGACGTCCGGGTCGCCAGCCGCGACCGGTTCGGCCGACCGAAGCGGGTCTACGTCTCGGCCAATCTGATGGGCCGGCCGGACCGGCAGGTCGTCGAGTTCAGCTGCACCGAGACCCGCGTCGAATGGCGGGTCACCGAGTCCAGCGCCGGCGCCGGCGGCACCAGCTGGTTCGACCTCGCCGAAATCGAGGACGGCGCAACCGAAGTCTGGTACCACTCCGAGCTCTACCTGCCGATCCCGGTGCCCGGCATGGTCCTCAAGCGCAGCGCGCGCCGCGAGGGCGAGGCGATGATCAGCAACTTCATCGCCTTCGTCGAATCCGTCACCGGCCTGCAGGGCCTCGGCGAGGTCGAGGCCGCTCCGGCCGAGGCCGCCGAACCCGCGCCCTACGCCGAGGGTTACGAGCAGGGCTACGCCCAGCCCGGCTACCCGCAGCGTCTGGACTACGGCCGCGGCTTCGAGCCCGGCTTCGGCACCGCGTAACCCCGGCTCACCCCGTAACGCCGAGGGCGAACACTCGCCGCTGACACTGCCGTTCGCCCGCGCGAACCGGCAGTATGTCTGCCATGCCCGGTTCGGTTCGCACCCGCATGACCCCGGTCGCCGAGGACGCCTCGGTGACCCAGCTGGAACTGTTCTTCGACCTGGTGATCGTCTTCGCGTTCACCATGGTCACCGACTTCGCCGCGCACGACACCTCCGGTGTCACGCTGCTGCGCGCCCTGCTGATGCTGACCATGCTCTGGTGGGCCTGGATCGGCTACTCCTGGCTCGGCAATGTGATCAAGGCCGACGAGGGCATCGCCCGGGTGGCCATGTTCGTGGCCATGGGCGCGGTGTTCATCATCGCGCTCACCATTCCCGAGGCCTTCCACGATCTGCCCGGCGGCTGGTACGGGCCGCTGGTCTTCGTGATCGGCTACCTGGTCGTGCGGCTCGTCCATCTGACCGTGTTCTGGATGGCCAGCACCCACGACGCCCAATTGCGGCGGCAGGTGATCCGCTGGGCTGCAGGATCACTCAGCGTGGCCAGCGTGCTGCTGGTCACGGGCGCGCTCACCTCCGGCGCCGCCCAGCTCGGTCTGTGGCTGGCCGCCCTGGTGTGGGAGATGGGCTGGACGTTCTTCGCGGGCAACGAATGGCGGCTCTACTCGGCCTCGCACTTCGCCGAGCGGTACGGGCTGATCGTCATCATCGCGCTGGGCGAGTCCATCGTGTCCATCGGCGTCGGCGTGGCCGGACTGCCCATCTCGTGGTCCATCACGGTCGGCTCGATGCTGGGGCTCGGCGTGGCCGGGCTGCTGTGGTGGGCCTACTTCGACGTGGCCGCGCTGGTGGTGGAACGCGCCATGCACCAGGCCGGCGGCGAGCGCCGCATCCAGATCGCCCGCAACTGCTACACCTTCTGGCACTTCCCGATGATCGCCGGAATCGTGGCCATGGCACTGGGTTTGAAGAAGGTGCTCAACTACGTGGGTGGGGCGCAAGGGCATTCGCTCAACGACCAGCTGCACGGGATCCCGCTGTTCGCGCTGTACGGCGGTGTGGCGGCCTATCTGCTGGCGCTGGTCGGGTTCCGGCACTACGCGACCGGCACGGTGCTGGTGCCGCGACTGGTGGCCGCCGTGATCCTGGTGGCGCTGATCCCGCTCGCCTCGGCGCTGCCCGCGCTGGCGGCGCTGGGCATCCTGTGCGCGGTGCTGCTGGCGCTGATCGTGTTCGAGGTGGTGCGCTACGCCCAGCCGCGCGATCTCATCCGGCACGGGACGCACTGAGCGGTCATACGGGCGCGCCGGGGACCGGGGTGATCCGGTGGTTGATCGCCTCCGGCACCCGGGTGCCCGCGTGCACGGCGTCGCGGAGCTGATTGATGTTCTCCCGCAGCGCGTCCGCGACCAGTTCGTCGGTGCGCGGATCGGCCAGCACCTGGAAGATGACCCGGAAGCTGGCGTCCGCGATGCCCCGGATCATGTCCTCGTGGAACGGGATGTAGCGCACCTTCCCCAGCTGCGGATCGCTCCGGATCACCTCGACGATCATCTGATCGATCTCGGAGCGGTTCTCCTCCAGCGCATTCGCGATATTGCGGGTGTAGTGCCCGGCGCGCATCACCTCGCCGACCTCGTCGAGCACCCGGATCGTGAGCGGCCGTTCGATGGCCTCGACGATGGCCCCGATCGAGCGGTTCACCACCGCCGCGGTGATCCGGTCGCCGAAGGCGCGGTCGGCCACCCGGCCCAGCCGCACCACGATCACCACGATCCGCAGCAGCCGGAACCCGCGGAAGAACGGGCTGGTCACCGGAATCATGCCGAGGACCTCGTACCAGTAGATGAACGGGAACGTCCAGCTCCAGCCCTCGCGCCGCCAGCGCCACAGGAATTCGGCGGCGAAGACCGCGCAGATGCTGTAGTCGGCGATCCGGATCGTCCGGTAGGTGTGGTCGGACACCGGGAAGAAGGTGATCCAGGCGACCAGCACGACGGACACCACCGCGAGGGCGAGCATGAGGAAATCGCTCCACAGGGCCGGGGGCTTGTGCGGAAACTCATCGGCCTCCGCTGCGCCGAGCTCGGTCACGACGTCCCCTTCCTCCTCGAACGGTCGCCGCCAGCGTAGTCGGCGCAAACCCTCGGTGAGGCGGTGTTCCGCACAGCAGATTTCCCGCCGACCGGTCTTTCCCTATCACAGCATTCCGCGTCGCAAATTTGTCCACAGCGCCCTGGGGAACTGTGGACAACGGCGAAATGCCTTCCGCCCGGCTACTTTCCGGCGCGGATGATCGCCTCGATATTGCGTTCGGCGATCGCGGTGATGGTGAGCGACGGGTTCACCGTGGCGGTGCTGCCCGGGATGGCCGCGCCGTCCATGACGTACAGGCCGGGGTGGCCGACGACCCGCCCGTAGCCGTCGGTCGCGCGGCCGAGCACCGCACCGCCCAGCGGATGCGCGGTGAAGAAGCCCTGCGCGTCGAATCCGATGGCGGTGTAGTCCACCATCGCGCCGCTGGCCTGTCCCACCTTGTGATCCACCGCGCGGCACGCGTCCACGATCCGATCCTGCGCCGCGCGCGGCCAGGCCAGTCCGACGGCATTGCGGCCGCCGTCGTAGCCGAAGCGGGCGCGGGTCGGGTCCAGCACGATGCCCAGCGAGGCGATGGCGCCGGTGTCCATGGGAATGCCCGGCACGTACCAGTTCTCGAGGTGCAGCGGCATGCCCGCGTCGTCGAAGATGCGGCTGGCGCTGGGGACGCCGCCGCCGTTCATGGACGGGTAGCTGAAGCTGCGGGCCAGCACCACGTCGCCGTTGGTGCCCCAGCCGTCGCCGACGTGCTCGTTGAGGTTGCGCAGGGCGCCGGTGGCCTGGGCACGCACCAGCAGTTCGGAGGTGCCGACCGAGCCCGCGCCAAGGAACAGCTTGTCGCAGGTGAGGGTGCGGGTGCGCAGCACCTGACCGGTCGGGGCCAGCTTGCTCACGGTGACAACGTATTTGCCGTTGGCGTCCTGGCCGATGGTGTCGACCCGGTGGCCCGGGAAGATGCCGGTGCGGCCGGTGCCCTCGGCGTAGCGCAGGTAGTTCTGGTTGAGGTCGAACTTCGCGCCGTTGGAGTTGCCGAGATTGCTGCGCGCCGCGGTGGCCGAGGCGCGGCTGTTGCCCGCCAGCTCGGCGCGCACCACGTCCCAGTTGAAGATCGAGTCGTTGGCCTCCGGCGTGTACCCAGCGGCCCGCACCTGCTGGTCCCACACCCGCGAGTGCGCGAACGGCCCGGAGTCGTAGACGTCCTGCGGCATCGGGGACAGCCGCAGCATCTGCCGGACCCGGGGGTAGTACACCGAGTCCAGTTCGTCGAAGTTCACCACGCCGCCGAAGACGTGGTCGAACAGGTGCTTCGGCGGCGCGACCATGGCGCCGGTGAACACGATCGAGCCGCCGCCCACCGCGGAGGCGCGCCACACGTCGATGCCGGGGTACTCGGTGACGTCCAGGACGCCGCCGAAGGACGCGCACGGCACCGGCACCTTGGTGACGCCGGTGAAGCTGGTGCGATGCCAGAAGCCGCGACCGTCGGGCAGTTCGTCGCCGGTGAAGATCTCCCGCCACGGGTCGTTGGGCCAGCGGGAACCACGTTCCAGGACGGTGTTCTGGATACCGGCCTCGGCCAGTCGCAGCGCGGTCACCGCGGCGCCGAAACCGGAGCCGATGACGATGGCCTCGGTGTGTTCGGGCGGATCCGGCAGTGGCGCAAAGATTTCCGGGACCCACGCCTCGAACAGCGCGTTCCACAACGGATTGGCCGACGCGGACCCGGCGCCGCGCGTAGCGGCACCCGTTCCTACGCCCGCCAGCACAGCCGCCCACCCGGCAGCCTTCAACATGGTGCGCCTACGCAACCGGTCACCTCCCTCATCACGCGTGACCGCGCGCGAGATTACCGGCCGGTCGCCATCGCCTCAACACCTTCGTGAGAGATCACTAACCGGACATTCGAGACGGCTGTGCCGCGGCACAAGCCCCCGATCCCGTGGGCGACGCCGAAATCAGCCCGCCATCAGGCCCGGAGGCGTTCCCGGCGGAGCTGATCGACCTCCGGAAGCTCCAGCGGCGGAAGCGAATCCACGCCCAGCGCGCGGCCGAGCAGATAGTCGGCGAGCTCGGGATTGCGGGCCAGGGCGGGGCCGTGCATGTAGGTGCCGAGCACCGAACCCTGGATGACGCCCTCGAGCCCGTCCCCGACCCCGTTGCCGACGCCCTTGGTGACCCGGGCCAGCGGTTTGGCGTCGCCGCCGAGTTTGGTTCCGCCGCGATGGTTCTCGAAGCCGGTGAGCGGCTGGGACAGGCCGGGCACCAGCGGCTGGGTCGCGACCTCGCCGATGGCCCGCTTGTCCTGGGGCGCGGTGGTGACGTCGAACAGGCCCACGCCGTCGACGCGTTCGCCCGACGACGTCTCGTACCAGTGGCCCAGCACCTGGATGGCCGCGCAGATGGCCAGCACCGGCGCACCCCGTCCAGCGGCCTCCTGGAGGCCCGGATAGCGCTGCAGATGGCGGGTGGCCAGCCGCTGGGCCGAGTCCTCCGCGCCGCCGAGGGTGTAGAGGTCCAGGGAATTGGGAACCGGCTCGGTGAGCGGGATCTCGACGATCTCGGCGTCGTAGCCACGCATGCGCAGCCGCTGACGCAACACCACGGCATTGCCGCCGTCGCCGTAGGTGCCCATCACGTCCGGGAGCACGAGGCCGATGCGGACGATCGATTCTCGTGTCATGCTCTATCCTCTCGCACCTTCGCGGGGCCCTCCGTGGTTACACTGCGCTGCCGCCTCCGGGCCTGACCACTCATGCGCGGACGCCCGTCTTCTCTTCGAGGTCGCGGTTCAGGTCGCGGAACGCGGTGTAGTTGGCCAGCACCTCGACCCGCCCCGGCGGGCAGGAGGCGATGGCGCGCAACGGATCCGCCACCGTGATGTGCTCGACGCCGGCGTAGGTGAGGCGGACCGCGAGGTCGGTGGCGCGCTCGCCGGCGGCCACCACCTGGGTGCCCTCGAAGTGCTCGAAGCGCACGTCCCACAGCCAGGACAGGTCCTCGCCGTCGGGCACCTGGCCGTTGACCGCGATCACCAGACCCGTTGCGGCCGGGTCGATCATGGACAGTGCTTCCTGCCAGCCCGCCGGGTTCTTGGCCAGCAGCATGCGGGTGCTGCGGCCGTCCACGTCGACGCTGCGGTAGCGGCCCGCGATCTCCTTCACGGTGCCGGTGGCCGCGGCGGCCACGGCCGGATCCGCGCCCAGCGCGACCGCGGCGGCCACCGCCTGGGCGGCATTGCCGCGGTTGGCGCGGCCCGGAAGGGCAAGGGAGAGCGGCAGTTCCAGGCCGTCGGGGCCGTGCAGGCCCGCCTCGTCGACCCGCCACTGCGGCTCCGGGCGCTGGAAGTCCGCACCCGTGCTGTACCAGTGCTCGCCCTCCCACACGATGGGCTCGCCGCTGCGCGGGCAGCTGGTGGCGTCCACGGCCCAGCCGCTGCCGGCCGAGACCCACACCACGTTCGGGTGGTCGTAGGCGATGGAGGTGACCAGCACGTCGTCGCAGTTGGCGACCAGGACGGCCGCGGGATGCCGGGCCATGCCCTCGCGCAGGCGGCGCTCGATCATATTGATCTCGCCGACCCGGTCGAGCTGGTCGCGGGACAGGTTCAGGAGCACCACCACCGACGGGTTCAGCGCGTCGGCGACGTGCGGCAGGTGCAGTTCGTCGACCTCGATGGCCGCCAGCGGCGCGGTGCGGTGCGCGGTGAGCGCGGCCACGATCCCGGCGTCCATGTTCGCGCCGTCGGCCTGGGTGGCGACCCGGCCCAGCGACTGCAGCGCCGCGGTGGTCATGCGGGTGGTGGTGGACTTGCCGTTGGTGCCGGTCACCAGCACCGTGCGCTTGCCACGGCCGAGCTGCGTCATGAGCGAGGGATCGATCTTCAGCGCGATCAAACCGCCGATCATCGAGCCGTTGCCCCGCCCGGCCCGCCGCGAGGCCCACGACGCCGCCGTCGCCGCCCGCAGCGCCAGCTGTCCGCGCATCGAGATGTCTGCCACGCCCGCGAGTTTATGGGGAACGAGGAACCAGCGTGCACGCGGTGCTGTGTCCAATTTGCCCTCCGCTCCGCTCCGGGCGGTTCGCGGCCCCCGAAGTCTCGTTCTTCCCTCCCTCCGCTCCCCCGCTTCGCTCCTCCGCTCCACTCAGTCCAGAACGAGACGGGCCGCGAACATGCCTGCTCAGCCGTTGTAGAGCATCTTTCGGTAGCTGTCGGCGCTGTAGTACTCCTCGAGCTGTTCGACGGTCTCGGGTGTGGCCGACTGCACATCCTTGACCAGACGTGCCGTACCCGGCAGCGTGTCGGCCGCCCAGCTCTCCGGCTGCCAGAGCGCGCTGCGCATGAACGCCTTGGCGCAATGGAAGAAGATCTGCTCGATCTCGATCTCGATGGCGAGGATCGGGCGATGGCCCTTGACGATCATGTCGTCGAAATACGGTGCGTCCCGGAGCAATCGGGCGCGGCCGTTGATCCGCAGGGTGTCGTTGCGGCCCGGAATCATGAAGAGCACGCCCACATGCGGATTGCTCAGGATATTGAGGTAGCCGTCGGCGCGGCGGTTGCCGGGCCGCTCCGGGATCGCGATGGTCTTGTCGTCGAGCACCCGCACGAATCCGACCGGATCGCCCTTCGGCGAGGCGTCGCAGGTGCCGTCCGCGGCGCTGGTGGCCAGCACCACGAACGGCGAGCGCGCGATCCACTCCCGATCCCGCTCGTGCAGGGTGTAGCGGTCCTTGTTCCGCGGCCGCGGAGCGACCTCCCCCAGCAGTTCACGCAGTTCGACCGGGTCCGTGATCTCGCTCATGTCCCCGATTCAACGCGCACGGGATGCCCCCACACCAGCTCTTTTCCGCCGGTGTGAGGAATTCCCTCAGGCGTCGAACAGATTCGGCTGACCGGCGGCGTACCGCTGGACATCCAGCTGCCGGAACGGCTCCAACTCGGGGGCGCGGTAGAGCGTGAACAGCTTGCAGCGCGGCGCGTCCGAACCGGCCACGTCGAGCAGCTTGTTGACCGCCGCGCGGGCCGATTCCGAAGCACCCTCCATGGTGGCGAGGTCCACGTTGGTGCGTACGTAATCGCCCGCCAGATACAGGTTCTGGAGGCTGTCGGAGTGCGAATCGGGGCGCAACGCCAGCGAACCCGCGGTATTGATCAGCAGCGGGTCGGCATTGGTGTTGCGCTGCTGAGCGGCGTCCCACGTGATGCCGGTGTCGAGGAACCAGGAGTGCAGGTCGTCCTTGCGCAGCAGCTCACCGCGGTCGTTGAGGTGCGCGTCGAGCTGCGCCCAGGTCTCGCGGGCGATCTCCTCGTGCGTGCACTCCTTGGCCGGTTTGCCGTAGAGGATGCCCGGGGTGTTCCAGTCGGAGATGTCGACCGACAGGCAGTCCTGCACGGTGCCGTCACCGAGGCCGGTGACCGGGGTGCGATTCCAGAACTGGCCCTGCGCGATCGAGGTGAGCGACCACGGCGAATCCACGTAGGCGACGTGGCCGCGCGCGATATCGGTGCGGCGGCGGAGGAAGAACTGGATGCCGCTCATCCAGTCCACCGTGAGCTGGCTCATGCCCGCCAATTCCGGTCGCAGCGACAGGATCTCGGGCGTCCACAGGGTGCGGGCCACCTCGACGGGCAGCGCGCTCACGAAATGGTCGGCCTCGATTGTCTGGGCCGCTCCCGACGAATCCACCATCCGCGCACCGGAAATGCGCGCCCCGTCCAGTTCCAGTCCACGGATCTCGGCGTTGACGAAGGTGACGCCGAGTTCGCGCAGCCGGTTGACCCACGGGTCGATCCAGGCCTCGTTGGTGGAGCCGTTCAGCAGCCGGTCGAGCGGGCCGTCATTACCGGTCTCGAGCGGGTTGCCCAGGAACTGCTCGCCCATATTGCCGATGGTGCGGGTGCTGGCCTTGTCGTCCTTGGCGGCCACCAGCAGGGTGGTGAGCGTTCTGGACAGCAGCATGCGGAATTCGTTGGAGCGCTTGCCCGCACCGACGTAGTCCCGCCACGCCACGCTGTCCCACTGACCGTTGCGGCGCGCGTCGCAACTCGTGTTGAAGACCAGCAGGCGATTGGCGAAGTAGAGGGCGTCGGCCGTGCCCATATTGGTGGAGGTGGTGATCGCGGACCCGACTGTTTCGCGGAAGTTGTCGGGGCTGGACCACGGTTTCCCGGCTTTGCCCATCGGAATGATGGTGTCGTCGGTGCCCTTGCGCGAGAAGCGCGCCTCCGACGCCGCGACCAGGTTGTCCCATACGCCATTGGCATTGCCCGCGAACGGGATTCGCCGCATGGTGTCTGGAATGTGACGGTAGAACCCGGGGAAGAAACGGAATCCGTGCTCACCCCACAGTTCCGTCTTCCCGTCCTTGCCGCTGCCCGGGACGGGAATGCTGCGCGCCTTGCCGCCCAGCGCCCGCCGCTCGTACAGGGTCACCTCGAAACCGCGTTCGGCCAGTTCGTGCGCCGCGGTCAGACCCGCGACACCGCCGCCCAGCACGGCTACCCGACGTCCGGCGGCCGCGTGGGCGGTGCCGGGACGGGCGGCCCCCGCCGCCACCGCTCCCGCCATCGCCCCGGCCGCCATTGCTCCACGCAGCACTGATCGCCGCGTGACGGACAAACGCTGTCCTGCCATACCCGTTACCTCCCACGCCTGGTCAGCATCCTATGGAGCTGTCGCAGACAGATGGTCGGTTGGGGTGGAAATTTTCATCCCGAAGGTCCGTAATTCGATCGAACAGCAACAAACCGGACTGCTCAGCTAGGCCTCGACGAGCGTGGGGTCCTGAATTTGGCGGTGTGTCGGCTGGGCGTGTCGAATTTGCCCGGGCGTGGCGGCCTCCACCTCGACCGCCGGGACCCGGCGGCCCGCCGAGGTCGCGGTGAACGCGCCCACGATCACGATCACCGCCCCGACCAGCGACAATGCCGAGGGCGACTCGTGCAGGAAGGCCCACGAGGCGGCGATCCCCACCACCGGCACGGCCAGCGACAGCGGGGCCACCGTGCTCGCCGGATAGCGGCTCATCAGATAGGTCCACAGGCCCGAACCCGCGATGGTGCCCAGCGCCACGATGTAGGCCAGGGCGGCGAAGGCGGGCCATCCGGTCGCCGAGAACGACGCGATCAGGTCGTTCCAGCCGGTGCTCGGCCCCTCGGTGAGCGCGGACAGCGCGAACATGGGGATCGGCGGCACCACGGCCATCCACAGCGTGAGGTGCAGCGGATTCACGTCCGCCGACGAGGCCGCGGCCAGCCGGGACCCGATATTGCCGAAGGCCCAGCCCAAGCCGCCCAGCAGCGTCAGCAGCAGGGGCGCCAGGGCCGCGTGATGCGCCCGATCCCAGCCGATCACCGCCATGCCCGCCATGGCCACCGCGATCCCCGCCAACTGGACCCCGCGCAGCCGTTCCCGCAGGAACACCGCGCCCAGCAGCACCGTGAACGGCGCGGACGACTGCAGCACCAGCGAGGACAGCCCGGTCGGCATCCCCGTCCGCAGGGCGGTGAACAGGAAGGCGAACTGCAGGATCCCGAACCCGATCCCGTAGAGCAGCAACCACTTCCACGCCACCCGGGGCCGCGGCACGAACAACAGCACCGGAATCGCGATGACGGCGAACCGCAGTCCCGCGAAGAAGAACGGCGGGAAGTGCTCCAGCCCGACGTGGATGGCGAGGAAGTTCAGGCCCCACAGCACCACGACGGCGAGTCCGAGCAGGCGATCGCGATTGGTCATGCCGAGAATATTGCTGGCGCTAATAAGTAAGGACAATCGAATAATTCTGCACTCACGATGTAGTAGAACTTAATTGTGCCGACCCCCGAACCGCCCCGCGCCGACGGGCCGCTGATGTCGCTCGAACGGCTGCGGGTGCTGCGGGAACTGGCCGATCGCGGAACAGTTGCCGCGGTCGCCGAAGCCCTGTCCATGACGCCGTCCGCCGTCTCGCAGCAACTGAAGGTGCTGGCCCGCGAGGCCGGGGTGGCGCTGCTCGAGCCGGACGGCCGGCGGGTGCGGCTCACCGACGCCGGGCGGGCGCTGGTGGTGCGCGCGGACGAGGTGCTCGCGGCCATGGAACGCGCGGTCACCGAGATGGCCGAGTACCGGGGATCGCCGCGTGGACGGGTCCGGGTGGCGCTCTTCCCGTCCGGGGCCGCGCTGCTGCTGCCGCACGTGCTGGCCGAACTGGCGGGCGGCGGCGTCGACGTGGTGGCCAGCGACGAGGACGTGCCGCCCAGCGAGGTGCCGCGCTTGCTGGCCGATTACGACGTGGTGCTGACCCACCGCGACGAGCGCGCGCCGTCGCTCACCGGGCCGCGGGTGGCGTCGCGGGTGCTGATGCGGGAGCCCATCGACGTCGTAGTCGCACCCGACCACCGGCTGGCGCGGCAGGGCGCGGTGGTGCCCGCGGAACTCGCCGACGAGACCTGGATCAGCGTGCGCACCGGCTTCCCGGTCGACGACGTGCTGCGCTCCATCGCCACCGTGACCGGCGTGCAACCGCGGATCGCCCAGCGGCTCAACGAGTTCAGCGTGATCGAGGCCCTGGTGGCCACCGGGTACGGCGTCGCCCTCATGCCCCGCTACGCGGTCCGCCACCCGCACCTGGTGATGCTGCGCCTGGCCGGGGTGCGCGCCGCCCGCGTCTACGATCTGGCCACCCGCCCGCACGCCGAGAAGCGGCCCGCCGTCGCCATGGTGATCGCCGCCTTCCAGGCCGCCGCCCGCCACGCCACCACCTGACCCCACGCCGGGGCGACCGGGTTGGAATTTCAGCGGTTGACTTGGAGTGCGCTCCAAGTCCTACCGTGGCGCTCATGAGCATTCGACTCGGGTATCAGATGCCGAACTTCAGCTACGGGGTCGCGCCCCGGGACCTCTTCCCGGCGGTGGTGGCCCAGGCGCGCGAGGCCGAGGCGGCGGGCTTCGACGCGGCCTTCGTGATGGACCACTTCTACCAGTTGCCGCTCCTCGGAGCGCCCGAGGAACCGATGCTGGAGGCGTACACCGCGCTGTCCGGCCTGGCGGCCTCGACCGAGCGAATCCAGTTGTCCGCCTTGGTGACCGGCAACACCTACCGCAACCCGGCGCTCACCGCCAAGACCGTCACCACCCTGGACGTGGTGAGCCGGGGGCGGGCCGTGCTCGGCATCGGCGCGGGCTGGTTCGAGCTCGAGCACCAGGCCTACGGCTTCGACTTCGGCACCTTCACCGAGCGCTTCGAGAAGCTCGGGGAGGCCCTCGAGATCATCACGCCGATGCTGCGCGGCGAGCACTCCACCTTCGACGGCAAGTGGTACCGGACGAAGAACGCCATGAACGAGCCGCGGGTGCGCGACGACCTGCCGATCCTGCTGGGCGGCGGCGGCGAGAGGAAGACCTTCGGGCTGGCGGCCCGCTTCGCCGACCATCTCAACATCATCTGCAACGCCTCCGAGCTGCCCCGCAAGCTGGACGCCCTGCACGCACGCCTGGACGAAGCGGGCCGCGACCCGAAGACCCTGGAGACCAGCTTCCTGGCCTTCGTCATCGTCGACGAGGACGGCGACCGCGCCCGCAAGACCCAGGCCGAGATGCTGGCCCGCATCGGCATCACCGACCTGGGCGCGCTGCCCGCCGAGGCGCTGCGCAACTCCCCCGCCGACCGGCAATTCGTCGGCACCCCGGACGAAGTGGCCGAGCAGATCCAGTCGCGGGTCCTCGATCACGGCATCGACGGCATCATCGTCAACCTGGTCACCAACGGGCACGAGGCGGGCACGGTCGAACTGGCCGGGCGCGCACTCTCGCCCCTGGTCCAGGGCTGAATCGCCGCACGGCACCGATAGACGAAACCCCGCGGTTCTGTTGAACCGCGGGGTTTTTCGTTCGTCGGATCCGGCCGGGGCTCAGCCCTGCGGCGGGAACCCGCCCGGCTGGAAGCCACCCTGCGGCGGCATCCCACCCTGCTGCGGGGGCATACCGCCTTGCTGCGGGGGCATTCCGCCCTGGGGCGGCGGGAATCCACCCTGCGGCGGGAAGCCCCCCTGCTGGGGCGGGAAACCTTGCGCGGCAGCCTGATAGCCGAAGTCGTCGGCCACCATGGCGGCCAGCTCCAGCAGCGCCCGGCGGGTGGGCTTGCCGACCAGTTCGAGGTCGATCTCCGCGCCCTCGGCCAGGTGGTCGTCGAACGGGACGACCTGCACGGCCCGGGTGCGGTCCAGGAACAGCTTGCGCAGCTGGTCCAGGTCCACCGTCGAGGAGCCCTTGCGAGAGGCGTTGACCACCACCACGGTTCGCTCCACCAGCTTGTGGTAGCCGTGGTGGTCGAGCCAGTCCAGGGTGGCCGAGGCGCTGCGCGCGCCGTCGATGGCCGGCGAGGTGACCAGCACCAGCGAGCTCGCCATATCCAGCACGCCGGACATGGCCGAGTGCATCAGACCGGTACCGCAGTCGGTCAGGATGATGTTGTAGAACTGCTGCAGGATGCCGATGGCCTTGCGGTAGTCCGCCTCCGAGAAGGCCTCCGACACGGCCGGATCCTGTTCGGAGGCCAGCACTTCCAGCCGGCTCGGGGCCTGCGAGGTGTGGGCCCGCACATCGGAGTACCGGCTGATGTGCCCGTCCTCCAGCAGGTTTCGCACCGTGGAGCGGGTCTGCCGCGGCACCCGGTGCGCGAGCGTCCCGAGGTCGGGGTTGGCGTCGATGGCGATCACCCGGTCACCGCGCAGCGACGCGAAGGTGGAGCCCAAACCGACAGTGGTGGTGGTCTTTCCGACGCCGCCCTTGAGCGACAGGATGGCGATCCGGTAGTCGCCGCGCACCGGCTGGTTCACCCGGTCCACCAGCTGCCGGTACACCACGTCCGCGGCGGACTCGCCCGGATTGATGACACCGCCGGACGCCTTGTGCACGGCGCGCCGCCAGCCGCTGCCCGGCGCGCGCCGGGCCCGCTTCAAGAGATTGAGGTCATTGACCGAATGTCCGGGCGGCGGCGGCTGCTGACCGTACTGCTGCCCGAACGAGCCCGGCTGCGGCGGAATCCCCTGCTGCTGCTGGGCATTCCAGCCCGGCTGGAAACCGACCTGGGGCTGCGGCTGCTGCGGCGGCGCGGCCGGGGGCGGCGACCAGCTGTAGATCGGCCCGCCCGGCTGGTCGTTGGAGGGCGCGAACTGCCCGGGCTGTCCGGGACCGCCGAAGTGGCCCGGCTCCATCGGTTCACCCGGCTGCTGCTCGGGAAACACCCGGCGCACCATGCCGTCGCTGCCGATCTCCTGCCGGACCTCGCCGTAGGGCGTCTGCTCGCGCACTTCGCCGATCGGCGGAAACCCGCCCGGCACACCGGGATTCGGCGGCGGGGCGAACTGCCCGGCATCCGGCGGCGGAAAGCCGCCCGCGGGTGGGAATCCCGGCGGGCCGTACGGTCCGGGCCCGCCCGGCGCGAACGGATTGTGGCCGTCGGCCGCGAAGGGATTGTGGCCGTCGGGCCCCTGGGGTCCCGGGAACGGTCCGCCATTGCCGGGATACACCACGGTCTGGTCGATCGAATCCGGTACCGGCGGAAAGAATCCGGCCGCCTGCTCCTCGGAATCGGATTCCTTCGACTCGGCGGGCCCGCCCGCTTCCACCTCGTCGAGGATGTCTTCGACGTCCTCCGCCACGATCGGCTTCGCGGTCGAATTCTGATCTTTCGTAGTCACGTGTCCCCCATCTGCTCGACAGCTCGAACAGAGAGCTCGGCGCTATTGCGACCCAACGCTAGCATTGTTGACCCGCCCGGACGCGGCGAGGCAATACCGCCTCCCCGCGACTTCGGCGCACAACCGAGAGCCGCCGACACTCCTGCATGCGTGCCTGCGTTGGGTGCCCAAACCATTGTGGACGTACCCGGTGAGTTACCCCGATCGTCACGAAATCAGGCGTTGCGTTCGCGACGATCGGGGCGCGTTGTCAGGCCTTACGGGCAGCGCGGTTGACCGCCGAGACCACCGCGCGCAGCGAGGCGGTCGTGATCGAGGTGGCGATGCCGACGCCCCACGTGACCTGATCGCCGATGGCGCATTCGACGTAGGCCGCGGCCTGGGCGTCGTCGCCGGAGGACATGGCGTGCTCGCTGTAGTCCAGCACCCGCACGTCGTAGTCGATGGTGGCCAGCGCGTCGACGAAGGCGGCCAGCGGGCCGTTGCCCTCACCGGCGATGGCGTGCTCGACACCGTCGACCTTGACCACGGCCTCGATGTGGTCGACGCCGCCGTCGGTCTCGGACGCGGTCACCTTCTGGCGCATGCGCTCCAGCGGCAGGATCGGGGTCAGGTACTCCTCGGAGAAGACGTCCCACATCTCCTTCGGGGTGACCTCGCCGCCCTCGCCGTCGGTGATCCGCTGCACGGCCTGCGAGAACTCGATCTGCAGGCGGCGCGGCAGCACCAGCCCGTGATCGGTCTTCATGATGTAGGCGACGCCGCCCTTGCCGGACTGCGAGTTCACCCGGATCACGGCCTCGTAGGTGCGGCCGACGTCCTTCGGGTCGATGGGCAGGTACGGAACCTCCCACACGATGTCGTCGACGTCCGCGCCCTGCGCGTCGGCGGCGGCCTTCATGGCGTCCAGGCCCTTGTTGATGGCGTCCTGGTGCGAACCGGAGAAGGCGGTGTAGACCAGGTCGCCGCCGTAGGGGTGGCGCTCGGCGACGGGCAGCTGGTTGCAGTACTCGACCGTGCGGCGGATCTCGTCGATGTTCGAGAAGTCGATCTGCGGGTCCACGCCACGGGAGAACATGTTCATGCCCAGCGTGACCAGGCAGACGTTGCCGGTGCGCTCGCCGTTGCCGAACAGGCAGCCCTCGATGCGGTCGGCGCCGGCCTGGTAGCCCAGTTCGGCGGCGGCCACGGCGGTGCCGCGGTCGTTGTGCGGGTGCAGCGACAGCAGGATGGAGTCGCGGCGGGCCAGGTTGCGGTGCATCCACTCGATGGAGTCGGCGTAGACGTTGGGCGTCGCCATCTCCACGGTCGCGGGCAGGTTGATGATCAGCGGCTTCTCGGGGGTCGGCGCGATGATCTCGGAGACCGCGTCGCAGACCTCACGGGCGTAGTCCAGCTCGGTGCCGGTGTAGGACTCGGGGCTGTACTCGTAGCGCCAGTTGGTGTCCGGGTACCGCTTCTCCACCTCCAGGCACAGCGCGGCCGCGTCGGTGGCGATCTTCTTGACCGCGTCCCGGTCCGCGCGGAAGACCACCCGGCGCTGCAGGATCGAGGTCGAGTTGTAGAAGTGGACGATCACGTTCGGGGCGCCGGCGCAGGCCTCGAAGGTGCGCTCGATCAGCTCCGGGCGGGACTGGGTCAGCACCTGGATGGTGACGTCGTCCGGTACCGCGCCGTCCTCGATGATCTCGCGGACGAAGTCGAAGTCGGTCTGCGAGGCGGACGGGAAGCCGACCTCGATCTCCTTGTAACCCATGCGCACCAGCAGGTCGAACATGCGACGCTTGCGGGCGGGGCTCATCGGGTCGATCAGGGCCTGGTTGCCGTCGCGCAGGTCGACGGCACACCAGCCCGGCGCGCGGTCGATGATCTTGTCCGGCCAGGTGCGGTCGGGCAGCTCGACGGGCTCGACCTCCTCGGCGAACGGCCGGTACCGGAATACCGGCATGGAGGAGTTCTTCTGCTTGTTCCAGGCCGGCTGGTCAGCGGGCGCGGGCTTGGACGGCGCGGTGATGATGCGCGTACCGGAAACGAAAGCATCAGCGGGTGACATGGCGATTTATCTCCGAGGTGTGGCTGGATCCCAGTTATTGGGTAGACCGGCACGGCAGATCCCCGCGGCGGGAGCCGGTCCGAATCAGACCCCGTCGCGGCGGCCGAGGAGAAGTGCCCGCTGCATGATGGTCACGAGTTTACAGGGGCGCGATAGACGCCTGGAAGTCGGGGAGGCGGGGGCCACATCGTCGAGTGTGTCACTCCGGGGCCGGGGCCGGGCCGACATCAGGAGAGATAGGGGCCGTGTCGGGCGCGATAGGGGCGGTATCGGGCGGGATGGGGGCGACGTCGACGGAGACGGTGATGGTCGATTCGCGGGCGTCGGTGTAGATGATGCCGCGCAGCGGGGGGACGTCGGCGTAGTCACGGCCCCAGGCGACGGTGACATAGCGGTCGTCGGCGAACTGGTCGTTGGTCGGGTCGAAGCCGATCCACCGGCCGGCACCGCCGGGCAGCCAGACGTCGGCCCAGGCGTGGGTGGCGTCCGCGCCGACCATCCGTTCCTTGCCCGGGGGCGGGTCGGTGGAGAGGTAGCCGGAGACGTAGCGGGCGGCCAGGCCCTGGGAGCGCAGGCAGGCGATGCCGAGGCGGGCGAAGTCCTGGCAGACGCCGTGACGTTCGGCGAAGACGTCGGCGACGCTGGTGCTGACCGTGGTGGAGCCGGATTCGTAGGCGAAGTCGGTGTGGATACGGGTGGTCAGTTCCCGGACCGCTTCCAGCAGGGGGCGGCCGGGCGGGAAGGATTCGGCGGCGTAGGCGGCGATCTCGGGGGTGATCTCGGGTGGGGTCAGGTCGAGGGTGAATTCGACCGCGAGCGGGCCGTTCCCGGCGCCGGGGCGGGCCTGCTCCCAGGGCGGTTGCGCGGCGGGGACGGCGGGCGGGGCGACCTCGACCAGGGATTCGCCGGTGACCTCGAGGCGGCGGTGGCCGGCGGTGACATGGAAATAGAGGGTGGTGTTGCCGTACACGTCCGCGCCGACCGACCGGTCCGACGGCACCGGGTCCACGCGCGTGTCATGGGCGAGCAGGCGCTGACCCGGGAACTCGCGCGGGGTGAGATACGCGCGGCCATAGGAACTGCTGACCACGTCGGAGTACTCGTAGACGGTGCGGTGCAGCACCCGGTAGCGGCGCATCAGCCCACCACCCGGGCGGTGCCCCAGAGCGGCTGGATCTCCGAGGGCACCGATAGCCGGGTCGCCTCGAAGGACTCGGAGAGCTTGCGCAGCCGCAGGTGGACGCCGTCGAGCAGGTCGGCCAGCTCGGCGCGGCGGCCCTCGGCGTCGACCGCCTCCAGGCCGGCCGGATCGACGCGGCGCAGCATGCGCTGAGCGTCGGCCAGCAGTCGTTGCGGGCGGGCGGATCCGGAGGCGCCGGGCAGCGCCTGGAAGTCGTCGTCCAGGCGTTGCAGCTGGTAGGCCAGCGACCGCGGATTGTGCTCGTCGAACAGCAGCAGGCCCGCCACGGCGGCGATGCGCACCGAATCGCGGTGGCGGCGGCGGTAACTCACCGCGGAGACGGTGGCCTGGAGGACGGCGTCGGTGATCACTCGCCCGGCCTCGGGCGGATGGTCGCCGGTGAGCGCGGAACTCATGAGCGCCGCCAGCGCGAGGGCGCGTTCCAGGCGGCGGCCGATGTCCATGACGTGCCAGCCGGTGTCGCGCACCGTGGACTCGGCGTCGATGCCGGTCAGCGACAGCAGCGCGGACAGGGCGCGCGAGTGCACGGCGGACAGGGCCGCGCCCCGATCGCCCAGTGCGTCACGGTATTCCGACAGGGCGCGGTCCAGGGAGCCGAGCACCATCCAGGTGTCGGGCGAGAGTTGATCACGGACGGCGCGGGCGGCCTTGGCGTAGCGCTCCACGGAGAAGGCGACCGAACCGGTGACATCGCGGTCGACGGTGAGCGAGACCAGGTAGTCGTGATCGCGGCGGGAGGCGCCGGGCAGAGCGATCGGGACGGTCGGTTCGTCGGAGTACTCGCGGCGACGGGAGATCTGCGCGGCACCCACGGGCTCGGGCAGGGACTGCGACTGTCCGGGATAAGCCGGTCCGGGCTGCGCGGCGGATCTCGATGACGTCCCCGGGCGCGCTCGCGACGGCGACACCCCGGGACGCCGCCTGCCGGAGCGGTCGGTCGAATCCTCGTGCACCGGTACCGGTTTGACGCCGACCCGGGTCGGCGCGGGCAGCGCGGTTCCGGTCATGCGGGCCAGCGCGTCCATCAGGATCGGCATGGCTTCCGCCCCCTCCATCCAGGGCCGATAGCGGTAGTCCTGGTGCCGGTCGTGGATGGCGGCGAGCAGGCGCACGGTGACCTCCGCGCGTTCGCCGTAGCGGCCCAGCCAGAACAGATCGTCGAGGACGCGCGGCGAGCTGACCACATCGACGGGGGCGACGGCCACCACCAGGCGTTCGCGCTCCTCCGGCACGTCGACCGCGGGCACGGCCGGAACCTCGGCCGGCGTGGCGCGCACCCAGACGTCCTTGGCGGCGGCCTCCCCCACCATGCCGTCGGGACCCCCGCGCTGATGCAGTTGCCCCAATCCGCCCTGCATGACGCGGTATCCGACCCGACCGGCCAGCGAGAACAGCCGGACCGCGACGGGTGCGGCGACCAGTCCGCCCGAGCCGTCCACCGCCGGCGCGACGGAGAAACGGGCGGGTTCCTGCCCCACCCATTTCCAGCCCTCGGCCTCCACCCGGGCCCGCCACCGCGCACGCTGGGCGGCGGTGAGGACCGGTCCGAAGACGGTGGAGCCGTCGACGGTGGAGCGCAGGACCAGCCGGTGCAGATTGGCGGTCAGGTGGGAGCGTTCGGAATCATCTCCGCCCCAATAGGATTCGACGCTGGGCAGGGTGAGTTCCTCGTCCAGCAGTCGCCGGGACAGCCGGGGCAGGAACGGGGCCAGCCCCGGATTCTCCAGCAGCCCGCTACCCAGGGTGTTGACGACCGTGACCGCGCCGCGACGCAGCACCTCCACCAGCCCGACCACGCCCAGCCGCGAATCCGCGCGCAGGTCCAGCGGATCGGAGAATTCGGCGTCCACCCGGCGCAGCACCACGTCGACCCGTTTCAGGGTGCCCAGCGATCGCATCCACAGGCGGCCCTCCCGGACCACCAGGTCGGCGCTCTCGACCAGCGGGAAGCCCAGCACCGACGCCAGATACGCCTGATCGAAGGCGGTTTCGGAGTGCACGCCGGGGCTCAGCACCACGACCACGGGGTCCTCGTCGGCGGCGCGGGGCGCGGCCTCGATGAGCATCAGCCGCATGGCCCGCACGAACGGGGTGAGCGGGCGCGGGCTGGCCAGTTCGAACGCCTCGGGGATGGCGGCGGACACGACGCGGCGGTCGGCCAGCGCGTAGCCCGCGCCGGACGGGGCCTGCGCCCAGTCGGCCAGCACCCGGAAGCCGCCGTCGCTCCAGCGGCTCACATCGCAGGCGTGCAGGAACAGCTGATGCCGTCCCGGCAGCGAGATGCCGTGCGCGGCACGGACATACCCCCGGTTGGCGAAGACCAGCTGCGGCGGCAGCAGGCCCTCGGTGAGGGTGCGGCGCGGGCCGTAGACGTCGGCGAGCACGGCGTCGAGCAGCCGGGAGCGTTGCACCACACCGGATTCCAGGGCCACCCATTCGGTGTCGGAGAGCAGCAGCGGGATCGGGTCCAGCCGCCACGGCGAGGGGGCGGCGGGTTCCGCGGACGGGGTCAGTTCGGTGTAGGTGATGCCGTCGTCCTCGACCAGCCGCCGGACCCGGGTGTCGATGCGCCGCAGCCCTTCCCGGCCCTGGTCCAGGACGTCGGCGGACAGGTCGGCCCACATGCCGCGCAGGCGGCCGTCCCGGTCGGCGAGTTCGTCGTAGTAGCCGCCGGTGGCGAGGCCGCAGGCGTCGCGCGCGCCGGTGTCGGCCGCGGCGGCGCGGTAGTTCGCGAATTCCTCGAGCACCTCCCGGCGCGCGGCCAGGGCGGTCCACCGGTCGGGTTCTCCCGGCGTGGCGTCTCCGGGCGGCACCGCGTCGAGCACTGTCACCGCAACCACTTCCCCGGGTATGCCTATCGATCGCCGACGTTCGGGTGGGCCCGCGGACCGCCGGCCGTGCCCCACACGGTCCGCGCCCGGCGCAGATCGAGTATTCCGGGCGCGCCCACGTCCGTCGCCTGTATGGCCATTTTGGCACGCACATCGGCGAGATCGACCGGACCCGGAGTGTGCCCGGTGGATTCGAAGCGCCGGTTGCGCCGCGATTGCGCCACCATCGCGTTCACCGGCGGCCCGGCGTAGAACATGCCGCCGGGATGACTCACGTGATAGGTGCAGCCGCCGCGCGACAGTCCGGTCTCCAGGTCGATCACGTCGAAGACCAGGGGCGCGTCCACGGTGATGGTGGGGTGCAGGGATTCCGGCGGCTGCCAGGCGCGATACCGCACACCCGCCACCTGTACGTCCGCGCGCCCGGCCGGGACCAGCGGCAGCGGGAAGCCGTTGCAGGTCACCACGTATCGGTCCCGGTCGGCGCCGGTGACCCGCACCTGCAGCCGCTCCACCGACGAGTCCACGTACCGGGCGGTCCCGGACGCGGTGGTCTGTTCGCCCAGGGTGTTCCACGGTTCGATCGCGCCGCGCAGTTCCACTTCCATATCCCCGAGTACCACCGTGCCGAAGCGGGGAAAACGAAACTCCGAGAACGGATCGAGCCAGCTGGTCTCGAATTCGATACCGTGCGCGCGCAGATCGGCCGCGACATCGGCGATATCGGCCTGCAGGAAACGCGGCAGCAGATAGCGGCCGTGCAGATTCGCGCCGTGCCGGATGAGCGGGGCCGTGTACGGATGCTCCCAGAACCGCAGCACCAGCGCCCGCACCAGCAGCGACTGCACCATGGCCATCCGGAAATGCGGCGGCATCTCGAAGCCGCGCAACTCCACCAGTCCCAGTCGGCCGCGCGCCGAATCCGGACTGTAGAGCTTGTCCACACAGAACTCGGCGCGATGGGTATTGCCGGTGAGATCGGTGAGCAGATGCCGCAGAGCCCGGTCCACCGCCCACGGCGGCGCGACGGACTCCTCGGAATCGTCGCCCGCCGCGGCCCGGCTCAACCGCGCGATCTCGGCGAACGCGATCTCCAACTCGTAGAGCGTGTCCTCGCGCCCCTCGTCCACCCGCGGCGCCTGCGACGTCGGCCCGATGAACCGGCCGGAGAACAGATACGACAGCGCCGGATGCCGCTGCCAATAGGTGAGCATCGACACCAGCAGATCCGGTCTGCGCAGCAAGGGCGACCGTGCGGGTGTCCGCCCACCCAGCGTGATGTGATTGCCGCCCCCGGTTCCCCGATCGGTGCCGTCCACATCGAACGCCTCGGTGCTCAACCGTGCCAGCCGCGCCTGCTCGTACAGGTTCTCCAGCAGCCGCGACTGCTCACCGAACCCGGTGGTGGGCTGCACATTCACCTCGAGCACGCCCGGATCCGGAGCCAGCGACAGCGTGTGCAGCCGGTCGTCCACCGGCGGCGGATACCCCTCGAGCACGATCGGCACGCCCACCGCCACCGCCGCGTCCTCGACCCGGCGGACGAGATCGCAGAACGCCCCGAATTCCGCGATCGGCGGCAGGAAGACGTACAACTGTCCGTCGCGGATCTCGGCGACCAGCGCGGAGATGGGCGCCCGCTCGGCGGACTCGACCACGGCCGCGGGCTCGCCGGGCGCGAAGGGCTTGCGGGGCGCGAACGGATCCGCCTCCGCGCGCGGCGGCGGCGCGTTCCAGGTGACCGATCCCAGGGGCAGCCGCAATCCGGCCGGAGAATCGCCCTCGGTCAACATGATCCGGCCGCGCCGCAGCCGCCAGTCCGCGCTCGCCCAGCCCGCCTCGTCGGCGCGGCGGTACAGCGACAGCACGCAGGCCACGGGCTCGCCGACCGCGGTGTCGAGGCGTTCCATCAGCTCGCGGCGGGCCCGCGCCGAATCCCGGCTCGGCACGAGATCCTCCTCCGCACCGACCGGATCCCCGGACGGCGCGGCGACTTTCGCCGCCATCCGGCGCAGCGGGTCCTCGAAAGCGGGGCGGACCTGACTGTCCGGCAGTCCCAGACCCCGGGCGATGTGGCTGATCAGCGCACGTGCGTCCCGGGCGTCGGTAGGGCCCGGCGCTTCGGCGTCCGCCGGGGAAGGGTGCGTCAGGAGGTCGAGGTGGCTCCAGAGGGGTTCATCGTCGTCACGCCAGGTGAGGGCGATTTCCCAGCGCGGCAAGGGTTCTCCGGGATACCACTTGCCCTGGCGGTACTGGATCAGGCCGGTGGGGGCGTAGATGCGGCGGAGGCGGTCGGCGAGATCGGTGGCGCGTTCGCGTTTGGCGGGGCCGTCGGCCTCGGTGGTCCATTCGGGGGCGGTCTGGTCGTCGACGGAGACGAAGGTGGGTTCGCCGCCGATGGTGAGATCGATTCCGGCGGCGGCGGTGCGGGCGTCGACCGCGGCGCCCGCGGCGCGGATGCGCTGCCATTGGGAATCGGTGTAGGGCAGGGTGACCCGTGGGTCCTCGTGGATGCGGCGGACCGTGTTGGAGAAGTCGAGGGTGGCGGTGACCGGGTCGGTGGCGCCGGTGATGGGGGCCGAGGACACCGGGTGCGGGGTGGCCGCCAAGGGGATGTGGCCCTCTCCGGCGAAGAGTCCGGAGGTGGGGTCCAGGCCGACCCAGCCCGCGCCGGGGATGTACACCTCGGTCCAGGCGTGCAGGTCGGTGAAGTCGGCGGGCGGGCCGGAGGGGCCGTCCAGAGATGGGACGTCCTGGGCCAATTGGATGAGGTAGCCGGAGACGAACCGGGCGGCCAGGCCGAATTCGCGCAGGATGGAGACCAGCAGCCAGGCCGAGTCGCGGCAGGAGCCCAGGCCGGCGCGCAGGGTGTGGCCGGGCGTCTGCACACCCGGCTCCATGCGGATCGTGTACGCGACGTCCTGGCGCAGCGCCTGATTCACGGCGATCAGGAATTCGATGGTGCGGGGCCGGTCGCGCGGGGCGTGGCGGCGCACCCAGTCGCGTACGAGACCGCCTGGCCCCGTGTCATTTTCACCATCGGCGACCGGCCGCAGGTATGCCTCCAGGTCGGCGGCCAGTTGCGGGGAGTACTCGAACGGGAAGTGCTCGGACCGGTCCTCGACGAAGAAGTCGAACGGATTGATGGCGTCCATGTCGGCGATCAGCCCGACCACGATGGACAGTTCCGGCGTCGGTTCGTGGAAGACCAAGCGCGCCAGGAAGTTCCCGAACGCGTCCTGTTGCCAGTTCACCCAGTGGTTTCCCGGCGTCACCCGCATCGAGTACGCCTCGATGGCGGTGCGGGTGTGCGGGGCGGGGCGTAGCCGGACCACGTGCGGGTGGACGCGCACGGGGCGGTCGAAGGAATAGGTGGTGCGGTGTTCGAGGGAAACCTTGATCCCCATCCGTCCAGTTCACCACGGCGGACCCCCGGCACGCGCAAGTTTTTCCGACAGTTCGGACGACACGCGGTGTCCTCCCGCGCTTGTCGGTGGCGAGTGTTATCACCATAGGAACGGCTGAAGGAGGTTGCGGTGCATCCTGCGGGTTGCTCACTTTGCGAATCGGCCCTCGATCACTGTCACGGGACGCTGATCGTGCACGCCGCGGGTCCGGTGGAATGCACCGAATCCGAATGCTTCGACACCGACCGGGCCCGGCACCTGTTCGTGGCCGACTGCGGCGACGCGGCGGGCGGCTGCGCCTGCGCGGAGACCGGGCGGCGGACCCGCGCGGGCTAGCCACTAGCCTGGCCGGGTGAGCTACGACCTCGTTCTGCTGCCCTCCGGCGTCGCGTCCTCCCCCGCCGAGGTGGACGACCACCTGACCGGGCAGGAGGGCCGCCCGGCCGGTGCGGCGATCACCGAGATCGCGGCCGAGCTGGACAAACGCAATGCGGAGCTGCCCGAGGTCGACAGCTTCCTGGGCACGCCCGCCGCCGACGGCGTGCTCGGTGACGCGCTGTTCGTGTCCACCCAGTACGACGCCATCGGGCACACCCGCTCACTGCTGTTCGAGCTGGGCACGCCGCGCGGGTACGCGGTGTGGGATCCGCAGCTGTCGTGGCTGGCGGATCCGGCCGGATCGGTGGCCGCCGCGGTCACCCACGGCGGGGCCGGCGAATTTCCTTACCTGACAAAACAACTGGTGGACCTGTGGATTCCGGAACTGGGTCAGCCCGGTCCGTATCTGATCGCGGAAACCGCCGATCAGATCTATATCCAGACCTATCGCCACCCGGACGGGCATTACGACGTCGAATACCGGGACGGGTCGCCGGACAAGCATTTCGCCGCCACCGCGAACGATCCGCGAATTGTCGCCGACCTCATCTGGGGCTGGGCGACCGGAGATCGTTCGGGATTCGATGCCCTGGACTGGCAGCGTCTAACGTTCTGACCGGAAATAACGGGAAGATTTCAATTTCCGGTTCCGACCCCCCACAATGTGCGGCGGGGGCGGGACGGAAAGCTAGCATTTCGCTAATTGCACGCGGTGTTCCAGGTCGACGCATTATCACCGAGGCGAGGAGCGAAAGATGAAGCTACGCCCGTCCCTGAAAACCGGGACCTTGCGTAAGGGCCTGGCAGTTGTGGCGGGTTTGGCAGCCACCTTCGCCATTGCCGTGGCTTTACACGCCAGTGGCGCCGGCGCCGATATCCCCCGCAACGTGCAGCACATTCCGTGCCCGCAGCCGGCGGCGCTGCCCGCACCGCCGACCTGGACCTGATCGGCTCTCGGGGGTTCCCCCCGAAACCCCCGGACCGGCTATAGCGCGCGACGGCCGGAAAGGGCGCGACCCAGGGTCAATTCATCGGCGAATTCGAGATCGCCGCCCATGGGCAGACCCGAGGCCAGACGCGTCACGCTCAGGCCCGGGAAGTCGCGCAGCATACGGACCAGATAGGTGGCCGTCGCCTCACCCTCGGTATTCGGGTCGGTGGCGATGATGACCTCCGACACGTCCACCCCGTCATCCTGATTTCCGATGCGGGTCAGCAATTCCCGGATACGCAACTGATCCGGGCCGACGCCCGAGAGCGGATCGAGTGCGCCGCCGAGCACGTGATAGCGGCCCCGGAATTCGCGGGTGCGCTCGATGGCCTGCACATCCTTGGGTTCCTCGACCACGCAGATCATGGTGCGATCGCGGCGCGGATCGGCGCAGATACGGCACAGTTCGCCATCGGAGACGGTGCCGCAGACATTGCAGAACCGCACCCCGTCGCGCACCTTCTGCAGGGCGGATTGCAGCCGGTCGATCTCCGGCGGCTCCACCGACAGCAGATGGAAGGCGATGCGCTGTGCGCTCTTCGGGCCGACACCGGGCAGTTTGCCCAGTTCGTCGATGAGATCCTGAACCGGACCCTCGTACACCTACCCAGCCCCGCTCAGAGTCCGGGCAGCGCGCCGCCGAGGCCGCCCGCGAGCGGACCCAGCCGCTCGGCGGCCAGGTTCTGCGCGGTGTCCATGGCGTTGTTGAGCGCGCCGATGATCAGGTCCTGGAGGGTCTCCACATCCGAGGGGTCGACCACCTGGGGATCGATGGTCAGCGACAGCACCTCGCCGGTGGCGCGGATCTTGGCGCGCACCAGGCCGCCGCCGGCCTCGCCCTCGACCTCGGACTCCGCGATCTCCTGCTGCGCGGCCATCACCGCCTGCTGCATCTGCTGGGCCTGTGCCATCAACTGCTGGAAATCGAAACCTTCACCGGGCTGCACGGCGCGTCCTTCCTGGGGGATGGTGATCGCATCCCAGCCTAGTCGCCGACACGCGACGGTTCGCTTGACTCTCCCCTCGCTGGAGGGTGTTCGCTGAAAGCATGACGGCAACGGTTCCGATCGGTGAGTTCTCCCGGCTCACCTACCTGACCATCAAGACGCTGCGGTACTACCACGAGATCGAGCTGCTGGAGCCGGTCGCGGTGGACCCCGGCTCGGGCTACCGCTTCTACTCGACCGCCCAGGTGGATCAGGCGCACCTGATCAAGCGGCTGCGCGAACTGAACATGCCGCTGCCGGAGATCAAGGCGGTGATGGCCGCCCCGGATCAGCCGGCGCGGGACGCGGCGATCCGCGCGCATCTCGAGCGGATGGAGGCCGAGCTGGTGCGCACCCGCGACGTGGTGGCCTCGCTCAAGGCGCTGCTGCTGCCGTCGGACCGGATCAGCGTCGAATACCGTTCCATCACAAGCCATCCCGTGATCGCCATGTCCGCCGAGGTGGCGCGCGAGGACTGCGACCAGTGGTGCGACCACAGTTTCGAGACGCTCTACGGCAGCCTGGGCGCAGCCGATCTCGCACCCGCCGGGCCGGGCGGCGCCACCTACGCGCCCGCCTTCTTCGAGCAGGACCGCGGCGAGGTGGTCACCTTCGTGCCGATCGACCCCCGGCACCGGGACCGCTTCGACCCCGGAACCGTCCTGGACCTGCCGGCCCGCCGCTTCGCCATCGCGGTGCACGCGGGCCCGTTCACCGAATTCGACCGCACCTACGGCGCGCTGGGCAGCCACGTGGCCGAACACGACACCGCGCTCGCCGAACCCGTGCGCGAGCTCTACCTGGTGGGTCCCGGCGACGCCGAACCCGCCGACTACCGCACCGAAGTCTGCTGGCCGATCGGCCGGCTCTGAAAAGGAGAGAACACATGGCACTGTCCCTCGGGAACATCACCTTCGACTGCGACAACGCCGCCGAGCTGGCGGGGTTCTACGCGCAGCTGTTCGAGCGTCCCGTCGACGACGGCGCGACCGAATTCTTCGCCACCATCGACAACGGGGCCGCCACGCCGACGCTCATGTTCATCAAGGTGCCCGACAAGAACCCGGGCAAGAACGTGGTGCACCTGGACCTGCACTCACCCGACCAGCAGGCCGAGATCGCGAAGGCGGTCGCGCTCGGGGCCAAGCATCTCGCCGACTTCGACGAATACGGCGTCAAGTGGGCGACGCTGTCCGACCCCGAGGGCAACCTCTTCGATATCGCGCAGGACTAGCGAACCTAGGCCAGTTCCCGCTTCAGGTTCTCGAGCACCTCGGCCTGGATCTTCTTCAGGCCGAGGGGCGCGAAGATACCCTCGAAGATGCCGCCGATGCCGCCCGCGCCCTTCCAGGTGGTGCGCACGGTGACCAGCGAGCCGGAGCCCGAGGGGGTGACGGTCCAGGCGGTGACCATGGACGAGTTCGAATCCCGTTCGGTCACCATGGAATCGGAGACCGAGATGGCCGCGCGCACATTGCGGGACCGCTTCTCGGTGGCCTGCAGCGTCCACTCCGCGACGGTGCCCGCGCCCTGGCCGCCCTCGACCACCTTGTAGTCGCGGTAGTGCGAGGAGAGGATCTTCGGCCGGACCGTTTCGTAGTCGGCGATCGCGTCGAGGGTGCGCTTCGGATCCGCCGCGACGACGATCGAACTGGAGGCGCTGACCTGTCCCACCATGTGCTCCTTAGTGATTGCGGGCTGACCGGCACTCTGCCCTGTTACCGCTCGGTCATGCTACGCGGCACCTATCCTGGGTGACATCTCTCGGGGGAGGACGCCGCCCATGACCCGCTTCGCTACCTGGCTCCGGCTCAATATCGACGCGGTGGTCGCCATCGTGATCGCGATCACCGCGGTGATCGTCGAGTTCATCGACAAGAACACCAAGCTCGATCCGGTGAGCAATGCCATCCTGCTGGTGCTGAGCCTGCTCGCGGTGACGCTGCTGCGGGACCGCAATCGGATCGCCCGGCTGGTCGGCGAGACCGCGGCGGTGCGCCTGCTCTACGGCGCGGAGGTGGATCAGGCGCACGCGCTGGCCCGCCGCGACACCGACAACTGGATCTACAAGGGCGGCACCGGAACCTATCTGCGGGCCACCACCCTGCCGTTCTTCCTGGGCCGGGTGCGCGCCGAACAGCACCTGCTGAATCTGCGGGTCGAGATCCTCGACCCCGGCGACGAGCAGCTGTGCGAGGTCGAGGCGCAGCACCGCAACTCGCTGCAGCCGGGCGGCGACGCGACCGGACGGCCGTGGACAACCGACCGGATTCGCAAGCAGTCCTTCGCCACCGTGGTGGCCTGCTCCTGGTACCGGGCCCAGTCCGAGCTGCTGACCATCGAGCTGGCGCTGTCCTCGGTGGTGTCGACCTACCGCTGGGACATGTCCGACAGCGTGGTCATCACCAATCAGCGCGGCTCGAACACCCCGGCGCTGCTCTTCGAACGCGGCAAGACCCAATACTCCGATCTCACCCGCGAATTGGCCTCGAGTTTCAAGCAGGCCCGCCACGTTCCGATGGGCCGCGACAGCGAGCTGCGACCGCCCGCCGAACCGAGCATCGCGCAGGTGCGGCGGCTGCTGGAGCGGCTGGCGTTGCCGCTGCCCGCCGTGTACACCGACGACGACGTCACCGAGATCGTGGAATACGCACTGCGACCGTCCAATACGTTCTAGCCGGTGAGCAGCAGGCCCGCGGTCGCGGCGGTGGTCGCGGCCACGGCCAGCACCAGGCCGGTCAGCACGAAGCGGCGCATGGGGACCCGCACCTCGTGGGTGCGGCAGAACTCCAGGCAGAGCAGGGTGGCCAGCGAGGCCCACGGCGTCACCACCGGACCCACATTGGTGCCGATCAGCAAGGCCAGCAACTGATCCCGGCCGCCGTGCACGACCGCCTCCCCCGCGGTGTAGGCGGGCAGATTGTTCACGATATTGGACAGCGCGGCCCCCGCCCCGGCGGCCCGGAACACCCCCGGCCCGCTGGTGTCCTCCCCGATCAGGTGCTCCATCAACGTCGAGAGCCCGTACCGCGACAGCGTCGGCACCACCAGGAACAGGCCGGCCACGAAAACCAGCAGCTGCCACGGCAACAGCGACGGCCGCAGCGCCGACCGGTCGTATATCGCGAAGGCCAGCACCGCGATGGCCGCCGCCACCGTGGCCGCGATCCCGATCCGGTCCCCCACGAAGGGAATCGCCAGCACGAACAGCGCGCACGCGCCCCCGGACGCGTACAGCAGCACCCGTTCCCGCAGATCCGCGGGCCGGATCGGATCCGGCACCACATAGCGGTCGGCCCCGCGCTGCGACCGCCGCCAGTACCACCACCACAGGCACACCATGGTCACCGCGATCGACAGCAGCTGCGGCAGCCACATGCGCGCCGCGAACCCGGTGGCGTCCAAGGCCACCCGATCCGCGGCCAGCAGATTGGTCAGATTCGACACCGGCAGCAGCAGACTCGCCGTGTTCGCCAGCCACAGGGTGGTCATGGCCAGCGGCAGCGGCGGAATCCGCGCGGGCACCGCCAGCGCGATCATCACCGGCGTCAGCAGCACCGCGGTCGTGTCCAGGTTCAGCACCGTCGTCGTCACCGCCGCGAACAGCACGCACAGCAGGAACAACCCGGCATAGTTCCCGCCCGCGATGATCGCCAGCCGGTGCGCGATCACATCGAACACCTTGGCCCGCCGCGCCAGATTCGCCAGCACGATCACGCTGCCCAGGAACAACAGCAGCGGCGCGATCCGCCGCATATTGTCCGCGGCCTCGGCCCGCGGCAGCAGCCCGGTCGCGACGCACAGCAGTCCGGCCAGCAGCAACCCGATCCGCACGGAATCCAGGACGCCGGGCCGCCGGCGCACGGCCGAGCCTGCCCGGGCGGGCGGTGAACCGGAGTCAACTTCGGCCATCGGTCAATTCTCGCAGGGCGACGCGGATCGCATGATCTGAGAATTGGGAAAGAGGTCAATTCGATTGGCGGCGGGTTGGTTTGGGGGGCGGGATACTGGGCGGTGTGACGGCGTGGGGTGGGCGGTTACTTTTCGCGAGTTATTCGGCGGCCGACGAGCGGTGGGCCATCTGGCTGGGATGGCTGCTCGAACATGCCGAGGGGCGGTATCGAACCCTGGTGTCGTCGTGGGACTTCGATCCGGCGGCGAACTACGGGGAGTTCGTGCAGCGGGGAGTGCGCGAGGCGGATCTGGTGATCGCGGTGCTGACCCGCGACTACGTGTCCTCCCGGCACGCGAACCGGGAGTGGCAGGCCGCGCTGGACGTGGACCCGGGGAAGCTGCTGGCCATCCGGGTCAGCGACTGCTCGCTGGAATGGCTGCCGACCGGGGTCGCCTGCCTGGACCTGTTCGGGGTGACCGACGAGGCCGAGATGCGGCGGGAAGTGCTGGACCGGGTCGAGCGGATGCTGTCGGAGCGGTGGACGCCGCGGCGGCGTGCGGACCCGCGTTCGGACGACTTGTGGTCCACGGCACCGGAACCCAGGCCGCCGGGCCGCCGCCCGCTGTCGCCGCCGGCGTTCCCGGGGGACATCGCCGCGGCCCGCACCCATGCGGGACTGTCCATCCTGCATATCGGCGGTCCGCGGTTCGGGCGGGCGTCGGCCGATCTCCCCACCGATCCGGAGGGTTTGCAGTCCCACATCTGGGGCGCGGTCACCGAACTGGTGGATCGGCAGGCCCCGCCGCCGGATCTCATCGTGGTCAGCGGTGATCTCACCGAATCCGCGCATCCGACCGAATTCCGCAAGGCCACCGCGTTTCTCACCGGCCTGCGGGTGCTGCTCAAACTGGAACCCGACCGGCTGATCGTGGTCCCCGGCAACCACGACATCTCGAAACTGGCCTGCCGCGCCCACTTCCTGGACTGCGAGGCCAACGACCGCCTGCCCCGCGCGCCCTACTTCGCGAAACTGCGCCTGTTCGAGCAGATGTTCAACACCCTCTACCGCGGGCTCGACCATCTGGTCTTCGATGTCGGCCAGCCCTGGACGCTGTTCCCGATCCCCGGATTGCGCCTGGTCGTGGCCGGTTTGAACTCGACCATGGCCGCCACCCACCGCCCCGAGGACGACTACGGCGCCATCGGTGACGAACAGAAGGACTGGTTCGCCGAGCAGCTGCGCGCCCAGGAGGCGCAGGGCTGGTTCCGGCTGGGCGTGCTGCGCCACGATCCGGCCCCCGGTCCGAACACCTCGCCCTACGACGCGGGCGTGCTGCGCGACGCCGAACGCGCCTTCCGCCGCCTGGGCCCGCGCCTGAACCTGTTGCTGCGCGGCCCCGGCCGGGCGGGACGCTCGCTCGCGCACCCGGGCGGCACGCTGCCCGTCCTGGCCGCGCCCGCACCGGGTCAGGCCGAACTGGTCCACATCACCGATGCCGGACTCACCCGCTACCGCTACGACGAACCGCTGGAGACTCCGGTCCCGCAGGCCCTCACCTGGACGAATGCCGTTGTGGCGCTGGAGCGCCGGGGCGCCCGCGAACTGCCCGCTCCCCCGACCGCGCCCCGCCGCCCGGAATTGCGGGCGAGCGAGACCGCCCGACCGCACGACATGCTGCTGGAGCAGGTCGCCGAGGTGTGCGAGGTGCGCTATCCGGGCGCGCGGATCCGCCGCATCACCGCCGACCCGCACTATCTGCTGGTCACCGTGAATTCCGAGCCGGTCATCGAGCAGCTCATCATCGGCGCGCACGTGGGCGAGGTGACCGGCCAGGTCCTCGACGCCTTCCTCGGGCCCGAACCGCGACCCGGCTCCCAGCTCATCTACCTGGGTCCCGCCCCGAGCCGCGAACTCTCCGACCGGGCGGCCGCCGAGGGCGTGCGGATCCGCAGCTTCACCGACTTCCAGGGCATGGTCGAACTCGGCGACTACCTGCGCAAACAGTCGGCCCGACTGCGCGACGACCCGGCCTATCCGCCGGAACTGTATGTGCCGCAGCGCTTCCGCATGCTCGCTCCGCGCGGCCGCGAGGTGCAGCACGATCTGGTCGCCGAACTCATGAACCTGGTGACCGCCGCGGACGGCCGATTCGTGCTGCTGCTCGGCGATTTCGGACTCGGCAAGACCTTCGCGCTGCGCGAGCTGACCCGCCGGATCGCCGAGACCACCACCGGGCTGGTGCCCATCCACATCGAGCTGCGCGAACTGGATCGCACCAGCTCCCTGGACACCCTGCTGGCCGCGCACCTGGCCAACAACGGCGAATCCCGCATCGACCTGCGCGCCCTGCGGTACATGCTGGAACAGGGCCGGGTGGTGCTGCTCTTCGACGGCTTCGACGAACTGCTCACCCGCCTCAACTACGACAGCGCCGCCGAGCACATGGCCACACTGTTGCAAGCCGCGGTGGGCCGGGCCAAGGTCGTGGTGGCCGGGCGCACACAGCATTTCAAGTCCTACGACCAGATCGCGGCGGCCCTCGACACCCGCGAGGACCCGCACCCGGACCGCTACATCCTGAGCGTGGAGAACTTCACCGACGAGCAGGTGCACGCCTTCCTGGTCAACCGCTACGGCCCGAGCGGGCCCTCGGCCGACGCCCGGATGCGGCTGCTGCGCGGGATTCCCGGCCTGCTGAAACTGGCCTGCAATCCGCGCATGCTGAGCTTCATCGCCGACCTCGACGAACAGCGGCTGCGCACCGCGGCCGGGGCCCGCCGCATCATCGGCCCCACCCGGCTCTACGAGGAGATCCTGACCAGCTGGCTCACCTACGAGATCGAGCGCTCCCCCGAACGCGCCAGCTCCCAGCCCACCCTGGGCCTCACCGAACTGTGGCTCGCCGTCACGTATTTCGCGCTGCGGGTGTGGGAGAACGGGCGGCCCTACCTGAATCTCACCGAGCTGACCGAGGTCGCGCAGGCCGCCGCACAGGAGATCGACGCGAGCCGGCTCAATGTGGCGCAGTTCGTGCACGCCCTCGGCTCCCGCAGCCTCATCGTGCGCACCGACGACAATCGCTTCGGCTTCATCCACTCCTCGGTGCGGGACTGGCTGGTGGCCAAGGCCATCGCCACCCAGCTGGGTGCGGGGGTCGCCGAACCCGCGCCGCCGGCGCAGGCGCAGCTGGAACCCCTCGCCGTCGAATTCCTCTGTGATCTGGCCGAAGTCGAGCTGCTGCAGGCCTGGGTCGAACGCATCCAGGACGATCCGGACGAGCACGAGATCACCCGCACCAATGCCGCCCGCGTCGCGGCCCGGCTGCGCATCGGCCCCGACAAGGACCTGCGCGGCCTCGACCTGTCGCGCGAGGACCTGTCCTTCCGCAATCTGCGGCAGCTCGATTTCACCGGCGCGAACATGACCGCCACCCGGCTCACCGGCGCGGTGCTGGACCAGGCGGTCCTGCGCGGCGTCCGACTGGTGGGCGCGCAACTCGACCAGGCCTCCCTGGTCGGCACCGACCTCCGCGGAGCGGATATGACCGAAGTCCAGCTGACCAGCGCCAATCTCCAGAACGCCGACCTGCGCGGGGCCCGCCTGCACCGGGCGCACCTGGATCAGGCCTCGCTGGTGCGCGCCGATCTGGGCCGCGCCGACCTGACCGGGGCCCGCCTGGCCCGCACCGACCTCACCGGCGTGCGCGGCGAGGGCAGCCGCTGGACCCGGGCCGCGCTGCTCGACGTGATCGGCCGTCCCGCCGGGACCGATCTGGCCGGGTCCGGCCGCGTCCCCGGCACCCCGCCGCTGACCGAATTCGCGCCCGCCGCCATCGGGGTCAAGCACGGCGTGGACGCGCAGAGCGGACGACTGCCGCGACCGCTGGCCTACAGTCCGGACGGCGGCACCATCGCGGTGGGCTGCGACTCCGGCAGCGTGGTCGTCTACGGCGCGGACACCGGGCGCACCCTGCGCACCCTGCACGGGCACCGCGACCGCACCTTCGCCCTCGCCTACACCGAACAGGTGCTGGTCACCGGCTCGGCCGACGGGACCGTGCGGATCTGGGACGCCGCCAGCGGCGCGATCAAGGCGGTCCTGACCGGACACCAGAACTGGCCCTGGCCACTGGAAACCGATACCGCCGGAACCCTGCTCGCCACCGGCGACGCGGCCGGGACGCTACGCGTCCGGCGACTCCCCGACGGTGAACTGCTGCACGAACTCCCACCGCCGGACGGCCGCCCGCAACGCATCTACAGCCTCGCCTTCCACCGGGACCGGCTCGCCGCCGCCTATCACGATGGGACCGTGCGGGTCTGGCACCTGGGCACCGGGGCCGAGCTGGGCGGCTTCCGGGCCGCGCCGGGACCGGTCCGCCGCGTCTGCTGGGATCCGCTGGGCACGCTGCTGGCCGCCGGGGGCGCGGACGGCGTACTCGGACTGTGGGATCCGGCCACCGGGACCCTGGTCCACGATCTGTCCGGGCACGAGCACATCGTCTACACGATCGCCTTCCATCCGACCGAACCCATCCTGGCCAGCGGCGATCTCGCGGGCGGAATCCGGCTGTGGGACACCGGCGCCGGCGCGCAGCGGCACCACCGCACCGAGCACGGCAACGCCCGCATCCACTGGCTCGGCTTCGATCCGGGCGGTGACATGCTGGCGTCCGGCGACACGGCGGGCGCGGTCTACGTGCGCGACGGCCGCACCGGCGCGCCGCTGCACAAGCTGACCGGGCACACCGGATCCATCTGGCCGTTCGCGTTCCGGCCCGACGGCACCCAGCTCGCCATCGCCGACGACCAGTTCGCGCTGCGGGTCTGGGATCCCGCTACCGGCGAACGCCTGCACACCCTCAACGGGCACGGGCGGCACGTGCGCGCGGTGTCCTTCAGCGCGGACGGCACGGTGCTCGCCGGTTTCGGCAACGACGGCAGCGTCCGGCTCTGGGACGCCGCCACCGGGCGGCTCACCCGCCGGCTGCAGGGCAGCGCGGACGGGCTGGTCACGGTGGAATCGGGGGTGTTCAGCCCGGCCCGGGCCACCCAGCTGGTGACGGTCGGCAATGCCGGGCGGCTGCGGGTGTCCGATATCGGCACCGGCGAGGCCGAACGGGAGATCACCGTCGACTCCGCGCCGGTGTGGGCCATCGCCTACGACCCGACCGCCCGCTTCATCGCCACCGCCAACGACGACGACACGGTGACGCTGTGGACCCGCGAGACCGGCGGTGAGCACGCGGTCTGCGCCGACCATCGCGGCCGGGTGCGCTCGATCGCCTTCGACGCCACCGGCGCGACCATGGCCACCGGCTGCGACGACGGGCAGATCCGGCTCTGGGCGGTGGAGTCCGGGGAACTGCTGGGCACGCTGTCGGATCCGATGCCGAGCGGCGCGGGCGGACATCGCGTCTACGGGGTGGTCCTGCACGACGACCTGGTCGCGGGCATCTCCTGGGACGGCACGGTCCGGATCTGGAGCCGGGCCGGAGGTCCCCCGCTGCACCGGCTGGACCTGCATCGGGGGCGGTTGTGGTGCGTGGCGGTGGACGCGCGGTCGGGCCTGCTGGCCACGGCGGGCGACGATCTGGTGATCCACCTGTGGGACATCGCCACGGGCGAGCACCGGCACACCCTGCACGGCCATCGGAACCGGGTGCGGTCCTTGGCCTTCGATCCGTCGGGGCGGCTGCTGGCCAGCGGCGGCAATGACGGCTCGATCATGGTGTGGGCGCTGGACGAGTCCGGCGCCCCGCCGGAACCGCGGGCCACCCTGCTGGGCCTGCCGGAGGGCTGGGTGGCGTTCACCCCGGACGGCCGCTACAAGACCGAAGGTCTGACGGCGGGCCAGTTCTGGCACGTGATCGGCATGTGCCGCTTCGAAGCGGGCGAATTGGACCCGTATCTGCCGCAGATCCGGCAGATGGAATTGGACGACCCGCTGTAAACCGCTCCGGCACACCGTAAGCCAAATGTTAGCCAAAGTAAGAATCATCACGGTGTGACGGGGAATACTCTGACTACAGGGCAGGTCACGCCTGTCCGCACACAGGGAAACTATGTGTGAAAACCCGCCCCGCCGGTGCTTTCTTGCTGGCCGTACCGGTCGGTGCACGCTAGGTTTTCGAGGGTGGCAGTGAGTCTGTTGGGTAAGGCCGGCCGCGCACCGGCCGCACAGGAATCAGGTTTCGCCGCGCATCGGGCTGGGGTCGATCGCCTCCTGGCCTCCTACCGCGCCATACCGCCGGATGCCAATGTCCGGCTGGCCAAGAAGACGTCCAATCTCTTCCGGGCCCGCGCCCGCAGCACCGCACCCGGACTGGACGTGTCCGGATTGACGCAGGTCATCGCGGTCGACCCGGAAGCCCGCACGGCCGACGTGGCCGGGATGACCACCTACGAGGACCTGGTCGCCACCACGCTGCGCTACGGACTGGCCCCGCTGGTGGTGCCGCAGCTCAAGACCATCACCCTCGGCGGCGCGGTCACCGGGCTCGGCATCGAATCCACTTCGTTCCGCAGCGGGCTACCGCACGAATCCGTGCTGGAGATGGACGTGCTCACCGGGACGGGCGAGATCATCACCGCGACCCGCGACGGGGAGCACGCGGAGTTGTACCGCGGCTTCCCCAATTCATATGGAACGCTGGGTTATTCGACGCGGTTGAAAATCGAATTGGAAACCGTCGAACCGTATGTCGAGCTACGGCACGTCCGTTTCCATCAGCTGCGCGAACTCGAGGCCGCCATGGCGCGGATCATCGCCGACCGCGCCTGGGACGGCGAACCGGTCGACTACCTCGACGGCGTGGTCTTCACCGCCGACGAGAGCTACCTGATCCTGGGCCGCCAGACCGACGAACCCGGCCCGGTCAGCGACTACACCGGCATGGACATCTACTACCGGTCCATCCAGCACGATTCCCCGCGGCCCAAACGCGACCGGCTCACCATCCACGACTACCTGTGGCGCTGGGACACCGACTGGTTCTGGTGCTCGCGGGCCTTCGGCGCGCAGAACCCGCGCATCCGGCGCTGCTGGCCGCAGCGGTACCGGCGCTCCAGCTTCTACTGGAAACTCATCGCCCTCGACCACAAGTACGCCATCGGCGACAAGATCGAGGCACGGCACGGGAATCCGCCCCGCGAGCGGGTGGTGCAGGACATCGAGGTGCCGCTCGAGCACACCGCGGACTTCGTGGAATGGTTCCTGCGCGAGATCCCGATCGAGCCGATCTGGCTGTGCCCGTTGCGATTGCGCGACACCGACGGCGAACGGCCCTGGCCCCTCTACCCGCTGGAACCCGAGCGCACCTATGTGAACGTCGGCTTCTGGTCGGCCGTGCCGACCGTGCCCGGACAGCCCGAGGGCGCGGCCAACCGCGCCATCGAACGCAAAGTGTCCGAACTGGACGGTCACAAATCGCTGTATTCGGACTCCTACTACGACCAGGATGAATTCGCCGGCCTCTATTACGGCGGCGGTGCCTACTCCTCCCTCAAGAAGCGCTACGACCCGGATTCTCGTCTACTGGATCTGTATTCGAAGGCGGTGCAACGCAAGTGACCACGTACAAGGACCGTTCCGACGTATTCGCCGAGCTCGGAACCAAACTGAGTATTGCCGAGATCTTCGCGACCCTGCTCGACGGCCCGGTGCCTATCCACCTGACCTGTTACGACGGCAGCACCGCCGGACCCGAGGACTCCGAATTCGGCCTCGAGATCCTCACGCCGCGCGGCGTCAACTACATCGCCACCGCGCCGGGCGATCTCGGCATGGCGCGCGCCTACATCGCCGGGGATCTGATCGCCCACGGCGTCGAACCCGGCGACCCGTACGAACTGCTGAAGGCCATGGCGGGCATGAAGTTCCGCCGCCCCACCGCGCTGCAACTGGTGGTCATCGCGCGCTCGCTGGGCTGGGAACTGCTCAAGCCGGTACCCCCGCCGCCGCAGGAGGCCATGCCGCGCTGGCGGCGCATCGCGCTGGAGGGACTGCGGCACAGCAAGACTCGCGACGCCGAGGCCATCCACCACCATTACGACGTCTCCAACACGTTCTACGAATACGTGCTGGGCCCGTCCATGACCTACACCTGCGCCACCTACGAGGACCCGGCCTGGACGCTGGAACAGGCGCAGGAGAACAAGTACCGCCTGGTCTTCGACAAGCTGAACCTGAAGCCCGGCGACCGGCTGCTCGACATCGGCTGCGGCTGGGGCGGCATGGTGCGCTACGCCGCCAAGCAGGGCGTCCACGTCATCGGCGCGACCCTGTCCGCCGAACAGGCCGAATGGGCGCGGGCGAAGATCGCCGAGGAAGGCCTGTCGGACCTCGCCGAGGTGCGGCACTCCGACTACCGCGACGTGCGCGAAGGCAATTTCGACGCGGTGTCCTCCATCGGCCTCACCGAACACATCGGCGTGCACAACTACCCGGCCTACTTCGACTACATCAAGTCCAAGCTGAAGGTCGGCGGCCTGTTCCTCAACCACTCCATCACCCGGCCCGACAACACCCGAATCACCAAGGCGGGCGACTTCATCGACCGCTACGTCTTCCCCGACGGCGAACTCGCGGGCTCCGGCCGCATCATCTCCGAGATCCAGAACTCGGGCCTCGAGGTGCTGCACGAGGAAAACCTGCGCAAGCACTACGCCCTCACCCTCGCCGAATGGTGCGACAACCTGGTGAAGAACTGGGACGACGCGGTCGCCGAGGTCGGCGAGGGCACCGCCAAGGTGTGGGGCCTGTACATGGCGGGCTGCCAGCTCGGGTTCGAACGCAATGTGGTGCAGCTGCACCAGATCCTGGGCGTCAAACTCGCCGCGGACCAGTCCTGGACGGTGCCCCTCCGCCCCTGGTGGAAGGCGTGACTCTCATGGGCTCTCAGGGGTAATCCCCGGAAACCCCGGAGAACGGGCGTGCGGCCAGGGCCGCACGCCCGTTCCCTTTCACGACGACAGGCCGGGTACCGGAATCCCCAAACGGGCTGTCAGCCAAGGGAATGACGAGGTGAAGGCCGAGGCGGCGAACTGCCAGGTGTGACCGCCGACGGTGGTGTGCACCGTGCAGTCGATGCCGACCTTGCGGCCCGCGTCGCACAGCTGCTCGGCCGCGCCCTCCTCGTTGGCGTCCTGGACGCCGTCGCGGCCGCCCTTGCCGATCTGCTCCTCGTTCACCTTGGGCATGCCGGGGAAGTTCCGAGGCTGGCCGTTGGGCGCACCGTTCGCGCCCGGGTTGTTGGTGCGCTTGGGCGCGGTCAGGTCGTCGAACAGGCCGACCACGCCCGAGTAGGGACCGTGCTGCTCCATGACCGTCAGTGGATCGAATTGCGCCCAGGCGTCGGCGTTCCCGCCGTAGAGGCGTTTGATGGTCTGCTCCTTGGAGCCCGCGGTCGGGCCCAGGTCACCGGCGATGTCGACGAAGGTGCCGAACAGGTCCGGATGCATGACGGCCAGGTCGACCGCGCAGGTGCCGCCCATGGACCAGCCCACCACCGCCCACTGCGCCGGATCCTTGGAGACGCCGAACTCCGACTCCACGTAGCCGGGCACGTCCTTGGTGAGGTGGTCGGCCGCGTTGCCGCGCGGGCCGTTCACGCATTCGGTGTCGTTGTTGAAGCTGCCGCCGGAATCGACGAACACCAGCACCGGCGTCTGCCCGTTGTTCTTGGCCGCGAAAGCGTCGACGGCGGGCATGATCTGGCCGCTGCGCACCCAGTCGGCCGGGGTGTTGAACTCGCCGCCGATCATCATCACGGCGGGCAGGGTGGGCGGTTTGTCACCGGCGAACCAGGCGGGCGGCAGATACACGTACTCGCGCCGATGCCGGAAGTCGCTGCCCGCCTCCGGAATATCCACCTCCACGATGCGCCCGGTCCCCACATCGGTATTGCGCAATGCGGCCAGCTCGTCCGGATCCACCTGGTGCGGCAGCGGATCCGCGTTGAGCGCGTCCCACGCCGCCTGCACCGTCGGGTAGTAGCCGACCCACTGGTTCAGCACCACGCCCGTGTACAGCAGCGCCGCCGGGACGGCCAGCACCGCCGCGATCCGCTGCCACCAGCCGCCGGTGCGCAGGCCGACGATCGCGGCCACCAGTCCGGCGGCGGTCAACCCCACCGACGCCCACAACAATGCCGGGGCCGGATCCGAGGCCAGGCCCTGATCGTCCACGAAATCCCAGGCCGCCCACGCCGCCGCGACGCCGCCCACCGCGCACACCGGCATCCACAACACCCACCAGCGCCGCGTCGCCCGCGCGAACGCGATCACCAGCAGCAGCACCGCCACGAACGCCACCACCTGCGGCACCCACCCGTGCAGTAGCGAAACCCCGTGGTGGAAGCCCCCGTAGCCGTTACGGGCGGCGGGCGGGTGCGGCGCGGGCGGCGGCCCGAGCGGCGGTGACTGCGACGGCGCATGCGGCGAGAACACGACGGCGATTGTGTCCGCCATTCCTCGAGAAACGCTGTGAATACCCTGCGACCCGACCTACAGCAGCGAATCCAGGAAGCGACGCGGCGCCTCCCGACCGTCGGTGTCCAGCGGCATCTCGTGCCGCATCGTCCGCAGGATGGTGAGCACGCCCGGCCCGGCATCCAGCAGCGGACGCGACCAGCCCAGGTCGGCGCACCGCAGCACCACCGGCGTGAGCGTCGCGATCGACTCCCCGAGCCAGCCCGCCGTGGACAGGCACTCGGCCAGCAGCAGCGCCGAATCGAGTTCGGCCCGGGGCCGGTGCTGCTCCTGGATCCGGGCGTGCAGAACGCGGGCCCGCTTCACCACGGTGTCATCGGTGCCGAGCGGGGCCAGGTCGTCGGTGGCGCGGTCGTCGCCGCGATAGTGGCGGGCCAGCAGCGCCCGGATGGTGGCGATCTCCTCGGCCTCGGCGGTCAGCACCGCCGCGCCGGTGGCATGCCGCGGCGTGCGCGCCATCGGATCGGTGACCAGGCCCGCGCTCAGCGAGTCGGCGGGCAGGCCCAGGCGCAGGCGCTCGGCCCGGACCTGTGCGGCCAGCCGGGTGAGCTTGCGGTCGGCGGCGATCCGCGCGCCCTCGTCCAGGCGGGCCGCTGCCGTCTTCAGGTCGCCGCGCACCGCCTTCACGCGCGCGCCGCTCACGAAGATGGTGACCAGGAAGTCGACCGGGCCGACACGGGTGGTCAATTCGTGGCTCTGATCCAGCAGCCGCTCGGCGCTGTCCAGGTCGCCGCGACGGTAGGCCACCTCGCCCAGCAGCGCCGCCGCCACCCGCACCGCGTCCGACCGGGACCCGGCGCGATCGCGGGCGGTCTGCCAGGCCTGTTCGAAACACCGTGTGGCGGTGGCGACATCGAGCTGCTCGTAGGCGGCGTCACCCCGCGCGCACAGGCCGAACACCTCACCCAGCGGATCGGCCGACCGCGCGTGGAACGGGGCGGCCCAGTCCTGCATGCTGCGCGCGCCCTCGAAGTCGAAACCGCACAGCCGCACGAACGAGGCCAGATTCGCGGCCGTGGACACCGTCCACGCCGGGAGATCGTCGGCCAGCTTCAGACATTCGGTGATCTTGTCGAGCACGCCTTCGGTACGGTCCCGCGCCACCTGGTCGGCCGCCGCCAGCACCGCCGCCTGACAGCGCTGGGTCACCGCCTCGGCATCGTCGGTGCCGCTGCGCGCCAGCATGTTCGACAACCGGCCCAGCGCGGTCCGCGCCGCCCCGGACTGCTGCAGATTCACATTCGCGCGGGCCAGCGCCATCAACAGCTTTGACCGCGAAGTCACCTGCTGGACCGGAAGTTTCGACACCGTGCCGAACAGGGTGGCCAGCCGGGAACTGTCGATCAGATCCATGCCGCCCTTCTCCACCAGGTCCAGCGCGTACTTCAGATCGGTGGCGGCCAGCGCGTGATCCACCGACTGCTTGATCAGATTGTGTTCGGCGAACCAGCGAGACGCCTTGCCGTGCAACTTCTTCAACTGTCCCGGCTGCGCCCGTTCCAACCGGGCCCGCAGATGCTCGGCCACCATCGGCTGCATCCGATACCAGCTCGGATCGTCGGGAATCCGGTGCACGAACAGCTCCCGCTGCTCGGCCTCGTCGAGCAGATCCGCGGCGTCCTTCGCACCCGACAGCGCCTCGGCCAGCGAGGCGTGCACCCGCTCGGGAATCGCTATGGCACTGAGGAATTCGAGCATGCGCGGCTCGATGGCGCCCAGCACGTTCTCGGCCAGATACTCCCGGATCGCCTTGTTGTCGCCCGACAGCCCGATGATCAGCCGGTCGACATCGTGATCCGCCGCGCGCAATGACAGCCCCGCCAGCTGGATCGCGGCCGGCCAGCCGTCGGTCGCGGTGTGGATCTGCTCGACCTGCCGGTCGCTCAACTCCAATCCCAGCCGGTCGACCAGGATTTCCCTGGTCTCCGACTCGGTCAGCCGCAACTGCGGGGATCCGAGCTCGATCAGCTCGTCGGCCACCTGCATACGGCTCAGCGGCAGTCCCGCCCGCTCCCGGCTGGTGATGACGAAACGCAGTTCGTGCGAACAATTGTCGAGCAGCGACGCCATCACCCGCTGCGCCCCGGCGTCGGTGATCCGATGCCAGTCGTCCACCACCACGACCACCGGGGTCCCGCCCGCCCGCACCTCGTCGATGAGCGCCGACACCGCGTACGGCACCGCCTCGGCGGGCCGCTCCTCCAGCAGCTGCTCCAGCCCGACGCCGATCTCCGGCCGAACCTTGCGAATGGCCGCGATGATGTGGGCCAGCAGCCACACCTCGTTGTCGTCGTCGCGGTCGATGCCGATCCAGGCCACCGGCACCCCGCGATCGGTGAGCTCGGCACACCACTGCGCGGCCAGCGTGCTCTTGCCGAATCCGGCCGGGCCGTGGATCACCGCCAGCCGGCGGCGGCCACCGGACCGCAGCGGCTCCAGCAGCCGGGGCCGGGCGATCGGTTCCCGCGCCGGGATCGGCGGCAGGAATTTCGTTGTGGCCGTGGGCGGCAGCGTATTGCCGGTGCTGAACACGGCGCTCGGATTGCCGGTCGGGCGCAGCGTCAGCGAGCGGTTGCGCGGTGCCGTCACCACCGTGTGCCGGCGCTGGGTCGAATGGGTCGGCGCCGACGGATCGTGGCCGTCCGCACCGAGTTCCGCGCCGTCGATCAACGCCATCTCGTCCGGCACCTGACCGTGGTCGCCCTGTACCCCGCGCAGCAGCTCACCGAACTCCACCGCGCTGACCGGCCGATCCCGCGGCTCCGGCGACATGGCCGCCTCGATGGCCGCGGCCACGTCCGGCGGGATCTCCAGTTCCCGCAGGTCCGGCACCGGCTGACTGGTGATGCGCAGGAACTGCGCCACCACCTTCTCCCCGGCCTGCCGCTCGAAGGCGGCGTGCCCGGTCAGCAGCGCGAACAGGGTGGAACCGAGCCCGTACACATCCGAGCGCACGGTCGGCTCGTCACCCTTGAGCACCTCGGGCGCGGTGAACGCGGGCGACCCGGTGATCAAACTCGTGGACGTGCGGAAACCGCCCGGGATGCGCGCGATTCCGAAGTCGGTGAGCTGCGGTTCCCCGTATCGGCTCAACAGCACGTTGGCGGGCTTCACGTCCCGGTGCAGCACCTCGGCGCGGTGCGCGGTCTCGATGGCCCCCGCCAGCTTCACCCCGACCCGCAGCGAATCCGCCCAGGACAGCGGCCCGTTGTTCTGCACCACCTGCTCGAGGGAACCGCGGGTCGCGTACGGCATCACGATGTAGGGCCGTCCGGTCGGCGTCACGTCCACCTGGAGGATGTCCACGATGTTCGGATGCCCCGACAACCGGCCCATGGCGTGTTCCTCGCGCAGGAACCGCTCGCGGCTCTCGTCGTCGATCTCCGCGGAGAGCACCTTCACCGCGACCACCCGGTCCAGGGCACGCTGGCTACAGCGGTACACCACCCCGAACCCGCCCCGGCCGATCTCCTCCGCGTCGAACAGGCCCATGGCCTCGAGTTCGTCGTCGATGTTCACGGGAACGTATGCCTGCGTGGAGTTTTCGGGAGACGTCTGCTCACGCCGCGAACCGTCCCGGCGCGCCTGTGAGTTCATCTCCACCACCTCGACCTGGAACGAGTAACCGTGTCCACCCGCGCATATTCAACGTAGCGCGGACCGCTCGGGCGTGTAGACCCTTTCGGTCTCGCGCCCACCGCTGTACTCATACCCGTACAACACTCGGCCCGGGCCGCGTATTCGCGACCCGGGCCGGGTATTTCACATGCTCGAGCGCCGGTGGTTCAGCGCTCGCGCACGGTTACTACTTGCGCAGCGAGGCCGGAACCTCGAAGCGGCTGCCGAACTTGGCGGCCAGCTCGTCGGCGCGGGCCACGAAGGCTTCCTGTCCACCCGGGTAGCCGACGATGAACTGGTGGGTACCACCGGTCCAGGCCGGGAAACCGATGCCGAAGATCGAGCCGATGTTGGCGTCGGCGGTCGAGGTCAGCACGTTCTCGTCGAAGCACTTCTGGGTCTCGATGGCCTCCGCGAACAGCATGCGGTCCTTGAGATCCTGCAGGGTGACGCCCTCGGGGAGGGTGGTCGAGGTGCCGAAGGTGGAACGCAGCTCCGACCAGATGCCGGTGGCCTTGCCATCGGTGTAGTCGTAGAAGCCCGCGCCGCCGGCCTTACCCTTGCGGTCGAACTCGTCCACCATCTTGTTCAGGATCTTCGCGGTCGCGCCCGAGGCGGCGTCGATCTCGCCACCGGCGGCCACGACGGCCTCGGCGGTCTCCTTGTAGATCTTCTGCATGGTGGTGAAGTTCAGCTCGTCCGACAGCTTCAGCGGCGCCGCCGGGTAGCCCGCCTGCAGACCGGCCTGCTCGATGCTCTGCGGGTCGACGCCCTCACCGAGCATCATGATGGCCTCGTTGATGAACTTGCCGATCACGCGCGAGGTGTAGAAGCCGCGCGAGTCGTTCACCACGATCGGGGTCTTGCGGATCGCGAGGGTGTAGTCGTACACCCGGGCCAGCGCCTCGTCGGAGGTCTTCTCACCCTTGATGATCTCGACCAGCGGCATCTTGTCGACCGGCGAGAAGAAGTGGATGCCGATGAAGTCCTCGGCCCGCTTCACGCCGTCGGCCAGCAGGGTGATCGGCAGGGTCGAGGTGTTGGAGCCGAGCAGCGCGTCGGCGTCCACGATGTCCTCGATCTCGCCGAAGACCTTCGCCTTGAGCTCCGGGTTCTCGAACACGGCCTCGATCACGAAGTCCACGCCCGCGAAGTCGGCCGGGTCGGCGGTCGGCTTGATGCGGTCGAGCAGGGTCTTGGACTTCTCCTCGGTGGTCTTGCCACGCGAGAGCGCCTTCTCCTCGAGCTTGACCGAGTAGTCCTTGCCCTTGTTCGCGGCCTCGATGGTGACGTCCTTGAGGACGACGTCGATGCCGGCCTTGGCGGTGACGTACGCGATGCCCGCGCCCATCATGCCCGCGCCGATGACGCCGACCTTCTTGATCTCACGCTTCGGCACGTCCTTGGGACGCGAACCGCCGTTGTTGATGTGCGACAGGTCGAAGAAGAACGCCTGGATCATGTTCTTGGCGACCGGGCCGGTCAGCAGGGACACGAAGTAGCGGGACTCGATGATCGACGCGGTGTCGAAATCGACCTGCGCGCCCTCGACCGCGGCGGCCATGATGGCCTGCGGGGCCGGCATGTTCTGGCCCTTGAGCTGCTTGCGCAGGTTGGCCGGGAACGCCGGGAGGTTGGCGGCCAGCGCCGGGGTGGACGGGGTGCCGCCCGGGATCTTGTGGCCCTTGACGTCCCAGGGCTGCACGCCCTTGTCCGGGTTGGCCTTGATCCACGCCTTGGCGGCCGGGACCAGCTCCTCGATCGAGCCGACGACCTCGTTGATCAGGCCGGTGGCCTTGGCCTTGGCCGGGGTGAACTTCTGGCCCTGCAGCAGCACGCCCATCAGGCCGTTGGCGATGCCCAGCATGCGGGTGATGCGGGTGACGCCGCCACCGGCGGGGAGCAGGCCGAGGGAGACCTCGGGCAGACCCAGCTGCACGCCCTTCACGTCGGCCGCGATGCGGTAGTGGGTGGCCAGGGTGATCTCCAGGCCGCCGCCCAGGGCAGCGCCGTTGATCGCGGAGACGACCGGCTTGCCCAGCTTCTCCAGGCGACGCAGGTCGCCCTTGATGGTGGTGAGCTCTTCCATGATGGAGGCCGCGTCCTCGGGCGTGGTCTTCATCATGTTCTTCAGGTCGCCGCCGGCGAAGAAGGTCTTCTTCGCGGAGGTGATGACGACACCGGTGATGTCGTCCTTCTCGGCCTCGAGGCGATCGACGGTCGCCTTCATGGAGTCCTTGTACAGCTGGTTCATGGTGTTGGCGCCCTGGTTGGGGTCGTCCATGGTCAGCACGACGATGCCGTCGGCGTCCTTTTCCCAGCCGATCATGTTCTCGGTCATAGTGTTTCGTGTCTCCCTAGAGAAAAGTCGGTGGGCGTCAGACGCGCTCGATGATGGTGGCGACACCCATGCCGCCGCCGATGCACAGGGTGATCAGGCCGTAGCGGGCGTTGCGACGGTGCAGCTCGTCGACCACGGTGCCCGTGATCATCGCGCCGGTCGCGCCCAGCGGGTGGCCCATGGCGATCGCGCCGCCGTTGACGTTCAGCTTCTCGTCCGGGATCTGCAGGTCCTTCTGGAACTTCAGGACGACGGAGGCGAAGGCCTCGTTGATCTCGTAGAGGTCGATGTCCTCACGCTTCAGACCGGCCTTGGCCAGCGCCTTCTCGGCGGCCGGGGTCGGACCGGTGAGCATGATGGTGGCATCGGCGCCGGAGGTGCCGGTGGCCACGATGCGGGCGCGCGGGGTCAGGCCCGACGCGGCGCCGGCCTCTTCGGAACCGACCAGCACCAGGGCGGCGCCGTCGACGATGCCCGAGGAGTTACCACCGTGGTGCACGTGGTTGATGGACTCGACGAAGTGGTAGCGCTGCATGGCCACCGCGTCGAAGCCGCCCATCTCGCCGATGCCGGCGAAGGCCGGGTTCAGCTTGCCGAGGTCGGCGGCGGTGGTGCCGGGACGCATGTGCTCGTCGTTGTCCAGCACGGTCAGGCCGTTGATGTCCTTGACCGGGACGACGGAGTTGGTGAAGTAGCCGTTCTTCCAGGCGTTGACGGCCAGCTCCTGCGAGCGCACGGCGTAGGCGTCCACGTCGTCGCGGGTGAAGCCCTCGATGGTGGCGATCAGGTCGGCCGAAATGCCCTGCGGGACAATGTAGCTGTCGTAGCTGGTCTTCGGGTCCATGAACATGGCGCCGCCGTCGGAGCCCATCGGCACGCGGGACATGGACTCGACGCCACCGGCGATGACCAGGTCGTCGAAGCCCGAGCGCACCTTCTGGGCGGCCAGGTTGACGGCCTCGAGGCCCGAGGCGCAGAAGCGGTTGATCTGGAAGCCGCCGACGGTGTCGGGCAGGCCGGCGGTCAGCACGGTGGTGCGGGCGATGTCCGCGCCCTGGTCACCGACCGGCGAGACGACACCCAGGATGATGTCCGAGATCCGAGCCTCGTCCAGGTTCGGGAAGCGCTTCCGCAGCTCCTGGACCAGACCGGTGGTCAGGTCGATCGGCTTGACCGAGTGCAGCGACCCCCCACGGTTCTTGCCGCGCGGGGTGCGGATGGCCTCGTAAATGTAGGCCTCTGTGGTCATATCGGAGTTTTCCTCTCTTGGGTGCGCCGTCACCGCGTTGTGCGGGCCGTGCCGTAGCCATACCTCGCCGACCGGCCCCACGACCGATCGCCTTTGACGCTGTACAAACAACGTCCCGAGCCGGTTTGTTGACGCTCCGGTAACCCGTACGCCTGGGCATACCTTAGAACCTCGCGAAACCGATACTCACGGCCACCCGATCATAGTACCGAACTATGCGAACTCCGGTTAACTTAAGTTGGCACCCGAGGGAACTGTCAACCCTCCAGAGGTGTGGCGCCCAACTCCTGCACCAACAACGCTAGGGCCACCTCATCCGGGTCGCGGCGCTCTTCCGGAGGCACCGGCTTGGCCGACTCCTCCAGCATCTCGCGCTCCTCCTCCGGCGTAGTAGCAGGTGGGACGCCGTCATAACCTACCGGTGAGTAGTCCCCCGGCCCCGGATCGTCCGGAAGGTCCGGCCCGTCGGGCAGCGGAATATCGTCCTCCGGCGGTGCGAAACGGGCGCTCTCCCGCTCGAAGGAATCCCCGCCCGCAGGCCCCGGATCCGCGGGCGCGGGAGCCGCCGGAGCGGACGCGGGGGCGCTCCCCCACCCGGTCGCCGGAGCCGGTTCGGCGACCGGCGCCGCGGCCGCCTTGGCCTGACTCGGCCGCGAGAACTTCTGCGCCGCCTTCTTCGGCTCCGCGGGCGCGCTGGCGGGCGCTCGTCCCGCCGGGGCCTTGGTGGCCGCGCCGCCCGACCCGGCTCCGCCGACTTCCCACTTCACCCCGTGGTCCCGCCCCAGCACCGCCTTGACCGCCGACTGCACGGCCTCCAGGTACTGCGGCTGCGACAACCGCTGCGCCAGCGGTGCGTGCTGATGCGCCAGCACGATCGTCTCGCCCTCGACCCGGGCCACGCTCGCCCCGGACAACAGCGCGTGCACCGCGGCTCCGAACTCGCGCACCTTGGCCCGGATATCCGCCCAGGCCTCCTCGACCTGCTGCAGTACGTCGTCACCGGCGGGCCCGGCAGCCGCCGGAGCCGCAACCGGGGCCACTTCGGGGGCGGGCGCCGGCTCGGCCACGACGACAGGTTCCGGCGCGGGAACGGGCTCCGGCTCGACGACCGGCGCGGGAACCGGCACCGGCGCAGCCGCTGCCACCGGTTCGGCCTCCGCGGCAGGCTCAGGAGCCGCCGGCGCGGCAGGCTCGGCGACCGGCGCCACGGGTTCGACCGCCGCCGGATCAGGCTGCGGCTCAGGGGGCGTCGCCTCCGCGGCGGCCTGAACAGGCTGCGCCGCAGGACTTTCCGCTACCGGAGTCGCCGGAGCCTGGGGTACCGCATTGACCGGACCGAGCTCGGGCGGACGCACCGCGGTGGCGCCGGACGGGACGGGCACCGCCTGATTCGGCGCGACCTCGGCCACCGGAGCAGGTGTGGGCGGAGTGGGGACGGAAGGCTCTGGGGTGCCGGACTTCTCGGCACGCATGGCGGCCAGGGCGGCGGCTCCGCGGCGGCCGGCGGGAGCGGCGGGCGGAGCCGCGGCCGGGGCCGACGCGGCTGCGGGCGCGGCGCCCTGGGGCTGCTGCGACGCGGCGGGGATTGCGCCGCTTGCCATTCGGCGCTCGAGGAGTTCGAGGCGCTGGAGGGTGGCGGTCTCGGCATCGGAGGCCCCGGGCAGGAGCATGCGGGCCGCGATGACCTCGAGCAGGAGGCGGGGGTTGGTGGCGCCGCGCATGTCGCCGAGGCCCTCGTGCAGGAGTTCGGCGTGGCGGGCCAGGGTGGCCGCGCCGAGGCGGTCGGCCTGGGCGCGCATCCGGTCGATGACGTCGCCGGGGCCGGTGACCAGGTTGCGGTCGGTGGCGTCGGGGACGGCGCGCAGCAGGATCAGGTCGCGCAGGCGCTCGAGCAGGTCGGTGGCGAAGCGGCGGGGGTCGTGGCCCGCCTCCACCACCCGGTCGATGGTGCCGAAGAGGGCCGCGCCGTCCGAATCGGCGAGGGCGTCGACGGCGTCGTCGATCAGGGCGACGTCGGTGACGCCGAGCAGGGACACCGCGCGGGGGTAGGTGACGCCTTCGGTGCCCGCGCCCGCCAGCAGCTGGTCCAGCACGCTGAGGCTGTCACGCGGGGAGCCGCCGCCCGCGCGAATGACCAAGGGGTACACCGACTCCTCGACCTGCACGCCTTCCTGGTCGCAGATCTTGCCGAGCAGTCCGCGCATGGTGGCGGGCGGGAGCAGCCGGAACGGGTAGTGGTGGGTGCGCGAGCGGATGGTGGGCAGCACCTTGTCCGGCTCGGTGGTGGCGAAGACGAAGATCAGGTGGGCGGGCGGCTCCTCCACGATCTTCAGCAGCGCGTTGAAGCCGGCCGTGGTGACCATGTGCGCCTCGTCCACGATGAAGACGCGGTACCGGGATTCGGCGGGGGCGTAGAAGGCGCGGTCGCGCAGTTCGCGGGTGTCGTCCACACCGCCGTGGCTGGCGGCGTCGAGCTCGATGACGTCGAGGTTGCCCGCGCCGCCCGGACCCAGCGCCACGCACGACGAGCACACGCCGCAGGGGGTGGAGGTCGGTCCCTGCTCGCAGTTCAGCGAGCGGGCGAGGATGCGCGCCGAGGAGGTCTTGCCGCACCCGCGCGGTCCCGAGAACAGATATGCATGACTGATCCGTCCGGTGTCGAGCGCCGTACTCAGCGGATCGGTGACGTGCTCCTGACCCACCACTTCAGCGAACGTTGCCGGTCGGTACTTCCGGTACAGAGCCACGGGGAGAGGTTACCGGTGCGCCCCGACAGGTGGTGACATGCGGCCGAACCACCAGCCGTCCCATGATGTGATGCAGATCACATTCCATTCGGAGCTCCGGTCAAAACCGACCGACCCGAACTGATACCCCGTCAAATCGGATAGCAAATTCTCCGCGTTGTTTTGAAACGGTAATTGTCGAACCCGCATTTCTTGCAACGACGCCAGATACAGACCTGCGTCCTGTTTCAACTCCACAGAGCGGACATAACGATCCTGTGAAACGGTGGGGCAAGATCGCAATCCCTTGGCTACCGTGGACATCGGCAACTTCGGTAGCCAAACCTTCATCAGGTTGGTTGCCCCGGCCGGTCCCTCATCCCGACCGGGGCACAACCAAATCCTCCGGAGGACATGCCCCGTGCCTTCGCACGACGACATCGCCACCGCCTGGCTCTCCAGCACCGAATTCGCGGACGACAGCGCCGCCGTCGGACTGCTCAGCCGGGCCATCAGCCCGCACGATTTCGACATCAAGCGCGATTCGCTACCGGTGTCGGCGGCTGCCGATCCGGCCACCGCGGGCGCGATCCTCGAACTGCTGCAGCGCCGCCAGGTGCCGACCCTGGCCGCCATCCGCACCCACATGGTGCAGAACGACATGCGGACCGAGGCCGAGCGCATCGAGCGGCTGGGCCGCCGGGCGCAGCGCAGCATCGACGACTTCGGGCGGGTCCTGGCCAAGTTGACCGACGAATACTGGACCGCGCACGGCACCGGTCCGACCCGGCGCGACATCCTGCTCACCGAACCGGTGATCGCGCTGATCCGGGACCGGGTCGGTGACATCCCGCCGACCGCCATCAAGCACCTGTGGCTCATCGAGCGCGCGCAGCGGTCGGGCTGGATCGCCTACAGCGCCGAGCCCCGATCCCTGTGCGCCGGAAGGCGTTTCTTCGGCGCCCGCTACGGCAACCGGGTCTCGCTGCGGCCGGTGAACATGATCGGCACCCTGGTGGCGGCCTATCTGCGCGACCAGGTGGCCGAGAACGGGCGCCCGCCGCGCTGGTCGGTCATGGCCTATGAGCTGCGCGACGACCGCGGCCGGCGGGTGTTCAACGACACAGCCGACGCCCGCGCCCAGCAGCAGTGGCTCGTCACCGCGGAATGGATGGCGCTGGAGGACGGAAATCCGGTGCCCGGCCCGCGCGGATTGCGCGCTCTCGCCAAAAAAGCGAGGGAACAGCGCAGCTGACGCTGTTACGGGGAGGTATCGGACTCCTCATTTTTGTAACAGCGCCTTAACGTGAGTTTTCGGTAACTTCCACGCAACGCGATCACGCGCAGAAGGAGTTACCGCATGACACCCCACATCGACGCGGCGTCGACCGCCTGGCTGCTGGCGGCCACGGCGCTCGTGCTGTTGATGACACCCGGCCTCGCGATCTTCTACGGCGGCATGGTGCGGTCCAGCGGCGTGCTCAACATGCTGATGATGAGCTTCATCTCGATCCCGCTGGTGACGGTGGCCTGGCTGCTCGGCGGGTACAGCCTGGCCTTCGGCGATGACGCGGGCGGCGGAATCATCGGCGACCTGGAGCATTTCGGGCTCGCCGGCATCAACCCGGACACCGTGCACGTGGTGGACAAGACCACCGGCGCGGGTGTTCCCGAACTGTTGTTCGTCACCTTCCAGCTGACCTTCGCGATTCTGACCGTGGCCCTGATCAGCGGCGCGATCGCCGACCGGACCAAGTTCTCGGCGTGGATGATCTTCGTGCCGGTGTGGGCGCTGATCGTGTACGCGCCGATCGCGCACTGGGTGTGGACCTCGGACGGCTGGCTGAGCAAGATGGGCGCGCTGGATTACGCGGGCGGCATGGTGGTCGAGATCGCCTCGGGCGCTTCGGCTCTGGCGATGGTGCTGGTGCTGGGCCCGCGGCAGGGCTTCAAGGTGGACGCGATGCGCCCGCACAATCTGCCGTTCGTGGTGCTGGGCGCGGGCCTGCTGTGGTTCGGCTGGTTCGGCTTCAACGCGGGTTCGGCGCTGACCGCCGACGGCACCGCCGCGGCGGTGTTCCTGAACACGCTGGTGGCGGGCTGTCTCGGCATGCTGGGCTGGCTGGTGGTCGAGGCGCGCCGCGACGGCAAGCCGACCACGTTCGGCGCGGCGTCGGGTGCGGTGGCCGGTCTGGTGGCCATCACCCCGTCCTGCGGTGAGGTGAACACCATCGGCGCGATGGTCGTGGGCCTGGTCGCGGGCGTGGTGTGTTCGTTCGCGGTGGGCTGGAAGTTCAAGGGCAACTACGACGATTCGCTCGACGTGGTGGGCGTGCACTTCATGGGCGGCATCGTCGGCACGCTGCTGATCGGCTTCCTGGCCTCGGCCGTCATGACCAAGGGCCCGGCGGGCCTGTTCTACGGCGGCGGGCTGGGTCAGCTCGGCAAGCAGGCATTGGGCGTGGTGACGGTGGCGGCCTTCGCCTTCGGGGTGACGTTCGCGCTGGGCAAGGTGCTGGACAAGGTGGTCGGCTTCCGGGTCACCAAGGAGGACGAGCTGGGCGGCGTCGACTTCGCGCTGCACGCGGAGACCGCGTACGCCGAGGGCGTGCACGGACATTCGCCGAACCGGATCGGCAAGCCGCTGGGGCACTGAGCCCGAAGCTGTTTCGAGCCCCGTCGCGTACCGCGGCGGGGCTCGAGTGTTTCGGCGGTCAGTTCACCTTGCTCACAGCGGCGGTGAAGGTGTTGCACTGCATGGCGCGGTCCTTGTCGTAACCGATCTCGAACCAGCCGCCCATGCTCTGAGCGGTGCCGTGATCGCGCATGTCGCCGGGTGCGTCGCCGCGGTGGTAGGCGTCGTTGCGGGCCACCCCGATCTGGGCGCTGGTCAGCGAGCCGCCGTTACCGGAGGACGACAGGTACATGCCGTCGAAGCACTGGGCCTGGAGTTCGGTGCGGCGCGACAGTTCCAGCCCGGTGTCGCTGCGCGATCCGGCGTCGCGGCGCTGCTGGTGCACCTTGCCGAGGATGCCCGACTGCGCCTGCACGTGGTGGCCGTACTCGTGGGCGAACACCGAGAGGTAGACGACCCAGCTGTTGCCGAAGATGTCGGTCTGCAGCTGGCTGATCGGCATGTAGATGGTCATGTCCGCCGAGCAGTAGAAGGCCGCGAAGTTACTGCTGTTGCCCGTGCACAGGGTGGTGATGCCCGCGGTGTCCGCGGACACGTTCAGCTTGGGCGCGGGGAACGGCAGATTGATCTTGTCGAACAATGGTTTCCACGCCGTGTGCAGGCAGTCGGCCGCTGTCTCGAAGAACTTGCGCGCCACCTCGACCTGGGTGCCCCACGGCGAGTACGCGCATTTGGCGGGCAGCAGCGTGTAATCGGGGTTGGTCAGCAGCGGGTTGTCGCCGGTGGCGGCGACACCGTGGTTCTCCCCGGCATCGTTGGAATAGCCGGTCTTGACGTTCGAGCCGGAGCCCAAGGGGTTCAGACCGGTGGTGACGGCGGTGCGCAGCAGCACACCGGACACCAGCAGCACCAGGATCACGACGAGCGTCCCCACCCGGCCGCGTCTCGGCGGCGCGGGCCGGGCCACCGGAATCGCGCCGGTCGGCGGCGCGGCGGTGGGCGGCGGCATGGGCGCGCGATACGCGGGCCGGCCCTGACCGGTGGACGGATATCCGGGTTGCCCGTATCCGGGTGGTGGCGGAAAGCCCTGCTGCGGTGGGTAACCCGGCCGGGCGGGGCCCTTGCCCGGCTGGACCGGATAGCCCGGGCGGGGTACGCCGGGTTGCTGCGGGTGACCGGAGTACGGCGGCGGCTGATGGCCCGGCTGGGGCGAATATCCGGGTGGCCGTTGATATCCGGGCGGCGGCGGATACCCGGGCTGGGGCTGGTACCCGGGTGGCGGCGCGCCTCCGGGCTGACCCGCCGGGCGGCGCGGGACCGCCGGGAATCCGGGTTGCTGGACGGGCTGCTGCGGATTGCCGTGCGGCTGTGGGTTTCCAGGAGGCGGCGTGGGCCGGCGACCCGGGGGCGTCGGTCCGTGCTCGGACGGTGGGCGAGTCAACCCCCGCACCCCCTCGTTCCTCAGAGATAGCCTGCCGGCTCCATAGACCTGCGACTTGCCGCTGAGGAAGGATAGCAAGCTGGCTAGAGTGCCAGTCATGCAGATTTTTCGGGGGGCCGCCCTCGTCGCGCTGCTGCTCGCGATGGCGGGTGTGGCGGCGCCGGCCGCGTGGGCGCAGCCGGCCGGTGTGGATATCACCGCGGAGGTGAATCTGGGCGACGACGGTCTGCTGCGGGTCACCGAAACCGTGAAAGTCCCCGAGGGCGGGGAGTTTCGGCAGGTGCTGCCGCTGCGCGTGCAGGTGAGCCCGAGTGTGCTGCGTACGTTCGAGGTGACCGAGGTGTCCGCCGAGGGGGACGGCGAGGCGCATGTCGCGGACGATCTGTTCACCATCTCCGCGCGACCGGGCGCGGCCACCTTCAAATACACGGTGCACAACACCGTCAGTGACGCTACGGGCGCGCAGGTGTTCCAGTGGACCGGCGTGCTGAACACCGATGTGGCGTCGATCAATGCGACGGTGTCGAGCCCGAGCTTCCGGATGGGCGTCACCAAGTGCACGGTCGGCCCGCCCGGAAATCCGCAGAACTGCGGCGATATCCGGGTCGAGCCGGACGGTTTCGCGCATCTGGAGAAGACCGACCTGCGCAAGGGCGACATTCTCGATGTGACCTTGCAGTTGCCGCCGAATACGGTGCGGGCCAATGCCGATGTGCGCGACGACAACGCGCCCAACGCGTTCTCGCCGACCGGTCCAGTGTGGGCCGCCTTCGGCGCGCTGCTCGCGGCGGTGGCCGCGGCGGCCGGATACGTGCTGTGGTCGCGGCGTTCGGCGCCGGTCGCCGCCGAGACCCTGGATCCGCTGGTGCGCACCGGCAATCACGTGCAGTTCACCTCGCCGGACGGTGTGCTGCCGAGTACGGCGGGCCTGCTGCTCGACGGCCACGCCGATGTGCCGGACATGGCGTCGACCGTGGTGGATCTGGCCGTCCGCAACTATCTGTGGGTGACGGTCGCCGGTGACGCGGATTGGCGCTTCTCCCGGGTGAATCCGCCCGACGCGCAGCTGACCGCCTATGAGCGCGCGGTGTATTCGGCGCTGATTCCCGACGGCACGGACGCGGTGCTGCTGTCCGAGCGCCGCGGGCAGGTGAACGCGAAGGCGGTGCGCGCCGCGCTGATCGACGACGCGGTGACGGCCGGGGTGTTCATCGACCGCACCCGCCGCGGTTTCGAGTTCTGGCTCGGGATCGCGCTGATCGTGGGCGGCCTCGCCGCGACCGTGGCGCTGGCCCTCGGTCCGCAGCGGCACGCCCTGATCGGTATCGCGCTCGCGCTGGGCGGCGTGGCAGCGCTGCTGCTCCCCCGCTATCTGCCGTCCCGCACCGCGATGGGCCGGGAGTTGACCGGCCGGGTGCAGGCCATGCAGCGCGGGCTGGACGCGCTTGCGCCGCAGCGCATTCCGGCGGCGGATCAGGAGCTGGCGTTCTCCCGGGCGCTGCCGTTCCTGGTGGCCGCGCGCCGGGGCGATCAGTGGGTGCGCACGTTCCGGGACCTGGATCCGACGGCGGACGGGAGTCCGGGGCTGTACTGGTTCGGCGGGTTCGAGGGCGATCGCAGTCTGCAGCGTTTCGGCGCGCACTTCCCGTACTTCATCACCGCGGTCGAGGGGTTGTTCCGGCCCGGCAATCAGCGGTGACACACCCCCGGCGACCGATATACCAACCGATGTAGCAGGGTTGCCCATTCGCTATTGTCACGGCGTGAGCAATCGATTGGCAAAATTGGTGGGCACACCGATCATCATCGAAGTCCGATGATCGATCGCCATATCGCACGAACAGCCCAGGAACTTAGTTATCCGACAGCTATTCGACCGACCGATGCGGGTTTCGGCCGCGCCTTCCGGGTGCGGACCACGGCGCTGCAGGCCGAATTCCTGGCCGCGCAACCGCAGGCGGTGCTCGCCGACGTGGCCTGGAGTTCCCGGGCCATCGCCGGCTATCTGAGCCTGGACGATCCGCGCGGCGAGTCGGTCCGGTTGCGCCAGGCCGTCGCGGACACCGCCGCGGCCTACACGGCGCGGCTGCGCTCGGCCGCGCGGCCCGCCGGGCAGGAGCCCGTCACGGTGACGATCGCGCGGACGCCGTGGTCGGTGCCCGCGTGCGGCGGCGTGGCGCCGCCCCCGCCGGTGGCGGATCTGCTGAACGGCCTGTGGGCCGCCGTGATCGACCGCGATCGCGAGCTGCTGGCCTACCTGCTGGGCGCGCCGGGCAGCCCCGGTCACCCGCTGGCGGTGACCACGCGCACCGGGCAGCCCGGGGAGCAGTGTCTCTATCTATGGGCCGATGCCTGGCAGCGGGCCTGGACCGGCGATCCGGCGGCGGAGACCATCATCGTGGACGGGATCGAGGCCGCGGTGGACGCGCAGCAGTCCGGCGGTGACGACTACCCGCTCACCATCGCCTATTCGGCGTTGTGCCTGCTGGACGCGGTGCTGCGCGGCGACCCGGCCGAATTCGAGACCGCCCTCGTCGAGGGCCTCGAATTCCACCGGCGCTTCTGGGACACCCCGCAGCGCGGCCTGGATCCGGAGGGATTCATCGCGTGGCCGCTGCTGGCGGTGGTGTGCCTGGCGGTCGATCGCGGGTTGAGCCCCGGGGTCTCCACCGGGTATCTGCCGACCGGGTTGATGTACCGCACCGCGTAACCGGTTCGCCCGCAACCGCTCTCACCGTTCGGCGTGCACCGCCAGGGCCCGCCGGGCGTAGGCGCGCACGTCCGCGTCGCTGTCGGCGTGGGCGGTTTCGAGCGCGACGCGGGCCGCTTCGGACTCCGGCCAGACGCTGAGCGTCAGCACCGCGGCCTTGCGGATGTCCGGGTGGATGTCGGTGAGCGCCGCGTTCAAGGCCGTCACGGCGTGCTCCGGGCCGACCCCGGCCAGCCCGCGCGCCGCGCCCTCCCGGATCTGCCAGGCCGAATCACCCAGTGCGGCGGTCAGGATCGCGGTATCGGCATCCCCGCCGAGCCGGGCGAGCGCGGTGAACGCGGCCGCGCGCACCAGCGGATCGCGGTCCAGGGCGAGGGCGCGCACGGTGTCGGCACCGCCCTGACCGATGGTGGCCAGGCCGCGGGCGGCGGCGATGCGGACCTCACGGTTGTCGTCGTGCGCGGCCGCGGTCAGCGCGGGCCAGTCGTCCAGCGACACCAGCGCGTGCACGGCCTGGATGCGGACGCGGTGGTCCGCGTCGACCGAGGCCTTGCCGAACAGTTCGGCCGTCCCGGCGCGCAGTGAGCGCAGCAGATCCACGACGGCCGCGCGCACGAACGGGTCGGCGGAATCGGCGTGCTCCGCGAGCCCCGTTGCGGTGGGCAGGATTTCGGCGAGTTCGCGCAGGCCCGCCACGGCGGCGGCGCGCACCTCGGCGTCCTCGTCACCGAGTGCCGCGACCAGTTCGCCGGCGAATCCGTCGGGCGTGTTCTCGGTGAGTACCGCGAGGGCGTTCGCCCGCACCCGCGGGTCCGAATCGGACAGGAAGGGGCGCAGTTCCGCGACGCCGGGCGCGTCCAGGCTCAGCAGCAGCGCGATCCGGGGCGCGACAACGTCTTTCGCCGTCCGCCCCGCCGGGGCGTGTGAGCGCACCTGGGCCCCGAGGTTGGGCGGGGTGCCGATCAGCGCGGGCTGCTCGACCGGGATGACCGCCGTGTCGGCGCCGGGCAGGTCGTCCAGTCCCGGCACGGGCACGAAATACGGTGCGACGGGCCGCTTCAGGAACTCCATGTCCCCGTCGGCGGTCTTGCGCAGGTTCAGGTGGTACCGCCATTCGACGTCGTCGCGGGCGGGCAGGTCGGCGCGCTCGTGGTAGAGCCCCCACCGGGATTCGGTGCGGGTGAGCGAGGAGCGGGCGGCCATCTCCGCGCAGTCGCGGATGAAGCTGACCTCGGCGCAGCGCATGAGTTCGTGCGGGGTGCGCGCGCCCATGGCGGTGAGATCGCCGCGCATGCGGTCGAAGGTCTCGATGGCGAGGGAGAGTTTGGCGGCCGTCTTGGGCGGGGCCACATAGTCGTTCACGAAGCGGCGCAGCTTGTATTCGACCTGCTGCTGCGGCGGCCCGTCGGGTTGGCGCAGCGGCCGGTAGACGAGTTCGTGGGCGGCGGCCAACTGGTCGGCGGGCAGTGCGCCGGGTTCGGGCAGCTCACCGAGGGTGGAGGCGGCGTGCGCTCCGGCGAGGTCGCCGTAGACGAACGCGCCGATCATGTAGTTGTGCGGCACGCAGGCCAGGTCACCGGCGGCGTAGAGACCGGGCACGGTGGTGCGGGCGTTCTCGTCGACCCAGACGCCGGACGCGGAATGCCCACTGCACAAACCGATCTCTGAGATGTGCATCTCGATGTCGTGGGTGCGGTAGTCGTGGCCGCGATTGGCGTGGAAGGTGCCGCGGGTGGGGCGTTCGGTGGTGTGCAGGATGTCCTCGAGCGCCTCGAGGGTTTCGTCGGGCAGGTGCGAGACCTTCAGATAGATGGGCCCGCGGGCGGATTCGATCTCCCGTTTGACCTCGGCCATCATCTGGCCGGACCAGTAGTCGGAGTCGACGAACCGCTCGCCGAGCGCGTTGACCTGGTATCCGCCGAACGGATTGGCGACGTACGCGCAGGCCGGGCCGTTGTAATCCTTGATCAGCGGGTTGATCTGGAAGCATTCGATCCCGGACAGCTCGGCCCCGGCGTGATAGGCCATGGCGTACCCGTCGCCCGCGTTGGTGGGGTTCTCGTAGGTGCCGTACAGGTATCCGGAGGCGGGCAGCCCGAGCCGCCCGCACGGCCCGGTGGCCAGGATGACGGCCTTGGCCCCGACCGCCACGAATTCCCCGGTGCGCGTGTTCAGGGCGGCTGCGCCGACCGCCCGCCCGTTCTCGGTGAGCACCCGCACCGGCATCAGCCGGTTCTCGATGCGGATGCGCTCGCGCATGGTGCGCTGCCGCAGCACCCGGTACAGGGCCTTCTTGACGTCCTTGCCCTCCGGCATGGGCAGCACGTAGGACCCGGACCGGTGGACCCGCCGCACGGCGTATTCGCCGTAGGCGTCCTTCTCGAATTTCACGCCGTAGCGCTCCAGCCGCTGCACCATGGCGAAGCCGCGGGTGGCGGTCTGATAGATGGTGCGCTGGTTGACGATGCCGTCGTTGGCGCGGGTGATCTCGGCGACGTAGTCCTCGGGTTCGGCCTTGCCGGGGATGACGGCGTTGTTGACGCCGTCCATGCCCATGGCCAGCGCCCCGGAGTGGCGGACGTGCGCCTTCTCCAGCAGCAGCACGTTCGCGCCGGCTTCGGCGGCGGTGAGGGCGGCCATGGTGCCGGCGGTGCCGCCGCCGATGACCAGCACGTCGCAGTCGAGACGGAGGGTGTCGTCGAGATCGGGGATTTCCATTACTTCGTCGCCTCCGTGAGCTCGCCCGAATGGTTCAGGGCGGCAATGATTTCGGACCGTAGGGTGGTGCGGTCGACGCCGTTCTCACGCGGCCGGGGGACCTCCAGCAGGGCGCGCAGGGGTTCGCCGGCGCGGCCGAGGACGGCGATGCGGTCGCCGAGCAGCAGGGCCTCGTCCACGTCGTGGGTGACGAAGACGACGGTGGTGGGGTGGCTGTCCCAGGTGTCGACGAGCAGCCGCTGCATGGTGTCGCGGGTCTGGGTGTCGAGGGCGCCGAAGGGTTCGTCCATCATGACCGCGCGTGGCGCGCCCGCCAGGCCGCGGGCCAGCTGCACGCGCTGGCGCATGCCGCCGGACAGCGATTTGGGCAGGAAGTCGGCGAAGCCGGTGAGCCCGATCTCGGCGATCCAGCGGTCGGCCAGTTCCCGGCGTCCGGCGCGCGGCGCGCCCCGCAACCGCAGTGCCAGTTCGATATTGGCGCGCACGGTCTTCCAGGGCAGCAGCGCGTTGTCCTGGAAGACGACGGCGCGGTCGCGGTCGGTGCCGGTGACCTCGGCGCCGTCGGCGAGCACCCGGCCCGCGCCGGGGCGCAGCAGTCCGGCCAGGGCGCGCAGCACCGTGGACTTCCCGCAGCCCGAGGGTCCGGTGAGGACGAGGATCTCGCCGGGCCGCACGGTGATCGACAGGTCGTCGATGATCGGGGCTCCGGTGTAGGAGAGCCGTACCCGGTCCAGGGTCAATCCGATTCCGGCCGTGCTCATTTCTCCTCCTCGTCGCCGCGCGGCAGCCAGTGGGTGACGCGCCGCCCGAGCAGTTCCACCGCGGCGGAGGTGGTGTAGCCGAGCACGCCGATGGTGATGATGCCGACGAATACGCCCGGGTAGTCGACGATGGTGTACGCCTGCCAGGTGCGGTAGCCGACACCCAGTCGCCCCGAGATCATCTCGGCCGACACCACGCAGATCCAGGCCACGCCGAGGCCGACGGAGAGCCCGCCGAACACGCCGGGCAGGCTGCCCGGCAGCACCACCCGCCACAGCACGTCCCAGCGGTTGCCGCCCTGGGTGCGGACGGATTCCTCCCAGATGGTGGGCAGCGCCCGCACCGCGTGCCGGGTGGCGACCAGGATCGGGAAGAACGCGGCCAGGAAGGTGATGAACACGATTCCGGCCTCGTCGTCGGGGAACAGCAGGATGGCGACCGGCACGATGGCGATGGCCGGAATGGGCCGCGCCAGTTCGGTGAGCGGTCCCACCGTGTCGGCGAACCAGCGGGAACGACCCAGTGCCACACCGGCGCTCACGCCGATCACGGCGGCCAGGCCGAAGCCGCTGAGGATCCGGATCAGCGACTGCCCGAGGTCCAGGTAGTAGGCGTCGGCGCCGAGCTGATGCCGGAAGGCCCGCACGATCTGGGTGACGGTCGGCAGCGTGTCGAACCGCACCCAGAGCCGAATGTGGTTGGCGGTCAGGAACTCCCAGGCCCCGATGGCGGCCAGTACGGACAGCGCCCGCACGATCCGCGACCGCCACACCGTCCGGCCGGCCCGCGGGCGCGTCACCCGCGGTGCGGCCGGGGTGAGGACCGGGGCCGCCGCCGGCGCGGCGACCGCCGGGGCGCTCATACCCGGACCTCGTTCACGGCCTGGTCGAAGCCGACGATCGCGCCCGCGGCGTGCTTGGCGAGGTACCGCTGCGCGGCCGCCGGCGTGGTGAAGGGCAGGTAGTTGTCGCCGTCGCGCACCCAGATCGCCTTGTCCGCGAACCAGCGGGTGCCGAGCTCGGCGTCCGGCACGTAGGCGGCGCGCACCGTCTTACCCTGTGCCCGGGCCTGTTTCACGGCCCGCAGCAGGGCGGTCGGGTCGGCGAGGGACTGCGTCGTGTCCTGCCCGGTGAGCCAGAGCTCACCGCCGGATCCGGGCAGCGGGTTGGCGTTGATCGCCAGTTCGGCGTCGTAGTTCAGCCCGCGTTCCTGGTACGCCTGCTTCAGCGCGGCCGGGTCGACGAACTTGTCGATGTCGAGTTCGGCGAAGTCGCCGATCGACTTCAGGTACGGCACATCGCCTTTGAAGGCGGCCAGCAGCGACGGCTTCAGCGTGGTGTCGAAGGAGGTTCCGCCCGGCCCGTTGTAGAGGTACACGACCTCCGGGGCCAGCCCGGCGTTGTCCGCGACGGTCTGCGCCGCCTCCAGGGGGTGCTGGTGGATGAAGTCGGTGGCATCGAGCTGGGCTTGCAGGAAGGCATCGAGCACCTCCGGGTGCTGCTTGGCGTAGTCGCGGCGGGCGACCACGCCGTGGAAGGTCGGGACGTTCAGTTCCGCACCGTCGTAGAGCAGCTTGGCCTTGTTCTGGAACACCAGCAGGCCGGGCCACGCCACGAACTGCGACAGCGCCGCCACCTGTCCGGATTCCAGTGCGGAGGAACCGATCTGGGGTTGCTGGTTGAGCACCTCCACCCCGGACTTGGGGTCGATGCCCGCCCGGGTGAGCGCCTGGACCAGGGTGCCGTGCCCGGCCGAGCCGACGCTCGCCGAGATCTTCTGCCCGGCCAGGTCATTGATGGACTGCGCCTTGGAGTCGGGCGCGACGACCACCATGTTCAGCGCGCCCTTGGGGTTGTAGCCGGTGATGGACACCAGCTCGGTGCGGGAACGCTCATTGGCCTGGGTACGGGAGCCGTTGATGAGCAGCGGGTAGTCGCCCATGGAGCCGATGTCGATCTTCTCGGCCACCATCTGCGCGGTGATCGGCGCGCCGGTGTCGTAGTCCTGCCACTCCACCTGGTACTTCGCGCCGCCCTTGGCGCTCAGCGCGTTCAGGCGTTGCTCCAGGAAGCCCTTGGCCTTCAACAGGGTTCCGGCGGTGACGGTATTGATGGTCTTGGACTGGTAGCCGATGACGACCTTGATGGTGTCGCCGTTGCCGGCGTTCTCGAGCGAGCAGCCGGACACGGTCAGGGCGAGGGCGGAGGCGAGGGCCGCGGCGATGACGCGGGCGGGGCGGTACTTCATGGGTTTCCTCAGCGGGTTGGGCTCAACGCAGCAGGTAGGGCATGTTGACGGTGACGGCGCCGGTGGGACAGCGGGCCGCGCAGGGGCCGCAGTACCAGCACTCGTCGACGTGCATGTACGCCTTGCCGTTGTCGGGGTTGATCGCCAGCGAGTCCAGCGGGCAGATCTCCACGCAGAGCGTGCAACCCTGGATGCACAGCGATTCGTCGATGGTCACCGGGACATCCGCCCGGTTCTCGGCCAAAGCCATCTAGGTCAACCTCCAGTCGGTGCCCGGGTCGGCATCGGGTGAGCGTTCCGGCGGCCGGATCAGGCTGCCGCGCATGGTGATCCGGTCGCCGCGCATGCGGATGTACTCGAGGTCGACCGGGCGGCCGTCCTCCAGCGAGGTGAGGCGCTCGAGCAGCAACAGCGCGCCGCCCTCGGGCATCTGCAGGGTCATGGCCGAGTGCGCGTCCGCGGTGATGGCCTCCAGGGCCAGTTCCGCCGAACCGAGCGGGCCACCGCTGATCTGCTCGATGAGCGCGAACACGTCATTGGTCTCGAGGTCGCGGGTGACGACCTCGTCGCCGATGCCGGGGACCAGGTAGGTGAGGTCCAGGCTGAGCGGCAGGTCACCGAACCAGCGCAGCCGCTCGATGTAGACGGCCTGCTCGCCGGGTTCGAGCCGCAGCTTGCGGGCGACCGCGGGCGGCGGGGTGACCCGGCGGGCGGCGCGCACCTCGTTGCGGACCTCGCCGTGGCCGCGCAGCGTCTCCTTCAAACCGAGCAGGGCATCGAGGCCGTGGTCGTATTTGCGGCGCGCGACATGCGTTCCGATCTTCGGGGCGCGCTCGATCAGACCTTCGTCCTTGAGCAGCGCGAGCGCGTCGCGAACGGTGTTGCGGGACACGCCGAATTCCGCGGACAGCGCCGCCTCGGCGGGCAGCGCGTTGTCGAAGGCGCTCGCGTGGATCTGCTGACGCAGCACATCCGCCACGTGACGGGCGCGATCCGCCCGGCGTTCGGGGGCGCGCAGCGGTACCGGTTCCGGCGACACCTCGACTCCTTTCTACGCCGTTGACCTGCGGTTTCAGAACTGTAGCGGCGAAAATGGGGCCGTCCGGACCGCTCACCGCGCCCCTGCGCCGGCGATGCGGTTCTGCGCCGCCCGCCCGAGCGCGCGGCCTGCCGGAATGCGGTCGAATCGGGGTATTGCGCCACCCGAGCCGGGAGTGCGCGCCTTGGAATCACACTGAGCGGAATGCGTGTGCGCGACAGCGGACTCGAGTGGGGTGGGGATTCGGGCCGCCGCTCGAGATGTGAGAAGAGAATGTGGCGTGCGCCACTCGTCCCGCGCGGCTCGATCCGTGCCGCGGATGGCTTGAAATATCAACCGGCGCAAAAGATTCGGTGACTCAGGAGGTTGCCCGGAGGGTTTCGCGCCGACGCGCCGCGACAGGCCCGGGACTGCCGGGAGGATCGCGCTTACCTTCCGTTCCTCGTGATCGGAATGATACTTTGATCCTATGTCTGCCAGCCGCCCCTCTTCCGCGCCGCGGGTCACCTACGTGACCGTCGCGCTGGGCGTTCGGCTGCCGCGGCAACGGGAACTGTGTTGTCCCTGCCGTCGCGCAGTCGAGTTCTGACCGGATCGTCCAGGCATTTCCGCCGGGTCGTAATCCGGGTTCCTCGCTGCACCGCTGAAACCTTCATGTAGGCATTCGTCCACCCGTCGACCGGGTGGACCGCAGCAAGGATTCGACACAGTGTCCAGCCCCACGCTCGACCGCACCCATACCGCCGTCTCCACCGCGACCACGCGGCCCGCTCCGGCGCGCCCGGCCGTGCCCCCGGAGTTGCGGATCACCGACAACCCGGCGGCCGCCGTGCTGCGCGCCGCCACTCGCGGCCCGATCTTCCGCGATGTCGCCGCGCAGACCACGGGTCTGAGCATCGCCACCGTGAATCGCCAAGTGTCCGCGCTGCTTACGGCCGGACTGCTGCGTGAGCGCGCCGATCTGACCGCGTCCGGCGCGGTGGGCCGCCCCCGGGTGCCGTTCGAGGTCGACACCGACTCGTATGTGACGCTGGGTGTGCACATCGGCTTCACCGTGACCCGCATCGTGGCCGCGGACCTGTCCGGCCGCATCCTCGGCGGGCTCGAAATCGCCACGCCCCAAACGGGTCAGGACGCGGCGCTGACCATAGTGGCCCGCAGCGCCAAGGCCTTCCTGGACCGGTTGCCGCGGCGGCGGCCGCTGTGGACCGGCGTCGCGCTGGCCGGTCGGGTGGATCCGGCGGCCGGGGTCGTGGACCATCCCCGCCTGGGCTGGCAGGCCGCGCCGGTGGCGGCGGTCTTCAGCAGCGTGCTGGACCTGCCGGTCTCGGTGTCCGCGCACGTCGAGGCGATGGCCGCGGCGGAGCTGCTGCTCACCCCGCGCGACCCGGCCGAGGAGAACCGGCCCGGCAGCAGCCTGTTCGTGTACGCCCGCGAAACCGCCGGTGTCGCGGTCACTCTGCACGATCGCGTGCACACCCCCACCAACGGCCCGGGCTCCATCGCGCATCTCCCGACCGGCTCGGACGCCGATTGCACCTGCGGCCGGCGCGGTTGCTTGGAGGCCACCATCGGTGAGCGCGCCCTGTTGGAGCGTGCCGTGCGCAAGGGCATCCTGCCCAAGCCGGAGGCCCCGCGCCGCCCGGCCGTCACCGATCTGTACCGGGCCGCCGACGCGGGCCATGCCGACGCCCGCGACCTGCTCATCGAGCGGGCCGAAATCCTCGGCCGCACAGCGGCTCTGGTGCGTGACATGTTCAACCCGGACCGGGTGGTGCTGGGCGGTCAGGCGTTCACCGGCTGGCGGCCGGGCATGGAGCGGGTCGCCAAGGCCTTCGCGGAGTCGACCACGCTGCCCGCGGCGGATCTGCGGATCAGCCGATTCGGCGGCCGGGTACAGGAATTCGCGGCGGCGGTCACCTCGGTGAGCGCGTTCTACGCCGACCCGCTCTCGGCCATGCGCCGGGCGACGCGGACCCGCTGACCCACCGCACACGAAGTCCCCGCCGGGTGATTCCGGCGGGGACCTACGCCGTATCCCCGCCCCGGAGAGCGTGATCGGTGGCGAACCACACGGCCACCTCGGCCCGGCCACTCGCTCCGAGCTTGCCCGCGATGTTGTGCACGTGCACCTCGGCCGTCCGCTCGGAAATCCCCAGCGCCCGGGCTATCTGACGGTTCGTCCGGCCGCGCGCCACCAGCGCCGCCACCTCACGCTCGCGCCTGGTGAGCAGCGGCTTCCCGGCTCGGTGCGGAAGCGAGACGTCGAGATCGTCGAGGACCTCGGCGAGGTATCCGGCGGTGTCGGAGCGCACCCGGTCCGCACCGATCCGGCGGTGTTCCTCGAAGGCCGCCGGGCCGAGCGTGGCGACCGCGTTGCCGAATGTCTCTGTCAGCCAGCGCATCCCGAACGGCACCGTCATGGCGCCGATCGCGGCGGCGAGGGCCTCGGCGGCGCCGAGCAATTCGGCCATGCGCGTGAGTCTGGAACCGCTCAACGCGACCGCGGACGCCACCATCAGACCGACGCTCGCCCCGTACAACCCGCCGGCATCGAGGAAGGCGACCAGGCAAGCTCGTGCCTCGGTCCTGGCCTCGTCGATCCGATCGGTGCGCCACGCCGCGACCGCGCGGATCAGGGCCGCCCAGCCCAAGGCCTCACGATCCCCGATCACCCGCATGATCCGGTCGGCCGCCTCGGCATCGCGGGCGGCCGCGACATAGTCTTCCTTCCCGAGTTCGACGCCCGCCAGCATGATCAGGCCCCAACCGTGGGCCAGCCCCCCGGTTTCGCCGGCCGCGGTGATGAGCGCCAGGGACTCGTGGATCAGGCTCTCGGCGGGGGCCAGCTCGTCGTCGAATGCCGCTGTGAGCCCTCGATATTGCAGTGCGCGGGCCAGGCCGCGATCGTCGTAGAGCCCCCGGAATGTCGCCGCCGCGACCTCGAGCGCCGCCGCGGCGGCCGCCCGGTCGCCATGGATCATCGCCAGGTCACCGACCCCGACGTGGGCCCAGGCGGTGAACCACTCATCGACCTCACCGGACATCGCGAGGACGGTCGCGAGCCACCGCAATCCCTCCCGGAAATGACCGTGCAGCTGCCAGAAGTGCGGCAGCGCCCCGGCGAGCCGGATCGCGGTGCCGGCATCACCGGATTCGATGCTGTGCGACAGCGCGGCGCGCAGGTCGGGGTGCTGGGCCTCCAACCGGTTCGCCCACGCGTGCTCCGCATAGGTCCGGAAGGCGGCGCCGGCGCGCTCGGCGAGATCGCGGAAGTAGGACGCGTGGACATTCCGCAGTTCGCCCAGGTCCCCCGATTCGCGCAGATGCGCGCGGCCGTAGCTTTTCACGGTCTCCAGCAGGCGATAGGGCGCGGGTCCCGCGGCGGGGTCGAACGAGACCAACGATTTGGCGACGAGACCGGCGAGGAGTCCCGCGCTGTCCCCGTCGGACCGTGCGCAGCCGACTCCGTCCACCTCCTCGATTCCGAAGCTGCCCGCGAAGATCGCGAGTCGGTCGAACAGTGTCTGCTCGGCCGGACTCAGCAGTCGGTAACTCCAGTCCATGGTGGCGACGAGCGTGCGATGATGCCGGATGGCGGCCCTGTTTCCACTGGTCAGCAACCCGAACTGGTCGTCCATGAGGGTCGCGATCCGCTCGACGTCGAGCGCTGCGGCTCTCGACGCGGCCAGCTCGATCGCCAGCGGGAGGCCGTCGAGATAGCGGCAGATCCGCGCGGCTCCGGCAGCGGTCGCCGCGGTCATCGTCAGGTTCGGCTGCACCGCCCGAGCCCGCTCGAAGAACAGCGCGACGCTCTCCGCGCCGGTCACGACCGCGAGATCCTGATCGCCGGTCGCGGACGGCAGCGCGAGTCCTCCGACGCGCAGGACGCCCTCACCCGGTATCTCGACCAGTTCCCGGCTCGTGGCCAGAATCCGCAACAGGCCGCAGCGCTCGAGCAGCTCGGTCACCACGGTCGCCACGGACTCGACGACGTGTTCGCAATTGTCGAGCACGATCAGCGCGGCCGACGCTTCGAGACGGACCGCCAGGGAATCGGTCAGGGAACGCCGGCGATGCTCGGGAACCCCTACGGCCCCGGCGATGGCGTGCGGTACGAGCGCGGGGTCCGTGATCGAGGCGAGTTCGACCAACCAGCAGCCGTCCACGAAATCATCGCTGTGCGCCAGCGCGACCTCGAGCGCGAGCCGACTCTTGCCGGCGCCGCCCGGCCCCGTGATGGTGACGACTCGATAGGTCTGGAAAAGCTCCTGGATCCTCGCGAGATCGGCATGACGTCCGACGAAGCTCGACAGCGGCGTCGGGAGATTGTTCAGCGGAGGAGCGAGCTCCCAATCGCTGGGCGTCACTGTCGGAGCCTACGCGTACCCCACCGGTGCCCGGAAGTACGTGATTCCCCCAATAGCGGTCCGATGCGGCCCGGACCGATTCTGATCTGGAGAGCCGGTCACAGCCCGGCGATCGTGACGGCATCGACAATCGATCGAGGTGAGAGCAATGAGTTGGGACAGCACACACGAATGGTGGCGGGCACTGCACGACGTGGCCGCGGAGATCGAGAACCGACGAGACGGCGAGCTGCCCTGGCGCGCCGAACACGCCGCGGTGTTCGGCGACCCGGGCGGACTGATCGCGGCGCTTCGCTACCGCTGGAATCTGATGGTGCGAGCGCACGAGGACGAGCTCGCCGGCGCGGACGGTGAGGCGCGCGAGCGCGAGCTGATCGAGGCCAATCAGGGTGTATTGCAGGTCTTGCGGGCGGCCGGGCATCACGAACCCGCCGCCGTGCCCGCGTTCGCCGCGGCCTGAATCCGTCGAACCTCGGTTCGTACCCGGGAGGCCGGGCCGGATGGTCCACGATCCGGCCCGGCCCCGGGTCCCGCCCCACGCGCGAGGCCCATTGCGCGTGGTGCGGGGTACCGCCACCCGCCCCGGAGTCCCCTTCCAGCCGGGCGGCGGTGGTCTCAGGCGGCCCGCGCCTGCGGGGTCAGCCCCCACTCGCGCGCCAGCAGGCGGTGCGACCGCACCCGGTCCTCGTGGTCGAAAGCCACACTGGTGACCAGGATTTCGTCCGCGCCGGTCAGCTTGCGCAGGGCGTCGAGGCGTTCGGCGACGGTGGCCGGGGAGCCCACCAACTGGGTGGTCACCCGATCGTCGACCAGCCTTTGCTGCGGACCCGACAGCGCGGGCGCGGTATCGGGGTCGAGGTAGTCGGCCGCACCCGCGCCGCTGCGGATGGAGTACACCCAGTGCCCGTAGCTGGAGGCCAGGTGCCGGGCGGTGGCGTCGTCCTCGGCGACCAGCACATCGGCGGACACCACCACGTACGGCCGCGGGAAGCGGGCCGAGGGCCGGAACGCCGCCCGGTACGCCTCCACGGTCTCGACGATGGTGCCGGGCGACACGTGGTAGTTCGCCGCGAACGGCAGCCCGAATCGCCCTGCCAGTTGCGCGCTTTCGCCGCCGCTGCTGCCGAACAGCCAGGGCTGCACGTCCGCGCCCTCGCCCGGGACGGCGTGCAGTTCCACGCCGTCGGTGGTCACGAAGCTGCCGTCGAGCAGCGCGAGGATCTCCTCGACCTGCTCGGTGTACGGCAGTGGCCGCGACCCCGGGAGGTGCAGGGTCTCCAAAGCCGCCTTCACCCTGGTGAAGTCGAGCAGCTGGCCGGGGTAGAACGGCGGCGGGAGCACCACGCCGTCGCGGACCTCGGTGGGCCGCGGCGGGGCGGGCACCGGCGGCACGCCCGCCGATCGCAACTGTTCGCCGCGTTGTCCCGAGCGGCCCAGCCCCAGGTCCAGCCGGCCCGGGTAGAGGGCGTCGATGGTGCCGAACGCCTCCACCACGGAGATCGAGGTGTGGTGACCGAGCTGTACGGCCGCCGAGCCGACCCGGATGGTGTCGGTGGCGGCGGCGATCAGCCCGATGAGTGTGGTCGGCGCCGCGCTGGCCACCCGCACGAAGTGATGTTCGGCGACCCAGAACCGGTGGTAGCCCAGCTTTTCCGCGTGCCGGGCCAGGTCGACGGTATTGCGGAGGGCCTGCCGGGGCGTCGAGCCGGCGCTGATCGGCGACAGGTCCAGCACGGACAGCGGGATGGTCATAGCGACCGCCCCCGCCGCGGATCCTGTTCGCCCGCTTCGACGGCCAGCGGCAGCCGGTTCTCCGCCGGGGCGATCGGGCAGGTCGCGTAGTCGGTGAAGGCGCACGGCAGGTTGACCGCGCGATTGAAGTCGAGCAGCACGCTGCCGTCCGCCGCGGGCCGGGACAGATCCAGTCGCCGCGCGCCGCCGTAGGTGGTGACGCCGCTGGTGCCGTCGGTGAACAGCACGTGCAGGCCGAGGGCCTCGCTGCCGAACACCACAAGTTCGCGACGCTCACCGTCCAGGTCGAAAGTGACTGTGCCGGTTGCGGTGTGGTGATGCTCGAGACCGTCCACGACCGCGCCGGTGGTGACGACACGGGTCTGCGCGAAGGGCTCGAAATAGCCGGTCACGATCCACCGCTGCCGCGGTTCGTAGACGGGGATCTCGGTGAACGCCGCCAGGGTCGGCGCGGCGGGATCGTGCACGCGCAGCGCGAACTGCCCGGTCCGCCGGATCACCTCGATGATGCGGTCACCGGTGTGGACCTGGAGACCCGGCGCGCCCTCGCCGGGCGTGATCGCGGCCTCGCCGCTCAGCGCCACCCCGTCCAGCGACAGCTCCGGCTGTTCCGAATCGACCGTGACATAGACGTTCTCGCTGTCCGCGCGCCACCGGCCGGGCAGCCCGTCGACCGTCTCCGGGTCGGCCCCCAGCCAGTGCAGCCCGGTGAGGCTGAGCCAGCCCAGGGGTTGGCGCGCCCAGGCGGCGCGTTCGGTGCGGAAGGCTGCCCATTGCTGGTCGTAGGTGGTTTCGATGACGGTCATGAGGCGCGTACTCCTTCGGTGCCGTGATGGGGGTGGCGCAGGCCCAGGTGTTCGCGCAGGGTCGCGCCGGTGTACTCGGTGCGGAAGCTGCCCAGGGACTGCAACTCCGGGACGACCTTGTCGACGAATTCGTCGAGCCCGGTCGGGGTCAGATGCGGGACCAGGACGAAGCCGTCCGCGGCGTCGGATTGCACGTAGCGGTCGATCTCGGCGGCCACCTGCCGGGGCGTGCCGACGAACTGCTGGCGGGCGGTGGTGGCGATGATGAGGTCGCGGATGGAGAGCTGCTCGGCGGCGGCCTTGGCCCGCCAGGCCTCGGCGACGGCGAGCGGGTCGCGGGCGTGGCGCACCCGTCCGCGGGTGATGTTCGCGTCGTCCACGGGGTCGATGTCGGGCAGCGGTCCGTCCGGGTCGTAGGCGGAAAGGTCACGGCCCCAGACCTGTTCGAGGAAGGCGATGGCGGTCTGCGGCGTCACCTGCTGGCGCCGGATGTGCCGGGCGCGTTCGGCGGCGTCCTCGGCGGTGTCGCCGAGCACGAAGGCGGCGGCGGGCAGGATCTTCAGGTCGTCGCGCCCCCGGCCGTACTTGGCGAGCCGGTCCTTCACGTCGCGGTAGAAGCGCTGTCCGTCCTCGAGTTCGCCGTGCGCGCTGAAGATGACATCGGCCTTGGCGGCGGCGAATTCGCGGCCTTCGTCGGAGTCGCCCGCCTGGATCTGCACCGGGTAGCCCTGCGGGCCGCGGGGTAGCACGAACCGGCCTTCGATCTCGAACTGGTCGCTGCTGAACCGGGCCTGCGGGACGGGCTGGGCGAAAACGCCGCGCTCCCGGTCGATCACGAGGGTGTCGGCGGGCCAGCTGTCCCACAGCGCCCGGGTGGCCTCGACCACCTCGTGTGCGCGGGTGTAGCGCTTGGCGTGCTCCAGGTAGCCGCCGCGCCGGAAGTTCTCGCCGGTGAAGGCGTCCGAGGAGGTGACCGCGTTCCAGGCCGCGCGACCGCCGGACAGGTGGTCGAGCGAGGCGAATTGCTTTGCCAGTTCGAACGGTTCGTTGAAGGTCGTGTTGATGGTCCCCGCCAGCCCGAGGTGGGTGGTGACGGCCGCCAGCGCGTTGAGCACCGTGAAGGTGTCGGGCCGGCCGACCACGTCGAGGTCGTGGATGCGGTCACGGTGTTCGCGCAGCCGCAACCCCTCGGCGAGGAAGAAGAAGTCGAACAGGCCGCGTTCGGCGGTGCGGGCCAGGTGCACGAAGGAGTCGAAGTCGATCTGGCTGCCCGAGTCCGGGTCGGTCCAGACGGTGTGGTGGTTGACGCCCGGGAAGTGGGCGGCCAGGTGAATCTGCTTGCGTATCCGATGATCCGGCATGGCGGTGACTCCTCAGGCGTGGGCGTAGCGGCCGGCGGGCCGGGGCAGGCCCAGCCGCTCGCGCAGGGTCGGGGTGAGGGCGGGCAGCTGCGGCAGGGCGGCGGCGAGCGCCAGCGGGCGCAGCACCACACCGTCTGCGGCGCAGTCGGTTTCGATGCGGCGCAGGATGCCGCGCAGTTCCGCGGGGGTGCCGATGTGGAAGACGGTGGCCGGAGCGGGCGAGGCGGTCCAGTCCTCCAGCTCGGCGACCTCGAGGGCGGCGGCGTCCGCGGTGTCGGCGAGATGGATGTCCAGGTCGAGCAGCACCCGCACCCGGTTCGGATCGCGTCCGGCGGCGGCGATGGCGGACCGCAGTTCGGAGCGGGTGGCGGCGGCGGTCGCGAGATCCGGTGCGGCGATCCGGATCAGGTCGGCGCGGTGCACGGCGACGCGGGTGCTGTGCGGGTCGGCGGCGCGCACCGCCACCGGCGGCTGCCCCTGTGGCGGACGCGGGGTGATGGACGGTCCCTTCACCGAGAAGTGCTCGCCCGCGAAGTCGATGTAGTGCAGCCGGTCACGGTCGATGAACCGGCCGGTGACCTGGTCGCGGATCTCGGCGTCGTCGTCCCAGCTGTCCCACAGCCGGGCCACCACCTCGACCGCCTCGTCCGCCTCCGCCCAGCGGGAGCGTTCGTCCTGCTCGGGTTTGCGGCCGAACAGCCGCGCCTCCCCCGCCCCGACGGCCACCTCCCAGCCCGCCCGGCCCGCGGCCGCGAAGTCCAGGCTGGCAATGGCTTTGGAGAGATGGAAGGGCTCGGTGTGGGTGACCGAGGCCTGCGGGATCAGGCCGATGCGCCGGGTCTCGGCGGCGGCGCGCGCGGCCACCGCCACCGCGTCCAGGCGGCCGATGGCCCCGGCGGATTGCAGGGTGAAGGAGTCCGGCAGGAACGCCAGCTCGATGCCCGCGTCCTCGGCGGCGCGCAACGCGTCCACCCAGTACCGGGCGTCGAAGAGGTCCTCGGCGCGGGAGTCGGCGCGCCGCCAGGAGGCGGGGTGCGCGCCGGTGCCGGACAGTTCCAGGCCCAGCAGCAGCGGAGTCGGATGCGGCATCAGGCTGTCCTTTCTAGCGGTAGCGGGTGATCGGGGGTGGCAGCCCGGGGGACGGCCGCGAGCAGTTCACGGGTGTAGTCGTGTCGCGGTCGGTCGAAAACCTCGGCGGTGGCTCCGGTTTCGACGACACCGCCCTGACGCATGACCGCGACACGATCGGCCAGGCGACGGACCACCCCCAGGTCGTGGGAGATGAACAGGTAGGCCAGGTCCAGTTCGGCCTGGAGTCGTTCGAGCAGGTCGAGGATCTGCGCCTGCACCGAGACGTCCAGGGCCGAGACCGGTTCGTCCAGCACGAGCAGCTCGGGGCGCGGGGCCAGCGCGCGGGCGATGGCGACCCGCTGCCGCTGCCCGCCGGACAACTCCGCCGGGCGGCGATCCAGGAAGGCGGCGGGCAGCGCCACCTGATCCAGCAGCTCGGCCACCGCGGCACGTCGTCCGTGCCGATCGCCGATCCCGAACGCCTGCAAGGGTTCCGCCACGATTCGTCCGACCGTCAGCTTCGGATTCAGCGAGACGTACGGGTTCTGGTAGACGACCTGGACGCGACGGCGCAGCGCCCGCAGGTCCGAACCGCGCAGGGCGGTGACATCCTGCCCGTCGAACGTGACGCTGCCCGCGTCGGGCGCGGTCAGCCGGGCGATGATGCGGGCCGTGGTCGACTTGCCCGAGCCGGATTCGCCTACCACGGCCAGGGTTTCACCGCGATGGACCTCCAAGGACACGTCGTTCACCGCGTCGACGGTGAAATCCCTGGTGACGCGGAAGGACTTGCGCAGACCGGTCGCCGCCAGCAGCGGGGTCCCGTGTTCGCGGACCGGACGCGCGGGCTGATCCGCACCGAGGCTCGGCACGGCGGCGATCAACCGCCGGGTGTACTCGTGCCGCGGATTGCCCAATACCTCCGCCGCCGTGCCGGTCTCGACGATCATGCCGTCCCGCATCACCGCGATGCGGTCCGCCCGTTCGGCCGCGACGGCCAGGTCGTGAGTGATGAGCAGCACCGCGGTCCCCGATTCCGCGGTCCGCGCGGCCAGTAGATCGAGAATGCGGCGCTGCACGGTGACGTCCAGCGCGCTGGTCGGCTCATCGGCGATCACCAGTTCGGGCCCGCAGGCCAGCGCGATCCCGATCAGTACCCGCTGCCGCTGTCCGCCCGACAGATCCTGGGGATACTGGCGGGCCCGCAGCTCGGGGCGGTCCAGCCCGGCCTGCTCGAGGATCGCGACCGCCTCGAGGTCGGCGGTGCGGCGATCGGCGCGGCCGTGGATGCGCAGCACCTCCCCCACCTGCCGTCCGATGCGCAGCACCGGATTGAGCGAGGTGCCCGGATCCTGCGGAACCAGTCCGACGCGCGCGCCCCGAATCCGTTGCAGCGCGCGCGGAGACGCCCGGTCGACCCGCTCCCCGTCGAAGGTGATCTCCCCGGCGGTGATCACCCCACCCTGCAGCAGCCCGATCACGGCGTGGGCGAGAGTGGACTTGCCCGAGCCGGATTCGCCCACCAGCGCGAGCGTCTCCCCGCGCCGGACCTGGAGCGAGACGCCGCGCACGGCGGGTGTCGCTCCGCCGCGGCCCCGATACTCGACCTGTAGCCCCTCGATGTTCAACAGCTCGGTCATCGGGCCTCCTTCTGCAAGGCGCGGGCGATCCGCTGGGTGGACAGCACCAACACGACGATGACCAGCCCCGGCAGGGTGGTCAGCCACCACGCGGTGGCCAGGTAGCCGCGGCCCTCCGACACCAGCGAGCCCCATTCCGGGGTGGGCGGCACCGCGCCGTAACCGAGGAAGCTCAGCGACGCCACGAACAGGGTCACCACGCCGAAGTCGACGGCGGCCAAGGCCGCCACCGGCCCGTACGCATTGCGCAGGATGTGGCGGAACAGCACGATGTGCCAGCGCACGCCGGACGCGAACGCGGCCTCCACGTAGGGCGCGTTGCGCACCCGCAGCACCTCGGCGCGCATCACGCGCGCGAACCTGGCGATCAGCGAGATGCCCACGGCGATGGCCACATTGCGGGTGCCCAGCCCCAGCACGGTGATGGTGGCCAGGGCGAGCAGCATGTCGGGAATCGAGAGCACCACGTCGACCACGCGCATGATCGCGGTGTCGATCACGCCGCCCGCCGCACCCGCGACCAGCCCGATCAAGGCGCCGGTCACCAGCCCGATCAGCACGGCGAACACGGTCGCGCTCAACGACAGTGCCGCGCCGTGCACCACCCGGGTGTAGAGGTCACGCCCGAGATTGTCGGTGCCGAACCAGTGCTGGAGGCTGGGGCCGCGCAGCTTCTGCGCGGGCACGCCGCGCAGGGGATCACCGCTCGCGAACACGGCCGGGGCGACAGCCCAGGCGCACACCAGCGCGACGACCGCGCCCGCCGCGACGGTTCCCGGATTGCGCCGCGCCCACGCCGCGGCCGCGGTCCCGCCGGCGAGGGCCTCGCGGCGGAACGTCCGGTCGGACTCGGTCCGAAGTGCCAGGTCAGACATCGGACCACTCGTCATCCGCGTCCCAGAAGGCGATGCCCGGGTCGAGCAGGGGGTGGGTCAGGGTGATGACCCGCAGCGTCGATCGCGGGCCGCCCGAGTAGGCGCGCAGCCGCGCGCGCAGATCACGGATCACATGCCGGGGCGGGGTCGGCGAACGGTCAGGCATGAGCACGCTCCTTCGTCGAGTTCCTGTGCACCACACGGGGGTCGAGCAGGGGGTAGGCGAGATCGACCAGCAGATTGACGGTCACGAAGGCCAGGGCGGCGAACACGACGATGCCCTGGACGACCGGGATGTCCTGGCGCAGTACGGATTCCTGCGCCAGTCGGCCGATGCCCGGGCGGGAGAACACCGTCTCGGTGACCACCGCCCCGGCCAGCACGGTGCCGGTCCACAATCCCGACACCGTCAGTGCGGGGGCGGCGGCCGGGCGCAGGACGTGACGCAGCTGCACCCACCAGCGGGACGCGCCCTTGGCGAAGGCGACCTCGACGAACGGCTGCCGCCAGGTCGCGGCCAGGCTCGCGTGGAGGACCTGGGCGATGACCGCGCCGACCGGGATGGCCAGGGTGATCGCGGGCAGGATGGTCCCGCCGAATCCGGAGCCGCCGAACGCGGGCACCAGTTTCAACCGGAACGAGAACAGCTGCAGGAGCAGCAATCCCACCCAGAAGCCCGGCATCGACGCCCCGACGGCGGGCAGCGAGGTGAGCAGCCCGCGCAGCCGGGGACGTTCGGTGTACGCGGCCGCCAGGGCCAGCGCCCCGCCGGCCGCCACGGCCAGCAGCAGCCCGGTCGCCGCCAGCGCCAGCGTCGAGGGCAGGGCGTCGCCCAGCGCCGCGGTGACGGTCTGACCGGTGGAGATGGAGTGGCCGAGGTCGCCGCGCACCGCATGCGACAAGGCCGTCCAGTACTGGGCCCACAACGACTGGTCGAGACCGTAGCGTGCCCGCATCTCCGCGACCGCCGCGGCGTCGACGGGCGTGCCGGTGGCCGCGTCGGCCGCCAGCGCCACCGGGTCGCCGGGCAGCAGGTACAGCCCGGCGAAGGACAGCGTGAACGCCGCCCACAGCACGCCGATGGCCTGCAGCACCCCTCCGATCACGTAGCGGCCCATGGGTTTACCGCGCCAGCCAGGTGTCGTGGAACTGCAGTCGCGCCGAGGCCTCGAACTTCACCCCGGCCACCGTCTTGCCGACGCCGATGGCCTGCGAGAGTTCGATGGTCGGAATCCACAGGCCCTGGTCGAGGACCGCGGTCTGGGCGTCGCCGATGATGCGGGCGCGCGCGGCCGGGTCGGTGGCCGACAGCTGCTGGGCCAGCAGGGCGTCGAGGGGTTCGGCGGGGCCGCGGGCGTTCAGGTTGCGCTGGTCCACCGCGAAGGTGGTGCGCAGGATGTCGCCGTCGGCGCGGGTCGAGTTGTAGTAGTTGAAGTCGAAGTCCTTGCTGTTCTGGCGCACTGTCGATTCCGCCACCGACAACGGCTCCAGCCGCAGGTCGAAGCCGACCGCCCGCAGCTGCTGCTGGGTCAGCTCGAGAATGGGCTGGTTGGCGGAGAACACGGGGGCGAAGATGACGCCCGCGCTCAGCCGCTGTCCGTCCTTGACCCGGATACCGTCCGCGCCCGGCACCCAGCCGGCCTGGTCGAGCTGCTTCTTCGCGGCGTCCGGGTCGAACTTCACCCGCGCCGAAAGATCCACATAGCCGGGCGTTTTGGAGGCGAGCACGCTGCTGGCGGTCTTGAACTGCGGCCCGAGCACGGTGTCCACCAGTTCCTTGCGGTTGATGGCGGGTAGCAGCGCGGCCCGGACCGCCGGATCGCGCAGCACGCCCCGGGTCACATTGGCCTGCAAGCCGAACGGGACGCCCGGGTTGGCGGTGAACTGCACGCGACCGCCGCCGCCCTCGATCTGCGCCACGTCCTGCGGCAGCGCGTCGCTGATGGCGTCGAGCTGGCCGGAGGCGAGACTGCCGGTCCGCACCCCGGATTCGGGGACCACGGTGAACACGATCTTGTCCAGATGCGCCTCGCCCTGGCCGGCGAAAACCGCGGAGCCCCACGCATACCCGGCCCGCTTGACCAGGGTGGCGGAGGCGTTCTGCTTCCACTCCGCGTAGGTGAACGGGCCGCTGCCGACATTGGCGCCCAGGCACCGCTCCTCGGCGGCCTTGGCGGCGGTGGCCTCGGACTGGATGCCCAGCTGCGGGGTCGAGGTCGCCTGCAGGAACTGGGCGTTCGGACCGGCGAAGTCCACCCGCACGGTGCGCGGATCCAGCACCGTGCTGCCCGCGTACCCGGCCAGGTAGCTCGCGGCCAGCGGCGCCTTCGCACCACCGAGCGCGACGATCGAATCGAAGTTCCGCCGCACCGAGTCCGCGGTGAGCGGTGTGCCGTCGCTGAAGGTGACGCCGTCGCGCAGGTGGAAGGTGAACGACCTGGCGTCCGGGGAGACGGTCCAGGTGTCGGCCAGCCACGGTTTCAGCTGACCGGTCTCCGGGTCCTGATCGACCAGCGAGTCCACGACCTGCCGGGTCACATAGATCGTCTGATTGGTCGACGACTGCGCGGGATCGGAGCAGGTCGGGGCCGAGGACAGGCCGTAGCGGAGGGTGCCGCCCGCCTGCGGCGGACCCGACGGCTCACCACTGCCGGTGGCGGCGTCCCCGCCGCCGCACCCGGCGAGCGTGACGGCGGCGGCGAACACTCCCGCCAGGGCCACGGGTCGGGTGACGCGCGCGAGCAGGGAACGGGTCATCGGGGATCTCCAGCGGGGTAACGGTCGGCGCCGAGCGGTCGGCTCGGAATGCGGCGGAGCAGTTCGGGAGCGACCTCGGCCTGGAACAGTTCGAGGCTGTCGCGGTGCTCGGCCTCGGTCCGGCCGTCCGCGTCAGCGCTGAGGTGGATGACCTCGTGGCCGAAGCGCTCGTGATAGCGGCTCACCTTGTCCAGCACCTGTTCCGGGCTGCCGATGAGCGCCGAGGACCGGGCCGCGAAGTCCTCGACGGAGTCGAACACGATGGGCACGTCGAACTTCCGCGCCACCGCCTGCCGCGCCTCGAAGACCGGCCGGTACCGGTCGAGCGCCTCCTGCGAGGTCCGGGTCACCAGGAACCCCGCCGTGCCCGCGCCCACCAGCGCCTCGGCCGGGTCGTGGCCGTAGGCCGCCCAGCGTTCCCGGTAGTGGTCGATCAGTTCGGCGTACGGCTCGATCGGGTAGGTGACGTTCGCTGAGAACAGCGGATCCCCGTGCAGCGCCGCGTAATCCGCGGATTCACGACTGGTCGCGCTGCCGTGCCAGATGCGCAGCCGCGGCTGCAACGGCCGGGGCAGCGCCTTGGCCTCGGTCAGCGCGGGCCGGAACCGGCCCGACCAGGTGACGCTGTCGCTGTCCCACAGCTTCCGGAACAGTTCGTAGCCTTCGCGATTGCGATCCCACTGGTCGTCGGTGGTGACGTGGAACAGCTTGGCCTGCGCCGCGCCGTTGCCCTTCCCGATGATCAGTTCCAGCCGGCCGTCGGAGAGGTTGTCCAGCGTCGAGTAGTCCTCGAAGGCGCGCACCGGATCCAGCAGGCTGAGCGTGGTGACACCGGTGAACAGGGCCAGCCGCGAGGTGACGGCCGCGAGATGGCTGAGCACCACGGGCGGGGCCGCGGAGATGAACGGATCCTCGTGCCGCTCCCCCACCGCGAAGCCGTCGTACCCGAGCTCCTCGGCCAGGCGCGCGCTGTCGACGACCCGCCGCAACCGCTGCCGGGGCGACTCGGTCCCGCCGGTCACCGGGTCCGGAGTGTGGGTGATCAGGGTCAGCAGCAGGAATTTCATGCCGGGATCGCCTGCTCTCCGGCCTCGATGAACTTCTCGAACGGGTGCACGTAGCCGACTTCCTTGCGAACGTCACGCGGCAGCGCGGTGTATCCGGCCGCCGTGTACAGGGCGACGGCCTCCGGCTGGCGCGGCCCGGTGGTCAAATAGATGCGCGTGTAGCCGCGCCGCGCGATCTCGGCTTCCAGCTGATCGAGCACGAAGCGCCCCAGCCCTTTTCGCCGGTGGTCGGCGGCGGTCCAGATCCGCTTGAGCTCGGCGGTCTCGGCGTCGTACCGCTGGAACGCACCGCCCGCCACCGTTTCCCCGTTATCCACAACTATCAACAGGTCGCCCTGTGGAGGAGCGAAGTGACTGGCCGAATACCCGGTCAGATCCGCGTGCACCTCCCCCGGCGTCCCGCCGTACCGGCTGCTGTACTCGATGGCCAGCTCCGCCAGCAGCGGCGCGGCCAGGGGATCGTGTTGCCCGACATGGAAAACCCTGCGCGACATGCTCATCCCTTCTTCTTGGGCAGTCCGGGCGGATTGATCCGCGACTGCGGCACGGCCTCGCCGCCCAGACCCCAGCGGTCCAGCACCTGCTTGTAGAGCCCGTTGTCGATGGCGTACTGGATGGCGGCCCGCAGCGGACCGGCCAGACCGTTGTCCTTCTTGGTGAGGACCCCGATCTCGGCCTGGAGCGCGGCGCCCGCGCCGGAAAGGGTCGTGACCACCTTGGTCTGGCCGGCGGAGGCGGCGTGATACTGCGCCGACGGGTTGGGGCCGAGGTAGCCGTCCAATCGGCCCGAGGACAGCGCCAGGTAGTAGTCGCTGGTCTTCTCGTAGTAGGCGAGATCGATCTTGGGCAGACCCGCGGCGATATTGTCCTCGTTCCACTTCACCAGCAGCTGCTCCTGGTTGGTGGCGGTTCCGACGCCGATCGTCTTGCCCGCCAGCGACTTCCGGTCCTGATAGGTCCAGGTCGCGTCCTTGGGCACTTCCAGCGCGATATTGTCCAGGCGGTAGGTGGCGAAGTCGTACTTCTCCTTGCGCTCCTCGGTGACGGTGACATTGCTGATGAAGACGTCCGCCTCACCCGAGTCGACCTTCACGAAGTTCTGCGCCCAGTCCCCGATGCGGGTCTCCACTTTCAGGCCGAGCAGGTCGGCGAGCAGGTAGGAGATGTCGGCGTCGGAACCGATGGGGGTGCGGTCGTCGGTGGCGTAGAAGCGCAGCGGCGGTGTCGCGCCCACCGATCCGGTCACCACCAGCGTCCCGCGATCCCGCACGGCGGCGGGCAGCTGCGCCGCGAGAGCGTCCACCTTGGCGGCGTGCACCCGGCCGGACTGCGCCGGGGACAGGTCGTAGCTCAGTCCGTTGACAGTATTGGAGGCGGGAGCGTCACTGTCGCCGTCCTTGCCACAGGCGCTCGCCGCGAACAGGCCGAGCACGGTGAGTGCGGCGAGTGCGGTGATCCGTCTGCGACGGTGTGCCTGAGGCATGGGAGGTTCCTTCGTGGTCGATCGGTCAGAGGACGTGTGCGAGAAAGGCTTTGGTGCGCGGATGGGTCGGGGCATCGAGCACCTGCGCGGGCGGGCCCTGCTCGACGATGCGGCCGGCGTCCATCAGCACCACGGTGTCGGCGACCTCGCGGGCGAAACCGATCTCGTGGGTGACGATCACCAGGGTCGAGCCGGCGCGCGCGAGATCCCGGATCACCTCGAGCACCTCGCCGACCAGCTCCGGATCCAGCGCCGAGGTGGGCTCGTCGAACAGCACCACCTCCGGCCGCAGCGCCAGCGCCCGTGCGATGGCGACCCGCTGCCGCTGCCCGCCGGACAGGCGGCTCGGGTACTCGTCGGCCTTGTCCGCCAGCCCGACTCGCGCCAGCAGGTCGAGCGCCTCGGTGTTCACCTCGGCCTTGGCGCGCCGCTGGGCGGCCACCGGGGCCAGCGCGACGTTCTCCCGGACCGTCAGGTGCGGAAAGAGATTGAAGTTCTGGAACACGAAACCGATGCGCGCCCGCTGCCGCAGAATGTCGCGCTCGCGCAGTTCGTAGAGCTTGCGGCCCTTGCGGCGGTAACCGACCAGCTCGCCGCCCACGCGCACGGTGCCGGCGTCCACCTGTTCGAGGTGATTGATGGTGCGCAGCAAGGTGGACTTGCCCGAACCCGACGGGCCCAGGATGACCGTGACCTCGCCGGGACGGACCGTCAGATCGATGCCGGACAACACCTCGGTGCGGCCGAAAGACTTTCGGATGCCGCGCAATTCGATCGCGTAGTCACTCATCGCCGGTCCCTCTCGCGAAGTGCCGCTCGATATAGAACTGAATGACGCTGAGCACCGTGGTCAGCAGGATGTACCAGGCGGTAGCCACCATCAGCATCGGCACCACGCGGCCGTTGCGGCCGTAGATCACCTGGACCTGATAGAACAGCTCGGCGATCGCCATGGTCGAGACGATCGAGGTGCCCTTGAAGAGACTGATCACCTCATTGGCGGCATTCGGCAGAATTCCGCGCATGGCCTGCGGCCCGACGATGGTGAAGAACTGCCGCCGCCACGGCAGCCCGAGCGACCGCGCCGCCTCCCATTGCCCGGCGTCCACCGAGATGATGCCGGCCCGGATGATCTCCGCCGAATACGCCGCCTGATGCAACGCCAAACCGATGACGGCCGCACTGAATCCGCTGATCACGCCATTGGTCTGAAAACGCACGAACTCGGGGCCGAAAGGAATTCCCAGCGACAGCGTTTTGTACAGATAGGCCAGGTTGAACCAGAACAGCAGCTGCACGATCAGCGGAATCGAGCGGAACGCCCAGACATAGGTCCACGCGATCGCTTTCAGCACCGGATTCTTCGACAGGCGGCCGACAGCCAGCCAGACGCCGAGGAAGAACCCGAGCAGGGTGCCCCAGAAAGTCAGTTCCAGAGTCACCTTCAGCGCCGACAACACCGATTTCGCGGTGATGTACCGTGCGAACGTGCCCCAGTCCCAGCCCGGATTGGTGATCAGCCCGTGCGCGAACTGCGCGACCAGCACCAGCGCGACCACCCCCGTGACCCAGCGCCAGGGGTGGCGGGTGCGGACGACGGGCAGATCTCCGTCCTCGGCTCCGGTGGCCGCCACCGTCTGCGCGGATACCGCCAGGGTGCTCATGGACAACGACGATACGAAGCCCGGCACACCCTGTCGCCGGTCCGGCTCAGGCTGAATTCAATTGCGCGTCAAGAGATTTCCCGGAGAGTGCGCGGAAATCACTGCGATGGAAGACCAGGGGCTCCGACTCCGGGCTGACGCTCACCCGGTGCACCCGCAGCAGCACCACGGCGTGATCGCCCGCCGGAACCTGCTCGTACACCGAGGTTTCCAGCCAGGCCGTCGCCCCCGCCACGAACGCGGCGTTGCCGTTCCCGCCCCGCAGCTCCACATCCCGGAACCGATCCCCGCGCTTGGAGCTCAGACCGCGCGCCGCGCTCTCCTGGTCGCTGCTGAGCAGACTCAATCCCAATCGGCTCGCCTGCTCCAGCCGCGGCCAGGTCTCCGACGAGTACTGAATGCACACCGACACCAGCGGCGGATCCAGCGATACTGGCACGAAAGTGCTGGCCACCAGCCCGTGCGGCGTTCCGCCCAGCCGGGCGCAGAGCGCCACCACACCGCTGGGGAAGTGCGCGAAGGTCTTCCGGAGATCGGTCCCGTCGACCGGAGTGAGCGCGGCTGCCGCGCCGTGAATCGAGGTCAGGTCACCCATCGATCCACTCCAGCATCGGCGGCGCCGCCGCGACAGGATTGGGCTCAGGCCGATTACAACGACGAACCCCCGCCCGGCGGGTACCGGACGGGGGTTCGGAGTGCTGTGCGACCTACTTCGGCGCGACCAGGTGGGGCTGGTTGATGGTGACGAAGTAGTTGTAGGCGGAGGCGATCGCGACCGGGGCGGTCACGAGCAGGTTGCCCGCGATGGTGCCCAGGAAGCCGACGGTGCTCGCGCCGATGAAGCAGCCGGCCAGCGGGCCGACACCGAACATGGTGGCCAGCGGAGCCGTCGCGGCGGCGAAGACGACCGCGCCCATGGCGCAACCGACGGCCGCGCCGCCCAGGCCACCGACCAGGGTGCCGATGGTGGCGCCCATGGAGATGGTGTCCTTCATGCGGTTGAAGGCGGCGACCTCACGGTCGTAGTCCGACTTCCACGGAGCCTGGTCCTCGTAGGGCAGGTTGACGTCCTTGGCCTCGGCGACCGGCTTGTAGGTCGCGTGGTCCATGTCGTACTGCGGGGTCAGGGTCGCGGTGTGGTCGGAGATCTCCGCGGCGATCGGGAACTCGAAGTCGTCCACGCGGAAGTTCAGCGGCATACCGGCCACGACGGTGCCGTCGACGGCCTTGATCTTGAAGACGCCGTTCTCGACGACCAGCGAACCGGAATCGGTCCGGATGACGCTGTTGGTCTCGGAAGTGGTTGCGGTGTAATTGATCACGCCGTTGTCAGCGGCCGGAGCGGCGTTGACGGTACCGGCGGTGACGCCCATGGCAGCGGACAGCAGGGCCGCGGTCACGGCGAAAGTCTTGAAGCGCATTTCTCGGTTTTCCTCATCAGGCAGTCCGCGTGGTTGGACCGCATGATCGAAACGGGCCGACGCGAACGAAATATGTCGCACGGGTGCTCAAACGATGAACTCTCCCGAATTGCGAAACCCGCCCGGCCGATTGACCGAGCGGGCTGTCCCGATGAGGTGATCGCTGATGCCTGTTGTGCCCCTTGCTCTTGACTCGGACCGAGTATTACTTGGCCGGAGCCGGAGCGGTGATGTGCGGCTGGTTGATGGTGGTGAAGTACTGGATCGCGGCGGCGATGGCGACCGGCGCGGTGATCAGCAGCTGACCCGCGATGGTGCCCAGGAAGCCGACGGTGGCGGCGCCCACGAGGCAGCCGATGACCGGACCGGCACCGAACAGCGCGGCCAGCGGGGCCGAGGCCAGACCGGCCACACCGAAGCCGAGGACGCAACCGACGGCCGCGGCGCCCAGGCCACCGACCAGGGTCGCGACGGTGGCGCCCAGGGAGATGGTGTCCTTCATGCGGTTCCAGGCGGCCTGCTCACGGTCGTAGTCCGACTTCCACGGAGCCTGGTCCTCGTAGGGGAGGGCGACATCCTTGGCGACCGGCGCGTAGGTGGCGTGGTCCATGTCGTACTGCGGGGTCAGGGTCGCGGTGCGGTCGGAGATCTCCGCGGCGATCGGGAACTCGAAGTCGTCCACGCGCACCTTCAGCGGCATGCCGGCGACGACATTGCCGTTGGCGGCCTTGATGACGAAGTTGCCGTTCTCGACGACCATGGAACCGGCATCCGTGCGGATGATGGTGTTGGTCTCGGAGTTGGTGGCGGTGTAGTTGATCGCACCGTTGTTGTCGGCGGCGGGCGCGGCGTTCACGGTGCCGGCGGTGACACCCAGAGCGGCGATGACCAGCGCGGAAACCGCGGTGAAGTTCTTGAGACGCATGTGTTCGAAATTCCCTCTTGAGATGAGCGGTGTGCCCCGGAGGAACAACGTCAGGTGTATCCCCCGGGGCCCAGTGATGGAAACCGGCCTTGACTAACGCCGCGTGGCAGCTGGGTTTTGGCGCGGTGAACCTTTGCCCATCGGTTGCCGAAAATGCCTATTTGGGTGCGGAAAACGGCTGGTTGATAGTGGTGAAGTACTGCACCGCGGCAGCGATCGCGATCGGCGCGGTCACCAGCAATTGACCGCCGATCGTGCCCAGGAAGCCGACCGTGCTGGCTCCGATCAAGCAACCCGCCAGCGGTCCGACGCCGAACAGCGTGGCCAGCGGGGCCGTCGCCGTCGCGAAGGCGACGCCGCCCAGGACGCAGCCGAGTGCCGCGCCGCCGAGGCCGCCGACCACGGTGCCGATGGTCGCGCCCGCGGAGATGGTGCTGGTCAAACGGTTCCAGGCGGCCAGCTCACGGTCGTACTGGGTCTTCCACGGCGCCTGATCCTCGTAGGGCAGCGCGACCGGCTTGTACACCGCGTGCGCCAGATCGGCCTGCGGCGTCAGGGTGGCGGTGCGGTCGCTGATCTGCGCCGCGATCGGGAACTCGAAATCGTCGATCCGGAACTTCAATTCGGTGCCGGCGACGGTGGTTCCATTCGCCGCCTTGACCTTCAGCGCACCGTCCTCGACGACCAGCGAACCGGCGTCGGTGCTGACCACCGTGTTGCCCTGCTCGGTGACCTGGGACGTGTAGTTGATCGTGCCGTCGTCGGTCTTGGCCGGACCGGCGTACGCGGTGCCGGCGGTGACCCCCGTCGCCGCGACCAGCAATGCCGCGATCCCGGCGAATTCCCTCATCTTCATTTTCTTTACTGCTTCCACTGCCGAGAACTGAACTGTCGGCGGCAAGCATCTGTGAACCCCCTGTGAATCTGGAGGTTAAAAACCAGCTTGATTCGATGCCGTGGAAGTGAGGGAGATTACTTCGCCTTGGCGGCGGCCTTGGCCTGCTTCTTGAATTCCCGCACCTGGGTGAGGGATTCGGCGTCGGTGACGTCGGCGACCGAGCGGCGGGAGCCGTCCTCGCCGTACGCACCGGCCGCCTCACGCCAGCCCGCGGCGGCCAGACCACGCTGTTTGCCCAGCAGGGCGAGGAAGATCCGGGCCTTCTGGTCACCGAAACCGGGCAGCTTCTTGAGCCGTTTCAGGACTTCCTTGCCGTCCGGGTCGCCGTCGGTCCACAGGCCCGCGGTATTGCCGCCGTAGTTGTCCAGAATGTACTGGGCCAGCTCCTGGACCCGCCGTCCCATCGAGCGGCCGTAGCGGTGAATGGCCGGCGGCGTGGCGGCCAGCTCCTCGAATTCCGCGGGATCGGCGGCGGCGATCCGGTGGATATCGAAGCCGCCCATGCGGTCGGCCAGTTTCCACGGGCCACGGAATGCGTGTTCCATCGGAAACTGCTGATCGAGCATCATCCCGACCAACAGGGCGAAATCATCGGTCGAAAGCAGCTCGTCGGCATCGGATTCCTGCGCAATACACAGCGTGCGGCTCACCATGCGTCGATCATCCCATTCATCTTGCGTTGCGGTGACGCGGGTCACGACTAGGCTCGGCTTATGCCCGACACCATGGCTAATTCTTCAGTGCGAACCGTGCCGCAACCTGGTGCGGACTCAGGACTGCGACCGGACCGCTTCGACCGTGACGGACAGGACCAGCTCGTCGACGTCCAGGATCTACAGGCAGCGCTGCCGGGCATCCGGCGCCTGCGGGCCTGGGCCCACGAGGCGCTGGCCACCCGCCCCGGCGAGAGCGCCGTCGACATCGGCTCCGGCACCGGGTCGGAGGTGCTGGCCCTGGCCGAGCTGGTCGGGCCGACCGGCACCGCGCTCGGCGTCGAACCCGACCCGAACCTGCTGGCCGCCGCCGAACGCCGCGCCGCCCAGGCCGGCTCCTCCGCCACCTTCGTCAGCGGCGACGCCTACGGCCTGCCCGTCGGCAGCGAGAGCTTCGACGTGGCGCTGTGCGAACGCGTCTTCCAGCACCTCACCGCGCCCGCCCGCGCGGTCGGGGAGATCGCCCGCGTGCTGCGGCCCGGCGGCCGGGTCGTGGTGATGGACACCGACTGGGGCTCGGCCATCGTGCACCCGGGTGACCGGCACGTGGTGCACGAGGTGATCGAGACCATGATCGCGGGCACCACCAACCCGTACGCGGGCCGCCGCCTGTCGGGGCAGCTGGCCGCGGCCGGACTGGTCGTCGACGACATCGGCTCGCACGCCCTGATCCAGGACGGCAGCGTGGGCGCGGGCGCACTGGTCGCCCGGGTCGCCGATCGGGCGGTGGCGCGGGGCTCGATCAGCGAGCTGCAGCGCGATCAGCTGCTCGCCGACCTGGAGGCCGGCGCCGCCAGCGGCGACATCCACCTGTCGGTGACCATCTTCGCGGTGCTGGCGCACAAGCCGAACTGACCCGAGAACGCAAGCGGCGCGCACCCTTTCGGGTACGCGCCGCTTTTTCGCCGCCGCTACAGGCTCATGAGCTTCTCGGAGGCGGCCAGCAGCACGCAGGTGGCCAGGCCGTCCATCGCCTTCTCCAGCTCACCGAGGGACGGGAAGCTGGGCGCGATGCGAATGTTCTTGTCCTCCGGGTCCTTTCCGTACGGGTAGGACGAACCGGCCGGAGTGAGCGCGATGCCCGCGTCCTTGGCCAGCGCCACCACCTTGCTGGCGGTGCCCTCCAGCACGTCGAGGCTGATGAAGTAGCCGCCCTTGGGCTCGGTCCAGGACGCCACCTTCGACGCGCCCAGCCGGTCCTCCAGAATCCGCAGCACCAGTTTGAATTTCGGCTCCAGCACGGCCCGGTGCTTCTGCATGTGCTCCCGCACGCCCTCGGCGTCGCCGAAGAAGCGCAGGTGCCGCAGCTGGTTCACCTTGTCCGGGCCGATGGTCTTCTTGCCCAGGTGCTTCAGGTACCACTCCACATTCGCGGTGGAGGAGCCGAAGAAGCTCACGCCCGAACCCGCGAAGGTGATCTTCGAGGTCGAGGCAAGCACGAACGGGCGGTTCGGGTTGCCGGCCGCGGCGGCCATGCCCAGCACGTCCAGCACCGGCTCGGCGGTGTCGGTGAGCGGGTGCACCGCGTAGGCGTTGTCCCAGAACAGGCGGAAGTCCGGAGCCGCGGTCGGCATCGAAACCAGTTCGCGGGTAACGGCTTCGGAGAACGTGACGCCGGACGGGTTGGAGTAGTTGGGCACCGCCCACAGACCCTTGATGCTCGGGTCGGACGCGACCAGCTCCGCGATCAGGTGGGTGTCGGGGCCGTCGTTCTTCATCGGGATCGGGATCATCTCGAAGCCGAGCGACTCGGTGATCGCGAAGTGCCGGTCGTAACCCGGTACCGGGCACAGGAACTTGAGCACCGGCTCGTCCGCCCAGCGGCGCTCCGAATCCGCGGTCCCGTGCAGCATGGCGAACACCAGCAGGTCGTGCATCATCTCCAGGCTGGCGTTGTTGCCGGCCAGCAGATTCGACACCGGGATGCCGAGCAGTTCGGAGAAGATCGCGCGCAGCTCCGGCAGGCCGTGCAGGCCACCGTAATTGCGGACGTCGGTGCCGTTGGCGTCACGGTAGTCGGCGGCGCCCGGCAGCTCCAGGAGTCCCTGGGAGAGGTCCAGCTGCTCGGGCGATGGCTTACCCCTCGTAATGTCCAGCGTCAGCTTCTCGGTCTTGAGCTTCGCGTAGTTCGCGGTCTGCGTCTCGTGTTCCGTCACGAGTTCCGCATGGCTCATCAAACCGAATTGCGTCTGCCGAGGCATCTGAGCGCCCTTCCAATGGCGTGGGATGTTTGTCCAGGGTTGCGCGCACCGCGAACCCAACCGCCCAGGTTACTAGGCGGCGTCTCCGATTCGGCAGGGATATCTGTACTTCCGTCACCCGCGACGACCGGGCCGGAAAAAGAAAGGGGACCCAGCGCACCCGGCAGAGCCCGTTGACCCTTGCTGCCTTCCGGCCCTGGGGGAGTTCACAGGATGCGCGCCGCGCTGGATCCGTCGGCCAGTGTAGCGGCTCACCGCGCCCGGTGCCGCCCGGGGTCGATACGATGCCTGCGATATGCGGGGTCGCCCGCGTTTTTCCGGAGGGGTAAAGACGATATGACGAGTTCCGATCCAGGAGCCGGTGCTCCGCACGATCCGCAGAAAGCCCAGGAGACCGCGCAATGGTGGGCCACCGCGCCCGCCGCCGGGGAGGGCCAGCCGGTTCAGGGCGCGGACCCGACGATGCTCAACTACGCCGCCGGCGGCATGCCCCCGTACACGCCCCCCGCCCAGCCCCTTCCGACCGGGCAGTCCGCGCCCGGCTACCCACAGCAGCCGATGCCCGGCTACCAGCAGCCCATGACCGACGCCTACGGCCAGCCCCTGTCCGGCGGCTTCCCGCAGCAGCAGTTCGCCCAGCCCCCGGTCCCGCCGCCGGGCCAGGGCTACGGCTATCCGGCGCAGCCGCCGCGTTCGGGCGGAAATAAGACCGGTTGGATCATCGGCGGGGTGATCGGTCTGGTGGTGATCGTCGGCGCGGTGATCGGCGTGGTCGCGCTCAGCGGCAGCGACAGCTCGTCGCCGCTGGGCGGGGACAAGAAGAAGGCCGCCGGGAAGTACTCCATGGAGGGCATCACCAACGGCTGCACCGTGATCGACACCTCGGTGCTCAACAAGTGGGCCGCGAACTCCAAGGGCACCCCCGAGCACTCCGAGACCAAGCCCACCGACTACTCGGGCGGCCGCTTCGACTGCCGGGCCGGCAACGAGGAAACCTCCAAGACCGACAAGTACGCGATCGCCAATACCGCCGACCTCACCCTCAACGTCTCGCTGCTGAGCGGCTCGTCGAGCGCCTACAACCGCCCCGAGTACGACATCTGGAAGACCAGCGACACCGGCACCACCGGCAGCGGCCGCACCGCCGGTGACGTGAACGGCATCGGCGAGGCCGGCTACTGGGCGGCCAAGGTCGACGACTACTCCTCCTTCACCACCACCGACTACACGGTCGCGGTCAAGGACGACAACGCCTCGGTGAAGGTCAACATCCGGCTGCGCATGGGCAAGGGCCAGAGCGTCAGCAAGGACGAGATCGCCCAGGTGTGCAAGGAGCAGGCCCAGAAAGCGCTCAACAATCTGAAGAAGAAGTAGCCGCCGACCACTGCATTTGCTTCCACCAGGGGTGTACCCGGTATATTGCTCGACGGAGGATTCGCCTAGTGGCCTATGGCGCTCGCCTGGAACGCGGGTTGGGTTAACAGCCCTCAGGGGTTCAAATCCCCTATCCTCCGCTTCGAAGGCCCCGGCCGGACTCAGTCCGGTCGGGGCCTTCCGCATATCCGGAGCCGATCGGGCTCAGCGCAAGGCGTGAGCAACCTCACTCGGGGTGGATTCCAGCCGCCGGCGGGTTTGCGAACTCGAGTCTGCGGGACCGCGGTCGACGCTGGAGACGACTGTGTGACCCGAGACTCGTTGAGCTGGACGGTTCAGGCGAGCGGCTGCGGGAACGTGGCGGTGCCACAATCGTCTGCGAGTCCACTTTTCGCCAGAACCCAACGAGCAGAGGGGCATAACGGATAATCGCCACGAAACACCCATAGGCTGAGGATTACAGCAGTTCCAGCCATTGCCGTAAGTCGTGACATGTTGCAGTAGAGGCGATTTCAGATAATAGTTCGCCAATTTCAGTCGCCGCGGATAGGAACTCGGGACCCGACCGCATCTGAAAATAAGACGATGCGCAATCGACGACCGGCCGCGCGGTACCCTCGCCGCCATGGTGACGATGCCTACCACAGGATCTACGAATGGCGAAGTGCGAGTTTCCCAGTCGCGCGGGACGGGCGGCATTCTCCGTCGACTGAGTTCGTTCAGACCCCGGCTGGCACATGCTTCGCTGGTGGTGACCGCAGTGGTGGCAGTCAAGTCATTTCAGATGTCTTTTGCCGCGTTGCACCAACTCTCGGTGCGTAATCTGGTGCCGCCCGATCTCGCCTCGAATGTGCCGATCGCCATCGATGGCTTGGTGATCGCCTCGATCATCGCCACCGCCGCATTCCGGCAATGGAGCGTCGGCTGGTGGTACTCGACCGTCTTGTTCGCTCTCTCGACTCTCGTCTCGATCGCGGGGAATATCCAATACGCCCACGAGATCGGCGGCAGCGTTGTGCCGATGTGCCTGTACGCCGGCATGCCGCTGACGATGTTGTTCGCCGTGCACCTCACGCTGATGCTCTGGGAACGCGGCAAGCAGGTCGCGGCGGAACACGCGGCCGAGCTCGAGGCCGCCGAACTCGAGGCCGAGCTCCAGGCTCCCGAGCTCGAGGACGTGGTCGGTGCGGCCGAGCACGACGACGACCCGGAGCCCACCCTCGAGCTCTACGAGGCGGCACTCGAACGGCAGGAGACGAGGCGCGCCGAGGACCCGTTCCCTGCCGCCCAGCCGAAGCTCTACCCACTGGAATCCGTGGGACCCGGATATTCCATGGGCCAGACCGCCGGCATCGGCGCCCAGCACAAGCCCGTTCTGCTGGATGCCGACGAACGGCGCCGGTTCTACATGACCGCTGCGCAAATGTAGTGGGCATGCGGCTCGATCAACCCCCAACATTCACCACCGACCCTTCTGGAGCGAAGTATGGCGATGAACATGTGGCAGGACCAGGGAGTAGATCAGTTCCGGGAAATCGCGATCCGGCTGGCTTCGATCATCCAGAACAGTCTGGATCGATCCGGTGCGATGACTCAGTTCACCGATGCATTCGGTAACGTCGAATCATTCACCGATCTGATGATCGAATACTCGGGCCGGTGGTTCACCGAAACGGGTGGGCGCTCGACACTGATGGGACCCGAAATGTTCTGGATGTTGTCGGAGCCCGCGCCGCGCCGCAGCCCGGCGGCCGGTATACGAATCCACGACGTAGCCGGCGAATCCGACAGCACCTCCGGCCATCGCGCGCGAAAACTTTTGCTGATCTGTGTTTTCGAAGCACTCACCCATACCCAGTGGGGCGTACCCGATAGCTTGTCCGAGCATCCGATGGTCAACGGAATGACTTAACTCTCCACCGAACTCCACCTCGAAGGCCTCGGCCGGACTCGGTCCGCCGGGGTCTTTCGTCTTCGCGGGTCAGCGCAATGCGCGGGCGACCTCGTCCAGGGCCGAGTCCAGCAGATCGGTGTAGTGGTCCGGGTCAGGGATCACGGCGGGGTCGGCGTGCACGGAGATCGTGACGGTGTCGCCCAGGCCGGTGACGCCGTGGGTGAGGTGCATGACCGTGCCCAGGGCCGGGAAGCCGGCGGTGAAGCGGACCGGACCACCACCGAACTCGAGGTCGGCGGGGCCACGGTCGACACTGGAGACGACGGTATGACCGGAGACTCGTTCGGGGAGCTGGTCGATCGGGGCGTTCGCAACATCGCGGTGGAGGATCGGGGCGGGGAGGACGGCCGTCACCGCGTCGGGTGCGTGCTGGAGGGGGTGGGCCGCGCGGGTACGGCGGGCGGTGAGGTCGGCGGCGATGCGGTCGGCGCGGGCGCGCGGGTGGGGTTCGGACAGCGACAGGTCGACCGAGAGGTCGCGGTAGGTGTTGCGGGTGGGGCTGTCGGTCGCGGGGGCGGTGATCGCCATGGGGACCTGGGCGCGGAGTTCGGGGACCGGCTCGTCGCGGTCGCGGAGATAGCGTTCGAGGGCGAACGAGATGGCGGTGAGGGCGACCACCGTGACCGAATGGACCGGGGTGCGCAGACGGGCCTTGTCGCACACCAGCATTCGCGCGATGTGAGCGGCCGGTGGTGCGCCGGTGCCGTTCAGGAGGGTCGGTTCGACATCGGGGGCCGGGGGTGGGAGTTCACCGGCGGTGGTGAGGTCGGCCAGGTGGCGCTGTGCGCGGGCGGCGGCCAGGCCGCGAATCACGGTGCGCGCCATGCCGATCGGTATGGCGGGCAGGGCGAGGGTCGCGGCGAGGGCGGTAGTCGTCCTGGCGCGCAAGCTGTTCGGCACGTATCGGAGGGGGAAGGGGGCGGCCGGATGCGTCGCGGGTGGGGCCGGAAGGTCATCGGCGCCGAACAGGGCGCGGGCGATGGCGGCGGCGCGGCGGCCGTCGGCCAGGGCGTGAGATAGCTGGAGCACCGCTACCAGGGCGGGCTCTTCGGGAGCGAATCCCGGGACGTCCCGGACATTCCGGAAGGTGTGTAGTCGCCAGGGGCGGTCATTCGCCTTCAGGCCGGTGCCGAGCAGGGTGCCGAGGTCGGCGGTGAGATTCGCCCAGGTCGCATCGCCGAGGTCATGGTCGATGAACTGATCGTCGGTGACGTCGCAAGTCACCCAAAGCGGATACGCAATGTTCGCAGGAGTATCCAGCACGTGTATCAGCAAATCCGGAATACGGACCACTCGGTTCGCGACGGCCGCCCGCAGTTGCTCCGGATCCCGCCCGGCGTCGGCGAAGCAGTACAGCAGGAACAGATCGTTGCGCGTGCGCGCGGACAACCAGTACATGGTGGCGTCCCGAGGGGCCAGGGAATTCACCCGACGACCATAACGAAACCCTATACTCCGAGGCCGCTCGCGGTGCTACCGTTTGTAGTAGAAGCCTTACCACTCTCCCGGGGGCGGGTGACCGCTATGGCAACCACCAACAAGATCTCCGGTCGACTTGCGGAGCAAGCCGACGAGATGGACCAGCGCTACCAAGGCGCCGCATTCCTCAAGAGGTCGATCAACAAGGTATTTCCGACCCACTGGTCGTTCCTGCTCGGCGAAATAGCGCTGTACAGCTTCATCATTCTGCTGCTGTCCGGCGTCTATTTGACCTTGTATTTCGACCCCTCGATGCAGGACGTCACCTACAACGGGGCCTATCAGCCGCTGCGCGGGGTCACCATGTCGCGCGCCTACGAGAGCGCGCTGAACATCTCCTTCGACGTCCGCGGCGGACTGTTCGTGCGACAGGTGCACCACTGGGCCGCGCTGCTCTTCACCGCGTCGATGATCATCCACATGTGCCGGATCTTCTTCACCGGCGCCTTCCGCAAGCCGCGCGAGGCCAACTGGGTGCTCGGCGCGCTGCTGCTCATCATGGCCATGTTCGAGGGCTTCTTCGGCTACTCGCTGCCCGACGACCTGCTGTCGGGAACCGGGCTGCGCGCCGCCTTCGCCGGAATCACTCTGGGCAGCCCGGTGATCGGCACCTGGCTGCACTGGCTCATGTTCGGCGGGGACTTCCCGGGGAACATCATCATTCCGCGGCTCTACATCGCCCACGTGCTGCTGCTGCCCGGAATCATGCTGGCGCTCATCGTGGTTCACATCGCGCTGGTCTGGTACCAGAAGCACACACAGTACCCGGGCCCGGGACGCGCCGAGAAGAATGTCATCGGCACCCGCATCGTTCCGGTGTTCTCGCTGGACCAGGGCGCATTCTTCGCGTTCACCCTGGGCGTGCTGGCCATCATGGGTGGCCTGCTGCAGATCAATCCGATCTGGAATCTGGGTCCCTACAACCCATCCCAGGTGTCGGCGGGCACCCAGCCCGACTTCTACATGATGTGGACCGACGGTTTCCTGCGCCTGTTCCCCGCCTGGGAGGCGTACCCCTTCGGGCACACCGTGCCCGGCGCGTTCTCGGTGGCGCTGTTCATGCCGCTGATCTTCACACTGATCATCGCCTACCCGTGGATCGAGAAACGGCTCACCGGCGATCGGGCCCGGCACAACCTGCTGCAGCGCCCGCGCGACGTTCCGGTGCGCACCGCCATCGGGGCCATGTCGCTGAGCTTCTACCTGATCCTCACCCTGGCCTGCGTCAACGACATCATCGCCTTCAAGTTCGACATCTCGCTCAATGCCACCACCTGGGCCTTCCGCATCGGCCTGCTCACCGTCCCGGCGCTGGCCTACTTCGTGGCCTACCGGCTGTGCGTCGGATTGCAGCGCGCCGACCGCAGCGTGCTCGAGCACGGCATCGAAACCGGTGTGGTGCGGCGACTTCCGCACGGCGAGTACATCGAACTGCACCAGCCGCTCGGCCCGGTCGACGAGCACGGCCATCCGATCCCCCTCGAATATCAGGGCGCCCGCGTCCCTCGGAAGATGAACCAGCTCGGCGTCGCCGGCAGCCCGGGCACCGGCGCGTTCTTCTGGGCCGATCCCCAGGAGGAACGCGACCTCAACGCCGCCAACGAGCGCGCGGCCGAACACGCCCAGCTGGCCGTATTGCGGCGGGCACAGCAGAACGCGTCAGGTAACGGACAATCCGGCAATGGGCACGGCTCGAGCTGACCGCTCCCCCACGGCCTTCGACAGAGCGAAGCCCCCGAGTCTCCGGGACTCGGGGGCTTCTCGTTTTTCCCGGTGGGGTCGCGGCAGGCCGCCCGCAGGCCGCGATCAGGCCCGCTGGAACTCTCCGTCGGAGACACCCGCTACGAAGGCATCCCACTCGCCCGGGGTGAAAGCCAGGATCGGCCCGGCGCCGTGGTCCTTGGTGTCCCGGACCGCGACATTGCCGTCGCGGAGAAACGCGACCTCCACGCAGTTGCCGTTGGGGCCGCTGTGTTTGCTCTTGCGCCAAACGGCGCCGGTGAAATCCACCTTCACGGTACTAGCTCCTTTTCTGCGTCAAGCTTGGAATCCTGCTGGCATAGAACCTGGCGACCGCGGGATCGTTCGAAAACACGAATCACCGGGCTCGCCGCGGGTCGCACGCAAACGCTCCGTACAACCTGTCTCTGCACTTCGCGATGGGAATGCGCCCCCGATGGCCGTTCCCGCGCTAAACCCTAGCAGGGTTCGTCATTAGGAGATCGCATTCTTTCGTTTTCAACCAGCAAATTTGCGGCAAGGTTAGCCAGCAAATTATTTGCAAGAAATTAGCCCCAATTTGAGGCTATTGAATTTCAAATATGAGAATTCCTTCACTCACCGCTCGGGTACCCCGGGTGGATCGGGGCACGCGGGACATGGGGAATCATGGGAAGCATGCCCCAGCAGTCACCAGAGGATGCCGGACGGGACCGCGACGACGACGGCCGTGCCCGGAATGCCCGTCCTCGTGACCGTTTTGGGCGACCCCTCCCATTCGGCAGCTCGGGCATCCCCCGCATTCCCGATGACCTGGACCTGCCGCCGGCCGAAACCCTCGACTACGCCCAACGTCTGCTGGACGAGGGCCTGGCTTTCAACGCGCACGAGGTACTGGAGGCCGCCTGGAAGAACGGCCCGTTCGCGGAAAAGTCGCTATGGCAGGGCCTCGCGCAATTTGCCGTTGGACTCACCCACATTCAGCGGGGAAACCCCAAGGGAGCGCGCACTCTGCTGACACGGGCGTCCGAACGCCTCTCCGCCTACGGATCCGCCCCCTACGGCATCGACTCGCCCGGCCTGGTGGCCCGTGCCGAGACCTTGCTCATGGCCATCGAGCAGGGAAAACCCATCTCCGACACGGATCTTCGAGCTCGGCTCACAATCCCACACTGAATTCGCAATCCCAGTGCCCCGCCGCACTCGACGTGCGCACCCGCAGGAAGGCGAAGGGTCGGCCGCGCTGCGAAGGATGCGAACTACCATCGACAGACATGCCGACCGACCCCGCCCCAGCAACGACCGCCCACCCCGGGCGGCGGCCCGGGGCCGGTCGTTTCGCGCCCAGCCCGTCCGGCGATCTACATCTGGGCAACCTCCGCACCGCACTGCTGGCCTGGCTCTTCGCCCGCTCCACCGGACGCGAATTCCTCATGCGGGTGGAGGATCTGGACCGCGTCAAGAAGGGCGCGGCCGAACGGCAACTCGAGGACCTCGCCGCCATCGGCCTGGACTGGGACCCGCCCGTGGTGTGGCAGTCGCAGCGCCTCGCCCTCTACGAGACAGCCATCGCACGCCTCACCGAGGCGGACCTGACCTACGAATGCTTCTGCACGCGTAAGGAAATACAGCAGGCGGTGACCGCGCCGCACGGCCCGATGGGCGCGTACCCGGGAACCTGCCGCAACCTCACCGAATCGGAGCGGCAGCGGTGGCGCGACGAGAGCCGCCCCGCCGCGCTGCGCCTGCGCGCCGACCGTACCGAGTTCACCGTCACCGACGGGCTGCTCGGCGAATACCGTGGCGCCGTGGACGATCTGGTGCTGCGGCGCGGCGACGGCACCCCGGCCTACAACCTCGCCGTCGTGGTCGACGACGCCGACCAGGGCATCGACCAGGTGGTGCGCGGCGACGACCTGCTGCCCTCCACGCCGCGGCAGGCGTATCTGGCGACCTTGCTCGGCCTGCCCGTCCCCGCATACGCCCACGTCCCGTTGGTGCTCAATACCTCCGGGCAACGGCTCGCCAAGCGCGACGGGGCGGTCACCCTGCGCGATCGGACAGCCCTCGGCGAGTCCCCGCGACACGTGCTGAGCGCGCTCGCGGCGTCGCTCGGCTACGACGGCGCTACCACGTCGGCCGATGTCCTGGAACGATTCCGGCCGGAAAACCTGCCCAAAGAACCCTGGAGACTCGACCCCGACGGGTTGTTGCAACCCAGCTGGTGTCCGTAACGTACGCACTCGACCAGATCCCGAACGAAATCGACGAGGACGGCGGAACAATGACGAGCGGTGGGTACGACCCCAACCAGTATCCGCAGGGCGGCCAGCCGTACGGGCAGCCGCAGCAGCCTTACGGGCAGCCGCAGCAGCCACAGCAGCCGTACGGTCAGCAGCAGCCCTACGGGCAGTCCGACCCCTACGGCCAGCAGCCGCAGCAGCCTTACGGCCAGCAGCCCTACGGGCAGCAGCCCGACCCGTACGGCCAGCAGCAGCCGCCGCAGTACGGCCAGCAGCCGCAGCAGCCGTTCGGTCAGCCCGACGCCTACGGCCAGCAGCCGCAGCAGCCGTACGGCCAGCCCGCCTACCAGCCCTACCCGGACGGCGGCCAGCCCGGTTTCGGAGGCGGTTTCGGCGGATCGCAGCCCGGTGACCTGTGGACCCGCTTCGCGGCCCGCATCATCGACGGCCTGATCATCGGTATCCCGGCCGGAATCATCGAGGTGCTGCTGCCCAACAGCATCGCGTGGCTGTGGAGCGTGCTGGTCCCGGTCATCTACTTCGGCTACTTCATCTTCATGGAGACCCAGCAGGGCGGCCAGACGCTGGGCAAGAAGATCCTGAACCTGCGGGTCGTCGGCCCCGGCGGCGCGCCGCTGGACCCGGCCACCTCCGCCAAGCGCAACCTGTTCATGATCGTGCAGCTGGTCCCGTGCCTGGGCACGCTGGTCGGCCTCGGTATGGCGATCTACATCGCCATCACCATCGAGCAGAGCCCGACCAAGCAGGGCTGGCACGACCAGTTCGCCGGCGGCACCCAGGTGCTGAAGGGCTGAGGCTCTTCCCTCCGCTGAACGCAATGGGGCGCATCCACTCCGGATGCGCCCCATTGTCATTGGCGCGCCACCTCATTCGCGCACCGCGCCGGTCCCTCAGCTGGAGCCCGTCATGCTGGCGATGATGAAGATCAGGAACCCACCCAGCCCCAGCACCGTTCCGGCCGCGCCGACCCAGATGCCGCCGAGCGCCAGGCCGCGGCCCTGCTGCCCGTTCGTCTTGAGCTGGTTGAGAGCGACGACCCCCAGCACCAGTCCGACGATCGAGATCACCGGTAGGAACGCGCAGAAGAACATGGCCGGGATGCCGATGATCGACACCACCAGCGACGCGATGGCCAGCGAACTGGTCTGCTGCGTCGGCGCCGCGTACCCGTAGGGCTGATAGCCCGGGTAGCCGCCGTAGCCCGGGGGCTGCGGCGTGGGCTGCTGGCCCGCGCCCGGATAGCCCGGCGTCGGATTCGCCTGCGGCGGCGGATAGCTCGGATACACCGGCTGCGGCGGCGGGGTCAGCGGCGGCTGCTGATACTGCGGCGCGGAGGTGTAGCCGGGCGGAGGCGGCGTCGATTGCTGCGGCGCCGCGGGCGGGGTCTCGGGCGCGACGCCCTCACCCCCGTACTGCTTCCACCACTCGTCGGAATCGCCAGGATTCGTCATTCGTCCAGCCTAGGGCACCCCAGCTATCCGTACCCCGCGGTCGCGGCAGGGGATACTTTCGGGCGTGAGTGATATCGAAACGGTCGAAACCGACCGATCTGGACACCCCACGCCGCAACACGCCGCATTCGCGGACGCGGCGGGGGGATATTTCACGCCGGTGGCGGTGGCCTTCACCGCTGTCCTGCTGATTTCCAACGTATGTGTCGCCAAGGGCGTCCAATTCTTCTCCGGACAGCACTTCTCCCTGGGCCCGCTGACCATCCTGCCGATCACCATGGACGGCGCGTTCTTCCTCTTCCCGATCGCCTACGTCATCGGCGACATCCTCAGCGAGGTGTACGGCTTCCGGGCCACCCGCCGCACCGTCTACTACGGGTTCGCGGCGCTGCTGCTGATGATCGTCTGCTTCCAGATCGTCATCAAACTGCCCACCGGTGACCTGCAGCAGAACCCGACCGCCTTCGGGGACGTGCTCGGCAATACCCCGCAGCTGGCGCTGGCCGGGATCACCGGCTACTTCGTGGGCCAGTTCCTGAACTCCAGCACGCTGGTGCTGATCAAGGAGCGCACCAAGGAGAAGCACCTCTGGGCGCGACTGCTCGGCTCCACCGTCGCGGGCGAGTTCGGTGACACGCTGGTGTTCTGCTCGATCGCGGCGACCGCCATCGGCATCAACACCTGGGGCGACTTCGTCAACTACGTGATCGTCGGCTTCATCTGGAAGACCCTCGTCGAGGCGTGCGTGCTGCCGATCAGCTACCGCTGCATCGCCTTCCTGAAGAAGCGCGAACCCTCCTACCGCCCGCGCGAGCGCTCGGCCATCCACGAGTGACGCGGACCGACTCTCCGATGTTCGCGGCCGTGTCGAATTCCCTTATTGCCCAGGGGCTTTGATGCGGCCGCGCCAGCGGCCCAGGAAGTCGGCCTGATATTCGTCGAAGTAGCCGCCGTCGATGCTCTCGCGGACGCGATCGACCAGGCGCACCGTGAACCGCTCGTTGTGGATGGTGCACAGCGTCGAGGCGAGCATTTCCTTCGCCTTGAACAGGTGGTGGATGTAGGCGCGCGTATAGTTCGCGCAGGTGTAGCAGTCGCAGGTCTCGTCGATCGGCGTGAAGTCGCGCTTGAACCGGGCCGTATTGATATTGAACCGGCCCTCGTCGGTGTACAGCGCCGCATTGCGCGCCACGCGTGAGGGATTCACGCAGTCGAAGGTGTCCGCGCCGTTCTCCACGGCGGTGAAGATGTCCTCCGGCTCGCTGATGCCGAGCAGGTGCCGGGGCTTGCCCTCGGGCAGTTCGTCGCAGCACCAGCCGACGATGGTGCCCAGATTGTGCTTCTCCAGCGCGCCGCCGATGCCGTAGCCGTCGAATCCCGTTCCGGCCGCGCCCCGCAACTCCTCGAGGTCGCGACAGGCCTTGCGGCGCAGGTCCTCGTACTGCGCGCCCTGGATCACACCGAACAGCGCCTGATATGGCCGATGCGAGCGCGCCTCGGTGAGCCGCTCGTGCTCGTCGAGGCAGCGTTTGGCCCACAGCCGCGTGCGCTCCAGCGATTCCTCCTGGTAGCCACGGGTGTTCATCAGCGTGGTGAGTTCGTCGAAGGCCATCATGACGTCCGCCCCCAGCTGATGCTGGATGGCCATGGACACCTCGGGGGTGAACCGGTGCTTGGAGCCGTCCAGGTGCGAGCGGAAGGTCACGCCGTCGTCGTCGACGTGTGCCAGCCGCTCCTTGCCCTTGGCGATCACGTCGTCGTCCTGCACGCCGACCGATTCCATGGCCAGCACCTTCTTGAAGCCGACCCCCAGCGACATGACCTGGAAGCCGCCGGAGTCGGTGAAGGTGGGGCCGTGCCAGTTCATGAACTCGGCCACACCCCCGGCCTCGTCCACGATGTCCGGGCCGGGCTGGAGGTAGAGGTGATAGGCGTTGGCCAGCAGGGCCTGCGAGCCGAGTTCCTTCATGGTCTCCGGCAGCACGGCCTTGACCGTGGCCTTGGTGCCGACGGGGATGAAGGCGGGTGTCGCAATATCGCCATGTGGCGTACTGATCACACCGGTCCTGCCGTGCCGCCCTTCCAGGCGGGCACCGACCTTGAACGAGAACTCGGAGGCAGCAGACACCGAGCTATCCTCTCATCTCCCGAGCTGAGTAATTTTCTTCGCTCCGCGAAGAGTGACCCGGCCCGCACACCGTGGTGTGCGGGCCAGGCCGGCGGAGCGTCGGGTCATTTGGTGAGGACGACCGCGTCGGGCTCCGGATCGTCCACATTGTTGCCCTCGCCGTCGGTGATGGCGGCGGCGAACTGGGCGTTGTAGAGCCGGTGGTAGAAGCCGCGGGCCGCGAGCAGTCTCTCGTGCGTGCCCTGCTCGACGATCCTGCCCTTCTCCATCACCACGATGGTGTCGGCGTCGCGGATCGTCGAAAGCCGGTGTGCGATCACGAAACTCGTGCGGTCCCGGCGCAGCGCCGCCATGGCGTGCTGCACCAGCAGCTCGGTGCGGGTGTCGACCGAGCTGGTGGCCTCGTCCAGGATCAGGATGGACGGCTTGGCCAGGAACGCGCGGGCGATCGTGATGAGCTGCTTCTCACCGGCGCTGACGCCGGAGCCCTCCTCGTCGATGACCGTGTCGTAGCCCATCGGCAACGCGTGCACGAACCGGTCCACGTAGGCGGCGCGGGCGGCCTCGAGGATGTCCTCCTCGGAGGCGTTCGGATTGCCGTAGGCGATGTTCTCGCGGATGGTGCCGCCGAACAGCCAGGTGTCCTGCAGCACCATGCCCATGCGCGAACGCAGGTGGTCGCGGGTGATGGCGGTGATGTCGACGCCGTCGATGGTGATGGCGCCGGAATCCACCTCGTAGAACCGCATGAGCAGGTTGACCAGGGTGGTCTTGCCCGCACCGGTCGGCCCGACGATGGCCACCACGTGACCGGGCTCGGCGACCAGCGAGAGGTCATCGATGACCGGGGTCTCCGGCTCGTAGCGGAAGGACACGTCCTCGAACGCGACCCGCCCGCGCTCCAGCGGCCGCGAGTCCTCCGGATCCGGGTCCGGCGACTGCTCCTCGGCGTCGAGGATCTCGAAGATCCGCTCCGCCGACGCCACACCCGACTGCAGCAGGTTCATCATCGAACCGATCTGGGTGAGCGGCTGGGTGAACCCGCGCGAGTACTGGATGAACGCCTGCACCTCGCCCAGCGACAGCTGACCCGACGCTACCCGCAGACCGCCGACCACGGCGATCAGGACGTAGTTCAGGTTCCCGAGGAACATGATGGCGGGCATGATCAGCCCGGAGATGAACTGCGACTTGAACGAGGAGTCGTAGAGCTTCGCGTTGGTCTCGTCGAACTTCTCCCCCACCTCGCGCACGCGGCCGAATGCGCTGACCACCTCGTGGCCGGTGAAGGCCTCCTCGACCTGGGCGTTCACCTCGCCGGTGTACTTCCACTGGTCCACGAAGTGCGGCTTGGAGCGCTTGGCGATCTGCGCGGTCACGATGACCGCCAGCGGCACGGTGAGCAGCGCGATCAGGGCCAGGATCCAGGAGATCCAGAACATCATGATCAGGATGCCGATCACCGACAGCACATTGATGATCAGCTGCGACATGGTCTGCTGCAGTGTCTGCGCCACATTGTCGACGTCATTGGTGACACGCGAGAGCACGTCGCCGCGCGGCATGGAGTCGAAGTAGCGCAGCGGCAGCCGGTGGATCTTCTCCTCGATCTGCGCGCGCATCCGCTTCACGGTGCGGTTGAGCACCACGATCAGCAGCTGTGCCTGCAGCCAGCCGAACAGCGCGGACCCGATGTAGAGCGCCAGCACCCAGGCCAGCACCTGCCCCACGGCGGTGAAATCGATTCCGGTGCCGGGGATCACGTCCATGCTGGCGAGCATGTCGGCGAAGGTGGTGTTGCCGCCCGCGCGCAAGCCCTCGACCAGTTCGTCCTTGCTCTGCCCGGCGGGCAGCTGCTTGCCGACCACACCGTCGAAGATGAGGTTGGTGGCCTTGCCGAGGATCTGCGGACCCAGGGTGTTGAGCACCACCGAGCCGACGGCCAGCACGAACACGACCGCCAGGTAGGCCTTGTCCGGCGCGAGCATGCGCAGCAGGCGCTTCAGCGACGGGCCGAAGGATTTCGCCTTCGCGTCCGGCGCACCGGGATTGGGGGCTCCGGGCCTCATCGCACCTCCTCCGCGCTGAACTGCGATTCCACGATCTCGCGGTATTCGTTGCAGTCGAGCAGCAACTGGTCGTGGGTGCCGATGCCGGCCATCGCGCCGTCCTCCAGCACCACGATCTGATCGGCGTCGCGGATGGTCGAGATCCGTTGCGCCACAATGATGACCGACGCGTTCGCGGTCTCCGGCTTCAGGGCCTCGCGCACCCGCATGTCGGTGGCGACGTCCAGGGCGGAGAAGCAGTCGTCGAACAGGTAGACGCGCGGCTTGCGCACCAGCGCGCGGGCGATCGCCAGGCGCTGCCGCTGACCGCCGGAGACGGTCGTACCGCCCTGCGCCACAGGCGTTTCCAGCCCCTGCGGCATCTCGCGCACGAAGTCGGCGGCCTGCGCGATCTCCAGCGCGTGCCAGAGTTCCTCGTCGGTGGCGTCCGGCTTGCCGTAGCGCAGGTTCGAGGCCACCGTGCCCGAGAACAGGTACGCCTTCTGCGGGACCAGGCCGATCTCGGTGCGCAGCGTCTCCAGCCCCAGCTCCCGGACATCGGTGCCGCCCACATGGACCGCGCCGTCGGTGACGTCGATGAGCCGCGGGATCAGGTTGATCAGGGTGGTCTTGCCCGCGCCGGTCGCGCCGACGATGGCGGTGGTGGTGCCCGGCTTCGTCTGGAAGCGAATGGCTTTCAGCACCGGCTTCTCCGCGCCCGGGAACTTGAACTCGGCGAACCGCAGGTCCACCTTGCCCGGGTCGTCCTTGAACGCCTGCGGCAGCCGCGGCTCCGACACCGAGGACTCGGTGTCGAGCACCGCGCTGATCCGCTCGGCCGAGACCGCGGCGCGCGGGGCCATCATGGCCAGGAAGGAGGCCATCATGACCGCCATCAGGATCTGCATGATGTAGGCCAGCATCGCGGTGAGCGTGCCGATCTGCATGTCGCCGTTGTCGATCGAGTGGCCGCCGAACCAGATGACGCCGACCGTGGTGACGTTCGAGATCAGCATGACCATCGGGAACATCAGGGCCATGTACTTGCCGACGTAGAGCGACTGCTCGGTCAGCTCGCTGTTGGCGACGCCGAAACGCCAGGTCTCCTGACGTTCGCGCACGAACGCCCGCACCACGCGGATACCGGTGATCTGCTCACGCAGCACCCGGTTCACCGCGTCGATCCGGTCCTGCATGCGCCGGAAGCCCGGCACCATGCGGGTGATGATGAAGCCCATCGACAGGGCCAGCGCGGGCACCGCGATCAACAGCAGCCACGACAGCTGCATGCTCTCGCGCAATGCCATGAAGATGCCGCCGATGCACATGATCGGGGCCATCACCAGGATGGTCGCGCTCATCAGCACCAGCAGCTGCACCTGGCCGATGTCATTGGTATTGCGGGTGATCAGCGACGGCGCGCCGAACACGCCGACCTCGCGCGCGGAGAAGGTGCCCACCCGGTGCAGCAGGGCCGCGCGCATATCGCGGCCCGCGCCCATGGCGGCCTGGGCGCCCAGGTAGACCGAGGCGGCCTGGGCGATGATCTGGATGGCGGTCACCAACAGCATCCAGCCGCCGGTGGACCAGATGTAGCCGATATCGCCCTTGGTGACACCCCGGTCGATGATGTCGGCGTTCAAGGTGGGCAGATACAGCATGGCGATGACCGAGATCAGCTGGAGCACGACGACCCCCGCCAACTGATTGCGGTAGGGCCGCATGGAGGTGCGTAGAAGTCGGATCAACATGATGCTGGCAGGCTACCGCCATCCTCGGACGCTCGCCGTGACGTTTTCCGGCGGCGCTGGGTCCGCCCCGCTAGATGTCGGGTTGATCCAGATCACGCCACTCGCCCGCGGTGGGCTGCGCGGGCGCGGCCGCGACCGTGCCACCCGCCGGGCGGGGGCGGCGGGTCCAGGCGTCCGGGTCGTGCAACAGCTCGTCCAGGAAGGACGGGAGCAAGTCGTGGGCGATATCGGCGATGGTGACGCGCTCGAGCACGGAACGGATGTTCACCCGCAGACCGATCCACACCCGCTGCAGCGGTTCGGCCGCGCCCGAATAACTGACGTCCTCCGGCCGCTGCCCGCGCACGGAGGCCAGCGGGCCCTCCACGGCGCGGATCACATTCGCGATGCTGATCTCGGCGGCCGGGCGGGCCAGCCGGTAACCGCCGTCCGGACCGCGGCGGCTGATCACCAGATCGCCCTTGCGCAGATCCGCGACCACCGATTCCAGCACCTTCGGCGGAATGTCCTGGGCGGCGACGATCGCGTCGGCCTTCACCGAATCCGGTTGCCCCTTCGCGATTTCGACGAGGGTGCGCACCGCGTAATCGACCTTCGCGGTGATGTGCACGGAAACTCCTGATATCGGACCGGTGGTGTGAAAACCCTATCGCGCTGGATACAGCACACCGAGTGCGGCATTCAGCAGGGTCGTCTCGACGTGGTCGACATCCATGTCCGGGACGATCTCCTGGGTCATCATCGCGGTGCTGAGCACCTGCATGGCCGTGGCGGCGCGCAACAGGGTGTCGGCGTCCGGATCGGGTCCCGCCATCCACCGGCACATGCGGTGGTGCAGCTCGATCATGTCGGGGTAGCGATTGCCGAGCGCGTTGACGATGGCGACCGTGTCGCGCATGCACAGCGCGCCCACCTGACGGTTGGCCAGGGTGGAGTGCAGCCGCTCGCGAATCACCGCTCGGACGTTGTCGGGAGTTGCGGGCAGGTTGTCGAGGCTCGCGACCTGATCCCGCACTTCGTCGAACATCGGCTCGATGATCGCCACCAGGAGATCGACCTTCGAGGCATAGTGATAGTAGAGCGAGGCTTTTGTGATTCCCACCGCATCGGCGACCTCGCGCAAACTGCTGTGGTCGAACCCTTTGCTGGCGAATAACTGCAGAGCGGCGTCACGGATCGCGTCTTTAGTGCTTCTACCTGCGACAACGGTCCCGGAACCGTTTTGGCCACCCATGCGCACATCCTCTCACTCGCGCTCGAAATGCGATCAACGCCACCTAGAGTCGAGGTTGTTCCTCCACTTAGCTCCTCGGTAGTCTACCTACCGCACGGTAGGCAGATTTCGTTTCGTGAAGGCGGGGAGCGGTAGCTCCCGGCGGCAGTGTTGTCTACGCGCTCGCACACCAGCACCCCTGTTCAGCCCGCACAAACCATCGCCCAGGAGACCCCTCGTGTCCGTATACCTCTATCGGTGGGGGAAGTTCGCCTTCCGCCGTAAATGGATCGTCATCGCGGCGTGGATCGCCGCGTTGTTCGTGATCGGTGGTGTCGGCGGTTCGCTGGCCAAGCCGTTCCAGGACTCCTTCACCATGCCGGACCTGCCGTCCGAGCGGGCCACCAAGATCCTCGACGAGCACTTCCCGGGCGCCTCCGCCGGCTTCGACCAGAATGCCGTCAACGGCACCTATGTGATCGCCGCGCCGAACGGTCAGAAGCTGACCGACCCCGGCAACGCGGCCGCGCTGCAGGCCTTCGTCACCAAGCTCGGCGCACTCGACATCATCGACAAGTCCGCGCCGCTGATGAACCCGGTCGAGATCACCAAGAAGATCGGTGAGCGCGCTGGAATCGACTGCCTCGCCGCCGACCGCTCCAACCCGGCCTTCGCCGCGAACTGCTCGAGCGCACCGCTGAACGTGCTGAACAAGGAGCACCCGGACTCGGTCGCGACCATGCAGGTCAAGTACACGATCCCGAAGTACTCCGACCTCACCGCGGCAGACCGTGACGCCGCCTACAAGGTCGGTGACGACGCGCGCGCGGCCGGCCTGCAGGTCGAACTCATCGGTTCCATCACCCAGGATCCGGGCGGCTCCAGCGGCGCCTCGGAGATGATCGGCATCGCGGTGGCGCTGGTGGTCATGGTGATCGCGTTCGGCGCGATCGTGGCGGCCTTCGTGCCGATCCTCACCGCGCTGGTCGGTGTCGGCACCGCCATCTCCGTCATCATGTTCGGCACCCACTGGCTGACCGTGCCGACCTTCACCCCGATCCTGGCCTCCATGATCGGCCTGGCGCTGTCCATCGACTACGCCATGTTCATCGTCTCCCGGTACAAACACGAACTGGCCGTGTCGAATTCGCCGGAGGAGGCCGCGGGCACCGCGGTCGGCACCGCGGGCTCGGCCGTCATCTTCGCCGGTCTGACCGTCATCATCGCGCTGGCCGGTCTCACCTTCGTGAAGGTCAGCTTCCTCACCTCGATGGGTATCTTCGGCGCCGTCTCCGCGGCCATGGCGGTGCTGGTGGCCGTCACCCTGATGCCCGCGCTCATGGGCGCGTTCGGCCGCTTCCTGTTCAAGCCGAAGCTGCCGCTGGTCGCCCAGCACGATCCCGAGGACGACTCGTCGGTCACCAACGGCCAGCGTTTCGCCCGTCTCATCGGCAAGGCGCCCGCGCTGACCCTCGGCATCTCCGTGGTGCTGCTCGGTCTGCTCGCCGCCCCCGCGGTGAATCTGCAGCTGGGTCTGCCCGGCGGCGACTCGATGCCGCACGACAGCACCATCCGCAAGGCGTACGACCTGCAGACCGAGGGCTTCGGCGAGGGCTCGAACGGCACGCTGATGGTGGTGGTCGACCTCAGCAAGACCCCGGAGAACCAGCGGACCGAGGCGCTGAACGCGTTGCGCGACAAGCTGGCCCACTACCCGGGCATGGACTACCTGACGGTGGCCCAGCACAGCCAGGACGGTCAGGCCGCGATGTTCACCGGCGTCCCGCACGCCGGGCCGAACAACAAGGAGACCAAGGACCTGGTCAAGGACGCCCGCAACGCGGAGTCCGAGCTGAAGTCCCAGTACGGCATGGAATACGGCATCACCGGCACCACCGCGATCTTCGCGGATGTGTCGCAGGCCCTGCTGGTCAAGATCATCCCGTATCTGGCGATCGTGGCGGGCGCGGCATTCATCCTGCTGCTCTTGGTGTTCCGCTCGATCCTGGTCCCGCTGACCGCCGCGCTCGGCTTCCTGCTCTCCATGGCGGCCACCTTCGGCGCGACCGTGCTGATCTTCCAGGACGGCAAGTTCGGCCTGGTCGAACCGCACCCGCTGGTCAGCTTCCTGCCGATCATGTTGATCGGCTTGGTCTTCGGCCTCGCCATGGACTACCAGGTGTTCCTGGTGACCCGCATGCGTGAGGAGTACGTGCACGGCAAGTCCGCCAAGGAAGCCATGATCAGCGGCTACCACCACGGCGCCCGCGTCGTGACCTCCGCGGCCATCATCATGATCTCGGTCTTCAGCGCGTTCATGCTGCAGGACAACGTGGTGGCCAAGTCCATGGGCTTCGCCATGGCGGCGGGCGTCTTCTTCGACGCCTTCATCGTGCGCATGGTGCTCATCCCGTCGCTGCTCGCCCTGCTGGGCGACTCGGCGTGGTGGATCCCCAAGTGGCTGGATCGCATCCTCCCCGACATCGACGTGGAGGGCGCCAAGCTCACCGAGCTGAAGCAGTCCACCGTCCCCGCCGAGGCGAAGGAACACGCCACGATCGGCTGATCGACGCGTTGAATGCTCGGCCCCCACCCGGATTCCGGGTGGGGGCCGAGTTCGTCTGCGCGCCTTGGTCGTCAGCGCAGGAAGCGGACGGCGGTGTTGCGGAGCGCGATGCCGGCGGCGGTGCCGGGAACCATGAGGGCGGTGGCGGCGCGGAAGCCGCGCTGCTTGGGTTCGACGAGCTTGCGGTGGCGGCGCTCGTAGGACGCCAGTGCCTGCCGGGGGTCGTCGGGGGTGCGGGTGAGTTCTTCGGCCAGGGTATGTGCGCCGGAGATCGCAAGGGTGGAGCCGTCGCCGAACAGGGAGAGGGAGGATCCGGCGTCGCCGAGCAGGGCGATGCGGCCGATCGACCAGTGCGGCAGGCTGATTCGGCTCACCGAGTCGAAGTAGATGTCGTCGGCGGCCTGGAGTTGGTCGAGGAGACCGGTGAAGATGCCGGTGCGGCCGGCGAAGGCGGCTGCCACCAGGCGTTTGTGCTGCACGAGGTCTCGGTGGTCGAAGCCGGGAACGGCCGCCTGCCGGAACATGAAGGCGGCCACGGCTTTCCCGTTGGACGGATGGACGGTGATCGCGCGGCCCGGCCAGTTGAACATGACCACCTCACGTTCGTCGTCGAAGATCCGATCAACGGGCAGGGTGGCGGCGTACATGCCCATATGCCGGATGAATCCGGCCTCGTCGCCGAAGACCAGCCGCCGGACGTTCGAATGCAGGCCGTCGGCTCCGATCACATAGTCGTAGCGGCCGGTGCCGCCGCTCTCGAAGCGGATATCCACCCCGCCCGCATCCTGCGCGATCGCCGAGATCGACTCTCCCCAACAGACTTCGGCCTTGTCACGGGCCGCACCGAGCAGGATCCCGGCCAGGTCCGCCCGAGCGACCTCCACCTCCCGGTCCCCCGCCCCGCCCTGAAAAGCGCTGAGCCGCAGCCCCGACCGCTTCCTGCCGGTCTCGTCCACGAAGCTCATCCGATCCACAGCCGAGGCCGCCGCCCGCAGCGCCGGCATCACCCCCATGGCTTCCACGACCTCTACCGCGGGCCCCTTCACATCGATCGGGTTCCCGCTCGACCGCTGCTTGCGCGCCCGCTCGACCACGGTCACGTCGAACCCGTTGCGCCCCATCCAATACGCCAGCGTCGCCCCCGCGATCCCCGCCCCGGAGATCAGCACGGCCTTGCTCATCGTCATCACCTCCATCCGAAGTGGACGATTTTCGTCCACTTTTCAGACGGTACAGTAACCGGAAGAATTTCGTCCACTTAATCCCGGAGGTGAGGACAACGGCCGAGCTCAGGTCCGACGCCCGCAACAACCGCGACCAGATCCTGGCCGCCGCCCAGCTCGTCTTCCGGGAACAGGGCACCAATGTCTCCATGAAGGACATCGCCGACGCCGCCGGAGTAGGCGTCGGCACCCTCTACCGCCGTTTTCCCGACCGCGGCGCCCTCATCACCGCCGCCGCCCACTCCTACCTCTCGGCCCTCTCCGACCTGGCTGCCACCGCGGAACGCGAAGCCCCCACCCCCTTCGAAGCCCTCACCCGCCTCCTCCGCGCCTGCGCCGAACTCCGTCTCGGCGCCCTCGCCGCCGCCATCGAACCCACCCTCCACGCCGACATCAAGGCCGACCCCGCCCTCACCGAAGTCCGCGCCACCATCACCGACCGCATCGCCCGCCTCACCACCCAGGCCCACGACGACGGCACCCTCCGCCCCGACGTCACCTCAGCCGACATCGGCCGCCTGATGACCCTCCAGATCTACGCCACCCCCGACGAGCCCTACCCCACCGCCGTCAACCGAGTCCTCGACCTCCTCCTCAACGGCCTCCGCCCCTGAACAAGAAAGCCCCGCACCGGTTTCCCAGTGCGGGGCTCACATTTCGCGGGCGTTGATCCAGCGGGTGACGGAGGGCAGGGCGGCGAGGATGACCACGCCGAGATAGAGGGCCATGAGGCCGAGAACCCAGGCCAACAGAAGAGGGCTCGCGGGCACGTGCTTCTGCCACTCGAGCACCTGTTCGGCGAAGAGCGGAACGAAGCCGAGAATGACCAGGACTCGGCCAACCGCCGTACGACGCAGCAGCAAAATGCCGCCGGGGATCAGTAGCAAGGCAGCGATCGGGCCGCACACCATCGAAGGCAGCACACCCATGAGCTTCCGCATCTCATCCGAGTAGCTCCACCACAGGTGGTACTGCGCAGCACTTCCCAACGCCGTCAGCAACCCGAACCCGAGAGCCGCGACACCCGCGAGAACCCCGGCGGCGCTGTCCACACGCGGCGGCACCTGCTGCGCGGGATACCAGTAGGGCTGGCCAGGCTGGTTGTACGGGTAGGACATCGAAGCCTCCAGGCTGCTCGTTCGCACGGAAAGTTCTGCGTTGCAAGCAATCCTGCGAGCCAACGCTTAAGCAAACCTTTTCGTCCGGATAACGATCTACGGCACGGGAGGATCTTGGTTCTCACCGCTGGGCGGAAGCCAGGGTTGGTCCCCAGGCGGCAGTTCACCACTGATCACCCCGAGATCCGCACGCGCGCATTCGTAGAACTCATTCCGCCGACGCCCCATCTCCGAGTACTGGCGGACATACTCCGCATGGTCGATGGCGTGGCCCCGCGCAGGCCAACCGAGCTCCCACGCCGCACGATTCCACGCCCGTGCCGCAGCAACAGCACCGGGCGAGCCGAGCAGCAGGACCGCTTCCCACTTGACGGTCTTCTCAGCCTCTGCCTCCGCCAGTGCTTTCAGCCCGACTTCTATGTCCATCGGTTGCGCCACAGCTGGATAGCCGCGGGCCGCCGCCAACCGATATGACACCTGCACGTATTGCTTCAGCGCGTTCGCGAACTCGCTGTACGCCGCCAACCGCTTGTCATCCCACCGCACGTCCTGGGCCCGTCGCCATTTCGCCCGCTCCGTCGATGCCGTCACGATGAACGTCGATCCAGCGCCCAAAACCACCGCCACCAGCGTAAGTACCTGCTGCACAACCGGATTCACTGCTCCAGTCTGAGCTCATGCGGGTCCTGGGAGCCACGGCATTTCCTGCGACTGGAAGCCAAGGTCCGGCGATGCGTTCACGCAGGCGGCTCGAAATAGAAGGAGCCCCTCACCTGTACAGGTGAGGGGCTCCTCAGCGGTGGCGGAGGGATTTGAACCCTCGGAGGGGGGTTACCCCTCACACGCTTTCGAGGCGTGCTCCTTAGGCCGCTCGGACACGCCACCGGTGGTGACTTTACAGGAGGACCCGGCGGAATCCGAAATCGGCTGGAGAGGGGGCTAGGGGCGGTGGGATTGGAAGAAAGAGTCCAGGAGGGCGGCGCATTCGGGTTCGAGGACGCCGGCTCGGACTTGGGGGCGGTGATTGAGACGTCGGTCACGGACCACGTCCCAGAGGGAGCCGACGGCGCCGGTCTTGGGTTCCCAGGCGCCGAAGACGACGCGGGAGACTCGGGAGAGGACCAGGGCGCCGGCGCACATGGTGCAGGGCTCGAGGGTGACGGCGAGGGTGGCGCCCTCGAGGCGCCAGCCGTCGCCGTGGACCCGGGCGGCGGCGCGCAGGGCGAGGACTTCGGCGTGGGCGGTGGGATCGCCCAGGGCTTCACGGGCGTTGGCGGCGCGCGCGAGTTCGCGGCCGTCGGCATCGAAGACGACCGCGCCGACGGGGACGTCGCGCGGGTCGGCCGCGGCCGCGGCGGCGATGGCGGCTCGCATCATCGCCTCATCGGCGGCGAGCGAGTCGGTCAACGCGGGAGCTTGTCCAGGACCGCCGAGAACTCGTTGGCGAAGCCGAGGCGCTGGGCGACCATGCCGAGCTGCTCGTCGGGGTACAGGTCGGTCTCGGCGAGGATGACCGCCAGCACCGGCTCGGGCAGGCCGAGGTCGGAGAGGACGCCGAGGTCGCCCTCTTCCCACGGTTCGACGTCGTCGATCTCGTCGGGGTCGATGTCGGGGACCTCGACATTGAGTTCCTCGAGTACGTCGACCGCGATGTCGTAGTCGATGGCAGCGGTGGCGTCCGAGATCAGGATGCGGCTACCGGTCGGGCCGGGGCGCAGGATGATGAAGAACTCGTCGTCGACGTCGATCAGGCCGAACACCGCGCCGGAACTGCGCAGCGCGCGCAACTCGTCTTCGGCCGCGGACAAACTGGTCAGGGACGCGTCGCTCAGCGGCGTCACCTTCCAGTTGGCTTCCTCACGGACAACGGCCACCGCGAACCCTTCCACGTCGTCGAAGTCGTCCGACGCCGCCCTGTTCGTGCTCGAGCGTTGTGCTGCCATGCGCGCAACGGTAGTCCGCTTCGGGGGAAATGTTGAAGTCGTATGCGAATCTGATCGCATGACGGGCATTTCGAAACCAGCTGTCTGCGTCCTGGGTACCGGTTTGATCGGCGGTTCGGTCCTGCGGGCCACCGCCGCCGGCGGCTACGAGGCCTTCGGCTACAACCGGTCCGAGGTCGGCGCCAAGGCCGCCCGGATGGACGGCTACGACGTGATCAGCGACGTGGAGGCAGTGTTGTCGCGCGCCGCGGAACGCGACGCGCTGATCGTGATCGGCGTGCCCATGCCCGCCATCGACGCCGTGCTCTCCGATGTGAAGACCTACGCCCCCGACTGCGTGCTCACCGACGTGGTGAGCGTGAAAGCCCCGGTCGCGGCCGCCGTCCAACGCCACGAACTGAGCGCCCGCTACGTGGGTGGTCACCCGATGGCCGGGACCAGCGAATCCGGTTGGGCCGCATCCACTCCCGACCTGTTCAAGAACGCCGCCTGGGCGGTCAGCGTGGACCCGGGCGTGCACGCCGACAACTTCCGGCGCGTCGCCCAGCTCGCCCTGGACTGCGGCGCGGTGGTGGTCCCCGTGCTGGCGGTGGAACACGACCGCGCGGTCGCCCGCATCTCGCACCTACCCCACGTGCTCGCGGAAGCTCTCGCCATCGAAGGCGCCAACGGCGGCCCGCTGGCGCTCGGCCTCGCGGCGGGCTCCTTCCGCGACGGCACCCGCGTCGCGGCCACCTCCCCCGAACTGGTCCGCGCCATCTGCGAACCCAATGCCGCGGCCCTGCTGGACGTCCTGGACGACACCCTCGAGGTGCTCACCCAGGCCCGCGACAGCCTGCGCGCCAACGGCACCCTCGCCGAACTGACCGAGGCCGGTCACGACGCCCGCACCGACTACGAGGACAACGAGCGCTGGCCGATCACCGACATCAGCCTGGGTGAGCGCAACTGGCTCACCAAGCTCATCGACGCCGGGCGCGCCGGCGGCGTTCTCACCTCACTGGACTGACCGGGATCAGATCCGTTCGGCCAGGCCCGGATAGTCGAGGAGGAATCCGTCCTGGTCGACGGTGACGGTCGCCGAGGACACCGGGGACAGCACGTGGATGCCGTCCGGCCCGCTGCTGTACGTGAGGCTGGCCTCCTGCACCTGCAGGTCCGGTAGCCGCACGTAGACGACCGGAACCTGCACGTCCTCGCTCGCCCGGGCCAGCCCGTAGCGGCGGATCGGGAGCGTGTTGAAGAACGGGCTCAGCACCACGTCCACGTCCAGCGCCCCGCCGAAGGTGGAGCGCACATGGGTGTTTCCGGCGTCGATCAGCCAGTAGTCCTCCTCGTCGCGCGCGATCGAGGCGTGGCGTTCGCCGGTGGCCAGGGTGCTGCGCAGCGACAGCCGCTTGGTGACCCCGGATTCGTCGGTGACCAGGTCGTAGGACGCGCTGAACGCGGGATGGTCCTCGCAGTCGCCGGCGATGATCCGGCCCGCGGCGCGAATCCGGTTGCCGCTCAGCACCACCCGCACCGATTCCATGCGTGAGGCGTTGTGTGCGCGCCAGGTGAGAATGGCCGGCCACCGCTTCGCTCCCGGCTTGGCGTCCTCACTCCCGTTATCCGTCACGCCTATAACCGTAGTTGCAGGCCCCGGCTCGTCCGAGATCCCCGGCCGGTATCACTCCCGGGACCGGACATCGTGATCAACATGCAATGGTGCGGAGCGGTTCTCGGCGTTTCCGCACGCCAACGCCCGCCGATCGATCGCCCGAGTGATAGCGACCGGCTCTGGAAGCCCGGCCCTGTCGGGCGTTGCGCTCGATGTGGATGAGGGGACTCGAGTAACGTGCTCTGCGGCACGGGGACTCCGGGGTGAAAGGGACTGTTGTGACGGGCGCGCGGATGGTCGGCCTGTTCGCCGGCATCGGTGGGCTGGAACTCGGGCTCGCGGCCCACGGGTGGCGCAGTGAACTGCTCTGCGAGATCGATACGGGTGCGCAGGCCGTGCTGGCGGCGCATTTCCCCGGCGTGCCACTGCATTCGGACGTGACCAAGCTGCGCGCGCTGCCGTCCGGGATCGAGCTGGTGGCGGCCGGATTCCCGTGCCAGGACCTGTCCCAGGCCGGGCGCACGGCCGGAATCACCGGTTCCCGTTCGGGTTTGGTGGACGAGGTGTTCCGGCTGGTCAAGCGTCGGCGGGGACCCCGCTGGCTGCTCATCGAGAACGTGCCGTTCATGCTGCAACTCGGCGGCGGCGCGGCCATGCGCCACATCACCGACGCGCTCACCGAACTCGGCTACACCTGGGCCTATCGCGTGGTCGACGCGCGCGCCTTCGGGCTGCCGCAGCGGCGGGAGCGGGTGCTGATGCTGGCGTCCCGCACCGAGGATCCGCGGCCCATCCTGTTCGGGACCGACGCGGGCCCGCGGGAGGTCGGCGATCCGGCGCACGATCCGTGCGGCTTCTACTGGACCGAGGGCAATCGCGGACTGGGCTGGGCGGTGAACGCGGTGCCCACCTTGAAGGGCGGTTCGGGCCTCGGCATCGCCAGCCCGCCCGCGGTCCGGCTGCCGTCGGGGGAACTGGTGACGCCGGGCATCACCGACGGGGAGCGGTTGCAGGGCTTCGACCGCGACTGGACCACGCCGGCGCTGGAGGTGCCGGGCGTGCGCCCCGGGCATCGCTGGAAGCTGGTCGGCAACGCGGTGAGCGTGCGGATGGCCGAGTGGATCGCCGGGCGCGTCACCAACCCGGCCGACGACCCGATCCCCGACGGCGAACCGCTGACCCGCCGCAGCTGGCCGACCGCGGCCTGGGGGCATCGCGGGGAGGTCCGGCGGGTTCCGGTGTCCACCTGGCCGGTTCACGCGCCGTACGAGGACCTGCGCTGGTTCCTCGACGATCCCCGGCTGCTGTCGGCCCGGGCGACCGCCGGATTCCTGCGCCGCACCCAGATGGGTTCGCTGCGGTTCCCGGAGGGATTCCTCGACGATGTCGAGAACCATCTGGAGCGCATGGGAGGCGCTCCCGTCAAAGCCGCGTGATCCTTGCCCGGCGCACCGGCCGCGGCAAGGATGGCCGGATGACGGATGCGCGGCCGGGCACCGATGCGGCGACCAGCGCCCGCATGGCCAAGCAGCGCCGCGTGGGGACGAAGCCGGAGCTGGCCCTGCGGCGGGAATTGCATCGGCGCGGTGAGCGCTACTTCGTGGACCGGGCGCCGCTGCCGGGACTGCGGCGGCGGGCGGATCTGGTGTTCCCGCGGCGGAAGGTGGCGGTCTATGTGGACGGGTGCTTCTGGCACAGCTGCCCGCAGCACGCGACCCGGCCGAAGAACAATGCCGACTGGTGGGCCGAGAAGCTGGCCGGGAACGTGGCGCGCGACCGCGACACCGATGCCCGGCTGGTGGCCGCGGGCTGGACCGTGGTGCGGGTGTGGGAACACGAGGCCGCCGAATCGGCTGCCGACCTGGTGATGACCGCTTTGTCGCGCCAGCTGTGAGGTCGCTGTCAGTACATGGGCGACAATGGACTGGTGACCGGACCACCCGACCAGTCCGGATGGAACGAATAACTGCCGGGCAGGGCAGTCCGAGTGAGCGAGGCCAGCGAAAGCGAGCGCGGTGATGCCAACCGAGCAGAAACTAGCCGAGGCGGCTCCGAGCACGACCGTGCTCCAGCCACGATGGCGACGGGCACTGCGATGGTTCATCGCGATCTTGATCGCGGTCGCCGGACTCGGTTACTCCTCCTGGGTCCTGGAGTTCATCCTGCCCATCCAGAGCAACCCGACCAACACCTTCCTCAGCCAGCTGGCCGAGAAGGGCGCACCGTTCCGCTGGGTCTTCACGACCGGTGACACCGTCTCCGGCTCGCTGCTGGTGGTGGCGGGACTGGGCGGCGTGCTGCTGTTCTCGCGGCGGCTCTACTCCACCATCGGCTGGGTGGCGCTGGCCTGCTTCGGCGCGGCCACCATCGCGGACGCGCAGTGGCCGATCGTGCCCGACGAGCCGGGCGCGCCCAAACGCTATGTGGACACCGGGCTGTTCCCGCAGCTGCACCAGATTCACGCGCTGACCAGCACCCTGGCCGTCTTCTCCATCTACATCGCGATGATCGCGTTCACGGTGGCCGCGTTCAAGTACCGGCGCTGGCCGATCCTGCGACACACCGGGCTGTGGATTCTGATCGTCGGCTCGGTGGTGACCGCGTGGATGCTGATCGCCGACAACCTGCCCGGCAACTACGGCCTGGGCATCGCGCAGCGCATCCAGGTCGGGGCCATGTCCCTGTGGCTGGTGGCGCTGGCCGTGCAAATCGTTGTGGCCGAACGCGATTCCGGGACGCCGTCCCGGCACCGGCGCACCGCGCGCTCGTCCGGCCGCTGACCGCCCGCAGCGGTTAGGGTCGGATCGTGACCAGCGACGCGCACCTCGCCGACACCGCCGCCCAGCTCGACACCGTCGCCGCCGCGACCGAGCGCCTGCTCCCCGCGGTCGCCGCGCTCAGCGAGGCCGACCTCGTCGACCCCTCCCTGCTGCCCGGCTGGACCCGCGGCCATGTGCTCGCGCACCTCTCCCGCAATGCCGACAGCCTGGTCAACCTGCTGCTGTGGGCCCGCACCGGCATCGAAACCCCGCAGTACGCAAGCCAATACCTCCGCGACTCCGATATCGAGGCCGGTGCGCCGCGCCCGCTGCGCGACCAACTCGAGGACCTCACCGCCTCCGCCGAACGCTGGCTGACCCTGGCCCGGGCCATGCCCGCCGACAGCTGGACCGCCACCGTCCGCAACCGCATGGGCGGCGAGATCCCCGCGATGCGCGTCATCTGGATGCGCCTGCTGGAGGTGGAGATCCACCACGTCGACCTGAACATCGGCTACACCCCCGCCGACTGGCCCGAGGAGTTCACCACCCGCCTCCTCGCGCAGTCCCTGAGCGAGGTGAAGCCCGCCGACGACGCGGGCTTCACGGTCACCGCCACCGACACCGGCTTCACCGGCGCAGTGGGCGCCCAGGGCCCCGAAATCACCGGCCCAGCCGCGTCCCTGGCGGCCTGGCTCATCGGCCGCTCCCCCGGCGCCGACCTCACCGGCGATCTCCCCGCCCTCGCCGCCTGGAAGTAGCCGCACCCACCAAAAGCCAAGTGCCCCACACCGTTTGGTGTGGGGCACTTGTTTGTGCGCCCGAAGGGATTCGAACCCCTAACCTTCTGATCCGTAGTCAGATGCTCTATCCGTTGAGCTACGGGCGCATGTCTATTCAAATGTCCACCCGGCGTACCGGGCAGTGGCGGAGGCGAGAGGATTTGAACCTCCGGTCCCCGTGAAGGGACAACTCATTAGCAGTGAGTCCCATTCGGCCGCTCTGGCACGCCTCCTGGTGCCCCTCTTCGAGGGCGCCGGTTCCTTTCGAACCGCCGGGACAGAAGATTACACAGCGGGTGACCAATAGGCCAAATCGGCTGGTCAGCGTAGGTGCGAGTCGAACCATTCGTAGATTCTGGTCTGTGCGTCGAGCACGGAGACGTCGTCGACGGCGGCGGGGTCGAATCCGGGTTGGTCGGGGCGGTGGTGGAGACCGGGGTAGGTGACCACCAGGGTGGCGACGTCGGCGCGGGCGGCGGCCTCGCGGAGGCGGTCCACCTGATCGGGCGGCGTGCGCGGGTCGTCCTCGCCGAAGAGGCCGAGCCAGGGGGCCTGGAAGGCGGGCGCGGCGGCGAGCAGGGCGACGGCCTGCTCGTTGAGGGGCGTTTCGATGCCGGGGGCGGCGACGCTGACGGCCGCGCCGACGCGGCGGTTGGTGGCGACCAGGGCGGCGGCGGTGCCGGCGGAGTCGAAGCCGAGGACGCCGATGCAGTCGCGGAAGACGCCGTGTCCGGTGAGCCACTCGAAGCAGGCGTCGAAGTCGGCGAAGAGGTCGTCGCCGAAGACGCGGTCGACGAGGCTGCCGTTGGCGGGGCGGTGGAACAGGTCGGGGGCGATGACGGTCCAGCCGTCGGCGGCGAGCGCTCGCATGAGTTCCAGCAATGGCTCGGTGAATTCACGTGATTCGTGCAACACCACGATGCCGCCACGCGTGTGTCCCTCGGGTTCGAGCACGGTCAGCGCTATCGCGGTGGTGTCGTGCACAGGGGCCAGTTCTCGATAGATGCCCGACATAGGGCCACTGTAGTTGCGCTAGGTAAAAACGGGATAAATCTTTCCGCCGGTCAGGAGGGCCGGAGATATTCCAGCCGAGTGCGATTCGAGCCCGGCTCGGGGCGGGCGAGCAAACCCCGGCCGACGTCCGCGCGAACCGGGCGGCACCCCCGGGCGACCCCGCCGGCACTGGACATAGGGTGGAGGGGTGAGCGCGCACATTCGCCCGGACCTCGATGCCATCCCGGCATACGTCGCCGGCAAGACCCACCCCGGCGCGGTGAAGCTGGCCAGCAATGAGACCACCTTCCCGCCGCTGCCGTCGGTGACCAAGGCCATTGCCGAGGCGGTCGAGCTGTCCAACCGGTACCCGGACAACCACGCCATCGAATTGCGCGGCGCCATCGCGGATTTCCTGGGCGTGGAGCTGGAGAACGTGGCGGCCGGGTGCGGCAGCGTCGCGCTCTGCCAGGAGCTGGTGCAGATCACCTGCCGCAACCCCGACGACGAGGTGCTGTTCGCGTGGCGCTCGTTCGAGGCGTACCCGATCGTCACCCAGGTGGCGGGCGCGAAGGCGGTGCAGGTGCCGCTGGACGATGAATTCACCCACGACCTGGACGCTTTGGCGGCGGCGATCACCCCGAAGACCCGCGTGGTGTTCGTGTGCAACCCGAACAATCCGACCGGCACCGCGCGCGGCCGGGCCGAGATCGTGGAGTTCCTCGACAAGGTGCCCTCCGACGTCCTGGTGGTGCTGGACGAGGCGTACTTCGAGTACGTGCGGATGCCCGCCGAGGACTTCCCGGACGGCGTCGAACTGGGCCGCACACGCCCGAATGTGCTGGTGCTGCGGACGTTTTCGAAGGCATACGGCCTGGCGGGGCTGCGCGTCGGCTACGCGGTCGGCGCGCCCGAGGTGATCACCGCGCTGATGAAGGTGCACATCCCGTTCAGTGTGAGCCGGGTGGCGCAGGCGGCGGCCATCGCGTCGCTGGAGGCGCGGCCGGAGCTGATCGAACGCACCGATGCGGTTGTGGCCGAGCGGGATCGCATGCGCGCCGCCCTGCTGGCGGCGGGCTACCGGGTGCCGCCGAGTCACGCCAACTTCGTCTGGCTGCCGCTGGGCGACCGCAGCGCCGAATACGGGGCGGCCAGCACCGAGGCGGGAGTCATCATCCGGCCCTACGGCGCGGACGGCGTGCGCGTCACGGCGGGCGATCCGCACGAGAACGACGCGTTCCTGGAGTTCGCCACCGATCCGGCGACGATCGCGCGCTTCATCTAGAACACGTTCCTGTTAGGGTCGGCACGCGCCTCGAATCCACACCGGCGCAACCGAAGACCTGACAGGGGGCGCCGCCGCATGCCGTTCGTGACGACCGAAGACGGGGCGAAGATCCACTATCGCGACACCGGCGGCGACGGCCCGGCGGTGCTGCTGATGCACGGCTTCTTCCAGGACACCGAGATGTGGGCCGCCCAGGAGGCGTCCCTGGCCCCGGACTACCGGATCGTCACCATCGACGCGCGCGGCCACGGCCACACCGAGGACCCGGCCGAGCCGTTCGACAACTGGCGATTGGCCTGGGACGCATGGGCTGTCATCGATCACCTCGGCCTGGACCGGCTGGTCGTGGGCGGCCTGCTGCAGGGCGGCTGGATCGGCATGCGCATGGCGCTGCTGCAGCCCGCGCGGGTGCGCGGCCTGGCCCTGATCGGCACCCGGGCCGACGCTTACGACGACGCGGAATCCGTTGGCTTCGAGATGATCATCATGAACCAGTGGATCCTGGGCGACGTCCCGCTGGAGCCCATCGCCACCCCGATCGCGGTGCAGATGATCGGCGGCACCCGCGAACAGCGCCGCTACTGGCTCGACAAGTGGAACGCCGCGGACCGGCGCCGGCTCGAGCAGGCCGGTCGCTGCCTCATCGACCGTGAGTCCATCGTCGACCTGGTCAAGGACATCACCGCGCCCGCGCTGCTCATGCACGGGGTGCAGGATCAGATCCACAGCCGCCGCCAGACCGAGGAACTGGCCGCGCAGCTGGGCGGTCCGACCCGGGTCGAGACCATCGAGGGACTGGGCGCGGCGCACTCGGTGCCGTTCACCCACCCCGAGGTCACCGACCCGATCATCCGCGACTGGCTCGCGAATCTGCCCGCCTAGAAAGGCGAAATGCCGACGGCCAAGGGGTGTGAAATCCCTTGGCCGCCAGCATCTTCACGCGGAAGCGGAGGGATTTGAACCCCCGGTTGCTTTCACAACGCTCGCTTTCAAGGCGAGTGCATTCGGCCGCTCTGCCACGCTTCCAAGCGGACTGATGGTAACTGATGGCGCGTGCGGTCGGCCTGCCGCTTCCGGATCGGCGTAGCCGGTCACTCGAGATCGGCGGCCGGCCTGGTGTCCGCGCGGTGGTCGGCGGCCAGGTTCACCAGGTCCAGGGCCGCGGCCACCGCGGCCAGCTGCTGCGGTGTGAGCAGGTCCACGAAGAACCGGCGGACCGCGGCGACGTGGGCGGGCGCGGCGGTCCGCAGCCGGCACAGGCCCTCGTCGGTGAGCTGGGCCAGGACACCCCGGCCGTCGTCCTCGCAGGCGATGCGGCGGACCATGCGCTGCGCCTCCATACGGCGGATCTGGTGGGTGAGGCGGCTGCGGGAGGACAGCACGCCGTCGGCGAGGTCGCTCATGCGCAGGGCGCGGCCGGGGGCCTCGGAGAGTTTGGTCAGGATGCGGTACTCGGCCAGGGACAGGTCGCAGTCGCGTTGCAGCTGCCGGTTGAGGTCGGACATGAGGCGCTGGCTGCCGTCCATGTAGGCGCGCCAGGCACGCTGCTGCTCCGGGGTGAGCCACCTCGGTTCGAGCGTGTTCCGGCCCGCGGCAGCGGCCACCGGCTCATTGTTGTGACGGCGTGTGATCGCCCCTCCTCAGCTCGGCGGTCCCGCGCGGTTTCCCCCCGCAGAATTCCTCCGCGTGCCCGGGCTAAACGCGGTAGGACGAGATCATGGTCCGGCTCAGTTCGTGCGGACCGCGGCAGCCCGAAAGCCCCATGGCCGCATCGAAATCCGCGAGCAGGCAGCGCAGCGCGTGGCGCACGCCGTCCGCGCCCGCCAGGCCCAGGCCGTACACCCAGGGGCGGCCGTAGAGGACGGCCTTGGCGCCCAGCGACAGCGCGATCATGACGTCGGAACCGGTGCGGATGCCGGAGTCGAAGAGCACGTCCGCGCGATCGCCGACGGTGGCCACGATGGTCGGCAGCGCGTCCAGCGCACCGACCGCCCCGTCCACCTGACGGCCGCCGTGATTGCTCACGATCACCGCGTCCGCGCCCGCGTCCACCACCTGGCGGGCGTCGTCGGGGTGCAGGATGCCCTTCACGGCGATGGGCAGTTCGGTCCAGTCCCGCAGCCGGGCCAGGTCCGCGGGGCGCAGCGCGTGATTGCCGAACAGCCCGGACCAGGTGAGCACGGCCGCGCGCAGCGCCTCCTCGCTCTCCTCCGGCGGGGCGCTCAGCTTGGCCCGGAAGACCGGGTCGGACAGGTAGTTGGCGATGCCCTGGCCGTGCAGGAACGGCAGGTGGCCGTGCTGGAGATCGCGGGGCCGCCAGCCCAGCGCGGGGGTGTCGGCGGTGACGACGATGGCCTTGGCGCCGGACTTCTCGGCGCGTTCGACGAAGGAGCGGGCCAGCTCCATGTCATTGGGCCAGTACAGCTGATACCACCAGGCCCCGGCCCGGGCGCCCACCTCCTCGATGGTGGAGGAGGCGGCGGTGGACAGGCACATGCCGATGCCCAGTTCCTTGGTGACGTCGGCGACGAAGGTCTCGCCGCGCTCGCGCAGCAGACCCAGCACGCCGACCGGCGCGGTGAGAATCGGTGCGGCCAACCGGGTTCCGAGCACCTCGACCGAGTGGTCGCGCGCGCCGGGCCCGCTCGCGCCGCGCAGCACGCGCGGCAGCAGCCGGTACTTCTCGAAGGCGGCGAGATTGGCGTGCGCGGTGCGTTCGGAGGACGCGCTGCCCGCCACATAAGCGAAGGCCGCCGGATCCAGCACTTCCCGAGCCCGCTCTTCCAGGCCCGCCGCGGTCATCGGGAGCGCCGGGACAGCGCCCGCCAGACCGGCGAGATAGATCTCGTTCTGGAAGTCGACGAAACTGCTCATGCCCCGGAACGCTAGTACCTTCGACCCGGCTGCGTATCGGGTCGAAATTACTCGGGGACTATCGGCGGTTTCGGACGCGGACCAGGGCGCGCGGGGCGTCGTTGGCGACGAATCCGGACATCGCCATGGCGGCCAGGATGACCATGCCGCCGAGAACGGTCAGGGTGGTGATCATGGAATCTCCTTTCGAAACCCTCCACACACACGGTGCCGGTCGAAGCTGAGAGAATGCTGTACCGCGCCCGAGGGTGGCCTGACAGTAATCGGTGCGGCTCGGTCGTAGGCTCGTTTTCATGTATGCGGTGACACTCGACGGTTTCGGTGGGCCAGAGGTCATGAAATGGGCGCAGGTGGACGACCTGCCCGCGCCCGGACCGGGCGAAGTGGCGATCGATGTGACGGCCGCGGGGGTGAACCGCGCGGACCTGCTGCAACGGCAGGGCCTGTATCCCCCGCCGACCGGCGCGAGCGAGATCCTGGGCCTGGAGGTGTCCGGGACCGTCGCGGAAGTCGGTCCCGGCGTACGGGATTGGCGGCCCGGCGATCGGGTGTGCGCGCTGCTGGCCGGCGGCGGCTACGCCGAACGGGTGAACGCGCCCGCCTCCCAGCTACTGCCGGTACCCGACGGCCTGGACGTGGCCGCCGCGGCCGCGATGCCCGAGGCGGCGGCCACCGTGTGGTCCAACCTGGTGATGACCGCGGGCCTGCACAGCGGGCAGTTGCTGCTGATTCACGGCGGCGGCAGCGGTATCGGCACGCACGCCATCCAGGTGGCGCGGGCGCTGGGCGCGCGGGTCGCGGTGACGGCCGGATCGCAGTTCAAGCTGGATCGATGCGCGGAATTGGGCGCGACGGTGCTGATCAATTACCGCGAGCACGATTTCGTGACCACGCTGCACAGCGAATATCCCGGCGCCGACATCATTCTCGACAATATGGGCGCGTCCTATCTGAAGCGCAATGTCGAGGCGCTCGCCGAGGACGGGCACCTGGTGGTGATCGGCATGCAGGGCGGCGTGCAGGCGGAACTGAATCTGGGCGTGCTGCTGGGCAAGCGGGGCTCGGTGCACGCCACCAATCTGCGCCGCCGCCCCGAGCACGGGCGCGGGTCGAAGGCGGAGATCATCACCGAACTGCGCCGCCACCTGTGGCCGTTGATCTCCGACGGCACGGTGGCGCCGGTGGTGTCGGCCGAGGTTCCGGTGACCGAGGTGGCGCGGGCGCACCGGCTGCTGGACTCCGAGGAGACCGTCGGCAAGGTGATCCTGCAGATCCGCGAGGTCTAGGGCCTAGGTGTCGAGGGCGGCCAGCGCGCGGCCGAGCTGGTCGATCTCGAAAGTCGTTGTGTAGGGCGCGAGTCCGATGGTCACCGCGCCGCCCTCGTCATTGACGCCCAGGGCGTCGAGCAGGCGGCTGCCGCCGTGGGAGCCGCTCAGCGTGCCGATGCGGGCGTCGGCAAGCTTGGCGGAGACCTTCTCCGCCTGCATGCCCGAGATGGTGAAGCTCACCGTCGGGATGCGGGTGGAGGCGCGGCCGATCACGGTCAGATTGGGGATGGTGTCCAGCACCGCCATCAGATGCTCGAAGAGCTGATCGTGGTAGTCCTGCAGCGAGGTGATCGACATCTCCAGGCGCTCGCGGCGGGTGCCGGTGGCGCGCTCGTCCAGCGAGGCCAGGTAGTCGATGGAGGTGGTGAGCCCTGCCAGCAGCGCGTACTGGTGACCGCCCACCTCGAGCCGTTCCGCGCCCTTGGCATAGGGATTCAGCGACATGGACGGAATCCGGTCCAGGAAGGCCGGATCGCGGAAGACCAGCGCGCCGATCTGCGGGCCGCCCCAGGCCGGTGCGCTCAGGGCGATCACGTCGGCATTGAGTTCGTCGATATCGATGAGCGCGTAGGGCGCGGCGCCGAAGCAGTCGGCGACCAGCAGGCCGCCGACCTCGTGCACGCGGTCCGCGGCCACCCGGACCGCGGGCGCGGAGCCCACGATGGGTGAGGCCGCGGTCAGCGCGACCAGGCGGGCGGTGGGTCCGATGAGTTCCTCGAACTGCCAGGCCGGCATCTCGCAGGTCTCGATCTCGACCTCGGCCCAGCGCACGTGCGCGCCATAGCGATTCGCGATGCGCAGCCAGGGCGCGACATTCGCCTCGTCATCCAGGCGCGACAGCACGATCCCGGTGCCCAGACCCAGCCGGGAGCTCAGCGATTCGGCCAGCCAGGCCAGCAGGACCGCGCGATCCGGGCCGAGCACCACGCCCGCCGGATCGCCGCCGACCAGATCGGCGACGGCCTCGCGCGCCGCCTCCAGGATCGCGGCGCTGCGCTTGGCCGCGCCGTGCCGATTGGAGTGCGAGAAGGCGGAGGTCCGGAAACCCGTTGAGACGGCCCGGGATACCGAATCCGGGACCAGCATGCCCGCTTGAGGGTCTAGATGGATCCAGCCGTCGCCCAGGGACGGAATCAGGCCCCGCACCCGTGCGACGTCGTAAGTCATGCTGGCCACTCTAAAGGGAGAGGGCACGACTGGGTAACGGTAGGGATGGAAGCGTCCTCCCAGAAAGGGACGACCTGCATCTACCGAACAAACTGGACGGGACGGTGTTTATATTGCCCCTCCGCTTCGCTCCGGGGCGGGTTCGCGGCCTCTGGTCCCGATTCTTCCCTCCTCCGCTCCTCCGCTTCGCTCCCCCGCTCCGTCAGTCCAGAATCGGGACGGCCGCGAACCGAGGGGTCTGGTCACACTTCGCGGCGAGTCATCGGCGTGTTACGAATCCGGGGTGGGACTTAGCGGGTTCGGGGCGGATTGGGCAGGATGGGAGACATGACGCAATCCGATGGGGTTCCGGAGAACATTGTCGTGATCGGACCCGAAGGGAAGCCGCTGTTCATCCCGGCGGCGGCCCAGATCGGCGGCGAGCCGGTGGAGATCACCGGACAGGTTGTCGGTGACGATAATTCGGGCATTCTGGACGACTCCCAGGAGAAGGAGGAGTCGCTCGCCGACATGGTGGAACAGCCCGCGAAGGTCATGCGCATCGGCACCATGATCAAGCAGCTGCTCGAGGAGGTCCGGCACGCGCCGCTGGACGACGCCTCCCGCACCCGCCTGCGCGAGATCCACCGCACCTCCATCCGGGAGCTGGAAACCGGCCTCGCCCCCGAGCTCCGCGAGGAGCTGGAGCGGCTGGCCCTGCCCTTCACCGACGAGACCATCCCCTCCGACGCGGAGCTGCGCATCGCCCAGGCCCAGCTGGTCGGCTGGCTGGAGGGACTCTTCCACGGCATCCAGACCGCCCTGTTCGCCCAGCAGATGGCGGCGCGCGCCCAACTCGAGCAGATGCGCCAGGCCCTCCCGCCCGGCATGAGCCACGGCGACCCCCGCGGACAGCAGGGCGCGGGCGGCGGTCAATACCTCTGACGCCCGGTCCTGCCGCCACGCCAGCCGGTCGGCGGCAGGTTCCGCGTGCAAAGGGAAAGCCATTAGATAAGGTCGGGTGCTGTGCCTGCTGCTGCTCCCCCCGACTCGGCGAAGACCGACGTGCGCCCGGACGCTGAGACCGTGCCGCTCGTGTCGGATTCCCAGTCCTTCGGTCGCGCCTTCAAGGATTTTCGCGACGGGTTCTCCCAGCGTGAACTATGGCTGGCATTGGGGTGGCAGGACATCAAGCAGCGGTACCGGCGTTCGGTGCTGGGCCCGTTCTGGATCACCATCGCCACCGGTTTGCAGGCCGCCGCGATGGGCGTGCTCTACGCCACACTGTTCGGGCAGTCGCTGAGTTCGTATCTGCCGTACGTGACAGTGGGTTTGATCGTCTGGAATGTGATCAATGCCAGCATTCTCGAAGGCTCGGACGTCTTCATCGCGAATGAGGGCTTGATCAAACAACTGCCGTCGGCGCTGAGCGTGCACGTGTACCGCTTGGTGTGGCGGCAGTTCCTGTTCTTCGCCCACAACCTGATCATCTACGTGGTGATGGTGCCCGCGTTCGGGATCTGGCGGCATCTGCACTGGTCGGCGCTGCTGGCGATCCCGGCCCTGGTGCTGCTGTTCCTCAATGCCATCTGGGTGACGATCGTGTTCGGCATCTTCAGCACCCGCTATCGGGATCTGGCGCCGATCCTGGGCAGCACCACCCTGATGTTGTTCGTGCTCACCCCGGTCATGTGGAAGACCTCGGCGCTGTCGGGCACCGCCAGCGACCGGGCCAAGCTGGCCGAACTGGTACCGACCTTCCACTACCTGGAGATCGTGCGCGCGCCCCTGCTGGGCGACCCGATCCACCTCCGCAGCTGGATTGTGGTGGTGGCGATCACCGCTGTCGGCTGGATAGTCGCGATACTGGCTATGAAGAAGTTCCGTTCCCGAGTCCCCTACTGGGTGTGAAGGCTCAATGACCGACCGTGTGAGTATCGAGACCCAGAACGCGTGGGTGGAATTCCCCATCTTCGACGCCAAATCCCGATCGCTGAAGAAAGCGGTACTGGGTTCGGCCGGTGGGGCCATCGGGCGCAACCAATCCGATGTGGTGGTCGTGGAGGCGCTGCGGGATATCTCGCTGTCGCTGAAGGAAGGCGATCGCGTCGGCTTGGTCGGCCACAACGGCGCGGGCAAATCGACACTGCTGCGGTTGCTTTCGGGCATCTACGAACCGACCCGCGGCAGCGCGCGGATTCGCGGCCGGGTGGCGCCGGTCTTCGACCTCGGCGTGGGCATGGACCCCGAGGTCTCCGGTTACGACAACATCATCATTCGCGGCCTGTTCCTCGGGCAGACCCGCAAGCAGATGCTGGCCAAGATCGACGAGATCGCCGAATTCACCGAGCTGGGTGACTATTTGGCGATGCCGCTGCGCACCTACTCGACCGGTATGCGGGTGCGTCTGGCGATGGGCGTGGTGACCTCCATCGATCCGGAGATCCTGTTGCTCGACGAGGGCATCGGCGCGGTCGACGCGGAATTCATGAAGAAGGCGCGGGTGCGTCTGCAGGAATTGGTCTCGCGCTCTGGCATTCTCGTCTTCGCCAGCCATTCCAACGAGTTCCTGGCCCAGTTGTGCGACCACGCCATGTGGATCGATCACGGACAGGTGCGCATGCAGGGCGGCATCGAGGACGTGGTGCGGGCCTACGAGGGCCCGGAGGCGGGTGATCACGTGGCGCAGGTGCTGCGGGATCTGGAACGTGAACGTGAACCGGAACGGAACCCCGCATGACTGAGCCATCCACCCCCCTTTACGGCGACGAGGCCCGCATCGTCGCCATCGTGGTCACGCACAAACGCCGGGAACTGCTCGCCGAATCGCTGAAGGTGCTGAGCAGCCAGACCCGTCCGGTCGACCATCTGATCGTGGTCGACAACGGCAACGAGGCCGAGGTGGGCGAGCTGGTGAAGCAGCAGCCCATCGAATCCACCTACCTGGGTTCGGAACACAATCTGGGCGGCGCGGGCGGTTTCGCGCTCGGCATGCTGCACGCGCTCACCATGGGCGCGGACTGGGTGTGGCTGGCCGACGACGACGGCCGGCCCGAGGGCCCCGACGTGCTCGCCACCCTCTTCGACTGCGCCGAACGGCACTCGCTGGTCGAGGTGTCGCCGGTGGTCGCCGATATCGACGACCCGGACCGGCTGGCGTTCCCGCTGCGCCGCGGCGTGGTGTGGCGGCGACTGCGGTCCGAACTGGGCGACGAGGACTTCCTGCCCGGCATCGCCTCGCTGTTCAACGGCGCGCTGGTGTCCGCGACCGCCGTGGACAAGATCGGCGTCCCCGACCTGCGGCTGTTCGTGCGTGGTGACGAGGTGGAGGTGCACCGCCGGCTGGTGCGGTCCGGGCTGCCCTTCGGCACCTGCCTGCAGACCGCCTACCTGCACCCGAACGGGTCGGCCGAGTTCAAGCCGATCCTGGGCGGGCGCATGCACACCCAGTACCCGGACGATCCGGTCAAGCGGCACTTCACCTATCGCAACCGCGGCTACCTGATGGCTCAGCCGGGCATGCGCAAGCTGTTGCCGCAGGAGGTCGCCCGCTTCGGCTGGTTCTTCCTGGTGCAGCAGAAGGACCCGGCCGGGCTGATGGAGTGGCTACGCCTGCAGCGGATGGGCCGCCGGGAGCAGTTCGACAAGCCCTCGTCGTAGGGCTCGGAAAATACGTTGCGCGGACGGGGACGGCCTGACAAGGTTGTCCCCGTTCTTGTTGGGAGCCCTCGCCTCGGCGACGGCATGAGGAGAGATGGGAGGTGGAGTTACGTGACGACGGCTGTGCGGATTGCCGCGCCCGCGTTCACTCGCGCGGTGTGCGCCTCCACCTCGAATTCCCCTCGCTGAGTCCGTGATCCGGGCTCGGCCCGTCAAAGGACTCCCCCATGTCTTCGGTCGATCTCGACCTGCTCTCCCCCTACGGCTGGAACTCCGCTCTCGCCACCGACTACCGGCCGCTGCTGGGCGAAGGCCTGATTCCCGCCCGCGTGATCCGCATGGATCGCAGCGAATGCGATATCGCCGCGCCACTGCCCACCGCCGACTACCAGAGCCGTTTGACGGCCGCGGTGGTCCGCGCACAACTCCCGCGCTCGGATTCCGAGGTCAGCGGACTGTGCACCGGCGACTGGGTGGCCATCGATCGCACCCGGACCGTGCGGGCCCTGCTGCCGCGCCGGACCGCCATCGTCCGGGCGGCCGTCTCCGGACAGCCCGATTCGCGCGCCAAATCCGCGCATCAGGTGCTGGCCGCCAATGTGGACACGGTGCTGGTGTGCACCCCCGGTGACGGGGACGTCGACCTCGGGCGGATCGAGCGGCTGCTCGCGCTGGCCTGGGAATCCGGCGCTCAGCCGATCGTGGTGCTCACCAAAGCCGATCTGGCGCACGATATTCCGCTCGAGGACGTCCGGGCCGCCGCGCCCGGGGTGACCGTGCTGGCGGTCAGCGCCGCCGGTGGGGTCGGCATGGACGTGCTCGGTTCCCTGCTGACCGGCACCGTCGCGCTGATCGGGCCGTCGGGCGCGGGCAAGTCCACGCTCGCCAACGCGCTGCTCGGCGCGGAGGTCTTCGCCACCCAGGCGGTGCGCGAGGGCGACAAGCGCGGCCGGCACACCACCGTGCATCGCGAACTGCGACCGCTGCCCGGCGGCGGCACGCTCATCGATACGCCCGGACTGCGTTCGGTCGGTCTCTGGGATGCCGCGGAGGGGCTGGGCCGCGCCTTCAGCGATGTCGAATCCCTGTCCGCCGAATGCCGTTTCGCCGACTGCGAGCACCGGACCGAACCCGGTTGCGCGGTACTCGCGGCCATCGACTCGGGTGCGCTGCCGCAGCGCCGGCTCGACAGCTACCGCAAGCTGAGCCGCGAGAACGACTGGCTGGCCTCCCGCACCGACGCCCGGCTGCAGGCCGAGCGCAAGAAGGTGTGGAAGGACATCAACAAGAGCCAGCGGCGGATGTACAAGGAACGCGGCGGCAAGCAGCGCTGAGGATTCGCCCTGCCCGGCCACGACCGACATCGAGGCCGGGCGGCGCCCGCACGTCGGCTCTCGCGACCGACCTCATCGAGCCGGCATCCGGTCGATCAGTAGGTTGGTGGTGTGAGTGCCGACCCGTTGCCGACGCGCGGCCCGGCGGCCGTGCGCCGGTGGGCCGGAAGTCGGCTGCGGGCGCTCCCGGGGAGCATCGGCTATCTGCTGGTCGGTGGCGTTTCCGGGGCCGCGGCCACGGTGGCCCTGGTCGGCCTGGTGTTGGTCGCGGCAACCAGCCTCCTGGGCGTGGGCATTCCGGCGATCCCCGAATTCCTGCGACTGATCCGGCCGCTGACCGGATTCGAACGGCGGCGGGCGGGGAAACGGCTGGGCGAGCCGATCCGGGTGGCGTATCGGCCGATGACCGGCGGTTTGCGGGAGCGGCTGACGGCTGCCCTGCGGGATCCGGCGAACGGCCGGGATATCGCGTGGCTGTGGCTGCACGGGGTGCCCGGCATGGTGGTGGCGCTGCTGGCGGTCGGGCTGCCGTGGGGCGCACTGAATCAGCTCGCGATTCCGGTGTATTGGCGGATCGTGCCGCCGGGCACGGTCGAGAGCTTCGGTTTCGTCGTCGATTCGTGGCCGCTGGCGGCGCTCAGCGCCCTGATCGCGATTCCGCTGGCGGCCTTGGTTCTTCAGTTGCCGACCGTGGCCCGGTGGCAGGCGCTGCTGGCGCGGGCGCTGCTCGGACCGGCGCCGGGCGCCGAGCTCGCGGTCCGGGTGGCGGAACTGACCGCGACGCGCGCGGACGCGCTGGACGCCCACGGGGCCGAGCTGCGACGCATCGAACGGGATCTGCACGACGGCGCGCAGGCGCGGATCGCGGCGGTCATCATGCAGCTCGGTCTGGCCGATCAACTGCGGCAACGGGATCCGCACGCGGCGGACGAGCTGGTGCGCAAGGCCCAGGACACGGCCGAGGCCGCGCTCGCCGAATTGCGGGACGCGGTGCGCGGCATCTACCCGCCGGTGCTCGCGGATCGTGGCCTGACGAGCGCCATTTCGGCCCTGGCCGCCCGCTCGCCGATCCCGTGCACCCTCGATGTCGACGGGGAGGCGAGCGCCCCGATCGGGCGAAGGCCGGCGGCGGTGGAGGCGGCCGCGTATTTCGTGATCGCCGAAGCGCTGACCAATGCGACCAAACATTCCGGGGCGCGACAGCTTCGAGTCGGCCTCGGGGGTACCGCCGAGGTCCTGACCGTGGAAGTCCACGACGACGGTGTCGGAGCGGCGGTCGAAGCCGAGGGCGGCGGACTGGCCGGAATCCGGCGGCGGGCCCAAGCGCTGGACGGCCGGATGCTGCTCAGCAGCCCGCCCGGCGGACCTACCGTGGTGCGGGTGGAGCTGCCATGTTGATCATGAGGGAAGCGGTGAGCGGGTGATGGCGTCATGCGCGTGGTGATCGCCGAGGACGACGCGCTGCTGCGCGAGGGACTGGCGCTGCTGTTGAAGACCGCCGGTATCGACGTGGTCGCGGCGGTCGACAATGCCGACGACTTCCTGCGGGTGGTCACCGCCGACCGGCCCGACGCGGTGGTGGTGGATGTGCGAATGCCTCCCACCTACACCGACGACGGGCTACGGGCGGCGGTGCGCGCCAGGCAGATTCATCCCGGCTTGCCGGTGCTGGTGCTCTCGGCCTGGGTCGAGGACAGCTACGCCGCCGAACTGCTCGGCGACGGGGCGGGCGGGATCGGATATCTCCTCAAGGAGCGGGTCGGGAAGGTGGATCGCTTCCTGGATTCGCTGCGCCGGGTCGCCGAGGGCGGAACCGCCATGGATCCCGAGGTGATCTCGCAACTGCTGGTGCGGCGCAGGACCGACGATCCGCTGGCGGGCCTCACCCCGCGCGAGCGGGAGGTGCTGGCGCTCATGGCCGAGGGGCTCGACAATGCCACGATCGCCGAGCGCCTCGTGGTCACCGAAGGCGCTGTGCTCAAACACATTCGGAGCATCTTCGCCAAGCTGGGGCTGTTCGCCGACGAGGTGGGGCACCGGCGGGTGCTGGCCGTCCTCGCCTATCTGAACGCCGGCTGATCACTCGTCGCGGCAGGTGAGGTCGCCGGCGGGCAGGACGCCGTCCGCCAGGTAGGTGTTCACGGCGTCGTAGACGCAGGCGTTCGGGTAGCGGCCCAGGATCGAATGGATGCCGACGTCCTGCAGTGTCACCATGCGGGAGCCGGTCAGCGCCCGGTGCATGGCGAGCGCGCCGCCGTAGCTGGTGCGGGTATCGCCGGTGGCCTGGATGATCAGGCTGGGCACCGAATTGGCGATGGCCGTGGGTGATTCGGCGGGCGGGGCCCAGAACGCGCACGGCGTGATGTTGTCGGCCAGCGCCCCGAAGACCGGCTGGGTGGCGCGGGAGGCCTCGAGGTTGCGCCAGTACCAGGCCGGATCGCGGGGCGCGCCGACATCTCCGCAGAGCACCGCCATCGACGGGGACATGTCGCGCGGCTGGGCGCGCAGTATCACCGCCAGGCTGCCCGCCAGGTTCTCGTCCGGTTCGACCGGCTTCCCGTCGGCGGCGTCGGCCAGTTCCCGGATCTGTTGCGCGGCGCGGCCGTAGTTCCGCGGGGAGTCGAAGGCGATGTAGAGCACCAGGGGCAGAGAGTGCGCGTCGACGTCGAAGTCGCCGATCCGGATCGGTTGGGCGGCAGCGCGTTCGATGAGCCGCTGGACCAGGGCGCGGACGGCGGTCGCGGACGCGCCGAGGTGGTATTCACCGTCGCGTTCGGCGGTCCAGGCCGCCCAGGCGTCGAGCGCGGCCTCATTGGGCGCGCCCATGTCGTGCACCATGCCGACCACGCCGTAGCGGTCGGGGTCGACGCTGCTGTCGAGCACCATGCGGTCGGATCGGTCGGGGAACATCTGCATGTACACCGCACCCAGGTAGGTGCCGTACGAGGTGCCCAGGTAGCTGATCTTGTCCTCGCCGAGCACGGTGCGGATGACATCCATGTCCCTGGCGGTATTGCGAGTCGTCATGTGCGGCAGCCGATCTCCCTCCGAGGTCGCGCACCGCGCCGACAGGTCGGCCTGGGTGGCGACGGATTCGGCGAAACCCTTGGCGTCGACGCCCGCGAATTGCAGTCCGAAGCCGGTCGGCCAGTGGCAGTTCACGGCGGCGGACCGCCCGACGCCCCGGGGATCCATGCCGATGAGGTCGTAGCGGGCGCGGACCTCGGGCGTCATGGCCTTGCTGGTGTCCACGAAGTAGTCCAGGCCCGCGCCGCCGGGACCGCCCGGGTTGGAGAGCAGGACGCCGCGCCGGTGCGCCGAGTCGGCGGCGGGGATGCGGGAGATGGCGACGGTGGTCGTAAGGCCCTGCGGCTCAGCGTAATTCAGCGGCACGGTGATGTCGGCGCACTGCCCGCCCATACCGTCGAGTTCCGGAATGTCGCAGGAGTTCCAGTCGAGCTGCTGGTGGTAGTAGCGGTCCAGAGGCGCCGCGGCGGCGGGAGGCTCGGTGACGGCGGCCGTGGTGAGCGCGGCTCCCGCCGCCAGACCGGTCACCGCCAGCGCGGCCAAGCCCCGTCGAGTGCGGGCGATCTCGCGAAAACGCACGGAGGTTCCTCTCACGAGCAGAAGGCGGAGTCGAAGACCTTGGTCACGACCTCGGACGCGGCCCGGTCGGCCAGGAGCTGATTGACGGTGACCACCACGGCGGTGCCGTCGGCGGCCACACCGGTGTGGGTGCCGAAGCCGGGAATGCTGCCGCCGTGACCCCACACCTCCTTGCCGCACGAGCTCGCGTGGTGGATCAGTCCGAGCCCGTAGCCGGATCCGGGTTCGCCGCGATCCCAGGGGACCGTCCGCTTCATCTCCGCCAATTGGGCGGCGGGCAGCAGTTTCCCGGCGAGCAGGGCGGTGAAGAAGCGGTTCAGGTCGGCGGGGGTGGCGATCATCGCGCCCGCGGTGTCGGCCCAGGACGGGTCCAGCTCGGTGTAGTCCTCGCGGCGGCCGTCGATTTCATGGTATCCACGCGGATGCGGCCCCCGGATCCCGGTCTCGCGCGAGTTCGGGAAGTAGGTGTCGCGCAGGCCCAGCGGCTCCAGGATGCGGCGCTCGACCTCGGCGGCCGCCGGGCGGCCGGTGACCTGCTGGATCAACATGCCGAGCAGGATGTAGTTGGTGTTCGTGTAGACCGAACGCGCGCCGGGCTCGAATTGCGGTGGCATGGCCATGGCGATGCGGACCAGGTCCGCCGGTTCGTAGTGGGACCGGCGGAGTTGATCGGAATCGGCGGTCAACTGCCCGGAACCGGGCGCGGCGGGGTCGCGGCCCGCCAGGTATTCGGGCAGACCGCTGGTGTGCTGCAGCAGCTGCCGGACCGTGACGCGGTTGCCGTCATTGCCGTTACCGCGCACCACGCCCGGCAGATAGCGCTCGATCGGAGCGTCCAGTTCGATCTTGCCCTCGCCGACCAACTGCAGCACCACGGTGGCGACGAAGGTCTTGGTATTGCTGCCGATCCGCACCCGCGCATCCTCGGGGATGGGTGCGCCGGTGCTCAGGTCACCCACGCCCGCGGTGAGCACGTGATGACCGTCCGGTCCGTCGAACACGACCTGCGCGCCCGGGAAGCCGCCGCGGACCACGCCGTCGAGGGCCTGGGTGATGGTGCGGTAGAGCTCCTTGCGAGCGGGTTCGCCGCTCCCGGGGTCGGTGCCGCACGCCTGGGCCGCGAGGACGGCCAGAACCCCGACACCGGCCAGCAGAACCCGCCCGCGGGGCCGCCGCAATATGCTCATGGAAGACATTCCTCCTGTTCAGGCCGGGTTTTCCGGCCCTTTCGAGGGTAGGGACGCGCACGGCTGCGGCCCATGCCCCGAGCACCCGGATCGCGGTCGTGTCGGCGGCCGGGTGCTCGGTAGTGCCAGCGCTACTGCCCGGGATGCGAGAGTTCCGGCCCGCCGGCCCGGTGAGGCGCGGATGATCGGATTCAGGGCGACAACAGCAGAAGAGGAGTGGATCCATGACCGGAGCACAGAAGCCGCTGGCGGGTCGGACCATGATCATGTCGGGTGGCAGTCGCGGAATCGGGCTCGAGATCGCCAAGCGGGCGGCCGCGGACGGCGCGAACATCACCCTCATCGCGAAAACCGATGTGCCGCACCCGAAGCTGCCCGGCACTATTCACACCGCGGCCGCCGAGCTGGAGACCGTGGGCGGCACCGTCCTCAAATACCTCGGCGACGTGCGCGATGACGAGGCCGTCGCGGACGCGGTACGGCAGACGCGGGAGCGGTTCGGCGGCATCGACATGGTGGTGAACAACGCCTCGGCCATCGACATCTCCCCCACCGAGCTCCTGCCCATGAAGAAGTACGACCTCATGCAGGACATCAACTGCCGCGGCAGCTTCCTGCTGTCCAAGCTCAGCATCCCGGCGCTGAAGGACTCCGCCCAGTCCGGGCGCAATCCGCACATCCTGACGCTGTCCCCACCCCTGAACCTGGACCCCAAGTGGGCGGGCATGGCCCTGGGCTACACCATCGCCAAGTACGGAATGTCGCTCACCACACTGGGTTTGAGCGAGGAGCTACGCAAGTACGGCATCGGCGTGAACTCCCTGTGGCCGCGCACCACCATCGCCACCGCGGCCGTCAAGAACCTGCTCGGCGGCGAGGAGATGATCTCCACCTCCCGCACCCCCGACATCTACGCCGACGCCGCCTACCTGGTCCTCACCTCCCCGGCCAAGGACACCACCGGGAACTTCTTCATCGACGACGAAGTCCTTGCGGCACACGGCATCACCGACCTCGACAAGTACCGCGTCACTCCCGGCGACGGCCCCCTCACCACCGACCTGTTCCTCTGACCTCAGCCGAGCGCGACGGCCTCACGCTCGGCGAATTCCTTCAGCGTGAGCAATTGCTTGCGCATCATGAGGAAATCGCCGAAGACCGGTAGCGCCAGCAGCCAGGCGGGACCCCGGAATCGGACGCGCGCGTGCAGACGACTGCCCGCACCGGTTTCGGGGCGCACCGCGTAGGTGACCGCTACGCCCTTGGCCCGCAACGTGATCTGCTCGCCCCGTGTGAAATCGGCCAGTTCGAAGACCGACATGACACGCTGGCCGACCGCGAGGTCGGTGAGTTCCGGATCGCGCAGCCGCGGGCTGCGGCGGCCGAAGTTGTCGAGCAGGTCGTAGCTGTACGGGGCGGCGCGCAGCTGACAGAGCCAGGCGAAGACCAGGGGTGCGGGCGCGTCCACCGGAACGGCCCGATCACAGATCACCACGGAGCCGGAAAGCGCTGCGTCACAGGGCATGCGCGCGGACAGTTCGACGTCGGTCACGCCCCACCGCTGACCGGGGAGACTCATGCGGGCCTCCCCGCGGCGACCGAGATCCGGCGCAACATGTCGCGGACCACCAGGCGATGCATGCGGGAGTCGATGACCAGGGCCCGATAGATCCGGCCGTGGATGCCGGGGAAGGCGGCGTGACTGATCGCGGTGAGACGGGTGTGGGTGGGGTCGACCTCGTCGAGCACGAAGGTCAGGCGGTAGCGGGAGAACCAGTGGCGGCCCTTGGCGGCCAATCGGTGCGGCGGGTCGGCCTCGTCGAGCACGAAACCGCGGGGCAGTGTGTTGAGATCGTCAGGGTTTTCGCAGGTCGTGCGCAGTAGTGCGGTCCACGTTGCGGCGCGATCGGCATTGATTACCCTGGAATGCTCATCGATATAGGGCAAACGCTCCATATAGAAGGAACGTACTAGTTCATGGCGGCTCCCCGCAAGCACGACACCGACGTGATCCTCGACGCAGCGCGCGCACTGGTGCTGCGCGACGGCCCTCGCGCGGCGAGCGTCGCCGCCATCGCCGAGGCCAGCGGTGCCCCCGTGGGCACGCTCTACCACCGGTTCGGCAACCGCAACGGCGTGCTCACCGAGGCATGGATCCGGGCGCTGGACCGGTTCCAGTCCCGGGTGCTGGCCGCCGCGGCGGCGGAGGATCCGCTGGCGGCGGCGGTCGGTATGACCTCCGCCGCGGTGGGCTTCGGCCGGGACTGCCCCGACGACGCCAAGCTGCTGCTCAACCTGCGGCCCCGGGACCTGCTCGACGGCGCGCCCGACACCGAGTTCCGCGATCGCCTGGCCCGGATGAACGAACCCCTGTTCGCGCAGCTGGATCGCATCGCGAACGGCCTCTACGGCAGCGCCGGGCCCCGCGAGATCGACGCCGTCAGCCGCGCGGTCGTGGACCTCCCCTACGCCGCGCTGCGCCGCCACGCCCACGCCCCCGAACTCCCGGAGTGGCTGGAAGCCGACCTCGCCGCCGCCGCCCGCACACTGCTCACCGCGCCCTGACCGGCGAGCCGGATGGGCGGACAGGCGTAATACCCGCAGCAGAATGAAACATGGCCCGGGACAGGATGTCCCGGGCCATGTTCAGCCGAATATCAAGCAGTCTTGTCGATTCCGTAGAGGCGTTCCCAGTTCTCTCGACTGGTCAGCTCCGGCATCGCGCCCCGCCAGCGGCGCTGCAGGTCCGGCAGCTCCTTGCGGAGCTGACGCAGCACCCGGTAGGTGCGGATCAGCAGACGACGGGCGGTTTCCTTGTCGCGCACGCGAACTCGGACACCGGACTGCGAGGCGTCGGTGACGACCACGTGGTTGAACAGGCCGACGTGCCACCAGTGGGCGTCCTCGCGGGTGACCGCGACGGGGCCGGGGATGACGCGGCCGGTCCACTGGTTGAGCGCGCGCTTGTAGAGCACCATCAGCGGGTGGCTGGGCTCGCCGCCCGCACGGCGAACGTGCAGGTGGGCGTTGGGGATCCCGGAGGCGGTCGCCGCGTGCTTGGCGGTCTCCGGGTAGTCGGAGCGGGAGCCGCGGGCCTTGGCCAGCGCCTCGATGCCGCCGTCGCGCAGCGTCTCCGGGCCCTTCAGGTAGTCCTCGATGCCCTGCAGGGTGGTGTGCGCCAGGCCGTACTGCATGCCGACCAGGTACTCGGCGATCTCCCGGAACAGCTGGCGGGTGATCGCCTTGCCGTCCAGGTCGTGGTGCAGGGAGGACACGATGAGCGAGTTGCGCGAGGAGAAGTAACGCGCCCAGTCGTCGAAGTCCTTCCAGTAGAAGTCGGCGTGCCACACAGCGGCATTGGGCAGGGTGACGGTGACGAAACCGTTCTCCCGCGCGCGCAGGCCGTATTCCACGTCGTCCCACTGGAAGAAGATCGGCACCGGCAGCCCGATCTTCTTGACCACCTCGGCCGGGATCAGGCAGGTCCACCAGGCCTGGTAGCCGGCGTCGACGCGGCGTTCCTGGTGCTTCTTCAGCATGGAGGTGTTGCGCAGCGCCTTGGCCACCTTCTGGCCGTGGCGCAGCTTGCCCAGATTCGTCTCTTCCGCACCGACATTCAGATAGTCGGGGTTGAACAGGAACAGCATCTGCGCGCCCACCAGGGTGGGTTCCACGGTCAGATTGGCGAAGGCGTTGAGCCGCAACACCGTTTCCGGCTCGCACAGGATGTCGTCGTCCATGAGGATGACGTCGGCGTGCTCGTTGGCGCCCGACACCTCGTAGAGGCCGCGGGTGAAGCCACCCGCGCCGCCGAGGTTGGGCTGCCGGATGTAGCGCAGCTTGTCGCCGAACTTCGGCTGGGTCTCGGTGAACAGCGCCTGGTCCTGCACCAGGTCGGTGCCCTGGTCGACCACGTACACGGCGTCGATGAGCGACAGCACGGTGGCGTCGGAGGCCAGCGCCGCGACGGTGTTCGCGCAGTCCTGGGCCCGGTTGAAGGTGCAGATGGCGATGGCCACCGGGCGCACCTGCTCGGGCGCGGCGGTGGTCCACTCCAGATCGGTGATCACGGCCTCACCGCCGAGCGCCTCGATCTCCAGCCAGATCGCGCCGCCGTCGATATACATGTCCAGCGGGGCGACCAGCGTCACCCGGCCGGTCTCCTTCACCACGGCGGTGTCCACCACCCGGCGGTGTCCGGCGATGTCGGAGGCGGCCAGCCGCACCCGCACCTTGCCGGTCACCTCGAGGGTCAGGCCCACCTCGACCTCGGTGACCTTGGTCCAGCGCTGCCAGTAGGACGCGGCGAAGCGCCCGAAGTAGGTATTGGTATTGACCGACGCGCCCTTCTCCAGGCGCAGGGTCTGCCGTTCCCGGGTGACCTTGCCCTTGGCCACGGCGTACAGGTCGTCGCTGATCTTGGGGGCGGGACCGGTGAAGATGCCGCGGGCCAGCACCATCCGCTCCGGCGCGGCGTGTTCCGCGCGCAGGGTCGCGGGCGCTGCCACGCTCTCCTGGTCCTCGGTTTCGGTCACGGCCTGCCCAGCCGACGCATCCATGAATCCCTCGACATCCTTTGAATACTTAGACACCGGCTCATCCCGACGTGGTCGCACGGCCACTGTCACGCTCGGCGGCCCGACAATATCAGTGTCAGGCGTTATTCGTTCCCGAGGCCGGATTGGTGAAGACGAATTTCCCGTAGGCCCAGAATCGGAAGCCCATGGCCACGGCTTGGCCGATCAGCGTGCCGGAAACGTTGTCCGCCAACGGACTGTCCAGTCCCAGCACATAGCGCGAGAAGCCGAGACAGCTCAATTGCAGTCCGATGGCCATCACATTCAGCGCGGCATAGGTGAGGATGTGCCGGGCCCCGGTATCGCCGTCGTGATCGGAGTAGGTCCACCACTTGTTGCCGAAATAGGTGACCACCGTGGCCACCCCGATCGCGATGATCTTGGCGACCAGCGGGAGGCGGAACAACGGCCCCTCACCGCCCAGGAAGACCAGCAGGTTGTAGGTGCCCGCGTCGACGACGAAGCCGATCGCGCCGACCACCAGGAAGGCCCCGCCGCGCTGCAGCAGGGCCCGGACCTTCCCGGTCAGGGAAGTATTCGGCGACGATACGTTCACCGCCGTGGACTCGTTCGCAGACACCGGCCGACGGTACCCCAACCCCGCAGCACCCATATATCTGTGACGGTCGGGTACCCTCCCCCGTGTTCATATTCGCCTCCGATCAGAGGATTGACCGGGTGGACTCCACCGAGCTTCGTATAGCCGCCATCGTGCCGTGTCACAACGAAGAGGCCGCCGTCGCGAAGGTCGTCACCGACCTGCAGGCCGCCGTCCCGGGCATAGTCGTCTACGTCTACGACAACCTGAGCACCGACGCCACCGCCGACAAGGCGCGCGCGGCCGGGGCGATCGTGCGCACCGAGAACCGCAAGGGCAAGGGCAATGTGGTGCGCCGCGCTTTCGCCGATATCGAGGCCGATGTCTATCTGATGGTCGACGGCGACGACACCTACGACGCCGCCGCCGCGCCGGAGATGATCCGCACCCTGCTCGCGGGCCCCTACGACCACGTGCTGGGCGTGCGCCGCGAGGTCGAGGCCGGGTCGGCGTACCGGGCCGGGCACGAGACCGGCAACAAGGTGCTCAACGGCGTCGTCGGCAAGGTGTTCGGCGAGAACGTCGAGGACATGCTCAGCGGCTACCGGGTCTTCTCCCGCCGCTTCGTGAAGTCGTTCCCCGCGGTGTCGCGCGAGTTCGAGATCGAGACCGAACTGACCGTGCACTCGCAGCACCTGGGCGTCCCGCAGACCGCCGTGCCGGTCGGCTTCCGGGACCGGCCCGCGGGCAGCGAGTCCAAGCTGCGCACCTACAGCGACGGCTTCAAGATCCTGCGCCTGATCGTCGGCCTGGCGCGGCACGAGCGGCCGGTCGCCTTCTACGGCCTGTTCGGCACGCTGTCCTGGCTGGTCTCGCTGGTGCTCATCACGCCGATAGTGATCGAGTTCTACGAGACCCACCAGGTCCCGCGTTTCCCGACCCTGTTCCTCGGTTTCACGCTGCTGCTGCTCGGCAGCCTGGCCTGGACCGCCGGCCTGATCCTGGACGGCATCCGCCGCTCCCGGCACGAGGCGGCCCGCCTGATGTACCTGCGGTACGCGGCGGTCGGCGAGACCGAACCCGGCGGCCACTCCGGCGGTTCGGTTCGATGACGGAGAGCACCACCGTCGCGGCACCCGAGAAGATCCCGGCCGAACCCGAACCCACTGCCGCGCAGCCCGGCTCGAAGACCGCCGGGCTGCGTCGCGCCGCGATCGGCATCGAACGCCGATTCGGTTCGGCCGCCGTGGCTTTCGTGCTCATCGCGGGCGTCTTCGGCGCGGTGTGGTCGGTGCTCACGCCTCCGTTCTGGGGCCACGACGAGATCACCCAGTTCGGCCGCGCCTACCAGGTCGCGCACGGCGGCTTCCTGCCGCAGAAGATCCACGACGACCGCGGCCCGGCCTGGGGCGGCGACGTGCCCGTCAGCATCGACGCGCTGATGAGCTACGCCTTCGCCGACTACCAGGACAACCCGGACGAGCCGGAGCCCATGGTTCTGGACCCGCACGTCTACGACCAGCTCGGCGCGGCCGCCGTCTCGGCCGACACCACGCCGGTGTGGTTCACCAATACCGCGGCCTACTCCCCGATCCCGTACCTGCCGCCCGCGGCCGGGATCCGGATCGCCGAGGCCCTCGACCTGAACGTCGGCGGCATGGTGCTGGCCACCCGCTGGGCCGGACTGCTCGCCTACCTGCTGATCGTCGGATTCGCGCTGCGCGTGCTGCGCGGGCACCGGGTGCAGTGGCTGGCCTTCACCGTCGCGGTGCTGCCCATCGCGCTGTTCCAGGCGGGAACCGTCACCGCGGACACCGTCACCAACGCGCTCGCCCTGCTGGTGTCGGCGCTGGTGGTGAAGGGCCTGTTCCTCGGTGAGCGGCTGAGCAAGCCGGAGACGGTGGCCGCGCTGGCCACCACCGTGCTGCTGCCGGTCTGCAAGCCGACCTACGTGCTGATCGCCATGCTCACCGTGCTGATCCCGGCCCGCCGCTTCGGCTTCGGCGACGGCGAGCGGGTCGCGGTGTGGCAGCGGGTGCTGCCGTGGGCGGCCGCCGGGCTCGGCGCGGTGTCCTTCGCGGGCTGGATGAAGATCGCCGCCCCGACCGGTGACGGCATGAGCCTGATGCGGCCCGAGAAGCAGTGGGGCACGGTGCGCCCCGGCGACCAGCTGCACGGCATCCTCAGCGATCCGTTCCACTTCCTGCGGATCTTCGGCGACAGCATCGCCCGCCGCGACCAGCACTGGTTCACCCAGTTCTTCGGTGAGCTCGGCTTCTCCTACGTGGAGGTGCCCGCCCTCACCATCCTGGCGGCGCTGCTGGCCTTCGGCATGAGCCTCGGTGCGGCCGAGCGCTTCTCGCCGGCCGGCGCGGACCGCAAGCGGACCTGGCTGGTGCTGCTGACCATCGCGGCCAGCGTGGCCATGATCTACGTGACGCTGTACATGTCCTTCACGCCGGTCGGCTACTTCATCATCGACGGCGTACAGGGCCGCTACTTCGTGCCGCTGGCGGTGCTGGGCCTGGCGGTGCTGCTGCGCTGGGTGCCGCTGCGGCTCGCCGACGCCGCGGGCCGGGTGCCGGCGCGGGCGGCGGCGTTCACCGTGATGGCGGCGACCTCGGTGGCGCTGATCGCGGCCGTGGTGAAGTACTCCACTCTGGTCTGGGGCTGACCCGAAACATCCGTGACCTGCAACGATCAACGCCGGGGCGAATTGCCCCGGCGTTGCTGTTCAGGTCGGTCAGAACCGGTCTAGATCACCTTTTCGCCCGCGTCGGCGTACGCGGATTCGGTCGCGGCCTTCTGTGGCCGCCACCAGGATTCGTTGTCCCGATACCAGTCGACGGTGGCTGCCAGGCCCTTGCGGAAGTCCCGGTACTCGGGTTCCCAGCCCAGTTCGGTGCGTAGCAGCGAAGCGTCGATGGCGTAGCGCAGATCGTGACCCGGGCGATCGGTGACGTGGTCGAAATCGTCGGCGGCGCGGCCGAATGCCTCCAGGATCAACTCCACCACGGACTTGTTGTCGCGTTCGCCGTCGGCGCCGATCAGATAGGTCTGGCCGATTCGCCCGCGCTCCAGGATTTCCCAGACCGCGCTGTTGTGGTCGTCCACGTGGATCCAGTCCCGCACCTGATGTCCGGCGCCGTAGAGCCGGGGCCGGACGCCGTCGATCAGATTGGTGATCTGACGCGGGATGAACTTCTCCACATGCTGGTAGGGCCCATAGTTGTTGGAGCAGTTGGAGATTGTGGCCCGCACGCCGAAGGAACGCACCCAGGCGCGGACCAGCATGTCACTGGAGGCCTTGGTGGCCGAATAGGGACTCGACGGGTTGTACGGCGTGTTCTGATCGAATGCCGCCGGATCGTCGAGTTCCAGGTCGCCGTACACCTCGTCGGTCGAGATGTGGTGGTAGCGCACCTGGTGGCGGCGCACGGCCTGGAGCAGCGAATAGGTGCCGACGATATTGGTCTGGACAAAGGGCCACGGGTCGGCCAGCGAATTGTCGTTGTGTGATTCGGCGGCGAAATGCACCACCGCGTCCACACCCCCGACCAGGCGATCCACCAGAGCGGTATCGGCGATGTCGCCGTGCACGAACTCGATTCGGTCCGCGACCGGGTCGAGTGAGGCGCGGTTGCCCGCATAGGTGAGTTTGTCCAGCACGGTGACGTGGACACCCGCGCGCCGCGTCACCGTCTGGTGAACGAAGTTCGCGCCGATGAAGCCGGCCCCGCCGGTTACGAGCAATCGCACACCGAAACACTACGACGGCCGCGGCGAACCTCGGCGGTGGGTCCGGGAAGTTGCGATCCCATACACCTGTGGGGCGACCCGTGTGCGCGGAATCGGTCATCCAGTTGAAACAAATGCACTTAAATGAAAGGGGGCCGCTCGGTCTACATTTCGCAATTCGGTGCTCCGACCGTGACATTCGGGTGCGCAAGGTCACGACTTCGTCATTGGCGCGTGTGACCTTCGTCACAAGTATGCGGCGGAGTGACGGTTACGGCGATCGTATATCTGCGCGAAAACCTTTCCTACGCAGCACTTTTCCCCTACCTTACGAACCGCGCGATCGACTTGGTGAACAGAATTTGAACGAACGGTCACAACGGGTTCACCGCTCGTTAGCTGTCCTCCATTTCGATTCGTGTTGTCCCCCCGAGCTCTTCGATGAGGTTTCTACAAATGCTGATGAGGAAATTCGCCGCCACCGCGGCGCTGGTGTCCGCTGCCATGGCCGTCACCGCCGGCACCGTGAACGCCGCCCCCGCCGAGGAGGCCGGTGCGATCAACTACACCGCCACCACCTCCGAGACCAACACCGTCATCCGTACCGACGCGGGCTCGATGGTCGTCGAGAACGGCAACTTCGTTATCAAGGCCGCCAACGGCAACATCGTCGCCGGCATGCCGCTGAAGCTGCAGGTGGACGACTTCACCTTCCCGATCGCGGCGGAGATCTCCGACCACACCGCGACCCTCACCCCGCAGTACGACATGGACCACGCCACCTACACGCCGCAGAACGTGAAGGACGTCGCCCTGCCGTACGAGGACCAGGCTCCCTGGAAGTCGGACTACGACCGTGAGCAGGCCGCCTGGAACCGCATGAAGGACACCATCGCGCTGGGCGCCACCGTCGCGACCCTGGTCGGTGGCCTGGGCGCCGCGGCCGTCGGCTGCGCCCTCGGCTTCGGTGTCGCCGGTCTGGCCTCCGCCCCGCTGGCCGCCCTGTTCGGCGCCGGCCCGGTCATCGGCTGCCTCGTGGGCGCCGCCACCGTCGGCTTCCTGGGCACCATCGCGGGTCAGCTGCTGATCACCGCGCCGGTCGCCATCGCCGCCGCGATCCAGTACTTCACCACCATCAACGGCCCGCACATCTCCCCGGCTCCGGCCAAGTAATACTCCGGCTCCGGCCGAGTAACCGCGCGCTGTACGTCGAAACCCCCGCCCGGGTCATCCGGGCGGGGGTTTCGCGTTGTCCCGACTGTCGATGTGGGGCCCGAGGCCACGACCCCGAGCCCCACATCATCGAATCACGCTGTGCGGGCGATGCTTCCGGATTCGATGCGTTCGCGGACGAACCGCGCCACGTGCGCCAGGGCGGCCCGGCTCTCCGGCATGTTGGGGAAGATGGCCGGGAACGCGTGCACCTGGCCGCGCCAGATCTCCAGCGTGGCGGGCACACCCGACTGGGCCATCCGCTGCGCCATCACCTCGCTGTCGCGGCGCAGCACCTCGTCCTCGGCGATGATGAGCAGGGCGGGCGGCAGGCCCGCGAGCACATTGTTGACCGGCGACATCCGGGGATCCAGGCGGCCGTCGACCTCCGCGCCGATCTTCACCACGGATTCCAAGGCGGACAACGGGATCAGCGCGTCGCGATGGTAGTTGGGGTGGGCGCGCTTCTCGGCGCAGTCCAGGTCCAGCGCGGGGCTCAGCCCGACCAGACCGGCCGGGACCGGGAGTCCGGTGTCGCGGGCGCGCAGGGCGGTCGCGAAGGTCATGTAGCCGCCGGCGGAGTCGCCCGCGAACACCACGCGTCCGGCCGGAACCCCGTGTGCCAGCAGCCATTTGTAGGCGGTCAGGCAGTCGTCGACGGAGCCGGAGATGTCGGTCTTGGGCAGCTGCCGGTATTCCACGCTGACCACCGGCAGTCCGGTGCGCCGGGCGAGGGACGCGACCACCGGGCGGTGGGTGTCGAGGCCGCACAGGAAGAAGCCGCCGCCGTGCATGTACAGCACCGCGCCGTCGCGGAGTGACTTGCTGGCCCCGGCGGGCCGCACGATCTCGATGCGGAAGCCCTTGAGCCGCACTTCCTCCCGTTCCACGCCGCGCGGGTTGGGGCGCAGTTTGGCGAGGCTGTTGATCACGGTGCTGACGACCGGCATCGAGCCCACGGTGACCGTCGCGCGATCGCCGGCGGGCCGGATCACGGTTCGGGAGAAGGCGGTCAGGGTGCGCGCGGCGGCGCTGATTCGGTCCGGGTTCTCGACTTCGTCGCGGGCCACAGTCCCGTCATAGGGCAATGCCATCGCGCACCTACCTCGTTGTTGGCGCGCCGAGCCGTTCGACCGGAAGGGCCGATTGGTTGGCTCGGCACCCGGCGCGCGGAGAGTCGGCGCTGACATCTCACATAGCGTTATTTCAGAACACCATGGGAACGTGACCTACGCAACAGTTATCGCCGGATTCGTCCGCCGGTAAACGGGCGTGATCGATCTGAGGTCCAGTCGGAACCTGACCGCCACGGTTCGCGGCAGAACTGGCAGACTGTCGTGACATGCGCGGAATCATCCTGGCCGGGGGCACCGGATCGCGGTTGCACCCGATCACGCGCGGGGTGAGCAAACAGCTGGTCCCGGTGTACGACAAACCGATGGTGTACTACCCCCTGTCCACCCTCATGCTGGCGGGGATCCGGGACATCCTGGTGATCACCACCCCCGAGGACGCGGACGCCTTCACCCGGCTGCTCGGCGACGGCAGCCGCTTCGGGGTGAACATCTCCTACGTGGTGCAGCCCGAGCCCGACGGCCTGGCGCGCGCCTTCGTGCTCGGCGCCGATCACATCGGCAACGACAGCGCGGCGCTGGTGCTGGGCGACAACATCTTCCACGGCCCCGGCCTGGGCACCCAGTTGCAGACCTTCCACAACCTCGACGGCGGTGCGGTCTTCGCCTACCGGGTCTCCGACCCCACCGCCTACGGCGTGGTCGAGTTCGCCGACGGCCGGGCCATTTCCATCGAGGAGAAGCCGGCCCGCCCGCGCTCCAACTACGCCATTCCGGGGCTGTACTTCTACGACAACGACGTGCTCGCCATTGCCCGCGACCTGAAGCCCTCGGACCGCGGCGAATACGAGATCACCGACGTCAACCGCGCCTACCTGAAGCAGGGCCGCCTGCACGTGCAGGTGCTGGCCCGCGGCACCGCCTGGCTCGACACCGGCACCTTCGACTCCCTGCTGGACGCGGCCAACTACGTGCGCACCATCGAGGAACGCCAGGGCCTGAAGATCGGTGTGCCGGAAGAGGTGGCCTGGCGGCTCGGCTTCATCGACGACGATCAACTCGCCCGGCTGGCCGAACCCCTGGTGCGCTCGGGCTATGGAAAGTACCTGATGGACCTGCTGGGCCACGGGCGAACCTGGGAGTAGGCATGCGGATTCGGGAACTGTCGGTGCCGGGTGCGTGGGAGTTCACCCCCCGGCCGCACGGAGACGACCGCGGCGTCTTCTACGAGTCGTTCAAGGCCTCGGAGTTCGAGAAGGCGACGGGCCGGCCCTTCGATCTGCTGCAGGTCAATATCTCCACCTCGGCGGCGGGCGTGCTGCGCGGCATCCACTACACCGAGACCCCGCCCGGCCAGGCCAAATACGTGACCTGCGTGCGCGGCGCGTTCCTGGACGTGGTGGTGGACCTGCGTCGCGACTCCCCGACCTTCGGGACCTGGGACGCGGTGGTGATCGACGATGTGGAGCGCAAGTCGGTGTTCCTGGCCGAGGGCCTGGGGCACGCGCTGCTGTCGCTGGAGGACAACTCCACCGTGAACTACCTGTGCTCGCTGGAGTACTCCCCCGAATTCGACCGGGACCTGGACGCTTTCGACCCGGACCTGGCCATCGCCTGGCCGACCGTGGGCCGCGACGGCGAGCCGCTCACCTTCGTCCGCTCCGACAAGGACGCCGCGGCCCCGCGCCTCGCGGATCTGACACTGCCGCACTGACTTTCCGCCCGAAACGCCGAAGCCGAGGCGCACCGTGAGTAACGGTGCGCCTCGGCTGTTTTCGGGAAGCCGGCCGAGCCCGTGTGAGCGGCGGACCCGACCGGCGGGTGACTAGCCGACCAGCTCGACCTCCGCGTCGCGGTCCGCCGGGCGGGCCCGGACCTTCGGCAGGAAGGCCGTGAGCGCGACCAGGGCACCGACGATGGCGACGCCCGCGGCGAACTGCAGGCCCGGCCGGTAGGTGTCGAGCATGGTGGCCGGGGTCGGGTGGCTGGGCACCGACGAGGTGACGATGGCGGTGGTCACCGCGAGCACGATGGCCGCGCCGACCTGCATGGCGGTCTGCAGCACACCGGCCGCCAGACCCTGCTCGTCGTCGTCGATACCGCTGGTGGCCTGGATGTTGATGGCCGGGAAGCCGACCCAGCCGATGCCGACCAGCAGCACCGCGGGCAGCAGCACGGTGAGGTAGTCCGGCGCGGTGTCGATGCGCAGGTACAGCAGGTAACCGATGCCCATGATCACCATGGTGATCGCGATGATCGGGCCGGTGCCGAAACGGTCGACCAGCTTGTCGGAGACGAAGGCCGAGGCGACCACCAGCAGACCGACCGGCAGCAGCGCCAGCGCCAGCTTCAGCGGCGACCAGCCGAGGGTGTCCTGCAGGTACAGCGTGGTGATGAACTGCCAGCTGAAGTACGAGCCGCCGACCGCGATGATGGCCAGGCTGGCCCGGACCAGGGTGCCCTTGCGCAGGATGCCCAGGCGGACGAGCGGGTAGCGCACCTTGTTCTCGACGTAGACGAAGGCGGCGGCGAGCACGGCGACCGCGACGAACGAGCCGATGGTGCGGACCGAGGCCCAGCCCGCGGCGGGCGCGGAGACGACGGTGTAGACCAGCAGCAGCATGGTGGCGGTGGACAGCAGCGCGCCGAGCAGGTCGTGGCCGCCCTCTTCGGCGGGCTTGTCCTTGGGGACCAGGTAGTACGCGGCGGCCAGGGCGGCGAGCGCGATCGGGACGGGCAGCAGGAAGGTCCAGCGCCAGCCGAGCCCGGTCATCAGGCCGCCGAACAGCAGGCCCATGGAGTAGCCGCCCGCGCCGAAGACGGTGTAGATGGACAGCGCCTTGTTGCGGGCCGGCCCCTCCGGGAAGTTCGTGGTGATGATGGACAGGCCGGTGGGCGCGGTGAACGCGGCGGCCAGGCCCTTCACGAAGCGGGTCAGGATGAGCAGCGCCGGCGAGCTGACCAGCGCGCCGGCCAGCGAGGCCAGGGCGAAGACGGCGAGGGCGATCAGGAAGACCTTGCGGCGGCCGAGCAGGTCGGCGGTGCGGCCGCCGAGCAGCAGCAGGCCGCCGTAGCCGAGCACGTAACCGCTGACCAGCCACTGCAGGGTGGAGGTTTGGATGTCGAGTTCGGTGCCGATCGAGGGCAGCGCGACGCCGATCATCGAGACGTCGAGGCCGTCGAGGAACAGCACGATGCACAGGGTGATGAGCATGCCCCAGAGCCGGGCGGTCCACTGCGTGGTGTCGGCCGCGGTGCTCACTGCGGGGCGGATCTCGGTGGAAGTCACGAGAGAGGACGGTACATGCGTGCGCATCAAATGCACAAGCATTTAATGCGGTGGCATGATTTTGCCCGAGCGACTAAGATGACCCCCATGCCGAAGCCGACACTGCCCGTCGACCGGCCTGTGACAACGTCTTTCGAGACGTCGGGGCTGGTGGGTGAGTGGCGCGAGCTCCTGGCCCGGCACGCGTCCACCTCGTGCGCCCTGGAGAAGGAACTGCAGGGCCGCCACCACATCGGGCTCAGCGAATTCGAGACCCTGGACCGCCTCATCGAAACCGGCAGCGACAGCTACAAGATGAGCGATCTGGCCAATGACATCTACCTCAGCCAGAGCGCGCTCTCGCGCACCGTGGCGCGGCTGGAACGCGACGGCCTGGTGGATCGCACACTGTGCACCAACGATCGGCGCGCGATCTTCGTCTGCGTGACGGAAAAAGGGCGCGAACTGCACGAGCAGGCCGCGCCCACGCACCGTGCGGTGCTGGCCCAGACCCTGGGCCAGTGAACCGGCGCCCTACAGCGCCGCGCGCACCGACTCGATGATCGGAAGCGCGTCCACCGCAATGGAACTCACCGAGGCGAAGGCCTCGCGGTAGCGGGCCACCTCGGGCTCCTTGTCGAGATACGAGGAACCGGTCAGCGACTCCACGTACACCACCGGCGGTTCGGTGGGTTCGCCTGCGGCGGTGGGGAATTCGAGCAACACGAACCGGCCCGCGTCCATACCGTTGTGGTAGCCGCACTCGGCGCGCAACAGGCGCAGCCGGACATTGGGCAGCTCGCCGAGCTTGTGCAGCCGGTCGAGCTGGCCGCGGGTCACCTCGTCACCGCCGACGCGGTGCCACAGCACGGCCTCGGAGATCACCACGTCCAGCTGGAGCGGCGAATCGGCACGGGTGAGCAGGGATTGGCGCGCGGTGCGCACCCGGACCCGGCGGTCGAGCTGCTCGGGCGAGATGCCGGGGTAGGCCCCCGCCAGCACCGCGCGGTAGTACTGCTCGGTCTGCAGCAGCCCGGGGACCAGCTCGTTCTCGTAGCTGATCAGCTTTCCGGCGGCTTCCTCGAGCCCGATGTAGACCTCGTAGCCCTCGTCGATCACATCGCTGAACTCGGTCCACCAGCCGCGGGCCTTGGTCTCGCGGGCCAGCGCGGTGAGCGGTTCGATGGCGTCCTCCGGCGCACCGTAGATCCGGCACATGGCCTCGACATCCAGACTGCGCAACGACGTCTGACCGGTTTCGATGCGCCAGATCTTGGCCTCGGACCATTCCAGTCGCTGCGCCGCCACCCGGGTCGTCATGCGCGCGCGATTTCGCAGGTCGCGCAGGTGTCGGCCGAGCTGCCGGCGCGGCACGGTCGATCCGGTAATCCCCTGCGGTAGAGCCATTCGTCCCCCTATACCAGTGTTGCGATCGCATTGTTGCACAGGAAAACTCAGCGATCCATGGACGCGGGACACGCTCCCGGCGGAGACGTAACGGGCCGCTACCCAGGCTACTTCCGGGAAGACCGGCGGCGGAAGCGCCAGAATTGCACTGCCTGAACATCTTTGGACAGCTGATTGACCGGTTCCGCCACATCCGACAGCGCCTGGAACAGATCGTCGGCCATATCGGAAATATGCTCGACCCGCGCCGCCAGCCGGGACGCGTTGAGCACGAACTCCAGCAGCAGGCGCACCACCGCGGCGATCACCAGGCCCAGCGGCACCGCGAACACCACCGCGAACACGATTCCCAGCCAGGCCGAGATTCGCCACAACCCTACGGTTCCCACGATCGGGATGGTGAAAGCACCCGCCAAGCCCAGCAGATATGCCAGCGGCAGCAGCGTGCGGGTGGCGGCGTGGTGAAACTGCAGGTCCAGCAGGGCGCGGGCGGCATCCACGCTCCACGCGCCGAATGCTCCTGGGCTGGTGAAGGGTTCGACCGGTTCCTCTGGGTCTTCTTCCTCGGCGAGCCGCCGGGACATGCGGCGGGTGGCGGCCTCCTTGAAGGCGGCCCAGCGGCCTTCCTCGATGAGCTCCTCGAGCTTCTCGAGCTCCTCGAGTTCCGACTCCCCCGGCTGTTCGGCCATGCCGACGATCTCCTCTCCCGCAGACCCGTTCGGCCGATTCTGTGTCTCCGGTTTCGGCCGATTCAGTGTCTCCGGTAACGCCGGAGGCCCGCACGACGAGAGAGTGTGTTGTAGAACACGTCACGCCGGCGGGCTGATGACGGGCTCCGAACCGAGCGGTAGCGCCCTTGACGCGTCGTCGCAGGCGAGAGCCGGTCCGGTATCCGGGTGTCGCAGATGAGCCAAAGCCGCTTTTCGGTCGAAGCGGACTGGACACATGACGTTCTGCAAAGAATCCGGACTCGAGGTGAAAAAGGGTGTGTAACGCCGCGAACCCCCCGCTCCGATACGCCACCAGAGCAGGAACTAGATCTACCGGGGAATGGAGAAACCAGTGCGTACGACGTTTTCGTCAGCCGTTGCGGAATCTGCGCAGGACTACATCCAGCGCGGCTGGACGGTCGCCGAAACCGCCAATGGCGTCTGCCTGGTCACCGACGAGAACATCGCGGGCATCGAGGTCACCGGCGACACCGCCGCGTTCGTGCGCCGCTACCTGCGGGCCAACGACCTGACCGGCCCGGTCATCGAGATCCCGGGCGCCGAGCGCCGCGAGATCCACCTCGTCACCGGCCTGGCCAAGGCCGTGCGCGCCATCGAGGCGCTGCGCGACGCCGGCGTGGTCGTCTACTCCGACGGCGCGGGCATCCCGCTGCCGCCGAGCAAGCTGTCCGCCGGTGCGGCCTGCTGGGGCGTCGCCCCGCACGAGGCCCGCTGGATCCCGCCGGTGGTCGCCATCGCCGCGGGCGTCCGCGCCGCCGCCAAAGGAGCCCGGCCGCAGGCGACTCGTATCGCCTCCTGACACCGGCTCCACGAACGACTCGAAGCCCGCGAGTGCTCCCCGGCGCTCGCGGGTTTCACCGTATCCGGGTCCGAACGTTGCGAATTAAGAGATAACGGACATCAGCGCAGGCCTCGCGATTTCCTGCTCCCCCATCGCGATTCGTCCGCCGCAGGTGTTTCGCCCGATCCGCCGCCGGGCGATCATTGGGTATGACCCACGTCACGGACAGCCCCCGGACCGCCCCGAGTGATCATCGGACGGCTCAGGGTGATCATCGGACCGCGCTGCGCACCTGCCCGCTCTGCGAGGCGGTGTGCGGACTCGAACTCACCCTCGACGGCAGCGACCGCATCGTGTCGGTGCGCGGAGATCACGCCGACCCCTTCAGCAAAGGCTTCGTCTGCCCCAAGGGCGCGACTCTCGGCCACTTGGACGGCGACCCGGACCGGCTCACCCGGCCCATGATTCGCGATCGCGCCACCGATACCTGGCGGGCCGCGAGCTGGGACGAGGCCTTCGGGGTGATCCGGGAACGGCTGCCGCAGGTGTCGGCCGCGTACGGCAATCAGGCGGTGGGCCTGTATCTCGGCAACCCCAACGCACACACCGTGGCCGGTGCGCTGTACGTGCCGCTGCTGATCCGGGCCCTGGCCACCCGCAGCCTGTTCTCCGCCAGCACCGCCGACCAGATGCCCAAGCAGGTGTCGAGCGGGCTCATGTTCGGCGACCCGCTCACCGTGGCGGTGCCGGATCTGGACCGGACCGACTACCTGCTGATGCTGGGCGCGAATCCGCTGGAGTCCAACGGATCCCTGTGCACCGCACCGGATTTCCCGGGCCGATTGAAGGCGCTGCGGCAGCGCGGCGGCCGCTTCGTGGTGGTGGATCCGCGCCGCACCCGCACCGCCAAGCTGGCCGACGAGCACCTGTTCGTGCGGCCGGGCAGCGACGCCTACCTGCTGTTCGGGATCGTGCACACGCTGTTCGCGGAGGAGCTGACCGACATCCGGGTCGAGGTGAACGGGCTCGACGAGATCCGCGCCGCCGCGGCCGATTTCCCGCCGGAGCTGGTCGCCGCGCGCACCGGGGTGCCCGCCGGGACCATCGCGCGGCTGGCCCGGGAGCTGGCCGCCGCGCCCACCGCCGCCGTCTACGCCCGGATCGGCACCTGCACCGCCGAGTTCGGCACGGTCACGCAGTGGCTGGTGGACGTGGTCAATGTGCTGACCGGCAACCTGGACTCGCCCGGCGGGGCCATGTTCGCGACGGGCGCGGCGCTGGGCATCGTGCGGTCGCGGCCGTTCCGGACCGGGCGCTGGGGCAGCCGGGTGCGCGGGCTGCCCGAGGCCATGGGCGAACTGCCGGTGGCGACGCTGGCCGACGAGATCCTGACGCCCGGGGACGGGCAGATCCGGGCCATGGTGACGGTGGCCGGCAATCCGGTGCTGTCCGCGCCCAGCGGCGCACGCCTGGATGCCGCTTTCGAGGGCCTGGAATTCATGGTGAGCGTCGATCGGTACCTCAACGAGACCACCCGGCACGCGGACGTGATTCTGCCGCCTCCGCGCGTCACACAGTCCCCGCACTACGACTTCGCGCTGCTCAATTTCGCGGTGCGGAACTACGCCCGCTACTCGCCGCCGGTGACGGCGCTGGGCGAGGACGAGCTGTCCGAGGCCGAGGTGATGGCCCGGCTGGCGCTCGCGGTGTCCGGGCAGGAGCCGCAGCCGGGGCTGGATCCCCTCACCGTGGTCGACGAGATCGTGATCGCCGGGACCCTGCACAAGGCCGGGATGGCCGATCGGCGTGCGGAACTGCTCGGGTCGAACACCACCGAGCAGCGCCTGGACCTGATGCTGCGGCTGGGCCCGTTCGGCGAGTGGGCGGCAGCGGCGAAGGCTCCGACGGCGCCGTCCGCCGCGGGCGACGCCGATTCCGGGGACTCGACCGAGAATTGGGCGGGTCGGCTGAATCTGCAAGTACTGCTGGACAATCCGCACGGCATCGACCTCGGCCCGCTACGCCCGCGCCTGCCCGGCGCGCTGCGGACGGCCTCGCGGAAGGTGGAGCTGGCCCCCGCGCAGCTGCTGGCCGATGTGGCCCGGCTGCGGGCGCGCGCGGAGGACCGCCGGCCGGAGATGGTGCTGGTGGGCCGGCGCCAGCTTCGCTCCAACAACAGCTGGCTGCACAACGTTCCGCCCCTGGTGGGCGGGTCGAACCGGTGCACGCTGCACATCCATCCCGAGGACGCGACGCGGCTGGGGCTGGACGGGCGGGCCGTGGTGAAGTCGGCGGCGGGCACGGTGACCGTGGAACTGGAGCCGACCGAGGACATCATGCCGGGGGTGGTGAGCCTGCCGCACGGCTGGGGACACGAGGACAGCGCGCAGGCGGTCGCCCGGACCCATGCCGGGGTGAACGCCAATGTGCTGACCGATGATTCGCTGGTGGATGTCCCGTCGGGGAACGCGGTGTTCAACGGGGTGCCGGTGACGCTCACCCGAGCCTGATTCCGGAGCCGTCGCGAAAAGACCTTCCGGTATTTATGTTTCGAGTACCGAAGATCAGCACCAGCTAGGGGGATGAAAACGATCGAGCCGAGTGCGAAAGTCTGCAAAATGGACAAAACAGGTATGCGAAATCCCCGCGCCCCCTGGGGATCTCGCATACCCGCACCCTGAAATGAACCGGCAGCATCCCCACAGCTAAGGGACGAAGGTCCCTTGTGAGCGGTTTCATCCGGGAGGATCCTCGCATCGGGAAGGTTTGTCCGGCATCAGTCGAAGCGCCCTTACCAGGGCAGATATGCCGGTTCACGCATTCGCCACACGAAAATAGTTAAACCGTATAGGATTTCGGGTGGCCGTAGTTCGTGGCCGAGCCTCTTCCATCCGGTATTTCAGCTACCAAAGGGGGCGCACGATGCCCGGGGTCAGAAACGGCAGCGACGGCGAGCGGGAACTGCAGGATCGGTACGGCACCGAGGACCGAGCGGAGCGCTTCTACTCCGATCAGGTACGGGATCGGCTCAATACCCACATGATCGATTTCATCCGCCGGATGGATATGGCCTTCATCGCCACCGCCGACAAGCACGGCGAATGCGATGCCAGTTTCCGCGCCGGCAATCCCGGCTTCCTGCACGTGATCGACGAACGCACCGTCGCCTACCCCGAATACCGCGGTAACGGCGTGATGGCCAGCCTCGGCAATGTGCTCGAGAACCCGCACGTCGGCATTCTGATGATCGACTTCGTCCAGGACCTGATCGGCCTGCACGTCAACGGCACCGCCCGCATCGTGGACGACGCGCTCATGCGCCGCTGCGTCCCGGATCTGCCCGCCGAGTCCCGCGGCCGCATGCCCGAGCGCTGGGTGGTGGTGGATGTGGAGGAGGCCTACATCCACTGCCGCAAGCACATCCCGCACCTGGTGCCCGCGCAGCGGGAGGCCCGGCAGTGGGGCACCGACAATATGCGCGCCAAGGGCGGTGACTACTTCCGGGCCAAGGAAGAGACCAGCGCCCTCGTCGAATCCTGAACCGCGCCTATTTGATCTTGAAGATCACCGCGCGCTGGACGATGAAGTTGATCACGGTGGCGGTGCCCTGCGCCACACAGAACGCCAGGGCGATCCGCCACCAGGCGTCCGGCAGCGCGTAATAGCAGAGCTGGTTGATCCCCACCTGCAAGGCGAAGGTCAACGCGTACAGGGCGATCACCGCGAGGAACCGCTTGCGATTCGGCTCGGCCTGGAAGGTCCAGCGCCGGTTGATCAGGTACGCCGTCGTGGTGCCGGCGATGAAGCTGATCGACTTGGCCACCGGCAACGGCAGGCCCACCACCGTGAAAAGCAGGGTGTACAGGCCGAAGTCCACCACCGCGGAGAAGATGCCCGTCGCCAGGAAGCGAACGATCTGCGTCTTGAGATCGACATCCGTGCCACCCGGTTCGTCGACGAGGGGCAGCTCGGGAGGGAGGGGCAGATGGGGTTCCGCGGTCACAACGCAGAAGAGTAATGCCCGCGACATTGGACACAAGCCTCGGAACGGTTATGCCTGTAGCCTCTATGCCGATGTCCACGAAAGCTCAGACCACTACCGAGGCCGCCGCCGAGCCCAGCTCGAACGGTGACAGCCCCGTAGTCGGCAAAGAAAAAGAGGGCACCGTGTCACAGCAGGGTTCGTTCGACCTGCCGACGCAGACCCGGCGCTTGACCGGTTGGGGACGCACCGCGGCCACCACCTCGGAAGTGCTCTCCACCAGCGACCCGGAACTGATCGCCAAGGCGGTCGCCATGGTCGCGGAGGACAACGACTCGAAGCCCGCGCACCTGCGTCGCGGCGTCATCGCCCGCGGCCTGGGCCGCTCCTACGGCGATCACGCGCAGAACGCCGGCGGCCTGGTCGTCGACATGACCGCGCTCAACCGCATCCACCGCATCGACCGGGACTCCCGGCTGGTGGACGTGGACGCGGGCGTGTCCCTCGACCAGCTGATGAAGGCGGCGCTGCCGTTCGGCCTGTGGGTTCCGGTGCTCCCGGGCACCCGGCAGGTCACCGTCGGCGGCGCGATCGGCTCCGACATCCACGGCAAGAACCACCACAGCGCGGGCAGCTTCGGCAATCACGTGCGGTCCATCGATCTGCTCACCGCCGACGGCAAGGTGCAGACCATCGGGCCGAAGAAGAACGCCAAACTGTTCTGGGCGACCGTCGGCGGCAATGGCCTGACCGGCATCGTGCTGCGCGCCACCATCGAGATGACGCCGACCGAGACGGCCTACTTCATCTCCGACGGCATCAAGACCACCAGCCTGGAAGAGACCATCCGGGTCCACTCGGACGGGTCCGAGGAGAACTACACCTACTCCTCGACCTGGTTCGACGCGATCAGCGCGCCGCCGAAACTGGGTCGCGCCAATGTGTCTCGCGGCCGGCTGGCGAAACTCGACGAGCTGCCCAAGAAGCTGCGCAAGAATCCGCTGAAGTTCGATGCGCCGAATCTGCTGACGGTGCCGGATATCTTCCCGAGCTTCGCGGCCAACAAGTTCACGCTGGGCATGGTCGGCGAGGCGTATTACGCGCTCGGCGGCAATTACAGCGGCAAGATCATGAACTTGACGCAGTTCTACCACCTGCTCGACGTGGTGTCGGAGTGGAATCGGGCCTACGGTTCGGCCGGATTCATCCAGTACCAATTCGTGCTGCCGCCCGAGGCGCTGGACGAATTCACCAAGATCATCGTGGATATCCAGCGGTCGGGTCACCACTCGGCGCTCAATGTGCTGAAGTTCTTCGGTCCGGGCAACCCGGCGCCGCTGAGCTTCCCCATGGAGGGCTGGAACATCTGCGTCGACTTCCCGGTCCGCCCGGGTCTCAACGACTTCGTGCGTGAACTGGACCGCCGCGTCCTGGAATTCGGCGGTCGCCTCTACACTGCCAAGGATTCGCGCACCGACGCGGAGACCTTCCACAAGATGTACCCGCGGATCGACGAGTGGATCAAGATCCGCCGGAGCGTCGACCCCACAGGCGTTTTCATGTCCGATATGGCGAGAAGGCTGGAGCTTCAGTGATCAATGCGGTAGGCAACCCGCAGTCCATTCTGCTGCTGGGCGGCACCTCGGAGATCGGCTTGGCGATCTGCGCCGAGTACCTGAAGAAGGGCCCCGCGCGCATCGTCCTGGCGGCCCTGCCGGGTGACCCGCTGCGCGAGGACGCCGTGTCGCAGATGAAGGCGGCCGGGGCCTCCGAGGTCCAGGTCGTCGACTTCGACGCGCTCGACACCGGCAGCCACCCGGCCGTGATCGACGCGGCCTGGGCCACCAGCGATATCGACGTGGCCATCGTCGCGTTCGGCATCGACGGCGACGGCGAGATCTTCTGGCAGGACCAGCGCAAGGCCGTCATGATGGCCGAGATCAACTACACCGCCGCGGTGTCGGTGGGTGTGCTGCTCGGCGAGAAGATGAAGGCGCAGGGCTTCGGCCGCATTCTGGCCATGTCCTCGGTCGCCGGTGAGCGGGTGCGCCGCTTCAACTTCGTCTACGGCTCCACCAAGGCCGGCCTGGACGGCTTCTACCTGGGACTGGGCGAGGCCATCGCCAAGTTCGGCCCGCGCGTCACGGTCATCCGCCCCGGCATGGTGCGCACCCGGCTCTCCGCGCACGCCAAGGAGAACGGTCTCACCGTGAACAAGGAAGACGTCGCGCAGCTCGCGGTGTCCGCCTCGGAGAAGGGCAAGGAAATCGTCTGGGCCCCGGGCGTTTTCCGCTACGTCATGATGATCCTGCGGCACGTGCCGCGTCCGATCTTCCGCAAGCTGCCCATCTAGGCGAGTTTGCGATCAACGCCGCATTCCGGTCCCGGGGTGCGGCGTTTTTCATTTCCGGCGGGTCGGCCCCGGCGAGAGGTCCGCGCACGCGGCACTGGCTAGGCTGACCGGCGGTCCATGACATGAATGCGGAGGGCTGGTGCGGATGAGCGAGCGGGCGAGCGGGCGAGCGGCGGTGCTGGCGCGGCAGGCCGGTAATGCGGCCGGGGAGGCCGTGCTCGCCGCCGTGGTGGCGGCCGTGGTGGCCGCGATCGGGCTCGAGGCGTTCTCGGTCGTGCACTGGCCGGCGTTCAACTCCTCCAATGTGACCCGGGCGCTCACCACCGTCGGGCAGGTGGCCGCGCTGGCCATGCTGGTGGTCGCGGTCGTGTTGCTGCGCCTGCGCAAATGGGGGTGGGTCGCGAAACTGCTGTCCTGGGGCGGACTTTCGGCCTTCGTGACCGTGACGCTCGGCATGCCGCTGGCCGCGACCAAGCTGTACCTGTTCGGCATGTCCGTGGACCAGGAATTCCGGACGCAGTATCTGACGCGGCTGACCGACAGTGCGGCGCTGCGCGATATGAACTACGCCGAACTGCCGCCGTTCTATCCCGCGGGCTGGTTCTGGCTCGGCGGCCGGTTCGCGAGCCTGACCGGCATGGCCGGGTGGGAGGCGTTCAAGCCCTTCGCGATCATCGGTCTGGCGGTCGCGGCGACTGTCGCTCTGGTGCTGTGGTCCAAGTTGATTCGCGCGGATTGGGCGGTCGCTGTCGCCGCCGCGACCACCGCGGTGACCCTGGCCTATGGTGCCCCCGAGGCGTACAGCGCGGTGCTCACGCTGTTGCTGGGACCCGCACTGGTACTGGCCTGGGGCGCGCTCTATCGGCCCGCCGAGTCCGGCGAGGACACGGAGACCACCGCGGGCGGCTGGGGCGCTGTGGTGGGGACCGGGTTGTTCCTCGGCCTCGGCGCCACCTTCTACAGCCTCTACCTCGGTGTCGCCGTCTTCGCGGTGTGCCTGATGGCCGTCATCGCCGCGGGGCTCGCCATCCGATCGCAACACACCTGGCGGGCCATCTGGCCGATCCTGGTCCGGCTCATCGGAATCGGTGCCATCGCGGGCGTGCTGGCACTCGCCGTCTGGACCCCGTTCCTGCTGAAGTTCCTGTCGGGCAAGGCATCTTTGGGCTCCGGCTCCGCGTTCCACTACCTTCCCGAGACGGGTTCGCGGCTGCCGCTGCCGATGACCGAGTTCGATTTGCTGGGTGTGTTCTGCCTGGCCGGAACCATCTGGCTGGTGCTGCGTGCGGGCAGTTCACGGCGCGCACAGGCGCTGGGCATCGGCGTGGTGGCCATCTACCTGTGGTGCCTGCTGTCCATGGCGGCGACGGCGGCCGGAACCACCCTGCTGTCGTTCCGCCTGGAGTCGCCGCTGCTGGCGCTGCTGTCGGCGGCGGGCGTATTCGCCTTTGCCGAGGGTGCGCGGGCGGTCTACCAGGCGCTGAACGAGCCGAGCCGGTTCCGGGTCGCGGCGGCCGCGGTGGCGCTGGCCGGGGCGATCGGGTTCAGCCAGGGCATTCCGACGGTGCTGGCCACCGAGATCACCACGGCGTACACCGATACCGACGGCAATGGGGATCGCGCCGACCAGCGGGCTCCGTCGGCGGTCTCCTACTACCGCGAGATCGACGCGAAACTGCTGGAGCAGACCGGGCGGCCGCGCGACGGCAGCGTGGTGCTGACCGCGGACACCAGCTTCCTCGCGATCTACCCATACTTCGGATTCCAGGCGCTCACTTCGCATTACGCGAACCCGCTGGCGGATTTCGCGGCGCGCACCGCCGAGATCCAGCGCTGGGGCACACTGAAGACGCCGCAGGAGCTGACCGACGCGCTCGAGCACTGCCCGTGGCGGGCGCCGGACGCGTTCCTGTTCCGGCGTTCCGGTGACGGCTACACGCTGCGGCTGTCCCAGGACGTCTACCCGAACGATCCGAATGTGAAGCGCATCACGGTGACGCTGCCCAAGGCATTGTTCGATGACGGGCACTACCGCATCACCGATATCGGACCGTTCACCCTCGTCGTGCGTGTCTGAGGGATGGGGCGAGACAAGGATCACTTATCCCCAAAAGTGAGGCAGAATCTGGGGATAACTGTCCGATTCTGTGGATAACTTCTCGACTTGCCAGTGCAATCTCAGCGGGAAGCTGTAGCGTGGGCCGCTGATTGCAAGGCACAAGGAGTTATGCGTTGGCACAGGGGCGGGAAACCGATCGGGGGAACGAAACGGGCTCGGCGGTGGCGGTTCTCGACCGCGTCACGCCGAATACGGCCCGTCCCAACCTGACTCGCGCGCAGCGCACGGCCGCACGGCTACGCCTGGCACGAGCCGATCTGTTCGTCGCGGGCGCGTACCTGTCGCTGGCGGTGCTGGTGCTGTCCGGTCAGTGGCTGCACACCGACCGCGGCTACCTGATCAAGAGTGGCCAGGACCAGACCATGTGGGAGTGGTTCTTCGCGGTCACCGCCCACGATGTCTCGCATCTGCACAATCCGCTGGGCACCACGCTGCAGAACTATCCCGACGGCGTGAACATGATGGCCAATACCGCCATGTTCGGCGTCGGGGTGCCGCTCACCCCGGTCACGCTGCTGTTCGGGCCGACGGTCACCTTCGTGCTGGTGCTGACCCTGGGCCTGTGCGGCACCGCGTTCGCCTGGTACTGGCTGTTCTCCCGCGAACTGGTGTCGTCCAAATTCGCTGCGGCCGTGGGCGGCCTGTTCTGCGGGTTCGCGCCCGCCATGATCTCGCACGCCAATGCCCACCCGAATTTCGTGCTGCTGGCGCTGCTGCCGGTGATCGCCCTGAAGGTGATCCGGATGGCGCGCCGCGCCGCTGCGGGCACCGAGGTGACTCGCGGTCGCCGCAACAAGGACGCCTTCGTGCTGGGCCTGCTGGTGGCGACGCAGATCGCGCTCGGTGAGGAACCGCTGCTCATCTTCGCGCTCGCCTTCGGTCTCTTCGCGCTGGTCTATCACCTGCACGCCCCGAAGACCGGGCTGCGGATGGTGCGCGCTCTGGCCCCGCCGGTGCTGCTGGCGGCGCTGATCACGGTGGCGCTGACCGATATTCCGCTGTGGTGGCAGTTCTTCGGGCCGCAGTCCTACCGTTCCATCGACCACGGGCCGATGAAGAACGATCTGAAGGCGCTGTTCCAGTTCCCGTCCGAGTCCCTGGGCGGCATGTTCTCGCACGGCCAGAACGTGGCCATCAACGCCACCGAGGAGAACTCGTACTTCGGCTGGCCGCTGTGGATCGTGGTGTCGGTGGCCATCATCCTCATGTGGCGGGAACGCGCGGTGCGCGCCGCCGCCGCGGTGATCGCCCTGTTCACGATCCTGTCGCTGGGCGCCTCGGCCACCATCGGCCTCGGCGACACCGGCATCGTGCTGCCGTGGAAGTGGCTCGACCATGTGCCGCTGCTGAATTCGGTGCTGGAGTCCCGCTTCACCATGGCCGCCATCCCCGCCATCGCGGTGGTGCTGGTCCTGGCCACCCAGCGCGCCCTGGACTACTGGAGCGTCTCCGCCACCGACTGGCGCCCACTGGCCCTGTTCGCCGCCCTGGTCTTCGCGCTGCTGCCGCTCACCCCCACCGTCCTGCCGGTGGTCCAGCGCGCCCCCACACCCGCGTTCTTCACCGACGGCACGGTGCGCCAATACGTTTCGGGCGGCTCCGTCGTCATCGCCCCGCCGCCCACCGCCCCCGACGCCCGCGCCCTGCGCTGGCAGGTGGACTCCGGCTTCGAATTCCCCCTCGCCGGAGGCTATTTCGTCGGCCCCACCGGCTCCTCCAAGAAGGGCCGCTACGGCCCCGACGACCGCCCCACCGCAACCCTGCTGACCAAAGCCCAGCAGTCCAACAAGATCCCGGCGATCGACGAGTCCGACCGCATCCGCGCCCTGGTCGACCTCCGCTACTGGCAGGCCGACGTCGTCGTCCTCCCGCCCACCGACAACGCCGACACCCTGCGCCTGACCCTGGACCAGCTCCTCGGCTTCCCCGCCAAGTACGTCGACGGCGTCTGGCTGTGGGACGTCCGCACCCTCCTGCACTGACCCCGCGTCAGCGCGCCGGCGGCGTGCTCACCTTGGTGTAGGTCGCTCCGGGGTAATTCGCACCGGAGCGAACCAGCGTGCCGCCCCGGAACTCGACATCGGTCCGGGGTGCGGACACCGGGCAGCCGTGATCGCTGCCGGTGGTTTCGAGCCGGGACTCCCCGACCGAGATGCGGGTCGACAGATTGCTGGACTCCAGCAGCGCGGTGTACGAGCAGATGCCCTGGCCGCCGCCGGGCAGCGTGATCTTCTCGGTGAGGGTGAAGACCTGGTCGCCGATATTGCCGCCGTTGATGGTCAGCGCGTAGTCGCCGTCGCCCGAGGGGCCGGTCTTCGCCGACCAGCGGCCCAGCACGGACCCGGGCACCTGCCCATCGGTCGCCGGGCGACCGGCGGAGGTGGGGCTGACGGTCGAGACCGGCGAGAACGCCTGGGTGCTGGACGCGTTCGTCACCTCCGCCGCCGAACCGAGGTAGCGGAACAAGCCGTAGCCCAGGCCGCCGGCGGTGACCACGAACAGCACGCCGAGGGCGGCCACGAGGACGCCGCGCCGCGGGCGGGTCGGACCGGCAACGGGTGCCGCGGGCGGCGCGGGTTCCGGTGGCGCGGGCCGGACGGCGTTCGGCGGTGGATTCGACGGCGCGCCGCCCGGCAGCGGCGGTGTCACGAAATAGGTTGTCGGCGTTCGGGACTCCGCGGCGTCGCGCGCGGCGTTCATGAAGTCGGTGCAGGTCGGGTAGCGCTGCGCCGGATCCTTGGCGAGCGCGCGGCTCAGCACGTCGTCGAGCGCCCGCGGCAGATCGGGCCGCACCTGGCTCAGCCGCAGCGGCGCGACCGCCGTGTGCGCGTGCACCCAGCCCAGCGGATTATCGGCGTCGAAGGGGCGGCGGTCGGTCAGCAGCACGAAAAGCGTGCAGGCCAAGGAGTATTGGTCCGACTGCGGTCCGATGGGCGCTCCCGACACCTGTTCGGGTGAGGCGAAGGCGAAGGTGGCGGAGATGACGCCGGTCGCGGTCAGTTTGGTGGATTCGTCGCGCAGCCGGGCGATGCCGAAGTCGGTCAGCAGCGCGCGCTCGGTGCGACCGTTGTCGGCGGGCGCGAGCAGCAGGTTGGAGGGCTTCACATCCCGGTGCAGGACGCCCTTGCCGTGCGCGTAGTCCAGGGCGCCGGCGATCTCGGTCCCGATGCGCAGGGCCCGCGCGGGCGCCACGGCCCGCAGCAGTCCGGCGTCCGGGCCGTCGACGTACTGCATGGAGATCCACAGCAGGTCCTCGGCGACGCCGCGGTCGTAGACGGACACGATGTGCGGATGGTCGAAGCGGGCGGTGAGGTCGGCTTCGCGCTGGAAGCGCCGCCAGGTGTCCGCCTCGGTCATCAGCGCGCTCTGGTGCATGATCTTGAGCGCCACCATGCGGGGTAATCGGGGATGTCGCGCCACGTAGACCGATCCCGACCCCCCGGTCCCGATCCTCCGCTGAATCACATGCCCGGCCACGATCTCACCGGGACGGAGTTCCGCCATGCCCCCGCTTCTCCATTCCTCGCCGACACCGCGCGCCGACGACCTGTCGATCTTCGCCGAAGCGCGCGTGTCGTGGGAACCCTATCGAATTCCGGCCGGTTGAAGGACTTTTCGGTTCTCAGTTGGTGCGGGTGTAGGTGACGGCGCCGCTGCGGGAGAGGGCTCGGGTGATGCGGCCGTCGGTGAGGACGAGTTCGTGGGTGCCTTGGACGAGGCAGCCGTCGGCGTCGCCGGTGACCAGATTGCCCGCGCCCACGGTGATGTCGGCGGTGCCGGGGACGCCGAGGAGGCGGTAGTCGAAGACGCAGATGGGGCGGCTGTCCCGGAGGACGGTGGAGGTGACGACCACGTCGTTGAGGTTGCCCTGGCGGATGGAGAGGCGGTAGCGGTCGGCGTTGGCGGTGCTGGTGCCGGACCAGTCGCCGACGAAGGCGGAGGGGACGCGGCCCGCGGGGGCCGGTGGGGTGGTGGCGGCGACCGTGGTGACGGCGGTGGGGGCTGCCGAGGCGACGGTCGGGACCGCGGCGGACAGCGGTGTGCCGGAGGATCTTCCGTGGCTCTCGAGGTTCATGGTGACGACGATGGCGCTGCCGCCGATCACGGCGGCGGCCAGCACGGCCAGCAGGCCGGTGACCACGCCACGGCTCACACCCGTCGACACCGGGACGGGTTCGGGGGCTCGATGCCGGTGGGGCGGCGCGTCTTCGAAGGATCCGGTGCGCGCGCCGTAGGCGACGCCATAGGCCGGTGCGCCGGGGTTGGTGCGGTAGCCGCCGGCGAGGGCGGTGGGGTCGGTGCGGGAGGAGCGGAGCAGGGTCGGGTCGGTGCGGGGGGAGCGTAGGACGGACGGGTCGGTGACGAAACCGGGCGGCGGGGTGCTCGGGGCCGCGGCGGCCGGGTTCAGGATGGTTTGCGCGGAACCTGTTTGCCAGGCGTGCCAGGCGGCGTCGGCGAAATCGGTGCAGCTGGGGAATCTTTCGTCCGGATGTTTGGCCAGGGCGCGGTCGAAGACCGGGTCGAAGGCGGCGGACAGGTCCGGGCGGAGCTGGGTGACGTGCAGGGGCGGGGTGCTGGTGTGGGCGTAGATCCAGCCCGCGAGGTCGGTGGCCAGGAACGGGCGGGTGCCGGTGAGGAGCACGAAAAGGGTGCAGGCCAAGGAGTATTGGTCGGTGCGGGGGTCGAGGTAGCGGCCCGAGACCTGTTCGGGGGAGGCGAAGGCGAAGGTGGCGGAGATATCGCCGGTCTTGGTGACGTGGGTGGTCTCGTCGCGCAGGCGCGCGATGCCGAAATCGGTGAGCAGGGCGCGTTCGGGGCGGCCGTCGGCGGCCGGGGAGAGCAGGATGTTGGAGGGCTTCACATCCCGGTGCAGCACGCCCTGGCCGTGCGCGTAGTCGAGGGCCGAGGCGATGCCGCCCCCGATGCGCAGCGCCCGTTCGGGGGCCAGGCCGGTGACGCCGTCGGCGTCGGGGCCGGCCACGAATTGCATGGCGATCCACAATCTTCCGGCGTCCATGCCGCGGTCGTAGACCGACACGATGTTCGGATGGTCGAAGCGGGCGGTGATGTCGGCCTCGCGTTCGAAGCGCCGCCAGCCCTCGGTGTCGGCGTCCACCTCGTCGCGGTTGAATACCTTGAGGGCGGCCAGGCGGGGTAGCCGGGGATGGTGGGCGGCGTAGACGGTGCCCGATCCCCCGGCCCCGATCCAGCGTTCGATGACATATCCGGCGATCTCCTCGCCCGGCTTCGGATCGGCCATGATCGCGCACCTACCTACGTCAGTGGAACCCTGCTACTTCAGTGGAGCCCTGTCGAGCCAGTCGGTCAGGAGGTTGTTCACCGTGTGCCCCGGCCAGTGCAGCACCATGACGAAGCGCGACCGCGGATCACCGTCGGGGAAGGAGACCGCGGCCAGCGCGCGCTGGGTCTCGCTGTCCCGGGTGACGGCCGGATCCACCGTGGCCGCCGTGGTGACGGTGAGATCGCCCGCCACGTCCTGATGCGTGACCGGGGTGACCCGGGCATTGCCGCCGAAGAACAGCGCGGCCACCGATTTGCCCGGGCGGGTGTCGAAGTCGAGGAAGTCGAAGCGCGGCTGACCGGTGGCGTCGTCGGCATTGCAGCGCACCCGGTGCGCGCCCTGGACCGCCTCGTCCGGGCCGGGATCCTTGGGACGGCAGGACCCGCCCTGCCAGCCGACCGCGGTGCCGTTGGCGGCGAGCTGACCGATCAGGCTGGGGAAGGCACGGGCGATGGCGGCGTCCTCACGGCCCCACGAGGAGATCACGGTGTCGGCGCTGGTGTACGTGATCAGGCCGCTCACATCGGTTTTGCGGCTGACCCGCCCGTCGGGCAGCAGGGTGAGGGTGGTGGGCCCGTTGGCGCGGCAGGCATTGGACGGCTCGCGCACCACGATCTCGGAGGTGCCGATGATGAGCCGGTCGCCGTCGCCGGGCACCTGATCGAGCGGGGCGGAGAATTCGCAGTGGAACGGAAACCCGTTGGGCAGCACGCCGTCCACCCGGTTGGACAGCACCGGATCACCGATCTTGGCCTGCTGCACGGTGAGCCGGTAGTTGGTCTGGCCCTCGGTGGCCAGCCAGGTGCCCACGAACCGGTCGGGCACCATCCCCCGCGCGGTCGGCGGGGACGGCGAGTTGCCCTGGTCGAGAGCGAATCCCACACCCGCCGCGGTCACCGCCGCCACGGCCGCCGGGATCAGCACGCGTCGCTGTAACCGCCCTTGCCACAGCGGTTTCCGTCTTCGCCTGCCGACGCTCCGAGGCGGGGGATGCGGCAGGCGGGCGCGGGCGGTGACGGCCAGGGCCGGATCGGAGTAGTACGCCTCGGTGGCGGCGTAGGCGAAATCCACGCAGCTGTCGAAGCGGTCCTCCGGGTCCTTGGCCAGGGCGCGCTCGAACACGTCGTCCAGGGCGTCCGGGAGCGCCGGGTTCAGTTCGCTCAGCCGGCGCGGCTTCTCCTGGGTATGAGCGTGCACCCAGGCGAGTGGATTGTCGGCGGTGAAGGGCCGCTGGTCGGTGAGCAGCACGAACAGCGTGCAGGCCAGCGAGTATTGATCAGATCGCGGACCGACCGGTTTCCCGCTCACCTGCTCCGGTGATGCGAAAGCGAAAGTGGCGGAGATATTTCCGGTATGGGTGAGCTTCGTGGTCTCGTCGCGCAGCCGCGCGATGCCGAAGTCGGTGAGCAGCGCCCGCTCCGGGCGGCCGCTCTCGGGATCGGCGATGAGGATGTTGGACGGCTTCACATCCCGGTGCAGCACACCCTTGCCGTGCGCGTAATCCAGCGCGGCCCCGATCTCACCGCCGATGCTCAACGCCCGTTCGGGCGAAACATGGTGCAGTTCACCGGCATCCGCGCCGTCCACGAACTGCATGGAGATCCAGAACCGGTCCTCGGCGACGCCGCGGTCGTAGATCTGCACGATATTGGGATGGTCGAAATGCGCCGCGATATCGGCCTCACGCTCGAAACGCCGCCACACCTCGTCGTCTTCGGCGACCTCGTCACGTTTCAAGACCTTCAGAGCCGTGAGCCGGGGTAACCGCGGATGCCGGGCCGCATAGACCACGCCCGATCCCCCGGCCCCGACCCGCCGCGCGATCACATACCCGGCGAGAACTTCGCCAGGTCGCAGCTCGGTCATGATTCCTCTTGTCCTCCGGCCCGGCCCCACGCCCAGTTCGGATAACAACCATCATAGAGTCGTTCTTCGTGCGCGCAGACTCCCGAGCGTTCCACCGCATCCGCATCCTCGCCCTGGTGTCCGGTCTTCTCGGATTCCTGCTGGCGGTGATCACACCGATCCTGCCGGTGCAGCAGGACCGGCCCACTCTGCATTGGCCACAAGGGGATACGGCCGATGTGGCCGCGCCCCTGGTCTCCTATGTGCCGTTGAGCCTGGACGTCACGCTGCCGTGCCAGGTGCTGCGGGAGCTGCCGAGCGGGACGCTGTTCTCGACGGTGCCCGCCGCCTCCGGGCAGGCCGAGACCAAGGGCCTGGTCGTCAAGGTCACCGACGAACCCGGCAAGGGACCCGTCCTCTCGGTGCTGGTGCGGTTGATTCCGCTGCTGTCCGCGCCCGTCGCCGAGATCGGCGACTGCGGTGCCGTGACCGTGCACTCCGACGCCACCCAGACCCGGGTGGAATTCGCCGGGGTCGCGCGCAAGGACGGGACGCCGTTCGTCGGCACCGTCGGCGGCGACACCCGCCCGCAGGTGGTGGGCCTGTTCACCGATCTGAAGCGGGAGCAGCTCGGGAACGCCTCCGCCACCGTGCAGATCGACGCGCGCTTCACCTCCAGCCCGACCTGGCTCAAGCGGCTGGCGACCATCGGCGCGGTGCTGTTCACCCTGCTGTCGCTGTACGCGCTGCACCTGCTCGACACCGCCGATGGCCGCAAGCCCCGCCGCTTCCTGCCCGCGCACTGGTGGCGGGTGCGGCTCGCCGATGTCGCGGTGCTGGGCACGCTGGTGGTGTGGCACTTCATCGGAGCCAACACCTCCGACGACGGCTACATCCTGAATATGGCTCGGGCCTCGAAGTATTCGGGCTATATGGCCAACTACTACCGCTGGTTCGGGGTCGCCGAGGCGCCCTTCGGGTGGCCGTACGAGGTACTGGCCTGGATGACCCGGATCAGCGATTCCAGCCCGTGGATGCGGTTGCCCGCGCTGCTGGCCGGCATCGTGTGCTGGCTGGTGATCAGCCGGGAAGTGCTGCCGCGCTTGGGCTCCCGGGTGCGCCGCGACCAGGTCGCGATCTGGACCGCCGGCCTGGTGTTCCTGGCCGCCTGGATGCCCTACGACAACGGCCTGCGACCGGAACCGCTGATCGCGGCGGGCGCGCTGCTGACCTGGTGCTCCATCGAACGCGCGATCGCCACCGGGCGGCTGCTGCCCGCGGCCGTCGGCGTGCTGATCGCGGCCTTCTCGCTGGCCGCCGGGCCGACCGGCCTGATCTGCATCGCCGCCCTGATCGCGGGCGCGCGGCCGGTGCTCATGGTGATCATCAAACGCGCCGGGCAGCAGCGCGGTTCGTGGCTGCTGCGCTACGGCGCGCTGCTCGCGCCCGGCATCGCGGCCGGAGCCCTGGTGCTGGTGGTCGTTTTCGGTGATCAGACCCTGGCCTCGGTCATGGAGGCCACCCGGGTGCGCACCCTGATCGGCCCCAATGTGGCCTGGTTCGACGAGCGCACTCGCTGGGACGCGCTGCTCATGCTCTCCCCCGACGGCTCACTGGCCCGCCGGTTCGGCATCCTCGCCATGCTGCTGAGCCTGGGCGTGTGCGTGATGGTGATGCTGCGCAAGAACGGCCGCATCCCGGGCACCTCGCGGGGTCCGTCGGCGCGGGTGCTGGGCATCGTGTTCATGTCGCTGTTCCTGATGATGTTCACGCCCACCAAGTGGACCCACCACTTCGGCGTGTACGCGGGCCTGGCGGGATCGCTGGCGGCGCTGGCCGCGGTCGCGGTGGGGGTCAACGGGATTCGCTCGCCGCGCAACCGGACGCTGTTCACGGCGGCGGTGTTCTTCCTGCTGGCCATGACCTTCACCGGATCCAACGGCTGGTGGTACGTGTCCAGCTACGGCGTGCCGTGGTTCGACAAAGCCCCGCTCGTCGCGGGCAAGGGGTTCTCGACCCTGTTCCTGGGGCTGGCGGTGCTGTGCCTGCTGATCGCGGCCTACCAGCACTTCCGGGAGCCGTATATGACGCCGCGGCCGGTGCGCGGCTTCGACAAGTTCGCCAGCATGCCGCTCACCATCGCGGCGGCGGTCCTGGTGCTGTTCGAGGTGTTGTCGCTGGCCAAGGCGGCCGTCGGCCAGTACCCGGCCTACTCCATCGCCCAGTCGAATCTGCGCGCGCTGAAGGGTGATTCGTGCGCCCTGGCCAACGAGGTGCTGGTGGAGACCGATACCGCGGGGTCGCTGCTGCACCCGTGGACCGGCTCCGACGCCGACGGCCTGGCCGCGCAGAACACCGGGTTCACCCCCAACGGCGTGGCCACCGACCTCACCGCGGACGCCGAGGAGACCGTCACCGGCGGCGCCAACTCGGTGAACGACAAGTCCGGCAACAAGACCTCCAAGACCACCGGGGCCGGCACCGGCGGCGGCAAGAGCGAGCAGGCCGGTATCAACGGCAGCTCGGTCGCCCTGCCCTTCGGTCTGGATCCGGCCAAGACCCCGGTGCTGGGCAGCTACACCGATGGCGAGCAGCAGGTTTCGAAGCTCACCACCCAGTGGTACAACGCCGAGAAGCTGAACTCGGTGCGCGACAACCCGGCCTACCAGGTGCTGGTGGTGACCGCGGCGGGCCGCATCAAGTCCTTCGACAAGGACGGCGTCCAGACCTATGGACAGGATCTGATCGTCGAGTACGGCACCCGCGACGCCGCGGGCGAGGTCCGCGATGTCGGCCAGATCCGGCCCATCGACATCGGCCCGAACCCGTCCTGGCGCAATCTGCGTATCCCGCTGGACCAGATTCCCGCGGGCGCGAACGCGATTCGCCTGGTCCTGAACGACGCCGACATCACACCACGCCAGTGGCTGGCGGTCACCCCGCCCCGGCTGCCCGAGCTGCGGACGCTGAATTCCCTTGTCGGCGACCAGGCCCCCGTGCTCGAGGACTGGCACGTGGGCCTCGCGTTCCCGTGCCAGCGCCCGTTCGACCACCACGACGGCGTGGCCGAGGTGCCCGAATGGCGCATCCTGCCCGACCGCGTGGGCCAGGACGCCTCCAATGCCTGGCAGGACGACATCGGCGGCGGCCCGCTCGGCTGGACCGGTCTGCTGCTGCAGTCCGAGACCCGGCCGTCGTACCTGAACCACGACTGGCGACGGGACTGGGGCGGCCTCGAGAAGTTCACCCCGTATGCCCCGAACGCGAATTCACGCCCCACCTTGGACGTGACCGTGGAGACCCGATCGGGCCTGGCCAAGGACTCGCCGATCAAGGCCAAGTAGAAGCCGCGAAAAGCCCGCTCGGAACGCTGTTCCGGGCGGGCTTTCGGGTTTATTCACACCATGCCCGCGACGGCGCGGCAGTGAACACCGCCACTCTCAGAGAGGACAGATACGATCAGCAACCGTGCCAGACGCCTCCGCAGTGCTCACGAAGCCGAACCCTCCGGCGACCGACCCCGCGAACCCGCGTGATTACCGGGTAGCGAAGCTGATAGCGATCGTCGCGGGCCTGCTCGGGGCGCTGTTCGCGCTGGCGACGCCGTTCCTGCCGGTGCAGCAGACCCAGGCGGAGGTGAGCTGGCCGCAGCGCGGTTCGCTCGATCCGGTGCAGGCGGCACTGGTGTCACAGGTGCCGATCGACGTGAACGTCACCATCCCCTGTTCCGCGGTCGGGCAATTGGATCCGCGCGGCGGCATCCTGCTGGCAACGGCGCCGCCGCAGGGCAAGGGCGCGGACCTGGAGGCCATGTTCGTCCGCGTCTCGGGCGACAGCGTGGACGTGCTGGACCGGAATGCCGTGGTGGCCACCGCCACCCGCGCGGAGATGAACGAGTGCTCGAAGCTCGTCATCACCTCCGACAGCAAGGAGACCTACGCCGGCTTCGAGGGCGTCACCCGCACGGTCGAGAAGACCACCCCCGACGGCGGCCGGGAACTGGTCACCGTGCCGATCGAGGGCCGGCTGCTGGGCGACCTGCGGCCGCAGGTGGTGGGCGTCTTCACCGATATGAAAGGCGGCGTCCCGGAGGGCCTTTCGTTCCACATGACGGTGGACTCGCGGTACTCGTCCTCGCCGACGCTGATCAAGCTGGTCGCGATCATCGCCGCCGTGCTGCTCACCCTGCTGGCCATGGGCGCGCTCGCGGTGCTGGACACCAGCGACGGCCGCGGGCACCGGCGCATCCTGCCCGCGCACTGGCTGAAGCCGACCTGGGCGGACGGCGGCATCATCGGCACCCTGCTGCTGTGGCATTTCGTGGGCGCCAACACCTCCGACGACGGCTACATCCTGACCATGGTGCGGGTCGCCCCGCACGCGGGCTACCTGGCCAACTACTTCCGCTGGTTCGGCGTGCCGGAAGCGCCGTTCGGCTGGTACTACTACGTCATCCAGGCCTTCGCCGAGGTCTCCACCGCCAGCCCGTGGGTGCGAATTCCCGCGCTGCTCTGCGGAATCCTGTGCTGGCTGGTGATCAGCCGCGAGGTGGTGCCGCGCCTGGGCAATGCGGTGGCGCGGTCCAAGGTCGCGCTGTGGACCGGCGGCCTGGTGTTCCTGGCCTTCTGGCTGCCCTACGACAACGGCCTGCGCTCGGAGCCGATCGTGGCCCTGGGCGCACTGCTGACCTGGGTCTCCATCGAGCGGGCCATCGCGACCTCGCGACTGCTGCCCGCCGCGGTCGCGGTGCTGGTGGCGGCGTTCACGCTGGCGGCGGCGCCGACCGGTCTGATGTGTGTCGCGGCTCTGCTCGCGGGCATCCGGCCGCTGGTCGCCATCGTGGTGCGGCGGCGCAAGCAGTTCGGTGACGTGGCGCTGCTGGCCCCCATCACGGCCGCCGGAACCCTGGTGCTGGTGGCGGTTTTCGCCGATCAGACCTTCGCCGGGATCATGGAGGCCAACCGGGTGCGGCAGGTGACCGGGCCGAACCTGGCCTGGTACAAGGACTATCTGCGCTACTACTACCTGTTCGTCGAGACGGTGGACGGCTCGCTGGCCCGCCGCTTCGCGTTCCTGCTCATGATCCTGTGCCTGATGACCACCATGCTGGTGCTGCTGCGCCGGCGACAGGTGCCGGGCATCGCGAGCGCGCCGACCTGGCGCCTCATGGGCGTGGTCTTCGGAACCATCTTCTTCATGATGTTCAACCCGACCAAGTGGACCCACCACTTCGGTTCGTACGCCGGCATCGCGGGCTCGCTGGCCGCGGTGACCGCCGTCGCGGTGTCCGCCACCGCGCTGCGGTCCCGCAAGAACCGCTCGGTCTTCCTGGCCGGGCTGCTGTTCACCCTCGCCGTCGCCTTCTCCGGCATCAACGGCTACTGGTACGTCTCCAGCTACGGCGTGCCGTGGTACGACAAGACCGTCTCCCTGCACGGCTTCCAGTCCAACACCCTGATGCTCATGCTGTTCGGGCTGGCGCTGGCCGTGGTGGCCTGGCAGTCGCTGCGCGAGGGCTACGCCAAGCCGATGGAGAACGGGAAGACCCGGCGCGGCAAGCGGATCCGCCGGTTCGCCGCGATTCCGCTCACCGTGGTCGCCGCGCTCATGGTGATCTTCGAGGTGGTGTCGCTGCTCAAGGGCGCGGTGCAGCAGTACCCGGCCTATTCGCTGGCCCGCTCGAACATCGACGCGGTCACCGGCAAGACCTGCGGCCTGGCCAATGACGTGCTGGTCGAGGGCAATGTCAACAGCGGCAACCTGACCCCGATCATCGACCCCGCCCACCCGCCGCTGAACGGCGACCCGCTGGCCGGGGAGAACCCGGTCGGCTTCTCCCCCAACGGGGTCGCCACCAAGCTCGACGCGGACGCCGTCGAGGTGAAGCCGGGTACCGGCAACACCTCCACCCAGACCGTCGGCCCGGCCTTCGAGGAGGGCCAGAACGCGGGCACCGGCGGCGGCAAGGGCGCGCAGGGCGTCAACGGGTCGACCGTGGCGCTGCCGTTCGGCCTGGACCCGGCCACCACCCCGGTGATGGGCAGCTACCAGGACGGCGTGCAGCAGCCCGCCTCGCTCACCTCGAGCTGGTACCAGCTGCCGCAGCGTTCGGACGACTCCCCGCTGATCGTCATCTCGGCGGCCGGGCGCGCGATGTCGTTCGACGACACCGGCAATATGACCTACGGCCAGGACATCTTCCTGGAGTACGCGCACCGGAATCCGGACGGCAGCCTCGGTGAGATCCGGGCCTACCGACCGCTGGACATCGGCCCCGCGCCGTCCTGGCGGAACCTGCGCATCCCGTTCTCGGCGCTGTCCGACGACGCCAATGTGGTGCGCATCCGGGCCAACGACCCGATCCTGATCGGTGATCAGTGGCTGGCGTTCACGCCGCCGCGGGTGCCGAAGCTGGTGTCGCTCGACAGCTACCTGGGCCGGACGCAGCCGATCCTGCTGGACTGGGCGGTGGGCCTGCAGTTCCCGTGCCAGCACCCGTTCGACCACCACAACGGTGTGGTCGACGCGGCTCCCGGGTACCGCATCCTGCCCGATCGCCCGCTGGCGATCAGTTCCACCAACACCTGGCAGGCGCAGGAATTCGGTGGCCCGCTGGGCTGGGCGCAGATGCTGGCGTCGTCGAAGACGGTCCCGACGTATCTGAAGGACAACTACGACCGCGACTGGGGTTCGCTGGAGCAGTACGTGCCGTACTACTCGAATCCGGCCGATCCGGGCAAGGGCGACTTCCCCAAGCCGGCGCAGATCGACACCCACGTGGTGAACCGCTCCGGGTTCTGGTCACCGGGCAAGATGCGGGTCTTCTGACCCGAGGCGTCAGGCATTCGGTGGCCGCCCGCGACGAAGCGGGCGGCCACTGCCATGATGCGGGCCGATCGAATTCCGGGGGCGGCTACTTCTCGGCGTCCACGTGGGCGAACCACTCGTAGACGGGCAAACTGCCGTCCGGAGTGTCCTGCCACCGTGACGTCACTTTGAAACGCTCGTACCCGTTCCCGTACGCGACCCGCAGTTCGACGCCCGGTGGAGTGATCCGAACGATCCGTGTTTCGAGGCCTTCCGGCCCGCCTTCGAGTAGCGCCAGCGGTGAGGTACTCATAGCTGAAGGCTCTCACATTCGTGCCTTACAGCCCATAGATTCAGCCCAATCGGCGAGCCGCCTAGACCAGGCCCATCAGCTTCATCAAGGTCACCAGCGGTCCGCCGATGACCGGGATCGCACTGAAGCTGCCGGTGCCGCCCATGCTGCCCTCGGGCACCGCGGTGGCCTGGATGCTGAGCGTCGAGCCGCCGTTGGCGCCGACAGTGAGATCGTCATTGGCGGTGAAGGTGTACTGCCCGGCTGCCGACGGGGACCAGGTCACACTCGCGTTGCCCGAGGCGTCGACCGGAACGGCGCCGAGGCTGACCACGGTGCTGCTACCCGGGTTCACGACCCAGAAGCCCACCTGCGTCCCCGCGTTCGTGCCGCCGACATGGGTGCTGAGGGTATACGTCGTGCCGACGTGCGCCAGGCCGTTGACACCCGTGATTCCGAAGGTCACCGCGGACGCGGTCGGTGCGGAGACGACCGCCAGAGCGGTGGCGGCGGTGGCCGCGCCACCGATGATGAGTTGCCGAATTCGACGGGTAGCCATTAGCGCTTCGCTCCCAAGGCTCGCATTTCAAAATGAAATGCGAGCTTTTCACAACTGAGAGCGACCCGCAATGGTTTCGGAATCTACAACGGAAGCAGGTGATGCTTGCGCGGGTTGCGAGGAATTCTCTTGTCCTTGAGCAAGTGCAGCGCCCGCCGGATTTCCAGGCGAGTACTCGACGGCTCGATGACCGCGTCGATATAGCCGCGCTCGGCCGCCACCCACGGCGTCGCCACCGTCGCGTTGTAGAAATCGATCATCTGCTTGCGCATGTCGGCACGCTGATCCTCCGGCGCCGCCGCCAAGGTCTTCGCCCCGATCAGCGACACCGCGCTCTCCGCGCCCATGACCGCGATCCGCGCCGTCGGCCAGGCCAGATTCACATCCGCGCCCAGCTGCTTGGAGCCCATCACCGCGTAACCGCCGCCGTAGGACTTGCGGATCACCACGGTCACCTTCGGGACCGTCGCCTCCACGAACGAGAAGATGAACCGGCCACCCCGCTTGATGACGCCGATCTTCTCCTGCTCCACGCCGGGTAGGAAGCCGGGCGTGTCCACGACGAAGACCAGCGGAATCTCGAAGGCGTCGCAGAGTCGCACGAAGTGTGCGGCCTTGTCCGAGGCCCGGGCGTCGAGCGCGCCCGCGTAGACCAGGGGCTGATTGGCGACCACGCCGACACTGCACCCGTCCACCCGCGCGAAACCGCAGATCACATTGCGGCCCGCGGATTCACCGAACTCGTGGAAGTCGCCGTCGTCGAAGATGCGCAGCAGGACCTCGTGCATGTCGTAGCCGGCATTGTCGGCGTCGGGCACGATGGCCTCGAGTTCCCGGTCCGACTCCGTGATCTCCGGTTCCAGACCGGGATTCACCACCGGCGGAAACTCCTGGCAGCTGGAGGGCAGGTAGCCGAGGTAGTCGCGCACCCACTCGAACGCGGCCTTCTCGTCCCGGGCCACGTGGTGGATATTGCCGTACTGCGCTTGGGAATTCGCGCCGCCCAGCTCCTCGAGACTGACATCCTCGCCGGTGACCTCGCGAATCACCTTGGGACCGGTGACGAACATGTACGCCTCTTCGGTGGCGACCACGACGTCGGTATTGATCGGCGCGTACACCGCGCCGCCCGCGCAGCTGCCCAGGATCATCGAGATCTGGGGCACCAAGCCGGACAACGGTTCCTGGCGTCTGCCCAGCTCGGCGTACCAGGCCAGCGAGGTCACCGCCTCCTGCACGCGGGCGCCGCCGGAGTCGTTGATGCCGACCACCGGGCAGCCCACCTTGGCCGCGAATTCCATGATGCCGGCGACCTTGCGGCCGAACATCTCGCCGACCGAACCGCCGTACACGGTCTGGTCGTGCGAGAAGACCGCCACCGGGCGGCCCTCCACCAAACCGTGCCCGGTGACCACGCCGTCGCCGTAGAGCGCCTTCTTGTCGCCCGGATTGCGCACCAGCGCACCGATTTCCACGAAGGTTCCGGCGTCCAGCAGCATGTCGATGCGGTCGCGGGCGGACGGAATGGACTTCCGCGCCCGCTTGGCGATGCCTGCCTCCCCCGCCGGTTCCCTCGCGATGTCGAGCTTGCTTCGAAGGTCGGCGAGTTTATCGGCGGTGGTGCTCACTGGACTCCTTTCGGCAAAAACCTACTTTCGCAGAACCCGTGACGCGGTGGTGCTATTTCCCGGTGGTGTCGATCTCCCCGAGTTTCTTGGTGAGGTCGGCACCGATGGCCGCGATCCGCGGTTCATCGATGATCTGGAGATGGTCACCCGGAATATGGATGACCTCGAGCGCCGGAATGTGCTCCGACCAACCACCATTCGGGCGACGATCGCCGAAGCGGGGCTCCAGCTCGATGATTCCGTCGTGGTAGCGGTCGGCGAGGTAGAGCGTCACATCGCCGTCGTAGTTCGAGAGCTCGACCTTCTGAAGTTCTCGCCCCTCGATGAACGAGGTGCGCTGGTGCTCCATCACACCACCCGGAATGTTCGCACCCGCGAACTTCACGAGCTCCATGATGATCTGGATCTGGTCCTCGTCCGACGCCGCAGCCAGTTCCTCCAGCTGCTCATCGTCGAGTTCACCGGCGAAGCCGTAGGTCTTCTGCGCGAAGGACTGGTACCGGCGCATGCGCTCCACCCGCGCCTCGAGCGTATCCACCTCCGGCTCAACTGGAATCGCCAGATCGATCAGACCGACCAGGCGAACGTCCGCGCCCTCAGCACGCATGATCTGCGCGACTGTCAGTGCGAACACCGCGCCCAGCGACCAGCCGTAGAGAACATACGGCCCCTCCGGCTGACGCTTGCGAATCTCCGGAATGTACTGACGCGCACGCTCATCGATGGTGCCGTCGACCCGTTCGAAACCGAACATCGGCGTTCCGGCCGGAAGCCGCTTCAGCAGCGGCTCGTACACCAGGGTGTTACCGCCCGACGGGTGGAACACGAAGACCGGCACGGCGTTCGATCCGACTTCCTTCGCACGCAGGGTACGGACGAAGCCCTCGACGTCGTCACTGTGCTCCTGGTACTCCGCGACCACGTCCGACATCTGCTCGATGGTGTCGCAGGCGCGGATCCGCTCGGCATCGATCTGCGCCTTGGCACGTTCCGACAGCCGAGCCACCAGCTTGCCGAAGGACTCGTCGTCGAGCTTCGGCAACGGGTTGAAGATGCCGCCTGCCGACTTGCCCGTCACCAGTGCCCAGGTCGCGAACACCAGTCGCTCGGGCGCGTTGCGCGGCGGGACGTTGTCGGCGTCGGTCTCGGCCACCGGCGCGGACGCCTCGTAGTCTGCGACAACAGGTTCGGAGACGATCGCCTCGGCCTCGGCCACCGGAGAGGTGGTCTCGACCTTCGGCAGCAGCGCCGCCGGATCCTTGCCCTCGGCCATCGCGGTCCGCGCGGCGGTGATGAAGTCGGCGTCGACGGCGATGTCCTCGCCGGCGGCCTGGCGGGCGGCGATGTCCGCGAGCTGCTCGCGGTTCTCCAGCGCGTAGCGCAGCACCTTGCCGACCTCGAGCAGGCTGGCGTCGCGCACGGCCTGCAACTGCAGCTGCGGGATGTCGAACTCGTACTCGACGCGGTTCTTGATGCGCATGGCCATCAGCGAATCCAGGCCCAGCTCCATGAGCGGGATCTCCATGGGCAGGTCCTCGACCGCGTAACCCATGGACTCGGCCACGATGATGGCCAGGCGCGCCTCGATGGTCTGGGTGCCGTTGGGATCCCAGCGCTCACCGGCAGCCTCGGCAACCTCGACTGCCGGAGCCGACTCGACGGCCACGGCCGGCTGCGCCACAGCCGATTCCGGCAGCGGGGCGCCGGAGGTGACGACGGCGTCGAAGAGCGGACGGAAGGCGTTGCCGGCCTTGGCGTGCACCGACACCGACGCGCCGCCCGGATGCGGGGTGAGCGTCGTGGTCAGGGTGCCATCGGCCGGAATCGCCTCGTGTGCGAGCGAGGCGCCGACGGTGACATCCGAGAGCACCTGCGCGGCAGCGGCATTCACCAGCGCCGCCAGATCGGTGACGGCCGAGGCCTGCACCTCCCAGACGTGGCGGCCGTCCGGCAGCGACACGTGCGCACCCGGGACCCCGGCGTTGCCCGAGCCGCCGAAGCCGCCGGTCACCCTGGGCCAGTACTCCTTACGCAGGAACGCGGTGCGCGGTACGGCGGCGAAATCACCGGCGGGCAGCAGCGAGGCCAGGTCCACCTTGTGACCCTGCACGTACAGCTGCGCCAGCGCGGAGACCACACCGGCGACCTCGTCCTCCTTACGCTTGAGCGTCGGGATGAGCGCGGCGTTGTGCACGCCCGCCGCGAAGGTGGTGCCCATCACCTGCATGAGCGCCACCGAGTTCGGGGCCAGCTCGAGGTAGGTGGTGATGCCGTTGTCCACGGCCTGGCGGATGGCATTGGTGAAGTACACCGAGCCACGCATGTTCATGACCCAGTAGTCGACGTCGTGCACCGGCGGGTTGCCGCCGCGGTAGACGGCCGCCGCGTGCACGGTGGAGTACAGGTCGCGCTTGAGCTTGGTGGGCTCGATGCCGGCCAGTTCCGCGGCGAGCTCACCCAGCAGCATGTCCATCTGCGAGGTGTGACCCGCGCCGCGGGTCTGCAGCACGCGGGCGAACTTGCCCTCCGACTCGGCGCGCGCCACGATCGCGTGCACCTGGTCCGGCATGCCGCCGATCACCGTGTTGGTGGGGGCGGCGTAGACCGCGACCTCGATGTCGGGGAACTCGGGCTCCTGCAGCCTGGCGATGTCCTCGGCGGAGTACTCCACCAGGGCCATGTTGCGGACCTGATCGTCGGTGATCATGGCCTCGCCCTCGGCCATCAGCCGCGAACGCGCGCAGATCACCCGGACCGCGTCCTCGAGCGGCAGACCGCCCGAAATGTACGCTCCCGCAACCTCACCCTGCGAGTGACCGACCACGCCCTCGGGCTCGGCGCCGTGCGCGCGCAGCACCGAGGCCAGACCCACCTGAATGGCGAAGGTGCCGACCTGACCGGTGCCGATGTCCCAGTCCTGCTCGTCGTCCAGGATCATCTCCCGAACCGAGTACCCGGCCTCGTCCACGACCAGCTCGTCCACCTGGTCGACAGCCTTGCGGAAGATCGAGTTCTCCAGGTAGAGCTGCTTGCCCATCTTCCGGTGCTGCGCACCGAAACCGGCCATCACCCACAGCGCGCCCCGAGCGGCGGGGGAATCGGCGGTGTAGACGCTGTTGCCCGGCTTGCCCTCGGCGATGGCCCGCAGGCCCGCGATGGCTTCCTCGTGCGTCTTGGCGACGACCACGCCGCGCGAACGACCGTGGTTGCGCTTGGCCAGCACGCGGGCCACATCGGCGAGCGGAGTGGCCTGTCCGGCTTCGGATTCCAGCCAGTCGGCCAGATCCTTGGCGGCACGCTTGCGGCGCGAAGGCAGGTAGCCCGACACCGGGATGATCAGCGGCATCGGCTCTTCGCGATGGCCCCACTCCGGCTCCGGCACAGCGGCTTCCGCGATGGCCTCGGCCTCGGCGACCACATCGGTGCTCTCGACGTCCTGATCCGCGGGCGCCTCGTCGGCCGCGGCGGGCGCGGCCGCGACCGGCACGTACTCCTGGACCACGACGTGCGCGTTGGTGCCACCGAAGCCGAAGCCGTTGATGCCGATGGTGGCCTTACCGCTGTAGCGCGGGAATTCCGTCGACTGATCGGTGATCTTCAGGTGCGCCTGGTCGAACGGAATGAAGGGGCTCGGACCGGCGTAGTTGATGTGCGGCGGAATGACGTTGTGCTGCAACGCCATGATCACCTTGGCGAGGCTCGCCGCGCCCGCGGCGGCCTCGAGGTGACCGAAATTGGTCTTGGCGGAACCCAGCAGCAAGGGCTTGTCCGCCTCGCGGCCCCGGCCCAGGACCCGGCCGAGCGCATCCGCCTCGATCGGGTCACCGATCGGAGTACCGGTGCCGTGCGCCTCGAGGTAATCGACCATGGACGGCAGGATCCCGGCATCGCGGTAGGCCCGGCGCAGCACCTCGGCCTGGGCGTCCGGGTTGGGAGCCAGCAGGCCGTTGGAACGGCCGTCGCTGTTGATCGCGGAGCCCTTGACGACCGCGTAGATGGTGTCGCCGTCGCGCTCGGCGTCAGCCAGGCGCTTGAGGACCACGAGACCGGCTCCCTCGGAACGCACCATGCCATCGGCGTCCGACGAGAACGCCTTGATGTGACCGTCTTTCGACACACCGCCATTGGCGTCGAAAGCGAGCGTCGCGGCCGGGGACAGCAGCACGTTCACGCCGCCGGCCAGCGCCACATCGGCCTCACCACCGCGGAGCGCCCGGACCGCCTGATGCACCGCGACCAGCGACGACGAGCACGCGGTGTCGACGGCCACCGACGGGCCACGGAAGTCGAAGAAGTAGGAGACGCGGTTCGGGATGATGGCCGAAACCGCACCCATGATGACGTAGCCCTCAGCGGAGAGCGGCGTGCCCGGATCGACGTTCCCGGCCGCCATGCCGGCGATGATGCCGAACTCGTTGCCGGTGGAGCCGATGAAGACGCCGACCTGCTCACCCTTGAGCGTGTTGGCGGGAATCCTGGCGTGCTCGAGCGCCTCCCAGGTCAGCTCGAGCGCGAGCCGCTGCTGCGGATCCATCCGCTCGACCTCGACCGGCGACGTGGCGAAGAACTCGGCGTCGAAGCTCTTGAGAACGGACTGGTCGAGGTAACCACCCTTGACGTTCGAGTTGGCGACCTGCTCCGCGACGCGGGGATCGGTCAGGAACTCCGACCAGCGGCCCTCGGGTAGGTCGCGGATGGCGTCGCCGCGGTTGATCAGGAATTCCCAGGTGGATTCGGGTGTATCACCCGCACCCGGCAGACGGGTGGACAAGCCGACGATCGCGATGTCGTGCGCTTCGCCGGGCTGGAAGCCCTGGGTGTAGAACGAGTCGTCGGCCGCGTCGGCCGGAAGGTCGGGCTCCCCGTTGATGATTCGTTCCGCCAACGAACCGATGGTCGGGTGCTGGTACACGATGGTCGCGTTCAGCACGACCCCGGTGAGCTCCTCGATGTCGCCGCCCAGCGCGAGAGCGTCACGGGACGCCAGGCCGAATTCCTCCATCGGCCGGTCCACGGTGATGTTGTCGATCGGCTGCCCGGTCGCGTCGGCGACCCAGCGGCGCAACCACTCCCGCAGGTCCGCCACCGACATGTCGGTCACCGCGGGTTTCTTCGCGGCATCCGGGGTCGACGCTTCACCGGTCGTCTGGGTGGGGTCCGTGCCCTCGTTCTCAGCCATCAGTTCCTCAAGCTACCTGTCTGCTTACGGTGCGCGGCGGTGTTTTCATGCATGAATGGCGCGAACCTTATCGGCTCGCGCCATCCAACTATGAGACTGTCGTCTCACTCCTCGTCTGGTGCATCGGGGAATGCCTGCTGTTTGTAACCACCCCGCAGCGTCCCGCCGATGTACTCCGCCTTGCAGGCCCGACGCGCGATCTTGCCGCTGGAGGTACGCGGAATCGACCCGGCGGGCACGAGGAGGATGTCACGTGCGGTGACACCGTGCCGGGTGGAGATGGCCGCGCGGACCGCGTCCGCGATCGGACCCGGATCGGCCTTGCCCGCACCCGGGCCGCGCTCGGCCACGATCACCAGCTGTTCGCTGGCATCGTCGGCGTCGTAGCTCAGACCGGAGTGGCTGTCCTGCGCGAAGACCTCGGCGGGCAGCTGGTTGGCCGGCACCGCGAAGGCGGCGATGAAACCGGCACGCAGCATGGTCGAGGCCTCCTCGGCGGAGTACTCGAGATCCTGCGGGTAGTGGTTGCGGCCGTCCACGATGACCAGGTCCTTGACGCGGCCGGTGATGTACAGCTCGCCGTCCACGTAGACGCCGTAGTCACCGGTGCGCAGCCAGTTGCCGTCCAGCGGGACGTCGCCGGCGTTGCTGCCCTCGGGCAGGCGGTTGGTGAGGCGGTTCCGGAAGGTCTTCTGGGTCTCCTCGGCGCGGCCCCAGTAGCCGATGCCGATGTTGTTGCCGTGCAACCAGATCTCGCCGACCTGACCCTCGGGGAGCTCACGCGCGCCCTCGGGATCGTCGACGGTCTCCGGGTCCACGATGGCGCCCCACTGCGACAGCGAGACGTAACCACAGGAGACCTGGGCGATGGCGTTCTCGGTGCCCTGCTCGACCTTCACCACGCGACCGGCGTTGAGCTCGGTGCGGTCCACGTAGATGACCTTGGCCTCGTCCTCGTGCCGGGTGGCCGACACGAACAGGGTGGCCTCGGCCATGCCGTAGCACGGCTTGATGGCGGTCTTGGGCAGGCCGTACGGGGCGAACGCCTCGTTGAACTTCTTCATCGAAGTGGTGGTCACCGGCTCGGAGCCGTTGATCAGGCCGAGCACGTTGGACAGGTCCAGCGACTCGCCCGCCTTGGGCAGACCGCGCACGGCGGCGTGCTCGAACGCGAAGTTCGGTGCGGCGGCGAAGGTTCCGGCGCCGTCGGAGACCGCGGCCAGCTCGTTGATCCAGCGCGAGGGGCGGCGCACGAAGGAGGCCGGGGACATGATGGTGATGTACTTGCCGCCCACGGCGGGCAGGATCACCGTCAGCAGACCCATGTCGTGGTAGAGCGGCAGCCAGGTCACACCGCGCGAGTTCTCGTTCAGATCAAGCGCGTTCACCATCTGCAGCACATTGGTGCCGACACCGCGGTGGGTGATCTCGACACCGGCCGGCACGCGGGTGGAGCCGGAGGTGTACTGCAGGTAGGCGATGTCGTCCACGCGGATGTCGGGGCGGATCCAGGACTCACCGACACTATCGGGGATGGCGTCGACCGCGATGATGCGCGGGCGCTGGGCCGCGGGCAACGCGCGGAAGAACTGCCGCACACCGGCGGCGGAGGAGCTCGCGGTGAGGATCGCCGACGGCGTGCAGTCACCGAGCACGGCGTGCAGCCGGTCGGTGTGGCCCGGCTCGTCCGGATCGAACAGCGGCACCGAGATGGTGCCCGCGTAGATCGCCGCGAAGAAGGAGATGACGTAATCCAGGCCCTGCGGGGCCAGGATCGCGACCCGATCGCCCCGCTTGGTCACCTGCTGCAGTCGGGCGGCCACCGCGCGCAGCCGGGTGCCGAACTGGCTCCAAGTGAGGTCCTGATACTCACCGTCGCGCTCGCGTGAGTAGTCGATGTAGCGGTAGGCAAGGTCGTTCGCGTCATTGCCCGCAGTGTGCATCTCGACGTAGTCGACGAGGGTACGTCCCTCGGGAATCGTGATGTTCCCCGTTTCGTCGAGGTAATCGTCGAAAGTCTCGTCCATTCCTTCTTCTCCTCCGAGGCACACGCGGCATGGAACGGCTGCTTGCCGCTGTTACCTGTGAGGCCCCGACTGTGTTCGCCCGCGGGAGCTCCATGAGAGACAACCTGCAGAATTTCGTTGCGGTCTGCGCGGTGACCGTCTATTGGCTAGATGTTCTCGAGCCAGGGACATGTTACAGAGGAGCGATCCGGCCATGCTTCGGAGCGGCCGAACATCTCCCAGCTCACACCACTGGACTATGGCTTCACCGGCGCGAATGCCTCCAAATGGGTGGGGAGCGCCCCGGATAGGACACAACTAGGACAGGGATGTGAGTTGCCGCACCCACCGGGTCTCGGCAGTGTCGCAACCCGGAGCACTTTACCGGGTGACCCCCAAACTGGGGGGTTGGTCGGTGGGGGTCACCATTCACTCACGTATGCGCTGGGTGCGGGGCGTTTTCGATGAGACCGGAGGCCCAGTTCACCGTCCACTGGGTGGCGGTGGTCCCGTTGTCGTCCACCTGGTAGCCGTTGTACAGGCTGTGGACCGGGTTGCCCGCGGCTTTGACCAGGATGTTCAGGCTGCCGAGGATGTTCCCGGGGTTGAGCGCCTGCCGGGGCGAATCACAGATCAAATCGCCTGCGGCGCAGATGGTGAAGGCCCGGTCGGACAGCTTGCCGAAGCCGCCGCGCGGTCCGGTCATGGTGATGCCCGGCACGTTCAGCCCCCGCAGCGCGATCTCCGCGCCGACGCCCGCCGGGGACGGTCCGATGGCCGTGGCCTCGCCCGGGTCGCCGATATCGCGGCGGCCGTCGGCGATGGTGGTCACACCCAGCACCAGGTCCTCGGGCACCGGGCCCTTGCCCGCGCCGATCTGCGCGGCCACGTCACCCGCGATCACCGCGCCCTGCGAGAAGCCCGCCAGCACGAAGGTGGTGAGCGGGCAGTCGGCGTGGGTCTTGGCCAGCTTCTCCGAAGCCCGCTTGGCGCCCTCGGACCGGCTGTTGTTGTACGACGCCTGCCCGTCCGGCGGAATGGCGACCGGATTCGAGAACTGGGCGACGTAGGGAACGGTGTAGACCTCGAGCCGTTCGTTCGGGAACTTGGCCCGAATCGGGTTGGAGATGTTCAACATCAGCGACGCCGGGTTCGCGGTCGGACTGTAGGGGTCGTCGGTGGCGTTCGACTCCCAGGTGCCCGGAATGGACAGCAGCAGCACATCCGGGCAGGCGGCCGGCTGCGAACTCGGACGGGTGGGTCCCGGCGGCTTGGGGCCGGGCAGCCGCAGCCGGCCAGCCAGCAGGTACCACAGCAGCAGCGCCACCACGACCACGATCACGATCGCGGCGATGGCGAGGAGCAGGCAACCTACGGGCCGGGTCCGGCGTCGTCCGTTTCGGCGTCGTGTCGTCACTTGTTGCAGTAGCTCTTCGTGGCGACGTCGTAGTAGGTCTTACCCGCCTGCTCGACCGACATCTTGGCCGGATCGAAGGCCGGGTCGGAGCCGGCGATGGCGGTCACGTACGTGATGATCTGGTCCTGTGGCGCGTTCTCCGCCTTGCCCTGGCAGACCAGATTCGCCGCGGTGATGGCGATGTCCGAGGAACCCGGGGTGATGCCGGCCTTCTTCAGCTCCTCGAGGAAGCCCTTCTCCTTGTCCGTCAGCGCCGGGGAACCGGGCGGTGTGGTCAGGAACTGGCTCGGGATCGGCTCCGGGCGCTGGGTCGTCCCGCCGTCGGGCGCGGCCGAGGGGGCCTGCTGATCGGCCGACGGCGTGGCGGCACCGGAGGCGGCGGCCGTGGTCTTGGTGGCGCTCAGCGTGGGAGTGCTCTTGGCGGTCGAGTCATTGCTACCGCACGCGGCGAGCAGGCCGGCGGCGGCGAGGGCGGCCACCACGCCGAATACCTTTCCACGGGTTCCGTGCATCTATTCGCTTCCTATTTCTGTCCAAGGGCAAAGGTCGCCCCCAGGCTAGCCGCAACCCGGACGTGGAGCCCGAACCACAACGGACCCTCATCCGTTTCTTAGGGCCGATTAGGGCCTGTTCGTCGGAAAAGTCTCAGTTGGGACGGACTTCAGGGCCCAGCGCGGGGATGGGTGCCGGGGACGGCGGTTCGGCCGGAGTGGGTTCCGGGGCCGGGACCGGAGCCGCCGCCGGAGCCGGGACCGCGGCCGGAGCCGGAGCGGCCGCCGGGGCCGGTACCGAGGCGGGAGCGGCCGCCGCCGGAGCGGGAGCGGGTGCCGCGGGGGCGGGAGCGGCTGCCGCCGGCACGGGAACCTCGGCCGGGGCCGGAGCCGGGGCGTTCGCGGGAGCCGGCGCCGGAGTGGCGGCCGGAGCCGCCGCCGGAGCCGGGTCGGGCTTGGGCGCCTCGCTGCCGGGGATGGCGATGGGCCGCCCGTCGAAGGTGGCCGCGACGGCGCGGCCGTCGTGGATGGTGATGGTGCCGCCCTGGAAGGTCTGCTGCAGGCCACCCGGGGTCTGGCCCTCGTCGGAGATCGGGAAGCCGAGCGGTCCGTTCTCGAATCCGGTCGCGCCCCAGGCGTCCATGATCTGACCGGTGCGCACACCCCAGGCGCCCGAGAGCGGGCTCCAGTAGATATTGCCGCCCTCGAAGGCGCTGTAGCGGCCGAAGTCGCGCAGCCCCTGCTCACCGCTGGTCGGGAAACCGTAAGGGCCGCTCTCGAATCCGAGCTGGGAGTACTTGCCCAGGATCAGGCCCTGCACCAGATGCGCGCCGGTCTTGGCGGTGAAGTACACCGGACCGTTCTCGAAACTCTGGATCACGCCGTCCTTCTGGGGCGTGCGCGCCTCCTGCCCGTTCGGGTAGCCCGCCGGGCCGTACTCGAAGCCCTGCCGGGCCCATTCGTCGAGGATCGCGCCGCGCACCGCCTGGGCTCCGGTCTGCGGGGTCCAGTAGATGGATCCGTTCTGGAAGTGCTGCACCCGGCCGCGGCCGTCGGGCAGTCCGCCCTCGCCGCCGGTCGGGAAGCCGAGAGCGCCGGTGGCGCCGCCCAGTCCGGCGTAACTGCCGCCGATCGCGCCCGCGACCGGCTGCGCGCCGGTGCCCTGCGAGAACATCACCCGGCCGCCGCGGAAGTCCTGGCCGACGCCGCCGGTCGTCGGGTATTCGCCGGTGAGGCAGTCGCCGAGCCAGTTGTTTCCCTGCACCACCGGGGCGATCGCGCCACCGGTCCTGCAGTTGGGCGGGGTGGAGTCCACGCCGAGCGCGGCCGCGGTCTGCGGCCAGGCCTGACGCATCTCGAAATCCCAGTACGGCCAGGTGTGGGTGCCGGAGGCGCGGTAGTTCACCGAGACCGGGATGTTCAGCTTGCTGAGTTTGGCCACGAAGTTCTGGGTGCTCAGCCGCGACAGCACTTCGAGCCCGAGGCCCGCGTAGTTGGTGCTGATACCGGGAATGTCGGACAGCGGGTCGGTGGCGCCCGCGACGCCGTTGCCACTGGAGACGTACAGCGCGGTGCCCTTGAGCTTCTCGGCCTGCTCGTAGGGGTCGTGTTCCTTCCAGGCGGCGCTGGTGGGCGGACCGAACATCTTCGACGAGTCGAAGCCGCCCGCGTCGTGCATGGCGAAGTTGACCGCCTGCGGCATGCCCAGCGAGGTCAGGGTGAGGAACCCGGAGTAGGAGGAGGCCGAGCGGACCCAGCCCGGATTGCGCGCGGCCAGCATCATGGCGGCGGTGCCGCCCATCGAGAGGCCCTCCACCGCACGCACATCGGTGGCCCGGAACTGGCTCTCCAGCAGCGGCGGGAGTTCCTTCACCAGGAAGGTCTCCCACTGGTAGTTGTGGCCGTTGTCGGGGGCCAGCCAGTCGGCGTAGAAGCTGGACTGGCCACCGACGGGCAGCACCACCAGGGCGTTCTTGTCGGCGTAGAAGCCGGCCGCGCCCGCGTCCTTGGTCCAGCCGTTCTCGTCGTCGGTCGCGCGCAGGCCGTCGAGCATGTAGACGACCGGGAATTTGGCGTCCGGCTTGGTGTTCCAGTCACGCGGCAGCAAAAGCTGAATCTGGAGGGGGGAACCGGTCGCGGGGGAGTTCACCCACACATCGACCCGGTGGTCGTTCACCCAGTTCATCTTCTGGACCGAGGCCGCCGGAGCCGGGGCCTCGGGGGCGGCGCTTGCCACCCCCGGCACCAAGAAAGTGCCCGCTATCAGCGGAAATACCGCCGCCATGGCGCATGCCATCCTGCGCATGCGCCCTGTTCTGATCCCACGGACAACTCCAGCCACATTAGTGTTGTACCTCCGGAACCTTGTGAGTTCCGGTAGGACACACGCAAATCTGCCGTTCCGCAGCAAACGCCCAGTTGCCGGTCCGTGCCGGGCGTCAAGCCCCCAGCGCGGCCAGGATGTCGGGCCGGGCTTCCGCCAACTGGTCCTGCCAGTAGCCCCAGGAGTGGGTGCCCTGGACCGGCAGGTTGTAGTGCGCGTCGATGCCCAGTTGCTCCATGCGGCCTATGAACGACATGGTGTTCACCATCGACAAGGACTCCAGCGCAACGGCATTCACGGTATTGAACGTTCCGGTCGCCGAGTCCGGATTGTCGTGCGGGCCGAGCACGCCCCAGGAGGCGGAGATGAACAGCGGCAGATTGCGCAGCTGCGGCGCGAATACGAACGGGTCCATGCGCAGCCACTGCGGACTCCACGGCCAGGCCATCGAATCCACATTGAAGCGGCCCGCGTCGAGCATGGCGATCCGGATCGCCTCCCGCATCCCGGGCGCGGAGATGTTCAGATAGCCCGAGAACGAGGACGCGTGTTTGAACTGGTCGCGGTGGTAGGCGGCCAGCGCCAGCGCCGCCGAGCCGCCCATGGACAGTCCTGCCACCGCGTTGTTGGTGCGGGAGACGCCGTAGCCCTCGAGGAACGCCGGCAGCTCCTCGGTCAGGAAGGTCTCCCACTTGTAGGTGAGCTTCTGACCGTTGGTCGAGGAGGGCGCGCGCCAGTCGGTGTAGAAGCTGGACTGGCCGCCGACCGGCATCACCAGGGTGACGTTGTCCTCGGCGAACTGTTTCAAGGCATCCGTCTCGAAAGTCCAGGCATTGAAGTCATTTCGGGCACGCAGCCCGTCGAGCAGGTACAGCGCGGCGTTGCCGCCGTGCCGCGCCCACTGCACCTGAACCTTGATCGGACCCATGCTCGAGGGGACGTACAGCTCCTCGAATCCGCCCTCGGGGGTGCGATGCACCGGGTGCGTGGGCATGGCGGCCGCGGGCCCGGCCAACGCCGGGACCGCGGCCACCGACAGGGCCGTGACCAGGGCGCGCCGCCAGAACCTTCGGACGCGAGCGCGCGTGGTGAGCCGAACCGAACCGTGCTGTGGGCATGACGAAGCGCCCTGTACTGCCATAGAGATCGATCTCCTGAACCGCAGGGGGGAACCACACCGACGTGACGGGAGTCACGGACAACGGTGCACTCTACAGACGGCTCGGAGGTAACCGGCGGGTATCCCGTTCAGCAGGCGCGTGTTTCGATCACCGCTCCACACCGAGCGCGGCCGCGGCCTGCGGCCAGGACTGTCGCATCTCGAAATCCCAGTACGGCCAGGCGTGCGTGCCGGCCGCCCGGTAGTTCACCGAGACCGGAATGCTCAATTTGTCGAGTTTCGCGGCGAATTGCCGGGATGACATGCGCGCCAGGATTTCCAGCGCCGTACCGGACCAGTCGGTACTCACTCCGGGGATCGTCGCACCACCCCGGACACCCCCGGACCCACTGCCGCTGGAGATGTAGAGGCTGACGCCCTTGAGCCGTTCGGCCAATTCGTAGGGATCATGCGCGGACCACTCCGCGGCGCCCGGCGGCCCCCACATGAAGTCGGCGTTGTTCTCCCCCGCCGCCCGCTGCGCGAGCTGGATCGCCTGCGGCATACCGATAGTCGTGGCCGTGAGCAGACCGGAGAACGAGGCCGCGAAACGCGCGAAGCCCTTGTTCCGCGCGGCCAGCGTCATGGCGGCCGCACCACCCATCGACAGTCCCGCGATGCCGCGCACATCGGTGGTGCGCCAGTCGCGTTCGAGCAGCGGCGGTAATTCCTTGGTGAGGAACGTTTCCCACCGATTTGTCTTACCCTCCGAAGCCTGTCTCCAGTCGGTGTAGTAGCTCGCCGCGCCACCGACGGGCAGGGCGACCACCACGTTCTTGTCAGCGTAGAACGACTGCGCCCCAGCCTCTTTCGTCCAGCCGCTCTCCTGATCGCTGGCCCGCGTCCCGTCCAGCAGGAACAGCACCGGGAACTTGGCGGCGGGCCGGGCGTCCCAATCGCGCGGCAGCAGCAGCTGCACCTGCACGCGGTCGCGCATGGCGGGCGAATCCACCCACAGCGCAACACGTCTCGCCCCCAGCGGGGTGACCTGACTGATGACGGGCGCCGCGGCGGGCGCGGGATCCGCCGCGGCCGGAGCGCCGGTGAGCACTATCGCGACGGCCGCCGCGATAGCGACCGTCCCCCTGATCCGGCACGAGCGCCGTCGTCGCGATACCACCTGTGCCACATTAGCTTTCGAACCCGTCCGGGAAACGGCGAATGCCGGCCACCCCAGGGGGTGACCGGCATTCGGGCTATCGGAAGATCAGATCGCGTGCAGCGCCTGCAGGATGCCGATGCGGGACTTCCACAGCTCGGCCTCCCAGTACTTCCAGGAGTGGGTGCCGGTGGCCGGGAAGTCGAAGTCCGCCGGGATGCCCAGCTGCGCCAGGCGGGCCTGGAACGAGCGGGTGTTGAGCAGGCAGACCGCCTCGATGCCCATACCGACGCCGGTGTCGAACACCGCGCCGACATTGGCCGGCCGGTCGAACTCACCGGGCAGCGCGCCACCGGCCGAGATACGCATCGGCAGGCCACGCAGCTGCGGGGCGAACACGAACGGGTCCATGCGCAGCCACTGCGGGCTCCACGGCGGCGCCATCGAGTCGATGTTGTAGGCGCCCCAGCGCAGGACGGCCACGCGCAGGGCCTCCCGCATACCGGGGGCGGAGACGTTCAGCGCGCCGGAGTACGAGCCGGCCCACTTGAACTGGTCGCGGTGGAAGGCGGCCAGCGCGAGCGCGGCGCCACCGCTCATCGACAGACCGACGACCGCGTTGTTGGTGCGGGAGACGCCGTAGCCCTCGAGGAAGGCGGGCAGCTCCTTGGTCAGGAAGGTCTCCCACTTGTAGGTGAACTTCTGGCCGTTGGTGTTACTCGGGGCCAGCCAGTCGGTGTAGAAGCTCGACTGACCACCGACCGGCATCACCAGGGTGATGTCGTCGTTCGAGAACTGCTGGTTGGCGTTGGTCTCGAAGCTCCACGCGTTGCGGTCGTCACGCGCGGCCATGCCGTCGAGCATGTAGAGCGCGCCGTTGCCGCCGTTGCGGGCCCACTGGACCTGGACCTTGATCGGGCCCATGCTCGAGGGAACCATCAGGTCCTCGGTGGCGCCCGGGTTCATCCGGTGGGTGATGCCATGAGCGGGCAGGGCCTGCGCCGGAGCGCCGCCCACCACCACCGGCAGTGCGAGAGCGGCGACCGATGCGACCAGCGTCCGCCTCATCCATGTACCCGCACCGCGTGTCGGACGCGCCGCAGTACTCCCCCCGTTCCTGCCGAACCTCATGAATCCTGCTTTCTTTTACTCCGGCTACTTCGCTGCTGACGGCCAACCCGCCCCATGAGTGCAGCCGACATCGGCCGCGACATCACCGGACAGCGAGATCCCCGACAACCTCATCAGATTGGTTCCGCGTGACAATATGTCACGGAGCCCACTCTCGGCAACAGGACCGAATGATCTTTCGGCACAATGAGAAACACGCCGACTCGCGAGTGTCGCGGCACTGACGGGAACCGCATCCGACGCGTACACGAACTCGCATTTCGCCTATGCACAAACAGCGATTCAACACCAGTGACTTGTGTCACTCACCCGTCTATTCGCCATTCCTATGACAACAGCTCAGCCGGTAATCGGCAGCCTCCAATCCAGCTGGCCGGCAATGTCTCCGATGCACGGGCAATGCCTCGCACACGCTCCGACCAGGCACAACAAAACAGCGGCATGAGACTCGGTCTCATGCCGCTGATCGAACATCGGGCGAACTCGTGTCGAACCGTGTTGCGGTGGCGCGGATTTCGGACGTCAGCCGATATTCGCCGACATGTCCGGAATCATCCGGTACGCGTCTTCCTGCCAGTTGGTCCAGGCGTGCAGCCCGGCGGGCGGGAAGTCGTAGACCACGTTGCCCGCGCCCAGGGTCATCATGCGGACCTGGAACGCGCGGGTATTGGCCAGCGCCAACGCCTCCAGCGGGGTGCCTCGAACGATGCGGTCTGCGGCCGCGCCGAACGGAATGTTCAGGTCCTGCTGCATCGGCAGGCCGCTGCCGGCCGAGACCCAGACGCGAGTGTTGTTCGCGATCAGGGTGGGCGCGAAGACGAACGGATCCATGCGCAACCACTGCGGGCCCCACGGCGGTGCCATGCAGTCGACGTTGTAACCGCCGGCGTCGATCATGGCCGCGCGAATGCCCTCGCGCATACCCGGCGCGGAAATGTTCAGATAACCGGAGAATGATCCGGCGAAACTGAATTGGTCGGGGTGGTACGCCGACAGCGTGAGCGCGGCACTGCCGCCCATCGACAATCCGAACACGCCATTGCGATTCGGATTGAAGCCCAGGCGATCCCGCAATCCCCAGCGCAGCTGATTGGTGAGCAGCGATTCCCAGGTGTAGCGGTAGCTCTTGCCCTCACCGCTGCCCAGCGCCTCGGTCATGCCGGATCCGGAATTCCGCGCGGACGAGCCGCTGCCGGGTGCGAGGCCGAAGAAGGAACTGGGCGAATCCCAGTCCGCGTAGAAGCTGGACTGGCCGCCGACCGGCATCACCACATTGATGTTCCAGCTCTGCAGGACCTCGGCGACATTGGTGTTGATCTCCCAGCCGTTCAGGTCGCCCTGGGCGCGTTCGCCGTCGAGCACGTAGACGACGCGGTTGGTATTCCCGTCGGCGGCTGGGAAGATCCGCGACTTGATCGGGCCCATCTCGGGAGAATCGACCCAGAAGTCGAATCCCGAGGGATTGAAACCGGCTGATGCGGGCGGGGAGACGACCACCCCGGCGCCTAGTGGCAGCAACATCGCCGTTGCGATACCCAGCACAGTTCGTTTGAAGCCACGCACCCGCATCGACCCAGCCTCTCATCGGAGCACAGACGATCCAGCAGAACGATCTTCTCTTCGGAACCGCTCAAGTATCGGACGTCCGCGTCGGCGTGTCGGGCGTGTCGACGCACGAGTCCCCCGGGCGAGTCCAGATCTTGACCTACGCCCGGGGGACTTGACGCGCTGAAGCGCGGTGTTCTAGCCGATGTTGTTGGAGAGGTCCGGGAGCATCCGGTAGACCTCGGCCTCCCAGTTCCGCCAGTTGTGCACACCGCTGGCCGGGAAGTCGTAGGTGACGTTCTGCGCGCCCAGGGTGGCCATCCGGACCTGGAAGGCCCGGGTGTTGGCGAGCGCGAGCGCCTCCAGCGGCATGCCCTGGATGACCGACATGACGCCGGAGACGTCACCGGCGGCCGGGATGGCGCTGGCGGCGGAGATCCACAGGCGGGTGTTGTTGGCGATCAGGCGCGGCGCGAACACGAACGGGTCCATGCGCAGCCACTGCTGACCCCACGGCGGGGCCATCGAGTCCACGTTGTAGCCGCCGGCGTCGATCATGGCGACGCGGATGGCCTCACGCATGCCCGGCGCGGAGACGTTCAGGTAGCCCGAGAACGAGCCCGCGTAGCTGAACTGGTCCGGGTGGTAGGCGGCCAGGGTCAGCGCGCCCGAACCACCCATGGACAGGCCGAACACGCCGTTGCGGTTGGGGTTGAAGCCCAGCCGGTCGCGCAGCGCGTTGCGGAGGTCCTGGGTGATGAAGGTTTCCCAGGTGTAGCGGTAGCTCTTGCCCGGGCCGCCGGCGAACAGGCCGAACGCGCCGGAACCCGACTGCGAGCCCGAGGCGGAGCCCGAGGAGGAACCGGCCGAGCCGCTGCCGCCGCCGATGCCGAGGATGGAGCTGGGCTCGGCCCAGTCGGCGTAGAAGCTGGACTCGCCGCCGACCGGCATGACCACGTTGATGTTCGCGGCGGTCAGCGCGCGGACGACGTCGGTGTCGTTCTCCCAGCCGTTGAGGATCTGGGTGGCACGCATACCGTCGAGGGCGTAGACGACGCGGGCAGTGTTGCCGTCAGCCGCGCGGAACACGCGGGTCTTGACCGGGCCCATGCTGGCCGAGTCGACCCAGAAGTCGAACCCGGAGGGGTTGAAGGCCGCGTGCGCGACCCCGCCGACCCCGGCCACCGTCGCACCCAGGGGAACCATGAGGGCCGCGGCGAGCCCGAGTGCCGATCGTTTCAACCATCCGCCGCCCATTGATGGACGTCTAACCCACTCGCCTCGCATGCCTTCGTCCGGCCTTTCGTGTCCTGTTCATATCCGTGCAATTCCCGCCGGTCCGTCATCTCCCGGCGGAAGGTCTCGGGGAGCCTATCGTGCGTTGGAGAGGTGTTCGTTATCGGTTCGTGACAGAAGTGACCGGCGCCACTATTCGACGGAAACGTGCCCTGAGCTGCTCATTGATACAGGACTCGAGACAAAGGGACGTATGTCAGCCGATATGAGAGGACAAATCCGGCAACTGCTTGATGAGTTGCGGCTCCCAGGTGTGCCAGTTGTGGATGCCGGTGGGCGGGAAGTCGTAGGCGACATTTCCGAGACCGACAACGGCCAAGCGGGCCTGGAACATCCGAGTGCTCGCCAGCGCCACCGCCTCGATGCCCATGCCTTCCTTGGTGGCCATCGCGGAGATGTCACCGCCGCCCGGAATGGCGCTCGCCGCGGAGATCCACAGCCGGGTGTTGTTGGCCTTCAACCGCGTTGCGAACACGGCCGGGTCGAGGTGCTGCCACTTGGACTCCGACGAAGCCAGGGCATCCACGTTGTAACCACCGCAGTCCAGCATCGCGGCGCGGATCGCCGCCCGCATGCCGGGCGTGCTCATATTCGGCACACCCGAATTCGAACTGGCGTAACTGAACTGGTCGGGATGGAAAGCCGCCAGCATGAGCGCGGCGCTGCCGCTCATGGACACGCCGACCACACCGTTGCGGTTCGGGCTGAAGCCCAGCCGATCCCGCAGCGCGTTGCGCAGGTCGCTGGTGACGAAGGTTTCCCACTTGTAGGTGTAGGACTTGCCCGGACCACCCGAGAACACCGACGAGGCGCCGGAACCGGTCACGTCGCCCGGCGCGGTCCCGGGCTTCATGCCCAGGAAGGTGCTGGGCTGGGTCCAGTCGGCGTAGAAGCTGGACGCGCCGCCGACCGGCATCACCACATTGATATTGGCGTCCATCAACGCCTGGGCGACATTGGTCTCGATCTCCCAGCCGTTCAGGTCCTCGCGGGCACGCATGCCGTCGAGCAGGTAGACCACGCGATTGGTATTGCCGTCATTGGCGCGGAAGACGCGCGACTTGATCGGGCCCATCGCGGAATCCACGTAGAAATCGAAACCGGCCGGATTCAGAGCCGCCTGCGCGGTGCCGCCGGTGCCGGCGACCGATGCCCCGAACGGCAGCATCAGCGCCATGGCCAGGCCGAATGTCGCCCTCGTGAACCACGCTCGCCGCGGTCGAGTTCCCCGTTTCCCACCCACAGTGGCAGCGCTAGGCATCGTGTTGTTCCGGCCCTTCCAAACTCATGACATCCGCTGTGACACATAGGAAGAGATCACCCGCAGCGGCCTGCCGAGTAGCGTATCGCGGAAACCCCCACCAGGCGTTACCTAATTGAGACAGAATTTCAAATTTCATCTTCAGTTCGTGACAAAACGCCCAAATCAATTGGAGTACTGCGCACAGCAGCCCCGTATCCGCGATGGATACGGGGCTGCTGTGCTGTCCGGTTACTTCGGCGGCTCGGTCGGATCGACCAATCCGCAGCGCTGAATCTCGTACTTCGGGACCCGATCGATCCGGTACTTGGCGAAATCGAGCGACTGCACCAGGTTGTGCCGCCAGCGGTCGAAGGTCAGCGGCGCGCGCACCGAGGCCAGCATGTCCTGGGTGGCCGGGCAGGACAACGCGGTCCGCGCCTGCGTGGTCCACTTCTCGTCCAGGAACCACGGCATCCACGGGTGCTTGTCCACCATGCCGGCGTCCACGACCACCCAGTCGGAGTAGAGGTTCTTGTCGTGGCCGATGCGGCCGTCGGTCAGTCGATCGGTGTGCGAGGCAAGCGGATACGCCAGGCCCATCTGATCGATGACGCGTACCTCCAGCGGGACGTTCATGCTGGTCATACCGAGATTCAGGAAGAACACCACGTGTTCCTGATTGCCCTCGGGGACCGGTGCGGGCACCAGGTACCAGTTCGTGAACGAGGGCGAGCTGAGCAGCAGCGCGCCGTCCTTCGAATTCTCGATGTCCCGGACCATGGCGCGGATGCGCGGATAGTCCAGGTAGTCCTCGGCGCGGATCGGGTGGTCGTGGCCGGTGTTGAGCACGTAGTAGATTCGCTCGTCCACGATGCCGTTGGCCCGGATCTTGGTGCCGGTGGTGATCGCCGTGGTGTCGGCCGCGAACAGCGCCCACCCCGTGGTTCCGGCGAACGCGGCCAGCACGACCACGAAAGCCCAGTCCAGTCGGCGCATTCCGGTCTCGCCCGCCGCCATCGTGCGCGGCAGCCGCAGCGGCAGCACCGCGACGGGCAGGATCAGGCAGAACACCTGCGGCAGCAGCATGCGACCGTGCATGAAGTCGCCGCCGACCCGGATCTCGTAGACGGTGAGCACGAATCCGCTGCCCAGCATGAGCGCGACCACCGCGGCGGGGGTCCGCAGCCAGTGGCTGAAACTGTCAATTCGCCCGCGCCATCCGGGTTTCCGGGATTCGCCCGCGTGATAGGAAACGGAGAGTTGGTCGCGGCGCTGCCGCCCGACCACCACACCGGCCACCAGCAGCACCAGCAGCGGCAACCACAGCCAGTACGGCCCGACCAGATCCCACAGATAGACCAGGCCCTGACCCCACTTCGCGCCGCCGGCGTCCTTGGCCACCGCGGTGTTCGGGTAGGGCAGGGCGTAGTAGCCCATCCGCCAGATCTGGTACGCCACGGGCAGCAGACCCGCGACCGCCACGATCAGCACCCGGAACTGCCACGGCCGCAAGCGGGTCTCGGGCGCCGGGGCGCAGAACAGCATGAGCAGCGCGAGCGCGCCGACCAGTGTCATCTCCGGGCGGATCAGCGGGGCCAATCCGGCGAAGAAGACGAGCGCGAGAAAGCCCGCGGGGCGTACCTTCTCGGCCTGACTCCAGCGCACCATTCCCCACCAGAGCACCGCCAGCCAGAAGATGACGAGGCAGGACTCCAGTCCGGAGGTGGCGTAGTCGCGAGCCGGGGGCAGGGCGATGTAGACCAGCACGCCCGCCGGAAGCAGCAGCGCGGAACCCGTTCCGCCCCACAGCCGGGCGGTGCCGAGCATCGCGAACACGATGGCCAGCACCGACAGCGTGAGCGCGATCCCGAGCACCACGTATTCCAGCCGGGCCTGGGTCAGCCAGCTGAAGAAGTAGACGATGTAGGTCCAGGCCGTGCTGGTATTGGCCTCTACGCGTTCGTCGACATTGAAGACCGGACCGTTGCCCGCCAGCAGGTTTCGCACCGTGCGGAGAACGATCAGGCCGTCGTCGGCGATCCAGCGCCGCTGCCACGCACCGGCCGCGAACAGTGTCGCGGTCAGTGCGATCCCACCGATGAACGTGGCTCGGGATAGTCGCGAGAAACCGCGCGCGGAGTCATCCGCACGCCGACGGGCGCGACCGACCGGCAATTGTGCCGTCGGCGCGCCCGTCTCTCGCTCTTCTCCCTCTACCACGTCAGGTGAGATAGACAGCGACACCCAGAGCTCCCGTCAAGACGACTGCGAGGAACTGGAGGACCCGGTCCCCCAGGACGATCTCTTCCGGCTCACCCGCTTCGCCGCCGTCGACGTCCACCGCGTACCGCATGATGGCGATGACGAACGGAATCATGGAGATGGCGAACCAGATGGTGTCCTTGGCGCGATCCTGCTCGAACGCCCACAGACCGTAGAACACGACCACCGCGGTGGCCGACAGGGTCCACACGAAACGCAGGTAGGTCGGTGTGTAGTACTCCAGCGACTTGCGGATCTTCGCGCCGGTGTCGAGCGCGTACTTCAGTTCGGCGTAGCGCTTTCCGGCCGCCATGAACAGCGAACCGAACGCCATGATCAGCAGGAACCACTGCGACAGACGGATATCCGAGGACACGCCACCGGCGACCGCGCGCAGCACGAAGCCCGACGACACGATGCAGATGTCCAGCACCGCCTGGTGCTTGAGGCCGAAGCAGTAGGCCAGCTGGATGCTGACGTAGACCGCCATCACCACGGCCAGATGCCAATTCGCGGCGAACGACAGCAGGATCGAGCCGACCAGCAACACCGCCGAGAGCGCGTAGGCCAGGTTCACCGGCACCACGCCGGCCGCGATGGGCCGGAAACGCTTGGTCGGGTGGGCGCGGTCGGCTTCCACGTCGAGCGCGTCGTTGACCAGGTAGATGCCCGACGCCGCCATGCAGAACACCACGAACGCCAGGGCCACGTGCCCGAGCACCGACACGTCGCTGATCACCAGATCGCCCGCGGCGGTCTTGCCGGCCGCCAGCGGCGCGGCCAGGACCAGCACGTTCTTGATCCACTGGCGCGGGCGCATGGCCTTGATCAAGCCGCCGCCCAACGTCTTCGGCGGTCCCTTGACGACCGCCTCTGCTAGGTCGGTGCTGGTCGGCTCTTCGCTCATGTCAACGATGGCTTCTTCCTGGGCGGTCACTTCGCGAGTCTCTTTTCGGCGGCGAGCACGGCGGCGGCTGATGCTGCGCCCAGCGCGGAACCCGCCAGCACGTCGGAGGGGTAATGCACACCGAGGACCACCCGCGAGAGCAGCATCGGCGGGACGAGCACCGCAGGCAAGGGTAGCCCGGTCAGTCGGCCGAGCAACACAGCCGCCGCCGTGGTCGAAGTGGCGTGCGAGGACGGGAAGCTGAGCTTCGACGGCGTCGACACGTTGACCTGCACGGACGGATGGTTCGGGCGGGGGCGCCGGACCACACGCTTGATCACGACCGACGCGGCGTGCGCGCCGAACGCGCCGACCGCGACCCCGGCCCACTGGCGACGGCGCGGCTTGTCGACCAGCGCGCCGACCGCGGCGATGCCGATCCAGCCCAGCGAGTGCTCACCGAAGTGGGACATGCCGCGGGCGGCCTTCATGACCGCCGGGTTCTGCCCGATGGTGCCCTGCACCAGGTTGAGAATCTTGACCTCGGCCGGGGACGCGGCCGGAGTCGCCGGCGCGTCCGGGACCGCGTGCAGTCCGCGGTCCACGCCGGAAGCTGGCTGTGCAGCCGTCATTTGGGCTCATTCCTCGTCTGGGCGGCGGAAGCGTCGATACCGAAGACGTTCTCCCACGCGGCCTGGCTGGTGAGATGCGCGTGCGCGCGACGATACTGCTCGCGCACCTCCGGGAAGCGCTCGGCCAGCTCCTTGCGCAGGCGCATGGCCTCGGTGAACAGCTCCTTGGCCTTGCGCGGATCCCGCTTACGGTAGACCACGCCGCGGCCGTCGGCGGTGGTGACGGTGACTCCGTCGACCTGCGAGAGCAGGAACCAGCGCGCGTCCAGGGTCGGCACGTTCAGCTGCGGGGTGTCGTGGTGCTTCGGGTTGGCCTTGCGGAAGTTGTGCAGCACACCCTTGCCGAGGCGCACCACCTTGGCGATGGGGTTGCCCGGCTCGCCGACCGCGCCGACCTCGGCGCGTGAGGCCAGGGGCAGTTCGGTGGAGGACGGCACCACGACCGCGTCCGGGTATTCCTTGCGCATGGCGTGCACCTTGCCCAGCGCGGTCGGCAGCAGCTCGAACAGCTTCTCCGGTCCGGCGAGGTAGTCGCGGATCGCCTCGTTCTGGATGGCGACCGTCGAATACTCCAGGCACAGCAGGTGTTTCAGCGTGGCCTTGACGGTGTTGACCACCATCGGGCGGCCGTCGTTGGGCAGGTGCAGCGACGCGACCACCAGGCGGTTGCGCAGGTGGAAGTAGGCCTGCCAGTCGATGGCGTCGTCCTTGTCGGACCAGGCCATGTGCCACACCGCGGCGCCCGGCAGGGTGACCGTCGGGTAGCCGTGTTCCCTTGCGCGCAAACCGTATTCGGCGTCGTCCCACTTGAGGAACAGCGGCAGCGGCTGCCCGATCTCCTCGGCGACCCGGCGCGGGATGACGCAGGTCCACCAGCCGTTGAAGTCGACGTCGATGCGCCGGTGCAGCAGCTTGGAGTTGTCGCGGTCGCGCAGCGGGTTCTTGGCGAAGTCGTGGTCGTACTCGACATTGGGGGCCGCGGTCCACATGAAGATGGAGCGGTCCACCACCTCGCCCATCACGTGCAGGTGCGAGCGCTCCTGCAGGTTGAGCATCTGGCCGCCGGTCAGGATGGGCGACTTGGCGAAACGCGAGAAGGCCAGCGCGCGCAGGATGCAGTCCGGCTCGATCTCGATGTCGTCGTCCATATAGACGATGTACTCGGCGTCGGTGGTCTTGAGCGCCTCGTACATGACGCGGCTGTAGCCGCCGGAACCGCCGAGGTTGGGCTGGTCGTGGATGGCGAGGCGACCGGCCAGGCGGGCCGCGGCCTCGCTGAAGCCGGGCTCGTCCACGACCTTCCTGGTGCCCTGGTCGGGGATGATGACGGCCTTGATCTTCTCCAGCACCAGCGGGTCGGAGCCCAGCGCGGTCAGCGTCTTGACCGCGTCGGTGGGGCGGTTGAAGGTCGGCATGCCGACGGCGATGCTGCCCTCACCCGGCGCCTCGATGGGCGCGTACCAGCCGCCGCTGCGCATTTCGACGTGGCTGTCGGTGGTGATGTCGAACCAGATCCAGCCGCCGTCCTCGAACGGGCCCAGATCCACCTCGAACTCGACGAAGTCCGCGGCGGCCGCGCCCTCGCCCGGCGTGCTGAACTCATTGCCCTGCACGTGGATTCGGGAGCCGTCGGCCTTGGAGCGGTAGACGTCGACGCGGCCGTGGCCGGACAGTTCCAGACGCAACACGACCGACTTCAGCACGCTCCAGCGCCGCCAGTAGCTGGCCGGAACCGCGTTGAAGTAGGTGCAGAACGACACCTCCGACTCCGCGCCGATGGCCAGCGCGGTGCGCGTGATGGCGTGCGCGCGACGGGAATTGGTGTCGGATTCCTCGAGGTACAGCTTGCGGACGTCCAGCGGTTCACCCGGCCGGGGCAGGATGATGCGCTGGAGCAGGGATACGGCGCGAGTCTCGGTGCTCATGTCTTCCCGCGTGAGTTGGGCGGTCATCAGGCCTCGTCCACCAGCGGCGCGCCGGATTCCAGGTGCGGGCGCAGCACGTTGTCGAACATGCTGAGCGCGGCGCCGATGGCCATGTGCATATCCAGGTACTGGTAGGTGCCCAGACGGCCGCCGAACAGCACCTTCGCCGACGCGGTCTCGGCCTTGGCGCGCTCGCGGTAGGCCAGCAGCTTGGCGCGGTCGTCGGGGGTGTTGATGGGGTAGTACGGTTCGTCGCCGGTCTGGGCGAAGCGCGAGAACTCGCGCATGATGACCGTCTTGTCGGCCGGGTAGTCGCGCTCGGGGTGGAAGTGGCGCGGCTCGATGATGCGGGTGAAGGGGACATCCGCGTCGTTGTAGTTCATCACCGAAGTGCCCTGGAAGTCACCGGTTTCGAGCACCTCGGTCTCGAAATCGATGGTGCGCCAGCCGAGTTCGCCTTCGGCGTAGTCGAAGTAGGCGTCCAGCGGGCCGGTGTAGACGACCGGGGCGTCCGGGTTCTGGGCGCGGATCTCGTCGCGCACGTCGAACCATTCGGTGTCGACACGGACCTCGATGAGGTCGTTCTCGGCCATCTTCGACAGCCACGCGGTGTAGCCGTTCTTCGGCAGGCCCTCGTAGTCGTCGTTGAAGTAGCGGTTGTCGAAGGTGTAGCGGACCGGCAGGCGGGTGATGTTCCCGGCCGGGAGCTCCTTCGGGTCGGTCTGCCACTGCTTGGCGGTGTAGTCACGGATGAATGCCTCGTAGAGCGGGCGGCCGATCAGGGAGATGGCCTTCTCTTCGAGGTTGGAGGCGTCCTTGGTCTCGATCTCCGCGGACTGCTCGGCGATCAGCGCGCGCGCCTCGTCGGGCGTGAAGTAGCGGCCGAAGAACTGCGAGAGCAGACCCAGGCCCATGGGGAACTGGTACGCCTGGCCCTTGTGCTTGGCGAAGACGCGGTGCTGGTACCCGGTGAACTCGGTGAACTGGTTCACGTAGTCCCACACCCGCTTGTTGGAGGTGTGGAAGAGGTGGGCGCCGTACTTGTGGATTTCGATGCCGGTTTCGGGATCCGCCTCCGAGTACGCGTTGCCACCCAAGTGGTAGCGGCGTTCAACCACCAGAACCCGCTTTCCGAGCAGGTTGGCGGTGCGTTCGGCGATGGTCAGCCCGAAGAAGCCGGAGCCGACAACGATCAGATCGAAGGGGGATGCGACGGTCACGGTCGCCCAGACTACCGGCACTGCCCGGGGACGCGCGTGGGCTCCGGCGGGGGCGGCGGGCAGGGGTGGCCCAGGCCATCCCGGCGAATGGGATTCGTCGCGTGGTTTTCGCTCAGCGTTCACGAAACGGCAGACAGTTGCGTCATGAAAGCTGTATTACATATCGACTCGATTTGTAACACCGACCAGTTTGTTGCCGTGTGATTGCGCGGCCCCTCGAAAGACCACGTACATGCGCCTCGCACGATTCGCCCCGCTCGTCGGGGCATTGTCCATCACCGCCATCCTGAGCACGGCCGCCCTCGTCCCGGGCGCGGCCCCGGCTCGCGCCGACGAGGGCGACACCCTCGCGGCAGCCGAGATCGCCGACGCCGGCGACGTCTGCGGCAAGCCCACCGCAACCTTCGATGACGTCATCACCGCGGCCGCCACGGCCGTTCGCACGGTGGTTCCGGCCGAGCAGCAATCCGCCTACGACCGCTCGGTCGAGGACTTCCGGCAGAACGTCGCCTCGATCCATGTGCACCGCAACGGGCTGCTGCCGCTGGGCCCCGACGAGGTCAACGACCGTACGCAGTTCCTCGACGACCCGATCGTCACCTATATCGTCAACAACCTGGACGCCGTCAAGACCGGCAACCTGCACAAGACCATCGCGCTCTCGCAGCTGAAGGTGCGCGACGTGGTCGAGGTGTTCATTCTCGCCACCCGCATCGTGAAGATCCCCGCCCAGTTCGCGGCCAGCCTGGTGCCGACCGTCGGCTTCGTGCTCAAGCCGGTGGTGGGCGCGCTGTTCAACGGCGTGAAGTCGCTGGCGCGGTCGGTGCAGTCGCAGCTGTCGCTGGGCTGCGATGCCAACGGCGCGTACCAGAAGCTGCGGCTGGAACTGCCCGACGAGCACGTGGACGTGCCGCAGCCGCTCATCGACCTGGCCAACCAGCTCACCAAGGCCGATGGCACCTGTACCACGCTGGCCGAACTGAAGACCGCCGACCTGGTCGAGCGCACCCGCACGTTCCTCACCACCGCGGCCGGACTGCCCGTCGACCCGGCGTCGGTGAACGCGAACGCCGCTGCGCTGCAGGGCTTCCTGCACGAGAACCGGGTCGCCGACATCATGATGCTGCGCCGCACCGAGCAGCTCGGCCCGATCGTGGACGCCATGGACTACGGGCCGCTGACCTTCCTGGCCAACCTGGGCTTCGACATCTACGAGGGCCGCGCCCTGAATACCGTCCCGCTGGCGGATGTGAAGGTGGAGAACGTCTTCTCGCTCATCACCTTCGCGCTCGACGCCACCAGCCTGCTGCTCACCGCGGGCACCACGATCGCGGGATTCACCGGGGTGGGCTCGGTCATCACGACCCCGTTGAGCATGGCGCAGACCATCGCCTTCGCGCCCACCACCTACGGCGCGCCGATCCTGCGCGGTGTCATGCAGTCGATGTGCGCGGCCTGACCGAGCACTGATCCGAAACCGATCGAGCACTGAAACAGCCGCCCGGCCGAAAGACCGGGCGGCTGTTCACTTCTCGGGCCACTCCCCCGCGGCCGGAATCACTGCCCGGGGACTACAGCCGGGCGGCGGAGTACACCCGCATCGCGTCACGGACATACGCGGCGGTGCCGTCGCCGTGCACGTCGTAGTTCTTCGCGAAACGCGGGTCGGCGACGTACATGTCGCCGAGACCGTTGAAGTACTGAGCGGTCACCGGCCCGCCGGACGGGGACGCCCCGATCCAGTCGTGGTGGCGCCGCACGATGGCCTGCACCTCGTCGCTGTCGACCGGGAGGCCCGCCGCGTGGGCGCGGCCGTAGTCGGCGGCGATGTCGAGGTGGCGCTGCTGGAACGCCTTCTTCTCGGCGTCGCTCATGGCGTTCCACCACTGGTTGCCGCTGTCCCAGGCCTGCTTGCCCCAGCGTTCGATGACCTCGTCCTTGTACCGGGCGTGGTCGAATCCGTCGAATACCTCGTCTGCCATCAGTTCTTCGCCTGCTTTCGTCTTGCGCAATGTTGTTTGCACCGAGGCGATCTGGCGCGCGATCCGGTCCTGCTCGTTTTTCAGCAATTCCAGATGTGTGCGCAGGGCGGCGGCGGTGTCCTTTTGCCCGGCGAGCACTTCGGCGATGGCCGGAAGGCCGAGACCGAGCTCGCGGAGTAAAAGGATGCGCTGCAACCGGACGAGGGATTCCTGGTCGTAATAGCGGTAACCGTTCGATCCGATCCGGCTCGGCGGCAATAACCCGAGCTCACCGTAATGCCGCAGGGTGCGGCTGGTGGTTCGGGCGACCGCTGCCAATTGCTGGATGGACCATTCGGTTGCCACGTTCCGGCCTTTCGTATCCTCTCGTTCTCCTCGACGAATTCAGGATGCAAGTTGACGCAGCGTCAAGGTCAAGCCCCGACCAGTATGCGCCGGTCGGGGCTTGTTCGAGGGGCTTACGCGCCGGCGGTGCACTCGCTGTAGCGCACGTGCACGGACTGCTTCGGCGGGGCCGAGCTGCCGAACATGGCCGGCGGGGACGGCATCCAGTTGGTCAGCCGGTCCATGGCGTCACGCTCGGCCTCGGCGCGGTTGCGGCCCGAACCGCCGTAGTAGTAGGAGTGGTCGGCGCTCTCGGCGATGGCGCCGCAGCCGTTGGCGAACTGCACCATCACCTTGCAGCCGCGGTGGGCGCACTTGTTCAGCGCGGCCGTGTCGGAGGCGCCCCAGCTCGGGTAGTTCCACGCGGCGCCGTAGAAGGTGCCGCCGTCGGTGCTCAGCGCGAGCGTGCCGTAGAGCGATCCATCCGGTCCCCGCTCGGCATTGGCGGTACCGGCCCCCAGCGACGTCACCAGCACGGCGGCCGCGGAAACGAACATGGTCAAGGCGAGCTTGCCCGAGAAAGCCATTCGAATTCTCCCCAATTTCGCAGCGGCCGCTGCGCATGGGCCGCTACTGCTCTCGGTGGTGCGATCACCACTGCCGGATTTCTATCACGGGCCACCGACACGGCCAAGTCAGTTTCCGCCGGAACCGGCTGCCGGGCATAGCTTTTCCGAATAGCTCCGGAAGTGGGGACTTGCCAACCACTTGCGGGCGTGACATGCTCCACGCGCGCGCCCCCGGACTCCCGAATTCGGCGCGCTGGAATCGATTTTTTCGTGGGATGGGGAAAACCTGATGAAGTTTGCGGGCCGCGCCCGAGTTCTGCACTGGGCGGCCGCGGCCGTCACTGCCGTGAGCTCCACCCTCCTGTTCGCCGGCTCCGCGGACGCCGCCCCGGTGGTGACGCTCGGCGGTGGCTCCGGCGTCTACGTCGAAGACCTCCAGGACGCCACCTCGGTCAGCGAGTGCACCATCACCGCGATGGGCTACGACAACAAGAACCAGCTGGTCGGACTGACCGCGGGCCACTGCGGTGAGGTCGGCGCGCGCATCGCCGCCGAGTACACCCGCTCCGGCGGTATCGGCGTCATCGCCGAGAAGGACGAGGAGATGGACTGGGCCATCATCGTCTTCAACGCCGACCGGGTGATCCCGACCCGTCAGGTCGCGCAGTCGGTCATCAACTCGGTGGGCGCGCCGCCGCAGATCGGCGAGAACGTCTGCAAGAACGGCCGCACCACCGGTTTCACCTGCGGTCCGGTGTGGGAGACCAAGTCCACCTACTTCCGTAGCCAGGTGTGTGCCAACCACGGTGACTCGGGCGCGCCCGTGCTGCGCGGCGACCAGCTGGTCGGCATGGTGGTGGCGGGCACCGACTTCCGGGCCGGGCCGATCACCATCGAACTGCCGCTGTGCACCGGTGGCGGCAACCTGATCCACGAGCCGGAGCTGGCCACCAACATCACCACGGTGCTGGCCAGCATCGACCATCACGGCGGGGCGGGCGCGGGTTTCCGCGTCGCGTAAGCATTTCGACGCCGGGTGAACCGGCGAACACCGCGGGGCGTGACCGGATATTCGGTCACGCCCCGCGGTGTTCTCGTTGTGCGGTAGCGGCTTTCAGTAGCCGACGGTGAATCGGACGCGGTGGTGGCGGGGATTCTCGATCTCGTCGAGCAGCGCGATCGCCATGTCCTCCATGGAGATCGAGGAATTGCCCTGGTCGTCGGCGATCATCTCGTCGAGGCCGAACCGGAACACGCCGGTCCGTTCACCGGGCTCGAACAGCGCGGGCGGGCTGACGTAGGTCCAGTTCACCGGGTGCGCGGTGGTCCGGAACACCTCGAGCTGACGGCGGCCGCCCTCCGCGATCGGGCCCAGTTCGGCCGGGAACTCCGGCTGCTCGGCCAGGGTCCGGCCGGTTCCGGCGACGGTCAGGGTGCCCGCGCCGCCGACCACCAGCAGCCGGATTCCGCTGTCCGCCAGCCCTTCCAGCAGGGCCGCGGCGACCTCGGCCAGCTCGTGCTCGCTGCCCGGGACCGGGCGGGTCGCGCTGACCACGACATCGCTACCGGCGCTGGCCTTCTCGACGGCGGCGGCATCGGCGGCATTGCCCGCCCACACCTCGACCTGCTCGGGCAGATGCCGCAGCCGCTCGGCGTCGCGGGCGACCGCGCGCACCCGGTGGCCCCGGCTCAGCGCCTCGGTCACGACCCGGCTGCCGGTGTCTCCGCTGGCTCCGAACACTGTGATCTGCATGATGTTTCGCTCCTTCGCAAGATTTCCGGATCAGGCCGCGGTGCGGGCCGGTGCGGGCGTGTCGGTGACGGGTTCGGGCGCCTTGGGCGCGGCGCCGGTCTGGCCGAGCAGGGTGCCGCCCAGCGCGATCGCCATGCCCAGGATCTGCAGCGGGGCCAGCGCCTGGCCGAGCGCGGCCCAGCCGATGACGGCCGCCGACAGCGGGCTGAGCAGGCCGAGGAACGAGACCGAGGTGGCCGGAGCCTTGGCGATGCCGCGGAACCACAGCGCGTAGGCGGCGGCGGTGCCGATCAGGCCGAGGTAGAGGTAGCCGCCGATATTGCGGGCGTCCAGCGCGGGCGGCGCACCCTCGACGATGGCGGCCAGCGGCAGCAGCATGAGGCCACCGGCGGTCAGCTGCCAGCCGGTCATGGCGAGCGGGCTGACGCCGTCGGGGCGTCCCCAGCGCTTGGTCATCACGGTGCCGCCCGCCATGGAGGCCGCGCCCAGCAGACCGGCGATCACGCCGACGGTGTCGAGAACCGCTGTGGCCCTGAGGACTACGAGGGCGACGCCGAAGAGTCCGATCACACCGGCCAGCACCTTGCGCACGGTGAGCCGCTCGTTGAGCGCCACGGTGGCGATGCCCAGCGCGAAAAGCGGTGCGGCCGCGCCGAGTACGGCGGCGACGCCGCCCGGCAGGCGGTAGGCGGCCAGGAACAGCAGCGGCATGAAGATGCCGATGTTCAGAGCGCCCAGCACCGCGGCGCGGCCGATCCACTGTCCGTGCGGCAGCTTGCGGGTGATCGCCAGCAGCAGCAGTCCGGCGGGCAGGGCGCGCATGAGCGCGGTGAACATGGGCCGGTCCGGCGGCAGGAACGTCGTCGTGATCGCGTAGGTCGACCCGAAAACCAACGGTGCGAGGGCAGTGACGGCGAGGGTTCCCGCGAGTCCTGCGGCGCCGGCGCGTGTGGTGGTCATCGATAGCTCCTCATTGATAATCTCAACGTTGAGATAACACCATCCCGGATACCTCAGCGTCAAGTATCTCAACGTTGAGATTATTTCGGGGACCGAAAGGAGCAGGTCACATGCCCGACGCAGTCGACCAGATCACCGCGGCCTGGCGTCAGCAGCGCCCCGACGTCGACAGCTCCCCCATGGAGATCTTCGGCCGCATCTCCCGACTGGCCCACATCATCGAGCGCGAACTCACCGACTTCTTCCGCGCGCAGGGCCTGGAGTTCTGGGAGTTCGACGTCCTCGCCACCCTCCGCCGCTCCGGCAACGACTCCGGCCTCACCGCCGGCGCCCTCAACAAGGCCGCCATGCGCACCTCCGGCGCCATCACCAACCGCATCGACCGCCTGGTCGCCAAGGACTTGGTCGAACGCGTCCCCGACCCCGTCGACCGCCGCGCCATCCGAGTCCGCCTCACCGACACCGGCCGCACCCTCGTCGACAACGTCCTCCCCTTGCACATGGACAACGAACAACGCCTCCTGGCCGACCTCACCCAAGCCGACCGAGAAGCCCTGATCCCCCTCCTCCGCAAGTTCTCCGAATCCCTCGGCGACCTCTCCCTGGACTGAAACACGAAAGAGGGCGGCACTCCATTTCAGGTGTGCCGCCCTTATGAGCTGAATTTTCAATCCATAGTTCACGTTTCATTCCCGTGTACCCAGCCGGACCTCTCGCGGCTGATGGAAAGCACACTGGACGGGCTATTCGGCGGGGTATGGGGTTGAGCTCGGAGTGGTCGGCTGCACCGAGGTGTAGGCCGGACGGGTGGGAGTGGGTTGAGGTGGGGTGGTTACGGTTCGGGGGGCCGGGGTGACCGCCAGGGGCTGTGGGGGTGTTTGGTCGGGGAGTCCGCGGGTGTCGGAGTGCAGGGAGTTCGGGTCGGCGCTGCCGGGACTCGGGAGGGGGACGACACCTCGGGTTCGGTTGCCCGGGTTGGGGCGAGCCGGGGTGTCCGGGGTGACATTGCCTGGGGTTGCGGGGTTTTCGGCGCCGGGGAGGGTCTGCGGGATGGAAGACGGATCTGTGTAGGTCGGAGTGCCGGCGCCGGGGGTGGTGGTCTCCGGGGTGGCACCGGTTTCCGGATCGAGTTCCGGTGGGGTGGTGTCTGTTTGGGGAGACTGCGGGGAAAGCAGGCTGGGGAGGAGGCCCTGGGATTGGACTGCGGGGAAGTCGGTGAGGGCGGGGCCTATTTCCATTGCCGAGGCGGGGGTCAGGGGGCCGCCGTCGGGGGCGGCGGAGTATTCGGCTCGGAGGATGTGGTTGTCGCGGACCAGGACTCGGCCGGAGGTGGAGTCGACGGCTTCGGTGGTGCGGGGGTCCTCTTTGTCGGTGCCGAGGTACATCTGGCAGTCGGTGGTGTCGCAGGTTTGGGCGTAGGTGTAGCGGTCTTCGGCTAGGGCGTAGGAGCGGGCGGCTATGGCTTGGGCCTTGAGGGCCTCGGTGCCGCCTTGGTCAGCCCAGCCGGGGATCATTTCGGCGGGGACCACGCCTTTGAGGTAGTCGTCGAGGTCTACTTCGTTGACGGTGCGGAAGGCGTCGCCTTCGAGGGCTACGCCGAGGACGCCGCGGAAGGCGTTGCCGCCGCAGATCTCCAGTTGTTCCTCGGCGGGGCGGGCGGTGCCCTCGGTGACGGGGTAGGCCCAGGGGTCGTCGGTGGCGCCTTCCCACAGGGTGTTGCCGTCGCAGCCCTGGGTGATGGTGACGTCCGCGCCGGAGGCGGTGGGGGTGAGGTGCGCGGCCTGGCCGGGGATGACACGGCGGCCGGCGACGTAGAAGACGGAGTCGGAGACGACGTCGAGGGTTTTGTCGTCCTGCTCCATGATGCGCACTCGGACGGAGGTCGCGCCGATGTCCGCGAGGTCGGCTCCGGAGTAGTAGTTCGCGAGGATGCGGTCGGCGGTCCAGCCTTGGGCGGCCTTCTCGAACGCACCGTTCTGGCTCAAGCCGCGGCCGTGACCGGCGCCCACCGTCAAGTGGAGGGCGTTCTCGGGCCAGGCCCACACGAGGAGGGCGGTGCCGCCGGTGGTGGCGGCGACAGCGAGGGACAGGGTGAGCAGGCCGCGCCGTCTACGGCGCTCGGCTAGGTACCCGTTCGGCATGTCATACCCGTTCTCTCGAGGGCTGAAGCTACATTCGAGTTACCCAAAGCTAAGCCTCAACCAAACGTTCAGGGAATGTGACAGTAGGGACTAGTGTGATCGTTGATGCGCCAAGTAGCAAGCTTGTGCTCGGGGCGCGGTTAGACCGATTTACCTGAATGGGAGATGCTTGTGCCGTATCGCAGACCGAAACATGCCTACACGCTCCCGGTAGTCACCGCCCTCGCGCTGACCGTGTCCGTCGGTGTCCTCGCCCTGAGTGACATCCGGGATGTCCGGAATGCGGATGAAAGCAATTTGGCAGCTATACCAGCACAAATGGCCGAAGTCGCCCTCGCCTCCGCGCCCGATATCGTGCTGCCGCTGCGTGAGCTGACCGGGCTGGATCTGCCCGACCTGCGACTGTCCGATCTGCGGATGTTGCCGCTGCCCAGCGCGATTCAGATCCCCGAGAACCTGATCCCTGGCGTGCCACTGCCGACCGAGATCCCGCTGCCCAAGCTCGACAAATCCCAGCCACAGCCCGTCGGGCCCGCCCCGGCTCCCGCGCCGCACGCAGTCCGGCCCACTCTGCCGGGCTCCCTCCCCAACGCCACACCGGTGGTCCCCGGCTCCGCGAAACCGAACACCCCTGCGGGGGTACCCGGATTCATCGCCGAACCGGGTCCGCTCCCGGCCGCGGACAACCCGGCGGCCCCGGGCCCGCATCCGGTCCCCGGTCTCGCGGGCGACCTGCGCACCCCGGCCCTCTCCCCCGGAGCGGTCCCCACCGACCTGGTCGACAAGGTCGGCGCGCAGGTCAAGGAACTCTCCCGGGACACCCCGTTCAGCATGGTCGCGCTCACCGCGGCCGATGTTCTCAACGCCACCACCAAGATTCGCGCCCAGCGCCCCGACGGCACCTGGGGACCGTGGTACGACGCCGAGTCCGAATCCGGCAGCGACAAGTCCCAGCCGGGTAAGCGCAAGGGCACCGAGCCCATCTACGTCGGCAACACCAAGACCGTGCAGATGCTGGTGACGCCGAAGGCGAAAGCCGTCGCCACGCCCGCCGAACCGACTCCGCTGGACGACAGCAAAGCCGATCCCGCGCAGATCAATCTGGAGAAACTGGCCGCGGTGCTGATCGATCCGGGCCGCGGCAGCATCGACGAGAACCTCACCTCGGTGGCCGCCCCGCTGCCCGGCGGCGGTCCGAAGGTGATCTCCCGGGCGCAGTGGGGCGCGGACGAGTCGCTGCGCTGCGAGGAACCCACCTACGACGACGGCGTCTCCGCGATCACCGTGCACCACACCGCGGGCCGCAACGACTACACCAAGGCCGAGTCCGCGGGCATCGTGCGCGCCATCTACTCGTATCACGCGAAGACGCTGGGCTGGTGCGACATCGGGTACAACGCCCTGGTCGACAAGTACGGGCAGATCTTCGAAGGACGCTACGGCGGCCTGGACCGCCCGGTCGAGGGCGCGCACGCGGGCGGCTTCAATATCGACACCGCGGGCGTCGCGCTGATGGGCGACTACGAGGAGGACGATCCGACCGACGTCTCCATCCAGGCGCTCGGCAAGTTCATCGGCTGGCGGGCCAAGCTGGCGGGCTTCGACCCACTGGGCTCCAGCACCATGTACTCCGAGGGCAGCGACTACACGAAATACGCGCTCGGACAGGCGGTCAAGCTGCCGAACATCTTCGCCCACCGCGACGTCGGCAACACCACCTGCCCCGGTGACGCCGCCTACGCCCTGATGGACAAGATCCGGCAGATCGCCGCCGACGCCGCGGGCGGCACCAGCGCGGTCGAGCCGACCAGCCCGAACCGGACCCGGCCCGGCCAGAACGCGGGCGCGAACCCGCAGGTCCAGGCCGCCCCGGCGCCGCCGGCGCCCAGTTCCAGTGAAGCGGACCTGGCCGCCCTCGCCGACCTCACGCAGCGGATCCTCGGCATGCTCGACCGCAGTGCCGTCGCCCGCTACTGGAACGAGCAGGGCGGCGCGGAAGGCCCACTGGGACAACCGAAAGCGGAACCGGTCGCCTTGGCGGACGGCGGGCAGTACGGGCAATTCGCGAATGGATTCGTATACGCGAATTCCGCCGGTCGGATCGTTTCGGTGGTCGGGAAGATTCTGGAACGCTTCCTGCAAATGGGCGCGGACACAGGCATTCTCGGCCTGCCGACCTCGAACGAATATCCGGTCTCGAATGGTGTCCGCACCGACTTCCAGAACGGCGCACTGATTTTCGACCGGATGACCGGGATCGTCACCACCGTGCTGAAGACCTACGGCGCGGTCCAGGACCCCATCAAACCCATTCCCGCGGTGGCGCCCAACTAGGTCAGGACCACCAGCGTTCCAGGGTGCGGGCCACGCCGTCGTCGACATTCGAGGGAGCCACCTCGTCGGCGGCGGCGATGGCCTCCGGGTGGGCGTTCGCCATGGCGACGCCGTGACCCGCCATGAGCAGCATCGGCACATCGTTCGGCATGTCACCGAAGGCGATCACCGAGGAATGCTGGACACCCAGCCGCTGCGCCACCGCGGCCAGACCCGTCGCCTTGGTGACGCCCGGCGCGGACAACTCGATCAGGCCGTTGTCGGTCGAATAGGTCAGATCCGCGCGGCCCTCCAGATGCGGTTCCAGGGTGCTGCGCATGATGGCGCTGGAGGTTCCGGGCAGCCGGATCAGCATCTTGATGGCGGGGGAAGCGATGACTTCGGCGCGGGAGACCTGGGTGTCGTCCGGGTTCAGCCAGGCGTGCTCGTACTCGGGGGAGCTGACGAACTGTGGAGTAGCGGCGTCATGGGCGGTGGCACCGACTCGTTCGGCGGCCAGACCGCAGCCGGGGAGCAGATTCTCGGCCAGATCGGCGAGCCAGGTGAGGGTTTCGATATCGAGGGTCCGGCTGTCCAGCACCCGATCCGAGGCGCTGTCATAGATGACCGCACCGTTGCCGCACACACACAGCGGCGCGTACCCGAGCCCCTCGACCACCGGATCGATCCAGCGCGGCGGCCGTCCGGTCGCCAGCACGAACGGCACCCCGTCCGCGATGAGGGCGTCGACAGCGGCCTTGGTCCGGGCGCTCACCTGCTCACGGTGGTCGATGAGCGTGCCGTCCACGTCGGAGGCGACCATCTTGGGTTTGGGCAGGTGAAAGAGCGTCACCTACTCCATCCTGCCTCGAGCCGCGACCCGTGCGCCCGTGGATTACGGACGCCGCCGTACAAACGAGACCTTTCCGGCACCACCCGGGCCGCGCCGGGGTAACACACGGATTGCCGGGGCGTCCGCGGTCCGTACCCCGCGTTTCCCCACTCCACTCCCTATGATCTGGTGCAGAACTCGACCCCGAAAGGGAATGATGGCCGGTTTTCTGCTGCGACGTGCGCTGAACTATGTCGTGCTGTTGGTACTGGCGTCGTTCCTGGCGTTCGGGCTCGCCTCCCTCACGTTTCGCCCGCTCGACAGCCTCGAGCATCGCAACCCACGGCCCCCGCAGTCGGTGATCGACGCCAAGCGCGAGGAACTGAAGCTGGATGTGCCGATCCCGCAGCGCTACGCGGAGTGGGTCGGCGGGATCGTCACGCACGGAGACTTCGGCAAGACGCTGGCGGGACAGCCGGTGAGCGAGGAACTGCCGCGGCGGATCGGGATCAGCTTGCGGCTCGTCCTGGTCGGCTCGATCATCGGATCGATCCTCGGCGTGCTCATCGGCGCTGCCGGCGCGATCCGGCAGTACAAGTTCAGTGACTATCTGTCGACGGTGATCTCGCTGCTGATCATCAGCACGCCGGTGTTCCTGCTCGCGACATTGTTGAAATACGGTGCGTACGGGATCAATACGGCCACCGGACAGCAGATCTTCTACTACACCGGCGAAACCTCGGCGAACGCGGTGCACGGCACCTGGAATCAGCTCGTGGACCGCCTGCAGCACATGATCGTTCCCACGACGGCCCTGATCCTCACCGCCGCCGCCGGATACAGCCGCTATCAGCGCGCCGCCATGCTCGACGTCCTCCAGAACGACTTCATCCGCACGGCACGAGCGAAGGGCCTCACCCGTTCCCAGGCGCTGTACAAACACGGCCTGCGCACCGCGCTCATCCCGATGGCGACGCTGTTCGCGTACAGCTTCGGCGGGCTCATCACCGGTGCGGCGTTCGTGGAGAAGATCTTCGGCTGGCACGGCGTCGGTGAATGGCTGGTCGACTCGATCAACGCCCAGGACCTGTACCCCGTGGTGACGGTCACCGGGTTCGTCGCACTGGTGATCCTGTTGTCGGGATTGTTGTCCGACATCGTCACAGCCATTCTCGATCCCAGGGTGCGTGCGTGATGTCCGAAACCGAACTCATCGTCCAAGGCGCTCCCGAGCCGATGGCCGCGGGCCGGCGCAAGCTGGTCGTCCGGCGCTTCCTGCGCAACAAGCCGGCCGTCATCGGGCTGGCGATTCTGATCCTCATGGTGGTGCTCGCCTTCGCCTTGCCGCCTTTCCTGAAGTACGACTACCAGCAGCTCGATTACACGGCGCTGCTCAAGCCGCCCAGTTCCCGGCATCCCTTCGGCACCAACCAGATCGGTCAGGACGTCCTCGCGCAGACCCTGCGCGGGCTGCAGAAGTCCTTGCTCATCGGCTTCGCGGTGGCTTTCATGGCCGCTCTGATCGCGGCGTTCACCGGATCGGTGGCCGGATTGCTCGGCGGCTGGACCGATCTCGCGATCATGTGGCTGGTGGACCTGCTGCTGGTCATCCCCAGTTTCATCATCGTCGCGTTGTTCGCGCCGCGGGCGAAGGGCAGCGGCAGCATCGTGCTGCTCATCCTGCTGCTCGGTGGTTTCGGCTGGATGATCAGCGCCCGCATCGTGCGCGGACTCACCTTGAGCCTGCGTGAGCGTGAATTCGTCCGGGCCGCACGGTATATGGGCGCGTCGACCTGGACCGTCATCACCACCCACATCATCCCGAATGTCGCGTCCTTCCTGATCATCGACACCGCGCTCGCGGTGGGCGCGGCGATCATGGGCGAAACCGGTCTGAGCTACCTGGGATTCGGTGTCCAGCCGCCGGATGTCTCACTGGGCACGCTCATCGCCGCGGGCACCAAGTCGGCGCTCACCTACCCGTGGCTGTTCCTGTTCGCGGGTGGATTCCTGATCCTGACCGTGTTGTGCACGAACCTGGTCGGCGACGGATTACGCGACGCTTTCGACCCCAGCTCGCAGCGTGCGCGCTCACGCCGCAAGGACCGGACGGCGGCTCCCGCAGGAAAGGCCGCGGCATGACCGACAACACGACCATGTCCGACAATGGAATCCGCCCCACGACCGCGCCGCTGCTCGAGGTGTCCGATCTGCGGGTGAGCTTCCCGAGCGAGGAGGGCCGCGTCGAGGCGGTGCGCGGTGTGAACTACACCGTGCAGGACGGCGAGGTCCTGGCCATCGTCGGTGAATCCGGCTCCGGGAAATCGGTGTCCTCGCTGGCGATCATGGGACTGCTCCCCGATCAGGCCCGGGTGCAGGGATCCATCCGGCTCCGCGGCCAGGAACTGCTCGGTATGGGTGACCGGCAGCTGTCCACGCTGCGCGGCAGCAAGATCTCCATGGTCTTCCAGGACCCGCTCTCGGCCTTGACACCGGTGTACCGGGTCGGCGACCAGATCGCCGAAGCACTACTGGCACACGGCAAGATGAGCAAGCAGGAGGCCGCCGACAAGGCGGTGGAACTGCTGGATCTGGTCGGCATTCCGGATGCCGCCCTGCGCGCCAAGGCGTTCCCGCACGAGTTCTCCGGCGGTATGCGCCAGCGCGTGGTGATCGCCATCGCCATCGCCAATGATCCCGAGCTCATCATCTGCGACGAGCCGACCACCGCGCTCGACGTGACTGTGCAGAAACAGATCCTGAACCTGCTGCGCAAGGCCCGTGACATCACCGGCGCGGGCGTCGTCTTCATCACCCACGACATGGGGATCGCGGCCACGCTGGCTGATCGGGTGGCGGTCATGTACGCGGGCCGGATCATCGAAACCGCACGCACCGTCGACCTTTTCAACGCACCGCGGATGCCGTACACGGTGGGCCTGCTGGGTTCCATTCCGCGGCTGGACGGTCCGGCGCGCATGCCGCTGGTGCCCATCGTCGGCGCACCGCCGGCCATGCACGCACTGCCTCCGGGCTGCCCGTTCGCACCGCGCTGCCCGGTGGCGGTGGAGGACTGCCGAGCGGCGGAACCTCCCCTGCAGGACACCGAGCCCGGGCATCGGGCCGCCTGCATCCGCGTCGCCGAAGTCGGGACCGCGGACCTTTTCGCGGCCTACCGCCGCGAGGTCCCGCCGGCCGAAGCGCCGATACCCACCGATGAGCAAGTGGTGCTGCGGGTTTCGGACCTGAAGAAGACCTTCCCGCTCACCTCCGGAGTGGTCTTCAAACGCCGGACCGGCGAGGTGAAGGCGGTCGACGGCGTCAGCTTCGAGATCAAGTCGGGCCGCACGCTGGCGCTGGTCGGGGAATCCGGTTCCGGGAAATCGACGACGCTGACCCAGATCATGGACCTCATCGCGCCGGAGGGCGGCAGCATCGAGGTATTGGGCAGCGATGTCGCCACCCTCACCAAGGCCCGGCGGCGGGAGATCCGGCGCAAGATGCAGATCGTGTTCCAGGATCCCGCCTCCTCGCTCGACCCGCGCCTTCCGATCTCCGATGCGCTCGGCGAGCCGCTGCGCATCAACGGCCGCCCGAAGGACGAAATCCAACGCCGGGTCAAGGAATTGCTGGAGCTCGTGGGCCTTCGTCCCGAGCATGCTGACCGGTATCCGGCCGACTTCTCCGGCGGCCAGAAGCAGCGCATCAATATCGCGCGGGCGCTCGCCTTGGATCCGGAGATCCTGGTCCTCGACGAGCCGGTGTCCTCGCTGGATGTGTCGATCCAGGCCGGAGTGCTGAATCTGCTGCGCGACTTGCAGGCCGAACGCGGGCTGTCGTACCTGTTCGTCTCCCATGACCTGTCGGTGGTACGCAATCTTGCCCACGACATTGCCGTCATGTACCGCGGTCAGATCGTCGAATATGGTGCGGCCGAACAGGTCTTCAACGATCCGCGGCACGAGTACACCCGCGCCCTCATCGACGCCGTTCCCGTCCCGGTCGTTTCGGGATAGGAGCGGAGAGTGTTCCAGCAGAACTCCAACGGAAGGAGCAACCGGTGAGGATTCGCTCGATCGGAACGAAGCTCGCGGTCCCACTGGTCGCCGTGACAATGGTGGCGACCGGATGCGGCGGCGACGACGGCACCGCGCCGCAGGGCAAAGCCGAGCTCGGCACCACCAGTGATATCAATCCGCACGATGTCGCCGATCTGAAGGACGGCGGCAATCTGCGGCTGGCCATATCGGCGTATCCGGCGAACTGGAACACGCTGAACATCGACGGCAATGACTACGAGATCATGAGCGTCGAACGATCCATGATGCCGCGCGCCTTCAGATCCGACGCGTCGGGCAATCTCTCGATCGACACGAACTACTTCACCGATGTCCAGCTGACGAATACGAATCCGCAGCAGGTCACCTACACGATCAACCCCAAGGCCGTGTGGTCCGATGGATCGCCGATCACCTGGGAAGACATCGCCGCCCAGGGCAATGCGCTCAGCGGGCGCAACAAGGACTTCCTGCTCTCCAATAACCAGGGTTGGGACCGGGTCGAGAAGATCGAGCGCGGGACCGACGACCGGCAGGCCGTCCTCACCTTCAACAAGCATTTCTCGGAGTGGAGGGGCCAGTTCGCCGGCAATTCCTTCCTTTACCCGAAGTCCGTGACCAGCACCCCGGAGTCCTTCAACAAGGGATACGTGGACGCCATCGGGCTGACCTCGGGACCGTTCATGGTCCAGTCCACCGATCGCGGGCAAGGCCGGATCGTGCTGGGGCACAACCCGAAGTGGTGGGGTGACACCCCGAAGCTCGACACCATCACCTTCAGCGTGCTCAACGACCAGGCGACCATGCCGGCCCTGCAGAACAACGAGATCGACGTGGTCGGCATCGGCTCACGCGACGATCGCAAGACCGCCGAGAACACTCCGGGCGTGGTCATTCGCCACGCACCCGGTAACTCGTGGTCGCACATCACCTTCAACGGCGCGCCCGGATCGATCTTCGCCGACCCCAAGCTGCGCGTGGCCATCGGCAAGGCCATCGATCGGCAGGGTATCGCCACCGCCATCCAGACCGGCCTGGTCGTCGATCCCAAGCCGCTCAACAACCACATCTACATGGCGGGACAGAAGGGCTATCAGGACAACGCTCCGACCTTCGACCCGAACGAGGCCGCCAAGGAACTCGACGACCTCGGCTGGAAGGTGCCCGCCGGTGGCGGCATCCGCGAGAAGGACGGGAAGAAGCTCGAGTTCCGCGATGTGATGTACAACGCCGACACCTGGGTGCAGATGGCACAGGTCATGCAGCAGAATCTGGCGTCGATCGGCGTGAAGCTCAATATCGTGACGAAGCCCGGCCAGGACTACTTCACCAAGGTGATCCAGCCCGGCGACTTCGACATGGCGCACTGGAGTTGGGTCGGCGACCTGTTCCCGCTCGGCAGCATCGATCAGATCTGGGGCTACCACCCCGAAACCAATGACCTGCAGGGCAACTACGGCCGCATCGGCTCGCCCGAACTCAACGATCTGATCGAGAAGACCGTCTCCGAGCTCGACCCCGACAAGGCCATCGAACTGGCCAACCAGGTCGACAAGCAGATCTTCGCCGAAGGCCACTCCCTGCCGCTCATGCAGTCGGCCGGCAATGTGGCCGTTCGCGGCAACCTCGCCAACTACGGCGCGGCCGGTCTGGCCAGCCTCGACTACACCAAAATCGGCTTCCTGAAGTGAATTCCCGGATGGGCCATCCCCTGGCCTATCCGGCGCTCGTGACGATCGGGACCCTGGCGATCACCCTCGCCTGGGTCCCGTTCGCTGATCCGGAGCAGGTTGCGATGTTGATCGCCGTGGCGGCGGTCATTCTGGGGTACACCGGGTTTCGGTTCGCGGTCGCGGTCGGATATCTGCCCGCGGGGGTGCGGGAGCCGGCGGAAGTCGCTGTGCGGCGGGTTCGGCAGCAGCATCGGCTGGAAAGCCGGTCGTGGCTGGAATTCAGCGTCGACGGCCGGAATCGGTGGCTGCCCGTGTATTTCGAACCGGGGCTGGTGACGCTGACGCCGCGGACGGCTCAGGTCGACGGGCGCACGATGTCCATTGACGGGCGGCGGGTGTATCCGTCCGGGCGGGTGCGGGATTCGGAGCCGGTGGGGCGACTCGTCGACAATCCCGAGCGGGCGGATCCCGAGGCGATCGGGCGGACCGGGGCCTGGCGCCGGGTGTTGCTGGACGCGCAGTCCGCGGTGGCCGGGCCGTTCGCGGGGTTGTTGTGGGTGTATGTGGCGGGGGGCGGGGTGGTGGCGTTCGTGGCCGCCACCGTGGTGGGGGCGGCCACGGCCACGTGGTTGTCTGCCGTCCGGGGGTCGGATCCGAGTTAGTCGGCGGATCGCTCGGCTCGGCGGGCGGCCTTCTCCTCGGCTTCGAGGCGGTCCATCTCGTTGGCCTCGTCGAGGGTCGGGGCGCCGCCGCCCAGGCGGGACGGGACCCAGTAGGCGCCGGGCTCGTGGGCGTAGTCCCGCTGCAGGTCCAGGAGCATGTCGTGCATGGTGCTCTTGAGCTGCTCGGTCAGGGCCGAGGCGGGTTCGAAGGGCTGGATCGGCTTGCCCACCGCGATGGAGACCGGGGTGTTCGTGCGGCCCAGACGCTTCGGGTGGCCCTTCGTCCAGACGCGCTGCGCGCCCCAGATGACGATCGGGATGATCGGGACGCCGGCCTCGATGGCCATGCGCGCCGCGCCGGACTTGAAGTCCTTCAGCTCGAAGCTGCGGCTGATGGTCGCCTCGGGGTAGACGCCGACCAGTTCGCCGGCCTTCAGGCGGGCGACGGCCTCGTGATAGGAATCCGTGCCGGCCGACCGGTCCACCGGAATGTGCTTCAGCGCACGCATGATCGGGCCGGTGATGGCGTTGTCGAAGACTTCCTTCTTCGCCATGAAGCGGATGTAGCGCTTCGTGGTGCGGGCGGGCAGGCCCGCGTAGGTGAAGTCCATGTACCCGGTGTGGTTGATCGCGATCACCGCACCACCGGTCGACGGAATATTGTCGTCGCCCTTGATGGCGAACTTCAGGCCCTGCAGCGCGAAAACGGTGCGGGCCACCCCGATGATCGGGTAATAGACGGGTTCCACAGTTCCGCTAGCGTAGTCGCTGCCCGCGCGGCATCCAGTGACCCAGGTAACAGCGGGACATTTTGGTGTGACGCGGCGACACTGAAACAGGTCCGATGCGGGTAGTAAGACGAAACAGATATACATCTCGAAGTCGGGCACCGAGGGGTTACTGCATCGGTGACGTCTCCGGCCAGCCAGTAGTCTGGGTGGCTGGTAACGGTCAGGGAGGAATGAAGCTCGTGCAGATCACCAGCGTCGGACACGCCGGATTCCACATCCGAACCGCGGCCGGAACGATCCTCTGCGATCCATGGGTCAATCCGGCCTATTTCGGGTCATGGTTCCCGTTCCCCGACAACACCCAGCTGGACTGGGACGAGCTCGGCAACTGCGACTTCCTCTACGTGTCGCACCTGCACCGCGATCACTGGGACGCCAAGCTGCTCGCGGACAAGATCAACAAGGACACCACCGTCCTGCTCCCCGACTACCCGGTGCCGGACCTCGAGCGGGAGCTTCGGGCGCTCGGGTTCACCAAGTTCGTGGAGACCGAGGATTCCGTCAAGACCACTGTCACCGGGCCCGGCGGCGACCTCGACATCATGATCATCGCGCTGCGCGCGCCCGCCGACGGGCCGATCGGTGACTCCGCGCTCGTCGTCGCCGACGGGGAAACCGTCTGCTTCAACATGAACGACGCGCGACCCGTCGACATGGACGTGCTGCACGACGCGTTCGGGCACGTCGACATCCACCTGCTGCAGTACTCGGGCGCCATCTGGTACCCGATGGTCTACGACATTCCGACCAAGACCAAGACCAACTTCGGCAAGCAGAAGCGGCAGCGCGGCATGGACCGCGCCCGCTCCTACATCGAGCAGGTCGGGGCCACCTGGGTGGTGCCGTCCGCCGGTCCGCCGGTGTTCCTCGACGACGAGCTGCGCTACCTCAACGACGACCGCGGCGACGAAGGCAATATCTTCCCCGACCAGATCACCTTCCTGGATCAGATGCAGATCCACGGGAACGAGGGCGGGCTGCTGCTGATCCCCGGCTCCACCGCGGATCTGCGTGGCAAGGAACTGCTTTCGCTCACTCACCCCGTCGACCCCGACACCATCTACGGCGACAAGGCCGCCTACATCGAGGACATGGCCCAGCGCATGGCTCCCGTGCTGGCCGCCGAGAAGGCCACCTGGGCGCCCGCCGAGGGCGAACCGCTGCTGCCCGCGCTGAAGGCCAAGTTCGAGCCGATCATGAAGCAGAGCGACCTCATCTGCGACGGCATCGGCTACCCCGTCGGCCTGGTGATGGGCGACGAGACCGTGGTGCTGGACTTCCCCAAGCGCGAAGTGCGCGAACCCGTCGAGGGAGAAGGCAAGTACCGCTACGGATTCCGCATCGCGCCGCAGCTGGTCCGCACCGTGCTGCGCGACGACGAACCCGACTGGGTCAACACCATCTTCCTGTCCACGCGCTTCACCACCTGGCGCATCGGCGGATACAACGAATTCCTCTACACCTTCTTCAAATGCCTCACCGACGAGCGCATCGCCTACGCCGACGGCTGGTTCTCCGAGGCGCACGACGACACCGCCTCCACCGAACTCGACGGCTGGGAAGTGCAGCGCCGCTGCCCGCACCTCAAGGCCGACCTGTCGAAATTCGGTGTGGTGGAAGGCAATACGCTGACCTGCAACCTGCACGGCTGGCAGTGGGATCTGGAATCGGGGCGTTGCAAGACGTCCAAGGGTCACGAGCTGCGGTCGAAGAAACTGGTCTGATTCGTAGCATCGCGGCCGGTACCGGGTGCCGGCCGCGATCCTCGAACAACCGTGTCACGCACGAGATCTGGCGGCGATCGCCACCGCCACGAAGGTCAGCGCACAACCCGCCACAGCCAGGGCCGAGATGCCCAAGCCGGTCGGCGCGACCACATCCAGCACCACCGATGCGAGCAGCTGCCCCGCCACCGAGCTGAGCCCCAGGAGCAGCACTCCGATCCAACGCACCACGGCCACGGCCAGCGCGACGAACGAAATCCCGATCAGGCCACCCAGATACAACCACGGCTCGGTCGGCGGAGTGTGGAAGCCACCGCGCCGGAACAGCATCACCGTTTCGACGACTACCAAGGCCGCCGTGCCGGTCGCGAAATTGGCCAGCGTCGCCGACAGTGGCCCACCGACCGCGCCCACCCGGCCGTTCACCGCCTGCTGCCACGCCACCAGCACACCCGCGACCAGCGGTAACACCACCAGCAACACCGATGCCCCCGAACGGGTTCCTGTGTCCGTGCCGCTCCTGCCGACCACAGCCAGCAGTACCGCGACCAGCCCGAGCACCGCCGCAGCGACCCGCAAGGCCGTCACAGGTGTGGACCCACCCGGGCCCCAACCCAGCCGATCCACCACCAAGCTGCTCGCCAGCTGCCCGGCCACCGTGGCCACCGTGAACGCCGTGACCCCGATCGTCGCCACCGTAAGCCCCTGGCATGCAACGAAATACGCACCCGACAAACCACCCAGCAACTGCCACCACCGCAGCTCGCCGCTGTCCAGCGCCGCACGCACCCGCCCGACACCGACCCGCAAACGCCCGCTGACCGCGAACACCCCCACCAGAATCAGCAGCCCACTACCGAAACTGATGGTCGCCGCCGCGATCCCATCCCCGAGCCGCTCCCCCAGCTCACCATTGATCCGCGCCTGAACAGCCACGGCCGCGCCGATGGAACCCCCGAACCCCAACCCAACCCACCGCCGCATCGCCACCGCCCGATTCTCCCCTCACCGGCGGCGTCCACGACCGACCGGCCGGATCGTGAGCGCGGCGGCCCTGCTCTCCGCCCGATTCTCGGCCTCGATCCGCGCCTGTATAGCCGCGACCGAATACCGATCCCGCCCATGCCTGGCCGCCGACACCGGCACCTCAGGCGTCATGCGCACCGCGGCCAGCACGCACAGGATCAGCGTCGCCGCCGCGAAAGCCAGTTCAACCAACATCGGAGTGCCTCTCGCTCGGTTCCACCGTCCGGCCACGCAGATACGCGGCCGCACTCGCCTTCCGCGCACATGCCGAATCGCACTCGGCATGAATGGCGAGAATCCCCTCCGCCCGCTCCCGGGAAACAGGGACGATCCGCCCATTCGCGCAGTGATCCGCGGCCCGCGCTCCCGACCGGCCCGCGGTCATTTGCGCTCTCCCTCGAAATGCTCTGCCGCACTGACGAATCCCTCCAGCACGGCCCGCGCCCGCCGCCGCACCCGACATACATCCCGATCGCAATACCGGTGCACCTGCCACGCCAGCCGAGCATCGACCCTCGTCAACAGGCCCGGATCCGATTCGCAAGCAAGCTGATTCATCGCAAACCTCTCAATCGGTGCGAATAGACGCGCCCGGTGAGGATGTCGGAGTGGAGTGCACCCTCAACCGGACGCAATCCCAGGACATCAGCGATCAATCACTGCGACAATGCTTGTGGTGAATATTCACCGGAAACCCAGCAGCGTTCTTGCTGTGAATCGTGATCGTTCTTGCTGTGAATACTCAACGGATTCACCATGAATACGTACTCGACCCAAACTGGGAGGTACCGTGAGCGCGACATCCGATCCAGCCCTTCCACGGCGTCAACTCGGCCGCTACATGCGAGAGCTGAGAACCGAAGCGAATCTGACGATCGCCGACGCCTCCCGGATCATCCAGTGGAGTCCGTCGATGTTGCAGCGGATGGAGACCGGACGGCTCGAGAACCCGCGTGAAGTCGACATCCGGGCTCTGTGCAAGGTCTACGACGCGAACCTCGAAACCACCGATGCCATGGTCGATCTCGGCCAGCAGGCGAACGAAAAGTCCTGGTGGCATGACTTCGGAAATGTCATGCGGCGCGGCTTCCACGTCTATGTCGGCCTCGAGGCCGTCGCTCGATCACTCCAGATCTACCAGCCGGAACTGATTCCCGGCCTGCTCCAAACCGGCGACTACGCACGGGAGCTCATCGCCGCGGGCCGATTCGGGTCGACCGAAACGGACCAAGGGGTTCGGCTGCGGCTCCGCCGACAGAAGGCGATCCTGCGCACACACAGACCGATGCGGGTGGACGCGGTGATCGGCGAGGCCGCGCTGCGGCGGGTCATGGGCAGTCACCGCATCATGGCCATCCAGCTGCGGCGTATCGACGAGCTGATGAACAGGGACAACATCAGCATCGGAATACTGCCGTTCTCAGCGGGTTACCCAACCCGAGAACCGCTGGGCCAGTTCGTAATCGTGAACTTCGGCGACGACGGCCGAGCGGGAGACGGCGAGCCACCGATCGTCTACCAGGAGGGGCTCACCGGTGAGCTGTACCAGGAACGAGATACGGCGGTTCGGCTGTACAAGGAAGCGTTCGACGCACTCCAGAACTCGATGTTGAATATCAGCCAGAGCCGAAACCTGATCCGAGAACTAATGAGAGAGCACGAGCGCGCACAATGAACGTGGTTCTACCCCAGGGGCTGAAGTGGTTCAAGAGCAGCCGGAGCGGCTCCGAGGGCGAATGCGTCGAGGTCGCCTTCGTTGAAGGCGGCCGCGTCGCGGTCCGGGACAGCAAGGACCGCAGCGGGCCAGCCTTCATCTTCGCCCCCAGCGAATGGGACGCGTTCACCGCTGGCGTCCGCAATGGTGAATTCGACTGTCCCTAGCGGTAATCCACAACCAAGTGCTCGAGCGACCCGGATGAGCCGCCTCATGAGGTGCCAGGAGGCGGCCACGGACAGTGCCGACGGGCCCGCGAAACGCCTGTCCCACCGACGTTCCCACGGGACTAGCCCACGTCGTTCGTCTCCCGGCTGAAGCAGTCGGGGATCATGATCGCGCACACGATGGTGCCGGCGATATTGAGGGCCGCGTCCAACCCCGCCGAACCGGTCGTGATCGGGAAGGCCGAGCCTGTGGCCGACCCGGACTGCGCGACCGGGGAGGCCGGAGCGTCGACGAGCGGGAGCGGCGCGGCCCCCGCCTGACCGGCTCCGACAGTCAGTGCCGTAGCAATGCCAACCGACGCAATGAGAGTGCGCATGCGTGAACCCCTTCGATCGAGCGTGCGGCCGGGCGTCTCGACCACCGCCCAGAAAGTTAATCGCTTCCGTTTCAATACGACCCTGGAATCCGCGCCCTCGCGGGCCCCGAATTTCAGGGGCTAGTCATGCTCGGCTGCACGAGATCCGTTGTGGGACTGGGTTGGGAGCCAGGTCGGGGTCAGGGCAGCGGCCAGGAGGAGAGGGATACCCAGCGCGGCGACCATGAGCGGCAAGGGGAGCCAGGTGGTGGCGATGGCGGCGAAAACGAAGACCAGTAGGGCGATTACCTCGGTGGTGAAGCCTGCTACCGATGTCACCGTGGCTCGGGCTGGGCCGGTGATGGCGTCTTGGAGACGGGCTGAGGCCAGGACGTCGGCGTTGTAGTCGATGCCGTACGCGACGCCTATTGCCGAAAAACCCAGCAGGGTCAGGGAGTACAGAGCTGTCGGGTGGTGGGCGGCGGCGCCTGCGAGGAGGGCGCCGGCGATGAAGAGGAGGCCTGCGGCGGCCAGGGCGAGAGACATGGTTCGGGTGGAGACGGACTCGGTGCGGCCTGCCAGCGAGGAGCCGATCAGGGAGCCGGCGATGGTCAGGGCTACGAGGACGGACGCGAATGATGGTCCGGCACCGGCGTGACCTGCCAGTAGGGAGAAGTACTCGTCGAAGGCGGTTACTCCGTTGAGGAGAGCTACGAGGATTACGCCTCGGCGGATCATTCTGACGCGCAAGGCCTCTCGCATACCGGCGCGGAGCATCGCGATGTAGCCGGGCGCGGGTGACGGGTGGAAGTCGCCGGGGTCGGCTGGGGCGTCCTCGGCGTCGCCATCTGCATCGCCGCCATCTTCTTCGCCGTCCTCGGCATCGTCGATCTCCGTGGCGGAGATGGACTTCGGAGCCGTAGGGAGGAGAAGGGCGGTGCCCGTGTGCAGTACCGCCAACGCGACGCTGGACCAGGCTACGAGCGCGTAGCCGCCCCAGGCGTACAAGGGGGCGGCGGCGAGAATGCCGAGGAGGGCGGCGGATTCGGTGGCGGTTCGGACGTAGCCCATGGTGCGGGCGTAGGCGGTGGTGGCGGAGCGGGCGTGTAGTTCGTCGTAGAGAAGGGCCTCGAAGGTGCCGGAGCGGAGGGCGCCCGAAGTGCCCCACAGGACGAAGCCGGCGGCGAAGCCCAGGTAGGTGGGGTACAGGGTCCAGACCGTGAAGCCCGCGGCGAGGAGGGCGCCGGAGAGGATCAGGAGGGCTCGGCGAGAGACGGTGTCAGCCCAGGCGCCGGAGGGGATCTCCAGGAGGAAGGCGGTCGCGGACCAGATGGCGAACAGGGAGGAGATCTGCGCGGGGTTCAGGCCGTGGTCGGCGAACAACAGGGCGTAGATCGCGTACAGGGGAATCAGGTCCGCGGTGAAGGCGAACAGGATTGCCCGGAAGGTGAGCGCCCGGGTCGTGGACGGGCGGACGCCGGTGCGGCGTAAGGATCAACAGGCGTAGATCAACATGCGCATGGGATCAACTCTGCGCGCCGGGGGTACCACCGTCAAGCGGATTATCGATGGGGATCCAGCCGTTGCTGGACGGCTCGCCCTCCGACACCGACGCGCCGACCAGGCCGGGACGGTCGTTGAGGTCGTTGATCAGCTCGGTGACCGGGTGCGAGTCGCTGTAGTGGTAGCCCTGGGCGAGAGCGAAACCGAGCTCGGTCAGGACCGCGGCCTGGTATTCGGTCTCCACACCCTCGGCGATCACCTGCAGGTCCAGGGACTTGCTCAAGGCCGCGATCACGCCCAGCAGCGGCGGGGCGGGGGAATCGGAGCGGATCGACGCCACGAAGGACTGATCCACCTTGAGGATGTCCGACGGCAGGGTGGCCAGACGGCTCAGCGAGGAGTAGCCGGTGCCGAAATCGTCGATGGCGATACGGACGCCGAACTCGCGCAGCTTGTGCAGGTTCGCGATCGCGGTCTCGGACTCGGCGGCCAGTTCGCTCTCGGTCACCTCGAGCACCAGTTGCTCGGCGGGCCAGCCGGTTTCCTCGAGAATGCCGGAAACCCGGGCGGCGTACTCGGACTCGGCCAGCTCCAGGCCGCTCACATTGACGTTCAGGGTCAGGTCCAGCTGTGCGAACGTCTCCTGCAGGCGGGCGGCGTCGGCGCAGGCGCGGCGCAACACCAGCTCGTCCAGATCGGAGATGAGGTCGTATTCCTCGGCGACCCGGATCAGGCCCTCCGTGGTGACCTCCGGCTGCGCGTGAGAAGACCAGCGCAGCAAGGCTTCCACGCCGACCGCGCGGGTATCGCCGTCGGTGAGACTCACGATCGGCTGGTACTGCACGTCCAAGGTGCCGCGGTCGATCGCCTCGCGCAGCTCCACCGCCAGCGGCAGCTGCCGCGACGACTCCAGCACCGTGCGATTACGGCCCGCCTGCTTGGCCCGGTACAGGCCCACATCCGCGCGCGACACCAGCAGCGAACCGGATTCCCCCGGCTGCCACGACGTCACACCCGCCGAACAACCGGTGGTGACGGCGGCCCGCAGCTCCTCGGTCAACAGGATCGCGGCCTGCTCGGTGGTGCCGGGCAGCAGCAGCGCGAACGCGTCACCGCCGTAGCGGGCCAGGCGCTGATCCGGCGCAAGCAGTTTCGACCAGGTGTCGGCCACCCGCTGCAGCACGGCGTCGCCGGCCCGGTGACCCAGATGGTCGTTGATCTTCTGGAAGCGGTCCAGGTCCACCAGCACCAGGGCCAGACCCTGACCGGTGCGGGTGGCGTGCGCGATGGCATTGCTCAAGGCACGATCGAAACCGCGGCGGTTCAGCAGACCGGTCAGCACGTCGATGTCGGCGTCGGACGCCATGCGGGTCAAAATGCCGACCACGATGCCGATTCCGAAGGTGATACCCGCCGGAATGATGCCCGACCACCACGGCAGCCCGCGCGACGGCACCACCCACAGGCAGCAGGCTATGGCGAACGCCAGATGCCCGCCCAGCCAGCGCCAGGAGAAGAAGATCGCGGCGTCACAGGCCACGAACACATAGAACGCGGCCAGGCTGATCGCGCCGACCGTATTCGGAAACCAATGCACCGCAACGGTCACCAGCACTGTCGCCGTCGCCACATAGGCGTGATGCACCGAATGCGGCAGCCTCGGACCCCAGATGAGCAGACTGATACCCAGCAGCAGCGCCACGAACGCCGCCACGCCCACCAGCGGCCGATTACCCTCATCACCCGGAGCGACGGCGGTCAGGGCAAGACCCAGCAAGCCACCCATGACGTAGAACGCCCCGGTGGTCCGAGCCATGACCATTGCCGTCGCCAGCGCCGATGCCGCCCGGACCCGGGTTCGGGCATCGCCGCGAGACCCGATTCCTCGCACGCTGCTCAGCCTAGCCACAAGCCCAGCCAGCGGTAGACACATCCGGCGGAATAAGCCACGCCGAGTAGCGAATACTCAGCGCGGCTCCAAAACCTCGGAGCCGACGAAAGGCACCAGCGCAGCGGGCACGCGCACCGAACCGTCCGCTTGCTGGTGGTTTTCCAGCAGCGCGACAATCCAGCGCGTTGTCGCCAATGTGCCATTCAGGGTGGCGGCGGTCTGCGGCTTGCCGTTCTCGTCGCGGTACCGGACATTCAGGCGACGGGCCTGGAACGTGGTGCAGTTCGAGGTCGAGGTGAGTTCGCGGTAGGTCTGCTGGGTGGGAACCCAAGCCTCGCAATCGAATTTGCGGGCGGCCGAGCTGCCCAGGTCGCCCGCCGCCACATCGATCACCCGGTAGGGCACCTCGATGGCGGCCAGCATCTCCCGCTCCCAGGCCAGCAGGCGCCGGTGTTCCTCGTCGGCCTGCTCCGGGGTGGTGTAGACGAACATCTCCACCTTGTCGAACTGGTGCACGCGGATGATGCCGCGGGTGTCCTTGCCGTAGCTGCCCGCCTCGCGACGGAAGCACGACGACCAGCCGGCGTAGCGCTTGGGACCGGCGCTCAGATCCAGGATCTCGCCCGAGTGATAACCCGCCAGCGGCACCTCCGAGGTGCCGACCAGGTACAGGTCGTCGTCCTCGAGGTGGTAGACCTCGGCCGAATGCTGGCCCAGGAAGCCGGTGCCCTGCATGATCTCCGGGCGCACCAGCACCGGCGGGATCATCATGGTGAAACCGTTCGCCGTCGCCTTCTGCGCGGCCAGCTGCAACAGGCCGAGCTGCAGCAGCGCGCCGTTGCCGGTCAGGAAGTAGAACCGCGAACCCGACACCTTCGCGCCGCGCTCCATGTCGATCAGGCCCAGCGACTCACCCAGATCCAGGTGGTCCTTCGGCTCGAAATCGAACTCGCGCGGCGTGCCGACCGTCTCGAGCACGATGTAGTCGTCCTCGCCGCCGGCGGGCGCGCCCTCCTGCACCACGTTCGACAGCGCGCGCTGGGCGGCGTCGAGGTCGGCGTCCGCGGCGTTCTCCGCCGCCTCCGCCTCCTTCACCTTCGCCGACAGCTCTTGGCCCACCTGGAGCAGCGCCGGGCGCTCCTCCTTGGAAGCCTTGCCGACCTTCTTGCCCAGGGCCTTCTGCTCGGCGCGCAGATTGTCGGCCGTCGCGACCGCCGCGCGACGGGCGGCATCCGCCTCGAGCAGGGCATCCACCAGGGACGGGTCCTCACCGCGAGCACGCTGCGAAGCACGGACCACGTCGGGGTTTTCCCGCAGGAATCGAAGGTCGATCATGGGTATTCAGCCTAGTGGGAAGGCGCCACCGGTTTTCGTGTAGGTCCGATCAATTCATCCACCCCACAACCAGGTGATTTCCGCCATAGGGTTAGCCCGATGGGACGGCAGGAGCCCGGGAGGGGCTCCGCCGTGGTCTTTCCGAGGAGTCACCATGCCCCAATACACCCCGCACACCGCCGATTTCGTCGTAGTCGGTGCCGGATCGGCGGGGGCCGCACTGGCCGCGAAACTGAGTGAGCGACCCGGCGTCAGCGTCGTGGTCCTGGAGGCCGGCGGCGAGGACACCGACAAGTTCGCGCACATTCCCGCCGCGTTCAACCAGCTGTTCCAGGGCGACAACGACTGGAACTACCGGACCGAGACCCAGCCCGAACTCAGCAACCGGCGCGTCTACTGGCCGCGCGGCAAGATGCTCGGCGGATCCTCCTCCATGAACGCCATGATGTGGGTGCGCGGCTTCGCCGCCGACTACGACGAATGGGCCCGCTACGCCGGACCCGAATGGTCCTTCGAGAACGTGCTGCCCTACTTCCAGCGGATCGAATCCGTGGAAGAGGCCAGCGAGGCCGGCGAAGGCCGCAAGGGACCGCTGCACATCTCCCGCCAGCGCAGCCCCCGCGCCCTCACCCACACCTACCTGCAGGCCGCCGCCGAAGCCGGATACCCGGTCGAACGCGCCAACGGCGATCGGCCGCAAGGGTTCTCGCAGACCATGGTGACCCAGAAGCGCGGCGCCCGGTGGAGCACCGCCGACGCCTACCTGCGGCCCGCCCGCCAGCAGGGCCGCAACCTCACCGTCGTCACCGACGCGCACGCCACCCGGGTGCTGTTCGAGGGCACCCGCGCCATCGGCGTGGAATTCCGGATCGGGGGCGAGACCAAGCAGATCAGCGCCAAACGCGAGGTCATCCTGTCCGGCGGCGCGATCAACAGCCCCCAGCTGCTCGAACTGTCCGGCATCGGCGACGGCGACCGGCTGCAGGAACTCGGCATCCCCGTGGTCCGGCACCTGCCCGAGGTCGGGCGCGGCCTGCGCGACCATCTGGCCGCCCCCATCGTCTACCGCACCACCGGCGGCAGCCTCTACGGCGCGGACAAGAACCTGCTCGAACTCGCCAACTACCTGGTGCTGCGGCGCGGGCAGCTCACCTCCAACATCGGTGAGGCGTACGGGTTCACCCGCAGCCGCGAGGACCTCGACCTGCCCGACCTGGAGCTGATCTTCGCGCCCGCCCCCTACATCGCCGAGGGCCTGGGCGAACCCGACGGGCACGCGCTCACCTTCGCCGCGGTGCTGCTCAAGCCGGAATCCATCGGCAGCGTCTCCATCACATCGCCGGATCCGTTCGTCGCGCCCCGCATCAATCCGCGCTACTGCGCCGAACCCGCCGACCGCGCCGCCCTGCTGGCCGGCCTGCGCACCTGCGTCGAGATCGCCAGTCAGCCCTCGCTGAAGGAGCACATCGGCGAGCTCATGCAGCCCGCCGTCCCGTCCGACACCGCGCTGGACGAGGTGCTGCGCCGCTGCCTCGAGGACCACTCGCACACGCTGTACCACCCGGTCGGCACCTGCGCGATGAGCCGCGACGAATCCAGCGTGGTGGACCCGGAGCTGCGGGTGCGCGGCATCGAGGGCCTGCGCGTCGCCGACACCTCGGTGATGCCGATGATCACCCGCGGCCACACCCACGCCCCGGCCGTCATGATCGGTGAGAAGGCCGCGGACTTGATCTTGTCCTGAGACGGCACGGGGGTGCGAAGCCGGTGGTTCGTGGCAGCGGCAGGGTGGCGCTGCAATGATGGACCGCGATGCCTGAGCAAAAGACGCCTTCGCAGTGGTCCGCGCCGTCCTCGCAGCGCCCCGGGTCGCCGTCCCGTCGCAAGCCGACGGCGACGGATCGACTGCTGACGCCCTTCCGCGCGGTGGAAGCCCAGCTGGACAAGAACGGTCCGCTCTCGGCGTCCACCGTGCGGTGGGGGTTGCTGGCCATGGCGGTCGGCGTCACGCTCGCCGTGCTCATCACCATGTTCGTCTCGCACGGCTTCGACTCCAACCGGGTGAAGGCGCACGCGCCGGGGGCCGCGCAGCCCACCGGCGCGGTCGCGGGCGCGGCCTTCGGCACCGCCAAGGAGGGCGACTGCCTGACCTGGACCAAGTCCAATGCCAGCGACCTGTCCAAGGTGGAGTGCGGCGGCAAGCACCTGTTCGAGGTGACCGCCGACATCGACCTGAGCAAGTACCCGGGCAAGGAGTTCGGGCCCGGCTCCCGCTTCCCGGACTCGCTGCGCTTCTCCGAACTGCGCGACGAGCACTGCGTGTCCGCCGCCCAGGAGTACCTCGGCGGGCGGCTCGACCCGCGCGGCAAATTCGTTGTCGGCCTGATCAATCCGGGTGAGGCGGGCTGGAAGGCGGGCGAGCGGACGCTGCGCTGCGGCCTGCAGGTCTCCGGCAGCCAGGGCCTGGCCACCAAGCCCATCACCGGCAGCGTGCGCGACATCAACCAGTCCAAGGTCTACGACGTGGGCACCTGCATCGGCATCAAGTCGAACCTGCCCACCGACCCGGTCGACTGCACCCAGCCGCACGCCTTCGAGATCGTCTCCACCGTGGACCTGGCCACCCACTTCAACGGCGGCCCGCCGTCGAAGGACGAGCAGGACAAGTACATGGAAGACCAGTGCGCCAAGGACGCCACCGACTACCTCGGCTCGCCCGACGCGCTGCGCAACAAGACCCTCACCCTGTTCTGGGACGCGCTCGACACCCGCAGCTGGGTGGCCGGCAGCCGCAGCCTCAACTGCCTGGTCGGCAAGGGTGCTGATCAGGAGGGCTTCGCGGCCATCACCGGATCGGCCAAGGGCGACATCCAGATCGACGGTCAGGCCCCGGTGCCGCCGCCCAACAACGGCCGCTACACACCGCCGCCGCTGCCCGGCGCGGTGCCGCCGGTCATCCCCCAGCCCCGCTAGTTCCGGGGGCAACGCAGTCATGTCCGTCTCCATGTCCGACGACCGCTTCGAGGAGCTGGTCGGCGACGCGCTCGACCTGATTCCGCCGGAGCTGGCCCGGGCGATCGACAATGTGGTGGTCCTCATCGAAGCGCGTAGCGACGAGGACCCCCACCTGCTCGGGCTCTACCACGGCATCGCCCTCACCGATCGGGACTTCAGCCACTACGGGGGCGCGCTGCCCGACACCATCACCATCTATCGCGACGCCATCCTCGAGATGTGCGGCAGCGAAGACGAGGTGGTCGAAGAGGTGGCGATCACGGTGATTCACGAGATAGCGCACTATTTCGGGATCGACGACGAACGGCTCCATCAGCTCGGCTGGGGCTGATCCGCGGAAGCCGGGAACCGGTCGGCAGACCTCTGCGTCCAATCTCCATAACCGGAGGAAGAACGTAGAGAGGGAGCCCGATCATGGTTGGCCACGTCCTCGTGCAGCCCGAGGTGATCCTCGCGGCCGCGCTCGAACTCGACCTGCTCGCCGAACGCCTGACGGCCGCCGCCGGCGCGACCGCACCGGCGACCCACGTGCTCCCCTCCGGCACCGAAGAGGTGTCCTTCCTGGCCGCCGCGCACTTCAACACCGCCGCGCTGACCCACGACCGGTCCGTCGCCCAGGGCATTCTCGAACTGCACCACGCCGCCGCCACCCTGCGCAGCCAGCTGGCCCAGTACCTGGCCCTGGACGCAGAGCGGGCGGCCGGTATCGCGGCGATCCAGGTGTAGAGGGGGAGACACGCATGACCTTGGGGGTCACGGGGGTCTTCTGGCTGCCTCGCATGGCCGAGATCAACTCCATCTCGCTCAATGCCGGGGCGCATGCGATTCCCATCGCGGCCGCGGGCAGCGCCTGGGGCGGGCTCACCGCCGCCTGGATGGACGCCACCGCCACGGTGGCGCGGGTGATGGCCGAGATCGGGATCGGACTCGAGGGCGTCAACGGTCTGAACGTGCTGGCCCGGCTCGGCGGGTTCACCGTCTGGGCCGAACAGCAGGCCGTCATGGCGGGCGTGATGTCGGGCAAGGCCAACACCCATGCGACCGCGTACACCGTGGCCTCCATCGCCATGCCGAGCCTGCCGGAGATCGCGCTGGTCGAGACCGCGCGGGTGGCCGCGTACTCGTCCGGCGGGGCGCTCAACGGCAGCGCGGAGGCGGCCGAGGCCGCGAAGCTGGCGCTCGACATCCGCGCCGCGCTGGTGATGGAAACCTATGAGGCGGCAACGAGTTCGATGGTCGCCACGCCGGGACAGTTCCTGATGCCGCCGCCCATCGCGCTGGGCGCGGGCTCGGCGAATGCGGGCGGGGACGCGTTCACCCTCAGTGGTGATCCGGTGCAGGCGGCCCTGGGCGCGGCGGCCGCGCTGGCGCAGAATCCGGCGGTCACGAGCGCGCTGTCCCAGGTCGCCCAAGCGGCCGGGACAGTCGCCACCAGTGGCGTCAGCAGCGTGGGAAACGTTGCGAGCACCGCGATTACGGCCATCGCCAACGCGACGACGTCGACTCCGGGATTCGAGACGCCGATTCTGCCCGGCACCGCGGCGGTCGCGACCGCCGGCGGGGCGGCACTCACCACGCAGACCGTGTCCTACTCCGGCAGTGGAGGATCGGTGAATATCGGCAATGGCGCGGGCATGCTGCGACTGCCCGAGGGCTGGGGCGTGGGCCTCGGACGCCCCAGCGGTGCACCGGTTCCCGTCGCACCGGTCGTCGAAACCATGGGCACGCCCGCCACGACTACGGCTGCGACCGCGATGCGGTCGACCGGCACCGGTCCGCTGCTCGGTACACAGGGCAGCGACGAGGAGGAGACGCGCCGCCACGACTACGGCCGATCGGTGGAGGTGTTCGCCGACGGCCGGGTGATCGCGCCCGCGGTCATCGGGGGCGACGTCCTGGCCGACCGGTGAACGTCCTCGGCGAGGGCCGCGGGCCGTCACTGCTCGGCTCGGTCACGTTGTCCCTCGACGAAATGCAGTATCTCCAGGAGATATTGGGGATCGATGAGCTGCCGGTGGTGCTGAATGCCTTGGGGCGCTACGACAATGCCGCTGACCACGCTGCCGCTATGGCCACTGCGGCCGCCACACTGGCCGAACGCGAACTGCTCGACGACGATCCGGGCGCCCCGGGTCACGACCGCGACGGGTCCTCCGGCGCTACCCCGACCAGCCCTTACCCGAGCCAGGTCCATCCGGAGCTTTCCGAACGGCTGCTCGCGCTCTACCGGCCGCACTGGGTGCTGGCGATGCGCTGGTACGTCGAGGATCAGGTCAATCGGCTCTGTATCGCCAAGGGCGATGACATGGATGTGGTCGCGCTGCGCGGCCTCGGGTCCTATGTCATCGACGAGGCGAGCCACGATCTCCCCGGCACCGTGCTGGCCGCGCTCGGCTCGGCCGATCCGCTGGAACTGTCCGGAATGCACGCGCCCACCGAGGATCTGGCGCCGATCTTCGACGACGCGGGCGACGCCGCCACCACGGAGGCCCGCCTGAGCACGGTGTGCGATCCGGCGCGGGACGCGCAGGTCATCGCATCGGCGCTGGTGCAGGTGTATTCGCACGCGGAGATCGTCGGCGTCCGCTACGGCGACGGCGTACGTGAGGTCGCCGAGAATCACCTCGCCGTGTACAACACCCGCCACGGCCGGTTCGTCGCCATCACCACCACCGCCGAGGACGGGACCAGGTGGACGTCCTTCGCGAGCGGCACCCCCGCCCGGCTGCGCACGGCGTTGCGGGATCTCGCCGAATCCCTCCCGCTGCGTGCCGAATTCGGGTCCTAACCCATCGGGTCGTCGCCGGTGCCGGCGAAGGCGCCGGTGAACGGCGCGGGAAAGCGGCCCCAGCGGGTGCACTCCCAGCGGTCGTCCTCGAACGGCTGCAGCTCGATGGTCTCGGTGTTGTCGAGGTGGTTGTTGGCGGCGAAAAGCCGTGGCACCCCGGTGAGTTCACGCGACACCAGGCGCATGGCCGCACCGTGGCTGACCACGATGATATCGCCGGCGCCGGGCTGGGTCAGGTAGTCGTCGCGTAGTCGGCGCAGGGCGGGCAGGTAGCGGGCGAGCACGTCCTCGCCGGATTCGCCGCCCGGGATCCGCACGCTCAGATCACCGAAATGCCAAGCGTGATAGACCTTCTGGAATGCCAGGTGCGCGTCCCGGCTGGTCTGGCCCTCCAGGTCGCCGAGCTGCACTTCCTGCAGGTCGTCGAGCACGTTGAGCGCGACGCCGGTCGCGGACTCGATGTAGCCGCCGGTCTGGCGGGCCCGCAGCGCCTGCGACGAGAACAGCTGTTGCGGCGGCGCGATCAGGTTCGCGCCGAAGTTCTTGGCCTGGGTCACACCGCGTTCGGTGAGCGGCAGGCCGGGCAGCCGGGTGTCGAGGATCTTGCCCACATTGCCCTCGGTCTCGCCGTGGCGGACCAGGATGAGTTTGCCGCTCACAGGTCGGCCACCCCCTTCTTCAGATCGGCCAGCCAGGCCGCGGCGGGCGCGTCCGGTGGCGGCGGGGTGCCGGTGGCCGCGGTGGCGGGCCAGGACCCGAGGAACCGGATCCGGGCGGCGGTGCGGTGCAATGCCTTCAGGGCCTCGGCGACAGCGGTGTCGTCGATGTGTCCGACACAGTCCAGGTAGAAGCGATAGGTCCCCATGCCGGTGCGCGTCGGCCGGGACTCGATGCGGGTGAGATCGATTCCGCGGGTGGCGAACTCGGCGAACGCCCGCATCAGCGAACCCGGTTCGTTGGCCAGCTCCAGCACGATCGAGGTGCGATCCGTACCCGTCCGCGCCGGGGCCGGTTGCGGCGGCGCGACCAATACGAAGCGGGTGACGGCGCGCTCCACGTCGGCGACGCCGTCGGCGAGGGTGGTCAGTCCCAGGCGCTCACCCGCCAGTGTGGTGGAGACCGCGGCCTCGGCGTGCCCGGCCACCACATCCTCGGCGGCGGCGGCATTCGATGCCGAGGTGTACATCTCGGCCAGCGGCATGTTCACGGCCAGCCACATGCGCACCTGCGCGGCCGCGACCGGATAGGCGGCGATGCGGCGCACCTGGTCGAGCGCGATGCCGGGGCGGCCCACGATCGTGAACGCCACATCCAGATCGGTCTCCGCGACGATCTGTAATCGCGGGCCGACGGCCAGCGCGTCCAGTGTGGGCGCGATCGAACCCTCCACCGAGCTCTCGATCGGCACCACCGCGCCCGCCGCCTTACCGGCGCGGACCAGTTCGACGGCGGCACCCTGACTCGGGGCGGGGACACGCTCGACCGGTCCATCGAAGGCTCCGGTGGACTCGAGTTTGGCGAGGGCCATCTCGGTGAAGGTTCCCGACGGCCCGAAGTAGGCGATACGCGGCACGGTTACGACAGTACTTGCGTGCGCGCGGTCACCCCCCGCTTTGTCCGACTCCCGGGTAACTTTCGGCGAAATCCACGGTGTCGCCATAAAAACCGCAGGCCCGGACGCCGGGAGGGCGGACCGGAGACCAGTTGCGGGGCGGATTCAGCCGCCCAGAACCGCCAATCCGGTTCGCACGGCAACCTCATCCGAGGTCTCGATGGCGAGCAGGACATCGCGGAAAGCCTCGACCGCGGGCGGCTGCAGGCCGGTCAGGAACGCGGTGTCGGGGGTGGTCAGTGCGGTGCGGATGTCCTCGCCGCAGAGGGCGGCCACGGTCGCGGCGACAGCGGCCAGGGCGCGCTCGCCGGAGTCGGTGCGGGCCACGAAACCGGTGTCGCCGTGCACGATTCGCACCAGGAACTCCGAGACCGCCTCGTCGTCGAGGCTGAGGTCCAGGATCTCGACGGCCGGGTCGGCGGTGATCGGGCGGACCAGGTCCTCGGTGAGCCCGCGGGCCGGGCGCGGCGGGACGGACAGGCTCAGCGCGACCGGTTCGGGCGCGTGCGATGAATCGTGCGGCACGCCCCCACGGTAATGGCCCCGGCAGGCCGCCTGACCTCGACCCCGAGGGTGCGCGCGGGGGCGGCGCGGTCCCGGCGGGCGGGGGAACGTCTTGCGCGAGCGACCTGCGTCACTTAGCTTAGGTTTACCTAATTCACCCCCGGAGGTGTCCATGACGCACGCGGCCCAGGTCGTCGCGCCCACAACCGCCGAACGCGTGCACAGCGCCTGCGCGCACGCCGAACACGCGGTCCTGGCCCTACCCGGCCTCGACCCCGTGCCCACCTCCGTGCACCTGCTGCGGCAGTGCGGCGACATGGTGATGGCGGTGCCGATGAACTCCACCGCCGCGGGACTCGTGCACGGCTGCGGCGTGAACGGCTCCCCCGCGGTGCTCGAACTCACCGACCAGGCGCCACTGGCCCTGCGCGAACGCGTCCGCGCCCTGGTCTGGCTGCGCGGCTGGGCACACGCGGTGCCCGCGCACTCACAGCGCGCCCTCGCCGGGGCGATCGCCACCGACCACCCGCACCCCGACCTGCTCGATATCGGGCACACCGCCACCCTGCTGCGGCTGGTCATCGACTCCGCCGTGGTGGCCGACACCTCCGGGGCCGCCTCGGTCGACCGCGAACAACTCCGCGACGCCCGGCCCGACCCGTTCTGCGCGCTGGAAGCCGGTTGGCTGCAACACCTTCAGGCCGACCACCCCGACGTGGTCGACCGGCTGGCCCGCCGCCTCCCGCACGCCCTGCGCCGCGGCGCGCTCATCCACCCGCTGGCCATCGACCGGTACGGCGTCACCCTGCGCGTCGAGGCCATCGAGGCCGACCACGACGTCCGCATCCCCTTCGAGGCCCCCGCCGACGACATCGAATCGCTCAGCCGCGCGGTACACGCCTTGGCGGGCAACCCCTTCCACGGCGGGATGCACCGGATCTGACGCCGCCGCGCCTAGATTGGCGGCATGGTTTCGGCTGATCCCGCGCCCGTCTGGCCCGCTCCCGAGTCGTCCGAACAGGGGCGCCGGGCGATCACCCTCGAGATCGCGGTGGTGCTGGTCGTCACCTTCGGGCTGAGCGGGGCCAACGCGGCACTGTCACTGCTGGAGAGCGCCCTCTCCCCCGGCGGGGTCGGCGGGCAGACCGTGGCGCTCAATCCCTCGCGCGCCACCCAATCGGCCATCGACCTGCTGTTCCAGCTGTTGAGCGTGGCGCGGCTGCTCGGATGGGCGGCGCTGGGGATATATCTGTTGTGGCGCAGCGGGATCGCGCCGCGGGCCATCGGGCTGGCACGGTCACTGCGGTGGCGCGCGGACGTGCTGCCCGGACTGCTGCTCACCGCGGTGATCGGAATTCCCGGACTCGGGTTGTATCTGGCGGCGCACGCCCTCGGCGTGAGTGTGACCATCGTCCCCAGTTCGCTCGAACACTGGTGGCGACTCCCCATGCTGGTGCTGGCCGCCTGGGCCAACTCCGCGGCCGAGGAAGTGCTCGTTGTGGCCTATCTCATCACCCGGCTGCGGGCGCTCGGCTGGACCGAGAACCGGTCCCTGCTGGCGTCGGCGCTACTGCGCGGCAGCTACCACCTGTACCAGGGTCTCGGCGGCGGGCTCGGAAACCTGGTGATGGGGTTGATCTTCGGGCGCTACTGGCAACGCACCAACCGGCTGTGGCCGCTGCTGCTCGCACACGCCCTCATCGATACCATCGCCTACCTCGGGTACGCCTTACTGCGCGGACATGTCTCCTGGCTGCCGTGAATCCGCTCGGAAAGCGGCGCGGCGCGGGCGCGGTCGGTACTGTTTCCAGTAATGAACGGCGACGACCCCCAGCACTTTGCACGGATGCGCCGGGAGCCGCCGCCGGGACACCCGGGTGAGCGCCCGGCCCACCCGCAGCGCCCGATGGCGAATCCCGGGCAACCACAGCGGCCTTCGGCTCCACGGCAGCCCATGCCCGATCGAGCGCGGAACTACGACCCGCCCGTTAACGACGGCGGCCCGCGGGTAGAACCAAACCAGGTGATCCGACGCGATGAATCCGGTCAGGCCCTGGCGTATTCACAGGTGCCACCGCACCGGAACCCCGACCCGCGACAGCGGCCGCCCGGGAACCGGATGCCGCCGCCGGGCAATCGCATGCCACCCCCCGGGAATCGGGTTCCGCCCCAGGGTGATCGGATGCCCGCCCGGACCGCCACGCCCATGGGACACGCGCCCACCCAGCAGCCGGTCCCCTTCCACGAGGACCCGCCCCGCACTCCCCCGCCACCGCTGCCGGGCCAACGCCGCGGCGGCGACGGCCGCCCCCCGCGCGACGCCCGGCCGCGCCGCAAACGGCACTGGTTCCGCTGGATCCTGTCGCTGCTGGTGGTGCTGCTCGTGCTGCCCATCGCGGCGGCCATCTATGTCGACACCCATCTGACGCGGATCGACGTGCTCGCGGACTACTCCGGACGGGTCGGCGACACGCCCGGGACGAATTGGCTTCTGGTCGGATCCGACAGCCGCGCGGGGCTCTCGCAGGCGCAGGAAGACGAGTTGTCGACCGGGTCCGATGTGGAGGGCGAACGCACCGACACCGTGATCCTGGTCCACATCCCCAAATCCGGGCGGCCCACGCTGGTCAGCCTCCCGCGCGACTCCTATGTGAACATCCCGGGCGTCGGCAAGGACAAGCTCAACGCTGCATTCTCGGTGGGCGGCGCGAAATTGCTGGCCCGCACCGTGGAAGGCGCGACCGGCGTGCACATCGACCACTACGTGCAGATCGGATTCGGCGGCTTCGCCAATATCGTGGACGCGGTCGGCGGCATCGATATGTGCCTGGACCAGCCGATGAAAGACCCCTTGGCGGGTATCGATCTGCCGGCGGGCTGCCAGACCCTGAGCGGCCCGAACGCACTGGGTTTCGTGCGTTCCCGCGCCACGCCGCGCGCCGATCTGGATCGCATGCTGAATCAGCGCAAATTCCTCAGCGCACTGTTGAAGAAGGCGTCGAGCCCGGGCACGCTGGCCAATCCGTTCCGATCCTGGCCGCTGGTACGGGATCTCACCTCGGCGTTGAAAGTCGATGACGGTGCGCACGTGTGGAATCTGGCGGGCCTGGGCAATGCGCTGAGCAGTGATCCGATCACCACGACGGTGCCGGTCGGCGGCTTCGAGAATGTCTCCGGCAGCGGCAATGTGCTGCTCTGGGACAAGACCAAGGCGAGTGCGTTCTTCGACGCGCTGGCCAAGGATCAACAGATCCCGGCGGACCTGATCACCACGGTCGGAAGTTAGTTCGAATTAGGCAATACTTGCCTCAATAAGGCTGTGCTCAATAAGGCTGCACTTGGATGACACGCGGTTTTACCAGGATTAATGTCTTCCGCATGTCCACCCGAACCCAGACCAAGCGCAGCAAGTTCCAGGCCCTGCTGCAGGATCAGATCCGCAACGAATTCAATGCCGAGCACCAGTACATCGCGGTGGCATTGTGGTTCGACAATGCCGATCTTCCGGTCCTGGCCAAGTATTTCTACAAGCAGGCCGTGGAAGAGCGCAATCACGCGATGATGATCGCGCAGTACCTGATCGACCAGGACATCAGTGTCGAGATGCCCGGGGTCGATTCCGCCACTTCGCATTTCGCGAACGCCAAGGAGCCGATCGCGCTCGCCGTCGCGCAGGAGCAGTCGGTCACCGACCAGATCGTCCAGCTCGCCAAGACCGCCCGCGAAGAGGGCGACTACCAGGGCGAGCAGTTCATGCAGTGGTTCCTCAAGGAGCAGGTCGAGGAAGTCGCCACCATGAAGACCCTGCTCACCGTCGCCGAGCGGGCCAGCGCGAATCTGTTCGACCTGGAGAATTTCGTGCAGCGGGAAATGAGCAGCCCGAAGGACGCGTCCGGCGCGCCGCACGCCGCGGGTGGCTCGCTGTAACAGGCGAATCACGGCAATAACCCGTGGGGCCGAAGACGATTCGGCTCCGTCCGGTGGATAGACGACACAGGCCCGGTCCGAAACTTCGGACCGGGCCTGTTGCCGTATCGCGCGGAAATCCGCGGACGGTCAGCGCAAGGTGACCTGACGCGAGCGCAGGCCGTCGCGGGAACGACGCTCGTCGGAGGTCAGCGGGGCGTCCGACTTCAGCGCGGCCGCCAGCTTCTCGCCGAATTCGCGTGCGGGGGCTTCCCATTCGCTGGCGTGGCGCTCGCGGTCCAGGTCGAAGACCGGCACCAGCAGGCCGTGGGTGCGGAAGGAGCCCGCGAACCGCGAACCCTCGCCCAGGTGCAGGTCTCCGGCGGCGTGCAGGCGGGCCAGGGCCAGCATCAGCTGGTCCTCGTCCTCGGGGCGCACCCAGCGGATGTGCGCCTTCTCGCCGGCGTCGACCCACCAGGCCGCGCCGATCGCGTCCGCGCCCAGCTCCAGGCGGGCCGACGGCATGATGGCCCGGTTGGCCTGCTCGATGGTGGCGGCCACCTGCGGGTCCGGGGTGACGCCCGCGGGCACCCACCAGTTGAAGTCCTGGTGCACCGTGAGGTCCAGGGCCGCACCGGAATCCAGCACCTCGGTCAGCGGGGCGCCGCCGACGCTGGCGGCGGCGAGCGAGTCGCCGGGGGTGGCGGACTGGGTCCACAGGATGGCGGCGGCCAGATCCGCGGCGGGATCGGCCGACTGGAACTGCACCTGCGTGCCAACGAAACCGACCGGCTCGTCACCGGCCCGCACCAGCGCGGCGACCGCACCCGGCAGCACGGTGGCGAGGGTGACCTCACGCTCCGCGCCGACGCTCGGCGTCAGCTTCAAGGTCGCGGTCGCCGACGGCACGAACTCCCGTAGCGCGACCAGATCGCATTCCGCGGCCAGGCCCGCGAAGGGCCGCGTCACGGTCGACGCCGCCGCCTCCTGTTCGGCACGGCGGGCGGCCAGCTTCTGCGCCCGATTGGAGTCCGGCTTGGGACTGTTGCGCTTGCTCTTACCCATGGTTGGCAAACCTACTGTGCCTTTGGCCCTACGCTGCGCTCCGGGCAGGGTTCGCGGCCCCTGGTCCCGATTCTTCCCTCCTCCGCTCCTCCGCTTCGCTCCCCCGCTCCAAGGCGGAGGTCTATCAAGCCGCAGTCCAGAATCGGGACGGCCGCGAACCTTGGGTAATGCGCCTTGCAAGGGCGAGGGTTATGCGGTGGTGAGCACGGCCTTGGTGCGGGCGGGGTGGTTGGTGGCCACCCAGTCCACGCCGAGGTCGGCGCAGAGCTGAATGTCCTCGGGGTCGTCGCAGGTCCAGACGTAGGTGGCGCGGCCCGCGGCGGCGGCCTTGTCGACCAGATCCGGGTGCTCGCGCAGGGTGCGGACCGACGGGCCGATGGCGGTCGCGCCGACGGTGTGCGCCGCGCCGCCGGACAGGTACAGCGAGGACTCGCCCAGCAGCACCGTCGGCAACAGCGGGGCCGCGCGGCGAATGCGCCAGACCGCGGTCGCGGCGAACGACATGACCACGGCGCGTGAATGATCCGCGGAGGCGGGTGCGCCGATGCCGTAGTGGTTCAGCTCGTTGAGCAGGGTGGTCTCGACCAGCGCGCCGTACCGGACCGGGTGCTTGGTCTCGATGAAGAGCTTGGTGGGACGGCTCTTCCAGTCCAGCACCAGCTCGATGAGCTCGCGCAGGGTGAGCACGCCCTCCGGTTCCGCGGCGGTGCCGAAGTTCAGGGCCTTCAGCTCCTCGAGCGTCATCTCGCTGACCGCGCCGGTCCCGTTCGCGGTGCGGTCCACCGTGCGGTCGTGCACGCAGACCAGGTGCCCGTCGCGGGTCAGGCGGATATCGCATTCGACGCCGTCGGCGCCCTCCTGCAGGGCGAGATCGTAGGCGGCGAGGGTGTGTTCGGGTCGCGCCACGGACGCCCCCCGGTGCGCCACCACGAACGGCGCGCGACTGGCCCGGCTCACTTCGCCACTACCTCCTGTTGCTCCGCGTCCGGAGCTGCCTGTACAGCGTTCCCGGCGGCGGCCTCATCCCCGACCACAGCATCATCCCCGACCGGAGCCGCGGGCGCGCGCCGCACGGGCTCGATCAGCGGGCGCGCCGGGCCGGTCGCGATCAGCCAGCGGCGCGGCACCTTCGGACGACCCTGCAGATCCAGGCCCGCGAACGCGCGCACCAAGCCCAGCGAGGCCACCGCGACACCGGCCGCGACCAGATCCGTCCACATCGCCACCAGCACGCCGTCGGCCTGCACCTGCAGCGAATCCGTCAATCGGTAGCCCAGCGCCACCAGCACCAGCACCGCGTTCGACAGCCAAGCGGCCCACCAGATCCGGACCGCGCGCAGCAGCCGCGGATCACCGTCGCCGGTGCGCTGCGCCGCCTCGGTCAGGAAGATGCCCGGCCAGATCAGGTTCGCGACCGGCACTACACAGCCGAGCACCAGCGACAGCAGCGACCGCGAATCCGACTCGCCCACATTCGCGTACGCGGCGCGGCGGGTCTCGGCGAGCCAGCCGACCAGCGCCACCGCCGACAGCAGGGCCAGCGCCAGCGCCAGGGTCGCCGAGACGGTCACGGCGGCATCGGAGATCCACAGCAGCCAGGGCTGGATGAGCCGGGTGCGATTGCGCAGCAGGATCCCGTAGCGGCCCAGTTCGGCCAGCGCCGCCACCACGAAGACGGCCGCGGTCGCGATGAGCAACCGGTCCAACCGGTCGGTCCAGGCGGCCAGCGGGCGGTACGGCTCGGGAGCTTCGGCCGGGGGCCGGTCGTGCAGTCCCCAGCGCGGAATCTGCTGATAGCGCGGCGTCTCCGTGGAACCCGGGCGCCGGACGGGCTGGGCAGCAGGGGATTTGCGCCCCGGCGGGCGGGCCACCCAGCGGTAGTTGCGGCGGTCGGCGGGCGCGTCCACCGGGGCCGGTGACAGCAGCACGCCGTGACAGCGCGGGCACCAGTGCAGCGGTTTGCCCTGAACCGCCCAGCGAGCACCGCAGCGGGCGCACGGCTGTACAACGGCGGATCGCGATCGGCCCACCTGTCCCCCGTTCATCGCTCCACCTCTCCGCGCCTAGTAGATCTTCGCCTCGGGACCGTCCCCGGCGAGCGGACGGCCGGTCTGCTGCCAGGCCACCATGCCACCGGAGACATTGATCGCCTCGTAACCGATCTGGTTCAGGAACTCCACCACCGCGATGGACCGGCCGCCCTGCCGGCAGATCACGTAGATCTCGGCGTCGATGTCCAGGTCGTCGAGCCGGGCGGGGACGTCGGTCATGGGGATGTGGATGGCGCCGGGCGCGCGGCCGAGCTGCCACTCGTCGTCCTCGCGGACGTCGAGGAGCTGGGCCGGTACGGGCGCGGCGGAGCCCCAGCCGTCCGCGGCGTCGAATTCCGCGGGCACCTCATCGATGGGCACCGAGGGCACGTGGGGGTTCGTCACGGTTTCGATCCTGCCACGCGCGCGCGAGGGCTGTGGAGTTCCGTACCTGCACAGGGTTGGTTTCGGGAGTTATCCACATAATCCACAACCTGATCCACAGGTTGATAGACGACTGATTCGTCCGGGTCGGCCGATCCGGAAGTCCCCTCCCCGTTCCGGAGCGGCCGACCCGAAGGCCTGTCTCAGAAGGCCTCATCCAGTCTGACGCCGCAGGTCGGCCCGCGGTTCCATTCGCACCGGAAAAACACGACATAACTAGAGAAAACCGGAAATCCACGGTCCAGCCAGGCAAGATCGGTAGCCTGGCGCTATGACTGTGAGCAGGGGGCTACTCGACGGCCTGGATATCAAGGGACTGAACCTCGCGCTGTCGGAGGCGACCTGCCTCGGCATCGACGTCGATCCGGCGGCGGCCACGCTGAGGCTGGAATTGGACGTCTTGACTCTCCCCGCGGACGGCCCGCCACCGGCCGACTGCGACATCTACCTCAACCTCCTCGGCGTCAGCCGGATCGCCGCCTCCCTGCGCCGCCAGCGCTGGGACGACCTCGAGCCGATTGTGCTTCCGCTCACCGTCGACGGCCTGCACGACGCCGTCAACAGCTTCGGCGGCGGCGCGCTGCACGGGTGGGACTTCCTCGACCTCAGCGACAGCTCCTGGAGCCAGTGGCGCAAGCTGCTCAGCTTCGACACGGTGCTGCGCGACGAACCCGGCGCCCACCTGATGGAGTTCTCCCAGGAGGAGGGCATCGACCCGCGCGAACTCGACATCCGCGTCTGGTTCGACGCCGCCGAGGTCACCGACAAGCAGGGCAATCCGATCCCGTTGCCGGAGTTCATCGCCGGCGGCGTGCGCTGGTGGCAGGCCCACGACGCGGGCGACCCGCGCACCCAGCGACCGGACGTGGTCCCGCCGCTCTAGGCGGCGGTCACCCCGGTCGCATGATCGGGGCAGTAACCGCCGGGGTTCTTCGCCAGGTACTGCTGGTGATAGCCCTCGGCGTAGAAGAACGCGGAAAGGTCCGGGAGCGGGGCGATCTCGGTGGTGATCTCCCCGAACCCGGCCGCCGACAAGCGTTCCTGATAGTCGGCCCGCGACGCCGCGGCCGTCCGCGCCTGCTCGTCGTCGAGGGTGAAGACGGCCGAACGGTATTGGGTGCCGCGATCATTGCCCTGCCGCATGGTCTGGGTCGGATCGTGGTGCTCCCAGAACCGCCGCAGGATCGCGGCGTAGTCGATCACCCGCGGATCGAAGACCACCAGCACGGATTCGGTGTGACCGGTACGGCCCGAACAGGTTTCCTCATAGGTCGGGTTCGGGGTGTAGCCGCCCGCGTAGCCCACGGCCGTGCAGTACACGCCCTCCAATTCCCAGAACCCCTGCTCGGCGCCCCAGAAACAACCCATGGCCAGCACCGCGAGTTGCGTGCCCGCCGGAAACGGGGGTTTGAAGGAATGACCGCTGACGTAGTGCTTGCCGGGCACGACCAGCGGTTCGGAACGCCCGGGCAGAGCTTGCCCGGGAGTCACCATGGTCGGCTCCGGCAGTCGCAAGCGACCGACGAACTCGTCGTACCACGACATGACTCCAGGCTACGGGACGTGTAGGAGATATATCTGGGCCGGAATGCGGGGGCACGCAGCCCGGTTGCGAACGAGCGGGTGTACGAATGATGGTTGGGTGCGCCTCGGATCATGCCGAGGGCACGCGGCCCCCCGACACGGAAAGGGACATCGTGGCTGTTTACACGTTGCCAGAACTCGATTACGACTACAGCGCCCTGGAGCCCTTCATCTCCGGGCAGATCAACGAGATCCACCACACCAAGCACCACGCCGCCTACGTCGCGGGCGTCAACGCTGCCCTCGAGAAGCTGGAAGAGGCGCGGGCCAAGGACGACCACGCCGCCATCTTCCTCAACGAGAAGAACCTCGCGTTCCACCTCGGTGGCCACGTGAACCACTCCATCTGGTGGAAGAGCCTGTCCAAGGACGGCGGCGACAAGCCGGTCGGCGACCTGGCCTCGGCCATCGACGAGGAGTTCGGCTCCTTCGACAAGTTCGTCGCGCAGTTCTCCGCCGCGGCCAACGGCCTGCAGGGCTCCGGCTGGGCCTGGCTGGGCTACGACACCCTGGGCAACAAGCTGCTCACCTTCCAGCTCACCGACCAGCAGGGCAACGTGCCGCTCGGCATCATCCCGCTGCTCGGCCTGGACATGTGGGAGCACGCCTTCTACCTGCAGTACAAGAACGTCAAGGCCGACTACGTGAAGGCGTTCTGGAACGTCGTCAACTGGGCGGAGATCCAGGACCGCTACTCCAAGGCGGTTTCGCAGGGCAAGGGCCTGATCTTCGGCTGACGCCCCCTCATGCTTGCGGAGGCCCGCGAACCGGTCGGTTCGCGGGCCTTTCGGCATTTCAGGGGGCCGGGTGCTAGCACTCTTTGGTACTTGTGTGCCAGTTAGCTTCGGGTACAACCTGGTGTTCCCACTGGCAACACCGGGCACAGCCGCCCCCTGGGAAGTTCGGGAGGCACATCATGAGTGGTCAGATCGGCGTCATGCCCTTCCAGGCCCATGGTTCGCTGCAAGGATTCGTGATCTCCGGACGCTGGCCCGACTCCACCAAGGAATGGGCGCAACTGCTGGTACTGGCCGTGCGAGTGGCCGGATTGCCGGGCCTGCTGCCCACGTCGACGGTGTTCGGAGCACGGGAAGAGCTGCCCGACGACCCCGATCCGGCCATGGTGGGGCTGGTGATCGCGGAAGGGCCCGTACTCGGGGACGAAGCGTTGCAGCCCGGCAGGTTTGCCGGACATGTGCCACCGGCCTTGATCATGTTGCATCCGCCGCGCGAAACGCGACCCTCACTGCCCGAGTGCTCGGGCGCGGCCTCGGGCTGCCTGCTGCTGCCGGGCCTGCCGCATCTGGGGCTGGAACACCGCGCGGCCTGGGTGGAGACCGATTCCGACGGTGCGGTGACCTCGATGGTTTCGCGAGTCGGGGTGGATCCGATCAGTGATCCCGACACCGCGGTTCTGGCTATGCTGCTGGCCGCGTAAGGGAACCCGAAACCTTCCGGCAGCATCGCCAAACTTATTGCGCGCATTGCGATTTGGACGACAGCGGTTTGCATGCGCCCGGTTTGCCGGAGTAAAGTTGCCCCCGAGCGAAGGGGAGTAGCCCCCAATCACGTCGTCGACATACTGATCCCCCGGGATCCGGCACGTGAACCGGAGTCTTCCGGTGGGCGAGACCTTCGGCCGACAAGAACCAAACCGATTTACCGGTGCGGTGTCGGCTGAAGCGCCCCCGCATTCAGCCGACAGGCCGGAGACCTGGGAGCTGACTTCATGATCGCCACGATATTGCTGAGTTTCGGCGTGCTGTTCCTCGCCGAACTGGGCGACAAATCTCAGCTCATGGCGCTGACCTTCGCGCTGCGCTACCACTGGTGGACCGTGCTGTCCGGCATCACCGTCGCCAGCGTGCTGGTGAACCTGATCGCGGTCGGCGTCGGCCACTTCCTCGGCGCGGCCCTGCCGACCGGCGTCATCTCGCTGTTCGCCGCCGCCACCCTGATCGGCGTCGGCCTCTGGACCCTGCGCGAGACCCTCTCGAACTCCTCGGACGCCGATGACGAGGTCGCGCCGCAGGTCAGGTCCCGGTCCGCGTTCCTGGTCGTGCTGTCGGCCTTCCTGCTCGCCGAGCTCGGCGACCGCACCATGTTCGCCACCATGGCACTGGCCACCAACAACAACTGGGTCGCGGTGTGGATCGGTTCGGTCGCGGGCATGGTGGCCGCGGGCGCGCTGGCCATCGTGATCGGCGTGACCGTCGGCAAGCACATCCCGGAGCGGATCATCGCGGTCTGCTCTGGCCTGCTGTTCCTGTACTTCGGTGCGCTCACCCTGCTCGAGGCCTTCGCGCACGGGCTGGGCACCCCGCTGGCCGCGCTGCTGTCGCTGGCGCTGCCCGCCCTCGCCGGCGGCGTGCTGCTGGTGCTGCGCCGGCGCGCCGGGACCCCGGCCGGTTCAGTCGCCGAGCACGTTGTCGCCGAACAGGTCCCCGCTGCGCCGCACGAGGTCCAGTAGCGGCGCGCGCAATTCGCGCAATCCCTCCGGGTCGCCGACCGCGATGCGCGCGGTGACCATCGAGCTCAGCGCGGCGACCAGGGTCTGACAGGCGAAACGCTGCGACTCGGTCTCGGCGCCCAGCACGTCGGCGACCATGGCCACGAAGGTTTCCTGCAGGTGGGTGCGCCGCGCGATGGCCTCCGGGCCCGCGGCGTACACCTCGACGAGAAACACCCGGGCGTAAGCCGGTTGGGCGGCCAGCGCCTCCAGATACGCGCCGAGCAGCCGTTCCATCCGTTCGGTGCGCGTCTCCCCGTCGAACTCGGCGCCGGTGGCCGCCAGGATGCCGGTCAGCATGAGTTCCGTGGCCCGCTCGTAGGCGGCCTCGAAACAGTCCTCCTTGGAACGGAATTGCTCGTAGAAGGTTTCACGGGAAACCCCCGCGCGCTTGATGACCGCGGCCACCGGCGTTCCGACATAACCGTTCTCGGCCATCGCCTCGGCCATGGCGGCCAGGATGCGGTCGCGCTGGGCGGCCACCACGTGCTCCCGGGGCAGGCCGTGACGGCCGCGGGGTAGTTGGCGGGTTGCCGATTCGGTCATACGCGGGACTCCAGGTGGCCTCGGTCGTTCAGGCGAGCTTTCTCATTCTGCGGGGCCGGGCCGGTTGCTCGGTGGTGAACCCCGTTGGTTCCGTATCGGCGATGGCCAGTCCACTCGCTACACCCCGGCGCAGCGAGAAGTCGATCAGGTGCTGGGTGAGCGGGCGGCACCACAGCGCCATGCTCACCCAATACGGCGAGACGATGTGGCGGGAACGGCGGGCCAGCGCCCGCTCACAGGCGTCGATGGCCGGGCCCAGCGGGGCGACGCCGGAGACGGTGGACCGGCCCAGAATGCTGCGGGCGGCCTCGGTGCCGAAGCCGCGGCTGGTCATCTCGGTGTCGAGTTCGGCGAAATAGGCCATGCCCACTTTGGCCCCGGTGTGCCGCAATTCGATGCGCAGGGTGTCGCCGAGCGCCTCGACCGCGGCCTTCGAGGCGCTGTACGCCCCGGCCAGGGGCAGATGGATGGCGGCGGCCAGCGAGGAGACGATCAGGATGTAGCCGCCCGGGTGCGCGATGTGCGGTCCGGCGGCGCGCATCGTGTAGTAGACGCCCAGCACATTGACGGCGAGGGTCTCCTCGAGCACGGTCGGGTCGCCGCCGAGCAGGGACAGCTGCCGGGCGATGCCCGCGTTGCAGACCACCGCGTCCAGGCCGCCCAGTTCCGCGGTCAGCGAGTTCACCACCCGTTCCACCTGGGCCGGGTCACCGATATCGCAGTACCGCCAGGGCGCGTCGCCGCATTCGCTCGCGACCTGGGCCAGCAGCGTCTCCTCGATGCCGAGCAGCGCGACGTGCGCCCCGTGCGCGTGCAGCTGACGGGCGAGCGCGGCCCCGATGCCGCGGGCCGCGCCCGTGATCAGGATGCGTTTGCCGGCCACGCGCGGGATCCGGCGGCGGAAACCACGGCGATGACCGACCGTGCTGGCGTTCATGAGCTGAAAATACCACTTCGACGAACACCCGTGTTCGCAAATCTCGAGAGCCTGTTGTGTAGGCCCGCACACAGTCCCGCTAGGGTGCCTATTGACGGATGGCCAGCGAGAGGGCCGTCCCTTGTCGAGAGGACCAAACCGTGGAGATTTCGGGCTCCGCCGCCATTGTCACCGGAGGTGCTTCCGGTCTGGGTGCGGCCACCGCCAAGCGTTTCGCCGATGCCGGCGCGACCGTGTTCGGCCTGGATCTGGCTCAGTCCATCGAGCGTGCGGGTGACAATGTCCCGGCCGGCGTCACCCTCATCCCGACCGACGTCACCAGCGGTGACGAGGTGGCCGCCGCGGTCGCCAAGGTCGTGGAATCCGGTGTGCCGCTGCGCATCGTCGTCAACTGCGCCGGCGTGGGCTGGGCGGGACGCATCCTGTCCAAGAACGGCCCGCACGACCTCGAGCTGTTCCGCACGGTCATCACCGTGAACCTGCTCGGCTCCTTCAACGTCATGCGCCTGGCCGCCGACGCCATCGCCAAGACCGATCCGGTCGACGAGTACGGCTCGCGCGGCGTCATCATCAACACCGCCTCGGTCGCGGCCTTCGAGGGCCAGATCGGGCAGATCGCCTACTCCGCCTCCAAGGGCGGCGTCGCCGGCATGACCATCCCGGCCGCGCGTGACCTCGCGCAGTTCGGCATCCGCGTGAACACCATCGCGCCCGGCATCATCGACACCCCGATGCTCGCCGGCGTCACCGAGGAGTACCGCAAGGGCCTCGAGTCCGGCGTGCCGTTCCCGTCCCGCCTCGGTCGCCCGGACGAGTACGCGCAGCTCGCGCAGTACATCACCGAGCACGACTACTTGAACGGCGAGACCATCCGTATGGACGGCGCCCTCCGTATGGCTCCGCGCTAACCGCTGTGAACAACACAAGGCCCGCACCGGAATCCGGTGCGGGCCTTGTTATTTCACGTGTGGGGAGCGGGGTGCGACCCCGCGGCCTCCCTTAGTGCGGGCGAACAGCGGCCGCCTGGGGGCCCTTCTTGCCCTCGGTGATCTCGAACGAGACCGCCTGGCCCTCCTCGAGCTGACGGTAGCCGTTGCCCTCGATCTCCGAGTAGTGGACGAAAACGTCGGGGCCGTCCTCGCGGGCGATGAAGCCGTAGCCCTTCTCCGCGTTGAACCACTTGACGGTGCCCTGAACCATTACCTTCTCCTGACGAGGTGTTTCTTTTTATTGCGTGGGCGTCGCGGCTGCGACACCCGGGTCGATCAGAAGGCGGCTTGCAACTTGACTGGCAAGGTGAAGCAACGCCCGCACACTGTTCCGCGCGAGCATGTTGAAACACGAACACGAAAAACTTACGACCAAGACATACAACGTACGCCCCGGCCGCTAGTTCCCGGAAATCACCGAGCATGCGCACCGTCACATCTCGACCCGGCTGAGCATGACCGATTCCCGCTCGCTATGGATCGGGAACGTAGCGGCGACGCCGCCACGACCCGATCCGGCGCGCCAGGTCAGAGCGTGCGGGTGAGCCGATCGGCGAGGATCCGGGCGAAGTGCGCCGGGTCCTTCAACTCCCCGCCCTCGGCGAGAACCGCCGTGCCGTAGAGCAATTCGGCCGTCTCGGTGAGGGCGAGCGGCTTGTCCTCGTCGCCGGACACCTGCGCGTACGCGTCGCGCAGACCCGTCACCAGAGCGTGGTCCGGGTTCAGTTCCAGGATGCGCTTGCTGTGCGGCAGCTCCTGGCCGGAGGCGCGGTACATGCGTTCCAGCATCGGAGTGAAATCGAACACATCGCCGACGATGCAGGCCGGGGAGGTGGTGAGCCGGTTGGTCAGGCGCACCTCCTTGACCTCCGCGTCGAGGGTCTGCTGGAGCCAGCCGAGCACGCCGGAGAAGTCCTTCTCCTGCTGTTCGCGCAGCTGCTCGGAGGCCTTCTTCTCGTCCTCGGTCTCGAGGTCGACCTCGCCCTTGGCGATGGAGACGATCGGCTTGCCCTCGAACTCGGTGACCGAGCCGACCCACATCTCGTCGACCGGGTCGGTCAGCACCAGCACCTCGAGACCCTTGGCCCGCAGCGCCTCCATGTGCGGCGAGTTCTCGATCTGCTGCCGGGACTCGCCGGTCATGTAGTAGATCGCCGACTGGGTCTCGGGCATGCGCTCGACATACCCGGCCAGCGTGGTCAGTTCGCTCTCGGAGTGCGTGGACGCGAACGACGAGACGCCCAGGATGGTCTCGCGGTTGTCGGCGTCGGAGAGCAGGCCCTCCTTGAGCACCCGGCCGAACTCGCGCCAGAACTCCTGGTACTTGGCCTGGTCCTCGGCGTTCTTCAGATCCTTGACCGTGGACAGCACCTTCTTCACCAGGCGCTTGCGGATCATCTGGATCTGGCGGTCCTGCTGCAGGATCTCGCGGGACACATTGAGCGACAGGTCCTGTGCGTCGACCACGCCCTTCACGAAGCGCAGATACTCCGGCATCAGCTCTTCGCAGTTGTCCATGATGAACACCCGGCGCACGTAGAGCTGCACGCCGCGCTTGTGCTCGCGGGTGAACAGGTCGAACGGCGCGTGCGAGGGAATGAACAGCAGCGCTTGGTATTCGAAGGTGCCCTCGGCCTTCATCGGGATGATCTCGAGCGGATCGTCCCAGGCGTGGGCTACGTGCTTGTAGAACTCCGTGTACTCCTCGTCGGTGACCTCGCTGCGCGGGCGGGTCCACAACGCCTTCTGGGAGTTCAGGGTCTGGGTCTCGACGATGGTCTTCTCGACCTTGTCCTCGCCGTCGCCCTCCATGACGGTGCGCTCGACGTCCATCCGGACCGGCCAGGCGATGAAGTCCGAGTACTTCTTGATGATCTCGCGGAGCTTCCACTCCTGCGTGTAGTCGAAGAGGTGATCGTCCTCGTCGGCCGCCATCAGGTGCAGCGACACCGCGGTGCCCTGCGGGGCGGTGTCGAGTTCCTCGATCGTGTAGGTGGGGCTACCGGCCTCCGATTCCCAACGGGTACCGGTGGTTTCGCCCGCCTTGCGGGTGGTCAGGGTGACCTTGTCGGCCACCATGAAGGTCGAGTAGAAGCCGATGCCGAACTGGCCGATCAGCTCCTCGGCCTGCTGGTCGCCCGCCTTGGCCTCCAGCAGCTGCTGACGCAGCGCGGCGGTGCCCGACTTGGCGAGGGTGCCGATCAGGTCCACCACCTCGGCGCGGGACATGCCGATGCCGTTGTCGCGCACGGTGAGCACGCGGTTGTCGCGGTCGACCTCGAGCTCGATGTGCAGATCCGAGGTGTCGGCGTGCAGGTCCTTGTCGCGGAAGGTCTCCAGGCGCAGCTTGTCCAGCGCGTCGGAGGCATTGGAGACCAACTCCCGCAGGAAGGTGTCCTTGTTCGAATACACCGAGTGGATCATCAGCTCCAGCAGCTGATGGGTCTCGGCCTGAAACTCCAGGTGTTCGACGTGTTCGGTCACGACGCGATATTACGACGGTCGAAGTCGGCGATGGCGGGAACCTCGGCGTCCGCGCGGTCGGTCATCCAATCCCGCAGTACCTGGGTGGCGCGGCAGTCGTCCTCGTTGTACTCGAAGATGCGGGTGCGCTGCGACAGGTCCGGTTCGCCGCCGTCGTAGGCGACGGCCAGGCGGTACCAGGCCATCGACGCCTCGCCGCCGGCCTCCGCGTCACGCCAGTGGAAGCCCGCGACCGGCGCGATCTTCTTGAGGCCCTTGCCGTTCGGGCAGATGAACTGCTCCGACACCGCCTGAAACATGTCCACCCACTGCGGCCCGTCCACGAACCGCTGCACCTCCCGCTCGGTGGGGATGCCGGGGCGGCCCGCGAACCGGCGCGCCGACTCGTAGAGCCACTTGTCCTCGGCGGTGCGCGAATAGCAGTAGGCGGCAAAGGATTTACCATCGGCGGCGGCCTGCGCGCGCACGCCCATCAGCCAGGTCCAGAACTCCGCGAAGGAGCGGCCCTCGTCCTCGGTGGGCAGCGGATCCCAGGTGACGAACGGGCGGTACACGCCATCGAGCAGGGTGCCCCACAGGTAGGCGCCGTGCTCCTGGAAGCTCTCCAGGTCCACGTCCACCTCGACATCGGCGCGGGTCACCCGCACCCGGTCCACCCGGCGGACCAGCGGCGCGCCCGTCGCCCAGGCGCGGGCGGTGACCACGGCCTCGGTGAACGGCTCGTACTGCCAGTCGTCCGGGTCGTCGCCGCTCCAGGCGGCCAGCTCGTCGATGGTCTCGACGCCGTGGCGGCGCAGCACCTCCGCGCGCGAGCCCGGGGCCACCAGACTCACGTCACGGTGGTCGGCCAGCCACTGCCCACAGCTGCGGCCACCCTCCTCGGGGGCCCGGCCCCACCAGGGGCACTGACGGCATTCGGGGACTTTCGAAGGGACGGTGGGGAGTTCGCCGCGCACCACCGCGATGCGGTCGGCGTAGCGGATGTCGTAGTCGTCCAGCAGCAGGGCCAGGTCGTGCACCAGGATGCGGTCGAAGTGGTAGCCGATGGCGCCGCCGGTCAGGCTCGGGCTGGCCAGGCCGTGCCGCTGCAGCATGCGGTACAGGTGCGCGAGGCGCTGGAGGTCGCGCGGCTGCGGCCGGGTGCGGACGTGCCTGTCCTCCTGGGGATTCCACTCGTACAGGCCGCTGGTCACCGGGTGGTGGTCGGCCGGGTCCGGCTGGCGGGGGTCGGTCACCTTGTGGTTCACCACGATGACCGGGCGGTATCCGCCGCGATCGGTGTCTCGCCACAGGATTTCGCACCCGCCGCGACGGCCGGTGTCGGCCTCCTGCGGCAACAGCCCGCCCCAGATGCGGTCGGCGCCCGCGGCCATGGCGGCCATGGTGGCGGCGGCCCGCGCGGTCGCGGGCTGCTTGGGATCGATCACCGTCCAGCTCTCGGGCGCCGCGGCGACCAGGGTGTCGCGCACCTGAGATCTGTGCGCGGCCGCCGCTTCTCGTCGCTGTTGCACGCCGGCGTCCTCGGCGACTCCGGTCAACACGCCCGGATGGGTGGCGTCCAGGAAAAGCCGGTGCCGGCACCCGATCAGCGCGCGCGCGTCCACGAACGCCGTCCGCTCGCCATGGTCACCGATACCCGAATACACGCCAGTCAGTATGGCCTCATCCCCCGACAGGGTCGGCGGGCCGCCCTGTTTCCGCCAGGCGCTCGCTCCGGCGGGAACCCACCCGTTAGGGTGATTCGCACACTGCGTTTCATGGGCGGACAGGCATTTCCCCCGGCCCTGTACTGCCATGGCGAACCAGCATGACGGAGGCCATCAATGGGGTTGTTCACCAAGCGCAAGAAGCGGGTCAGCCGCCGAGCCGAGGCGAAAGCCCTCAAGCACAAGGCCGGCATGGAGGCCAAGCTCGGGGCGCGCAACGAGCGCAAGCGCAACCGCGCCGAGGCGCGCACGCAGCAGCAGGTCGCCAAGGCCGAGATCGCGAAGCTGCAGGCCGAGGAGAAGGCCGCCGAGAAGGTGGCCGCCCGCGCCGAACGGGACCCGTTCAGCGCTGCCTCGATCCGCAAGTACCTCGGCGTGGCCCGGATCCTGGTGCCGGTGCTGGCGCCGCTCGCCTACCGCGGTGCCACCTTCGTGCGGGGGCAGCTCGACACCCGCCGCGCCCAGCAGCTCGGCGTCGGCCTGGACCAGCTCGGCGAGTTCGCCGGGCCGGGCGCCAAGCTGCAGGCCCGGATCGCGGGCGTGGAGTCGACGCTGGCCGAGATCGAGGCCAAGCACACCGACACCGAGACCAAGAAGTTCGTGGCCGCCAGCCGCGACCGGCTCGACAGCCTGTCCGCGGCGGTCCGCACCGCCGCCCAGATGCCGGTGCCGCGGCGCCGCGCGGTGCACGCCTCGATCTCCAACGAGCTCTCCGGCATCGAGGCCGACGTGCTCAACCGGCTCGGCGTGCGCTGAGTCACCCATGAGCTCGGTGCGCGGCGGATCGGCCGGGGTGGCCATGGCCGCCCTGGCGGTCGGCGCGCACGGGTTCGCGGGCGGCGGCTACCCCGGCACCTCCGGGCTGATGCTGCTGATGCTGGCGGCGGCCGCGCTCGGCGCGATCGCCGCCGTGCTGCGGCCGCCCGCCGCGCTGCCGCTGCTCATGCTGGCGGGCCAGCCCGTCTGCCACGTCGCGCTGAGCGGCCTGGTGCAGCACGGGCACGCCGCGCGGGCAATGGAATTCACCACGCACGGGCCGATGGTGTTCGCGCACGCGGTCGCGGGCCTGGTCTGCGCGTTCGGGATCCTGGTCGCCGAGCGGCTCTACGAACTGATCTCCCGGGCCGTCCGAGTCGCGCTCACCCGCCCCGCCGGACCGCCCGCGCGGGTCGCGCGGCTGTGCCCGGCGCACCACTCCCCCACGTCGAAAACCCTTCTCGCACTGGGCGCGGCCGGACCGCGCGCGCCCCCGGTCACGGTGTAACCCCGCTCCCTAACTTCCCGTAACCATTGTCAGAGAAGGCAATACATCCATGAACACCTCTCTTTCGCGTGCCCTGATCACGTCGGCGGCCGCCGCGGGGCTGCTGCTGTCCGGCGCGGGCATCGCCGCCGCGCACGTGGTGGTCGACGCTCCCGGCGCTACCCAGAAGGGCTACACGGTCGCGACCTTCCGGGTGCCGACCGAGTCCGACACCGCTTCCACCACCAAGGTTTCGGTGACGCTGCCGAATCTGAAGAGCGCGCGCACCGAGCCGATCGCCGGTTGGACCGCCAAGGTCGAGAAGAACGCGCAGGGCCAGGCCGTGTCGGTCACCTGGACGGCCGATCCCGGCAACCCGGGCGTGGCGCCGGGGCAGTTCCAGCGCTTCGCGGTCTCCCTCGGGCCGCTGCCCGAACAGGCGAAGGTCAGCTTCAACGCCAGCCAGACCTACAGCGACGGCAAGGTCGTGGACTGGAACCAGCCCGCGAACGCCGACGGCACCGAGCCCGAGCATCCGGCCCCCACCCTCACCCTCGCCAAGGGCACCGGCCACGATGACGACGCGCCCGCCGCCGACGCGGACAAGGGCGACAAGGCCACCGACGACACCGCCCGCTGGCTCGGCGGCGTCGGCCTGGCGCTCGGCGCGCTGGGCGCGGCGCTCGGCCTGGGCAGCGTCATCCGGGGACGGCGGTCATGAGCCGCAAGGTCGCCGGTCTGATCACCGGCCTGCTGGTCACCCTGTTCGCGTTGCTCGGCGGCGGTGTGGCGGGCGCGCACTCGGCCGTGGTGGGTTCCACCCCGGAGAACGGCGCGCAGATCGACACCTCCCCCGCGACGGTCAGCGTCACCTTCAACGAGAGCCTGCAGCCCGCCTACCCGTCCATGACGGTCACCGGGCCGGACGGCAATCTGTGGTCGAAGGGGCAGCCGAAGGTGGACGGCGCGACGCTCAGCGTCGAGGTCGGTGAGCTGGGTCCGGTGGGCGAGTACAAGATCGCCTACCGGGTCACGTCCGCCGACGGGCACCCGGTCAGCGGCACCCGGTCGTTCACGCTCACCAAGGCGGGCAACGGAACTCCGGGCCCGAAGTCGGACGCCGGCGCCAAGTCGGGCGGCTCCGACGGCGGGGTGCCGCTGTGGATCTTCATCGTGTGTGCGGTGGTGCTGTTCGGCGGCGGCCTGGCCTTCGCGCTGTTGGGTGGACGGGGTAAGCGGCGCTCGTGAACCGGCCCGGCCGCATCGATCGTCGCCGGGAGCGCGGGACGACCGGCGGTAGCAGCTCACCGAGATGGCTACTGCTGCTGGTCATTCCTGCCGCCCTGGCCGGGGCCGGGCTGGCCTGGGCGCTGGCCGCCGAGGATCCGGTGCAGGCCGAGGCCCCGGTCCGGGTGCTCGCGGACTGCGCGGGGGCGACCGTGCTGGGGCTGGCGGCGCTGCCGCGGCTCTCGGACCGGTTGACCCCACACTGGCGGGCGCTCACCGTGGCCGCCGCCGCGTGGGCGGTCATGGAATTCGCCATGCTCGTGCTGGAAGCCGCGGAGGTGCAAGGGATTCGGGCGCGGCGGCTGAGCGGGACCCAGTTCGGCGACTATCTCGCGCACGTGAGCGGCGGGCAGATCGGAATCGCGCTGCTCATCGGGACCGGGGTGGTGGCGGCCTACAGCGCCTTCGGTTTCCGGCGACCGGATCGGGCCACCGCGGATCTGGTGCTGGTCTTCACCGCCGTGACGCTGGCGCTGCGGCCGATCACCGGGCACATGTCGCAGCAGACCTTCGGGTCGGTCCTGGCGGCGGTGCACGCGCTGGCCGCGGCGGCCTGGTTCGGACTGCTGCTGGCGCTGGCGATGACCGTGCGCACCCGCGGCGAATGGGCGGCGCTGCTGCCGAAGTACTCGAATCGGGCGCTGCCGCTGGTGGTCACGGTGGCCGTCACCGGGCTGGTGAACGGGCTGGTGCGGATCGGCGGGGTCAGTCCCCTGGTGACCACCGGGTACGGGCGGATCCTGCTGGCGAAGACGGTGCTGGTGGCGGTGCTGATCGGGCTGGGCTGGTGGTGGCGGCGCGGCTGGGTGCCGAAGGCCGCCGATCACCGGATGACGGCGGAGCAGTCGCTGCGGCGCGCGATTGTGGAAGTCCTGGTGATGGCGCTAGTGTTCGGGTTGGCCGCGACGCTGGCAGTGACCGCGTGATAGATGGCATGCATCACAACCCCTGCGACAAAAACTAGAACACGTTACAGTTGCGCCCATGACAGAAGTCAAGATCGTCGCGGATTGCGCCGCCTCGGCCGAATCCGCCTTCGCCTATGTCAACGATTACCGGCATCTGCCGAAATTCATCAATGAGATCAGCGCCTTCACGCCGCTGACCGAACAGATCGAGGGCGTGGACGCCACCTTCGACGGCACCATTCAGCTCGGGCCGATCGCGCTGCACTCCACCATCAAGATCGTGCGGCACGAGCCCGGATACGCCATCGCGGTGAAATCCATCAAGGGCTTCGAAATCGAATCCACCTTCCTGTTCCACGACAAGGGCGCCGAATCCTGCACCATCGACGCCATCGTCGACTATCGGGTTCCCGGCGGCCTGGCGGGCAAGATCCTCGGCAAGACCATCGAGCCCTTCGTGAAGCTCGCGGTGAAGAGCTCCACCGGCAACCTGGTCAGCCAGGTCTCGGCCTTCCACGCCGAGCGCACCGGCGCCGAGCCGGACCGCACCAACGCCTGATCCAGTCCACGGGTCGTCAGAGCCGCCGACCCCCCGCGGTTGTCCGCCGCGCGCTCCCTGAGGGATCCTGGGCGCATGTCCGAACGCACCACCCCCAGCCCGCTGCAGCGCCTCGGCTACATCTGCGGCCGGCCCCTCCCGCCGTCCATGCGGGACTGGGTGCTTCGTGACCTCACCGGACCCGGCGCCACCCGCCGCTACCTGCTGCGGATCCTGATCCCGATCATCCCGGTGCTGTGCCTGTTCCTGCTCATCCCCGGCCCGCTGTGGATGGGCCTGGCCATGATGGCCCTGCTGTATCTGCCGCTGATCTACTTCACCGCGGCCCTCACCTACGTCTTCCGCCGCAATCGGCTCATCAAGAACGGCCTGGACCCCGCCCTGGCCGACGCCGACCGCCGCGCCCGCGAGGCCGCCGACCGCACCGCCTACGAACAGCGCCACGGCCGCGCCTGACCCTGTGTCCCCGGTCTCGATTCGAACCCCCCGACCGCCGCGAGGAATACGCTCGAAGGCAGTGATAATCGGCTTCGGGTTCGATGGAGAACCAGATGGAACCTCAATGGGCGGCACCGCAATTCCTGGCGAGTGATGCTGATCGGGAACACGCGATCGAGGCGCTGAAACAGAGTTTTCAGGCCGGGCGGATCACGGTCGAGGAATTGTCCGAACGCATCGGGCACGCGCTCACCGCGCGGACCTGCGGGGAAATCGACCGGGTGATGAGCGGATTGCCGTGGCAACCGGTCACCCCGATGCGATATCCCGCGTATTACGCGCCCTATCCGCCGCCGCCCGCGCGGTCGAAGGGCATGGGGATCGCCGCGTTCGTGCTCGGAGTGTTCGGCTTCCTGTGCGGATTCACCGCGGTCCCGGCGGTGGTGCTGGGCCTGGTCGCGCTCACCGTCGAACCCGAACGCCGCGACGATCGGGGATTCGCGATCGCGGGGCTCGCGGTGGGCGCGATGTGGATGCTGGTCTTCGGGTGGATCTACTTCAGCTGACCGCTCGCTCGAAGGCCAGCAGGTCGGCCTCGGTCTGGCGGAACAGCCAGTAGTCGCCGAGGAAGCCGAGCACGCCCGCCACACACAGGCCGTAGAGCGGGACCAGCACCAGCGCCACCTCCCCCGTGTCGAGGAACATCAGGCTGGCGATCACCCCGACCAGCGGAATCGCCACGGCGACCGCCAGATAGCGGGTGCAGCGGCGGCCCAGCGCGCGCAGCGCGTCCCGATCCTCGGCCGTCTCGCCGTGGGTGAGCAGCCGCGGATAGAAACAGCGCACGATGAAGAAGGTCACCACGAAGAACGGGTAGGCGACCGCGATCGCACCCGAAACCAGCAGCGTCGCGACCAGATTCGCGATCCGGCCCGGCGACAGGTCGGTGAGGACGACCAGCGACACCGCCGACACCACGGCCGCCAGCACCCACCACACGAAGGCCAGCAATGCCACCCGGTCACCGTTCTTCAACGTGTCCCGGCGGGCCAGCGACAGGGCCGCGGAATCGTAGGTGCGGCCCCGGCGCAGACCACGCCACACGATGAAGGCCCGGCGGCACAGATAGTTGGTGACCACGATGGCCGCGGGCGTCGAGATCAATACCAGCGCATTGCCGACCACCTGCAACCGCGCCCGCTCCTCGGGCGTGAACCACAGCGCCCACAGCGGATGGTTGTGCAGATTCGCGTAGGTCATGCCGAGCGCGTCGCCGACCAGGCTGGCCACCGTGATCAAGGCCAGCAGCGACCACGGACCGACCCGGGCCCGCCAGCTGTGCTCGGGCGGATCCACCAGATCGCGGGCCCGCTCGTCCAGGCACAGCTCCAGCTGCTGGGCCAGGGCCGCGCCGTCCGCCCAGCGGTTCTCGCGGTCGGGGGCCAGGCATTTCAGCAGCACCCGGCGCAGGGTCGCCGGGCAGTCGGACGGCAGCGCCTCGAGATGGACCGGATCCACCTCGTGGCGGCGCAGTCGCAGCATGCGCTCGAGCGAGGACTCCGAATCGCCCGCGCTGGTCTCGTCGTCGAAGGGGCGGTGGCCGGTGAGCAGTTCCCACAGCACCACCCCGAGGGCGTAGACATCGCTGCGCCCGTCCAGCGCCTCGGCCGTCTCCGGCAGGTGCGGATGGCAGGCGGCCAGCTGTTCCGGGGACATGTAGGCCAGGGAGCCGCCGAAGTAGGCCAGCGGACTCGCGCCCGCCACGTGGGTGCTGAAACTGATGTTGAAGTCCGCCAGCTTCGGGCTGCCGTCCGCGGTGAGCAGCACGTTGGCGGGCTTGATGTCCCGGTGCAGGACGCCGTTGGCGGAGGAGTAGTCCAGCGCGCGGGCCAGCCGGGCGCCCAGCCACGCAACGGTTTCCGGCCAGGTCCGCTCCGCGTGCTCGGTGCGCGTGGCGGATTCGCCGGGCACCAGGCCGCCCTTGTCGCGCATGGCGGCGTTGACGGCCTCCAGCAGGATGCCGCCGTTCCGTTCGGCCGGTTCCCGGGAACGCACCAGCCCCAGCACCTTCGACAGCGTGCCGCCCGGAAGGTACTGCATGTAGAGCAGTTTCAATTCCCGGTCGGCCAGCAGCCGCTGATCGAAGACGCGCACGATGTGTTCGTGGTCGAGCTGGGCCAGGGTTTCGGACTCGGTGCCGTGGTTCTGCGAGATCTTCACCGCGACCAGGCGTTGCATGGATCGCTGCCGGGCCAGGAAGACCCGGGCGAAGGCGCCCGCGCCCAGTTCCACCAGCAGATCGAAGTCGTCCATCCGGTCGCCGACCTCGATGCCCTCCAGCGCGTGCTGAGCCTGCGGGCGGGCGATCAGGGTGCTGCGGTAGTCGTGCTCGGCCCATTCGGTGGGAGCCGCCTCGGTCGGGTAGCAGCTGATGTCGAGGGCGATGCCGGAGCGCTCGAGCGCGTGGAACTCCTCGTAGGCCAGGTCCGGGGGCAGTGGGCCGGAACGCAATTCGTCGAACTCGCCGCGGTATTCGGCCAGGCGTTTGGGGAAGTCGTAGCGGATCCAGCGGTATTCGAGGTCCACCTTGATCAGTTCGATCAGCGCGACGCGACGCAGTTGCGGCGCGCGCGGCAGGAATTCGACCAGGTTCGGCGGGGCGCCCGCGGCCTCCCAGGCGGCCTGGAACCCGGCGATGGTCGACGCCAGCAGAGATCGGATCTCGTCGACGCCATCGGAGTCGATCACCGGTTCCACGTACATGCCTCCCCCGACCTGGATTCACCGGGTGGTCGCCAGTATGCGCCCGAGAATCCGACTGAGCGGTTGATTCATTCCTGTAGATAGATCGCGGAGCGAGCGCGGAGCGCATCACCCCCGGCTCGGGGCAGCCGGCCGGAGCCCCCGCACGGCCGGTCGCGGAGCACTATTGTCGCGGTATGAGTGAGCAGTTCCCGGAACGGATCTGGGGTTCCCGTACCAACCTGCTGTCCCGGCTGGCCAGCCCGTTCGCCGCCACCAAACTCGGATCGCTGGTCATCCGCAAGCTGACCCCGCTCGATCGCCGGGTGATCGAACGCAGCGGCGGCAAATACACCGTCCTGGGCCCGATCGGCGCGCCCGTCATCCTGCTCACCACCGTCGGCCGCAAGTCCGGCGCACCCCGCACCACCCCGCTGCTCTACGTGCACGACGGCGACATCCTGTACGTGATCGGCTCCAACTTCGGCCAGGCCCACCACCCCGCCTGGACCGCGAACCTGCTCGCCAACCCGGCCGCCGAGGTCGCCATCGCCGGGCAGCACCTGCCCGTCACCGCCGCCCTGGTCACCGACGAGGACCGCAAGCGGGTGATCTTCGAACGCTTCGAGGAGACCACCGAGGCGTACACCGCCTACCGCAATCGCACCGGCCGTGACTTGCGGATATTCGCCCTGACAAGATAGTTCTCGTGACCGAATCAACGAACGTAGTGGCAACCGCCGACCTAGCCGACGAGATCGGCCCCGAGATCCGAAGCTGCGACACCCAGTTCATTCAGTTCGGTGGCCGCGACACCTTCGCCGGCCGCATCGTGACCATCAAGACCTTCCAGGACAACCTGCTGGTCAAGCAGACCCTCGGCGAGCCCGGCGCGGGCCGCGTGCTGGTCGTCGACGGCGGCGGCAGCATCCACACCGCGCTGGTCGGCGACATCATCGCGGGCCGCGGCGTGGACAACGGCTGGGCCGGCGTCGTCATCAACGGCGCGGTCCGGGACTCCGCCGTGCTACGCACCATGCCCATCGGCATCAAGGCGCTCGGCACCAACCCGCGCAAGAGCACCCAGAAGGAGGGCAACGCCGAGAAGGACGTCACGGTCGAATTCGGCGGCGTCAGCTTCGTCCCCGGCGACATGCTCTACAGCGACCATGACGGCGTCGTGGTTCGCAGCGAAGACTAGGCCGACTCTCGGGAAGCTCTCAGCGGCTGGAGCCCGGAACCCCCGACAATGGGAACCCGTGTGCCTTCAGCCGCTGGTGACCCGAGCCTTGTGCCCGGCCAACGCCACCACATCCCCGGCGTGTAGCTGCCGTCCGCGGCGCAGCTCCACCTCGTCGTTGACACGTACCAGGCCCTGGGCGATAACGGTCTTGGCTTCCGAACCCGAATCGATGAGGTTCGCCAGCTTCAGGAACTGGCCGAGTCGAATGACCTCGTCCTCGATCGGGACATCGAATGGATCCGACATGGGATACATCCTCACCCGCGACCGCCGCGAGACCAAACCGCGCCCCCGCCACCGGCCGCCACGCGGCGGTGACCGCCACCGGCCGCACCGCGGTTTCCCCCACCAGCCGCACCGCGGCGACGAGACACGAACCGGGTTCTGAGTGCACATGGGTACGGGCAACATTCACACTGGTGCGGTGACTTCCACGCAGGACCGGCCGCACCCCGACTCCGACCACAGACCGGAGCCGCGGTCCCCGGAGGTGCCGCACCGTGGGCACGGCCGGTTGCGGGAGCTTCCGCACCTCGCCGGCACCGCGCTCGGCATCTTCTCGGTCCTCTGCTTCGCCTGGAGCATCTCGCCCGGGCTGCGCTACCTGACCACACACCTGCGCCACTTCGTCGACACCTACTACTTCGACGCACCCGACACCTCGCTGGTGTGGGCCCTGGTCATCGGCCTGCTGGCGGGCGCGACCGCCAGCCGCAAGCGCATCGCCTGGTGGCTGCTGGTCGCCTATATGGCGGCCTTCGCGCTCGCCAACGCCCTCGACTTCGCCTCCGAGGGCGACATCAACGCCCTGGTGGCGTTGATCATCCACGTCGCGGTGATCGGCGTCCTGATCGCGTCCTGGTCGGAGTTCTACACCCACGTGCAGCAGGGCGCGGTGTGGCGGGCGCTGGGCGTGCTCGCGGGCGGACTGGCCGTGGGCAGCCTCGCCGGATGGGGTCTGGTCGAACTGTTCCCCGGCAGCCTGCCCGACCACACCGAGCGCGCGCTGTGGGCGGTGTCGCGGGTGACCGCCACCATCCTGGTCTCCAACGAGGACTTCGACGGGCATCCGCCCCATCCGGTGAACCTGCTGCTCGGCCTGCTCGGCGCCATCGCGCTGCTGGCCGCGGTGATCACCCTGTTCCGGTCGCAGCGCTCCTCCAACGCGCTGACCGGACTCGACGAATCCGCGCTGCGCGGGCTCATCGAACGCTCCGACGTCGAGGACTCGCTCGGCTACTTCGCCACCCGCCGCGACAAGGCCGTGGTGTTCGCGCCGAGCGGCAAGGCCGCCATCACCTATCGCGTCGAGCTCGGCGTCTGCCTGGCCTCCGGCGACCCGATCGGGCCGAAGGAGGCGTGGCCGCACGCCATCGACGCCTGGCTCCGGCTCACCGACCAGTACGGCTGGGCCCCCGCGGTGATGGGCGCCAGCGAGCTCGGCGCCACCGCCTACCGGCGGGCCGGTCTGTCCGCGCTGCGCCTGGGCGACGAGGCCATCCTCGAGACCCGTACCTTCTCCCTCGCCGGACCCGATATGAAGCCGGTCCGGCAGGCCGCCAATCGTCTTGCCAAACAAGGCATCACGGTGCGGGTGCGCCGCCACAAGGAGATCTCCCTCGAGGAGATGCAGGACGTCATGCGGCGCGCCAACGAATGGCGCGACACCGAGACCGAACGCGGCTTCTCCATGGCCCTGGACCGGCTCGGCGACCCGCTCGACGGCGACTGCCTGCTCGCCGAGGCGGTCGCGCCCAACGGGCAGGTGCTCGGCATGCTGTCGTTCGTGCCGTGGGGCCGCACCGGCGTCTCCCTCGACCTCATGCGCCGCGACCGCACCGGCCCCAACGGGCTGATGGAACTGATGATCTCGCGGCTCGCCCTCACCTCCGACCAGTACGGCATCACCCGGATCTCGTTGAACTTCGCGGTCTTCCGCGCGGTCTTCGAGGAGGGCGGCCGGATCGGCGCCGGACCGGTGCTGCGGCTGTGGCGCGGCGTGCTCATGTTCTTCTCACGCTGGTACCAGCTCGAGGCGCTGTACCGCTCCAATGTGAAGTACCAGCCCGAATGGGTGCCGCGGTTCTCCATGTTCGAGGAACGCCGCCACCTGCTGCGGGTCGCCACCGCCAGCGCGCTCGCCGAGGGCTTCCTGCCCCGCTTCGGCCGCGAACACGACGCCTCCGCCCACACCGGTCTGCGGCCCTCGGTGCCCGCCGGCGTCACCGGCCTGCACGCCGACGGCAGCCCGCCCGACCTGCCGCCCGAGGAACTCGAGGAGAACGGCCGGCGCCGCCCCGAACAGGTGCGGGTGCGGATGGACAAGCTGGCCAAACTCCAGGACTCCGGCGTCGAGGCCTACCCGGTCGCCTATCCGCCCACCCACACCGTGGCCGCGGCCCGCGGCTGCCCGCAGGGCACCACGGTGCGAGTCTGCGGGCGGCTCTTGCGGATTCGCGACTACGGCGGCGTCATCTTCGCCGTGCTGCGCGACTGGTCCGGCGACATCCAGCTGCTCATCGACAGCGGCCGGGTGGGCGCGGACCGCAGCGAATCGTTCACCGAGTTCTTCGATCTGGGCGACCTGATCGAGGTGAGTGGCCAGCTGGGCCGCAGCCGCCGCGGCGAGCTGTCCCTGCTCGCGCAGGACTGGCGGATGATCGGCAAATGCCTGCACCCGCTGCCCGACAAGTGGAAGGGTCTCTCCGATCCGGAAGCCCGGGTGCGGCAGCGCTACGTCGACATGGCCATCAATACCGACATCCGCGAGGTGATGGCCAAGCGCAGCGCGGTGGTGCGGTCGCTGCGGGACAGCCTGCACGGCTGGGGCTTCCTCGAGGTCGAGACCCCGGTGCTGCAGCAGGTGCACGGCGGCGCCAACGCGCTGCCCTTCACCACCCACATCAATGCCTACGACCTGGACCTGTACCTGCGCATCGCGCCCGAGCTGTACCTCAAGCGGCTGTGCGTGGGCGGCATGGAGAAGGTGTTCGAACTGGGCCGCGTCTTCCGCAACGAGGGCGTCGACTACAGCCACAACCCCGAGTTCACGATCCTGGAAGCCTATGAGGCGCACAGCGATTACGAACGCATGATGCACGCCTGCCGCCAGCTCATCCAGGCCGCCGCGGTCGCCGCCAACGGCAGGATGGTGGCGCTGCGCCCCGGACCCGACGGCGTGCTCACCGAGGTCGACATCTCCGGCGACTGGACCGTCAAGACCGTGCACGGTGCCGTGTCCGAAGCGCTCGGCGAGACCATCACCCCCGACACCGACGCCGAACGCCTGCGGCTGCTCTGTGAGAAGGCGGGCGTCCCGTTCCAATTGGGCTGGGACGCCGGGCAACTCGTGCTCGAGATGTACGAGCACCTGGTGGAGGCCACCACCCAGAACCCCACCTTCTACATCGACTTCCCCACCTCCGTGTCCCCGCTCACCCGCGCGCACCGGCACATCGCCGGTGTCACCGAACGCTGGGACCTGGTCGCCTGGGGCGTCGAATTGGCCACCGCCTACAGCGAATTGACCGATCCGGTGGAACAGCGCCGCCGCCTCACCGAACAGTCCATGCTGGCCGCCGGCGGCGACCCGGAGGCCATGGAACTCGACGAGGACTTCCTGCAGGCCCTCGAACACGCCATGCCGCCCACCGGTGGCCTCGGCGTCGGCGTGGACCGGGTGGTCATGCTGCTGATCGGCCGCAGCATCCGCGAAACCCTGCCCTTCCCGCTGGTGAAACCGCGCGGCGCGGGCAGCTGAACCCGGCAGGACCGGGGTAAACCCTGATTCCCGCGGCCGTCTCCCCGGTTAATCTGGGAGTTCGGCCCGGGAGGGCCACCGGCCACACCGATTGGGGACTCCATGCATTACCTAGATCTCATGACCCAGGCGACACTGCTGGACCACCATGTGTGGACCCACCCCGACACCTGGAACGCCGCCCTCGAGAACACCGCCGCCCGCCGCTCCAGCAGCAAGCGCGGCATGAGCTTCTGGGGCTTCCTGGGCGTCTGCTGCATCGGCATCGTGATCCTGATCCTGGGCATCGTCTACCTGATGCGCCGCAAGAAGGGCTGACCCCCGGCACCCCCGGGGTGCGCTGCGGGCCGGGTGCGGCAGAGTGGGGGTGTGCAGTTGATCCTCGTCCGCCACGCCCAGCCGCAGCGCGTCCAGGCCGAATCCGGCCACGCCGACCCGGATCTCACCGCGCTCGGGATCGAACAGGCGGGCCGGGTTCCGGCAGCACTCGCCCAGCACCGGATCGCGCGGGTGGTCAGCAGCCCGCAGCAGCGGGCCCGCGAGACCGCGCGGCCCACTGCCGAGAAGCTCGGGCTCGACATCGACATCGTGGACGGGCTCGCCGAATACGACCGCGAGCTGCCGATGTACATCCCCATCGAGGACGCGCAGCGGGACTTCCAGGAAACCTACGAGCGGATCAAGGCCGGGCATCTGCCCGAGCAGATCGACGGGGATGCCTTCATCGCCCGGGTGCGCGACAGTGTCACCGCCATCGTGGCGGCCGCCGCGCCCGCCGACACCGTGGTCGTCTTCGCGCACGGCGGCGTGATCAACGTGCTGCTGCAGGACGTGCTGGGACTGGCGCGCCCGCTCACCTTCCCGATCGACTACTGCTCGATCACCCGAATCCTGTACTCGCGCACCGGTGGCCGCACCGCCGCCACCGTCAACGAGAACGGGCACGTCTGGGACCTGCTGCCGCGCGCGCAACGCGCCCTGCCCTGACCGGCGCCCGACCAACGCTCAGCCGACTCCCAGCCCGGTCGCACATACCCCGGAGGCCCGGGCCTTTCGATGGGACTCGTGAGCCGCTCCCCCCGCGGCGCACGATCCCGACAGAAAGGCACCACGATGTCCGCCCTCGACAAGCCCCGCCGTCGTCTCGCCATGCGTCTGGCCGCGGCCGGGTTCCTGGCCGCCATCCCGCTCGCCGTCGTCGCCCTCCCGGCGAACGCGGCGACCCCCGCAGACACCGCCACCCCGGTCGTCGCCCAGCAGATCGACGACAACGGGCCGTGGGACCACGATCACGACCGGGACCGCGACCGCGATCACCACGACCGCGATCACGACGGTGACCGGAACCGCGACGGCGACTGGAACAACAACAACGGCGACAACGGCTGGAACAACAACCCCGCCCCCACACCCGCGCTGCCGCCCACCGGCTCCTTCGGCTAGATCCCCGCAGACAGTCGAAAAGGCCGCTCCCGGAATGGGAGCGGCCTTTTCGATGCGGTGCGATCCTGGGGCGCAGGACCTCTCACCCGAGGATCAGGCGTTGGTCGCGATCCAGTTGTGCATCCAGGTCAGCGCGGTCTGGCCGCCGCCGACGCCGTAGCTGCCGTAGCTGGTGTGCTTGCCGCTGCGGTAGAACTGCTCGAGCTGGTGCGCGTACTCGCTGTCGGCGCCCTCGGCCAGCTGCGCCTGCAGGGTGCCGAAACCACCCTGGGCCATCAGGTCATTGAGGATCGACCCGAACTCGAGCTGGGTCTGCCACGGGTTGAAGTTGTTCGGGTTCGTCGCCTGCGCCAGGAAGCCGGCGAAGCGGGTGACGAAGTCGGTCTCCTCGGTGGAGCAGTACAGGTCGCCGAGGGCGCACACGGTGCGCACCTTGTCGCTGACCCAGCCGAAGCCGCCGGCGCGCGGCCCGCCCGCGCCCGCGCCCGGGGCGAACGGACCGATCTGGGCGTCGGTGGGCGAACGCCGCGGGTCGGAGATCAGCGCGACGGCCGCGACGCGATCCGGCGGCACCACGCCGTGGCCGCTGCCGATCTCGGCGGCGAGATCGCCTGCGGCGTCGGCGCCCTGGCTGTAGCCGGTGATGGCGATCTTGGTGCCCGAGCACCGCGCGGCCACGGCCTGGACCAGACCGCGGGCGTTGTCGACGGCTTCCTTCTTGGAGGCGGCGTAGATGTCGCCCTCCCACGGGAAGGCGGTCGCCGCGTAGGTCACGTAGTCGACATCACCGGGTAGACCATTGGTCACCGTGGCCAGCATGCCGGGCTTGGGGTCCTTGTCGTGGCCGGTCTCCCAGGTGCCGGGGACGGCAACCGTGTAGAGACGCGGGCAACTCGGGTCCGCCGAAACGGGACCGCTGCCCAGGACGATTCCCGACATGAGCACGCTCGCCGCTGCACCCGCAGCCGCGACAATATTCTTCAACCGCACCCTTGCTCCAGTTCACGCTTGTGCCGGGACATCTCACGCGTCCCGTATTCCCGATCATGGTGCGGTCGCCGGATGACACTCCGGTGCACTCCGGGTTAACCCAGGTAACCGCCCCGTATGAGTTCGCCGGAACAAACTGGTCGACGAGATCAGCGACACACCGCCGACAAGCATAAAGGGGCCTAGTCAGCAGTGCCAGACGAGCAGGCGAAGACGTCCGATTCCGGCCGAACATTCACCGGCGCAGCAATATCCGGCAAACCCGGCGGATCAGCCCTGAAGCGCGGCCTCGAGCATCGGCCAGGAGCGGTGCAGCGCGTCTTCCCAGTACCGCCAGGAATGCGTTCCGGAGGGCCGGAATTCGACCTGCGCCGGGATGCCGAGCGCGCCCAGCCGGTCGGCGAGCTGATGCGTGCATCCATTGGTCGCGGCCTCGATCAGCCCGCCCAGGATGATCTGGTTGGCCAGCGTCGCCGGGCGACCGCCGATCGACGGCGAGTCCAGGGTGTCCATCGGACCGGGCAGTCCGGTGGAGTTGGAGATGAACAGCGCCTTGCCGCGCAGCTTCTCGGCATTGAGCACCGCGTCGTGCCGGGCCCAGTCCGGGTCGCCGGGCGGACCCCACATGTTGCGGGAGTCGGCGTCGCCGCGGTCGAGCACCATCTGAATGTACTTGCGGCTGTTGTCATCGGCGGTGGAGGCGCAGCCGCTGTAGGCGGCGACCGCGCGGTAGCGATCGGGCGCGAGGATGGCCATGTTCAACGCGGAGGTCGCGGACATGGAGACGCCCGCGATGGCGTTCGCGCCGGAGGTGTTCAGCGCCTTGTCGATAATGGGCGGTAGTTCGGCGGTCAGGAAGGTTTCCCACTTCTGGCGGCCGATCGCCGGGTCATCCTGTTGCCAGTCGGTGTAATACGAGAATTTACCGCCGACCGGCGATACCACATTCACGTTCTTGTCGGAGAAGAAACTGACAATATCGGTTTGCCGATACCAGGTCGCAGCGTCCTCGCCGCCGCCCGCGCCATTCAACAGATACAGCGTCGGTCGCGGCACGCTGTTGTCGAATGCGGTGAGGACCTGGAGCGTGATCTCCCGGCCCATGGCGGCCGAATAGACCTTGAACTCTTCCTGCCGCTGTCCGGGCCGATCGATCGAAACGAGGTGGGATTCCGCGGAATTCGCGGGATCGGCCGTGGCCGTACCGATGGCCTCCGGCGACAACGTGAGGGCCAGCGAGAACGCCAGGCCCGCAATCGCGGTGAGTGCCGGTGACTTACGGGTGCGCATCGGTACGGGTGTTCCTATCGATCGAATCGGCCCGGTCGGGGATCAGCTGCCGATGTACTTGCGGATCGCGTCCGAGATGATGTCGGAGAACGAACCGGTCGAGCTGGTCTGACCGTCCGAGGAACCCAGGCCGTTGTTGTTCAGGCTGCCGAGGGCGGACTCGCCGACGGTGTTCGGGCGGGCGGTGAAGCACGCGGTCAGGTTCGGCAGGCTGTTGCTGACGCCGACGGTGCCGGCGACGCCGATGCCACCACTGGTGACCTGCTGACCACCGGAGAGGTTGGTGGGCACGCGGTAGGTGATGGTGTAGGTGACCGGGTTACCGGAGTTCACGAACCAGCCCGGGTTGGTGACCTTCCAGCCGCCGCCGTTGGGCTCGGGGGTGACCGCCTCGGTGCGCTGGCCACCGGCCAGGTGGTAGGCGGTGACGCTGGCCTCGAGCGGCGCGCCGAAGCCGGACGGCGGGTAGTCGGTGATGGTGTTGACGTACGGGTTGCCGATGCCGGTGGTGCCGACGACGATCTTGTAGGTCGCCGTGGTGCCGACGCCGATCGAGTCACCGTTGACCGACTTGTCGTAGGTCATGGTGATGCCGACGGTGCTGGCATCCTTCTTCTCGGCGTGCGAGCTGATGGCGCAGGTGCCTTCGGCGGACGCGACGCCGGTTTCCATGACGGCCATGCCCATACCGGCGAAAACCATTGCGCCAGAAGTCGCGATTGCGGCCGCGCGGCGATTACGGAACATTACTTTTCCTCCAAAGATGTCCCGAGATCCTCCGGGACCGATCCATACTTACCGAGCGCTGCGGACGACTCGGAGAGGTGGACTCCACACGAGGGGTAAGTAAACAGGTGTAACTGGTCCCCTGTCCAGGGTTTGCGAAAACTACTCGAAGCTACTGACTAGTAAACATTTCACATACGTTTATCGCATGACCAAAAGTGTCCCGGCATGACAAAAGGTGCCCCAGAACCGAAGTCCGGGGGCACCTTCGAGCGTTCGCTCAGTGGCTGCGGATCAGCGCTGGGCGACCATCGTCGGGGTGATCGGGGACGGCAGCGCCGTCTCACCCTCCAGGTACTTGTCCACCGCGGCGGCCGCCGCGCGGCCCTCGGCGATGGCCCACACGATCAGCGACTGACCGCGGCCCATGTCGCCGGCGACGAAGACGCCGGGCACCGTGGTGGCCCAGTCCTTGTCGCGCATGACATTGCCGCGCTGGTCGTAACCGACGCCCAGACCCTCGAGCAGGCCGTTCTTCTGCGGACCGACGAAGCCCATGGCCAGCAGCACCAGGTCCGCCTCCAGGGTGAAGTCGGTGCCGTCGACCTTCTCGAAGCGGCCGTTGACCATCTTCACCTCGTGCGCCTGCAGGCCGGTGACCTTGCCGTCCGCACCGACGAAACGCTCGGTGTTGACGGAGAACACGCGCTCGCCGCCCTCCTCGTGAGCCGAGGAGACGCGGTACATCAGCGGGTAGGTCGGCCACGGGGTCGAGGCGGCCCGCTCCTCCGGCGGACGCGGCATGATCTCGAACTGGTGGATCGACTCCGCGCCCTGACGGTGCGAGGTGCCCAGGCAGTCCGCGCCGGTGTCACCGCCACCGATGATGACGACCTTCTTGCCACGCGCGTTGATACGCGGCAGGCCGTCCTCGTCGGTGATCTGGTCGCCCAGCTGCACGCGGTTGGCGAGCGGCAGGAACTCCATGGCCTGGTGGATGCCGTCCAGGTCGCGACCCGGGATCGGCAGGTCACGCGCGATGGTGGCGCCACCGGCCAGGACGACCGCGTCGAACTGCTTGCGCAGCTGCGCGGCGGTGATGTCCACGCCCACGTTCACGCCGGCCTTGAAGATGGTGCCCTCGGCCTCCATCTGCGCGACACGGCGGTCGATGAAGCGCTTCTCCATCTTGAATTCCGGGATGCCGTAGCGCAGCAGGCCGCCGATGCGGTCGTCGCGCTCGAACACGGTCACGGTGTGACCGGCCCGGGTCAGCTGCTGGGCGGCGGCCAGGCCCGCGGGGCCGGAGCCGACGACCGCGATGCGCTTGCCGGTGAGACGGGTCGGGTAGACCGGGGTGACCCAGCCCTCGTCGAAACCGTTCTCGATGATCTCGACCTCGACCTGCTTGATGGTCACCGGATCCTGGTTGATGCCCAGGACGCAGGACGCCTCACACGGAGCCGGGCACAGGCGGCCGGTGAACTCCGGGAAGTTGTTGGTCGCGTGCAGCCGATCGAACGACTCCTTCCACGCGCCCTTGTACACCAGGTCGTTCCACTCGGGAATCAGGTTCCCGAGCGGACAGCCGTTGTGGCAGAACGGGATACCGCAGTCCATGCAGCGGCTGGCCTGCTTCTGCAGGGTCTCGTGGGAGAACTTCTCCTCGTAGACCTCTTTCCAGTCCAGCAGTCGCAGCGGAACCGGACGGCGCTTGGGCAGTTCCCGGGAAGTGTGCTTCAGGAAGCCTTGTGCGTCACCCATTTACGAACTCCTGACTAATGCGCTGCGCGCACGGAACAACGGTGGTGCTGCGTTGCACCGCAAAGGTGAGGTCAGCCACGAGCTGCCTTGAATGGTCACAGCGCCTCGTCCACGCCAAAGGTGATGTGTTACCCACGAGCCGCCTCCATGATGGCCTCGTCCACGTTCCGGCCGGCCTTCTCGGCCTCGGAGATGGCGAGCAGGACCTTCTTGTAGTCGCGCGGCATGACCTTCACGAACTTGGTCACCTGCTGCGACCAGTCGCTCAGGATGCCTTCGGCGACAGCCGAACCGGTCTCGTCGCGGTGCTGCGCGACGATGTCGTGCACGATCTGCGCGTCGTCGGACGAGAGCTGCTCCAGGTCGACCAGCTCGGTGTTGAGGTTGGCCTCGAAGGTGCCGTTCGGGTTGTACACGTAGGCGATACCGCCCGACATGCCCGCGCCGAAGTTGCGGCCCGTCTCACCGAGGATGACCACGCGGCCACCGGTCATGTACTCACAGGCATGGTCGCCCACACCCTCGACGACCGCGGTGGCGCCCGAGTTGCGGACGGCGAAGCGCTCGCCGGCCACACCGCGCAGGAAGGCCTGGCCGCTGGTGGCGCCGAACAGGATCACGTTGCCCGCGATGATGTTCTGCTCCGCGACGTAGGACTCCGGCGCGTCGTCGGACGGGCGCACCGTGATGCGGCCACCCGAAAGACCCTTGCCGACATAGTCGTTGGCGTCGCCGACCACCCGCAGGGTGATACCGGCCGGGACGAACGCACCGAACGAGTTACCGGCGGAACCGGTGAACGTGATGTCGATGGTGTTGTCCGGCAGGCCGACTCCGCCGTACAGCTTGGTCACCTCGTGGCCGAGCATGGTGCCGACGGTCCGGTTCACGTTGGTGATCTTGGAGTCGAACTTGACCGGCTTGCCGCGCTCCAGGGCGTCGGCCGAACGCACGATCAGCTCGTTGTCCAGCGCCTTGTCCAGGCCGTGGTCCTGGTCCTTGGTGCGGCGGCGGTCCTGGAACATGAACGCGGTCTCGACGTCGTCCAGGATCGGCGACAGGTCGAGCTTGGCGGCCTTCCAGTGCGCCTTGGCGGCGGTGGTGTCGAGCAGGTCGACCCGGCCGACGGCCTCGTCCAGGGTCCGCAGACCCAGCGACGCCAGCAGCTCGCGGACTTCCTCGGCGACATAGAGCATGAAGTTCTCGACGAACTCCGGCTTGCCGGTGAAACGCTCACGCAGAACGGGGTTCTGGGTCGCGACGCCGACCGGGCAGGTGTCGAGGTGGCAGACGCGCATCATGATGCAGCCCGAGACGACCAGCGGAGCGGTCGCGAAACCGTACTCCTCGGCGCCCAGCAGCGCGGCGATCATGACGTCGCGACCGGTCTTCATCTGACCGTCGACCTGGACCACGATGCGGTCGCGCAGACCATTGAGCAGCAGGGTCTGCTGGGTCTCGGCCAGGCCGAGCTCCCAGGGGCCACCCGCGTGCTTCAGCGAGGTCAGCGGCGACGCACCGGTACCACCGTCGTGGCCGGAGATGAGCACCACGTCGGCGTGCGCCTTCGAGACACCCGCGGCGACGGTGCCGACGCCCGGCTCCGCGACCAGCTTCACGTGAATCCGCGCCTGCGGGTTCGCGTTCTTCAGGTCGTGGATCAGCTGCGCCAGATCCTCGATCGAGTAGATGTCGTGGTGCGGCGGCGGCGAGATCAGGCCGACGCCCGGGGTGGAGTGCCGGACCTCGGCGACCCACGGGTACACCTTGTGCGCCGGAAGCTGGCCGCCCTCACCGGGCTTCGCGCCCTGCGCCATCTTGATCTGGATGTCGGTGCAGTTGGTCAGGTAGTGCGCGGTCACGCCGAAGCGGCCCGAGGCCACCTGCTTGATCGCGGAACGACGCCAGTCGCCGTTCTCCTCCGGCTCGAAGCGCGCCGGGTGCTCGCCGCCCTCACCGGAGTTCGAGCGACCGCCCAGGCGGTTCATGGCGATGGCCAGGGTCTCGTGGGCCTCGGCCGAGATGGAGCCGTAGCTCATCGCGCCGGTCGAGAAGCGCTTCACGATCTCCGACGCCGGCTCGACCTCGTCGATCGAGATCGGGTTGCGGTGCTCGTTCTTGAACTTGAACAGACCGCGCAGCGAGGCGAGACGCTCCGACTGGTCGTCGACCAGCTTCGTGTACTCCTTGAAGACCTTGTACTGGCCCGAGCGGGTGGCGTGCTGCAGCTTGAACACCGTGTCCGGGTTGAACAGGTGGTACTCGCCCTCACGACGCCACTGGTACTCGCCGCCGATCTCGAGCTCGCGGTGCGCGCGCTCGTTGCGGTTCTCCAGGAACGCGATCCGGTGCCGCTGCGCGACCTCGTCGGCGATGTCGTCGAGGCCGATGCCGTCCAGCGGCGAACGCAGACCGGTGAAGTACTCGTCGACGAGCTCCTGCGCCAGGCCGACGACCTGGAACAGCTGCGCGCCACGGTAGGAGGCGATGGTGGAGATGCCCATCTTGGACATCACCTTCAGCACGCCCTTGCCGGCCGCCTTGTTGTAGTTGTAGACGGCCTTCTTGAAGTCGGCCGCGTGATCGCCGGTGCTGCCCGGCATCTGCAGCGCGCCACGCTCCAGCATGTCCTCGATGGACTCGAAGGCCATGTAGGGGTTGATGGCCGCCGCGCCGAAGCCGACGAGCATGGCCATGTGGTGCACCTCGCGGGCGTCACCGGCCTCGATGACCAGGCCGACCTTGGTGCGGGTGCGTTCCCGAACCAGGTGGTGGTGCACCGCGGCGGTCAGCAGCAGCGACGGGATCGGGGCCAGCTTCTCGTTCGACTCGCGGTCGGACAGCACGATGATGCGCGCGCCGCCGTCGATGGCCGCCGAGACCTGACGCTGCACGGCCTCGATGGCCTTGCGCAGCCCCTTGCCGCCCTTCTTGACCGGGTACAGGCCGTGCACGACGACCGAACGCAGGTCGGGACGGGAGCCGTCGTCATTGATGTGGACGAGCTTGGACAGCTCGTCGTTGTCCAGGATCGGCTGGGTCAGGGTGATCTGACGACAGGACTCCGCACCCGGGTTCAGCAGGTCGGCCTCCGGGCCCACCATGCTGCGCAGCGAGGTCACGACCTCTTCGCGGATGGCGTCCAGCGGCGGGTTGGTGACCTGCGCGAAGAGCTGCGAGAAGTAGTCGAACAGCAGGCGCGGCCGCGAGGACAGCACCGCGATCGGGGTGTCGGTGCCCATCGAGCCGAGCGCCTCGCCACCGGTCTGCGCCATCGGCGAGATCAGGATGTTCAGTTCCTCGGTGGAGTATCCGAAGATCTGCTGGCGGATCAGCACGCGGTCGTGCGACATGTGCACGTGCGGGCGGTCGGGCAGGTCGCTCAGCTTGGTCGGGCCCTCGTCCAGCCACTGCTGGTACGGGAACTCGGCGGCCAGCGTCGACTTGACCTCGTCGTCGCTGATGATGCGGCCCTGCTTGGTGTCGACCAGGAACATGTGGCCGGGCTGCAGGCGCTTCTTGTAGACGATCTTGGCCGGGTCGATGTCGAGCACGCCGACCTCGGAGGCCAGCACGACCAGGCCGTCCTCGGTGACCCAGATGCGGCCGGGGCGCAGACCGTTACGGTCCAGCACCGCGCCGACGACCGAACCGTCGGTGAAGCACACCGAGGCCGGGCCGTCCCAGGGCTCCATGAGGAAGGAGTGGTAGCGGTAGAACGCGCGCTGCTCCGGGGTCATGGACTCGTGGCGCTCCCACGCCTCCGGAATCATCATGAGCACGGCGTGCGGCAGGCTGCGGCCACCCAGGTGCAGCAGCTCGAGCACCTCGTCGAAACGCGCGGTGTCCGAAGCGCCCGGGGTGCAGACCGGGAAGATCTTCTCCAGGCGGTTGTTGCCCTCGGAGTCGGTGCCGAACACGTCGGAGTTCAGCAGCGCCTCACGGGCCCGCATCCAGTTCTCGTTACCGGAGACGGTGTTGATCTCACCGTTGTGGGCGACGCGCCGGAACGGGTGCGCCAGCGGCCACGACGGGAAGGTGTTGGTGGAGAAGCGCGAGTGCACGATGCCCAGCGCCGACTCGACCCGGTCGTCCTGCAGGTCCAGGTAGAACGCCCGCAGCTGCGGGGTGGTGAACATGCCCTTGTAGACGAAGGTCTCGCCGGACAGGCTCGGGAAGTACACCGACTCCTTGCCGGTCGCACCCTCGCCGGCACCCGACTTGCCGAGCTCGTGCTCGATGCGCTTGCGGATGACGTAGGCGCGGCGCTCCAGGTCCATGCCGGAGAGCTGCTCGGCGCCGCCCTTGGGGGAGGCGATGAAGATCTGCCGGAAGGTCGGCATGGCGTCGCGCGACAGCGCGCCCAGCGACGACTCGTCGATCGGGACCTCGCGCCAGCCGAGGACCTCGAGGCCCTCTTCGCGCACGATCTTCTCGACGCCGTACCCGGCGCGAGCGGCCTCGCGGCGTGCCTGCGGCAGGAAGCCGATGCCGGTCGCGTAGGAACCTTCGGCGGGGAGCTCGAAGTCGACCACGGCACGGAAGAACTTGTCCGGGAGCTGGATCAGGATGCCCGCGCCGTCACCCGAGTTGGGTTCGGCGCCGGCCGCACCACGGTGCTCCAGGTTCAGCAATGCCGTAATAGCCTTGTCGACGATGTCGCGGCTGCGGCGGCCGTGCATGTCGACGACGAATGCGACACCACAGGCGTCGTGTTCATTCGCCGGGTCATAGAGCCCGATGGGTCCAGGGGACCTGTGGCCAGGAAGTTGCGTCATGCCTCTGCCTTCACAAAAAACAGGCCTTCGAAGAATGCGGCCTTCGTCGAACGCCTCCGGTCTGGACTGCGTCCGGACGTTTCGGAGACCAGCGGCGCTGATGGTCACTCCGTGCAGTCAACTTTGCAGTTGTCCACCCGCTTCGATTACCTAGTCGGGTGCTCGGTGGTAACGGAACTCTTACGCGTTCGCTACATGCCGTGCCGTTCTCGCCCGCTAGGCTGAGCACCGATCGGGCCTCTGTCCGTATGGGGAGATACACCGAATTGTGTGGTTCGGCGTAAGAGCAAACGATAAGTCAGGACTGGAGCCCAACCAACTCAGGTAAGGCTAATTCCAGCTTCTAGCTGGGCTTCTACATCCGGTCCTCCAACACACGCGCGTTCTCCAGTGTAAAGCAGGGGTGCCCGTGCGTTTCAGTTGAGTTCACCACTGTGACGCACCCGCGCGAGGTCGACGGCCGGACGGTCCAGCGCAGCTCCAGACTGCCTCCCACCTGCAATGAATCAGGTTTCCCCACAAGCGGATCCGGCAAACCGGGCGTTAGGCCGCTAACTTTCCGGACAAGTTCCGTTGCTCCGGCAACCGCCCGGGAGACATGGGCTCGCAACGTGCGGACCGTACGGAATTTTTCCTGAATGTGGGATTCAGCACACGTTCAGCAAACCGTAAATCTGTCTCCCGACTCGGTTTTCGGCGATATCCGAGACCGGACGCGGGTGATCAACACCACCTCGAGGGCCCGAAAAGGGCGATGTGAGCCTGACCACATCACACCCGCCGCGGTCGGTGTAACCGCCGGACGCCTGTCACGCTGAGACAACGAATCAGCGACAGTTTCGCTCTGCCGAACCACCTGGGACGTAGAGGATGTGAGCCTCCCATGACAGATCCCCACGTCCATTCCCCGGCCGGACCCGGCGACCTGCTGGTCTGGCTGGGTGGGGCGCAACCGCAGCTCACCGCCGGTCCCGAGCGTGCGGGCTACACCGTCACCGGTGCGGTGGTGGCCCTGTTCGCGGTCACCGCGGGAGGCATCACCGCCGCCGCGACCGGGGCCGCGGGCTGGCCCGCCCTCGGCGTCGTCGCCATCGCGCTGATCGCCACCCTCCTCGTCGGGGCGCTGTCCCGGGCCCTCGCCACCGCGGCCACGCCCGATCGGCGCGAGGACCGGCGGGCCGTCGCCGAATTCGCCGGGCGCATCGCCGTCGCGGTGCTGGCCGGGGTGGTGGTGGCCGAACTGGCCTGCACCCTCCTGTTCTCCGGCACCGTGCACCGGCGGCTCGACGAGAACGCACAGCACGCGGTGGAATCCGCGCCCGCCGTGGTCACCGCACGCACCGACCTGGACCAGGCGAAAGCCGCGCGCGGCGCGCTCGAACAGCAGATCGTCAAGGCGCAGAACGACGTCGCGACCGCGCTGAAGATCGCGCGCTGCGAGATCAACCCGGCGCAGGACTGCGACGGGATCCCCCGGACCGGCGTCCCCGGACGCGGTCCCGAGGAGCGCACCGCCAATCAGATGCTCGACGGCGCGCGGAACCAGCTCACCGCCGAGCGGAACAAGGTGGCCGGGCTCGACGACAAGGTCACCGCGCAGGACAAGGCCCTCGCCGACGCCCGCAAGGCCGCCTATACCGACGGCGACCGCGGACTCGGGGCGCGCTGGGTGGCTGTGAACGACTACACCACAGGGCATTTCGGGGCGTTCGTCCTGCGCTTCGCCGTCGCCCTGCTCCTGATCACGCTCGCCCTGCTGCCGCTGCTGCTGCGCTGGTGGCGTGGTGAGACGGCGTTCGACCGCAGCGTCGCGGTCAGCACCGAGACCGACCGGATCGACCAGGCCGCCGCCACCGCCATCGCCGTCAAACAGGCCGAGGTGCGGGTGGAGACCGAAAACCTGCGCGCGGAACAACAACTCACCGCCGCGCGGCTGGCCGCGCACGCCGACACCGCCATCGACCGGGAACGGCAGCGCACCCGCATCATCGCCGCCATCGGCAATTTCGAGATCGGCATCACCGAGCCCGCGCAGCGCGCCGTGGCCGAATTCGACTCCGCCACCAGACTGGAACTTCCGGCCGGGACCGCGGCCGGAGATCGAAAGGACAGCACCGTGTCCCAGGAGGGGATCGTGACACAGTCGCCGAACCTGCCCGCCCAGCTCACCTCGGGTGCGCTCGCCCCCGTGCCGTCCGGCGGCGCGCTCGCGCCCGCCGCGCCGGCGCCCCAGCCCGCCAAGGGGGGCGGGCTGGAACTGCCGATCATCGGCACGGTGCCGTTCACCGACACCGCCGCCCGCTGGATCCGGCCGCTGGTCCCGTCCTTCGTGGCCAATGCCATCGACACCGCCACGCATCCGCTGCGCACGGTGCGGCAGGCCTTCGAGGAGGCCGAGGAGATCACCTTTACCCTGCGCCGCACGCGCAAGGTCACGGTGGACTCGGAGGATTCCGCGCAGCCGCAGCAGCACCAGCAGCAGATGTACGCGCAGCCCCAGCAGTACGGATACCTGCCGCAGGGCGCGCCCCAGCAGGTCTACGCGCAGCGGGTGGCCTCCACCGTGGTGGATCAGCCCTACGCCGCCTACCCGGGATACGCCCCGCTCCCCCAGGGTCATGTGGTGGACCCGGGCTACCCGCTGCCCGCGGCCCCGCAGCAGGACGCGCTGGCGGGTCGCCGCAACCCCGAACTCGACTACCGCGCCCCGCGCGAACTGCCGCCGGGCAGGGGCCAGGAGTAGCCCGCGGAAACGCGCTGTGGCCCGGAATGTTTCACGTTGAACACGGAAACATCCGGGCCACAGCCTTTTTCGACTACTCCGCCGCGGTCTTGCGGGTCGCCGCGCGGTAGGCGACGAACGCGGTCAGCAGCAGGATGACCGCCGTCGAGGTGGCAGCCAGATGGATGCCGCTGACGAACGCCGTGTGCGCCGAGTTCAACAGCTCTCCGGCCGCGGGTTCCGGTAGCGCCCGGGCGGTCTCGATGGCCCCGCCCAGGGACTCGCGCGCCGCGTCCGCCTGACCCGACGGCACGTGCGTCAGATCCAGACCGCCGCGGAACGCCGCCATCACGGCGCTGCCCAGCACCGCCACGCCCAGGGCGATACCCATCTCCATCGCGGTCTCCGAGATGGCGGCGGCATTGCCCGCGCGCGCCTCCGGAGCAGTGCTCACGATCATGTCGGCCGACACCGTCAGGGCCACACCCTCACCCAGTCCGATCAGCAGGAAGCCGACGATGAACGGGGTCACCGAACCCGAGGGATCGGTGGGCAGCAGCCAGTACAGGCCCGCGCCGAGCGCGACCGTCGCCAGGGAGCCCGCGAGCACGGTCGCCGGACGCCAGTACCGGACCAGCCAGGCCGCGGAGAGTGCGCCCAGCATGGAACCGACCGTGCCCGGGATCAGCAGCAGTCCGGCCTCCAGCGGCGACTTGCCCAGCACCAGCTGCAGATACTGCGAGCCGAAGAACAGCACACCGGCCAGCGCGAACACCGACAGCAGGTTGGTGAACACCGCGGCCCGGAAGGCGGGCAGCCGGAACAGGTCCAGGTCGATGAGCGGAGCCGACAGCCCGCGCTGACGACGCACGAACAACACGCCCGCCGTCACACCCACACCGGCGCTGATCAGCAGGTTCAGGCTCGGACCGTGGGCCGCGAACTCCTTGACCGCGTACACCACCGGGATCAGGGCCAGCATCGACAACCCGGCGCTCACCAGGTCGAATCGGCCCGGGTTGGGGTCCCGCGATTCCGGTACCAGGACCGGTGCCAGGACCAGCAGCAGCGCCATGACGGGCAGGTTCACCAGGAACACCGAGCCCCACCAGAAGTGCTCGAGCATCCAGCCGCCGAGCAGCGGGCCGAACGCCGCACCGGAGGCGGCCATCGCACCCCAGACCGAGATGGCCAGGGTGCGCTGACGGGCGTCGGCGAACATCGACCGGATCAGGCCCAGGGTGGCGGGCATCAGGGTCGCACCGGCGACACCCTGCAGGACGCGGGCGGCGATGAGCATCTCGGGGCTGATCGCCCAGGCCGCGAGCGCCGACGCGGCCGCGAATCCGGCCGCGCCGATGAGCAGCAGGCGCCGGCGGCCGATGCGGTCGCCGAGGGTGCCCATGGTGACCAGCAGGCCGGCCAGCACGAACGAGTAGACGTCGATGATCCAGAGCAGCTGCGGGGTGGTGGGCGCGAGGTGCGCGGTGATCGAGGGGACCGCCAGGTCGAGCACGGTGGCGTCGACGGCGATCAGCAGCAGCGCCAGGGCCAGCACGGCGAGCCCGGCCCAGTCCCGGGGGCGCGCCTTGGGCGCGGCGTGCGGGGTCACGGGCCGGTCGAGGGTCGAAGGAGTTCCGGAACGCGCGGTCGAGTGGGTGGTCATCAGCTTTTCTCTCTCGGTTCTGAACCGTCCAGACGGTACAGTACCAGCCTGAACCGTCCAGCCGGTACAGTCAACCCCGTGACCACCCGCGACCCCGCCGGCACCCGCGACCGGATCCTCGACGCGCTCGAGAACCTGCTGCTCGACAGGGGCCTGTCCCAGGTGACCCTGGAGAACGTCGCCGCCACCGCCGGCGTCTCCAAGGGCGGACTCCTCTATCACTTCAAGAGCAAGGACGCGCTGCTCGCCGGACTGCTGCGCCGCGTCACCGAACGGGCCGACCAGCAGGTGCGCACCGCGATCGAACAGGGCCGATCGGTGGCCGAGTGGTATCTGCAAGCGCCACACCCCGACAACGAATCCGACGCCGTCGAGCTCGCGCTGTACCGATCCATGCTCGCCGCCATGCGGACCGTCGACGCCCCGGCCGGCGGCGTCCAGGCCGAGACCGACCGGGCCATCACCGAGGTGATGACCTCCTGGAAGACGGCCCTGGACAACGAGATCGACGACCCGGTGCGGGCCGAGATCGTGCGGCTGGTCGGCGACGGCGTCTACCTGCGCGCACTGATGGGAATGCCGCCGATCGAACCGGACCTGTACCGCCAGGTCGTCGCCCGGCTCCTGGGGCCCGAGTCCGGATAGACTCGGGCCCGTGTTGCCGACCGCCGCCGACTCCGTCGGTTCGCCGACCGGCTCGGTGGGGGAACCGACTTCGACCGACCCGGCTGTTGTTCCGATTCGCCCGATGCAGTTCCGGGAACTGCTGGACCTGCCGTTCGCGCTGATCCAGGCCCGGATCACGATCCTGGCGGCCCTGCTCGGGGTGGCCTGGGTTGCCGCCGTGCTGGTGTCCGTCGCGGGCACCGCGGCCGCCGCCGCGATCACCGGTGATTCCGACCTCGGAACCTTCTGGGGCGCGCTGCTCACCAGCCTGCTGTGTGCTTGGGCGCTACGGTTTTTCGTACGCGGGGTGACCGTGCCCGCCGGACTGGATGTCGTGTACCGCAAGCCGTCGACCTGGCGTGGCGTACTGCGCCGACTGCGCTCCGGAGCCGGACCGCTGCTCGCCTACCAGGTGATGTACACGCTGATCGGAGTCGGCGTGCTGGCCGTGGGCGCTCCCCTGATGTTCACCGCGCCGTTCGCGGTCATCTGGCTGGCGTGGCTGCGTGGACGGCGATTCACGCTGGTGCCCAGCGTCTTCGACGGTTCGATCGGCTACCACGAGGCCGCCCGGCGGGCGAAACTGCTTGCGGGCGGGACGGAATGGCAGTTGGTCGGGCTGTGGCTGTACCTGCGTGTCCTGCTGCTGGTGCTGATCGTGCCGCTGCTGGCGTTGCCGCAGTTCATCACCGACTTCTCCGGCACCCACCGCTGGACGGTGACGGTGCTGGTCCTCTCGATCGCGCTGCTCGTGGTGGCGATCGGCGAGCTGGTGGAATCCGCCACCCAGGTCGTCACGTACGTGGACCGGCGCTGCCGCCGCGAAGCCTGGGACATCCGGGTACCCACGGGAGGCGCCCGATGACCGAGCTTCCGCACGCCGCATCTCCCGGGTATGCCGCGCCGCCCGAGCCCGCGCTGGGCCCGGCCGCCGCGCACCTGGCCGCGGCCGAGGAGGCCGCCCGGCGCGGGGACTTCGGGGTGGCGCTGCGCGAACGGTATCGCGCCGTCACCCGCGGCCTGGAACAGCGCGGCATCCTCGACGAGGAGCGGGCCCGCACCGCGCGGGAGACGGCGCGGGCCGCCACCGCGGCGGTCCACGACGCGGGTGAACTGCCCTCGGCGGCACACAGTTTCGACGAGGTCGTCTACGGCGGCCGGTACGCCACCGAATCGGAGTACCGGCAGCTCGAACAAGCCGACCGGTTCTCGAGCGCGCCGCCGCCCAAGGCCGGGCCGGTCGAGCTCACCGAGAAACGCAAGGTCCGCAAGACCAAGGCCGCCAAGGACAAACCCGCCCGCGAGCGCCCGGAACTGCCGGAGCTGCTGCGGGATTGGCGACTGTGGGCCGCGCTCGCCGCACTGCTGGCGGTCGTCGCGCTGGTGTACGCGCTCTCCCACCTCGGGCACGCGCCCGCGCCGACGCACCATCCGGACACGCCGCCGACGCATCAGCCGAACCCGAGCCGGGAACCGGACCGGCCGCCGAACTTCGGTAGCGGCGACGACTCCATCTTCGAGCGGCTGCCGGGCTGGCTGGCCTTCGGCGGTCTGCAGTTCCTCATCGCGTGGGTCGCGGTGCTGTGGTGGCGCGGCCGTCGGCGCGGCGCGATCGTGCGCGAACCGCTGCCGGTCGAGGCCCCGGCTCAGGAACTGCTGGCCGGACAGGCCGGGCTGTACCGGAAATCCCGCGATCACGACCATGTGGCCGCCAAACTGCGGGCGGCGGCGCTGCGCCGATTGCGCCCCGTGCTCGGCGTCACCTCCGACACCCCGGCGGAACTGGTGGTCGGGGCGCTCGCCGTCCGCACCGGCGCGGACCCGGCCGTCCTCCGCGCCGCCCTCTACGACCCGGTCACCGACCGGGAGACCCTCGAACTCGTGGCGGCACAACTCGAATGGATCGAAGCGGAGGTCTTGTGACCAACCTGTCCAAGGACGTGGTGGACGCCCACCACGCCGGCACCCCGGCGACCGACGGTCAGGCGCCGACCGAGCAGGACGCGCAGCAGGCGCTGCTGGCCCTGCGCGCCGAGATCGGCAAGGCCGTGGTCGGCAACGATCATGCCGTCATGTTCCTGGTGCTGGCGCTGCTGTGCCGCGGCCACGTGCTGCTGGAAGGCGTTCCGGGCGTGGCCAAGACACTGCTGGTGCGGGCGCTGGCCACCGCGCTCGACCTGGAGCACGCCCGCATCCAGTTCACCCCCGACCTGATGCCCGGCGACGTCACCGGCTCCCAGATCTACGATCCGCACTCGGCCGAGTTCACCTTCCGCCGCGGCCCGGTGTTCACCAATCTGCTGCTGGCCGACGAGATCAACCGCACCCCGCCCAAGACCCAGTCCTCGCTGCTGGAATCGATGGAGGAGCGCCAGGTTTCGGTGGACGGCGTGCCACAGCCGCTGCCGGACCCGTTCGTGGTGGTCGCCACCCAGAACCCGATCGAGCAGGAGGGCACCTATCCGCTGCCGGAGGCGCAGCTGGACCGGTTCCTGTTCAAGGTCGACGTCCAATTGCCCGGGCGCGACGACGAATTCCGCATCCTGCAACGGCATGCCGCCGGCTTCGACCCCCGGGACCTGGCCGCGGCCGGACTGCGGCCGGTGGCCGGTCCCGCGCACATCGCGGCCGCCCGCGCCGCGGTCGCCCAGGTCGCCATCAGCCCCGAGGTGCTCGCCTACACCGTGGACCTGTGCCGGGCCACCCGCACCTCCCCCGCCGTGGCGCACGGCGCGTCCACCCGCGGCGCGACCGCGCTGATGGCGGCCGCGCGGGCCTTCGCCTGGTTGCACGGCCGCGGCTACGTCACCCCCGACGACGTGAAAGCCGTTGCGACGCCGGTGCTGCGGCATCGGCTGCACCTGCGGCCCGAACACGAGGTGGAGGGCGTCACCGCCGAGGGCGTGCTGGCCTCGCTGCTGATGTCCGTCCCGGTTCCGGTGTAGCCGGTGGTCGTCACCGGCCGGCTGGCCGCCGCCGCGGTGCTCGCGGCGCTGTTCGTCACCCTGGTGCTGCCGTCGTGGCTCGGCGTGCTGGTCGCCACGCTGGCGCTGGCCGCGCTCATCGGGCTCGACCTGCTGCTGCTGGGATCGCCGGGCGCGCTGGAACTCTCGCGCGAGCCGCTCACCAGCGTGCGCACGGGCCGCAGCATCGACGTGGAACTGGCGGTGCTCAACGGCGGCGCCCGTCCGGTGCGCGGGACGCTGTGGGACGACTGGCCGCCCAGCGCCCACGCCCGGCATCGCACGCACCCGTTGCACCTGCCGCCCAACACCAGGATTCGGCTGCGCACCGAACTCACCCCCGCCTATCACGGCGACCGGGTGGCCGGTCCGGTGACGCTGCGCCTGCTCGGTCCGCTCGGGCTCGCCGGACGTCAGGTGCGCCGCGAGGTGCCCGCCCGTTTGCGCGCGCTGCCGCCGTTCCGCAGCGAGCCGCTGCTGGCTTCCAAGGTCAAGCAGTTGCAGCAGCTGGAAGGCCGCAACACCACCACGATTCGCGGCCAGGGCACCGAATTCGATTCGTTCCGTGAATATGTCGCGGGCGACGACGTGCGCACCATCGACTGGCGGGCCACCGCCCGCGCCAATGACGTGCTGGTCCGCACCTGGCGGCCGGAACGCAACCGGCACGTGGTGATGCTGCTCGACACCGGACGGGTGAGCGCGGGCCGCATCGGCGGCACCGATAGCGCAGGCGGCGGCACCCGCCTCGACGCCGCCATCGAGGCCGCCCTGCTGCTCGGCGGACTGGCCGCCGCCGGGGGCGACTCGGTGGACCTGCTGGCCTACGACCGGCGGCTGCGCACCGAGGTGCGCGGCGTCGGCGGAAAACGCCTGCAGCTCAAGCTGATGCACGCGCTCGCCGGACTCACCCCCGAGCTGGCCGACACCGACTATCGCGGCATGCTGCGCGCCACCCTGCAACGGGCCCGCCGCCGCAGCCTGGTGGTCTGGTTCACCCACCTCGACGCCGCCACCGTGCAGGAGGGCCTGCGGCCGGTGCTGCCGGTCCTGGCCGAACGGCACCGGGTGCTGGTGGTGTCGGTGACCGACCCGGAGGTGGCGGCCGCCGCCGTCCACCGCACCGGCCTGACCGATCTCTACACGGCCGCGGCCGCCGAGAACGTGATCGCGGAGGAGGCCGTGGCCCGGGAGACCCTGCGCCGCGCGGGCGTCCGCGTCATCACCGCGCCGCCGGACCTGCTGCCCGGCGCGCTGGCCGAGGAATACCTCGAACTCAAACGGACCGGAGCGCTGTGACCGGCGCGGGTTGGGCGACCGGCTGCCGCGGCGGGAAGAACGGCGGCGGCAACTGCCGCCGCTGCCGCTCGGCCAGCACCGCGCCCAGGATCTGCAGGGGCGGATAGCCGTTCAGGGGCGCGGTGCGCAGGCTCGCGCACACCGAGACCACCAGCGCCCGGCCCAGCCCGTCCTGCACCTCGGGGGTCAGGGTGCGGAACCGCAGCAGATACTGCCGCACCGCGAACGCCTGGTCATCGGACAGCCCGGACAGGTCCAGCTGCCGCGCCCAGCCCGCCAGCCACGGCGGCGGCGCGGCCAGCGCGGCGAACGGCAGCCGGCTGCGGTCGTGCACCACCACGGTGCCCGCCAGCGCGTCCCCGACCCGGCGGCCCTGCGGCGAGCACAGCGACACCACGACGGCGATCAGACCGGTGCCCAGCGCCCAGAAGTCGACGATCCCGGCCAGGCCCCGGGTCACCGCGTGCTTGAAATCGATGGGCCCGCCGTCGGCGCGCACCACCCGCAGCCCCACCGCCATCTTCCCGAGCGAACGCCCGCGGGTGAGGGTCTCGAACACCACCGGATATCCGATGGCCGCGCACACCAGGCCCACCAGCATCGCCGCGTCCCGCCAGGCGGCGTCCGCGCCGATCCGCACCAGCACCAGCCGGAACAGCAGGATCAGCGTCACACCCAGCATGAACTGCACGATCAGGTCGAGCAGGAACGCCGCGGCGCGCGTCGGGATCCGCGCGATGGGCAGTTCGACGGCTACGGCCTCGCCGGTGGTGAAAAGTGCCATGGTGGTTAGCATTTTGTCAGCCGTAGCGCAGGAGGGGAACTCATGGATCTGGACGCTTACACCTTTGTCCACAGGCCTTCCTGGGATCGCCTGGATCGGCTGGCGGCGCGCGGCAAGCGGCTCACCGGCGCGGAGGCCGACGAACTGGTGCGGCTGTACCGGGTGGCCTCACAGCAGCTGGCGCGGTTGCAGACCCGGGAGGCCGATCCGGAGCTGATCGCCGGGCTGTCCGCGGTACTGACCCGGGCGCGCGGACGAATCCTGAGCGCGCGCATCGACACTCCACACGAGATCGGGTACTTCTTCACGCACCGCTTCCCGGCCGCCGTGTACCGGGCCTGGCCGTGGTGGCTGTCGGTGGCGACCGTGTTCCTGCTCGGCGCGGCGGCGCTCGGCGCGGCGGTGGCCAATTCCGAGACGACGCGGAAGCGTCTCGGGCTGAACATGGATACAGACGCCTTGACGAGGCCGGGCGGCGAATTCGAGACCTACTACTACGAGCACTCACACGACGCGTTCGCGGCGAAGGTGTGGACCAACAACGCGTGGGTGTCGGCCATGGCGCTGTTCATGGGGGTGCTGGTGCTGCCCGCGCTCTACCTGTTGTTCATGAACGCGCTGAACCTCGGCGTCAGTGCCGGGCTGATGGCGGAGGCGGGCCGGCTGGAACCGTTCTTCGGCTGGATCCTGCCGCACGGAATGCTCGAGCTCACAGCCATTTTCGTGGCCGGCGGGGCGGGCCTGAAGCTGGGCTGGACGCTGATCGACCCGGGCCGGGAGAGCCGTCCGCAGGCGCTGGCCCGGCAGGGGCGCGCCACGGCGGTGATCGCGCTGGGCCTGGCCGGGGTGCTGCTGGTGTCGGGATTCCTGGAGGGCTTCGTGACGCCCAGCGGATGGCCCACCGCGGTGCGGGTCGGGATCGGGGCGGTGGCCGAACTCGGTTTCCTGGCCTACGTATTCGGGCTCGGTCGCCAGGCGGCGAGAGAGATGGACGACACAGCGCGAGCGATGAACGACGCGGCGCGGGAGTCGGGCCCGGAGCACATCACGGGCAATTCGATCGGGAACCATCCGGAACCGGCTGTGAGAGTGGCGACTTCGTAGTCGCGAGCACCGTTCGGATTGAGTTCCACTGGCCGCAGCGAGTCCGGCTCAGCTGCGGCCAGCGTTGCCGTTGACTCTACACAATCGTTATGGCTACGCAACCTCCGACTTGCCCACCGGGCGTATAACGCGACCAGGCGAAATGCACCCTCCCCGTAGGGAACCCGGCACCATCGCTAATTCTCCGCATACCCTTTGCGGGCGGTCTGCGGAGGGCCCCGAAACTATCCCCGCGGTTGCGTTTCAGGACCCGTTTCAACCCATTGCGCGCGATGCGTTTCGAACGCCGTCATCCGGTTTGCAGAAAACTCGCAAATTCTCCGCTCACCACCGGTTCAACCCCCGTTAAGCTGGCGTTTCGTACCAGCTCAGCCTGATTGCCAAGCAGTCGCTTGGGGTCAAACAAACCTCAAGTTTGTTTCGAATGGTTTTAGCTAAATGATCATCAGGCAACGCTGGACAGTAATCGGGCGCATACCCGAGGCGACATCCTCCGGCAAACGATTTTCACCCCTCGCGAGGCCCAGAAACGGCCTCTGGCAACGCCTCTCGAAACCCACCCCCGACAGGGTATGCGACGTTCGTCACATCCATGGATTCCCGGATCAGCCGGGCAGACCGGACCGAGACCGGGTCCGGACAAAGAACGAGACCGGGTCCGGACAAAGAAGAAGGCCCCCGATCCGGTGGGATCGGGGGCCTTCCTCGTGGTGGGCGAAGGGGGACTTGAACCCCCACGTCCTTACGGACACTGGCACCTGAAGCCAGCGCGTCTGCCATTCCGCCACTCGCCCGAGCGACGAGAAGAACGTATCACGGGGTTTGCGCCAAAACGAAATCGCCTGGTTATCGGGGGTGCGCATGCTTCGCTGCGCAGTGGGTACGCCCCGGGAACCTGGGCTCGCCGCCAAGAGTTACAGGTGTGGACGATCGTGGATATCATGCAAAGACCGTGTCCTTCCGGCGACACGCCATGCCTGCGTGTTGCGTTCCGGGACGCTCCACGCACGACTATTGGCAGGTCAGAAACGACACGACCCGGGAAGGAGGGGCGATGGGGTTCGTTTCCCGCTTCGAGCGCCGCCTCCAGGGTGCTGTCGGTGATGTCTTCGCCCGTGCGTTCGGCGGCAGTGTGGTTCCCCAGGAGGTCGAGGCCGCACTGCAGCGTGAGGCCGGCGACCATGTCCAGGATCTGGGCGGGGGACATCTGCTGGCTCCCAACAGCTACGTCATCACTGTCAACGAGTCCGATCTCCGGCAACTCGTGCACGGTGAAGGCCAGCCGGATCAGCAGGTCGCCACGGAGGATTACCAGCTCACCGTGCGTGCGTTCGCCAAACATCTGCAGGACCACATCCGTGAACAAGGGTGGCAGACCTACGGCGAAGTGCACGTGGAGTTCGAGGCATCCCCTACGCTGCACACCGGACAGTTCAGGACGCGCGGCCGGGTGGATCCGGACGCGGGCAGGCGGGCCAGCCCGTCACCGGGACCTGAACGCCCACAACGACCCAACCCGCAACCAGGAGCTGGCCCCATGACGCAGAACTCAGGCTACGACCCCAGCCGTGAGCCCGCGGAGTCCGATCCGCGGAACCGCGGGTACGCACCCCCGCCTGCGGGCCGGCCCGGTCAGCAGGGGTACGGCGAGTACGGCTACGGCCAGTCCGAGCAGGGCTACGGCGAGTACCAGAACGGCTACGACTACCAGCAGCAGGGCGGCGGCTACGGCGCCCAGCAGCAGGGCGGGTACGCCGAGCAGGGCTACGGCCAGCAGCAGGCGGGCTACGGCGCGCCCGATCAGGCCTACGGTCAGCAGCAGGGCTATGCCGACCAGCAGGGCTACGGCCAGCAGCAGGGCTACGAGCAGGGCTACGGCGACCAGCAGGGCTACGGCCAGCAGCAGGGCTACGCCGACCCGGGCTACGGCCAGCAGCAGGGCTACGGCCAGCAGGGGTACGAGCAGGGCGGCGGCTACGGCGGCCAGCAGCAGGGCGGGTACGCCGACCAGGGCTACGGCGGCCAGCAGCAGGGTTATGCCGACCAGGGCTACGGCGGGCAGCAGCAGGGCTACGAGCAGGGCTACGGCGACCAGCAGGGCTACGGTCAGCAGGGCTATGACCAGCAGCAGGCGGGTTACGGCGCGGCTCCCGCGCGGGGCGCCTCGGGCTACTCGGCGACGCTGCAGCTGGACGACGGCTCCGGCCGCACCTACCAGCTGCGCGAGGGCAGCAACATCATCGGTCGTGGGCAGGACGCGCACTTCCGGCTGCCGGATACCGGAGTTTCCCGGCGGCACATCGAGGTTCGCTGGGACGGTCAGACCGCGATGCTCTCGGACCTCGGTTCGACCAATGGCACGCTGGTCAACGGGTCTCCCGTCCAGGATTGGCAGCTGGCCGACGGGGACGTCATCCGCGCCGGGCATTCCGAGATCCTGATCCGGATCGTCTGATCCCGTAAGCTCGCGGTGCAGGTCACGATATGACTAGGAATTCCTCGGTCGTATCGTGATCGCAACCGGTCGACGGCCCTATGATGCTGCCATTACGCGCGGCGGACTCTGGCCGCGCTGACACGCAACACACCGGTTGGGGGTCACGGAGCCATACCTCCGTAACTGCCCCGTACCTACGACACGGTCGAACAGGAGGTGGAGCACCGTGCAGGGACTGATCCTGCAATTGACCCGTGCGGGGTTCCTGCTGCTGTTGTGGCTGTTCGTGTGGGCGGTGCTCCGGACCCTGCGCAGCGATATCTACGCGGCTTCCGGCCTTCGGGTCGCGCCTCGGGCCGCAGGCGGTTCCGCGGTGCTCCCATCTTTTCGCCGGGGCCAGAAGGGCGCCAAATATCTCGTGGTGACTCAGGGTTCTCTCGCCGGCACTCGAATCTCACTCGGCCAGCAGCCGGTGCTGATCGGGCGCGCGGACGACTCCACACTGGTCCTCACCGACGACTACGCCTCCACCCGCCACGCGCGACTGTCTCCGCGCGGTGAGGATTGGTACGTCGAGGATCTCGGTTCCACCAACGGGACCTACCTCGACCGGTCGAAGGTCACCACTCCGGTCCGAGTTCCACTCGGTACCCCTGTCCGTGTCGGCAAGACAGTGATCGAGCTGCGATCGTGACACTTGTTCTCCGCTACGCAGCGCGCAGCGACCGTGGTCTCGTCCGAGCCAATAACGAGGACTCCGTCTACGCCGGTGCGCGACTGCTCGCGCTGGCGGACGGCATGGGCGGCCACGCCGCCGGTGAGGTCGCCTCGCAGCTGATGATCGCCGCACTGGCGCATCTGGACGACGACGAGCCCGGCGACGACCTGCTCGGCAAGCTGAATCGTGCCGTGCACGAAGGCAATGCGTCCATCGCCGACCAGGTCGAGGAGGAGCCGGAACTCGACGGCATGGGCACCACGCTCACCGCCATCCTGTTCGCCGGCCGCAAACTCGGCCTCGCCCACATCGGCGACTCCCGCGCCTATCTGCTCCGAGGCGGTGAACTGGCCCAGATCACCCGTGACGACACCTTCGTGCAGTCGCTGGTGGACGAGGGACGAATCACCCCGGAACAGGCCCACACTCATCCCCAGCGCTCGCTGATCATGCGGGCGCTCACCGGCAACGAGATCGACCCCACCCTGGTGGTGCGCGAGGCCCGGGCCGGAGACCGCTACCTGCTGTGCTCGGACGGCCTGTCCGACGTGGTCAGCGACGAGACCATCGCCAACACCCTGCGCGAGGGCACCACCGACGAGGCGGCCGACCGGCTCATCGAATTGGCCTTGCGCAGTGGCGGTCCCGACAACGTGACCGTGGTGGTCGCCGACGTCATCGACCTGGACTACGGCCAGAGCCACCCCATCGTGGCGGGCGCGGCGTCCGGCGAGGACGAGGACACTCCCCCGCCGAACACCGCCGCCGGCCGGGCCGCCGCCATGCGCCCGCCGCGGGCCACCCCGCGCCGCACGGTGGCGCAGCCCGAACCCGAACCGCCCAAGAAGAGCCACAAGCTGCGCTGGCTGGCGCTGTCGCTGGCCCTGCTGGTGGCCGTCGGCGCGGGTCTCACCGTGGGCTACAACATGATTCGCAGCAACTACTACGTCGGCGTGGACGGCGAGAAGGTGGTCGTGCTGCGCGGCCTGCCCGGTTCGGTGCTGGGCTACTCGATCCGCGATGTGGATCAGGTCGGATGTGTCACGCGCTCCGGTGAATTGACGCTGGCCGCGCCCGGTGACAAGTTCGCCGCCGGTTGTGTCTCGCTGACCCGTGAGGCGCTGCGCCCCAGTGGCCGGGATTCGGTCGACAAGGGTCTGCCGCCGGGCTCGCGGGACGACGCCATCAAGCAGATCCGCATGCTGGTGTCGACCGAGCTACTGCCGCCCTGCGACACCAAGGCGCAGGCTCCCAGCACCCCGACCACGACTCCGGCCCCGCCCGCCGACCCGAACCAGCCGGGCGCCACGGTCACCCCCACCCCCGCCGCGCCGACCGCCGTCCCCGGCGGCCTCAGCGGCGGTGAACGGACCGGCGAGAACCACCCGCTGGAGCACAAGTCCGAGCAGCCGAACCCGCCGGCCACCACCGTTCCCACCACCACGGCACCGCAGAACCCGGGGCAGAACTGCAGGACGGCGGACTGATGTCCGCACCGGCACCGCCGTTCACTGGGGCCTTCCCCAGTCCACCCGGCGGATTCGCTCCTGCGCCGCCGCCCGCCACCCGGCGCAATGTCGAGTTGCTGCTGTTGGGGCTGGCGGCCCTCATCACCACCGTGTCCCTGGTGTTGGTGGAGGCCAGTCAGGAGCAGGCGATCACCTGGGAGATCGCCAAGCTCGGTGCCGCGTACCTGGCCCTGTTCGGCGTCGCGCATCTGGCGGTGCGGCGGTTCGCGGCGTTCGCGGATCCGCTCCTACTACCGATCGCGGCGCTGCTGAACGGGTTGGGCCTGGTCGTGATTCACCGCGTGGACCTAGCGCAGGCCCAGGACGCCGCCTTCGCCAACCTGCCCATCCCCTCCCCCGACGCCAACCAGCAGGTGCTGTGGACGGGGTTGGGGATGGTGGTCTTCATGGGGTTGTTGATCGCGCTGCGCGATTACCGCAGCCTGGCCCGCTACTCCTACACGGTCGGCCTGCTCGGGTTGGTCGCGCTCGCGCTGCCGGCGCTGCTGCCGGACCGGTACTCCATGGTGAACGGCGCGAAGATCTGGATCCGGCTGCCCGGCTTCAGCGTTCAGCCCGGCGAGTTCGCCAAGATCGCGCTGATCGTGTTCTTCGCCGGGGTGCTGGTGTCCAAGCGCGACCTGTTCACCGGCGCGGGCAAGCACGTGTTCGGCATGGAGTTGCCGCGCATGCGCGATATGGGACCGATCCTGCTGGTGTGGGTGGTCTCGGTGGGCGTGCTGGTGGTCGAGAAGGATCTGGGCACCTCGCTGCTGATCTTCGCGACCGTGCTGTGCATGCTCTACATCGCGACCGAGCGAGTGGGCTGGGTGGCGGTCGGGCTGGTGCTGCTGACCATCGGATTCGTGTTCGCCTACAACACGTTCGGGCATGTGCGGGTCCGGGTCTCGACCTGGCTGCACCCGTTCGACGACTACTCCAGCACCGGCTACCAGATCTCGCAGTCGATGTTCGGCCTGGCCACCGGCGGTCTCGCGGGAACCGGTCTGGGCAGCGGGAATCCGTCGAAGGTGCCGTTCGCGAAGACCGACTTCATCATCGCCGCCATCGGTGAGGAGCTGGGCCTGATCGGCCTGGCGGTGATCCTCGTGCTGTTCTGCATCCTGTCGGTGCGTGGCATCCGCACCGCGCTGGCCATCCGCGACAGCTTCGGCAAGTTGCTCGCGTCGGGGCTGGCCTTCACCATTGCCATTCAGGTGTTCGTCGTGGTCGGCGGAGTCACCAAGCTGATTCCGCTGACCGGGTTGACCACCCCGTTCATGTCGTACGGCGGTTCGTCGCTGCTGGCGAACTACGTCCTGCTGGGAGTGCTGATCAAGATTTCCGACGCGGCCCGCCGCCCGGCGCCCGCCCGCAAGCGGGCTGAGCCGATCGCGGACGCGTCGACACAGATGCTGCGCAAGGTCGAGGGGGGTGCCGGGTGAACACGCCTCTGCGCCGGGTGGCGCTGGCGGTGATGGCGATGATCGTCGCGCTGCTGATCAACGCCACCTACGTGCAGGTCCAGATCGGCCCGATCGGCAAGGCCGACAGCCTGCGCAACGATCCGCGCAACGATCGGGTGCTGCTCGACGAGTACGCCCGCCAGCGCGGCCAGATCTCCGCGGCCGGAACGGTGCTCGCGAGTTCGGTCGCGACCGACGACCGCTACAAGTACCTGCGCACCTACCCGACCGATCCGATGGCCTACGCGCCGGTGACCGGTTTCTACTCGCTGCAGAACGGCAACAACGGACTCGAGCACACCGAGGACTCGGTGCTCAACGGTTCGGACAACCAGCTGTTCGGGCGGCGGCTCATCGACCTCATCTCGGGCCGGGATCCGCGCGGCGGCAATGTGGTGACCACGATCAACCCGCTGATGCAGAAGGTCGCCTACGAGCAGCTGACCGCGAAGAAGCTGACCGGTTCGGTGGTGGCGATCGAGCCGAGCACCGGGCGCATCCTGACCATGGTGTCCACGCCGTCCTACGACCCGAACACCCTCGCCGGGCACGACGCCGGCCGGGTCGAGGACACCTACAAGCAGCTGGACAAGGACACCGGCAAGCCGCTGATCAATCGCGCCGTGTCCACCACCTACCCGCCGGGTTCGACGTTCAAGGTGGTGGTCACCGCGGCCGCGCTGTCCAACGGCATCGCGAAACCGGAGGACCAGTTCACCGCCGCGCCGCGGATCACCCTGCCCGGCACCCAGACCACGCTGGAGAACTACAACGGCAGCCACTGCGGTCCCGGCGACAGCCAAACCGCTTCGCTGACAGAGGCTTTCAAGTACTCGTGTAACACGGCTTTCGTGGAACTCGGTATCAAGGTGGGGACCGCGAAACTCAAGGACGAGGCGAGCGCGTTCGGGATCGGCAAGGATCTGCACAACAGCATCCCGATCCCGTGGACCGACAGCACCGTGGGCGACATTCCCGACAACGCGGCGCTGGGTCAGAGCAGCATCGGACAGCGCGATGTGGCCCTGACCCCCTTGGACAACGCGGTCATCGCGGCCACCATCGCCAACGGCGGCGTGCGGATGAAGCCCTATCTGGTCGACCAGTTGCAGGCGCCGGACCTCAGCACGCTGAGCACCACCAAACCGACCTCGGTGGGCCAGGCGGTCACCCCCCAGGTGGCCACCCAGATCACCAATCTGATGCTCGAGTCGGAGAAGAACACGCAGGGAGGGACGCAGCCGCGCCCGTATCAGATCGCGTCGAAGACCGGAACGGCCGAGCACGGCTCGGATCCGCGCAACACCCCGCCGCACGCCTGGTACATGGCGTTCGCACCGGCGCAGAACCCGAAGATCGCCATCGCGGTGATCGTCGAGAACGGCGGCGACCGGGCCCTGGCCGCGACCGGCGGCTCGGTGGCCGCACCGATCGCGCGGGCCGTGCTGGACGCTGGGCTTGGGGGCTGAGAGACATGAGAGTGCAAGGTAGACAGGGTCACGAATGCTGAACAACGGTGCGTTGATCGCGGATCGGTACCGGCTGCAGCGGCTGATCGCCACCGGCGGCATGGGCCAGGTCTGGGAAGCTCTGGACACCCGGCTGGACCGCCGGGTCGCAGTGAAGGTGCTCAAGGCGGAGTTCTCCACCGACCCCACCTTCCGGCAGCGCTTCCGTACCGAGGCGCGGACCACCGCGCAGCTGAATCACCCGGGCATCGCGAGCATTTACGACTACGGCGAGACGCAGGATCCGTCCGGCGGCGAGATCGCCTATCTGGTCATGGAATTCGTGCAGGGCGAGCCGCTCAACGCGGTGCTGTCTCGGCTGAACCGGCTCTCGGTGGCCCAGGGCCTCGACATGCTCGAGCAGACCGGGCGGGCGCTGCAGGTGGCGCACCTCGCGGGTGTCGTGCACCGGGACGTGAAGCCCGGCAACATCCTCGTGACGCCGACCGGTCAGGTGAAGATCACCGACTTCGGCATCGCCAAGGCCGTCGACGCCTCCCCGGTCACCAAGACCGGCATGGTGATGGGCACCGCCCAGTACATCGCGCCGGAGCAGGCCACCGGTGAGGACGCCACCGCCGCCTCGGACGTGTACTCGCTGGGCGTGGTCGGCTACGAGTCGCTCGCGGGCGCACGGCCGTTCACCGGCGACGGCGCGCTGACCGTCGCCATGAAGCATGTGCGGGAGGCCCCGCCGCCGCTGCCCGCCGACCTGCCGCCGAACGTGCGGGAGCTCATCGAGATCACCATGGCCAAGGAGCCGGGCCAGCGCTACGCCAATGGCGGCGAGTTCGCCGACGCGGTGTCCGCGGTGCGTTCGGGTCGCCGGCCCACGCCGCCCGGCGGGCTGCCGTCCGCGGCCATGACCGGCGCCACCCGGGTGCTGCCGCCCGGACCGACCATGATCATCCCGGGCGCGCGGGCCGACCAGGCCACCGCCCGCTACGCCCCGCCGACGCAGCAGCCGATGCGCGGGCCGATGGAACCGCCCGCCGCCCAGACCACCGTCATGTCCGGACCCCGCACCCCGGTCGGTCCGATGACGGTCCCCGGCGTCGAGGGCGCCGGCTCGGGTCGATTCACCAACGGCCAGAAGGCCGTCGCCGGACTGGGAGTGGGTGCGCTGATCCTCGGCGCCACCGCCGCCATCGTTCTGATGAGCAGCTCCTCGCACGAGACCACGCCGCCCGCCCGCACCAGCGCGGTGGTCGCGCCGCCGGTGATCACCCCGACCACCACCACGGCCCCGCCGACCACCACCACCCGGGAACGGCCGGTGCCGCCGCCGGTGGTGACCACCGTCGAGCCGCCGCCGACCACCACGGTCGAGCCGACCACCACCCCGCCGCCGGTCACCACGACGACGCCGCCCAAGACCACCCCGCCGGTCACCACCACCCCGGCGAAGCCCACGACCACCAAGCCCGACCGGTGGCCGTGGCCGGGCCAGGGCGGGGGCGACCTACCATCATTGCCAGTGACTCCCGGCGCGAATTCCGGCGGCGCGAATTCCGGCGGAGCGGTGAGTCCCGGCAGTAACCGCAGTCCGGTGTACGCACAGGACCCCTATTCATCCTCAGTCGCGCAGCAAGGATTGCCATGACGACCCCGAAGAACCTCTCCTCCCGCTACGAGCTGGGCGAGATCATCGGGTTCGGTGGCATGTCCGAGGTCCACAAGGCCCGGGATCTGCGGCTGGGCCGGGATGTGGCGATCAAGGTGCTGCGCGCCGACCTGGCCCGCGACCCCACGTTCTACCTGCGCTTCAAGCGTGAGGCGCAGAACGCGGCCGCCCTCAACCATCCGGCCATCGTCGCGGTGTACGACACCGGCGAGGCCGAGATCGACGGCGGGCCGCTGCCCTACATCGTGATGGAGTACGTCGACGGCGACACCCTGCGCGACCTCGTGCGCGGCAAGGGACCGCTGCCGCCGCGGCGCGCCATGGAGGTCGTCGCCGACGTGTGCGCGGCGCTGGACTTCTCGCACCGCAACGGCATCGTGCACCGGGACATGAAGCCCGCCAACATCATGATCAACCGGGCCGGCGCGGTGAAGGTGATGGACTTCGGCATCGCCCGCGCCATCGCCGACAGCTCCAACCCCATGACCCAGACGGCCGCCGTCATCGGCACCGCCCAGTACCTCTCCCCCGAGCAGGCCCGCGGCGAGCAGGTGGACGCGCGGTCGGACGTGTACTCCGTGGGCTGCGTGCTCTACGAGATCCTCACCGGCGAACCGCCTTTCACCGGCGATTCCCCGGTCGCGGTCGCCTACCAGCACGTCCGGGAGGATCCGCGGCTGCCGTCGCAGGTGCATCCCGGGGTGCCGCGCGAGCTCGACTCGGTGATCCTCAAGGCGATGAGCAAGAACCCGGCCAACCGGTATCAGACCGCCGCCGAGATGCGCGCCGACCTGATCCGGGTGCTGGGCGGGCAGAAGCCCACCGCCCCCATGGTCATGACCGACGAGGACCGTACCGGCTTCCTCGACGACGACCTGCCGCCGCCGCGCAGCTACCGCACCGTCGAACGCCGCGACGACACCACCGAACAGGAGATCGTCGAGGCCAACCCGCGCCGGCGCACCGCGCTCATCGGCATCCTCGGGGTGGCCGCGGTCGCGGTGGTCGGCATCCTGCTGTGGATGCTGGTCGGCCCCGGGTCACGGGCCGATCAGGTCACCGTGCCCGACGTCGCCAACCAGAACTACCAACTGGCGCAACGCGATCTGGAGAAGGCCGGTTTCACGGTCGCCATCCAGCAGAAGAACGACCCGAAGGTGGCATTGAACAATGTCATCGCCACCCAGCCGCTGGGCGGATCGCGGGTCGGCAAGGGCAGCACCATCACCCTGCAGGTGTCCGCGGGACCGCAGCAGGTGACGGTGCCGAAGCTGGCCGGGCTCACCCGGCAGCAGGCCGAGCAGACCCTGAATTCGCAAGGGCTGCGGATGAATCCCGACGTGAAGCGCGAGGCCTCCAGCGCCGACGACAAGGACAAGGTCGTCTCGTCGACCCCGGACGCGGGCCAGAAGGTCGACACCGACGGACAGGTCACCATCACCCTCGGTTCGGGTCCGGACAAGGTGGTCGTCCCCAATGTGGTCGGGCAGTCGATCGAGGTCGCGCAGTCCACGCTGGGCGACACCGCGCTGTTCAAGGTCGTGGTCCAGGAGGTGCCGAACAACCAGCCCAAGGGCACGGTCATCGCCACCAACCCGTCCGCGGGCACCCAGGCCGACAAGGGCTCCACGGTGACCGTGCAGGTGTCGAGCGGCGATCAGATCACCATGCCCGACCTGCGCGGCCTCACCCCGGCGCAGGCCGTGGACATGCTGCGCAAGAGCGGCTGGAACGGGCAGGTCAGCCAGAACACCATGAGCACGCTGAACGCGGGCGAGGTCGGGCGAATCCTGGCCCAGCAGCCGACCGCGGGCTCGTCGCTGGGCAAGTCCCAGACGGTGACCATCACGACCGGGGTGCTGTCGCTCGGCCCGCCGTGATTCGGATTCCATTGTGAGAACAGGGGTTCGCGGACGATCCGCGAACCCCTGTCTTGTTTCATGTGAAACCTCGCGCGGGCGAAACCTACAGCCGCAGATGCCGGTTCATCGACATGGCCTCCTCGGCCAGATCGGGCAGTTCGACCACCTCGACGCCGTGCTCGCGCAGCCGCTCCACCCCGACGCAGTTGTCCACGAAGGTGCCGGGTTCCCGCCAGGCGATCACCACGCGCCGGATCCCGGCCCGCAGAATCCGATCCGTGCAGGGCAGCCGATCCTGGCTCGCGCGCTGCGAACACGGCTCGAGGGTGCTGTACAGGGTGGCGTGCCGCAGCCGCGGATCGTCCGCGGCCAGCTTGTTCAGCGCCGACTCCTCGGCGTGCACCTTGTCGTCGGTCTCCCGCGACCACCCGTGCTCGATCTCCACCCCGTCCGCGCCCACGATCACCGCGCCCACCGCGAACGCGGTGTCGCTGTGCGGGCACAACCGCGCCAGACCGATGGCGTGCCGCATCCAACCGCGATCCAGCCGTGCCTCATCCGACATCGGAATCCTCCTTCGGCAGGTAGTGCAGCAGGGCGATATCCCCGATCCGGGCCACATCGGCCAGCTGCATGCGGTGACCGGTCCCGCCCGGGAAGGCGGCGGGTCCGAGGAAGCGCGGGGCGGCCGGGTCGCCGACCACCAAGGGCGCCACGGCCATCCAGATCTCGTCGACCAATCCGGCGGACAGGAAGGCGGTGTGGATGGATCCGCCGCCCTCGACCATCAGGCTCTCGACACCATGTTTGCCCAGGTCGTCGAGCAGGGCCGCGAAGTCGATCGCCGCGCCCAGGGAGATCACCTCGGCCAGACCGGCGAGCCGGTCGCCGAGGCGGGCGGCCCCGGAATCGGTGGTGTAGACCAGTCTTTCGCCGCCGCTCTGCCAGAAGCGCAGCTCCGGGTCGAGCTCGCCGCGCGCGGTGACGATCACCCGCACCGGATAGTCGGGCTTGCCCGCGGCGACCCGCTGCAGGCGGCGGTCCGAACTGTTCACGAGCAGCCGGGGATTGTCGCGGCGCAGGGTTTCCGCGCCGATCAGGATGGCGTCGGATTCGGCGCGCAGGGCGTCGACCCGATCGAAATCGGCGGCGTTGGACAGCAACAGGCGATCCGGGCTCGCGTCGTCGATGTAGCCGTCGACGCTGACGGCCACCGACAGCATGACCCGCGGCCTCACGCCGTATAACCGTTCATGACGCTGTCTCCATGTGGCATGAGCGGGGGGCCTGCGTGGTTACGCAGGCTGCCTCCTCCGGCCCCTGACCGCTCATGCCAGGGCCGCGACCTCCGCCTCCAAGGTCTGCACCAGCCCCTCCGCCGGCCGCTCGCCGCACACGCCCAGCCAGTTGGCGAGCATGCGGTGCCCGCCCTGGGTGAGCACGGATTCGGGGTGGAACTGCACACCGTGGATGGGCAGATCGCGATGCCGCAGAGCCATGACGATGCCGGATTCGGTGCGGCCCAGCACCTCCAGCTCCGGCGGTATGGTCTCCTCGAGGACGGTCAGGGAGTGGTAGCGGGTGGCGGTGAAGGGATCCGGTAGCCCGGCAAGCACGCCCGCGCCGATGTGGAAGACGCTGCTGGTCTTGCCGTGCAGCAGTTCGGGAGCGCGGGTCACGGTGGCGCCGAAGGCTTCTCCGATGGCCTGGTGTCCCAGGCACACGCCGAGCAGCGGGGTGGCGTGCTTCGCGGCGGCGTGCACCAGCGAGATGGAGGCGCCGGCGCGGTCGGGGGTGCCGGGCCCGGGGCTGATCAGCACGCCGTCGAAGTCCTGCACAACCTTGTCCACATCCGCGAGCTGCGGGTCGTCATTGCGCCAGACCTCGGCGTCCACACCCAGCTGTCCGAGATACTGAACCAGGTTGAACACGAAGCTGTCGTAGTTGTCGACGACCAGTACACGCATGATTCGAGAGTAGTTGGCGCGGCCGCCGCCGTCGCACGCAATACCGCCGAACCGTGTCGCCACAATCGCCCGCGCCCTCCCCAACGACACTTTCCCCAGGGTTCCCGGGATAATGTCTACGCAGACAGAACGCCGAAAACGAGGACGTCATGCCGAAGTCGAAGGTCCGGAAGAAGACCGATTACACGATCAACCCGGCCAGCCGCACCCCGGTGCGGGTGAAGACGGCTGGTCCGTCGCCGGTCTGGTACGTCTCCATCATGCTGGGCTTCATGCTCGCCGGTCTGGTGTGGCTGCTCGTCTACTACCTGGCCAACGAGCAGATCCACTGGATGAGCGATCTGGGCGCGTGGAACTTCCTGATCGGATTCGGCCTGATGGTGGTCGGTCTGATCATGACCATGCGCTGGCGCTGAATGCCCCGCACGGGTGGCCCGTTCCGCCGGGAATGTGGCTTACACCATTGTCATTCATGCACACCTGTGGATGAGCCTGTGGACAACTCGAGGAAAGAGTGGGGACAGTGAGCGCCACCGGCCCCGACTCCCGACTGTCCTGGTCCACACCCCCGGCCGCGCTCGTGGCCTGCGGCATCGGCGGCCTGGTGCTGGCCGTGGCCGCGATCGTGTCGACGGACGGCCCCGGCCGCCTGCTCATCGGTGTGGCCGCGGTGGGACTGCTCGGCCTGACCGCCCTGGGCGTGCGGCAACGGCCGCGGCTCGCGGTCGAACCCGGTGACCCTGTGCATATCGTGGTGCGCGGCCTGACCGGGCCGCAGCGCTACACACCCGAGCAGATCCTGCGGGTCCGGGTTGTGCACTACCGGCGACTGGGCCGGCGGATGCCCATGCTGGAGATGGATGTGGACAACTCCGGTGAGGAACGGCTGCTGATCTTCGGCCGCTGGGATCTGGGCACGCGCCCCGAGGATGTCCTCGAGGTGCTGCGCGCGCATCTGTCGCGTTAGAGGGTGGGCGCGGCCAGCACGGTGACCAGCACCGCGGCCACCGCCACCGCCGCGACCGCCGCCCAGCCGACGGTGAGCGCCTTCCGGGCGTCCCGGATCCCGATCCAGCGCGGCAGATACAGGATTCCCGTGGTGGCGAGCGTGCCGGCGAGCAGCCCGCCCAGGTGCCCCCACACCGAGATGCCGGGCACCGAGAAGGTGATCACCAGGTTGATCCCCAGCAGCACCGCGATCTGGGTGAGGTTCTGGCGGATGCGCAGCATGATCACCGCGACCGTGCCGAAGATCCCGAAGATCGCGCCCGAGGCGCCCGCGGTGGGGGTCAGGGGACCTGACATCGCCGTGACCGCGGCCGAACCGCCCAGCAGGGACGTGAAGTAGACCGCCACGAAGCGGGTCCGGCCCAGCGCCACCTCGCAGTACGGGCCCAGCACGTAGAGCGCGAACATATTGGCCAGCAGGTGGATCGGCCCGTAGTGCAGGAAGCCCGAGCCGAGCACCCGCGCCCAGCCGCCGTCGTAGCCGACGAAGCCCGGCACCAGCACCCAGTCGTAGAACAGCCGGGAACGCTGGTTGTCCATCAGGCTGTGCGCCTGCAGCGCGGTGACCGCGAAGACGATCACATTGACGGTGATCAGCGTGTAGGTGACGTACGGCTGCGAGATCCGTGACAGCGTCGTCCCGGCCGCGTTGCGGACCGGTCGGACGTCGTCACGGCCTTGCTGGACGCATTCCACGCAGTGCTGCCCGACCGCGGCCGCGGTCAGGCATTCGGGGCAGGCCGGACGCCCGCACCGGGTGCAGGCCAGACCGGTGGGCCGGTCGGGGTGGCGGTAGCAGGCCGGGGCGGGCGGCTGGGGCTGCATGGGAAGTCCTCTTCGAAGGCCGTTCGAGGGCCGTTTCTCAGGCGATGGTGATGGTGTTGATCACCACGTCGTCCTTGGGGCGGTCGCCGCGGTCGGTCGAGATGGTGGCTATGGCGTCGACGACCTTGCGGGAATCGGGGTCCACGACCTCGCCGAAGATGGTGTGGCGGCGGTTCAGGTGCGGCTGCGCGCCCACCGTGATGAAGAACTGGGAGCCGTTGGTGCCGGGCCCGGCATTGGCCATGGCGAGCAGGTAGCCGCGATCGAAGCGGAGGTCCGGATGGAATTCGTCCTTGAACTCGTAGCCGGGGCCGCCGCGGCCGGTGCCGGTGGGGTCCCCGCCCTGGATCATGAAGCCGTCGATCACCCGGTGGAAGATCGAGCCGTCGTAGAACGGCCCGGAGTCGGTGCCCGCGGCGTTCTTGGTGCTGTACGCCTTGGAGCCGTCGGCCAGGCCGACGAAATTGCGGACGGTGGCGGGGGCGTGGTTACCGAAGAGCGAGATCTTGATGTCGCCGTGGTTCGTGTGCAACGTCGCCACTGCGGTCTGATTCGGTGAGGTCACGCCGCCAGGATAGGTGCAGGGCGCGCGGCCGGGCCGAAGCGGCACACGCGAAGCCCTCGAAACCGCCGCGATATGTGATTCCCTGCCCGGATTCGGGCACAGAAGTGGCGGAAACGGTCCCGGCATGGCATGTTCGGTCGAGTGAATGACGGGGATCCGGTCGATCTGGTCCGCCATGTGGCGGCCTCCACCGGCCTGCCGCCCGCCGTCGCGGCCCGTGTGGTCGCCGATGTCGTCGGATACTTCGACGAGACCGCCGAGCAGTTCGTGCGCCGCAGACATGCCGAATTGCAGAGCCGTCAGGTCCGCAATGCCGAGATCTGGCAGCGCCTGGCGGCCGAGCTCGCGCAGCGCCGGGTCGCCGCCCCCGACTTCACCGAACGGCAACTGCGTCGCATCGTCTACGGGTGAGGAGTCCGTCCCTCAATGTGTGGAATCGTCGGTTATATCGGGCATCGTGAGGCCGTCCCGGTCCTGTTGGAAGGCCTGCACCGGCTCGAATACCGCGGCTACGACTCCGCGGGCCTGGCCGTGCCGCACCGCGGCCGCCTACGGGTCACCAAGACCCAGGGCCGGGTCCAGGACCTACGCAACAAGGCCGACGCCGAAGCCGCCCGGCTGCGCGGCAATGTGGGCATCGCCCACACCCGCTGGGCGACCCACGGCGAACCCTCCGACGCCAACGCGCACCCGCACACCGACGTCTCCGGCCGGATCGCGGTCGTGCACAACGGCATCGTCGAGAACGCCGAGGTGCTGCGCGCCGCGCTGACCGCCGAGGGCGTGGAATTCGTCTCCGACACCGACACCGAGGCCATCGCGCATCTGGTCGCCGCCGCCCTGGAGGAGTCCGAGACCCTGGAGGACGCGGTCCGCACCGCCATGCGCCGAGTCGAGGGCACCTACGGCCTGCTGGTGCTCGACGCCCGCCGCCCCGACGAACTGGTGGTGGCCCGCAACGGCTCCCCCATCGTGCTCGGTGTCGGCGACGGCGAGATGTTCGTGGCCTCCGACGTGGCCGCGCTGGTGCATCACACCCAGCGCGTGGTGTTCCTCGACGACGGCGAGCTGGCCACCGTGCGCGCCGACGAATTCCGCACCAGCACACTGGGTCTCGAGGCCCGGCGCACCGACAAGATCCCCACCACCATCGATATGGCGGCCGAGGACTACGCGCTGGGCGGGTACCCCGACTTCATGCGCAAGGAGATGGCCGAACAGCCCGACGCCGTCCGCCGGGCGCTGCGCGGCCGCCTCGACGAGCGTTTCGCCACCGCCCACCTGGGCGGCCTCAATATGGACGCGCGCGAACTGCGCGGCATCAGCAAGGTGGTGTTCCTGGGCTGCGGCTCCGCCTATTACGCGGGCCAGCTGGGCGCGCAGCTGGTCGAGGAGCTGGCCCGGATCCCGGCCGTCGCCGAGCCCGCCTCGGAGTTCCGCTACCGCAATCCGGTGGTGGACCCGGACGCGCTGTACGTGGCGATCAGCCAGTCCGGCGAGACCCTGGATACCCTTGCCGCCGTTCAGGAATTGCAGCGCAAGGGCGGCCGCGTCATCGGCGCGGTGAACGTGGTCGGCAGCGCCATCGCGCGGGAGTGCGGTGCGGGCGTGTTCCTGCACGCGGGCCCGGAGGTCTCGGTGGCCTCGACCAAGGCGCTCACCAATATGACCGTGTCCTTCGCCATGCTGGGCCTGTTGCTGGGCCGGGTGCGGGACCTGTCGGCCGCGGCCGGCGAACGCATCGTGTCCGGTCTGCGCGCGCTGCCCGACGCCATCGACGCCGTGCTGGCCGAGGAGGAGACGGTCGCCGATATCGCGTCCCGATTCGCCAAGGCGCGCAGCATGTTCTTCATCGGCCGGGTGCGTGCGTGGCCGGTGGCGCGCGAGGGCGCGCAGAAGCTGAAGGAGATCTCCTACATCCACGCCGAGGCGTACCAGGGTTCCGAACTCAAGCACGGGCCGCTGGCGCTGATCGACCCGGAGATGCCCTCCATCGTGCTGGTGCCCGGCGACGAGTTGCTGGCCAAGAACATCACCACCATCGAGCAGATCAAGGCGCGTGGCGGCCCGGTCATCGCGGTCACCAACACCGATCTGCCGGACGGGCTGGCGGATTCGGTGATCCGGGTTCCGGCGGTGTGCCCGGAACTGGACCCGATCATCCTCACGATTCCGTTGCAGTTACTGGCCTATCACACGGCCATGGCGCTGGGCCGGGACGTGGACAAGCCGCGCAACCTGGCCAAGAGCGTTACCGTCGAGTAACCGATCGGCGGCCCCGTCCGTGCACGAATTGTCTTGCTGTGCCAGCATGGTCGGATGGAGCTGGGGAGCGTTCGTAACAAGGTCATCGTGGCCGCCCTCGTCGCGATCGCGGGCGGTGTCATCGCGTTCTTCGTGAACAAGCGTCCGCAACCGGAGGCTCCGGCCGCCGAACCACCGCGCCTGGGCTACTCGCGCAACGGTTCGGCGCCCTCGCCGGACCTCGTCAACCACTGAAGCCCGCGGTGAGTCGCCGAACCACTCAGCGACTCACCGAGCGCTTGTACTGCTTCAGGGCGAGCGGCACGAAGATCGCCAGGATCACGACGATCCACATCAGGGTCGTCGCGACCGGATGCCGCATGGGCCAGACATCCGCGCTCGGTCCCATCGGCGAGGTGTTGCCGAACAGATCGCGCGTCGCCTGGGTCACGGCCGACACCGGATTCCATTCCGCCACAACGCGTAACACCGTCGGCAGGTTCGCGGTCGGCACGAAGGTGTTGGCGATGAACGTGAGCGGGAAGATCACCATGAAGCTGGCGTTGTTGTAGACCTCCGGCGCGCGCACCAGCAGGCCGACCACCGCCATGATCCACGACACCGCGTACGCGAACAGCAGCAACAGCACGTACGCCAGCACCGCGTCGAGGAACGAGCCGCGGATCCGCCAGCCCACCAGCAGACCGGTCAGCGACATCACCACCAGGCTCACCACATTGATGACCACGTCGGAGAGCGTGCGCCCGATCAGCACCGCCGACGGGGCCATGGGCAGCGACCGGAAGCGGTCGATGATGCCCTTCTGCATGTCCTCCGCCAGGCTCAGACCGGTGAACGTCGCGCCGAACACCACGGTCTGGGCGAAGATGCCGGCGATCAGGAACTCGCGATAGGACGTGCCCGGCAACTGGATCGACGAGCCGAAGACGTAGGCGAACAAGAGCACGAACATGATCGGCGACAGCGTCGAGAAGATCAGCACGTCCGGCACCCGCCGGATCTTGATCACATTGCGTTTGGTGATGGTGATGCTGTCGGTCACCACCATGGCCAGTCGCTGTGCGAGCGAAGGCTTTCCGGCGACGGCGAGCGCGGCGCTCATCGGGCGCCCTCCTTCTCCTCGGCGGATCGATTGCCGTTGATCAGTTCCTCGGCCTGGTGTCCGGTCAGGGACAGGAACACATCGTCGAGCGAGGGCCGGCGCAGCCCCACGTCGTGGATCTGCACCTCGTGCTCGGTCAGCTGCCCGATCGCGTCCACCAGCGCCTGCGAGCCGTCCTCGACCGGCACGATGATCCGCCGCAGCCCCGGCTCGAGCCGAATCTCGCCGTGCGCCAAGCCTTCCAGCGCCTGCCGCGCCACCGCGAGATTGTCGGCGTGATCGACGACCAGCTCGATCCGGTCGCCGCCCACCATCGCCTTGAGCTCGTCGGAGGTGCCCTCCGCGATCACCCGGCCGTGGTCGATGACGGCGATGGAGTCGGCCAGCCGGTCCGCCTCCTCCAGGTACTGGGTGGTCAGCAGCAGCGTGGTGCCGCCCGCCACCAGTTCCTCGATGACATCCCAGAGGTCCAGGCGCGCACGGGGATCCAGGCCGGTGGTGGGTTCGTCCAGGAACAGCACGGGCGGATTCGCGACCAGCGCGCCCGCCAGGTCCAGGCGGCGGCGCATACCGCCGGAGTAACCCTTGACCGGACGGTCGGCGGCATCGGCGAGGCGGAACCGGTCCAGCAGTTCGCGCGCTCGCTCCTTACTGCGCCGCACCCCCATGTGGTACAGCCGGCCCACCATCTCGAGATTCTCGAAGCCGGTGAGGTATTCGTCGACCGCCGCGTACTGGCCGGAGGTGCCGATGCGGGAGCGCAGCAGCTGCGGGTCCTTCAGGACGTCCACCCCGGCGACGACCGCGTGGCCGGCGTCGGGGATGAGCAGCGTGGTGAGCACGCGCACGGCGGTGGTCTTGCCGGCGCCGTTGGGGCCGAGCAGGGCGGTCACGGTGCCTTCGGGGACCGAGAGGTCGAGGCCGTCGAGGGCGACCAGATGGCCGTACCTCTTGACCAGCCCCTCGGCGACAATGGCGTCGGGCATGATTCTCCTGTTCCGAACTGCACGGATGCGGTCGAACACGATCGTCGGCGTCTGGCCAGTATGCCCGGATCGACGGAGTGAGTCATCCGAGTTTCACCAGTGCCGGCACGGGCGGCGGCCGGGATCGCGAGTCGTCAACTACTCGAACGTAATTCGGCGAAGGACGCATTTCGGTCACGCGGCCGAGCCCGCTGCCGAGAACCGCGCTTATTCCTCGAAAAAATCTTTGAACGCGATGCCCCGATAGCCACACAATCCGAATTCGTCGCGTAGGATCGTTCCCGTCGGCCCCTCCCCCCCGGGCCGACCTTACGCGGGCCTCGGCTAACTCCCCCCCTTCGCCGAGGCCCGCCCCCATTCCCGGAGCACGTCCTCGACAGGGATCACTCAGACCAGCGGTCGAATCTCATTGCGGCGCAGCACATGCCCGTACAGCCGGTTGATGCCCTTCACCCGCACCGTGGCCAGATGCCGCAGCGTGAAATCCAGATCCGCCTCGATGGCCGCGGCCGCCCCGTCGTCCACCAGCACCGTGCCCGGCCGGGCCACACCGGTGAGCCGCGCCGCGGTGTTGACCGTCGACCCGTAGAGATCGCCGAAGCGCTGCAACACCTCCCCGTAGGCCAGACCCACCCGCAGCTCCTGGGTGACGCCGTGCGAGGCGATGGCGGCCTCCTGCACCGCGAGCGCGATCCGCGCACCGTCGGTGGCCGTCGCCGCCGCGAACATGACCTCGTCGCCCACGTTCTTGATCACCCAGCCGCCATTGGCGACGATGGCGTTGCTGGTGGCCGTCTCGAAGGCCTCCAGCAGCGCCGACAGCTCATCGGCCTCCAGGTGGCGGGTCAGGCGGGTGTAACCGACCATGTCGGCGAATCCGACGGCCAGCACGCGAACCGTGTCCCCCGCCGCCGCTCCCCCGTCCAGCGACCGCGCCAGCGCGGCGTCCAGGTGCCTGCGGAAGGCGTAGCGCTGCAAGGTCTCGAATTCGGTGACCACCTCGTCGGTGGCGATGCGCGCGGCTTCCTTCGGATCGGTGTCCGGCTGCTCGCGCGTGATGGTCGTGATCCGGTCCAGGATCTCCTCGGTCACCAGATCGACCTGCCACTCCGCCAGCCGCGCCATGGACCGCCCCAGCGTCCGCGCGGCCGTGGTCTGGCGGTGCGTGTCGGCGGTGGCCAGCACGTGCAACTTGGCGAAGGTCTGGGCGGCCTCGATATCGGAGTCGCTGTATTCCACGGCTTCGTCGTCCGGATCGGCCGGGAAGCCCAACGCCACCCACAGGCGGCGGGTGACATTGTTGGGCAACCCGGTCAGATCCGCGACCTGATGCCGGTTGTACCGGCGCGGGCCGCTCAACAGATATGGCTCGACCACGGACTGCACCAGCTCGGAGATCTCAGTGGACGCCATCTCTCGACCTTACGGCGTGAATCGGATGGAAAACCGCCGCTTGTTCCGTGTCACAGCCAAATTCGAGGCGGTCAGCGCGTGGTGACCTCATGCCACAGGTCGGCGTCATTGCGCTGACGCAGTTTGCTGATCCCGAAAACGACGGCGGCGGCGATCACAATGGTGAGCACGATTTTCATGAATCCCACAGTACTGCAACGACAGAAGCCGCAGACCGAAGCGGTCTGCGGCTTGCGGGAGTGGAGCCTAGGGGAATCGAACCCCTAACCCCTGCCTTGCAAAGGCAGTGCTCTGCCAATTGAGCTAAGGCCCCTGGGAAGGCAGTTCGTTCTTTACCTGTGGGTGGGCCTAGGAGGACTTGAACCTCCGACCTCTTCGTTATCAGCGAAGCGCTCTAACCGCCTGAGCTATAGGCCCTTAGTGGGTGTTCGAAGTGTGTGACTCGAACGAGGCAGAAGATTACCGTACGTCGGCACCGATAACCAAAACGGCCGGTCAGCGGCTTGCGGAAGCAAGGCTGACCGGCCGTCGCAGGCGGATCGAAACAGCGGTTTCCTAGTCCGGATCGGACAGGGTGACCTGGACGCCGCCGACCAGATCGGTGCACTGGTTGTAGACGAACACCCCGACCGTGGACAGCGCGGTCAGCAGCACCACATTGATCAGGCCGATCACACCGGCGTAGCCGAAGACCGTGCCCGCGTCGATGAGCGCCGAGCTGGAGTTGTCCGAGACCATGTCGGTGAAGGTGGAGTTCAGGCGCTCCCAGACGCCCATGCCCTCCAGCACCAGGTACAGCAGGCCGACCGCCAGCATCCACACGAAGAACATGGCCACGCTGATCACCAGCGAGACCTTCAGCGTGGACCACGGGTCGATGTGGCGCAGCTGCACGGTGGCGCGCAGCGGCTCACCGGTCGCCGCGGCCTGCGCCACCGCCGCGGGGGCGGACGGCGAGACCGGACCGGCCGGCGCGATCGGGTCCGGCGGCGGCAGCGGGTGCCGCAGCTCGGACAGATCCGGCAGATCCTTGACCAGTTCCGGGCGGGAGATGCTGCGGGTCGGTCCGTCGATGCCGACGGACTTCACCATGGCCGCCTCCTTGCGCGCCGCCTTGGCCGCCAGGTCGGCGGTGGTGCGGGCATTGGAGACACCGGCGTTCAGGCCGCCGCCCTGCAGGCCGCCACCGCCGAGGCTCGGGTTGGTCCCCGGCCGGCCCGCCGCCGGGGCCTGGCCCGGGCGGTACAGGTTCGACTGCGGCTCCCGCTGCGGCAGCTGCGACCAGCCCTCCTGGAAGGGCGAACCGCCCTGCCCGTCCGCCGCCTCGGGGGCAGCGGGCGCAGCGGCGGGCGCGGGGGCCTCGGCGGCCGAATCACCGGACTTGTCCGGCAATTCGGAATTCTGCGGCGTTCCACCGTCCTGCGCGCCCGGCCGCGGAATGGGCCGCGGCGGAATCGGGGACGGAGCGATTCTCTCGGTCACGCCGTTGGCGTGACCTCGCTGGTCATTCGGCTGATTCGTGGTCAATGGTGAATCCTTCGATCCGTTGTGCCGCCGCTGCTGTGGAGAAACTACTGCTTCGCCGAACCGCTGGTGTCATCTTCGGCAACCTGGTCGGGCTCATCCGCGTTCCTAGCGATCGCGAGCAAAGTATCGCCCTCACCCAGGTTCATCAACCGGACGCCCTTGGTTTGACGACCCGCTTTACGAACCTGGTGCGCCAGTGTGCGAATGACACCGCCGCCGGAGGTGATCGCGTACAGCTCGTCGTCGTCATTGACAATGAGCGCACCGACCAGACTGCCACGCTTCTCGTCGTACTGAATCGTCAGCACACCCTTGCCGCCACGACCCTGCGCGGTGTACTCGTCGATGGCCGTGCGCTTGGAGTACCCGCCCGCCGTCGCGACAAGCAGATAGATGCCCTCCGCGTCACGAACCACGTTGAGCGACAACAGTTCGTCGTCGGCGTTGAAGCGCATGCCCTGCACGCCGGAGGTGGCGCGGCCCATCGGGCGCAGCACCTCGTCATTGGCGTTGAAGCGGATCGACTGGCCGTGCGCGGAGACGAGCAGCAGGTCGTCGTCGGCCGAACACAGTGCCGCGCCGACCAATTCGTCCTCGTCGCGCAGATTGACCGCCACGATGCCGCCGGTCCGGTTCGAGTCGAAGTCGGTCAGCTTGGACTTCTTGACCAGGCCCTTGCGGGTGGCCAGCACCAGGTACGGCGCGTCCTCGTACGACTTCAGCTGGATGACCTGGGCGATCTTCTCGTCCGGCTGGAAGGCCAGCAGGTTCGCCACGTGCTGGCCGCGCGCGGTGCGGTTGGCCTCGGGCAGCTCGTACGCCTTGGCCCGGTACACCCGGCCCTTGTTGGTGAAGAACAGCAGCCAGTCGTGGGTCGAGGTGACGAAGAAGTGCTTGACGATGTCGTCCTGCTTGAGACCCGCGCCCTGCACGCCCTTGCCGCCGCGCTTCTGCGAACGGTAGAGGTCGGTCTTGGTGCGCTTGGCGTAGCCGGTCTCGGTGATCGTCACGACCACGTCCTCGCGGGCGATCAGATCCTCGTCCTGCACGTCGCCGTCGGCCGCGATGATCTTGGTGCGCCGCTCGTCGCCGTACTTGTCGACGATCTCCGCCAATTCGTCCCGGACGATGGCGCGCTGCCGCTCCGGCTTGGCCAGAATGTCGTTCAAATCCGCGATCTCGGCCTCGATCTTGGCCAACTCGTCGAGGATCTTCTGCCGCTCCAGGGCCGACAGGCGACGCAGCTGCATGTCGAGGATGGCGGTCGCCTGGATCTCGTCGATCTCCAGCAACTGCATCAGGCCGGTGCGGGCGGTCTCGGTGTCGGCCGAACGGCGGATCAAGGCGATGACCTGGTCCAGCAGATCCAGCGCCTTCACCAGACCGCGCAGGATGTGAGCCCGCTCCTCCGCCTTGCGCAGCAGGTAGCGGGTGCGCCGGATGATGACTTCCAACTGGTGATTCACATACAGCCGGATCATCTGATCCAGACGCAGCGTGCGCGGCACCTTGTCGACGATCGACAGCATGTTGCAGCCGAAGGAGGTCTGCAGCTGGGTGTGCTTGTAGAGGTTGTTCAGCACCACCTTGGCGATGGCGTCGCGCTTCACGGTCACCACGATGCGCATACCGACACGGTCGGAGGACTCGTCGTGGATGTCGGAGACACCCGCGATCTTGCCGTCCTTCACCTGCTCCGCGATGGCATTGATGAAGTTGTCGGTATTGACCTGGTACGGCAGCTCGGTGATGACGATCGTGGTGCGACCGCGGCTGTCCTCCTCGATCTCCACGACGCCGCGCATGCGGACCGAACCGCGTCCGGTGGTGTAGGCGTCGTGGATGCCCTGGGTACCCACGATCAGGCCCGCGGTCGGGAAGTCCGGACCCTTCACCCGCTCGATGCACGCGGCGAGCGTGGCTTCTTCGTCGGCGTCGTGGTTGTCCAGCGCCCAGTAGATGGCGTCGGCCAGCTCGTTCAGGTTGTGCGGCGGGATATTCGTCGCCATACCGACGGCGATGCCGTTGGAACCGTTCATGAGCAGGGCGGGCACCCGGCTCGGCAGGACGGTCGGCTCCTGCGTCTTACCGTCGTAGTTCGGGACGAAATCGACCGTCTCGTGGTCGATCTCGCGCAGCATCTCCATCGCCAGCGGCGTCAGGCGGCACTCGGTGTAACGCATGGCGGCCGCGCCGTCATTACCGCGCGAACCGAAGTTGCCCTGACCGTCGACCAGCGGATACCGCAGCGCCCACGGCTGCGCCATACGCACCAGGGTGTCGTAGATGGCCGTGTCACCGTGCGGGTGATAGTTACCCATGGTGTCGGCGACCGGGCGCGCGGACTTCACATAGCCGCGGTCGGGCCGATACCCGTTGTCGTACATCGCGTACAGGATGCGCCGGTGCACCGGCTTCATACCGTCGCGCACCTCCGGCAGCGCGCGGCCCACGATCACGCTCATCGCGTAGTCGATGTAGGAGTTCTGCATCTCCTGCTGGATGTCGACCGGCTCGATGCGGTCGCCACCCGAAGGCGGAAGCGAAGTCTCAGTCATGAATTGGTCTCCGTCAGAAGTTGTGGGGGGTCCTCGCGGCGCGCAGGCAGCGACCCGGAAGGGCCGCTGCCGTCGCGAATTACACGTCGAGGAACCGGACGTCCTTGGCGTTCCGAGTGATGAAGCTGCGGCGAGCCTCCACGTCCTCACCCATCAGGATGGAGAACAGCTCATCGGCCGCGGCGGCGTCATCGAGGGTGACCAGGCGCAGGACCCGCACGCTCGGATCCATGGTGGTCTCCCACAGCTCCTTCGGGTTCATCTCACCGAGACCCTTGTAGCGCTGGATGCCGTCGTCCTTGTTGATCTTCTTGCCGGCCGCCAGGCCGCGCTCCAGCAGCCCGTCGCGCTCACGGTCGGAGTAGGCGAACTCCGGCTCCGAGCGCTGCCACTTCAGCTTGTACAGCGGCGGCATGGCCAGGTACACGTGACCGTGCTCGACCAGCGGGCGCATGAAGCGGAACAGCAGGGTGAGCAGCAGGGTCGAGATGTGCTGGCCGTCCACGTCGGCGTCGGCCATCAGCACGATCTTGTGATAGCGCAGCTTGGCGATATCGAACTCGTCGTGGATACCGGTGCCGAACGCGGTGATGATGGACTGCACTTCGGTGTTCTTCAGCACGCGGTCGATGCGCGCCTTCTCGACATTGATGATCTTGCCGCGCAGCGGCAGGATCGCCTGGTACATCGAGTCACGGCCGGACTTGGCCGAGCCGCCGGCGGAGTCACCCTCCACGATGTAGATCTCGGACTTGCTCGGATCCTTGGAACGGCAGTCGGCCAGCTTGCCCGGCAGGCCACCCAGATCGGTGGCGGACTTGCGCCGCACCAGCTCTCGCGCCTTACGGGCGGCGACGCGGGCCTGCGCCGACGAAACCGCCTTCTGCACAATCGTCTTCGCGTCGGCCGGGTTCGCCTCGAACCAGTGCGAGATGTGCTCGTTGCAGGTGCGCTGGACGAAGGACTTCACCTCGGTGTTGCCGAGCTTGGTCTTGGTCTGGCCCTCGAACTGCGGGTCGGCGATCTTCACGCTCACGATGGCGGCGAGACCCTCACGGATGTCGTCACCGGTGAGGTTGCCTTCCTTCTCCTTGAGGAGCTTCTTGTCCTTCGCGTACTTGTTCACCACCGTGGTGAGCGCCGCGCGGAAGCCCTCCTCGTGGGTACCGCCCTCATGGGTGTTGATGGTGTTGGCGAAGGTGTGGACGGACTCGGAGTAACCCGAGTTCCACTGCATCGCGACCTCGACCTCGTGGCCGGTGCCCTTACCGGTGAACGCCACGATCGAGTTGTGGATCGGCGTCTTGGTCCGGTTGATGTGCTTGACGTAGTCCTCGAGCCCGCCCGGGTAGTGGTAGGTGCGGGTCTTCACCTTCGGCTCGGCGGCCGGGGTGTTCTCGTCGATGTGCTTGGGCGCCTCGGCGGTCTCGCTGACCACCTCGTCGGTGACGTCACCCTCGGACACCCGCTGATCGGTCAGCGTGATGGTCAGGCCCTTGTTCAGGAACGCCATCTCCTGCAGGCGGCGCGCGACCGTCTCGAAGCTGAAGGTGGTGGTCTCGAAGATGTCCGGGTCCGGCCAGAACTTGATGGTGGTACCGGTGCGCTTGGTCGCGCTGCCCTGCACCAGCTTGCCCGGCTTGGAGTCCTTGTACTCCTGGGTCCAGTGGTACCCGTCGGTGTCCACATCGGCCTGCAGCCGGGTGGACAGCGCGTTCACCACCGAGATGCCGACGCCGTGCAGACCGCCCGACACCGCATAGGATTCGCCGTCGAACTTGCCGCCCGCGTGCAGCTGGGTCATGACCACCTCGATGGTGGGCACACCCTGAGCGTGCATCGCGACCGGGATACCGCGGCCGTCGTCGACCACCTCGACGCCGCCGTCGGCCAGCAGGGTGACATCGACCCGCGAGGCGTATCCGGCCATCGCCTCGTCGACCGAGTTGTCGACGACCTCCCAGATCAGGTGGTGCAGGCCGCGCTCACCGGTGGAACCGATGTACATACCGGGGCGCTTGCGAACCGCCTCGAGGCCCTCGAGGACGGTGATGGAGTCGGCACCGTACGACGTCGGCTTGCCTGACTTGGGCTGGGTCGAGCCGTCTGCGTTGGAGTCCATGGCAGCCACTGGTCGGTAGCTCTCCTTACTTGCTGATCCTCCCGGCACAGTGCGGTCGCACGCGTGAGGCCCACAGACACTGTCTGCCCGAGCTCCGGAACACTGTCTGCTCGAGAGTTACGGGGGCCCACGCGCGGGCGCTACGGAACGCGCCGGGAGGTATCGCCGCTAGTTACTCCCTCATCCTACTGGTACGACCGACAGAGAACCCACCTATGACACCCCTGAGTGGGCCGTACGGTCATGAAATCGACCAGCGATATGACCCGTTATGGGTCCGGGCGGTTCCGGGAGCCTCAGCGGTCGATGCGCCAGGGGACACGCGGGCGTTTGCGCGAGGGTTCGTCGTGATCTCCGAACGTTCCACGTGAAACCAGCGTGCGGACGCCGGGATTCGTGGCTCGGACCCCGGTGACAGCGGCCTACCCGTAGGTGTCGCGCGGGCCGCGGCCCTTGATGTGCCGCTCGCCCTTGCGCCAGCTCGGCGCGGTCGGGCCATTGATCTTGAGCTGCTTGACCACGCCGTTCCCGACCGCCGCCGCGATCTTCGCCAGGATCTGGGACTGGAACATGCGCAGCTGTGTGGCCCAGGCCGTGGACTCGGCCTGAATGCTCAACACGCCGTTCTCCAGCGAGATCGGCTGGGCATGGGAGGCGATGTCCTCCCCCACCACGGCCGCCCAGCGGCCGAACACCGTGCCCTCGGCGACCTTGGCCGACCAGCCGCGCCCCTTCGCCAACTGCATCGCCAGCGCGGCGAACGCCTGCGGATCCCGATCGTCGGGGCCCGCACCCGACCAGCTTCTGCGACCCCCGCGCAGTGCCCGGATACCGCCCTTGCGCGGCGCGGCCGGCGAAGCCCGCCCCTGCCCCACCGACTTTCCCGCCGCACGCGCCGCGGCCCGCGCCTCCTCCAGCGCGCGACGAGCCAGATCGACTCCGCGCAACTCCGGCTCGGCGCCCGGTCCGGTCGCACCCGCGCGTGGGGTGTGGTCGTCGGTTTCCGGCGACTCGGCCATCCACAACTCCTTCCACACCCGGGAATCCGGATGATCACCCTCGGTTCGTCACGTGATTCTGCCGCATGGCACCGACGACTCGGCGATTCCCGCCGCCGACGCACTCGGCGAACCTCACTCCGCGATCCGGGAGACCCGCCGATCCGCCTCCCCGGTCGTCTCCACGCGCTGCGGCGCGGCGTCGAGTTCGGGCGGAACGTCCTCCGGCACCGCCGCGGTGATCAACACCTGCTCCGCGCCCGCGGCCACCCGCGCCAGCGCGCTGCGACGGCGACGATCCAGTTCGGCGAAGACGTCATCGAGGATCAGCACCGGATCGGTTCCGGCGGACCGCAACAATTCGAACGCCCCGAGCCGCAGAGCCAGTGCGAAGGACCAGGACTCACCGTGACTGGCGAAACCCTTGGCCGGCGCGGACCCCAGCATCAGATCCAGCTCGTCACGGTGCGGACCGACCAGGCACACCCCGCGCTCCAGCTCCTTGGAACGCGCGGCAGCCAACTCCCGCAACAGGATCGCCTCGAGCGCCTCCTCGTCATCGTCCTGTGGAGAACGCGCGGAATCCAGGAGCTCCGGCGGCAGACTCGCACTGCGATAGCCGATCGACGCGGGCCGGGACTCGGGCGCGATATCTGAATAAGCCTGTGCAAGATGTGGATAAAGGTCGTGGACAAGTCGCAGCCGATGCGCGAGCAGCACCGCGCCGTGCGCCGCCAGATGCCCGTTCCACACGTCGAGGGTGCTCATCTCCGCACCCCGCGCCCCCGAACGGGCATTGCGCCCAGCCGTTTTCAACAGGGCCGACCGCTGCCGCAGCACCTTCTCGTAATCCGCGCGCACCCCGGCCAGGCGCGGCAGCCGGGCCGTGGCCAGCTCGTCCAGGAACCGCCGCCGCTCCCCCGGATCCCCGCGCACCAGCGACAGATCCTCGGGAGCGAACAACACCGTCTGCAGAATCCCCAGGATCTCCCGCGGCCGCCGCACCGGGGAGCGATTGATCTGGGCACGATTGGCCGCGCCCTGATTCAGCTCCATGTCCACCCGCAGCTCGCGGCCGGTGTTCACCACCGTCGCGCCGATCCGGGCCTTCTGCGCGCCGATCCGGATGAGCGGAGCATCGGCCGACACCCGATGTGAGCCGAGTGTGGACAAATATCCGATGGCCTCGATCAGGTTGGTCTTGCCGTTCCCGTTGGACCCCAGGAAAACCGTTCCACCGGGCGAAAGTTCGAGTTCGGCGGCCTCCCAGGACCGGAAATCGCGCAGTGACAGCGCACGCACGTGCATCCGGTCAGTCCACCGTCCCCGCGTTTTTCACAGGTTTGTCAACACTGTGCACAGGTGTGTCGTTCGCTCCGAAGCGATGGGTCGCCAAACCTGCTCAGCCCGGCAGCCGCACCGGCATCAGCAGGTAGATGTAGCTTCCGGCCAGCGCCGCGAAGGCACCCGACTCCAGCTGCGCGGGCTCCTCCTCCGGCGCGGGCAGGAACACCGCCGGGCGGCTGGGCGTGGTGAAGCCGAAGGTCACCCGGTCCGAATGGGCGGCGGAGAGACCGTCGAGCAGGTAGCCGGGGTTGAACGCGATGGTCAGCGGCTCACCGCGGAAATCGGCGACCAGCCATTCCTCGGCGCGACCGGCGTCGTCGCCACCGGCGGAGAGCAGCAGGCCCTCCTCGGAGAACTCCAGCCGCACCTGGGCGCCACGCTCGGCCACCAGGGCCACACGCTTGATGGCCTCGGTCAGCGCGCTCACCGCGATGGTCGCGAGTGAGGTGTGCTCCTTGGGGAGCAACTGGCGGAACTTGGGGAATTCCGCGTCGAGCAGTCGGGTGGTGGTGCGGCGGCCGCCGTTCACGATGCCCAGCAGGCCGTCGGTGCCGGTGCCGAACGCCAGCTGCACCGGCTGATCGGAGGCGCCGAGGGTCTTCGCGGACTCGGACAGGGTGCGAGCCGGGACCAGGACCGCGGTCTCCACATCCGCACGGCCCGGCTGCCACTCCAGTTCGCGCACAGCGAGCCGGAAACGGTCGGTGGCGGCCAGGACCACCTTCGGGCCCTCGATCTCCACACGGATGCCGGTGAGCATGGGGAGGGTGTCGTCACGGCCGGCGGCCACGGCCACCTGGGAGACGGCCTCGGAGAACAGATCCACGGCGAGCTCACCGGTCTGCGGCGGGAGCTCGGGAAGCTGGGGATAGTCCTCGACGGGCATGGTCGGCAGCGAGAACTTGGCGCTGCCACAGGCGATCAGCACGCGGGTGCCGTCCACCGACACGTCCACCGGCTTGTTCGACAGCGCCTTGGTGATATCGGCCAGCAGGCGGCCCGACACCAGCACCTGGCCCGGACCGGCGACCTCGGCGGCCACCCGCATCTGCGCGGAGACCTCGTAATCGAAACCGGAGACCGTCAGGCCGTCCTCGTCAGCCACGAGGAGTACGCCACCGAGCACGGGCACCGGAGGCCGCGACGGCAGGCTGCGGGCCACCCAGGCTACGGATTCGGCGAAGTCCTCGCGAGCGACCCGAAACTTCATGCTTGCAAGCTCCATCGCCCGGTCTGTCCTCTCCACTGGGGGTCGTTCGGATCTCGAAACGGTAATCGGCAGTCTCGCACACGGGGCCGACACCAAACCGTACCTGCGCGAGACCGACCCGCCTACGCCGACCCACCGAGCCTTTGCCCCGACCCCACCGAGGCTTCCGCTGCGGACCGCTCCCCTCCCTTCTCCTCCCTGCCTCCCGATCGGGTGTGGAGGAGCTGCCCATCGCACCGTGCCCTCCCAACCCGAGTTTCCACACACCCTGTTTTAGAAGAACCTTCTCTAGATGAAGAACTGAAGTAGTAGTAGGTCCTGTTAGTTCTGTGGACTTCGCCTGTTTCCGCAGGTCCGACCGGGCGGCGGCGTGGGGATGTCGTTGGGGTGGCTCGAGGATGAACAGCCGGTGCTTGTGGAGTCACCCGGAAACTCCCCAGCCATCCTCGAGTGATCCTCGAGTTGCTCCCCCGAAACGGGCCGGGATACCCACATGAGGATGGAACCGGGGACTACCCCGTGGATTCCTCGAGGACCTGACAGGGACTCCTCGAGGAATCCACAAGCCGAAAACCCCATCCGCGCAGCTCAGCCCTCGAGGATGAATTCACCTGTGGGATCTGTGGATCAACACCTGTGCACCACTGTGAGTAGCGACCTGTGCGCAACCCCGTGGACAACAGTGGGATTCCTCGAGGACTCCACACCCTTTCCTCGAGGACTCCTCGAGGAATCCACAACCCCGGAAAGCAAAGAACCCCACGTCAGACGACGTGGGGTCCTGTGGACTGTGGATCAGCGCGAACGCTGTTTAATTCGGGCTGTGAGTTCTTGAACCTGGTCGTACACACGGCGCCGCTCGGTCATCTCCTTGCGCACCTTCTTCTCCGCGTACATGACCGTGGTGTGGTCGCGACCGAAGGCCTGGCCGATCTTCGGCAGGGACAGGTCGGTGAGTTCACGGCACAGGTACATGGCGATCTGCCGGGCCTGCGCCAGCGGCCGCGCCTTACCCGGACCGGTGAGCTCCTCGAGCGTGGTGTTGAAGTACTCCGCGGTCACGGCCATGATCGTGGCCGCCGTGATCTCCAGCGTCGCGGTGTCGGGCATCAGATCCCGCAGCACCACCTCGGCCAGCGACAGATCCAGCGGCTGCCCGTTCAGCGACGCGAACGCGGTGACGCGGATCAGCGCGCCCTCCAGCTCCCGGATATTGCGCTCCACCCGGCTGGCGATCAGTTCGAGCACGTCGTGCGGCACGTCCAGGCGGTCCATGCGCGCCTTCTTACGCAGGATCGCGATGCGGGTCTCCAGCTCCGGCGGCTGCACATCGGTGATCAGACCCCACTCGAACCGCGTCCGCAGCCGCTCCTCCAGGGTGGCCAGCTGCTTCGGCGGCCGGTCGGAGGACACCACGATCTGCTTGTTCGCGTTGTGCAGGGTGTTGAAGGTGTGGAAGAACTCCTCCTGGATGCCTTCCTTGCCCTCGATGAACTGGATGTCGTCCACCAGCAGGATGTCGGTCTCCCGGTAGCGGCGCTTGAACGCCACCTTCCGGTCGTCACGCAGCGAGTTGATGAAGTCGTTCGTGAATTCCTCGGTGGACACGTACTTCACCCGCATGCCCGGGAACAGCCGCTGCGCGTAGTGGCCCGCCGCGTGCAGCAGGTGCGTCTTGCCCAAACCCGAAGCGCCCCAAACGAACAGCGGGTTGTAGGCGCGCGCCGGCGCCTCCGCGATGGCCACCGCGGCGGCGTGCGCGAAGCGGTTGGACGCGCCGATGACGAAGGTGTCGAAGGTGTACTTCGCGTTCAGGCTGGCCGAGGACGGCGCGGGCGCCGGCTCCCGCTCGGGCGGCCGGTTGAAGTAGGTCGGCCACGAATTGCGGACATTGACCACCGGCTCGTCGTCGTGCGGCTCGTCCACCGGACGGCGCGCCGCCGGTTCGTCGGAGTAGCGCGGCGCGGGCTCCTCGTAGCGGGCCGCCGGTTCGTCGGCATAACGCTGCGGGGCGGGCTCGTCCGCGTAGCGCTGGGGCGTGGGCTCGTCCGCATAGCGCTGCGGCGCGGGCTCGTCGGAATACCGTTGCTGCACGGGCTCGTCCGCGTAGCGCTGGGGGGAAGGTTCGTCGGCGTAGCGCTGGGGCGCGGGTTCATCCGCATAGCGCTGCGGCGCGGGCTCCTCGGTGTAGCGCTGCGGGGCGGACCGGACCGGTTCGTCCTCGGGATCCGGGGAGAACAGGGACTCCTGTCCCGGCGGCATGGGCGCGCCGCGATGGTTGTCCCGCCGCCGGTCGGGCCGCTGGCCCAGGGGCGCGGCGGCCGGTTCACCACCCGGCAACGGCCGCTCGGGCGCGGCCGGACGGTCGGCGGTGACGGGCGGCAACTCCTCCGCCATCGGCGGCTGCCCGTATTCCACAGGTGGATAAGCCTCGCGCTCGTCGTACTCGCCCGGGTAGTCCTGGGGAGGTAGGTAGCGCGGCGCGTACTCCGGCTGGGACTGGTACGAGGGCTGTGGACGCTCGGTCATCGGCGGCTCGGGCGCGTACGCCGGGGGCGTCGGCTCGGGCTCGCGGGGACGCTCCGGGCGGGAGGTCATGCGGGCGTGCCGGGGTGCGTTCGCGGACCGTCCGGCGGGCGGATTCTGCTGCGCGCGGATGCGCACGCCCAGGCCCTCGACCTGAAGTCCGCGGCGGGCGAGAGAGCGCAGGATGAGCTCCCGCAAGTCGCGTTCGACCGTCACCTGCGCCATCGTGCCGGGCACCGAGAGCAGGGCGAACCCCTGCGCGAAGGTGATCGGTTCGATAGTGTTCAGCCACGCCTTGTGAGCCTTGCTGACCGGTTGGATCTCCCCATCCGCGGAGCCACTCGCCAATTCGGCGATCACCTCCGGCCAGACAGCCGTCAGCACATTCTGCTCGTCGTCCACGAACGCAGTCCTCCCCGGATGTAGGTCGATAGGAGCAGACGGTTGCGCTGCTCGGCTCCCCCAGTCACCGGGCGTCGGCGGGTACCGTCGGCCCTACGAATATGCCACTCCAGGGGTATTTCCACACAATTATCCACAGATGTGGACAACCTGGGGATACACGCGTCCGCGTGTCTGATTCCTCGGATCCGGCGCGTACCTGCGGCTTCACAGCTACCAGCTGGCAATACCGCTCGCGGGGCGGAGGACGAGGCCATCCGCGGTCACCGGAAGGGACTGGGAAGGACCGTACACGACACCGGTGCTCCGACACGAACCCCCACCGAGCGCCACGCGGAACGATCGATCCAGTCCCGCGAAATCGGGCCTCGACCCCCGAGTTTGACCCTCGTCCAGGGGGTAAGTACCCTTCTACAGTCACCCTATGGTGCGGTGGCGGCTGTCTGCTGCCCGTGCCGACAAGGGTATTGCGCCGAGGGACTCCCGTCCGTCGAGAGCACCGTTTCACCGAACAGCTTCGGGCGTCACCGGACGCCCACCACCTAGAGGAGTGTTGACCGTGGCCAAGGGCAAGCGGACGTTCCAGCCGAACAACCGTCGTCGGGCGCGCGTCCACGGCTTCCGTCTCCGGATGCGGACCCGTGCGGGTCGCGCCATCGTGTCGGCTCGTCGTGGCAAGGGCCGCGCCAAGCTGACCGCCTGATTCGGAAACCCCGGATGCGGCGTCGTATGAGCGACTCGCCGTCCGGTCTCCGGTCCCCCATCCGCCCGCACTCCGCTGGACGCTCAGGTGCTGCCTGAGCCCTACCGGCTGCACCGGCGCACCGACTTTTCCCGGACGGTGCGCCAGGGCCGGCGGATCGGGAGACGGGACCTTGTTGTGCACGTACTGCTACACGACGATCAAGCGAACGGATCGACCCCGGCTATCCGGGTGGGCGGTCCGCGTTTCGGCTTGATCGTCAGCAAGGCGGTGGGTCCGGCGGTGGTACGCCACCGGGTGGCCCGCCGCCTGCGTCATATCTGCGCAAGCCTGACGGCCGAATTGCCCGGCGGCGCAGATGTTGTCATTCGCGCCCTCCCGGGTGCCGCCGACGCGCCCTCCGAAGAACTGCTGCGCCAGTTGCACAGTGGGCTGCGCAAGCTCGGCTCCCTCGCATGAACGCGCCGCATTCTTCTGCGGGCGCGCTGCGCGCGGCTGCCGGATTACCGGCCAAAGCTCTGATATTCCTCATCGAGCTGTATCGGACCTACATCTCCCCCACCCGCATGCCGGTGTGCCGATTCACTCCCACGTGCAGTGAGTACGCGGTGACGGCGTTGCGCACCCGCGGACTGTTCGTCGGACTCGGACTGGCAGCCGTCCGTCTGGCGAAATGTGCGCCCTGGCACCCTGGTGGGTGGGACCCCGTTCCGGAGCGCAAGCACCGGCACGCGGCATCAGCTTACGAAGGATCATCGCCCGCGGTGACCGGCGATACGAACGACGGGAGTGCATAGCGCCGTGCTCGACTTCATCTATTACCCGGTGTCGGCCATTCTGTGGTTCTGGCACCAGGCATTCGGGTATGTGCTGGGCAAGAACAGCGGATTCGCCTGGGCCCTGGCCGTGGTGTTCCTGGTGTTCACGTTGCGGCTGGTGCTCTACAAGCCGTTCGTGAAGCAGGTCCGCACCACCCGGCAGATGCAGGAGCTGCAGCCCCAGATCAAGGAGCTGCAGAAGAAGTACAAGAACGACCGTCAGCAGATGACGGTCGAGATGCAGAAGCTGCAGAAGGAACACGGCTTCAACCCGCTCATGGGCTGTCTGCCGGTGCTGCTGCAGGTTCCGGTGTTCCTGGGTCTGTTCCACGTGCTGCGGTCGTTCAACCGCACCGGCACCGGGATCGGGCAGCTGGGCATGTCGCCCTACGACAACGCCCACACCCCGAACTACATCTTCTCCGCGGGTGACGTCCAGTCGTTCCTGACCGCGCGGCTCTTCGGCGCTCCCCTCTCGGCGTACATCACCGAGCCGGCGAAGGTGCTGGAGTCCTTCGCCGATTACGGCGGCGTGCCGACCAAGCTGGCCATCGCGCTGGTCTCGATTCCGCTCATGGTGATCGCCGGTGTCGCGACCCACATGAACGCCCGCGCCTCGGTGGAACGGCAGTCGGCGGAGGCCGCGGCCAACCCGCAGGCCGCCATGATGAACAAGCTGGCGCTGTACGTGTTCCCGCTCGGCGTGCTCGTCGGTGGTCCGTTCCTGCCCGTCGCCATCCTGATCTACTGGGTCTCCAACAACATCTGGACCTACGGTCAGCAGCACCTCGTCTTCAGCAAGATCAGCAAGGAAGAAGACGAGAAGAAGGCTGCCGCGATCGAGCGCCGCGCCCAGAACGCCCCGAAGCCGGGCGCGAAGCCGGTCGACGTCCGCAAGAAGCAGTCCGGGACCAAGGTCGAGGACGCCGTGACCGATGCCGCCGACGACGCGTCGCAGAATGGTGTGACCCCCGCCAAGCCGGCCGCCGGCGCCAAGCCCGCCACCGGAAAGAAGCGGTCGGGCAACCGTGGTCGCGCCAACCAGAAGCGGCGTCGCTGAGACTTGCAACTCCAGATGAAGGAAACAACCATGACTGTTGAAACCGACGGAGGGGATCCCACTGTGACGTCAGCGACGGCCGCACCGGGCGCACCGGGCGACGCCGAGGAAGCGCTCATCGAAGAGGGCGAGATCGCCGGCGACTACCTCGAGCAGTTGCTGGATGTCCTCGACTTCGACGGCGATATCGACCTCGATGTCGAGGGCGACCGCGCCATCGTGAGCATCGACGGCGGCAAGGATCTGGCGAAGCTGGTGGGCCGCCGCGGTGAGGTGCTGGACGCGCTCCAGGAGCTGACCCGGCTGGCCGTGCAGCAGGCGACCGGCATCCGCAGCCGGCTCATGCTGGATGTGGCGGGCTGGCGGGCCGCGCGTCGTTCGGAGCTGAGCGCGCTCGGCACCGAGGCCGGCAAGCGCGTGCTGGAATCCGGCGAGCGCGAGGCGCTCTCCCCCATGACTCCGTTCGAGCGCAAGATCGTGCACGACGCCGTGGCCGCGATCGACGGTGTCGTGAGCGAGAGCGAGGGTGTCGAGCCGAATCGTCACGTGGTGGTACTCCCCGCCTGACACGCGGATCGCAGCGGTAGGGCCCCCGGGTTTCGGAAACCCGGGGGCCCTACTCTTTTAGCTATAGTCGTCCCCCCGGAAGGATGTTTCACGTGGAACCAGACACCGAGATGACCGCTCCGGGTCCGGTCGATCCGCCGCCCGCCGCCGCGGTCGTTTTCGGCGATCGGCTCGACAAGGCCCGGCAGTACTACACCGCGCTCGCGACCGCGGGTGTGGAGCGCGGACTGATCGGCCCCCGCGAGGTTCCCCGGCTCTGGGATCGCCACATCCTCAATTGCGCGGTGATCGGTGACCTCATCGCACCCGGCGCGCGCGTGGTCGACATCGGCAGCGGCGCGGGGCTGCCCGGCATCCCGCTCGCCATCGCCCGGCCCGATCTACGGATCACCTTGGTGGAGCCGCTGCTTCGCCGGACCGTCTTCCTCGCGGAGTTCGCGGCCGAGGCGGGTCTGGACAATATCGTCATCGTGCGCGGCCGGGCCGAGCAGGCGGGCGTGAAGAAGGAAGCGGGCGGCGCGGACATCGTCACCTCCCGTGCGGTCGCTCCCCTGGCGAAGCTCGCCGGATGGTCCATGCCGCTGGTGCACGAGCACGGACGGATGTTGGCCCTCAAGGGAATCAGCGCCGCCGAGGAACTCGAGCGCGATCGCGACGAGCTCACCAAGGCGGGCGCGGGTCACGCCGAAGTTCTGGAATGCGGTGTGGGAGTGCTCGAGACGCCCACCTTCGTCATCAGCGCGGAGCGGCTGGCCCGCGCCGAGCGTCGCGCGGAGCGCAAGGCGGGCAGTGCGGAACGCAAAGCGGCGAGTGCGGAGCGCAAAGCCGGGGGTCGTGGGACCCCGCCCTCGAAGCGTCACTGACGAAGCGATGTTTCCCGTGAAACATGCACCCCTTTGCGATCTTTGAGTCGCCTCGGGGTGTGTCGTGGTGCGAAGCTGTGCGTTCAACTTCCGTATTGTGTCCTCTACTGGCAAGCTAATGAACGTCGAGCAATGAACGACTTCCAGCCGATTCCAGCCAGCCCTCAGTGACAACGCAGTGACGCGGCTGCTGCTGCCAGGCGCGCGAATTTCAGCTCGGCCACGTGTCTTTGAGTTCTCGGGGTTAGGAGCCTGTATGTCCAACGGTCCGACGAATGTTTCACGGGAAACAACGTCTCGGGTTCCCGGCATGCTCGATAGCGGTCCCTTCGAAACGGACGAGTTCAGCCGCACCCCCTACGGCAACATCTCCGCCGACACCCCGATTGCCGCCGAGGCGCAGCGCGCCAGCCAGGTGCTGTCGGGAACCAATGCCCACATTCCACGTCCCAAAGAACAGCGCGTCATCACCATCGCCAATCAGAAGGGCGGCGTGGGCAAGACCACCACGGCCGTGAATCTGGCTGCCGCGCTCGCCATCCAGGGCATGCGGGTGCTCGTCATCGACCTCGACCCGCAGGGCAATGCCAGCACCGCGCTCGGCATCCCCCACCAGTCGGGCACCCCGTCCAGCTACGAACTCCTCATCGGCGAGTGCTCGGTCAGCGACGCCATCCAGCAGAGCCCGCACAATGAACGACTGCTCTGCATCCCCGCCACCATCGACCTCGCCGGCGCCGAGATCGAACTCGTCTCCATGGTCGCCCGCGAGGGTCGCCTCAAGGCCGCCATCCAGGAAGCGAACCTCGCCGGGTACGACATCGACTACGTGATGATCGACTGCCCGCCGTCGCTGGGTCTGCTCACCGTCAATGCCATGGTCGCCGCCAAGGAGGTGTTGATCCCCATCCAGTGCGAGTACTACGCACTCGAGGGCGTGGGTCAGCTGCTCCGCAATATCGGTCTGGTGCAGGCGCACCTGAATCCCGGACTGCACGTCTCCACCGTCGTGCTCACCATGTACGACGGCCGCACCAAGCTCGCCGATCAGGTGGCCGAGGAAGTCCGCTCGCACTTCGGTGACGCGGTGCTGCGCTCGGTCATCCCCCGCAGCGTGAAGGTGTCGGAGGCTCCCGGGTACGGCATGACCGTCCTCGATTACGATCCGGGCTCGCGGGGTGCGATGAGCTACCTCGACGCCGGTCGTGAGATCGCGTCGCGGAACTCGGCGCGCCAAGCGGCGCAGGTGCCCGCTTCGGACGCACAATCCGGTGTGTAGATAAAGAATCTCGGTGGCGGTGACGGTGAACAATGGAAGGGGTCGGTAGGCCGATGAGTCAGGCGAAGAAGGGTGGACTGGGGCGCGGCCTCGCGGCATTGATTCCGACCGGACCGGCCACCACACCGGGCGGGCTCGGCAGTGCCGCGGCCAATGTCGTCATCGGCGTCGATCCGAGCGGGCCGCAACCCGCGTCGGCGCACCTGCATCGGGTCCCCGATCCGGTCGAGGCGGTCGACGGCGCGGACCCGGGTGCGGTGTACCGGGAGATCCCGCCGCAGCAGATCGAGCCCAACCCGAAGCAGCCGCGCTCCGTCTTCGAAGAAGAGGCGCTGGCCGAACTGGTGCACTCCATCAAGGAATTCGGTCTGATGCAGCCCATCGTGGTGCGTCAGGTCGAGTCCGGGCCGGTCCCCCGCTATCAGCTCATCATGGGTGAGCGGCGTTGGCGGGCCAGCCAGGAGGCGGGGCTGGAGGCCATCCCCGCCATCGTGCGCGAGACCGCGGACGACTCCATGCTGCGGGATGCGTTGCTGGAGAACATCCATCGCGTGCAGCTGAACCCGCTCGAAGAGGCGGCCGCCTATCAGCAGCTGCTGGAGGAGTTCGGCGTCACCCACGAGGAACTGGCTTCGCGGATCGGCCGCTCGCGTCCGGTGGTGACGAATATGATTCGGCTGCTGAAGCTTCCGATTCCGGTGCAGCGCCGGGTGGCCGCGAACGTCTTGTCCGCCGGCCACGCGCGCGCTCTGCTGGCGCTGGAGGCGGGAGCCGATGCGCAGGAGGCGTTGGCCGCGCGGATCGTCGCCGAGGGCATGTCGGTCCGGGCCACCGAGGAAGCGGTGACGCTGGCGAACCGGAATCCGGATGCGGCCGCTCCCCCGGCGGCGAAGCGGAAGCCGATTCAGATGCCGGGTCTGCAGGATGTGGCGGAGCGGTTGTCGGAGTCGTTCGACACTCGCGTCACGGTCAGCCTCGGCAAGCGCAAGGGAAAGATCACTGTCGAATTCGGCTCCATCGACGATCTGGAGCGGATTGTCAGCATGATGGAGCAGTCCAGGCCCTAAGGAGGGCCCATCCCGGAGGTCACAGTGGAAACGTCACTGTGACGTTCGGGTTTACGGCCCTGGAGAGGCGTAAAGCGTTGATCGCTTATTCTTGCTGGCGAGCACTGTGTGATGCGGCGTGAGTGTGGATGAATCAGACAGCTGGAGGCTGAGCAGAGCAGTGTCGACCAGCGTGACCGCACTTACCCTCGGCGGACTCGACAAACTCCCGGTGCATGCGCGGCGATGCGTGTTCTGGGAGATCGATCCGGCGGTGGCGGCGGATTCCCATAGCTTCAGTGACCCGGTCTTCGAAAAGGAGGCCTGGCTCTCGACCGTCATGTTGCAGTGGGGGTTGTGTGGCCAGGTCGCCGTCATCGAGGACAAACCGGCCGGCTGTGCCATCTACGCGCCACCGAGTGCGGTGCCGCGCGCGGGTCTCTTCCCCACGTCCCCGGTGAGCCCGGATGCGGTGCTGCTGACCACGCTGAGCGCCGAAATCCCATTCCAAGGGGAGCAGGTTGGTCAGCAGCTGCTCCAGGCCGTGGTGGGCGATCTGGTACGCCGCGGTGTGCGGGCCATCGAGGCGTTCGGTATCCGCAAGGATCCGCCGACCAGTTCCATGCCCGCCGTCGGTTCCATGTCGCTGCGCGAGCGGATCGGTTCGCCGTTGCGCTCCCCCGCACCGTCGCCCTCGGGGTGCTCCCCCGAGAACTGCATGATCGAGGCGGACTTCCTGGAGGACGTCGGATTCAAGGTGGTCGCCTCGCATCACCGGTTCCCGCGCCTGCGGCTGGAATTGGATCACGAGCACCTGTGGAAGGAAGACGTCGAGCGCGCGCTCGATCAGCTCCTCGCGGCGGCGGCGCTCACCATGCCGACCCGCATCTCCACCCGCTGACCACTCCCCCGCCCGGTTCCACCACAACGAAAAACCCCGCCTCCCGGAAGTTCGGGAGGCGGGGTTGTTTCATGTGAAACATTACAGCCGGTCTGCGGCCGCCAACTCTTCGGCGAGCAGTTCGGCGAATGTGTAAGTCCCGGTGGGCTGGTCGTCCTGGCCCAGCAGGTACAGCCGCTTCACCGAGATCAGGATGGCCTCGGCGATGACGTCGCGCATGCGCGGGTTGGTCAGCACCGTCGCGTCGTAATCACTGGTGAGATAGCCGATGTCGACCTGCACGGTCGGCATCTTGGTGAGGCGCAGCAGGTCCCAGGTGCGGGCGTGGGTCCGGCAGTCCTGCAGCGAGGTGCGGGCCACGATCTCGCGCTGGATGAACCCGGCCAGCACCTGACCGATCATCGAGGTCGACCCGTGCGAGTTGCCGAAGTGGAAGCTGGCCACGCCGCTGGCGGAATCGTTGTCACTGCTGGCGCAGCGCAGCGAGATCATCAGGTCGGCGTCGAAGGTATTGGAGGTCTCCGCCCGCTCGGCATCGGAGGGGTTGGCCCCCCACGGCCGCGACAGGAAGGTCTCCATACCCGTTGCCGCCATGCGGCCTTCGAGCCGGCTGGCCAGATCCCAGAGGATCTCCGATTCGTAGACGTCACCGAATTCGGTCGGCACCGGCGAACCCTTGTCCGGCCCACCCAGACCCGGATCGATGACGATGCGCTTGCCGGTGAGCTGCGGCCCGGCCCGGTGCACCACCTCTTCCTCGGCGATCCGATGCGGATTGCCGCCGGTGACGCGGGCGCCCAGCAGATCCAGCGAGCGGAGCGTGTCCGGACCGCAGATGCCGTCCGAGGAGAGCCCGATCTCGCGCTGGAACGCGGTGAGCGCATCGTGGGTGTGCGGGCCGAAGTACCCGTCGACCCGGCCCACATAGAAGCCGAGATCCTGCAGCCGACGCTGCAGGGTGGCGACGTCGTCGCCGTAGAGCGGTGCGGAGAGCTGGTAGATGAGCGTACGGGCGCCGAGGCGGTACGAGGCCTCCTTCAGCGCACGGTAGGTGGCCGGGCCGACCACGCCATCGACCAGGAGACCGCGGTATTGCTGAAAAGCGCGGACCGCGGAGTCCAGATCATGGTCGAAGGTGGCGTCGGCGTCCTTCCAGTACTCCCCGTCCAGACCCGCCGGATCGCTGGTGGGATGAGTGTGCAGGAACCCGAGGCTTGCCAGGGTGCTCCGAACCTCTGCTACGGCTGGTCCTGTATCGCCGTGACGAAGTCGGTGCATGCGTGAGAGCCCTTTCCTTCCGCCAACCCGGGTACCCATTCGCGCGGTGGTTCACACCACCGCGCGACCGGAGCGTCGAACGATTGTTTCAGACCCGGACCGAATTTCGGCAACTGTCGAGTGCAGGGATACTAACCCCGGCGCCAGCGTCAGGGGCCGAAGGCGTCGCTCCGCCTCTCCGCGCTTGCCTGTGTAACCACGTAGGCCCCCGCTGGCGCCGAAATTCTATCCAGCGTCGCTAAAGAACTTCTTCGAGTTCGCGCAAGAGGGCGGCTTTGCCCTTTGCTCCGACGATCCGCTTGGTTTCCTTGCCCCCTTGGAACAGGACCATGGTAGGCAGCGACAGGATCCCGTAGTGCTTCGAGGTCTCCGGGTTGTTGTCGGCATCGAGCTTGGCGATGGTGATCTTGTCCGTGTTGGCGGCGATCTCCTCCAGCACGGGGGCGACCATCTTGCACGGGCCGCACCAGGCCGCCCAGAAGTCGACGAGCACGGGCTTCTCGCTGAGCAGTACTTCGTCGGCGAAGGTGGCGTCGGTCACCGTCTTGGTGGCACCGGTCTTGGCGTCGGACATTGCCAAACTCCTTAGTTGTTCACTTCCACCGGCTGACCGGCGTGATCGAGAGTGTTGCTGGTGATGTCACCCTGGTCGGCGAGCCAGCGCTCGGCGTCGATGGCCGCGCGGCAGCCGGTGCCGGCGGCGGTGATGGCCTGCCGGTAGGTGTGGTCCACCAGGTCGCCGGCGGCGAAGACGCCCGGCACCGAGGTGTAGGTGCTCTGGCCCTGGACCAGCACGTAGCCCTCGTCGTCCAGATCGACCTGGCCGCGCACCAGTTCGCTGCGCGGGTCGTGGCCGATGGCGACGAACAGGCCGGTGGCGGCCAGCTCGGAGGTCTCACCGGTGCGGGTGTCGCGCAGGGTCAGGCTGGTGACGCTCGAATCACCGTGCACCGCAGTGACTTCCGAGTTCAGGATGAAGCGGATCTTGTCGTTGTTCTTGGCCCGTTCGAGCATGATCCGGGAGGCGCGGAACTCCTCGCGGCGGTGGATGACGGTCACCGAGCTGGCGAACTTGGTGAGGAAGGTCGCCTCTTCCATGGCCGAGTCGCCGCCGCCGACCACCACGATGTCCTGGCCCTTGAAGAAGAAGCCGTCACAGGTGGCGCAGGCGCTGACGCCGCGGCCGAGCAGCTCCTGTTCGCCCGGGACATTGAGGTAGCGGGCCGCCGAACCCATGGCGAGGATCACGGCGTGCGCCTCGTACACGTCGCCGCCGACGGTCACCTTCTTGACCGGACCGGTCAGGTCGAGGGCGTCCACGTCCTCGGTGCGGATGTCGGTGCCGAAGCGCTTGGCCTGCTCCCGCATCTCCTCCATCAGATCGGGGCCCATGATGCCCTCGCGGAAGCCGGGGAAGTTCTCGACCTCGGTGGTGGTCATGAGCGCGCCGCCGAACTGGGTGCCCTCGAACAGCAGCGGTTCCAGTTCCGCGCGGGCGGCGTACACCGCGGCGGTGTAGCCGGCCGGGCCGGAGCCGACGATGATCAGGTCGCGAACAGGCGTGCTCAAGATGGCCCTCCGAAGCTGTAGTACAGAATCTCGATCGCTCGAGCGTGAGCGAACCGGTCAACAACAGCCTAAACGCTGTCATTCCCGGGCTTGATCGCCTCCGCTCGCTGCGGCGGGTTCGCGGACGGGCTAGCCGATATCGGTGCGGCCGAGGACCTGCGGATGGCCGGGCGCGCAGTTCGTTCCGAGCACGGCCGCAGTGATCTGTGGCGCTTTCGGGCCTTGGAGCAGGACCAGGACACCCGGGGTGCCGGAGAACACGACGCTGCGGCTACCGAGGACCTGGCGGTCCAGATCGGCGGCGCGTAGGCAGTCTCTGAGGGCGGTGCCCGCGGCCAGGGGGCCGGTGATGTCGTGGCGGCCCATGGCGGTCAGGACGACGCCGGGTGAGAGGGCGGGGTCCAGTTCGTCGGCGCTGGGCTGGGCGGCCGGGGTGGTCGGGCGGGTGCTCAGGGCGTCCACGGCGACGACGGCGCCCGCGGCCAGGGCGGCGGCGGCCGCGGCGGCGGTGAGCCAGCGCAGGCGGCGGGACGGGCGTTCGGTGAACTCGGCGGGCTCGGTCTCGTCCTCGTCCAGGTCCGGCGGGAGGAGCGGTTCCTCGAGTTCGCGGGGGTCGAGGCGGCCGGTGGCGAAGATGGAGCCGTCGAGGACCGGCATGGGTGCGGTGGGGATAGGGGTGTCCCCGGCCGCGAGGTCGTCGATCATGCGTTCCAAGCGGTCGGCCACGTCGGTGGGGATGGGGCGGGTGATGTTCTCGTCGCGTCCGAGTTCGCGCAGCCGGTCGTCGATGCCGTCGAGGGCCTCGAGGTAGCGCATGGCCTCCGGGTCGCGCCGGACCGCGGGCCAGAGCCGTGCGGCCTGCTCCGGCGGCAGGCTGCCGCCGTGCAGATCGGCCAGCAGCTCGGTGGAGAAGGTTTCCTCCATTGCCCCTCCAGGGCGTCGAGTGGGAATCACAGACCTGTCTTCGTATCGGACGTACGGGAACCGTACAAGGTTCCCCCAATAGTGCGGTGTTCGAGCGGAATTCAGGTGTTCATTGCCCGGCTGTGTCGGGGTGCAAACGTCCTATTCGCGAAGTTTCATCTCGAGCCTACGGCGGCCGCGGGCGCAGCGGCTCTTGACCGTGCCCTCCGGGATGCCCAGCAGGGCAGCGGCATCCGCGATGGAGTAGCCCTCGAGTTCCACCGCGACCAGTGCGGTGCGCTGGTCGGCGGGCAGCGTGAACAGTGCCGCGTCGACCAGTAGGCTGGCCTCCAGGGCCGCGAAATCGTCTCGCGGACAAGCGGGCTCGTCGGCGGTGTCCTCGGACAGCGGTTCGGTGCGGCGCAGTTTGTTACGGCGGATGCGGTCCAGGCAGGCGTTGACCACGATGCGGTGCATCCAGCTGCGGACCTCGGCGTCGCCGCGGAATCCGGCCGCGCCGCGATGCGCGGACAGCAGGGCGTCCTGGAGCGAGTCGGCGGCGTCCTCGGGACTGTAGGAGGCGCGTAGCGCGGTTTGGTAGAGGTGGTCGCGATGGCGGCGGAACAGTTCGGCGAAGGCGTGCGGTGCGCCCGCGGCGTGCGCGGCCAATAGTTCGCGATCGCTCGCGGTCGACGGTGACTCTGTCCTCGATGCTGACACTGCGTTCGGTGACGACAATGCATCCCCTCAGAGCGGCGAACTCCCCATGCCGAGAGTGTCAAGATCATATCGGGGACAACGGTTCAGCAGCGGTGAATCGCGCGAGAATGCGCAGGTAGCGGGCGTTTGGTTCGTATCAAGCGACCTGGTGGCGGTCAGCGCTGAGGACGTCGGAAGAGCCCGTCAGGCACTTGCTTCGAAGCGGATTTCGGCGATGGCCGACTGGAACTGGCCACCGTTGTTCGCGAGCTGGGTGATCCACAGGAGCACGTACCGGGCGGGCTGGTCGGCGCGCACCGGGATCTCGGTCGTACCCTCGCCGAGCACCGCCGACCCGACCAGCTGGGTCTGGTCGAGGGTCGGGGAGGCGGTCGGCGAGGTGCGGATCTCGACCTGCGTTCCGGGCGAAGGCGATTCGATGCTCACCTTGGTCAGCTTGGACGGGCTGCCGAGGGTGGCGAGCACGCCCACGCCCTTCTTGAGGGCCGGGAACTGCTGGAAGTAGGCGTCGCTGCGCCAGGTGGTGGTGGGGTTGTTGTCCAGCACGGCCCCGACGCTGCCCACATTGTCCGGGGTGCCCTCCGGGGAGAACACCGTCGCGCCGGTGACCGGCACCGGCACACCGCCGACGGGCGGCGCGCCAACCGGGGTCTGGGTGGCCGCGCCCGGGCTGGGCGGCGGCGTCGCCGAGGTGGTGAGGCCGATATTGCGCTGTTCGTTGAGCGGCGCGTTGGAGGAGCCGGGCGCGAACACGCTCAGCAGCCACCAGATGATGACGCCGACCACGAGCGCGGCCAGCACGCCGAGTCCGACCAGGATCCACATCATCCGCTGCGAGCGTTCCTTCTCGGCGGCGAGCAGTTCCGGATCGGCGAGGGTCTCGTCGGGTGCGCTGGGCGGCTTCTGCCCGAGCCGCAGCACCGGGATGAAGTCGGTCTTCTGGTCCACCACCGACGCCTGCTCCAGCACGTGCTGGACGGTGGCGGCGGTGCGGACGCCCTTGTTGGACTCCAGCGAGCGCACCGCGACCGCGGAGATCTCGAAGGGCACCTCGGGACGGATGTTGCGGGGCTCCACCGGGGTTCCGTCGGGCCCGAAATCGGCCAGTGGCAGTCCGCCGACGGTGATCGCGGTGCCGGAGATGCCGCCGGGGCGGATGGGCCAGTGCGCGGTGATGAGCGCGTAGAGCATGGCGCCGAGCCCGCGCACGTCGGACTGGGCGTCGGAGTCGGACAGGGTGCCGGGGAAGGCCAGCACGGCGTCGCCGGAGGCGCTGATCCGCACCCGGTCGGGGTGGTCGATGGACAGCGAGCCGCCGCCGCGGTGCGCCATCTCGGCCGCGGCCGCCAGCGCCCGGATGGCGCGGGCCGCGCCGATCGGGGACGGCACGGTGTCGGCCATCTCCTTGAGCGAGCGGCCGGGCGTCCATTCGGCCACCACGATGCCGCCGGAGGAGCCGCGCACCACGTCCAGGACGCGGGCCAGGCCGGGCGAGTTGATCCGGCCCAGGCGCAGGGTGCGGGACAGGATGGCCTGCGGTCCGTCGTGCCCGGAGTTCTCGGTGGCCTCCTGGTCGGCGTCGACGAAGGTGAGGGCCACCTCGCGGTCGAGCTTCACGTCCAGGGCCTGCCAGAAGCGCAGGCCGCGTGCGCCGCCGTGCCCGGCCAGCAGCCGGTAGCGGCCGCCCGCCACGGAGGCGCCGGGGGTCAGCTTGGGGCCGCGCTGGATCCGCTTGGTCGGCGATTCCACCCGCATGGGCGGCATCTGCGGTGAGATGGCCTCGTAGACACCGGTTTCGGGACCCGCGTGGTCCTGGTCCTCCGGTAGTTCCTCCGGTCCGCCGGAACCGCTCTTGCGGTCCGCGGACTCGGCTCTGACCCCGGGCTTTCCGCCGGCCTCGCCGGCCGGAGGGGTGTCCGTGGAGAGCCCGCCGCCCGCGGCCTGTGCGGATTCGGCGGCCGGAACACCGCCCGCCGCGTCGTCGCTCACCCTCTGTCCTCCTTCGCCCTCATATCTCGAAGACCGATGTGTCGGCGCCGGACCCGCCGCTGCGGCCTCCGGAGTAGTGCGGAAGCCGCCGTCGGGGTTCCGGGCGGCATCCGGCGCGCCGCGGGAGCTGTCCGCGGGCAGGCCGGTTTGGGCAGTTGCGTTTGCCTGCCGAACAGGGTACGGGAACTCCACCTTCTCGGTGAGTTCAACCGCATCGGGTCGGATGACCGGAAGCACCATGGTCTGCGCGTCGAGGTACGGATCGAAGCGGTAGTAGTACGGCGCGGCGCGCAGGTCCGGTTTGGGCAGCAGGGTGGTCTCGTGGAGGTCCTCGAGCGGGGTGCCGTCGAGGTCCAGATCCGGGGCCGGCGGCGTGAAGCCGAGCCGCCGCGACACGGCGACGGTGATGGCCACGATCTCGGGGATGCCGAGCAGGCGCATCAGCCCGAAGGCCACGCCGAACATGACGATCGCGGTGATGCCGACCCGGATGAGCGAGCCGAAGCCGCCGAAGGAGTCCGAGAGCCGGTGCAGGCCCAGCACCTTGTCCACGATGAGCAGCACCGCGCCGCCCGCCAGCGAGGCGAGCACGACGCGCGTGATGGTCTGGCCGACATTGGCCATCCGCAGATCGCCGAGGCTGCGGTGCAGCAGCCAGCCGCCGATCATCGCGCCGGTGACGAAGCCGAGCCCGCGGGCCACGCCGAGCGCGATGACCACGTGCTCGGGTGAGAAGAACACCGGCGCCAGCGCCGACAGCGTGATCTGCACGCTGGTGATGCCGAGGATGATCCAGGTGGGCGTCCACGCCTGTTCGCGGGCGTAGAAGACGCGCAGGTGGATCAGCACCAGCGCGTACGGGATCAGGTTGAACGCGGACCAGGACACGGCTTCGCCGAGGCGGGCCGCGTCGCCGCCGAAGCGGCCGTACCCGTAGATGGCCTCACCGATCTGGGTGCCGGCGAAGGTCAGGAAGGTGACGATCGGCACCAGCGCGATCATGGTGAGCCGGGTGGCCGCGCTCAGGTCGTCGACCACGGCCGGTGTGTCGTCGGCGGCGGCGTTGCGGCTGAGTCGCGGCATGATCGCGGTCAGCAGGGTCACGCCGAGCACGCCCCACGGCAGCTGCAGCAGCAGCCACGCGTTCTGGTAGATGGTCGGGCCCGCGACGTCGGCGTGCGAGGCCACGCGCAGGGTGAAGCTGAAGCCGATCTGGCTGATCAGCACGTACAGGATGATGGCCGCGGCCATGCCGCCGAACTGCTTGAGCCGGGCGTCGACGCCCCACAGCGGCCGCAGGTCGATGCCTTCGCGGCGGATGGCGGGCAGCAGGGTGGCGACCTGGACGGCGACGCCGACGGTGGTGCCGATGCCGAGCAGCAGCAGTTTGGGTTCGCCCATCCGGACCGGGTTCAGCGTCAGCTCGCCGGGTAGCAGGGCGTAGAGCCCGAGCACCACCAGGGCGACGCAGTTGTTGAGCACCGGCGCCCAGGCGCCGGGTTTGAACACCTGGTGGGTGTTCAGGATCGCCATGAGCAGCGCCGACATGCCGTACAGCAGCACGGCGGGCACCAACATGAAGGTCAGCGCCGTGGTGAGTGCGGAGTTGACCTTGCTGTCGCTGGACAGGAAGACGTGCTCGGTGAGCACCGGGGTCAGGATCAGCGCGATGACGGTTCCGGTGCCGAGCACGGTGAGCGCGGTGGTGAACAACCGTCGGACGAAGGCCGCTCCCCCGTCGGCGTCCTCGCGTTCGGCGCGGACCAGGGTGGGCACCACGATGGCGGTGAGCACCGCGCCGAGCAGCAGCTCGGAGATCATGTTGGGGATCGAGCTGGCGATGGTGAAGGCACTGGCGATGGCCGGGCCGAGCACGGTCAGCAGCAGCGCCTGTTTCGCGAATCCGGTGATGCGGCTGATCAGCGTCGCCAGCGCGAGCGAGCCGGTGTCGCGCACGAGTTTGGCGTTGGAGTTGTCCGGCTTCTCCTCGGCGCGCGGTGCGGTGACCACGGCCTGCCGGCCCGAATTGGCTTGCCGCTGTGGCCCGGTCGGCGGTCCAGGGCGCGGTGCGGCCATCGGGCGCGGATTCGACATGGGGGGCGTCGGGTAGCGCTGGGCGTCGGGTGGCATCGAGATGGGCCCGGTTCCGGGCGCGCGATTACCCGCGGCACCGGGATGTCCCCAGTGGTAGCGCTCTTCGGGCGGGACGTGGCCGGCGGCGGGTTCGGGGCGGCCCTGCTGGGGTCGTCGCATGATGGGCCCGGATTCGCCGGGCGCGGGGACGTGTCGTTGCGGACCGGTCGGTTGACCCGGATAGGGGCGGCCCGGAATGCCCTGCGGATTACCGGGAACCGCTCGCTGTGCTCCGGAGGCGGGGCCCTGCGGACCACGCGGTCCGGGGCGGGGCGCGCCGCGTTCCCACGGCGCGGAGGGGGCGCGGCGCGCCTGCTGCGGCCCGTCGGGCCCGTCCTGCCGCCCGCCCTGTCCTTCGTGATGTCCGGGGTGGCCCGCGGCCCGGCCCGATGAGTCCTCCGGTCGGCCGGATGAGCGTGGCCCGCCGTACTCGCTCACCGTGCCTCCTGTCGTTTCATGTCCTGCTTGCGCCCGCGGCCGTCCTGCTCGGGACCGTGGGCGGCGCCGGCGTCGAACCCCTCCTCGTCGGCCGGATCGGACTGTCCGCGGAAGCGGTGCCAGAGCCGGCGACCGACCAGCAGGAGCAGGAGTGCACAGGCGCTCGCCGTAATTATTGCCAACACCTGACCGTAGGCGTTGGATCGCACCGATACCGATACCGCGTTGCCGAGCGGCACGCCGTCCGGTGTGCTGAGTCCGATCGGAATGGCCAGGTTTCGGCTGTCGGAGACCTCGGTCGGGATCTGGAAGGACCGGTTTCCCTTGGCCGGCAGCTGCTGTTCGCCGATATCGGTGATATTCGTCTCGGCCGGTGCGTTGATCTTGAAGCGCACCCGGATGGCCACCGGCAGGTCGTTGCGGGCGACCAGCAGCAGCGGGCTCTGTTCGGAGGCGAGGGTGTAGACGCCGCCGGGCGGCAGCACGGTCACCGATCCGTACAGGTTGTTCATGGTTTTGGTGGTCTGGTCCAGCCGCCGCTGGGCATTGGTGTCGGCGGCGGCGCCCCCGGCCCGGCGGTCGGTCAGCGACAGCACCCGGATCAGGTCGTCGCGCAGCGGGGTGAGGAAGGCGCGCGGGCTGAGTTCCTGCTGCGGCACGTCCACCAGCGCGCTCATCAGTTCGGTGATGCGCTGGCCCTGCTGGTGCACGGGTTCGGCGTAGTGCGCGGGGACCGCGTCGTCGGCGGCCTGCTCCAGATAGTCGAGCGTGTAGGGCTGCGGATCGGGCTGTTGCGCAAGCAGTTCGGTGAGCGGTCGCGGAGTGGCGAGGTTGTTGCGCAGCTGCAGGTCCAGCAGGGCGAGAACGGAGGAGGCCTCGTCCCGGTTGGCCCCCCACTGCTGCGGCGGCACCAGCAGCGCGGAACGCGGACGGCCGGGCTGTGGGTTGAGCGCGGTCCAGGCGACGGCCCCGAGCGCGTCCTGCAACCGGGCGGCGCGCGAGTCGACGGTGACGTCGTAGCGGGCCTTGTCCGGGGTGAAGGGCGGGGTCGGCGGGTTGGATCCGATGGCGGCGAGCGCGGTGGCGGCCCAGATGTCGAAGGTGGCGGCGTGCGGCGCGGCCGGTGCGGGCTGCGTGGTGGTGCCGCCGGCGGGCGGCGGGCTGACGTCGGCCAGGGTGACCATGTCGGGGGTGCCGGGTTCGGGTGCGACGCCGGGCGCCGCGGGGGTCGCGGGCGGCGTCTTGGCGGTGAGCAGGTTGGAGCGGCCGTCGGCCGGTGCGACCGCGTTGTCGGCGAGCACGGTGGTGGTGAAGCCGTGGTGCGCGAAGAGCGCGGCGCCCTCGTTGTCGACGGTGCCCGCGTCCGGAATGGCCACGCCACGCACCGATTTCACGCCGAGTACGGAGTCGACGAGGTCGGCGGGCGCGTTGAGCGCGCGGTCGGCGAGCGTGACGTCCCCGGCCGCGGCCAGCGCGTTCGGGTCGACCTGCGCGAACGGCAGTGCGGTCACGCACATTCCGGGCGCGAGCGTGCGCAGTCGTTCCAGCCACGCCTTGGCGGCGCGGCCGCCGCTGCCGGACCGGGTGGGTCCTTCGGGGTCGGAGGGGCTGGCCAGCACCCGGTAGTCCCTGGTCATGTCGGACACGGTGATCAGCAGGTCCGGGTCGACGGCCAGGCAGACCGCGTTGATCAGGCTGCGATCGCGGGCGCTGTCGGGTTTGACGATGCTCTCCAGAGCCGAGAGCAGCTGGTCGAGCCGCCCGCCCTGGGCCAGTGAGGCGGCGAGGTCGTCGTCGGTGAGCAGGGCCTGGGCGTCGGGTGCGCCGGGCTGCCCGGCGACCAGGCGGGGCCGGTCGGCCAGCGGCCAGAGCAGGGTGGTGGCGACCGGCGGGGCGTCGACGACGGACGGGACGGGCTGGCCGGGCGCGTGTTTGGGGTCGGCGCCGCCGGGCACGCCGAGCACCGGCAGCAGGAAGCGGGCGTCGTCGAGCCGGGCCTGGCCGCCGTAGGCGGGTTGCCCGTTCACATTGAGCAGCAGCGGGTAGACGCCGGGCGCGTCGATGTTCAGCGACGAGATGTCGCTGGGCAGCTCGGTTCCGGAGTGCAGGGCGACGGTGACGCTGAACTGCTTGCGCTGTCCGGCGGTCAATCGGTCTGCGACGTCCTGGAATTCACCGGCGACGTCGTAACTGGCCTGGTCCAGGCGCAGCGTGGTGCGCAGCGCGCTGGGGTTGGTGACGGCCGCGCCGCGCTGGATGCGCACGCTGACGTCGTCGACCGGCCGGTCGCCGATATTGGTCACGGTGCCCGACACCACGAAGTAGGGGTCGCTGCCGGCCGTGATGGCGGTCGGTGTCACCGAATCCAGTGACAGTTTCAGGAATTTGGGTCCACTGTTCTGTCCGCTACCGCTGCCGGTGGGTTCGGCGGCGGCAATGGGCGTGCCGATTCCCGGGCCGATTCCCAGTGACGTGAGCACCGCCAGCATTACCGCGACGAGTGACAGCAGCGTGCGCCGCGATCCCGCACGCGTCATTGTCTGCCGTTCTCCATCCGGTCGATCAGCCGGTTGGCGACCTCGGCCAGCCTGCGTTCGTCAGCGTAGGCGAGCCGGGAGTCCAGCTCGCTCAAGGGAACCCAGGCCACCTTGGTGACCTCGACGTCGGCGTCGGAGAGCTCACCGCCCAGTGAGCGCATCAGGTAATGGTGCACGGTCTTGTGTACCCGCCGGCCCTCGGTGACGAACCAGTAGTCGATGCTGCCGAGTTCGGCGACCACGGTGCCGTGGATGCCGGTCTCCTCCTGGACTTCCCGGATGGCGGTCTGCTCGGAGGTCTCGCCTTCTTCGATGTGTCCCTTGGGCAGGGACCAGAGCAGGCGTCCGCGCCGGTCGGTGCGCCCGATGAGGGCGGCGCAGCGCTTCTCGCTGGGGCCGTCGAGGCCGTCCACCACGAGTCCGCCCGCGGAGGTCTCGCGGACGGTGCGCATGCGCGGTTTCGCCGCGCCGGTAGCTTTCGCCGCATTACCGGCCGAACCACGCCGCCGGGGCTGGCGGCGTCGACTGTTCGCACGATCGGCCGGGGACACTGCGTCAGTCTATAGGGGAGGGCGGCTCTGCCCGCCCCAGCGCGGTGGCTCCTATATATACAGAGCTCTCATAGCAGGTAGACACCGGTCGTGAGGCGGCACGCCGGATGCCCGCACCGGGTCGCGGGACACTATTCGGGAATTGCGCCCACGTGCGACTAAGCTGCGTCTTCGTGGTTTCGCCGAAGTCCGAGGAAGCAGCGCTCCGTCACCCCGCGCTTGTCGAGGATCGCCGTACTCGTTTGCTGGCGGCGGCGGCGATAACCCTCGGCAGGCTCTCGGAAGTGCTGACTCCCCTCGGCGAACTGTTCGCCGCGCACGGCCATCACCTGTATCTGGTCGGTGGCAGCGTCCGCGACGCGGTGCTGGGCCGGCTCGGCACCGATCTGGATTTCACCACCGACGCCCGCCCCGAGGTGGTGCAGGAGTTGATGCGCGGCTGGGCCGACAACCTGTGGGATACCGGCGGCCTGGCCTTCGGCACGGTGAGCGCGGCCAAGGACGGCCAGCAGCTGGAGATCACCACGTTCCGCAGCGACGCCTACGATCGGGTCTCCCGCAATCCGGAGGTCACCTTCGGCGACACCCTCGAGGGTGATCTGGTGCGCCGGGACTTCACGGTGAACGCCATGGCGGTGCGGATCGGCTCGCTGGGCGAGCTGGAGTTCGTGGACCCGCTGGGCGGTGTCGAGGCGCTGCTGGCCGGTGTCCTGGATACACCTGCGCTGCCGCAGGATTCGTTCGCCGACGATCCGCTGCGCATGCTGCGCGGCGCGCGGTTCGTCTCGCAGCTGGGTTTCGAGCTGGCCCCGCGGGTGCGGGCGGCGATCGTGGAGATGGCTCCCGAGATCGACCGCATCACCGCCGAGCGGGTGCAGGCCGAGCTGGACAAGCTGATCGGCGGCGAGTACCCGACCGATGGCATCGACATCATGGTCGAGACCGGTCTGGCCGAGCGGGTGCTGCCCGAGGTTCCGGCCATGCAGCTGGAGATCGACGAGCACCACCAGCACAAGGACGTCTACCAGCATTCGCTGACCGTGCTGCGCCAGGCCATCGATCAGGAGGAGGGCGATCCGGACCTGGTCTTGCGGTGGGCAGCCCTGCTGCACGACATCGGGAAGCCGCCGACCAAGCGCAATGAGCCCGGTGGCGGCGTCAGCTTCCACCATCACGAGGTGGTTGGCGCGAAGATGGTGCGAAAACGCCTGCGCGCCTTGAAGTATCCCAAGCAGTTCACCGAGGATGTGGCGCGGCTGGTGTACCTGCACCTGCGTTTCCACGGCTACGGCAAGGGTCAGTGGACCGATTCGGCGGTGCGCCGCTACGTGACCGACGGCGGCGACCTGCTCCCCCGCCTGCACAAGCTGGTTCGCGCCGACTGCACCACCCGCAACAAGCGCCGGGCCGCCGCGCTGCGTTCGACCTACGACGGGCTGGAGACGCGCATCGCGGTGCTGGCCGAGCAGGAGGATCTGGCGCGGGTGCGGCCGGACCTGGACGGCAACGCGATCATGGAGCTGCTGGATCTGAAGCCGGGCCCGGATGTCGGCAAGGCGTGGCGTTTCCTGAAGGAACTGCGCCTGGACCGCGGTCCGATGACCCGCGATGAAGCCGAGGCGGCCCTGGTCGAATGGTGGCCGACGCAGAAGTAGTGTCCGGCCCAGCGGTAAGGCGTTGCGTCAGAAGATGATCAGCGTCGTCCCCGCGACGATGGCCGATCGGATCTGCGCGAGATCGAACGAGCCGGTGATGCCCGGCAGGTCGATGCGGAAGAACACATGCTCGCCGACCAGTTCGGCTCGGCTGATCCGCGCCTGACTGGGTAGCCCGGTCAGCGGAATCGGGTTGAGCGTGGTGAACCGCTTGGGCGCGCGGACTTTTCGCCAGTGCGCGCGGTGCACGGTGATCGACAGGACGTTGTCGATGACCTCGGCGGCGGCCAGCGCCCGGATCCGGCGCCGCCGGTGCCGAGCCAGGATCAGTCCGTCGTCGGCGCGTTCCAGTTCCCAGTCGGGCTGCCAGCTGTTGATCCATTCCAACAGTGCCGCAAGGGTTATCACGCCGGTGAGGTCGAGCTGTGAGGTGCGGACCTTGGTGGGGACGCCGGGGATGAGCCGCAGCCCGTGGGCGATGACGGTCAGTTCCTCGATCGGGTGGGTGTTCCAGAGCAGTCCGGTGAGCACGGTCTTTGCTTGGAAGTGCGCGCCGCGCCGCCGCACCTTGAGCGTGTGCAGGGTGGCCCGCATATCGCTGCCGAGCAGGGTGGCGCTGACCTCCTGGCCGCCGAACTGGCTGAGGATGCCTTCGGACAGCAGGGTCATGAGGACATCGGGCATCAGCGCGGTGACGGTTCCGGACCCGAAGTCGGCGGCCGGTTCGAGCCAGGCGCTGGTGAAGCTCGTCCATTGCTCCACCCAGACCTGGTCGAACAAGCGTTTTCCGAGGTCCATGCCCAGGTCCACCGCGCGCAGGGGTGACCAGGCCTTCGGATCGAAATACGTGGCCATGATTGCTTCGAGCGTACTGGCCGCCGGTGGCGACACCAGGGTGGCGAAGGTGAACAGGAACACTCCCGGCGCCTCTTGTCATCCGTACTCGCGGATGTATCGGAACGCTAACGTGACCACCATGTCGCCGATCTTCGCCTCCCGTGCCGAGCGCATCGTCGATGCGCTGCTGACCGCCGATCCGCACCTGGCCGCCGAGGTCGGTGATCATCGCGCCGATGACCGGCTGCCGGATCTGTCGCCGGGTGCGGTGGCCGAGCGGGTCGCGCTGCTGCGCGACGCCTCGCACACGTTGGCCGAGGTGGATCCCGACGACCTCGCGCCGGAGGACGGCGTCGATCTGGCCTTGCTGCAGCAGCGGGTAGACGGCCTGCTCTTCGAGCTCACCGAGATCCGCGAGCACGAGTGGAATCCGCTGGTGCACAATCCCGGTCCGCTGCTGCATCACCTGATCGCCCGCCCGTTCGCGCCCGCCGAGGTGCGGCTGGAGGCGCTGCGTGCCCGGCTCACCGCGCTGCCGGACGCGCTGGCCACGGCGCGCGCGGTGCTCGGTGACATGCCGGGCGTCCATGCCGAAACCGCGATCGGCCAGTTCGCCGGGGTGGCCGCGCTGCTGCGCGACCAGGTGCCGGCGCTGGCCGCCGAGGCGCCCGGGTTCGTCATCGAGCCCGCCGCCGCCGGTGCGGTGTCGGCGCTGCAGGAGTTCACCTCCTGGCTGGCCGGTCGCCTGGACGGCGCGGACCGTGATCCGCGCCTGGGCCGTCGGTTGTGGGAGGCGAAGCTCTGGCACACCCTCGACACCGAACTGGGCTCGCGGGAGATCCTGGACCGCGCCCATCGTCATCTCGAGCAGCTGACCGGCGAAATCCGTTCGGCGGCGGGTGAACTGCTCGGCGTCGCGCACCCCGACGACGACACCGTGCGCCGCGCGCTGGAGCGGGTGTCGGCCGAGCGCCCGTCGAACGACACGGTGGTGGCCGTGGCCACCGACGCGCTCGCCGAGGCCACCGCCTTCGTCCGCGAGCACGACCTGGCGTCGCTGGTCGAGGACCCGCTGGTGATCCAGGAGATGCCGGAATTCGCGCGCGGGGTGGCGGTGGCCTACTGCGATTCGGTGGGTCCGCTCGAAACCGCAGAGCTCCCTACCTTCTTCGCCATCGCCCCGACTCCGGAGGGGTGGTCGCCGGAGCGGGCGGCGTCGTTCTATCGCGAATACAACGACCACATGATGCGCAATCTGACCGTGCACGAGGCCATGCCCGGCCACTATCTCCAGTTGGCGCGGGCCCGCCGCTTCCGCGGTTCGACCGCGGTCCGCGCATTGTGCTCGAGCGGGACCTTCATCGAGGGCTGGGCCGTCTACACCGAGAAGCTCATGGCCGACACCGGTTTCGGCGGGCTCCCGGTCCGGTTGCAGCAGTTGAAGTCCCACCTCCGCATGACCATCAACGCCATCCTGGACCAGTCCGTGCACTGCGACGCCATGACCGAGTCCGAGGCCATGCGCCTGATGCTCGACCGCGGCTTCCAGGAGGAGGGCGAGGCCGCCGGCAAATGGCGTCGCACCCTGCTCACCTTCACCCAGCTCTCCACCTATTTCGTCGGCTACACCGAGGTGGCCGCGCTGGCCGCCGCGCGCCCCGCCGCCACTCCCCTGCGGGACTGGCACGACGCGATGCTCGCGCACGGCTCCCCCGCGCCGCGCCACCTGGGCGCCCTGCTGGGAGAGCTGACGCCGTGACCGGGATCGAGGTGTCCGCCCGCCTGCACGACCGGGATGTCGGGTGGACGTCTACGCGTATTGATGCCTGGACCGCCGCCGGAACCGGCCGCACATTGCTGTGATCCATGACACAGTTTCTGTCGTGACATTCTTGTCGCCGGATGCGGGCGCGCCCACAATCGGATCACGACGACAGCGGGAGGACGCGGATGACGCTGGATCTGAACAGCGACCTCGGTGAGGGTTTCGGCGACTGGGCCATGGGCGATGACGCCGCCATGCTGGACGTGGTCACCAGCGCGAACATCGCCTGCGGCTTCCACGCGGGCGATCCGGCCATCATGCGCCGCACCTGCGCCCTGGCCGTGGAGAAGGGCGTCCGGATCGGCGCGCACGTGGGCCATCGCGATCTGGCCGGGTTCGGCCGCCGCGCCATCGCCGTCACCCCGGACGACCTGCGGGACGAGACGCTGTATCAGATCGGCGCGCTGGCCGGCTTCGCCGCCGCGGCCGGGGACCGGGTCCGCTACGTGAAACCCCATGGCGCGCTGTATCACCAGGCGGCCGCCGACCGGGCGCTGGCCGACGCGATCGTCGCGGCGCTGCGCGACTTCGACACCGATCTGGCCCTGCTGGGCCCGGCGGGCACGGAGCTCGAGCACGCGGCCCGGGCGGCCGGAACTCCGTTCGTGGGTGAGGGTTTCGCCGATCGCGCCTATACGCCGGAGGGTCTGCTCGCCCCGCGTGGGCTGCCCGGCGCCGTACTCGGCGCGGACGCGGCGGTGGCGCAGGCGCTGTCGATCGCGCGGGACGGCAAGGCGACGGCCGTGGACGGCGGCACGGTGGCGGTGACGGCGGCCAGCATCTGCGTGCACGGCGACACGCCGGCGGCGGTCGAGATGGCGCGCCGGATCCGCGCGGCACTCGACGAATCCGGTACGCCCGTGCGGGCTTTCACCTGATCGGGAATGGTGTGCCATGACCGATCCCCGGCAGATCGACGCCGCCGGCGAGGTGCGGGCGGCGGGTGACCGTGCGCTGCTGGTGATTCCACCGCACCACGCCATGGTCGCCGCGCTGGTGTCCGCGCTGGAGCCGCGGCCGCGTGGCGTGCTGGATGTCCTGCCCGCCGCCGAAACCGTGCTGGTGACCCTGGATTCGCCGCGGTCGCGGGAGCCGGTGCGAAAGCGGTTGCTGGCCTTGCTGAACCGGCTGGACTCGGCGGCCCGGGTCGGTGCCGGTGATCGGCGGTCACCGGCGCGGCCTTCCGCCCTCGACGGCTGGACTCGTGACGACGCCGTCGGCGATCGGGGTGAGCGGGCCGCGCCCCGCGAACCGGTCGTGATCCCGGTCCGCTACGACGGCGAGGATCTGCCCGAGGTCGCGCGCCTCCTCGGCCTGTCCGAGGCCGAGGTCGTCGCCCAGCACACCGGGACCGTATGGCATTGCGCCTTCGTGGGTTTCGCGCCCGGTTTCGGCTATCTGGAATCACCCGACGCCCGGCTGACCGTGCCGCGGCGCACCCAGTCGCGGACCGCGATCCCGGCGGGCGCGGTGGCCCTGGCGGGCGGCTATTCGGCCGTCTACCCGCGCCGCAGCCCGGGCGGATGGCAGTTGATCGGCACCACCGATTCATCGATGTGGGATGTGGACCGGGATCCGCCCGCCCTCGTGCGGGCGGGGACGCCGGTCAGGTTCGTCGACGCGGGGAGGTAAGTCATGAGCGCACTGCGGGTCGATCGGGTGGGGCCGCTGGCCACCATTCAGGATCTGGGCCGTCCGGGCTGGTTCGATTCGGGGGTGGGCGCGGCCGGGGCCGCGGACCGGGCCTCACTCCGGTTGGCGAACCGACTGGTCGGCAACTCCGAAGGCGCGGCGGGCATCGAAGTGCTGCTGGGCGGATTGGAGCTACTGGCCCAGCGGCATGTCACAGTGGCGGTGACCGGCGCGTCGGCCCCCGTCACCGTCGACGACCGCCCGATGGGCACGGCCAGCGTGCTCGAAATCGAGGAGGGCCAACGGCTTCGGCTGGGGCTCGCCGCCACCGGTCTGCGCAGTTATGTAGCGGTGCGGGGCGGGATCGAGGTCTCGCCGGTGCTGGGTTCCCGCAGCCGCGACACCCTCTCCGGCATCGGCCCCGAACCGCTGCGCCCGGGTGACCTGCTGCCGGTGGGCCCGCCGCCGCGCGCGCTGCCGATCGTGGACGTCGCGCCGGTTCCGGCGCTGGGCAACGACCTGCTCACGGTGCGCGCGGTGCCCGGCCCGCGGGCCGACTGGTTCACCGATGCCGCAGCGCTTTTCGCGGGCGAGTGGACGGTGTCGCCGGACACCGACCGGATCGGCGCACGGCTGGACCGGCGACGCGGGCCCGCGTTGCGGCGCAGCGTCGCCGGTGAATTGCCCACGGAGGGTATGGCCTTGGGTTCGGTGCAGGTGCCGCCCAGCGGTCAGCCCGTCGTCTTCCTCGCGGATCACCCGATCACCGGCGGCTATCCGGTGATCGCGGTGGTGGTGGACGCCGATGTGGACACGGTGGCGCAGGCCCGGCCGGGGCAGCCGCTGCGCTTCCGGCGCGTCGAGTGACCGCGCGGCCGCACGGATTCCGTTGCGCTACTTCAGTTTGGCGTGCATGAGGTACACGTTGTAGCTGTTCCACGCCGACATGGTGAAGTACAGATCGTTCCCGCTCGACCAGGGATGGATGAATCCGCCGTAGGTGGTGGGGTATTCGCCGGTGTTGACCAGCGTCACCGGATCGGTCCACGTCCCCTGCGGTTCGGCGGCGGTGCGCAGCACCAGCGCCCCCCGGTCGAGGTCCAGGTACAGCATCTGCCACCGCCGCGTCGACGCGTCGTAGCGCACCGACACCTCCCCGGCGGTTCCGGAAATCACCGGCGTGGCCAGTAATTCGTCGGGTCCGAACGCGGGTACCCAGGTGTTGCCGATCCAGTACTGGTACGCCGACTTGTCGAGCACCTGATCGCTGGGCACCCGGGCCAGCGCGATGGTGCCGAACCGGCCGTTGGGCGTGCCGAACATGTACGCGTACCCGTCGTGCGGGGTCATCGCCATGACCTGGAACCGCCCGAGTCCGAAAACGTTGTCCCAGCGCGCCCATTCGGATTTGGTCCAGGTGTCGCCGCCGTCGTCGGACCAGGCCAGCCCGCCCAGGGTGGTCCACCACATGCCGGGCTTCAGGCGGCTCCACCGCGCCACCGACATGTAGGTCAGGTACTGGCGGCCGTGCAGCGCGAATCCCGAGGTGGGGATGGTGGTGATCTCGAAGTTGTCGACCTTGCGGCTGGCCAGGATCTCGGCCGCGTGGCAGCGGCTGTCCTGGGCGAAGGTGTCCAGCACCAGGCCCTTGGACAGGTCGCGCTCGGTGCTGAAGGCGATGGCGTTGCTGCGCCAGTCCTGGTCGCCGTTGCCCGCCCCGACCGGCTCCCAGCCCTTGCCGAAGGTGTCGCCGAACACGACGGCGATCCGCCCGGGCTCGGTCTCCCACATGAGGCCGAGGTCGGTGCCGTCCACCGACCAGCGCATGTCGGTGCGGTTGCTGGAGCCGTGCCCGGTCACCTGGTTCACCAGCTCGAGTGCGTCGAGGGCGACGGGGGCGACGGGGGCGGCGACCGGCGCGGGCGCCGGCGACGGCACGGCCGGTGCGGGCTGCGGCTGCGGTTCGGGGGGCTCCCCGCCGGGGATCGGGATCGGAATGGTCTCGGGGACCTGATCGATCTGCAGCCGCGGCAACGGAATTCCGCCCGATCCGCTGTTGGCCGGCGGCGGGGGCGCGGGTTCGGGTGCCGGCTCGGTGGTGGGCGGCTCGTCGGTGGTGTCCTCGTCGTCGCCCGGCTCGGCGGGTTCGGTCTCGGGCGGGAGGTTCTCGGGCCGGGGGCTCTGGTCGGTGCGAATGTCCGGGCACGGGTTGGCGCACGGGTCCGCGGGCAGCGGCGCCGGGTCGATCCGGGTGTTGTTCTGGCGGGGTCCGGGGATCGGGACCGGCGTGAACTTCGGGACCGGGAGCTGGATGTGGATGGTGGTGTCCACCGGCGGGGGTGGCGGCGGCGGGAGGTCCGGATTCGGTTTCCGGGCCTGCGGATCGAATCCCGTTTCGCCGCAGGCGTTCAGCGGCGGCGGGGCCCAGGGCGCCAGGGCGTTCGCGGTGGCGGGCACGCCGGGCAGCAACATGACCCCGGCCATCGCCAGGCTGGAGAGTGCCAGTGCCGCAGGTGCTTCGGAGCGCCGCGCAGTCATTGAATCCACGGTATCGGGCCCGGTCGCATCCGCCAGAGCGCTGCCGCGTGTCGCCGGGCCGGTGTGATCGAGCCGATATCTATGCCGCGGACGGACCGGTCCGTCGGCGGCAATTCGCCCCGATGGCGACGATTCCGCAGGCGTAGACGGCGGCCGCGGCCACCACCACCGCGGGGGAGCGCCCGTCCGCCGGGATCAGCAGCGCGGTCCCGGCCAGCGCCAGCACGAAGGTGATGTTGAAGATCGTGTCCTGCAGCGCGAACACCTGGCCGCGGTGGGTGTCGTCGATCTCGATCTGCATGGCCGCGTCGCCGGTCAGCTTGATGACCTGCCCGGCCAGCCCGAGCAGGAAGGCCGCCGCGAGCAGCAGCAGTTCCGCCCGCCGCTCGGTCTCGCCGGTGGCGACGGTGATCGGCGTGACCAGGGTCAGCTGCACGATGATCGCGGCCACCAGGCAGCTCACCACGGTGCGCGGGCGGCCCAGCCGCGGGATCAGGAAGGGGGCCACCACGGCCGCGGTCACCAGTCCAGCCCCGGTCGCGGTGATGGCCGCGCTGAACTTGGCGAGGTGGGTGCCGACCGCGGACTCGTCGCCGCGGCGCAGCGCCAGCACCATGAGCAGGGTGTCCGCGCCGAACACGACGCGGTGCGCGCCGATCCCGAGGAAGGCGGTGGTCACGTCCCGCGATCCCCAGGCCGCGGTGGCGCCCCGGCGCAGTCCGGCCATGATGGCCCGCACGGTGGCGAGCCCGCCCGCGGTGTCGCCGGTGGGCCCGTCCCGGTCGGGACCCAGTGCCCGGGGCCGGAATCCGGCCACCACCAGCCCGCTCACGATCGAGCCCGAGGCGCTGGCGGCGGTCGCCACCGCGGACGCGAAGTCACCGGCCCCGATCAGCCCGATGAGCGAGAACCCCAGGCCCGCGCCGAGAATCGCGCATCCGGACGCCACGGTCGCCAGTACCGAGTTCATCGGGACCAGCCAGCGTTGGGACAGCACCTTGGGCAGCGACGCGGACACGCCCGCGCCGACGAAGCGGCTCACCCCGACCACGGCCAGCGCGCCCAGCAGGAGCGGCGTGGCCCGGATCCCGGCCAGCAGCCCGGCCGCGGTGGCCAGGATGAGCACCGCGCGCAGCAGGTTGGCGTACAGCAGCACCCGGCGGCGGTCCCAGCGGTCGAGCAGCGCGCCCGCGAACGGCCCGATGATCGAATACGGCAGCAGCAGCGCGGCGAAGCCCCCGGCGATGGCCAGCGGATCGGTCTGCCGCTCGGGGTTGAACAGGATCGCGCCCGACAGCGCGGCCTGGAACATGCCGTCGCCGAACTGCCCGGTGAGCCGGACCATGGTCAGGCGCAGGGTGCCCGGGTTGTCGCGCAGCGCGGCCGTCACCGCGGCGAGCCGGGTGCGCGGCTCGGCGGGCGGGGGCGCGGTCACCGCGACGGGTGCGTGGTCACCAGGGCGAACACGGCGGCGCGCATGTCATCGGCCATGGGCAGGTTGTCGACGCTGTCGGAATCGATCCACTGGTAGCGGTCGTGCTCGAGCGGGTCGAGCCGGATCTCGCCGGGTTCGGCCTCGACCACGAAGCTGTATTTGCGGACCCGCGACTTGGTGCGGGTGGCGTAGTCGAAGCCGCCCAGCACATCGGTGATGTTCACGACCCGCAGCCCGGTCTCCTCGAACAGCTCGCGGGCCACGCAGTCGGCGAAGGTCTCCCCCGATTCCACGCCGCCGCCCGGCAGTTCCCACATCCCCGCGTGCGAGCCTTCCTCGACACGCCGTACGACCAGGAGTTTGCCGTCCCGGAAGACGGCCACGCCCATGACGAAATGAGCGATCCCCTCGCTCTCGGCCTGCTGCCGGAGTTCGCGCTCGATGCCCGCGAGTACCTCGGGTCGCATCCCCCTGCTCTCCCTCCCGTTTCGCTTGCGGCACATCATGATACGGTCGCCGACCGAAACCCGCTGATGGTCGGGGCGGGATCCGGGAAGGTGGCGACCGGGCGACCGGACAATCGCCGAGCATTTGCCCGGGTCGATTGCCGGAAGCGTAGTACCTGGTCGGCGGCAGGTGGGGCAGCGCTGCCCGCACGCTAGAATTTAACCCGGAATTCAAGTTGGGCCGCTGTATCGGCCCCTACCCTGGAATCCGATCGGTGCTCGCCGGTGAGAGGAGTACGGCGGTGTCCACCCTCACGACACCACACATCGATATCCATCGTGGCGGCGACCGCATGAAAACCCGTGTGGCGTGGCTGGATTCGAAGCATTCTTTCTCCTTCGGAGAACACTACGATCCCGACAACACCCATCACGGCCTGCTGCTGGTCAACAACGAGGACATCGTCCTGCCCGGCGAGGGGTTCGAGACCCATCCGCACCGGGACATGGAGATCGTCACGTGGGTGCTGAGCGGCAGCCTGGTGCATCAGGATTCCCTGGGCCACAACGGCGTCATCTACCCGGGCCTGGCCCAGCGGATGAGCGCCGGCACCGGCATCCTGCACTCGGAGAAGAACGACTCCTGGCGGCTCAGCAATGCGCCCGAACACCAGGAGCCGGTGCATTTCGTGCAGATGTGGGTGGTGCCCGACGACTCCGGGCTGACCCCCGGCTACCAGCAGCTCGAGATCGACGCCGAACTCGCGAGCGGCGACCTGGTCACGGTGGCCTCGGGCCTGCCCCGCTACCGCGACCGCACGGCCATCGCCATCGCCAGCAGCCATTCCGCCATGCATGTGGCCCGGATGCCCGGTGAGGGCGCCGAGGTCCGCCTACCCGAGGCCCCCTACCTGCACGTTTTCGTCGCACGCGGCGAGGTGGAGATGGAGGGCGCGGGGACCCTGTACGAGGGCGACGCGGTCCGGCTGGCCCGCAGCGGCGGCCAGCGGGTCACGGCCAACCTGCCGTCGGAGATCCTGGTGTGGGAAATGCATGCCCGGCTCGGCGGGCAATAGCATCGGCCCATGAACCAGTACCCGCCGCCGGACCAGTACGGTCAGTACCCGCCGCAGCAGGGGCAGCCGGGAAACTACCCGCCGCAGCAGGGGCAGCCGGGGAACTACCCGCCGGGCGCGTACCCGCCGCCGGGCAACTATCCGCCGCCGGGCGGCGGGCAGTACTGGCAGGAGTCGCCGCAGCGCAAGGGCATGGCGATCACCGCCCTGGTCTTCGGCATCATCGGCCTGCTGACGTTCTGGACCGTCCTGTTCACCATCGTCGGCCTGATCTGCGGCGTGGTGGCCATCGTGCTGGGCCTGATCGCGGTGATGAAGGCGCGGCGCGGGGCGGCCGGGGGCTTCGGGATGGCGCTGACGGGCACGATCATGGGTGTGATCAGCCTGATCGGCGGTGCGGTGATCGGCGTGCTGGTGTGGACGGTGTTCAAGGACACCGGCGCCACCGACTTCCTGGACTGTGTCCGCGACGCCAACGGCGATCAGGCCAAGGTCGATCAGTGCCAGCGTGAGTTCGATCAGCGGCTGGAGGACAAGTTCAGCGTGACGCTCACACCGGTTCCGACGCGCTGACGCCGCCGGTGCTGGATCCGGCTGCCCCCGGGTGGCATTCGCGTACGGCCGCCAGCACTTCCGACAGTTCCGGTCGAAAGTCCCCTTCCGGCGGGTGAATCCAGGTGCGGTAGGCGTTGTGCTCGTCGGTGGGTGAGGGCAACACGATGGTGCTGCCGGGCTGCGCAACGGATGCGCAATCGCGGAAAAGATCCGAGAACAGCGTGATGTCGAGATATGAGTCGTCGCTGGGTCCGGTGAGGAAGGTCCAGCGGCCGGAGCGCGGATGGGCGATGACCGGACCGCGCCGCTCGCGCGCGGTGAGCTGGTCGCGGACCCTGCGGCCCAGCTCGGCGGGCATGGTCACGGCGCCGACGGCCCCGACCTCCAACATGATTCGGCCCAGCGTCGAATCCACCACGCCGTACAGCCCGTGGTCCTTGCGGTAGCGTCTGCACCGGGCCAGCGCTTCCTGGGTGGCGGTGTACGACGACGGGTCCAGCGCGCTCATGGCGAACCTCCTGCTACCGACAGTAAGCCCGCGCAATCACTATGACAATAGTCACACGCCAGCGAGTTTCGCGGCGTAGCATCGGTCGCCATGGCACCCGTCTCGCCTACCGTCGCCCGGTGGGAGCTGGTCCTGCGGCTGCGTGAATTACGCGAGCAGTGCGGCTTCGATTCGGCGACGTTCGCCAAGCGCGTCGGCTTCACCCCGGCCAATTGGTCGCATGTGGAGAAGGGCCGCCGCGTCCTCACCGCGACCACCATCGGCCCGGTGCTGGAGCTGCTGGAGGTGGAGGGCGAGGAGCGCGACGAACTGCTGGAGCTGCTGCTGCTCAGCAAGGAGCGCGGCTGGTGGGCCAAGTCCTCGGCGCTGATCGGGCCTGAGCTGCAACGGTATTACGGCATGGAGCTGGGCGCGGAGAGCATCCTCAGCTACGACAGCCTGGTCGTGCCGGGCCTGCTGCAGACCGAGGAATACGCGCGGGCGCTGATCAGCGCCGACGTCATGATCCGTCCGGTGCAGGTGGAACAGCTGGTGGCGGTGCGGCTGAAGCGGCAGGAACGGCTGCGCGGCGACGACCGGGTGGAGCTCACCGCGGTGATCGGCGAGGCCACCTTGTTGCAGCAGATCGGCGGCCCGAAAGTATTGCGCGGCCAACTCGAACATCTGGCGACACTGCTCGACGAACTGGATTCCATTTCGGTGCGGGTGATTCCATTCACCGCGACACGCGGCGCGATGCTGGGTGGTTCGAGTTTCCATCTGCTGGATTTCGCTTCCGAAAGTCTTCCCACCTTCACCTGGGTGGAGAGCGCGGTTTTCGGTGGGGCCGTGGAGGATCCGGATCAGATTCGCGATCTGCGGTTCGCATTTGTGCGCGCACTCGACCAATCACTCGGTCGCGCAGAATCTTTGGAGCTCATCAAACGCTATTCGCAAGGGTAGGAGACGCATGCGTAACGGTAAAATGCTGCACATGCTTACCACCGCGAAGTATCAGCCGGAATCCAGCGGCTGGTTCACGTCGACTCGTACCAATAACGGAAATCAGTGCGTGGAGGTTCGATTCGACGGTGATGCGGTGCTCATCCGCGACAGCAAGTACCGGCGCAATCCGGAACATCGCCCTGACGACGAGCCCATCATCACCGTCACCGCGGCCGAATGGATGACATTCCTGGCCGTCGTGCTGGGCCGCCATATCCACCGCACCGCGCTCATGGCGGAGACCGGTGCGGACGGCCACACCTCACTCCGGCACGGACCGATCACCCTGGTGTACACCCCCGGCGAATGGCGCGCTTTCGTCGACGGCGCCCGGGACGGGGAATTCGACCGGGTGCCGGTCGGCGCCTGAATCGGTGCGTTCACCCATCGTGAACGCAATGGGTGCGAAGTTCACACACCCCGGCCGGATGCCCTCGCAGTGGGCATACTGGGGATCGTGACTTCGCAGCTGACGCCTCCCTCCGGTATCGACCTGTCCTTCCGTGACGCGGACGTTCGGGTGCAGGACGACCTGTTCGCGCACGTCAACGGCAAATGGCTGGACACCTATGAAATACCGGCCGACCGGGCGGTCGACGGTGCCTTCCGCACGCTCTACGACCAGGCCGAACTGGATGTGCAGAGGATCATCCAAGACGCCTCGGCCGCCGAGGCCGCGCCCGGATCCGAAGAACGCAAGATCGGCGATCTGTACAACAGCTTCATGGCCGCCGAGGTCATCGAGGCCGCGGGGCTGACCCCGATCACCGAGGAGCTGGCCGCCGTCGCCGCGGTCGCCGACCGCGCGGAGTTCGCCGCCCTCATCGGCCGCCTGCAGCGCACCGGCGTCGGCGGCGCGCTGGCCTTCTACGTCGACACCGACGACAAGAACTCCACCCGCTACCTGGTGCACGCCACCCAGTCCGGCATCGGCCTGCCCGACGAGTCGTACTACCACAAGGACGAATACGCGGAGATCCGCGCGAAGTACGTCGCCCACATGCGCCGCATGTTCGAGCTGGCGGGCCTGGACTACGACGCGCAGCGGGTCTTCGACCTGGAAGCCAAGCTGGCCGCGGGCCATTGGGACGTGGTGCGCCGTCGCGACGCCGAATTGAGCTACAACCTGGTGACTTTCGCGGACCTGGCCGCAGAGAACCCGGAATTCGACTGGACCGCCTGGACTTCCGCGCTGGCCGCCGGCCTGGACCGCTCGGGCGCGGAGCTGTTCGCGGAACTGGTGGTGCGCCAGCCCGATTACGTTCGCACCTTCGCCCAGACCTGGGCGTCGGAGTCGCTGGAGGACTGGAAGGGCTGGGCCGCCTGGCGAGTCGTGAAGGCCCGCGCCCCGTATCTCACCGAGGCCCTGGTCGAGGAGAGCTTCGACTTCTACGGCCGCACCCTGACCGGCGCGCAGGAGAACCGGGAGCGCTGGAAGCGCGGCGTCTCCCTGGTGCAGGACCTGCTCGGCGAGGCGGTCGGCAAACTCTATGTGGCCCGGCACTTCCCGCCCGCGGCCAAGGCCCGCATGGTCGAGCTGGTGGAGAACCTGCAGGAGGCCTACCGCCGCAATATCTCCCAGCTGGAGTGGATGGGCCCGGACACCCGGAAGGCCGCGCTGGCCAAGCTGGAGAAGTTCACCCCCAAGATCGGCTACCCGGAGGAGTGGCGCGACTACGCCGCCGTCACCGTGGATCCCGCCGACGTGGTGGGCAACTACCGCAGCGGGTACGCCGCCGAGCACGACCGGGATCTGAACAAGCTGGGCGGCCCGGTGGACCGCGGTGAGTGGTTCATGACCCCGCAGACGGTGAACGCGTACTACAACCCGGGCATGAACGAGATCGTCTTCCCGGCAGCGATCCTGCAGCCCCCGTTCTTCGATATGAACGCCGACGACGCCGCCAACTACGGCGGGATCGGCGCGGTCATCGGCCACGAGATCGGCCACGGCTTCGACGATCAGGGTTCGAAGTACGACGGCGACGGCAACATGATCGACTGGTGGACCGAGTCGGACCGCACCGAGTTCGGCAAGCGCACCAAGGCGCTGATCGCCCAGTACAGCACCTTCTCGCCCAAGGACCTGTCCGACGACCACACGGTCAACGGCGAGTTCACCATCGGTGAGAACATCGGCGATCTGGGTGGTCTCTCGATCGCGCTGGAGGCGTACAAGATCGCCATCGAAGGTCAGGACTCCCCCGTCCTCGACCAGCTGACCGGCTTGCAGCGCGTGTTCTTCGGCTGGGCGCAGGTGTGGCGCACCAAGGCTCGCTCGGAGGAGGCGATTCGCCGTCTCGCGGTCGATCCGCACTCCCCGCCGGAGTTCCGTTGCAATGGCGTCGTCCGCAACCTCGACAGCTTCCACGAAGCCTTCGAGGTCACTCCCGGCGATGCTCTCTACCTGGATCCCGCGGAGCGCGTGAAGATCTGGTGATCACTCACGGCTGAAGACCTCGAGCCCCGTCCCGACGGGTGGGGCTCGAGGCCGGGGAGCGGTGGATCAGCGTAGGCGCTCTTCGGTTTCGGCGTCGAAGAAGAACAGTTCGTCCTGCTTGGGCGTCAGGTAGAGCCGGTCGCCGAGCGCGACCTGGAAGCGCCGGTCGACGCGCGCCACCACCCGGCCCGAACGGCTGGACCATTCGTCGGCCACGCCGTGCGAGTAGACGAACGACTCCGAGCCCAGCTCCTCGAGCAGCTCCACCTCGACCGCGAGCGCATCGCTCGCGTCGGTGGTGACCTCCCACGATTCCGGCCGGATGCCGATGATGACGCTCGCGCCGTCGACGCTGTGCGGCAGCGGGATTCGCAGCTCGTTCAGCACGGCCGCGCCCTCGCGCACGGGCGCGGTGAGCAGATTCATGCCGGGCGATCCGATGAATCCGGCGACGAAGGTGTTGACCGGGTTGTCGTAGAGCTCCCGTGGCGCGGCGACCTGCTGCAGCTTCCCGTCCTTCATCACCGCCACCCGGTGTCCCATGGTCATGGCCTCGACCTGGTCGTGGGTGACGTAGACGGTGGTGGTGCCGAGCCGCTTCTGCAGTGCGGCGATCTGCGAGCGGGTCGAGACCCGCAGTTTCGCATCGAGATTCGACAGCGGTTCGTCCATGCAGAACACCTGCGGCCGCCGCACGATGGCCCGGCCCATGGCGACGCGCTGCCGCTGGCCGCCGGACAGCCGCGCGGGTTTGCGGTCCAGCAGGTCCTCGAGCTCCAGCATGGCCGCGGCCTCCTTGACCCGAACCAGGGTGTCGGCCTTGCTCATTCCGGCATTGCGCAGCGCGAATCCCATATTGTCCGCCACGGTCATGTTCGGGTAGAGCGCGTAGCTCTGGAACACCATGGCCACGTCGCGCGAGCGCGGCGGCAGGCCGGTGACGTCCAGGCCGCCGATGCGCAGCCGCCCGGCGGTCACCGCTTCGAGACCCGCCAGCATGCGCAGACTGGTGGACTTGCCGCAGCCCGAAGGCCCGACCAGCACCAGGAATTCGCCGTCGGCGATCTCCAGGTTCAGGTCGTCGACCGCGGGGCCGGGCGCACCCGGATAGGTGAGGGAAACACCCTCGAACTGCACAGTCGCCATGTCGGGCGGGTCTCCTTGTTCAATACTCACGCTGCCGGGGGGCCTACGTGGTTACGCGGGCAAGCACGGGGAGGCGGAGCGACGCCTCCGGCCCCTGACGGCAGCGTGAGGGCTAGTTCTTACTTGGGCAGCTTGGGTGTGATCTGCCGGTCGATGATGGTCTGCAGCTGGTTGCCGATGTCGCCGAAAGCGCCTGCGACATCCCGGTTCTGCAGGCCGATCTGCTCGAGCCCGGTGCCGATGATCTGGTCGCCGCCGGGCACGAACACGCGCGCGTAGTTCTGCGGCTTGGTCAGCGGCAGCTGCTCGATGGCGGTCTTGAAGTTCGGGTTCTTGGACAGGAAGTCCGCCATGCTCGGATCCTGCTGCGCCGACTTGCGTACCGGAATGTAGCCGGTGGCCTGCGAGAAGTAGGAGGTGTTGGCCGCGTTGGTGATGAAGTCGATGAACTTCAGCGCGTTCTCCTTGCGGGCGTCGCTGATGCGCGACGGAATCGCCAGGCCCGCACCACCGGTGGTGGCGCCCGCCCCGTTCGGGTGCGGCAGGAAGCCGGTGCCGAATTCGGTCTTGCCCGCGGAGTTGGTCTTGATGCTCTTGAGGTCACCGGTGGAGCCGATGGCGGAGGCGATGATGCCGTTGCCGAAGTCGACCGCGTAGGTGGGCCGGATGCTGGCGTACTTCTTGGTGTTGATGGAGTCGCGCAGGTACTGGCCGGCCTTGACGGTGGCCGGGTCGGTGAACTTGAGCTTCCACTCGTCGGAGTACGCGCCACCGAAGGTCCAGCACGGGCCCTGGAAGGTCCAGGCCAGGTAGTTCTTCGCGTCGCCCCAGCCGTGCGCCCACTTGTCGCCGCCGAGCACGCCCTGGATCTTGGGGCCCCACTCGTCGAATTCGTCCCAGCTGTTCGGGGTGCGGTCGGGCAGCCCGGCCTTCGCCCAGACGTCCTTGTTGTAGTAGAAGATCTGCGTCGAGCGCGAGTACGGCAGCGCCCAGGTCTTGCCGTTGAACTTGTAGTCGCCGATGAAGGTGTCCACGTAATCGGACACGTTCACCCCGGCGCTGGCGAAGTGGCTGTCCAGCGGCTCGATGGTGCCGTTGAGCGCGTAGTTGAACCACCACACGTCGGACAGGATGACCACGTCGGGCAGTTCGCCGCCGGAGAGCGCGGCATTGAACTTGGTCGCGACCTCCTCGTAGTTCTTGCCGGCGTCGACCAGGTTGACCTTCAGGTCCGGGTACTTGGCCTGGAACCGGTTGATCAGCTCGGTTTCCTGGTCCTTGGAGGTGCCCGGGTGGTTGGACCAGAAGGTGATGGTCTTCGAGTCGCCGCCCTGGGTGCCGCCGCCACCGGAACCGGCGCACGCGGTCAGGGCCGCGGCGCCGGCGGCCGCACCGGCCAGGCCGAGGAAGCCGCGACGCGAGAGCGCGGGAAATCGTGATTCGGACACAGGGATCTCCTTCTGGGACTTAACCCTTGACCGCACCGGAGGTGAGGCCCTTGATCATCTGGCGCTGGAGCACCAGGAAGACGACGAGGATGGGAAGCATGGTCAGGATGACCCCGGCCATGACCGGTCCCCAGTTGGTGACGCTGGGGTTCTCGGTGTTCTGGAGCAGGGTCAGGCCGACCGGCAGGGTGGCGACCCGCGCGTCGTCGGCCATCAGGAACGGCCACAGGTATTCGTTCCACTCGTTCACCAGGGTGACCACCGCGAACGCCACCATGGTGGGCCCGGACATGGGCAGCACCACCCGGGTGAGCAGCCGCCACCAGCCCGCGCCGTCCATCCGCGCCGCCTCGATCACCTCGGAGGGCAGCGACAGGAAGTGGTTGCGCATGAGGAAGGTGCCGAAGGCGACGCCGCAGAGCGGAACGATGATGCCCTGGAAGGTGTTCCGCCAGCCCAGCTGCGCGATGAGCGCGTAGTTGGAGATGATGGTGATCTGGTTGGGCACCATGAGCGCCGCGATGATCACCAGGAACACGATGTTCTTGCCGGGGAAGCGCAGGAACACCAGTCCGTAGGCGCTGAGCACGCCGAGCACGAACTTCACCGCGGACACGATGCTGGTCACGATGATGGAGTTACGCAGGAACTGCCAGAACGGCAGCGTGGTGGTGGCGTCGTGATAGTTGGAGGCCAGCCACTGTTTCGGCCAGTAGCTGACCGGCTGGGAGTAGACCTCCGCGTGCGCCATGAACGAGCGCGTGAGGATGTAGTACAGCGGGACGCCGATGATGATCAGCACGCACACCATGGCGGCGTAGCCGAACACCTTGGCCCACAACTCCCGATCGTTGAACGCGCGCAGTAGGTTCAGCCGCTTCACTTCTCGTCCCCTCGGTCCATGACGCGCACCTGGATCAATGTCACGATCAGCAGCACCAGGAACATGATGGTGGCCACGGCCGCGCCGTAGCCCGCCCGCTGGTTCACCCAGGATTCGCGATAGACCTGGTAGATCATGGTGGTGGTGCCGGTGCCGATGGGCCCGCCGCGCGTCATCACATTGATGAGGTCGAAGACCTGCAGCGAGTTGAGCAGCACCGTGATCGACAGGAAGTAGGTGGTGGGCCGCAGCTGCGGCAGCAACACCCGGGTGAAAGTGGTCCAGCGGCTCGCGCCGTCGATCTCGGCGGCCTCCATCAGGTCGGCCCGAACGCCTTGCAGCGCCGCCAGATAGATGACGAAGCTGTAGCCCAGGTTCTTCCAGATGTAGGTGACCGTGATCATGAACAGCGCCCAGTGCGGGTCCTGCGCGAAGTCGGGTGAGTGGATTCCCATCCGCTGCAGCAGGTCCGGGATCAGGCCGAAGCCGGGGTCGAAGATGAACTGGAAGCCCACGCCGATGGCAGCGCCGGAGATCACGTACGGCGCGAAGATGGCGGATCGAACCACATTGCGCCCGACCAGTTTGCGGTCCAGTAGCAGCGCGAGGGCCAGGCCCAGGATCATGCTGCCGAGCACCGCGGCGACGGTGAACACGACGGTATTGCCGACGATCTGCCAGGTGTCGTCGCGCCCGAACCATTCGGTGTAGTTGTCGAATCCGACCCAATTCAGGGTGGTCGCGGAGATGTTCCAGTCGGTGAAGGACAGACGCACGTTGTCGATCAGCGGCCGATAGACGAACAGCCCCAACAGGATCAGGTTGGGCGCGACCAGGACGGTGAAGAGCGCGTAGTCCCGCCAGGGTCTGCTTCGCCACCCGCGCCCGGGGGGCGTCGGGAGTACTCGTTCGGGCCAAGATCGCACCCGCGCAGCTTTACGGCCTATGGCAACTGTCTGGTTAATTCCGGATGGTAGCTCGCTGAACTGTCGGTCGTTCTCCGCCACCGACTGTTCACCGCTCACACCATCTAGGGGCGCGGACATGGGGCGAATCGTACGACCGCCCAAGATGTTTCGAGACCAAAACCGAATGAACGGTTAGCCAACAGAAAACAAGCGAGGGTCCCGCTCCGATCGAGCGGGACCCTCGCTGCGAGTTGGCGGCTCAGTGCCGCATCAGTTCCAATCGCCCCAGCCGTCGCCCGTGTTCAGGGTGCCGCCGGCGGTGTTCTGCACGATGACCGGGTCGCCCTTCTGCACGTTCTCCTGGAACCACTTGGCGTCCTCGGTGGAGACGTTCAGGCAGCCGTGCGAGGCGTTGGAGACGCCCTGCTGCGCCACGCTCCACGGGGCGGCATGCACGAAGATGCCGCTGTTGGACATGCGGGTCGCGTATTCGACCTCGAGCTTGTAGCCCTCGGCCGCGGTGGTCGGCACGCCGTAGGTGGACGAGTCCATGATCATCTTGCGGTTCTTCTCGCTGACGATGTAGGTCCCGTTCGGGGTCTCGTGACCCTTCTTACCCATGGAGGTCGGCATGGTCTTCACGACCTCGCCATTGCGGGTCACGGTGATCATGTGGGTGGTGTCGTCGGCGGTGGTGATGAACTCGTCGCCGACCGTGTAGGCCACGTCGGTGCCGCCGGCCTGCACGGTCACCTTGGAGCCGGAGGGCCAGAAGTTCTCGGGCCGCCAGCGGACCTGCTTGTCGCCCATCCAGTAGAAGTGGCCGTTCACCTTGTTGGTGGAGGTGATGCGGATCGACTTCTCGGCGGCGGTGTGGTCGCCGACCGGGTCCTTGAAGTTGATGATGATCGGCATGGCCACGCCGACCACGTCACCGTCGCCGGGGCTGACGTTCGGGGCCGCGAAGTTGGCGGGCGGAATCGGCGCCTTGGCGTTCGGGTCGGTCGGCAGCGAGCCCGGCTCGGGCTGCGGCATGACCGCGGAGGGGGTGCCCGGAACGTCCGGACCGCCCGGCCATAGCGGAGTCGCTGAGGCGGGTGCTGCCACCACTGCTCCGGTTGCCGCGATGGCGGCAAGGGCGATCAGTCCCGTCTTTCGATACCGGGTATGGCGCACAGCTTGGTCCTCTCAGATCTTTGTTCTTCACGCAGAACGCGGGCGCACTTCACCCGCAGTAGTCCCAACCCCGCGTCCATTACTACAGCGATCTTTCGAGTGCGCCAACCGCGTTCTGCTAGTTATCCGTACCGACTGCTAGGTGTGTGCCCGATCACAACACTGTGGGTCGGTTCCTCGGTGGGCGTGTATGCGCCGATGGCGGCGGCGATTCACCGAAAGTGACACCGGTACGGCCGCTTTCGGAGTGATCGCTTCCCAAAACCTACTTGTGATCGAGATCACCGACGTCGCTTCACGACTCGACGATGTCGAACGTGATGGCGCGCCGCGGTCCGACCGTGATGGTGTGCGGCACCGACATCGGCGCACCCCCGCGCGCGAACCGTGGTGAGAGCCGCATCCGGACCCCGCTCAGCACGGTTGCCAGCACGATGCGCAGCTCGTAATCGGCCAGGGTGGCGCCGATACAGCGCCGGTGACCGCCCCCGAACGGCGCGTATTCGAACGGGCCGTATTTGCGCTCGAGGAACCGTTCGGGCCGAAAACGCCGCGGTTCCGGCCACACCGCGGGATCGGTGTGCAGCAGGTGCACCGACACCCCCATGGTGTCCCCCGCCACCAGCGGCTTGCCGAGCAGCGTGAAATCGCCGGTGAGCCTGCGCAATACGATCGGCACCGGTGGATGCAGCCGCAGCGTCTCCTGGCAGACCGCGTCCAGGTAGGGCAGCTTCATCAGCTCGGCCGGATCGGGATCGGTTCCGGCAGCGGACAATTCGGCGCGCAGCCGGGCCAGCGTGTCCGGTTCCCGGTGCAGCCGGTACAGCGCCCACACCAGTGCGGTGGCGGTGGTTTCGTGCCCGGCGACCAGCAGCGTGCGCAACTGCTCGCGCAGGTCGGCGTCGGTGATGGCGTCGCCGTCCTCGTAGCGCGTATCCAGCAGCAGTGCCAGCAGATCCGTGCCGCCGCCGCCGTGCGCGCGCCGCCGCGTCACCTCGGCGTCGATGAGTTCGTCGATCCGGTCCCGCGCGGCGGCGAACCGCTCCCAGCCGGTCAGCCCGAACATGTGGCGCCGCAAGCCGGGAACCAGGAACAGCGTGCTGCCGAAGGATTCCAGGAAGGCGGTGGTGGCGGCGGTGTACTCGGCGCGCCGTGCGGGCTCGTCGATGCCGAACACGGCCGCCAGGATCACCCGCAGCGTGAGCGCCCGGGCCGCCGCGCGGGCGTCGACGCGGGTGCCCGGCCGCCACGGCGCCCCGGTGCGTTCGCCGTCCAGTTCGGCGCGGGTGGCGTCGCGAATGGCGTTGCCGTAGGCGCTGATTCGATTGCGGTGGAAGGCGGGCGCGAGCAGGGCGCGCTCGCGCCGGTGCCGCTCGGCGCGGGCCAGGATGAGCGAGGCCGCGCCGACCATCGGCTCGATCGGATTGGGCAGCGGCGGTTCCAGCAGATCCGTGGGCGCGCGGAACAGTTCCCGCGCACCCGCGGCGGTGCCGGTGAAGAGCACCGAACCGAGCGTGGGCATGCGCACCCGGAAGGGATCGCCGTCGCGGGCCCGCCGCCAGGTGACGTACCGCTCCAGGATGTCGGCGCTCATGGCTTCCTATACGGGTGCCCGGATGAAATGGTTCGCGGCCTTGATTCGATCTTCTGGGTGCCCGTGGTGTACTCATGGGCGCACAACTCAAACCTGTTTGTTTCGAAATATAGGACTCGCCCGTGTTGCGTCAGCAGCTTTCCGTCCGGATCGTCGTGCCCGCGATCTCCGCCGTCGCCGCCCTGCTGCTCGCCGGCTGTGGGAGCACCGTCACCGGCCATCCGACGGCCGCCCCCGGCGATATCGTGCTCCCGACCACGACCAAGACCCCGGGGAACACCCCCACCAAGCCCGGTAAGCCCGGTGCGCCCACCACCACGCCGCGCGCGGATCGCGGTGGCAAGACCGACTTCCACGCCTCGATCGGCGACTGCGTGAAGCTGGGCGGCACCACCGAGAACGCCACCATCGACAAGGCGGTGTGCGGCAGCCAGGACTCCAATTACAAGGTGACCGGCAAGGCTCCGAAGAATGCCCAGTGCGGCAAGGACTCCGACCAGGTCTACTACGAGACCCTCAACGGTTCCGAGACCGGCGCGCTCTGCCTGACCATCGACTGGGTGGTGGGCGACTGCATGGAGGTCGGCGGCGACACCGCGCACCGCATCCCGTGCACCAGCAAGACGGCCACCGAGGGCGTCAAGGTGGTGTCGATCGTGCAGCACAGCACCAGCGTCGACGACTGCCCGGACGGCGATCAGGGCTACGTCTACGACGATCGCAACTTCGTCGTCTGCGTCAACACGCTCTAGGACCGGGCCGGAACGCTCCGGGACCGGTACGACGGAAAGCGGCGGTGATTCTCGAATCACCGCCGCTTTCGGCATTTCTCGGCTCGGATGACCGAGGGCCGGGTCAGACGGGCCGGTAGCCCGCGCCGACGCCGCCCCGTCCGTTGACGTCATCCATGATCGCGCTCATGTTGGTGCCGACCTCCGGGCCGAAGCAGGCCACCGCCAGGTAGGCGTTGACCATGCCGACCAGGGTGGTGCCGACGACGACCGGCGCGCCGGAATCGCCCTCGACGACGCACATCTGGCTCCAGGTCTCGACATTGGTGTCGAAGACGTCGCCCCACGCCACGCCGCAGGTGTTGCCGGTGGTCCGGCCCTCCTTGCAGACGATGGCGGGGAAGGTCGCCGGGCCGCCCATGCCGGTGATGGTGACGCCGCCGATCCGGTTGACCGGGATGACCCGGTTCGGATCGAACTGGATGACGGCGTAGTCCAGATCGTGGTTGGAGTACACGAACTGGCCGATCTGCCCTGCGGCCCGGTCCTTCTCGGCCCAGACCTTGGAGCCCGCGTCGCCACAGTGACCGGCGGTGAGGCCGACCAGGCGACCTGCTCCGTCGTAACCGATCGTGGTGACGGTGCATTCGTATTGATCGTCGATGATGATCCCGGAGCCGCCGCCGATGACGGCGCCTCCATCGGCGTGAGCGGCTCCGGCGCCGGTGAGCACGGTGCCGATAGCGACGGCGAACACGCCGGTCGCCCCGGCCAGTTTGTTGATCATGTCCCTCCAGGTGTCGGAAGCCGCACGAATCGCAACCTGCGGTTACACATCCTGTCAGTATTCGGGCCCGGTTGGCGGTTGTACCGCCTTGTGTTGCCGAGCCGTGTCCTGCTGGGCTTCGCGGCACTTACCTAGTTGGATGGGGATATCGGCCCAATGCACAATGGCTATCGAATTCCGATAAATTTGGTCCTACAAATTGATACCGATAGGTGTTCACATCTTCCGGCAGTTAGTCGAAAACTAGAACAAGTTCTAGATATCTGCCAGGTTCTTTTGCATGAAAACCAACTCTGATGTGGCTGTTCACAGCCATAGCGTGAATGTGATCCGGCTCTATGATCGGAACCACAATCGGTGGTGTGTTTTTCCTAACTCCGTAGTAGGGTGCGTCAAGCAAACAGTCGCCGGAGGCGGGTAACTCCGGCGTCGAGAGGGGTAGTCAGTGCAGTCGACCACGATCCCGGGGGGACCGGGGAGTCCACCGCCGGCGTCACGGATGAATACGGCAGTGGATTGGGCCAAGGGGTACTGGCGGGACCATCCGAAACGGTCGCTGGAAACCGGCGGCCGCATGATGGTGATGGGTGTCGCGGCGGTCACCGAGCTCTTCGTGGCCATCTTCCGCCGACGTTTCCCCTACGGTGAGTTCGTCCGGCAGTGCGCCTTCATGGCCAATGTCGCCGCCGCTCCCACCCTGTTGGTCGCCATTCCGATCGGCGTCATCGTCTCGATCCAGGTGGGTTCGGTTGCCGGACAGGTCGGTGCGACCTCGTTCATCGGTGCGGCCAACGGACTGGGCATCATTCAGCAGGGCGCGCCGCTGGTCACCTCGCTCATGATCGCCGGCGCGGTCGGTTCGGCCATCTGCGCCGACCTCGGCTCGCGGACCATCCGCGAGGAGATCGACGCCATGAAGGTGATGGGCGTCGACCCCATGCGGCGGCTGGTGGCCCCCCGCCTCGGCGCGGCCATGCTGGTCTCCGTACTGCTCTGCGGCTTCGTGGTTTTCGTCGGCTTCCTGACCGGCTACGTCTTCAATATCTTCGCGCAGAACGGCACGCCGGGCTCCTACATCGGCACCTTCTCGTCCTTCGCCGTCACGGCCGATCTGATTGCCGCCCTGCTGAAGTCGCTCATCTTCGGCCTGCTCGCCGCGATCATCGCCTGCGACTCCGGGCTCAATGCCAAGGGCGGCCCGGGCGGTGTCGCCAACGCGGTGAACACCGCCGTGGTCATGTCGGCGGTCATGCTCTTCGGCGTCAATCTGATCATCACGCAGCTGTACAACTCCTTCTTCCCCCCAGCGATGGTCTGAGCCGTGTCAGCTACTTACGTACCGCCGCTGCTGCGGCCGTTCCAACGGATCAAGGGCGCGGCCGGATGGCCGCGCGACTGGCTGGCCCGCATCGGCCACCAGGTCTTCTTCTTCCTACGCTCGATCGGCTCCATGCCGATGGCGTTCAAGCAGTACCCCAAAGAGGTGTGGCGGCTGCTGTCCGACGTCACCTGGGGCAACGGCAATCTCGTGGTCGGTGGCGGCACCATCGGCGTGGTGCTGATCCTGTCGGCGTTCGGCGGTATGACCGTCGCCATCCAGGGCTACACCTCGCTGAACCTGCTCGGGTTGAGCCCGCTGACCGGCGCCATCTCCGCCTTCGCCACCACGCGTGAGCTCGGACCCATGCTCGCCACGGTCGCTTTCGCGGCGCAGGCGGGCTGCCGGTTCACCGCGCAGCTGGGCGCCATGCGCATCTCCGAGGAGATCGACGCGCTGGAATCGGTTGCCATCCGGCCGCTTCCGTACCTGGTCAGCACTCGCATGATCGCGGCCATGATCGCCATCGTGCCGCTGTACTGCCTGGCGCTGCCGCTGGCCTACATCTCCTGTTCGCTGACCGTGTCCCTGGTGGGCGGTACCGCGACAGGCACTTTCCAGCACTACTTCTATCAGTTCCTGATCCCCCACGATGTGCTGTACTCACTGCTGAAGGCGATCATCTTCGTCGCGATCACCACCTTCATCCAGTGCTACTACGGGTATTTCGCCTCCGGCGGCCCGGAGGGCGTGGGTGTGGCCGCTGGTCGCGCGATCAAGTACTGCATCATCGCGGTCGTCTTCGCCGACCTGTTCATGACCTTGGCGATCTGGGGGGTCAACCCCGGTATCCGGATCTCGGGATAGGGGGCGCACACGATGATCATCGATCCGAGCGGGCGCGGACCGACGATGCGGCAGCTGCTCATCGCCGGAGTCTGCGGCCTCACCGTCATGGCCGTCATCCTGGGATTCCTGATGGCGCGGTACAAGGGCTACTTCGTCGAAAAGGTCAATGTCACCGCGAATCTCACCACCACCGGTGACGGCCTGCCGGCCAACGCGGACGTGAAGTTCCGCGGTGTGCTGGTGGGCGCGGTCAAGGATGTGTCGGTGGCCGCCAAGGGCGAGCTGCAGCAGGTGCACATCGAGATGAAGCCCGAGTACACCTCGGGCATCCCGGCCAATGTCACCGCGCGTGTGGTGCCGTCCAACCTGTTCGCCGTCACCTCGGTCGAACTGGTCTACAACGGAACCGATTCCGCGCACATCAAAGAGGGTTCGCAGATCGCGGAGGACACCTCCAAGGGCACCATCGCCCTGCAGGACACCCTCACCACGGTCCGCAACATCCTCGGCAAGCTGGATCCGGTGCAGCTGGGCCGGGTGCTGGGCACCCTGTCCTACGCCCTCGACGGCAGCGGCCGGATGCCCGGCTCCACCATCGAGCGCGTCGACACCTGGCTCGCCGGGGTGCGCGGGGCGGTCCCGGATGTGGGCGGCTTCCTCGACGACTTCTCCACCTCCTTCCGCGCGCTCAACCAGTCCGCGCCGGAACTGATGGGGGTGCTGCAGGATTCGGTCAAGACCGCGCAGACCATCTCCGACCGCCGGGCCGAGCTGACCGCGCTGCTGGCCGGGACGTCCAACACCATCGACAAGGTGAACGGCCTCTTCGCCCGCAACCCCAATGTCGGTAAGGACGTCACCACCGGCACCAGCGCCCTGTTCGGCGCGCTGTCGGACAACCCGGACGCGATTCCGCAGGCCATCGCGAACCTCAACGACTCGATCCGCAAGCTGAGTTCGAGTTTCCACTGGGGTCCGCAGAACCAGATGATCTGGAACGTGGGCATCACGTTCACGCCCTACAAGCCCTACACCCGCGAGGACTGCCCGCGGTACGGCGAGCTGGCCGCGCCCAGCTGTGGTACCGCGCCGCTCACCTCGGACCCGGGCACGCTGCCGGAATCCATGCGGCCCAGGGCCATCGACGCCGCGGCGGGTCTGCCGATCACCGCGCCGCCGCCGGGCTTCCCGCTGATCCCGGGCGTCACCGTCACCGGTGTGCCCTCGACCCAGCCGGGCGACGCTCCGAAGCCGGGCAACGACCCGCTCGCGGGCACCCCGTTGCAGGGCATGTTCCCGAACCTGGTCCCCGCGGCTCCGGCGAGCCGGCCGGACGCGCCGGCGACCGGCAAGGACATCTCCCTCGCCGGTGACGACGCCATCACCGCGATGCTCGGCCGGCGTCCCACCGCGGCGGAATACCTGCTGCTGAGCCCGATTCTGAAGGATGCGACCGTGCACCTGACGCAGAGCGAGGCCGGCCGATGAGCATTCGCAAACCGCTGATCGGCTTCGGCATCTTCGCGATCGTGTCCGTCCTGGTGACCGCGGTCATCTGGAACACGCTGGCCCGCACGGTGCAGGGTTCCACCAACACCTACTCCGCGACCTTCACCGATGTGCTGGGTCTGCGTCCGGGCGATGACGTCCGGATGGCGGGCGTGCGCGTCGGCAAGGTGAACAAGATCGAACTGGACAGCAAGAACCAGGCCAAGGTGACCTTCATCGTGCAGCGTGATCAGACGCTGTTCGGCGACACCAAGGCGCTGGTCCGCTACCAGAACCTGATCGGTCAGCGGTATGTCGCGCTGACCCCGCCGGTCGCGGGCAAGCCCAAGACCGGTGATCATGTGGCGCTGAAGAACAATGGCGTGATCCCGATCGAGCGCACCGAGCCGTCCTTCGACGTCTCGGGTCTGCTCAACGGTTTCCAGCCGCTGTTCCAGGTGCTGCAGCCGGAGCAGGTGAACAACCTGTCCAACACCTTCATCCTGGCGTTGCAGGGCGACAATGTGTCGCTGAGCGCGTTCATCACCCAGGCCGCCGCGGTGGCCTCGGACTTCGAACGCCGCGACGGGATCCTCTCCGACGTGATCACCAACCTGTCCAGCGTCATGTCCGGCCTGGCCAAGCGCGGCGACGAACTGGAGACGCTGGTCACCCAGACCCGCGCCCTGATCGGCGGCCTGTACGCCCAGGGCCAGTCGCTGCAGGCGTCCACGGTCCAGATCGCCGACGCCACACTGGGTCTGGTCGACATGTTCGGCAAGATCCAGCCCAAGCTGGTGGCGGCGCAGGCCTCCAGCAACGACGCGCTCGCGCTGCTGCTGGCCAACGGTTCCAAGCTGGACCAGGCCGCGGTGGATCTGCCCGGCATCCTCTCCGACGTCGGCAAGTTCACCCAGAACGGCGCCTACGCCAATGCCTATCTCTGCAGCCTCGACGTGTCGCTGTACGGTGTCCTCTTCCCGCGCGGTCTGTTCTCGCAGATCGGCGGCAACTCCCACTCGGCGGTGTGCCGGCCATGATGTCGAAACTCAAGTCCCGCTTCAATTCCAACCGCAATTTCTGGCTCGGCGTGCTCGGCGCCGCGGTGATCGTCGGCTTGCTGATGGGCTCCTCCATCTACAAGTCGGTCGGCATCGGCACCAAGAGCGTCAAGGCGGAGTTCGTGCAGACCGCCGGCATCAAGGTCGGTGACAAGGTGGACGTCTCCGGCGTCCCGGTCGGCACCGTCTCGGCCGCCGAGCTCGAGGGCGACCACGTGCTGATCACCCTGAGCGTCAACGACGATGTGAAGCTCGGCCAGGACGCCAAGGCGTCGATCAAGATGGCGACCCTGCTGGGCGCGCGCTACGTCGACCTCGTCCCGGGTGACGGCAAGGGCCTGAAGGGCAACCGGATCCCCAAGTCCAACACCGTGGTTCCCTACAACCTGGCCGACGTGGTCCAGGAGGGCACGCCGAAGTTCGAGGAGCTCGACACCAAGAAGCTGGCGGACTCGCTCAATCTGATCAATCAGCAGATGGGCGACACCCCCCAGATGACGGTGCAGGCCCTCGACGCCATCGGCGCGCTGGCCAAGACCATGAACAACCGCAAGGACCAGGTCGACCAGCTGCTCAAGGACCTGGACAAGGTCACCAAGATCCTCGGCGACAACCGCAACAGCGTGCTGCTGGTCATCACCCAGGGCGAGGCCATCGCCAACCGGGTGATGGAGCGGCAGGGCCTGCTCAAGAGCCTGCTGGACAATATCGCCACGCTCAGCAAGCAGTTGCAGCAGATCGGCGCGCAGAACGACAACCGGTTCGGTCCGACGCTGACGCAGCTCAACACCATGGCCGAGGGTCTGCAGAAGAACAAGGACAACCTGGACCGGCTGCTGTCGATCATGCCGCCGGCCATCCGGCAGTTCAACAATGCCTTCGGTAACGGCAACTACGGCGAGGTCGCGCTGCCCTGGCTGTTCCCGGACAACTGGTTGTGCTTCGCGCAGGTGAACGAGGGGTGCCACCAATGATGCTGAAACGAATCGCCCAGGCGGCCATGATCGGTGTGGCGGCCGCCGCCGTCGGCTCGTGCTCGCTGGTTCCGCTCGGAGTGAAGGACGCCGCTGGCCAGACCCAGCACTTCACCGCCGACTTCCTCAATATCGCGGGCATGTTCGAGGGCAACCCGATCACCGTGCTCGGCCTCGAGGTGGGCCGGGTCGACAAGATCGTGCCCAAGGGCCAGTACGTCGAGGTCCACATGACCGTGGACAAGGGCGTCGACATCCCGAAGAACGTTCAGGCCGCGCTGGTTTCGCCGTCCATCGTGACCGACCGGCACATCGAGCTCACCCCGCGCTACACCGGCGGTGACAAGCTGCGCGACGGCGCGCACCTGACCACCCAGCAGACCAAGACCCCGGTCGAGCTGGACACCATGATCAAGACCATCGACTCGTTCGCCGCCGCGCTGAAACCCCAAGAGGGACAGGACGGCATCGGCCCGCTCTCGGGCCGGGTGCTCTACCCGATGATGAACGGCAACGGCGAGAAGATGCGCGATGTGCTCAACTCGCTGTCCGGGGCGTTGAAGACAGGCCTGGACAACAAGGACGCCATCTCCACCATCATCATCAAGCTGAACGAGCTGACCACCATGCTCGCCGAGAACGACGATTCGGTGCGCGGGTTCAGCAACAAGATCACCCAGATGACCGGGCTGCTGTCCGAACAGGCCCCCGGCCTGCAGGCCACCCTCGATCAGCTGAACGGCTTCCTGGCCAACACCAGTGGCGCGTTCTCGCAGTACTCCGATCAGCTCAACGGCACCCTCACCGGGCTCACCGCGGTCACCAAGCAGCTGCGCGACAACGCGGCCGGCGTGACCGAGGTGGTCGATGTGACGCCGCTGCTCATGCAGAACCTGGACCGCTCGGTCAACCGGCGGGACAACTTCCTTCGCCTGCACGGCCTGATCGGCACCGCGCTCTCGGGTGAGATCGTCAGCCTGTTCTGCGAGCGTGTGCAGATGAAGGCGGACGGCTGCCGGACGGGCAAGATGGAGGATTTCGGACCCGACTTCGGTCTGATGGCGGCGGCGCTGGGGATGACCAAATGAGCAATCGAATGTCGGCCCTCCGGGGTGAGCGCACCGGCTACCGGGCGCGGCGCGCGATCGTGGCGGTCGCGGTCACCGCGACGGCCGTGGTGGCGTCGGGCTGCGGTATCACGGTGGAGAGCCTGCCGTTGCCCAAACCCGGTCCGGGCAGCGATACCTACACGATTCACGCGGCCTTCGACAATGCCCTGAACCTTCCGGATCAGGCCAAGGTCAAGATCGGTGGTTCCGACGTCGGGGTGGTCACCAAGATCACCACGAAGGACTTCAAGGCCAATGTGGACCTGGCCATCCGCAAGGACATCGAATTGCCCCAGGGCAGCACGGCGGAACTGCGGCAGGCCACCCCGCTCGGCGACGTCTTCGTGGCGGTGTCCAAGCCGAAGACCCAGCCCGGCGCGGAGATGCTGAAGGACGGCGCCCGGATCGAGAACACCTCGGCCGGCGCCACCGTCGAAGAGCTGCTGATCTCGGTCTCGTTGCTGTTCAACGGCGGCGGCATCGCCAGCCTGTCCAAGCTGACCTCCGAGATGGACTCCATCGTCGGCGGCCGCGGCGAACAGCTCGGCCATGTGCTGACCCAGATGACCAGTGTGATGGCCAGTCTCAACAAGAACAGCGCGCGCGTCGACAATGTGCTGTCCGGCTTCAGCGCGCTGGCCAACACCATCGAGGCCAACCACCAGCAGCTCGGCCAGGTGGCCGACAGCCTGCCCGGCATGATCGGCGCCATCGCCGAGAACAACCAGGCCATCGGCGATCTGCTCAACAAGATCTCGACGACCAGTGCGGCCCTGGGCGATTACGCCAACACCACCTCGGATTCGCTGGGCAGCCTGCTCGACAACCTGAACCAACTGATGTCGGCTCTGGCCCGGACCGATCAGACGCTAGGCCCGGCGCTGGACGCTCTACACGACATCCGGCCCAAAGTGGACGCCTCGTTCAAGGGAGATACCTTGGCGGTCGCGGGTGTCCTCACCATGCTCGATGTGGGCCTGCTCACCGACCCGGCCAACAGCAAGTTCCCGGACCTGAAGGACCTCAACGATTTCGGTGGCAGCCTGATCCAGGTCCTGCAGATCATCTACGGCCGGATCAACGGGGGACACCGATGAACTGGGTATCGCGACACAAGAACCTGGTATCCAATGCCGCGCTGGTACTGATCCTGCTGGTGGGCGCGTCCTACCTGGCGATCAGCGTGATGCGGGTGAACCCGTTGCGCGAAACCTACACGGTGACGGTCAATCTGGATCGTTCCGGCGGGTTGCAGGCAGGCAATGACGTGACCCTGCGCGGCTTCCGGGTCGGCAAGGTCAACGACATCAAGCTGATCGACAACGGCGCGGCCATCGCGGCCACCGCCGAGATCGACAAGAAGTACTCCATCCCAGCGGACACTGTGGTCGCGGTCGGCGCGCTCTCCGGCGCGGGCGAGCAGTACATCGACTTCCGCCCGAATACCGAGAGCGGCCCCTTCCTGCATAATGGTTCGCTGGTGCAGTTCGATCCGGCCAAGGTCAAGACGCCCACCCCGGTGTGGTCGGTGCTCGACAATGCCAGCGCCCTGATCGCGCAGGTGGATCCGGACAAGTTCAGCGTCATCCTGACCGAGCTGGACACCGCGCTGTCCGGCGGCCCGGACCAGCTGCGCTCGCTGATCAACGCGGTCAGCATCGCCACCAAGGGCCTGGACGATCTGCTCCCGCAGACCACCAACCTGCTCAAGAATTTGCAGGTTATTTCCGGTACCACGGCGCTTGCGCAACCGGACCTGGGTACGCTGACCCGTAATTCGAGTGTGTTGTTCAACCAGTTCAATGACGCGAATGCCGAGCTCCAGAAGATCCTGGAGCAGGCCCCCGGCCAGATGCGCGACCTCGGTGCGGTACTGGACCGGACTGCGGACCCGATGACGAGTCTGGCCACCAACTTCGCCGCCATCACCAGGGCCGCGCAGCTGCGCGCGCCGGCGCTGCGGGCACTGTTCCCGTCGCTCGTGATCGGAGCCTCCGCGATTGGGGTGCCCGCGCACGATGGTGAGTTCTACACGGTCGTCGATATCTGGCCGAGGGCGTTCTGCGACTACGCCACTAAGAAGGTCCGGCCGGACGCAGCGACCGAGGGCAGCCTGCCAAGGTGGGCGGGATACTGCCAGAATGCCCCGCAGGACCAGCAGATTCGTGGATCGGGCAACGCACCACGACCGGACGTGCCCAACAACGGCGCGCTCCCGCCCGCGGGCGCGGATCCGAACGAGCGGACTCTGCCGCCGGTCAAGTAGGGCCTCAACCAACACGGTGCGTCCGCAGCGCACCGGGAAAGTGATCTATCAGATGTCGGACGACGCTGCCCAGGACAAGAAAACCGAAGACGATTCCATCGCCGAGGCCGATAGCCAGGGCAACGCTGAGCAGGTCACCGAGCCGAAGGCGAGCGAGGCCGCTGAGTCGAAGGCGGCTGAGACCGCTGAGCCGAAGGCGAGCGAAGCCGCAGAGACGGTGGCGATGAGCAAGGACGCCGAGCCGAAGGCGAGTGTGGACGCCGAGGCCGCGGCGGGCTCCGAGCCGGCCGCCGATCCGAAGGCGGGCGGCAAGTCCGGCCTGCTGTCCGCGGTGTCGCTGCCGCTGGCCGCGCTCGTCGCGCTCGGTGTGCTGCTGGTCGCGGCCATCGCGGGCGCCGCCGGATTCTGGTGGCAGTCGCATTCGCGCGCACAGCAACTCGCCGACCGCGACGACGCCACCTCGGCGGCCTGCGGTTTCGTGCGCACCCTCACCGCGTACGACGAGAAGTCGCTGCCCGACTTCGCCGCCCGGATGAAGGCGCAGATCGCCGACGGCGGCGAGTTCGCGCAGAGCTTCGAACCGGTCGCCGCCGACCTGCAGGACCTGCTGATCAAGCAGCACGCCAAGGCGACGCTGGGCATGCTGCGCTGCGCCTACGAGTCCGGCGACGCGAACAAGGCGACCATCCTGGTGGACGTGCTCCAGACCGCCAACAACGATCTGCACGCCCAGCCGGTCGTGCTGCCGCTGCCCTCCTACGTCGAGTTGGAGAAGAAGGGCGACAAGTGGCTGGTCACCAAGTACCGCACAGTCTACGGCAACGATGACAGCGCCATCCCGGGCGCGGGTGGCGACAAGCAGGGCGTCCAGCCCTCGGGCCAGGCGACTCCCCCGGCGCAGCCCGCGCCGACGCCCGCGGCTCCCAAGCCCGGCAACTGAGTAGTCCGCCACAGCGCGAAAAGGGCCCGCCCCCGGAGCTTTCCGGGGGCGGGCCCTTCTGGTTCTATCGCGGCGTCATCGTCGCAGGTAGGCGCGCCGCAGCAGGGTCCTCGGAGGCTGTTCTCAGAACAGTGTGAGTGCTTCGGTGACAGGCGCTTTGGCCGCGGCGGCCCGGCGGCGCGGGGTGGCGGGTGCGGAATGCGCGGTCGCGCCGATCTTCTCGGCCGGTTCCGCGGGCGGGGTCACCGGCAGTGGCTCGGTCTTGGGTTCCGCGATCGGGATCGGTGCGGTGGGCGGATCGAAGGGCTCCGGCTGGCCGGCATCGGAGTCGGTGGTCTGCCCGGTGGCGGCGGCCTGGCGGGCGGCCTGTCCGGCCAGCGTGTCGGCCTGCTCGTTGAAGTAGTTGCCGACGTGGCCGCGTACCCAGCGGAACCGGACCGGGCCGGGGCGGGTGGCGATCGCGCGGTCGATCTGCTGGATCAGTTCGACATTCTTGACCGCCGCGCCGGTCGAGGTCTTCCAGCCGTTGTTGCGCCAGCCGTTGATCCACTCGGAGGCGCATTTGATGGCGTAGAGCGAATCGCTCTCGATGAGTAGGGGTTCGGCGCTCGGATGGGCCCGGACCGCCTCGAGCAGCGCGCGCAGTTCCGCGATCTGATTGGTGCCCGAGGGCCCGCCGCCGCTGGCCGAGCCGCCCGCGTGATTGACCCAGGCCCAGCCGATCGCCCCGCCCGGATTGCGCAGGCATGATCCGTCGGTGCTCACGATGATCATGCGGCCTACCCTACGCGATCCGGCCGACAAGATCGGTGCCGTGGAATTCCTCTATCTCCCTGCGCAATTGCGATTCGGTCTGCCGGACCGTGGCCTGCACCAATGCGGCCAGCGCCGAGGAGAGCAACTTGCCGGTGACGCCGCGTGGCGCCCAGTACTCGGTCTCCGAGGTCAGCACCGCGCGTCCGTACCCGAGCGGGTCGAAGCGCAGGGTGATGACACAGAAGTTGGAGCACGCCGACGCCGGCTTCCCCTTCCGGCGTCGGCGCAGTGTGTACTCGATGACCGCGTTGCGGCGGTAGTCGGTGATCTCACACTCGATCGTGGGATGCCACAGGCCGACGCGCAACGTCGCTGCGAAGACCGCTCCGAGGCCATGGTCGGAATCCCCGACCGGCTCGAAGGCGGCCACGCCGAACGCCCAGTCCGGCACGAACTGATGGTTGTCCGTATATGTGAACGCGACTTCCACCGGTGCGCCGACATCACTCGCGTATTTGAAATGGCCCATAGGCTGCTCCCTGTCCCACGGCTGCCATTAAAAGTACTACAGCAATCCTATTTATTGAACGGAGTCGTCCAATCGATCCACGATGTACTCGGCGATCGGCAGCGCGGAGGTGGCCGCCGGGGACGGTGCGTTGAGCACGTGCACCGAGCGCGGCGTGCGCTCGAGCAGGAAGTCGTGAGCCAGGCTACCGTCGCGCAGCACCGCCTGAGCGCGGATTCCGGCCTCCCGTGGCAACAGGTCGGCGACCGTCAACTCCGGGCAGTACCGGCGGCATTCGGCCAGGTAGCCGCGCTTGAACAGGGAGTTGCGCAGCTCGCGCAGCCCGGTGCCGATATTGGCGGCCGCCACCTTGTGAAAACCGCGGTAGCCCAGGATCTCCCGGGCGTCGCGCAGATTCACGCTCCCCTTCCGGTACCCCTCGCGCGCCAGGCCGAGCACGGCATTGGGCCCGACGGTCAGCGCGCCGTCGATGGTGGGGCTCAGATGCACCCCCAGGAAGGGCAATTCGGGATCCGGGATCGGGTAGATGAGGGTGTTCACCAGATCTTTGCGGTGCGACGGCAGCTGGTAGTACTCGCCGCGGAACGGCACGATGCGCAGATCGATGTCGAGTCGCGCCAGTCGCGCCATCCGGTCGGCCTGCAGGCCCGCGCACACCACCAGCCGCCGGGCCTGCCAGCTGCCGGTCGGACCGGAAATTGTTACCGCTGAGTCTGTTTCGGTGATGGCGGTGATCTCCGCGTTCAGCACGATCTCGCCCCCGGCCGCGCGCACGTCCTCGGCCAGCGCCCGGGTCACCTTGCCGTAGTCGATGATGCCGGTGCTCGCCACGAACAGGGCCCCGACCCCGGTGATCCGCGGCTCCCGCCGGACCAGTTCGGCGGCGTCGAGCAATTCCACCTCGACCCCGTTGGCGACCGAACGCTCATAGAGCGCGAGCATCCGCGCGTGCTCTGCCGTATCGGTGGCCACCAGCAGTTTTCCGCATTCCTCGAACGGAATGTGGTGTGCCGCCGCGAATTCCTTGGTCAGCTCCGCGCCGCGCACGCACAGCCGCGCCTTCAGGCTGCCGGGCTCGTAGTAGATGCCGGAGTGGATGACCCCGCTGTTGTGCCCGGTCTGGTGCAGGCCCAGCTGTCCGGCCTTCTCCACCAGCAGCAGGCTCGCCCCCGGGTGACGCTCGAGAACGCGGTGCGCGGTCGCCACCCCGACGATGCCCCCGCCGATCACGCAGTAGTCGTACACACCGGAAGTCTCACACAGTGACGGTCGCCGAGTCTTCTCCGTGGACGACGTTCGCATCGGTCGCGGCGGGGACCGGATGCCGGGCGATCTGCAGGCCGTAGGTGCCCAGCGCCGGATCCGACAGGGTCAGCGTCACGTCGCCGTGGCTGTCCACATCGGTGCGCAGCCGGGTGTTGGCGGTCGGGTCGGTGGTGATCCCCAGCTGCTGCCCGAGCGGCGAGTTCAGCAGCAGGTCGGCCACGGTGGCGAAGACGTTGGTGTCGAGGGTGAGGGTCACCGTCTCGTGCTGGACCCCGGCCAGCTGCGCGCCCACATAGGTGGTGCCGAGCCGGAGCTGACCGGCCAGCGGACGCGGCGCCTCGGCCGCGGGAGCGCTGCCCGGGGTGTGGTCCGGATTCACCTGCGCCACCGCCGGATCCAGCGGATATCCACTGAAAAGCGAGGTCAGCGTGATCTTCTCGGCGATCGGCGCGCCGAGCTGGACGTCCGGCCGATCGGCGGCGGGGCCGGGCGCGGCGAGCGCCGGGCGGCCGGCCGGTGTGGTGGTCGTGAGTTTGCCGGGCCGCTGGGCCATCTCGTTGGCGATGTACGAGCCCGCCGCGACGGTCAGCCCGATGCTGGCCATGCTGGCGGTGACGATGGCGCTGTAGCGGATCACCTGGGCCGTTCGCCGGGTCGACCGGGCGGCCTGGGTCGCCAATTGATGCGACATGACTGGTGCGTCCTCTCCCTCTCCCCTGGGGCCCCCTGCGCAACGCAGACCCGCACCATTGAAAGTCGTACGCGCGTCCAGATTACGGTGGCGGCGGGTACCACATGCGGTAGGTGAGACCAGGATCACTATCGAGAAAGGTTGGGCATCATCAGGTTTTCGGCAGCGAAAGCCTGGGTAAAAACTTGTTAGCGGCGAGCGCCAACTCGACTGCCATCGAAGAGACCTCCGGCCAACGGCGTCCGGTCGGCACCAGGCACGGCGCACCCAGGCTGGCGCTCGCTCGCTCCCTCTCGGCCGGTCCGGCATCGCCCGGACCGCTGGGAGAAAAGCCCCTGTGGGAATTGGGGATTCTGGTCGGAGGCCGGGATCGACGGCGGGTCAGGCGAACTGGCCCGCCGTTCTGCCGCTTCCGGGCGGACCGGCGAAGGCCTGGGCCAGGCCCAGCCATTCCAATGCCTCCTCGCCCCGTACCTCGAGCGCGAGATCGTCGAGGTGGCGACGCTGGGTGACCGCCAGGCAGAAATCCAGGGCGGGCCCGCTGACCCGCTGCGCGGCATCCTCCGGTCCCCAGGTCCACGGCGTCCCGTCGGGAGCGGCCAGCTCGATCCGGAACTCCTCGCCGGGCGCGGCCTTGCCGTGCGTCAGGTACGCGAAGTTCCGGGTCCGGACGCCGATGTGCGCGATGTGCCGCAGCCGCGCGGTGGGCTCCCGGGTGAGGCCGAGCGTGTCGGCCACGTCCTGGCCGTGCGCCCAGGTCTCCATCAGGCGGGCGGTGACCATGGAGGCCGGGCTCATGGGCGGGCCGAACCAGGGCAGCTTGGTGCCGGCCGGGACCGTGCGCAGCGCCTCCACCAGGGCGGCACGGTCGCGACGCCAGTCGGCGAGCAGTTGCGGCGCAGGGGTTTTCGCCCCCTCCTCGGCGGCCTCGTCCACGAAGGTGAGGGCCTTCGGCAGCGCGGCCTGGACCAGCCTGTCGAATTCGGCCGCATCGGTGGCCGCGACGGCGGCGACCTGATCGGTCCAGTTCAGGTGGGCGATCTGGTGCGCGATGGTCCACCCGGCGGCGGGGGTGTCGCGCTCCCAGCCGGTCGGATCCAGGTCCGCGATCAGCCGATCGAGATCGGCGCATTCGGCGGTGAAGTCGGCGAGCAATGCCTCGAGATCGGCCACGGGGTCAGCATCCCAGCCGTCCCGGAAAAATGCAAGCATGCGTGCTTGATTTTTGAGGGCAGCCGGAGAGTTGCTCCGAAAGGGTCGTCTACCAGCCGAAAAGGATCAGATGCACGGCCCCGACCACCAGGCCCAGGGCGGCGCCGTGGAGATACAGCAGCCAGGCGTCCTGTTCGACGGAGGCGTAGAACATCTCCATGAATTCGCCGGGCGTGAGCTGCTGCAGCTTGCGGGCCGCGAACTCGTCGATCTTCTTGGCCTGCGCGGCCGCGAACTCCGGATCGTCGGCCAGGCTCGGGGCCAGCCCCACCGCGGCGGTGGTCGCGCCGATCTTCAGATTGTCGAACTGCCGCTTTCCGAACACGGTCCGCACCACCGAGTGTGTGGGCCCGAGCTGGCGGTGGATCTCCGTGGCGATGAGCCGTTCCAGCAGCTGCCGGGTCTTGTCACCGTTGGGGCCGCTGAGCAGTTCGCCCGCGAGGTTCGGCAGGGTCAGCACCTGGTAGGCCAGGATGTGGGCCAGATCGGCGGCGGCCTCGGGCTGCCGCTTGGCCAGCAGCGCCTGCTTCCACAGGTACTTGTACCAGGGCTGGGGATCGCCCGGCTCGAACACCATCTTGACGGCGATGACATTGACCAGCACGCCGATGGTCGCGGTCGCGGACAGGATGATCAGCCACGGCGGGATCCAGCCCAGCACCGGAATGCTCTGGTGCACATGCATGTACAGCGCCAGCAGCAGGCCGAACGGCGCGCCCAGCAGGCCGATGCGGACCATGAACTTGAGTTCCGGCGCGGCGATGGTGGTGGTCAGGTCCTTGAGGATCTCCGGGTTCTCCCGCAGATACCGGATGACGAAGTCCTTGATGTCGATCAGCTGGTCGACATTGTCGCCGAGCTGGTCGAAGGCGGTCCGGGCCAGCGACGGCAGTTCGCGTTCGATGCGCTGGTAGAGCACATTGCGCACGGACTTGGGCACCGCGCCCCACAGGTCCGGGTTCTCCTTGCTCATGATCTCGTCGACCATGCCCGGCACCTGTTTGCGGCCCACCTCGGCGATGTAGTCGGCGATGCCCTCGAGGTCGAGTTCGCGAATGAAGTCCTTGGGACTGCCGATCCGCATGATGGCCACGTCCACGCAGATGCTGGCCATCTTCTCGGCGCGCGCGGGGATGAATCCTTGGAAGCCGAGCTGCCTGCCGTCGCCGGAGAAGGTGGGCAGCACCTGGACGCGGCGCGGCAGGTAGGGGTAGAGGATCTCGAGGCCGGGCACCCGGAAACCCTTGAAGTAGACCGGCCAGAACAACATCAGCACGCCGGTCCAGTTGGTGAGCCAGCCGGCGATGGCGCTGAAGATGGGGAAGCTGATCAGATCGACCACGAGTTTGGACTGGCCCGTCAGTTGTTCCCAATCCAGGAACAGGCCCGAGGCCAGTGTCGTCATTGCGGGGTCCCCCTACGGCCGAGCTCGTGGTGAGAAATCAGATCCCCAACACTCTCATCGGGTCGAGTCGCTGTCAAAAGGTCCTGGCCTGGACGAACGTGTCGTGTCGCGCCGGTGTGGGCGGGGTCATGGCGACGTACTCTGCGGCGGGTCCGGGAGTTCGGAATACTGGTCAACTGACCAGGGTGGCAGCCAGGGAGTCCAGGGTGACAGGCAGGGAGCAGAGCATGACCGTCGATCGTCGGGCCTTCATCGGGGGCACCGCCGCCGCGGCAGTGGGCGGCGCCGCGGCGCTGACCGTGGGCGCGGCGCCCGCCCATGCCGAGAACGCCCCGCCCGTCGGCAAATTCGCCTTCCCCGACGCGCAGCGGCTGCGCGTGCTCGTCACCGGCGACGCGGGCACCGGCGCGCGCCCGCAGTGGCAGGTCGCCGACGCCATGCGCGAACAGCATGCGCGCGACCCGTTCTCGCTCGCCCTCGCCCTCGGCGACAATGTCTACGAGCAGGGCCCGTGGGCCGACGACGACGCCCAGTTCGCGGCCAAGTTCGAGAACCCCAACCACGACCTCGACTTCCCCTGGCTCATGGTGCAGGGCAATCACGACAACTCCTCGATCCTGCCCGGCGACGGCGGCTGGCTGCTGCGCGGCGATCACGAGGTCGCCTATCACGCCCGCTCGGCCCGCTGGTTCATGCCGTCGCGCTACTACTCGGTGCGGGTTCCGCAGGAGAACCCGGTCGTCGAGTTCTTCGTGCTCGACCTGAACCCCGTCGCCGCCTACCTGCCCCCGCTCTTCCAGCCGTACTGGGCGGCCGACGGCCAGTTCATGACCGAGCAGGCGGCCTGGCTGGACCGCGCCCTCGACGAATCCCCCGCGCCCTGGAAGATCGCCTGCACCCACCACCCGTACCGCAACAACGGGCCGCACGGGAACGCTGGTGAATACGACGGATTGACCATCGACCCGATCGACGGCCGCCACGCGCGGGAGTTCTTCGAGGCGCACGTGGTCGGCCGCTGCCAGTTCCTGCTCTCGGGTCACGACCATTCGCTGCAGGTGCTCGAACCCACCACGGCGTCGAAGGGCACCCGGCAGATCATCTCCGGCGCGGCCGCGAAATCCGTGCACGGCGAACCGTCCTCGGGCGGCAAGAGCGGCCCCAATGGCGCGCTGTACGAGAACTACAACGATCTGGGTTTCATGGTCCTGGACCTGACCCCCTCATCCGCGGACCTGGGGGTCTACACCGTCGACCTCTCGAACGGCCGGTCCGCCAACGTCTTCCAACGTCGGCTGGGTTGACGGGGAAAGACCCTCGCGCCGCCTACGGCTTCAGCACGATCCGGATCGGGTTGCCTTCCTTGGCCTCCAGGGCGTGCACGGCCTTGGGGGCGTCGGCGAGCGGCACCACGGCGCTCACCGAGCGCGCGAAGTCGATTCGTTGCAGCCCTTGGAGTTTCACCAGCTGGGTGACGTGCTCCGGCGCGGACCCGTAGTGTCCGCGCAGCTGCTGCTGGAAGAAGCTGAACGCGGTGCCGCCGGTGATGGTGATCGGCTTGTCGGTGAGCCCGACCAGCACCAGGCGGCCCTGCGGCGCGAGGCAGGTGACCGCCTGTTCGCGCACCGGCGCCACGCCCGCGAAGTCGAAGGCCGCGGCCAGACCGGTGCCGCTGGCCTGGAAGATCTTGGCGCGCAGGTCCGGATCGGCCGGATCGAAGGCGAGATCCGCGCCGAAGGACAGCGCGCGTTCGCGGGCGGCCGGCAGCGGATCGACCGCGATGATGGGTGCGGCTCCGACCAGGCGCAGCAGCTGGATCCCGTGCGCGCCGAGCCCGCCGACGCCCCAGACGCCCACGGCTTCACCGGCTTTCACCTCGGCGGTGGCGGTGATGGCCGCCCACGGTGTGGACACCGCGTCGGGGATGAAGCAGGCCTGTTCGAAGGGCAGTTCGTCGGGAATCGGGACCAGGGTGTCGACGCGGGCCAGGGTGTATTCGGCCCAGCCGCCGTCGTAGTCGACGCCGCGGGTGAAGGTGGCGCCGCCGCGCAGTTCGCCCGCCTGCAGCAGGACTCGATCGCCGACCTTGGCGGTGGTGACGCCCGGTCCGAGGGTGTGGACCGTGCCCGCGACCTCGTGGCCCAGGGTCACCACGTCGCCGCGCAGGAAAAGCGGGGTCAGGGTGCCGTCGATGAGGTGCACGTCGGACAGGCACACGCCGGCGGCCTCGACCTTGATCAGAACGTGGTCCGGGCCGGGTTCCGGGATCGGCACCCGGTCCAGTTCGAGTCGGCGTTCGGGTCCCAGATGGAGTCGTGCGGCCAGCATCGTCATCGGCTCATCGTAGGCCGATGTCGGTGAGTCCACGGTCGAGAAAACGGATCATCCAGACGAAACTCTGCTCGGCGTCGTCGCTCCACTGGAAGCCGTCGGAGGCCTGCAGGCTGGCGAAACCGTGGAAGGTGGAGCGCAGCGTGCGCAGCGCGTGCACCATCTCGTCGGCGTCGATGCCGTAGCCGCGCAGCACCGCCTCCATGGATTCCAGCAGCCGTGAACCCGATTGCAGCAGTGGGTCGTCCGGCCCGGTGAACCGCGCGCCCACGGTGGCGGCGTATCGGCCCGGATGTTCGACCACGTAGCCGCGGAAGGCGTTGGCGAAGGCGGTGAGCGCGTCGCGGCCCGCGAGTCCGTGCATGGCGTCGCGGACCCGGGTGTCGAGTTCGGCCATGGCGAGCGCGGCGATGCCGTGCTGCAGGTCGGCCAGGCTCTCGATGTGCTTGTACAGCGAGGGCGTGCGCACCCCGAGCCGCTGCGCGAGCGCGCCCAGCGCCAGGTCGCCGAAGCCGACCTCATCGGCGAGGACGGCGCCGGCGGCGATGACGTCGGTCCGGTTCAGCCCGACCCTAGGCAAGGTGTTCCTTCAGGAACGGCAGCATCAGTTCGGCAGTGCGCTCGGCGGCCTCGAACTGCGGGTAGTGGCCGGTGCCCTCGATCAGGCCCAGGCTGCCCAGTCCGGCGGGCAGGGCGGCGACGATGCGCTGGCCCTCGGCCTCGGGGCTCGGGAAGTCCGGGTCGGCGGTGCCCATCAGGATGAGCGCGGGCCGGGTCACGTTGGGCACCTGGGCTTCCGCGTCGGCCGGGGTGGACTTGCCGCACTTCATGAACTCGGCCATGCGGCCGGGCTCGTTCAGCTTGGCGGACACCTCGCCCAGGTAGGCGTCGAGGTCGGCGGGCTGGGACGGCATGGCCACCCGCAGGTACTTCAGCCACTGCCCGATGCTCTTGAACATCATGGTGCCCATCAGCGGGAGCATGCCGCGGCGGTGGTGCGCGTTGGTGAAAAGCGCTCCCACGTCGGCCTTCTGGGTGAGGGTGAAGGGGTTGATCTCCACGATGGCCCGCACCAGGTCGGGCCGCAGCGCGGCGGCGATGGTGGCCGATCCGCCCGAGAGCGAGTGGCCCACCACGATGGCGGGGCCGCCGCCCAGCTTCTCGATGACGGCCAGCAGGTCGTGGGCGACGTCGGTGCGGCTGATGGCCGCCTTCCCGGTCTCCGACGCCCAGTCCAGGCTGGATTCGCCGTGGCCGCGCATATCGGTGTTGATCACCCGGTATCCGGCCGCCGCCAGCAGCGGGGCGAGGTGCCGGTTCACGGTGCGGTCGATGCCCATGCCGTGGGACAGCACCACCAGCGGGCCGGTGCCCTGCTCGTCGTATGCGATCCGGCCGCCGTCGATGTCCACGTACTGCGTCATGGTCCTGTCGCTCTCTGGGAGTAGCTAACTGCGATAGCCATAAAGCTAATCGAGTTAGCCAACCGCGTCAACCCCTGACTTCGTAGAGTTCGTCGATCTCCTTCGCGTACTTGGCGGCGATGGCCTTGCGCTTGAGCTTCATGGTCAGCGTGATCTCGTCGCCGCCCGCCTCCCAGAAGGTCGGCAGCACCACGAACCGCTTGATCTGCTCCACCCGGGACAGGCGTTCGTTCCCGGCGGTCACCCCGGCCGAGATCGCCTCGAGCACCGCCGGGTCGGCGAATCGTTCCCCGGTCTCCTCGTCGAGCACGATCAGCGCCGTGTTGTACGGCCGCCCGTCACCGATCACCGCCATGGCCCCGATCAGCGGGGTGGCGGCCTTCACCGTGTTCTCGATGTGTGTGGGCGACATGTTCTTGCCCGCCGCGTTGATGATCAGTTCCTTCTTGCGGTCCACGACCGTCAGGAATCCGTCCGCGTCGACGGTGATGATGTCGCCGGTGGACAGCCAGCCCTCCGCGTCGATCGCCTCCGCGGTCTGCTCGGGCAGCCCTCGATACCCCTTCATCACCAGTGGTCCGCGCACCTGGAGCTCACCGTCGGCGGTGTGTCGGGCCGCCATGCCGGGCAACAGTTTTCCGACCGTGCCGAGTTTCGCGTCGTCCGGATGGGAGACGCTGCAGATGCACGACAGCTCCGACATGCCCCAGATCTCCGCGATCGGAATACCCAGTCCGGCAAAGAATCCCAGGGTCTGCGGTGGAATCGGCGCGGCTCCCGACAACGCCCAGCGCAGCCGGTCGAATCCCAGAGCGGCCCGCAGGTGCCGCAGCACCAGGTCGTCGGCACGCTTCCAGTCCGCGGCGACGTCCTCGGGCACGGCTGCGCCGGCCAGCTGGTAGCCGCTGCGGGTGGCCGCCACCGACAGCGCCCACTCCATCGCCGACCGCCGATCCACATCCGGTTCGTTGGCTACCTTGAATTCGATTGCGGCCTTCAGCTTCTCCCACACGCGGGGCACCGCACCCCACACGGTCGGCTTCAGATCGACCAGTGCGGGCGCGATCTCCTTGGCGTCGCGGACGCAGGTCACCTGGGTGCCCAGCACTTCCTGCACGTACAGCGCGGTGAGCCGGTCGGCGATGTGCGCGGTCGGCATGAACGAGGTGATGGTGTCGCCGAAGACGAACCCCAGCACCTCGGCGATCCCGCGCACCTGGAACAGCAGATTGGCGTGCGTGGTCTCCACGCCCTTGGGATTGCCGGTGGTCCCGGACGTGTAGATCAGGGTGGCGATGTCCTCCGGGCGGACGGCCCGCCATGCGGCCTCGAAGTCGAAATCCGCGGCCCCGGCGGCGATCAGCTCGGCGACCGTCATGGTCCCGTCGGGTGCGTCGTCCACGCAGATGATCCGATCGAGTGCGACCCCGCAGCTCCGCAACCGCTCCACATACTGCGACTCGCACAGCACGATTCGCGCTCCCGCGTTCCCGAGCACGTACGCCAGCTGCTCGGCGGGCAGTGTGTTGTACACCGAGAACGAGGTCGCTCCCAGATGCTGCGCACCGACTTCGAGGGGATAGAACTCGACCCGGTTGCTCATCATCAACGCCACGGTGTCCCCACGCGTGACGCCGATGGCGGCGAGTCCGGCGGCGACCTCCCGCACCTGACGGGCGTAGTCCCGCCAGGTCAGAGTCAGGGTGTCGCCGGGAGTGCGGAGGGCGATCGCGTCGGGGTCGATGGCGGCGGTGTGCTGGAAGGCCGCGGGCAGGGTGTCGGTCATCGGCGGTCCTCGATCGCGTGAATGAGCTGGTGGACAGTGGGATTCGCGGCCAGGCGGCCGTCGAGCACGACATTGATCGCGCCGCGCAGCAGGGCGTAGGGCGTCCATCCGCGTGGTGCGATGGTGCGGGCGGCACGGTGCGCGATGCCGTCGGCGATGGTGCGGGCGGCCTGGTCGGCGGTGATGCGCACGCTCAGCGGCCAGGGCAGCAGTGCGTCCAGGCGGCGGCCGAGGTCGTCGGCGTCGAGCATGTCGTGGGTCATGGCGGTCTCGACGATGCCGAAGTAGGCGACCCCGGCGGTGGCCCCGCTCGCGGCGAGCTCCACCCGCAGGGCGCGGCCCAGCTGCTCGACCCCGGCCTTGCTCATCATGTACGGCGAACCGCCCATGCCGGGGGCGAAGGCGGCGCAGGAGGACACCACGACGACGTGGCCGCGGGCGCGGACGATGTGGTCGAGGGCGGGGTGCACGGTATTGAAGACGCCGGTCAGGTTGATGCCGAGGACGCGGTCGAAGTCGCGGGGGTCCATGGTGCGCAGGGTGGCGGGCACCGGGGTCACGCCCGCGTTGGCGACGACCACGTCCAGGCCGCCGAACCGCTCGACCGCCTCCGCGACCACGGCCGCCATCCGCGCCCGATCGGTGACGTCGGCGGTGACGGCGTGGGCGCGCTCGCCGAGGTCGAGTGCGGTTCGCCGCGCGGCGGTTTCGTCGATGTCGGCGACGATCACCCGCGCCCCGCGCCGGTACAGGATGGCGGCGAGGGCCCGGCCGATGCCCTGTCCCGCGCCGGTGATCAGGACGACCTTGCCGTCGATGTCGTACTCCATCAGGCGCTCACCTCGTACGCGTCGGAATCGAACTGCTGTGTGCGCCTGCGGTACTCGAAGCTCCAGCCCGGATACAGCCCGGCATTGCCGCCGTCCGGCGTCGTGTAGTACGTCTCGCAGCCGCCGGTGAGCCACACCGTCGCCGCGCTGCGCCGATGCATCTCGGCCACGAACGCGTCCTGTTGCGTGGCCCGCACCTCCACCCGGCGGGCGCCGCGGTCGCGCACGGTGGTGAGGGCGTCGACGATGTAGGCGATCTGCGACTCGATCATGTAGACGGCCGACTGGTTGCCCGCCGCGCCGAACGGGCCGAGGGTGCAGAAGAAGTTGGGGAAGCCCGCGACCGCCGTCCCGAGGTAGGTGCGCGGCTGTTTGCGGTACAGCTCGGCGATGCTGAGGCCGTCGCGGCCGGTGATGTGTTCGAAAGCGGCGGCGAGCGGTTCGAAGCCGGTGCCGAAAACGATGGTGTCGACCGGGATTTCGACGCCGGCGCGCGTCACCACCGAGTGCGGGCGGACTTCCGCGACACCGTCGGTGACGACCTCGACATTGTCCCGCTCCAGCGCGGGCAGATAGGCGTCGGAGAAGATCGCCCGCTTACAGCCGATCATGTAGTCCGGCGTCACCTTCGCGCGTAGCTCCGGATCGCGGATCTGCCGTCGCAACTGGATCCGCCCGAGCGTCTCGAACGGGTGCCGGAACCGGTTGTCCACGAATCCGACCAGGCCGAAGCTCTCGATCAGCGCGTACCAGGTGCCGCGAACCAGCCTTTGCGTCAAGGGAATCCGGCGCAGCACGGCCCGTTCCATGCCGAGCGTGCGCCGGTCCATGCGCGGCACGATCCAGGGCGCGGAACGCTGGAACACGGTCAACCGCCCGACCTTCGGCTGGATCTCGGGAATGAACTGCACCGCCGACGCGCCGGTTCCGATCACCGCGACCCGCTCCCCGGTCAGATCGTGGGAGTGGTCCCAGTGCAGGGAGTGAAATGCCTTGCCCTCGAAGGTGTCCAGTCCCGGCAGGTCCGGATACTTCGCCTCCGCGAAGATTCCCGCCGCCGCGATGAAGTAGTCCGCCGTGATCGCCCCTCGCGAGGTCTCGATCAGCCAGTGCGAACGCTCCTCGTCCCAGCGCGCGTCCAGCACCTCGGTGTCGAGCCGAATGTGCCGCACCACATCGTGTTCGGTGGCGACAGCCCGGATGTACTCCAGAATCTCCGGCTGCCGCCCATACGTGCGCGACCAGTCGGGATTCGGCGCGAACGAGTAGCTGTACAACTGCGACGGCACATCGCACGCGCACCCGGGATAGGTATTGGCCTGCCAGGTCCCGCCTAGATCCGACGCGCGTTCCAGCAGCGCCAGATCCTCGAATCCGGCTTCCCGCAACTTTATCGCGAGCCCGATCCCGCCGAAGCCCGCGCCGAGGATGACGACGTTCCGGTGTTCGATGGTGTCGGTCATCGTCGGGCCTCCGCGGAAGTCGGCTGCGCCCGGCGGGCGATGCCCCGGGCGATCGTCCCGGTGACGTACCGCTGGAGTGGGCTCGCCGCGGTGAGCAGGGGGCGCAGGGCCGGGGTTCCTTCGAGAGCGAAGGTCCAGGTCAACCGCGTTCCCGTCGAGATGGGCTCGAGCCGAATGTCTTCGGCGAAGTGCTTCAGACCGGGGATCGACGCGGCGTCGACCGTGAAGGTCATCCGCGAACCGGGCTCCCAGCGGTAGAACCGCTCCAGCAGGCTGACGACGCCGCCGAGCGTGACCACACGGGTGGTGCCTGCCCGGAAAGGTCGGGGCGACAGCCATTCGACCGCGGTGACCGCCGCCGACCAGGAGGCCAGGGCGTCGTCGGCGATCAGCAGCTGCCAGACCGCCTGCGGGGTGCCGGGGAGATCGACCACGTGGACGTAGCGGTGCGCGGCGGTGGTGAGGAAGGTGTCGTCGGTGGGTGTGAGCGGAAAGCGAGTGAGCATGAGACCGTTCGGCCTTTCACTGGTCAGAGGTCGAGCACGAGCGGGCCGTCGACCGCGCGGGACACACACGTGAGCATGTGACCGGGTCGTTCGGCCTCGGTGAGCAGCCGGTCGCGATGGTCGACCGCGCCGGACAGCACGCGCGTCCGGCAGGTGCCGCAGAAGCCTTGGCGGCAGGAGTAGGCGACGTCGGGTCGCACCCGGCGGATGGCGTCCAGCGCGGTTTCGGCGCTGCCGACCCGCACCTGGATTCCGCTGCGCGCCAGGGTCAGATCGAACTCGCGGCCGTCGAGTACCGGGAGCGCGGAGAAGCGTTCGGTGTGCAGGGACGCCGTCGGATTCAGAGCGAACAGCGTGCACTGCGCGGCCTCCAGGACCGGCGGCGGGCCGCAGACATAGACGGCAGCGCCGGGCCGCGCGGTCCGCAGAATCGCCGCGATATCGGGCGCACCGCACTCGTCATCGGGGCGGATATCGGTGTCGCCGGGCAGTTCGTCCAGGAACGGCATGGTGTCCCGGGACCGCCCCAGATACACGAGGTGGCCGCGGTTTCCGGCCGCGTGCACCATCGGCAGGATCGGCGTGATGCCGATTCCGGCGGCGAGGAAGAGATAGGAAGGCGCGCGCTCGACGAACGTGAACGCGTTGCGGGGACCGCGAATTTGCACAAGATCGCCGGGGCGCAGCGCGTGCATCTCCAGTGATCCGCCGTCGCCGTCGGGCAGGCGGCGCACCGCGAGCCGATAACAGTGCTGGTCGACGGGATCGCCGCACAGCGAGTACTGCCGCTGCCGGCCGGACGGCAGGAACACGTCCAGATGCGATCCGGGCCGCCACGCGGGCAACCGTTCCCGGCCGGGCCGCACCAGGGTCAGGCTCACCACATCCTCGGCTTCCGCCTCGACCGTCTCGACGACGACGTCCATGTCGAAGCCGTGGTGGCGCAACGGGTGCGGTCGCGACAGCCCGGGAGTGGTGAACACCTTCTTGTACACGTCCACCGCCGCGCCCAGCGCCCGCAGGCCGAAGGTCGGCGCGGCCGTCATGCGCGGGCCGCCGGCGAGTGCGCCAGGTAGCGCAATGCGTTGTCCATCGAACCCAATTGGGAGGGATGGAATCTCCGATCCAGGTAGCGCGGCATCTCGGTGACGAAGGTGGTGAAGTTCGGAATCACCTGCCGCCGGGTCGCGCTCACGAACTGCTTCAGCCAGAAGCGCCCCTTGTCCGGGCTCGGATCGCGGCGGTACAGGTACGCGGTCGACACCACGAACAGCGGCAGCAGCAGTCCGCTGGCCAGCAGCCCGGTCCGGGCCCGCCGTCCGTATCCGCCGTCGACGTGCATGTACGCGTCGAACACCACGCTGCGGTGCTCGACCTCCTCGGCGCCGTGCCACCGGACCAGATCCAGCATGGTCGGATCCATTCCGGCGCGTTGCAGCGCGTCGGTTTCCAGCAGCCACTCGCCGATGACCGCGGTGAAATGCTCCATCCCCGCGAACAATCCGAGCCGCTCCTTGAGCCACTCCTGCTTCGCGCGCCCGGTGAGGCCGTGATCGCCGAGCACCCGATCGGTGAGCCACGCGATCTTCGAGACATAGGACTCGACGTCGAGTCCGATCTCCTGCAGGTGTTTCCGCGCCCCTTCGTGGCTGCTCGCGTGCATCGACTCCTGTCCGACGAACCCCGCGACCTCTTCCCGCAACCGCTCGTCGTCGATCAATGGCAGCGCCTCGGCCAGGCAGGCCGCCATGGCCCGCTCCCCCTCCGGCAGCACCAGGTGCATGACATTCACGACGTGCGTGGCCAGCACCTCCCCCGGGATGTAGTGCATCGGCACCGACGAGAAGTCGAAATGCACGTCCCGAGCCTGAATCGCGTGGGCTTCGTCCTGATAGGAGCGCCTCGTTGCACTGTCCTCAGCCATAGCCCGACCGTAACAAAGCAACAAACACCATGGCAATGTTGCAGCCACAAATCACCGCAAATTGTTGCATCGCCGCACCCGGCTGTTAGCCTCGAACCGTGCCCCCGACAGCCGCCACCTCGAAGAACACCCCCGGAACGGACACCATCGAGGACCGCATCCTCGACGCCGCCCTGGTGCAATTCGGCCGCGTCGGGGTCAAGAAGACGACGATCGAGGACGTGGCCCGCCAAGCCGAGGTCGACCGTGTCACCGTCTACCGCCGCATCGGCTCCCGGGACGAACTGGTCCGGGCCGTCACCGCCCGCGAGGTCCGCCGCCTCCTCGAAGACCTCGAGAGCATCCCGTCCCGCCACGACACCTTCGCCGACACGGTCGCCGCCGTCTTCTCCACCGTCGTCACCCGCTGGCGCACCCACCCCCTGGTCGAGCGCCTCATGACCCTCGAACCCGAGCGCCTCCTCCCCCAATTCACCACCGACGGCGCCGCCCCCTTCGTCCTCGCTGTCGTCTCCGCCACCGACCTCCTCCGAAAAGTCCTCAGCGACAACGACCTACCCGAACCCCCGGACCTCTCCGCCCGCACCGAGGTCGTCTGCCGGATAGTCCACTCCCTGATCCTTCAGCCGACCGGCGGCATCGACCTCGATTCGGAGGCCGCTCTCACCGCCTTCGCCAAGACCTACCTGGTCCCGATCCTCATTCCGTAGGTCACGGCCGCGTTCGCCCCCGGCGAACGGTGAGGCGGAACAATCGGTATACCTCCAGGGTTGACTGGGTAACGCTCAACCTTGGAAGGGGTCGAAGACGTGACTACACCTCAGAACCTGCCGGTCCTGTTCCTGACCGATCCGATCGTGCTGCCCGGCATGGTCGTGCCGATCGAACTGGACGAGTCGTCGCAGGCCGCCATCGATGCCGCCCGCGCGGGCAAGGTCAACCAGGTGTTGGTCGCGCCTCGCCTCGATGAGGGCTATGCCGCCTACGGCGTGGTGGCCACCATCGAACAGGTCGGCCGGATGCGCGGTGGCGCGCCCGCGGCGGTATTGAAGGCGGAGAGCCGGGCCAAGATCGGGCACGGCGTGACCGGACCCGGCGCGGCGCTCTGGGTCGAGGCCGAGCCGGTCGAGATTCCGGCAGCCGACGGACGCACCAAAGAGCTTGCGGCCGAATACAAGAAGCTGGTCGTGTCGGTCCTGCAGCGCCGTGAGGCGTGGCAGGTCATCGACGCGGTCAATCAGATGAACGATCCGTCCACGCTGGCCGACGCGGCCGGCTGGGCCTCGTACCTGAGCAACGAGCAGAAGCGCGAGATCCTCGACACCCCGGATACCCAAGCGCGACTGAACAAGCTGATCGACTGGACCACCCAGCACATCGCCGAGACCGAGATCAGCGAGAAGATCAGCGAGGACGTCCGCGAGGGGATGGAGAAGACCCAGCGCGAATTCCTGCTGCGCCAACAGCTCAACGCGATTCGCAAGGAACTGGGCGAGGACGAGCCGGACGGCGCGGAGGACTACCGCACCCGCGTCGAGAACGCCGACCTGCCCGGCGACATCCGCGAGGCCGCGCTGCGCGAGGTCGGACGGCTGGAACGCTCCAGTGATCAGAGCCCGGAGACGGGCTGGATCCGCACCTGGCTGGACACCGTGCTGGAACTGCCGTGGACGGTGAAAACCACCGACTCCGCGGATGTTTCGGCCGCCCGCGCGGTGCTGGACGCCGACCACCACGGTCTGGACGAGGTCAAGGACCGCATGGTCGAGTACCTGGCCGTGCGTTCCCGCCGGGCCGCCCGCGGCCTGGAGGTCGTCGGCGGACGCGGTTCCGGCGCGGTGCTGGTGCTGGTCGGTCCGCCCGGCGTCGGCAAGACCTCGCTGGGTGAGTCCGTGGCACGGGCATTGGGCCGCAAGTTCGTTCGCGTCGCCCTGGGCGGCGTGCGCGACGAGGCCGAGATCCGCGGTCACCGGCGCACCTACGTGGGCGCGCTGCCCGGCCGCATCGTCCGCGCCATGAAGGAGGCGGGATCGATGAATCCCGTTGTCCTGCTGGACGAGATCGACAAGGTCGGCAGCGACTTCCGCGGCGATCCCGCGGCGGCCCTGCTGGAGGTGCTGGACCCGGCGCAGAACCACACGTTCCGCGACCACTACCTGGACCTGGATCTGGACCTGTCCGACGTGCTGTTCATCGCGACCGCGAACGTCCTGGAGACGATTCCCGGCCCGCTGCTGGACCGCATGGAACTGATCAGCGTCGACGGCTACACCGAGGCCGACAAGGTGGCCATCGCCCGCGACTTCCTGATCCCGCGGCAGCTGGAGCGCAACGCCCTGACCGCCGAGGAGGTCTCGATCACGGACGAGGCGCTGCGTGAGGTCGCCGCCAACTACACCCGGGAAGCCGGTGTGCGCCAGATGGAGCGGCTGATCGCGAAGGCGCTGCGCAAGGCGGCCACCAAGCTGTCGGAGTCCGCGGACATCTCGGACACCGAAAGCCTGGTCAGCAAGGGCGAATTCGTGCCGGAGGGCCTGGGGTACGACAAGGACCTGGGCTACGACACCGACGCGGCCGCGTCCGGCAAGCTGGTGATCGGACTCGGTGACCTGAAGGACTACCTGGGCCGTCCGCGCTTCACCCCCGACGGGGTGGAACGCACCGCGGTCCCCGGTGTCGCAACGGGTTTGGCCGTGACCGGCGCGGGCGGCGACGTCCTCTACATCGAGGCCAATGCCGCCGAGGGCGACCGCTCGCTGACCCTGACCGGCCAGCTGGGCGACGTCATGAAGGAGTCCGCGCAGATCGCCCTGACCTACGTCCGCTCCCACCTGGAAGAGATCGGCATCGAGCCGAGCGTGCTGGATCGCAATATCCACATCCACTTCCCGGCGGGCGCGGTGCCGAAGGACGGACCGTCCGCGGGCGTCACCATGGTCACCGCCCTGGTGTCGCTGGCCCTGGGTCGCCAGGTCCGCGCGGATGTCGGCATGACCGGTGAGGTCACGCTGAACGGACGGGTGCTGCCGATCGGCGGCGTGAAGCAGAAGCTGCTCGCCGCCCAGCGCGCCGGCCTGAAGACCGTGTTCATCCCGGCCCGCAACGAGCCGGACCTGGACGAGGTCCCCGCCGAGGTGCTGGCCGCCCTGGACGTCCGCCCTGTCGCCGACGTGGCCGAGATCCTGGCCTACGCCATCGAGCCGGTCGCCGAACCGGCCTACGACGGGCGGCAGCTGAGCGCCACCGCGTAAGTGCTCGAGCGGGAGCCGTGGGTCTGCTGTGCGGACCCACGGCTCCGGTCGTTTCGGCAGGCCGAGGGGGTGTTCCGGTCGTACCCTCGGGGAGGGATCCAACCAGGATCCGACGGAGGGTGAACAGCATGCAACCCAACCAGCCGAGTCAGCCGCAGCAGCTCGATCAGGTCGCGGGCGAACGCCTCTCGCACGCGAACCGCATCTTCACCTCCGACCTGTCGGTCAACGAGTTCGCGCTGCTGCACGGCGCCGGCTTCGAACCCATCGACCTGGTGATGGGCGTGTCCGTCTATCACGTCGGCTTCCAGTTCACCGGCATTCGCCAGCAGCAGGAACTCCCGGTCCTGACCGAGGCCACCTACCGGGCCCGCTGGAATGCCATGTCCCGCATGCAGGCCGAAGCCGACGCCCTCCAGGCCGACGGCGTCGTGGGCGTCCGCCTGGAATGGCGCCAGCACGGCGAATCCCTGGAACACCTGGAATTCATCGCGGTCGGCACGGCCGTCCGCTACGCGAAGGCCCCCGGCAGCTACCGCCGCCCCAACGGCCAGGCCTTCACCAGCCACCTCTCCGGCCAGGACATGGTGACCCTGATGCGGACCGGCTACGCCCCCATCGCCTTCGTCATGGGCAACTGCGTCTTCCACGTGGCCGTCCAGGGCTTCCGTCAGATGCTCAGCCAGATGGGCCGCAATATGGAGATGCCCCAATGGACCCAGGGCAACTACCAGGCCCGCGAACTCGCCATGTCCCGTATGCAGGCCGAAGCGGAACGCGACGGCGCAACCGGTGTCACCGGCGTCAGCGTCGACATCTCCAATTACGCCTGGGGCTATCACACCGTCGAGTTCTACGCCTCCGGCACGGCGATCCGCCGCATCAACGAGGGCGACCCCATCACTCCCCAATTCACCCTCGGAATGAACCAGTGACCGCCGACTTCGACTCCGACGCCGCCACCCGGGCCATCGCCTCCGCCTTGGACGGCCCCGGCGGCCTGTCCATGGTCTTCACCGTCTTCACCAACGTCCCCGGCGTGACCCGAACCCCGCCCCGCAAATCCCTGTTCCGCTCCACCCCCGAACGCGTCCAGATCGGTTCCTGGCGGTACGAACTCACCCGCGACCAGCGCATCAAAGCCGACCACATAGTCGGCGGCATAGTCCTCGCCGAGGAACTCCTCCCGGCATCGGGCATCGCTCCGCATCTGGCCCGGGCGCTGGCCGAGATCGCCTCGTCCTACGGGCCCACCGCGTTGCCGCACCTGTCCGCCGCTCTCGACGTGCTGGCGGGCTGACTACGGCAACCGATGGGCAACGCTACTTGTTTCACATGAAACGGTGCGCCGCTGGTCAGAACTCCCCGGCCACGCCGAGAACCGTTCGGCCGGAGTGGGTTCCGTCGAGGATGGAGCGGAGGACGGACTCAGCTTCGGTGATGGGTGCGTAATTTTCCAGCAACGAGAGGTGCTGGGGTTTCAGGTCTTTGGCGAGGCGGGACCAGAGGTCGCGGCGGTCGGCGATGGGGAAGTGAGCGGAGTCGATACCGAGCAGGGAGACGCCGCGGAGGATGAAGGGCATGACGGTGGTGGGGAGGTCGGCGCCGCCGGTGAGACCGGAGACGGCCACCGCGCCACCGTATTTGACGGTGCTGAGGATGTGGGCGAGGGATTCGCCGCCGACACTGTCCACGGCGGCGGCCCATTGGGCCTTGCCGAGGGCCCGGGGCTTTTCGCCTTCGGCGGGCAGGCGGCCGATGACCGAGGACGCGCCGAGGGTGGAGAGCAGTTCGGTCGCACCGAGTTTGCCGGTCGAGGCGATGACCTCGAAGCCGAGGCCGGCGAGGATGTCGACGGCCACGGTGCCGACGCCGCCGGTGGCGCCGGTGACCAGGACCGGGCCGGAGTCCGGAGTCACGCCGCGGTCGAGTAGGGCCTGCACGCTCATTGCGGCGGTGTAGCCCGCGGTGCCGATGGCGGCGGCCTCGCGCGGGGTGAGGCCGTCCAGTTTCACCACCCAGCCGGCGGGTACGCGGGCGTATTCGGCGAAGCCGCCGTGGTGGGCGACGCCGATGTCGTAGCCGTGGGCGACCACCAGGTCGCCGGGCGCGAACTCCGGATCGGTGGAGCTGACCACCTCGCCGGTGAGGTCGATGCCGGGGATGAGCGGGTACTGCCGCACCACGCCGCCGCGCGGGGTGATGGCCAGTCCGTCCTTGTAGTTGGCGCTCGAGAAGTGCACCTTGATCGTCACGTCACCCGGCATGAGGAAGTCGTCGGCGACTTCCTCCCGGATGAGGGCGATCCCGTTGTCCGATTCACGTGCCACCATCGCCTGGAAACCCATGGTCCGAGCATAGGGTGCGGAGCTCCGGCCGGATCGGGGAAAACGGCCGGGCTCAGACGAATCCGGACGTCAGGCGTACTTCGGGGCGCGCTTCCCGGTGAAGGCGGCGATACCCTCCTGGCCGTCCGCCGACTCCGAGTTGCGGGTGATGAAAGCGGCCTCGGTGTTGAGCTGCTCCTCCAGATTGTGCTGCCCGGAGACCAGCAGCAGCTTCTTCACCGCCGCATTCGACGCCTTGGGGCCGGCCGCGAACTCCTGGGCCAGCGCCTCGACCGCCCCGGCCAGCTCGTCGTCGGCGACCACGCGGTGCAGCAGACCCCATTCCAGGGCCTCGGCCGCGCGCAGGGTGCGGTTGGTGAGCATGAGCTCCTGGGTCTTGCGCAGGCCGATCAGCCGCGGCAGGTAGTAGGACGCGCCGCCGTCCGGGCTCAGGCCGATCTTGGTGTACGCCATGGTGAAGGCGGCGGACTCGGCGGCCACCACCAGGTCACCGGCCACCGCGAGGCTCATGCCCGCGCCCGCGGCGGTGCCGTTCACGCCCACGATGAGCAGCGCGTCCATCCGGGCCAGCGCGGACACCGCGCGGTGCAGGGTCCCGGCCAGCTTCTCGATGAACGCGCCGGTGTCGCCGCTGGCCGCCATGGCCCGCACGTCGCCGCCCGCGGAGAAGAACCGCCCGGCGCCGGTCAGCACCACGACCTTCACCGCCGGATCCTCCGAGCAGTAGGTGGCCGCGCGCTCCAGCTCCTCGGCGAGCGCCTGATCGATGCCATTGGCGGCGTTCGGCCGGTTCAGCGTGATGCGGGCGATCGGGCCGTCATGCTCGAACAGGATGTTCTCGTAGTTGTCGCTCATCGAGAGGATGCCTTCCGTCGGTAGACCTGATCACAGCATGGCGTACTCGACCCGGACCCCGAGCAACCGGATCGGCCGATCCAACTCGAAGGCGTGCAACACCTCCAACGCGGTCTGCGCGATCTCGTCCACGTCGGTGGTCGGCGTGGGCAGTTTCCGCTGCTTGCTGCGGGTGAAGAAGGTCTTGGTCCGCACGGTCACGCTCACCCGCCCGACGGCCCGCCCGGCCGCGAAGGTCTCCTCCGCGACCTGGGTGGCCAGCCGCACCACCGCCGCGTCGATCTCGTCGCGTTCGGTGAGGTCGCGCGGGAAGGTCTCGGAGCGGCTGTGCCCCACCGGTTCTCGCGGCTCGGCGATATCGGTGTCCCCGGCCCCGTGCCCGAGTACCCACAGGTAGGGCCCGGTATTGGGACCGAACTCGGCCGCCAGTACGGCCCGGTCGGCGGCGGCCAGATCGGCCACGGTCTCGATGCCCAACCCGCTCATGCGCTTCGCGATGCGCGCGCCGACCCCCCACAGCGCGGTGGTCGGCCGGTGGGCCATCAACTCGACCCAGTTGGCGCTGGTCAGCCGGAAGACCCCGGTCCCCGCGTCCTGTTCCGGCGGCGGCTCGTCGGCCGCCGGCAGCGACTTGCCCACCGTCTTGGCGAACCCGGTGGCCAGCTTGGCCCGGGTCTTGTTGTCTCCGATGCCGACCGCGCAGGTCAGATCCAATTCCGCGATGGCCGACCGGATCTCGCGCGCCAGTTCCTCGGGGTCCTCGGTGTCGACCGCGAGGAACGCCTCGTCGAAGCCGAGCACCTCCACCCGTCCGGGGAAGGTGCGCAGCAGCGCCATGATCTCCTCGGACGCCTCGGCGTAGGTGGCCAGATCCTGCGGCAGGAAGACCCCGTCCGGGCAGACCCGCGCGGCGGTGCGCAGCGGCATGCCCGCGCGCACCCCGAACGCCCGCGCCGGATAGGAGGCGCAGGACACCACTTTGCGAGGTTCGGCGGGATCGCCGTTCCCGCCCACGATGACCGGCTGCCCGTGCAGCTCCGGGTGCCGCCGGAATTCGACCGCGGCCTGGAATTGGTCGAGGTCGACGTGCAGCAGCCAGCGCGTCATGCCGGCGGATCCTCCCGCAGTATTGAACCCGGACTCTCCGGGGCGAAACCGGCGTACTCCTCCGTCATACCGCATGGTCTTCCGAATTACCGGGATACCGGGTGCGGTCGGGCGGAGCGGCGCGCCCGGGTCAGCGGGAGCGGCGCAGCAGCCCGATGGGCGAGCGGTAGGCGTAGCGCGCCTTCACCGCACCCGAATCGGCCTCCCCGGTGACCCGGATCAGCGGGGCGCCCGGGAATCGCGGCAGTTTGACCCGATTGGCGACGGTCCCGTTGCCGGGCCGCACGCCGTCCGTGTCGACCCGCCAGCCGCGCGGCACGATCAGCACGATGGCGCCCGCACCGGCCGCGACCCGGATGTCGATCTCGCGCCGGGAGCACCGGGCCTGGGTGAAGTCCACCACCAGCTTGCCCGAAACGCATTCGGCGACCAGCTGTTTGGGGACCGTCCAGTCCTCGTCGGTGCGTTTGGTGCCGCTGGTCACCCGTAGTTCCAGGGGAGGCGCGTCCATCGAGGGCCGATATCGGCGTGCACCGAGCACGCCCTCGATATCGTCGACGCGGGTCGCGGCCGTCTGCCGCTGCTCCTTGGTACGGGTCACCGAAACTCCTCCCCCGGCATGTGAAACGATCATGTGGGTTATGCCATGGGAGCTCGAATTATGCCGCATAGCAGGGCATTTCGGGAGGTCGGAGCGGGTTCTGCGGCCACAACACGGTGTCGGTTCGGGCACGGCCAGATCACGATCGCGCCCGACCGACATGTCCCCCCGCGGCGTGGCGGGAGCCGGATCAGCGGCGGCCGACGAACACCGTGGTGGCCCCGAGAATGTAGATATCCTCGCGCGCACCGATATACGTATCGGCGTCGCGATCCAGCAGGGCCGCGATGGCGACCCGGTCCGCCGCCTCGAGGCGTTCGCCGACCCGCTCGCTCAATCCGGTCAGCCACGCCACCACGCTGTCGCGCACGGCCGGGGCGGGCGGCGCGGGGTGATCGGTGAGCACGCTGAAGGAGGTGGCCTCGGTCAGCCCGGCCCGGGTCAGCGCCACATTCCAGCCGTAGGGCATGGAGACCGCGCCGGTGATGTCGGTGCGCATCTGCGCGAAGCCCGCGTCGCGCAGGCCCAGCAGCCGATCCTGGAGGCCGGGCGCGCCGATGCCGAGTTCCCACGGCAGGCACCGCACACTCACTCCGCCCTCGGCCAGCGCCAGCCGCCCGCCCGGTCGCAGCAGTCCGGCGAAGCGTGCCACGCCCGCCTGCTGATCGGGCAGGTGATGCACCATGCGGGAGGCCCACACCAGGTCCGCCGCGGGGAGTCCCGCGCCGAAGTCCTCGGCCGCCGCGTCGGCGGTCACCGTTTCGACATGGACCCGGTCGTCGCCGTCGAGCGCGACCTTCACGGCCTGCTGGGCGACCTCGAGCAGTTCGGGCACGGCGTCGACGATCAGTAGCCGGCCGCCGCCGCGGGCGAGCAGTTCGCGCGCGAACGCCACGCTCTGACCGCCCGCGCCCGCACCGATGTCGAGGACGACCGCCTCGGTCCCGGCGGGAATCGATCCGACCAGCCGGCGCGCGATCTCGGCATTGGTGGCGGCCGACATGGCGTCGTCGCGCTGCAGGTCGGGAATCATGGTCGCCCAGTCGATTCCGTCGTGCGTGTGGCCGTGACCGTGCGCATGCCCGTGGGAATGCTGGTGTCCGTGCGTGCCTGCCTGTTCGTGGGAGTGAGCGCTCATGCCCCGACGCTATCGGGGAGTGCCCACCCGCCTCGAATCCTTTTGCCGATCCGGCAATGTGTCCGGTCCGATCAGGCCGACCCCGCCGAGCCCGATCAGGCCGTGGCGGGCACGCTCGAGTCGGCGAACTGGGTGCGGTAGAGCTCGGTGTAGCGGCCGTCCGCGGCGAGCAGTTCGGTGTGGGTGCCGCGTTCCACGATCCGGCCGTGCTCGAGCACGATGATCTGGTCGGCATTGCGGATGGTGGACAGCCGGTGGGCGATCACCAAGGCGGTGCGGCCGTCGAGTGCCTCGGCCAGCGCTTCCTGCACGGCCGCCTCCGAGGTGGAGTCCAGTGAGGCGGTGGCCTCGTCGAGGATCACCACGCGCGGCTGCTTGAGCAGCAGCCGGGCGATGGTCAGCCGCTGCCGTTCACCGCCGGAGAGGCGGTAGCCGCGCTCGCCGACCACGGTGTCCAGACCGTCGGGCAGCGATTCGATGAGGTCGCGCAGCCGGGCCCGCCGCAGCGCGTCCCAGAGGTCGTCCTCGGTGGCCTCGGGCCGCGCGAGCAGCAGGTTGGCGCGAATACTGTCGTGGAACAGGTGCCCGTCCTGGGTGACCAGACCGACGGTGTCCTGGATGGACTGCCCGGTCAGTTCCCGCACATCCTTGCCGCCCAGCAGCACCGCGCCCGAGTCCACGTCGTAGAGCCGTGAAACCAATTGCGCGATGGTCGATTTCCCGGCCCCGGAGGAGCCGACCAGCGCCACCATCTGCCCGGGCTCGGCGCGCAGCGACACCTCGTGCAGCACCTCCTCACCGCCCCGGGTGTCCAGGGTGGCCACATCCTCGAGCGAGGCCAGCGACACCTTGTCCGCCGACGGGTAGCCGAAGCTCACGCCGTCCAGCTCGACCGCCACCGGTCCCGGCGGCACCGGCCCGGCCAGCGGCGAATCCTCGATCAGCGGCTTCAGATCCAGCACCTCGAAGACCCGCTCGAAGCTCACCAGCGCCGACATCACGTCCACCCGGGCGCTGGCCAGCGCGGTGAGCGGCGAGTACAGCCGGGTCAGCAGCAGCGAGAGCGCGACCACCGAGCCGGGTTCCATCTGTCCCTTCAGCGCGAGGTAGCCGCCGAGCCCGTAGACGAGCGCCAGCGCGAGCGCCGAGACCAGGGTGAGCGCGGTGACGAAGACCGTCTGGAGCATGGCGGTGCGCACCCCGATATCGCGCACCCGCCCGGCCCGCAGCCCGAACTCCGCCGACTCCTGCCGCGGCCGCCCGAACAGTTTGACCAGGGTGGCGCCGGGCGCGGAAAAGCGTTCGGTCATCTGGGTGCTCATGGCCGCGTCGAGCCCGGCCGCCTCGCGCTGGATCCCGGCCAGCCGTTCACCCATGCGCCGCGCGGGCAGGACGAACACCGGCAGCAGCACCAGCGCGAGCAGGGTGATCTGCCAGGACAGCCGCAGCATCACGGCCAGGGTCAGCGCGAGGGTCACCACATTGGTGACGACGCCGGACAAGGTGGTGCTGAAGGCCCGTTGCGCCCCGATGACATCATTGTTCAACCGGCTCACCAGTGCGCCGGTCCGGGTACGCGTGAAGAAGGCGATCGGCATCTTCTGGACATGGTCGAAAACCGCGGTGCGCAGATCGAAGATGAGCCCCTCTCCGATGCGCGCCGACAGCCACCGGATGACCAGTCCCAGTCCGGCGTCGAGTACTGCGACGATGGCGATGATGACCGCCAGCGTGATCACCGTGCGCGGCGCGCCGTGCGAGACGATCGCGTCGACCACGCGTCCCGCCAGCACCGGCGTCGCCACCGCGAGTAGCGCGGAGACGATGCTGAAGATCAGGAACGACACCAGCTGCCGGTGATGCGGGCGCGCGAAAGCGAGGATCCGCTTCGCCGTCGCCATCCGCAGCGGCCGCTGCTCCGTAGGCGCGTGCATCTGCCGATAGAGCTGATTCCACGCCACCGATTCGATACTCATCCCCGCTCCTCACCTGTCGGGGGAAACCTAACCCCGCACCACCGACAGTAAGACCTCAACAAAGGTTGAGGGCAAATCCTTCCGGCCTGGTCAGGAGTTCGCTCGCAGCGAAACCCGCCTAGGGTTGGACCCGTGAAGCGAGGTCGGGACGTGAGCGCGGCGTGGGAGCGGGCATTGCGCGGGTCGATCACCGGCGAGGTCGACACCGGACCGCGCCGGCGGGCCGAGTACGCCTCGGACGCGTCGAACTATCGGGTGCCCCCGGCGGCTGTGGTGTTTCCGCGGGATGCCGCCGATGTGATGGCCGCCCTCGATATCGCCCGGGCGGAGGGGCTGCCGGTGACCGCGCGCGGGGCGGGTACCTCGGTCGCGGGCAATGCCATCGGACCGGGTCTGGTCCTCGACTTCAGCCGCCACCTGACCGAGATCCTCGATCTCGATCCCGAGCGGCGGATCGCGCGGGTGCAGCCGGGCGTAGTGCTGGCCGCGTTGCAGCGGCGCGCGGGTGCGCACGGGCTGCGGTTCGGCCCGGATCCGTCCACCCAGAACCGGTGCACCCTGGGCGGGATGATCGGCAACAATGCCTGCGGCCCGCACGCCGTGGCCTGGGGCAGGACCTCGGATACGGTGCGGGAGTTGCGGATTCTCGACGGGCGCGGCGTGGAGCGGACCCTCGCGGGCGACCCGGCGGTACTCGCCGGACTGCCCGAATTCACCCGGGAACACCTGGCCCTGATCCGCACCGAACTCGGCAGATTCGAGCGGCAGGCGTCCGGATACGCGCTGGAACATCTGCTGCCGGAACGCGGTTCGTCGGTGGCCAAGGCTTTCGTCGGCACCGAGGGAACCTGTGGACTGCTGCTCGACGCGACCGTCGATCTGGTCCCGGTGCCCGCGGCGACGGTGCTGGTCGTGCTCGGCTACCCGGACATGCCCACGGCCGCCGACGATATCGCCACGATCATGGCCGCCGGGCCGATCGCTGTGGAGGGAATGGACGCCCGCCTGGTCGATGTGGTGCGCGTGCACCGGGGCGCGGTGCCCGAACTGCCGCGCGGCGGGGGCTGGCTCCTCATCGAAATCGATGGTGACACACCGGAACAGGCGCGCGAGAAGGCCGAGGGATTGCGCGCGTCCGCCCACGCCCTCGACGCCCGGTTGGTGACCGACGCGGCCGAGGCTCGCGCGCTGTGGGGCATCCGCGCCGATGGCGCGGGCCTGGCCGGCCGCACGCCGGACGGTCATCCGGCCTGGCCCGGCTGGGAGGACGCCGCGGTGCCGCCCGCCCGCCTGGGCGACTACCTGCGGGACTTCGACCGGCTCACCCGTGAGCACGGCGTGGACGGCCTGCTGTACGGCCATTTCGGCGACGGCTGCGTCCATGTGCGCCTGGATCTGCCGATAGCCGAAGCGCCGCAACGCTTCCGCGCCTTCCTCGAGGACGCGGCCCGGCAGGTGGTGGGTTTCGGCGGCTCGCTGTCGGGCGAGCACGGCGACGGCCGCGCCCGCTCGGATCTGTTGCGGCTCATGTACTCCCGGGACGCGCTCGACGCCTTCGCGGGCTTCAAGGCGCTGTTCGACCCGGACGCGGTGCTGAATCCCGGTGTCCTCGTTCATCCCCGCCCGCTCGACGCCGACCTGCGCCTGGCGGGTCTGCGCCCGTTGCCCACCACGGGTGGATTCTCCTTTCCGGCCGACGGAGATCTGGCCACCGCGGTGCACCGCTGCGTCGGGATCGGCAAGTGCCGCGCGGACACCCCCGGCGGCGTCATGTGCCCGTCCTATCTGGCGACCGCCGACGAGAAGGACAGCACCCGGGGTCGCGCCCGAGTCCTCCAGGATGTCGTCAGGGGCGAGCTGGATTGGCGGTCGGAGGCCGTCGCGGAGTCCCTGGACCTGTGTTTGTCCTGCAAGGCCTGCCATTCCGAGTGTCCGGCCGGGATCGACATGGCCACCTACAAGTCGGAGACGCTGTACCGCCGCTATCAGGGCAGGCTCCGACCGATCGACCACTACACCCTCGGTCAGCTGCCGCGCTGGCTGGCAGCGGCGTCGCGAGTGCCGGGCCTGGTCAACCGGCTCAGCAGTGCCGGTCCGCTGCGCAGACTCGGATTGCGTGCGGCCGGAATGGATTCCCGCCGCGCGGTGCCGACCCTGGCGAAGCGGAGCTTCCGCCGGAGTCGGCGTCCTTCGGCGCCTGGGCAGGACGGGCCGGGCGTGCTGTTGTGGATGGATACCTTCACCGACGCCTTCGACCCCGAGATCGCCACCGCCACGGTCGAATTGATCGAATCGCTCGGCCATCACGTGCACATCCCGGACAGGCGCGTCTGCTGCGGTCTGACCTGGATCAGCACCGGCCAACTGGACGGCGCGCGACAGCGACTGCGCGCCGCCGTCGACGCGCTCGACGCCCACGTCCGATCCGGCGGCGTGGTCGTCGGCATGGAGCCGTCCTGCACCGCCGCCCTCCGCGACGACCTCCCCCGTCTGCTCCCGGACGACCCGCGCGCCGCCGCCGTCGCGGCCGCGGTGCACACTCTCGCCGAGTTCCTGGAGACCCAGCCGGGCTGGCAGCCCCCGGACCGTTCCGGCCGCACGGTGCTGGTGCAGCCGCACTGCCACCAGCATGCCGTGTTCGGTTTCGCCGCCGACCGCCGGATCCTGGACCGCACCGGCGCGCGGGTGATCGAGGTCACCGGCTGCTGTGGACTCGCGGGCAACTTCGGCATGCAGCGCGGCCACTACGACGTGTCGGTCGCGGTCGCCGAGCGCGGCCTGCTCCCGGCCCTGCGCACCGCGCCCGCCAACGCGATCCTGCTCGCCGACGGTTTCTCCTGCCGGACCCAGGCCGCGCAGCTGGCCGGGCGTTCCTCTCGCCATCTCGCCCAGTTCCTGCTGGACCGGTGAGGCGTCCCTAGAATGACGCGGTGACTTCCGCGCCGCCCGCCCAGCCCGCTCGCGGGCCGGTGGCTGTCACCGCGGACCACAGCCGGACGCTGAGCTCGGACCGGCCGCTGGATCTGGCCGCCACCATCTCCCCGCTGCGCCACGGTTTCGGCGACCCTTGCCACCGCGAGACCCCCGACGGCTCGCACTGGCACGCCTCGCGGATGCCGTCGGGCGAGGTCACCTACCGGCTGCGGCAGCGCGACCGCCACACCGTGGACGCCCGCGCCTGGGGTCCGGGCAGCGAGGAATTCCTCGAGCAGCTGCCGCGCATGCTGTGCCTGGACGAGGACGTCAGCGACTTCAGTCCCGAACATCCCAAGATCGTCGAGGCGCACCGCCGCAATCCGGGCCTGCGCATGCTCCGCACCGACCTGGTGTGGGAGGCGCTGGTTCCCGCGGTGCTGGAACAGAAGGTGCACACCAGGACGGCCCACGATTCCTGGCGGAAACTGGTGTGGCGCTACGGGACTCCCGCGCCCGGACCTGCTCCCGAAGGGCTGCGGGTGATGCCGGACGCCGAGACCTGGCGGCACATCCCGTCGTGGGTCTACCACCGCGCCAATGTCGGCCCGCAGCGTTCGAAAACCATTGTGCTGGCGGCCCGGATCGCGCCGAAACTGGAGCAGGCCGCCACCCTGAGCCACGCGGACGCCGCGCACCGGCTGCGGACCGTGCCGGGGATCGGGATCTGGACCGCCGCCGAGATCGCGCAGCGGGCCTTCGGTGATCCGGATGCCCTGTCGGTGGGCGATTTCCATCTGGCCGCCACGGTCGGCTGGACCCTGCTGGGTGAGCCGATCGACGACGACGCCATGGTCGAATACCTGGAACCGCTACGCCCGCACCGGTATCGCGCGGTGCGGCTGCTCGGGCTGGCCGGGTTCGCGCACAAGCCGAAGTTCGGTCCGCGCACGCCCTATACCGATCACAGCCGCATCTGATCACCGCTGTTCGGCCGCGGACTCCGCCGCCTGCTGCGCGCGGGTCAGGGCTTCGGGCACCGGGATACGGCCCAGGTACATCTCATCGAAGATCGGCGTGACCGCTTGCAGCGCTGCCGGGAATCCGGGCCCACCACCGGCGCTGATCGTCCGGCCGCGCAGTACGTCGAAGAACGGTGACACGTCCACGCCGTGCCGCGCCCAGTAGTCGCGATACACCTGCTGCTCCGACACCACCGCCGGAATCGTGTTCCCGTCCAGGCCGAGATAGCGGTTGCCGGCCGCGCTCCCCAGCCACGCCAGGACGCGCCGCGCCGCGTCCGGATGCGGGGTGGCGGCATTGCCCGCGACCCCGATGGCATTGTTGGCGCTGACCCGACCGGCCGGTCCCTCGGGAATCATGGCCAATCCCCACTGGAATCCGGCGTTCTGCGTGATGGTCGCCAGATTGAAGGTGCCGGACTGGAACAACGCCATGCGGCCCTGCAAGAAAGCGTTCTTGGCGAAGTCACTGCTGGTAATGGTGTCGGCGGCCGACGGTGACAGCCGGTCGGCCACCAGACCCACGGTGTATCCGTAGGCGTCGCGCCCCTGGGGTGAGTCGAACGAGAATCGCCCGTCCCGCTGGAACTGCCCGCCCGCCGAGCCCAGATACGGCAGCGAGATCGATTGAAAGTCGTTGGCGGCGTTGTACGGCCACGCCGAGACCGCGGCCAGTCGCCGCAGGACGGGACGCAAGGTGTCCCGCCCCGGATCCGGGTTCCACCGCAGCCCGGCCAGTTCACCCGGATCCACTCCGGCCTGCCCGAGCAGGTCCCGATTGACGTAGACCGCGCTACCGCCGTCCACGAATTGCGGTACCGCCCAGAGCGTCCCGTTCCGGGTGAACTGCGTGACGGCCTGGGGATCCCAGCCGTGCGCGGCCTCCGGTCCGAGCGCCGCGCCGATATCCATCAGGTGCCCGCTGTCGGCGTAGTCCTCGTAGAGGTTGGTCCAGAACAGGTCGTCGGCGATCCCGCCCGCCACGTCCAGCCGCAGCTTCTGCGCGTAGGACGCCCACGGCACCAGCGTGATTCGCACCTCGACATCCGGGTTGGCGCGCTGGAACTCGTCCAGCGAGGCCCGGTAGGCGGTGACGAAACTCTGATCCCAGATCCGCAGCCGCACCACCGTCCGCCCGCCGCTCTCCGCATCGCGCCCGAGCCACAACGCCGCGGCCACCAGCAGTACCGCGACCACGATGATCCCGAGGACCACCCGGGTCGAATCCTTCACGCGGAGGCTCCTCATTTGAGTCCCGTCACCGCGATGGATCGCAGCACCTGTCGCTGGAAGACCACGAACAGCAGCACCAGCGGCGCGATGGCCAGCGTGGTGGCGGCCATGATCAGCGTCCACTGCGCGTTGTACAGGGTCTGCATGTTGGCCGTAGCCACGGTCAGCACCTGCCACTTCGACCCGGAGGCGGCGACCAACGGCCACATGAAGCTGTTCCACTGCGAGACCACGGTGATGACGGTGAGGGTGGCCAGAATCGGCCGGCTCATCGGCACCACCACGCCGAACAGGATGTCGAGGGTGTTCGCGCCGTCGACCCGCGCCGCGTCGATGATCTCCCCCGGAATGGCCAGGAAGTACTGGCGCAGCAGGAAGATCGCGTACGGCGACCCGAACAGGAACGGCAGCACCAGCGCCCAGAAGGTGTTGAGCCACCCCAGTTTCGCGAACATGAGGTACAGCGGCACGAGGGTGACCGCACTGGGCACCATCATGGTCCCGAGGTACACCCAGAAAAGCACGTCCCGGCCGGGAAATCGGGTGCGCGCGAACGCATATGCCGCCAGGATCGACGTCACGAGTTGTCCACAGGTTATGCACACCGTCATCAGCGCGGTGACCGCGACGGCCCGGCCCAGCCCCTGATCCAGCACCGTGCGGAAGTTATCCACAGTCACTGGATCCGGTGTGGCCAGAGCGGATTCGGCCGCGAACTGCTTGGGAGTCTTGAACGCCGTCATGGCGCTCAACACGAGTGGCGCCACCGTCAGCAGCGCCCCGAGGATCAACACCCCGTACGCCACGACCGCCCGCGCCGCCGCCCGCCGGTCAGTACTCATAGCTGGTCCGATTCCGGAAGTACCGGTGCTGCGCCATCGTGATCACGAACATCACCGCGAACACCACCACCGCCATGACCGCGGCCCGCCCCGGATGCGCGGCGTCGAACGCCTCCGAATAGATCCGCATGGCAACGACATCCGTGTGATGCCCCGGCCCGCCCTTGGTCAGCGCGTACACCGCGTCGAAGGTCTGGAAAACGCTGAGCACCCCGGTGACCAGCACGAAGAACATGGTCGGCCGCAACAGCGGCAGGATCAGCCAGCGCACCCGCCGCCACCCGACGGCCCCGTCCAGGGCGCCCGCGTCGAGGATCTCGGGCGGGATGGCCCGGATCCCGGCCACGAAAAACAAAGCCACATATCCGACATTCATCCACACGATGACCGCGGCGACGGCGGGCAACGCCAGGCTGGGCGAGCTCAACCACTCCACCCGATGCCCGAGCAGAGCGTTCAGCGCCCCGCCGGTCGGCGCGAAGATCCACTGCCACACCACGCCCACCGCCACGGGCGCGCACATCCACGGCAGCGCGTAGACCACCCGCAGCACGGTCCCGGCCCGCCCGCGGCGCGCCAGCAGCGCGGCCACCGCGAATCCCAGAACCGTCTGCACCGGCATCACCAGCGCTGTCAAGGCCAGCGTCACCAGGATGGAATGTCCGAATTGCCGGTCGGTGAGCACCGATCGCCAGTTGTCCCAGCCGGTGAATCGGATGGGCCCCAGCAGATTCCAGCTGTGCAGGCTGAGCCACAGCACCACCGCGATCGGCAACAGCAGGAAGCAGCCGATCCCGAGCAGGCTGGGCAGCAGCAGCGCGTAGCCGACCGCGGCGTGCCTGGTGCCGGCTGTGGCGCGGCGGGCCGTCCGGTCCATGTCGGGCGACGCTACCGGCCCGGCGCGGGTGCGCGCGCCACCCCACGCCCGACTTGCCCGATATTGTGTGATGTCCGATATTGCGCTGTGCGCGACGCGATTTCGAGCCCGCTTTCCACCCGGTGCGCGGTGTCGGCGCATGATAGTTTGTGCCGCGCTCGTACATTGCGATGACGGCGAGGCTGGCCACGACAGGGCAGGGGACGGCGTCGATGAGAATCAAGCCACGGGAGCAGATCCTCGGAGTCTGGCGGTCGCTGCTGACCGCGTGCTACCAGGACGAGGCCTGGGTCTGGGGCGGCCGCAACGGCTCCAACTCGATCAGCGACGCCGAACAGCTGCTGTGCCTGCTGTATCCGGCCACCGAGATCGACGGGTTCGGCCTGGAGACGCCCGACGAGATCGCCAAGGACATCCTCGCGGTGCTGTCCCCGCTGGGCGATGACGGCCTGCGAATCGGCGAGCGGGTGGTGTGGCTGCTCGAGCAGTACGTCGAACGGCACACCGACCACGATCCGGACACCGGCAGGGAACTGCCGAACTTCGCCGCGGGCAGCTATCTGGCCTCTTCGAACGGCGCCGAGCCCACCTCGGAGCAGCACGCGCTCGAAGTCGTCGACTCCTATTCGATGTCGCTGACCCTGTGCCTGGCGGCCCTGAAGTTCCTGCGCGGCTTCAGCGGTCCGGTGTCGGCGCTGGCGGTGGGCCGGCGGAACCGGCTCGCCATCGACCTGGGCCCGCGCATCGACCGCCTGGACGCCCACATCAATACCCGTCTGACCGCCGCGATGGTGGGGCTGATCCGCAGTTTCGTGGTGAACACGGTGACGCCCAAATCCCCGGCCGGCCAGGCCATGCTGTCGATGCTGAATCAGACGGGCGGTTCCACCGACGCGGTGGTGCGCGCGGTGCGGGACCGCCTGGACCGGGTTCGGATCCGACTACGCAACGACGCCACGCTGAGCCAGATCGAGGGCGTCGACCTGGACAGTTCGGACATGTTGTTCGAATGCGGCTGGAGCTGGGCCATCGTCCGCAAGGCCGCCGACATCGACTTCGTGGACCTGCCCATCGCGCAGCGGCCCGGCCACGCCGTCGCCCGCCCCTACCTGCATTTCACCGTGGTGGCGCTGGACGGCATCAACGACCTCACCTCACAGCGCACCCGCGAACTCGACCTGCTCGACACCGAGCAGCGCCGCCTGGCCGAGGCGCTGCAGCTGCGCTGGGATCTGGCCCAGCGGTACTGGGCGGCGGTGGCGCGCTTCGGCAATGGCCGCTGGCCGCTGGAGGACATTCCCTGGCGCACCTCCGACGGCGAGGAGTCCGACTACTTCAGTCTCATCGTGTCCGCGGTGCTCATGCAGGATCTGCTCAACCGCGAGGCCAATGACGACGACCTGGATCGCGCCGCCACCATCTTCGACGAACTGGCCCGCCGCGGCCGCATCATCCGCCGCTTCACCGCCGAGGACCCGGCCCGCACCATGCACACCCCGGGCGTGAGTCTGCGCCTGCTGGGCAGCGAGGAGCTGGACGGCCCGCTGCTGCTGTGGACCGTATCCGACTACGCCACGGTGCTTTTGAAGCGCACCCTGCAGGCGGCCCGGCTCTCCGGCACCATCGAGACCCGGGATCAGCTGATGGCGCTGGCCCAGGCCACCATGGACCACCTCGATCTGCGCGCCTTCCGTGAGGGACCGGCCACCGGCCTCTGGGACGACCCCAGCCGGATCTTCGGCGGCAGCGATTCGCATCTGCCGTCCTGGTATCTCACCGAGCGCGTGGTCGAGTGCATGGTGACCGCCGCCCGCATGTACCGGGAACCGCCGCTGCGCGCGCCGAACTCGGTGACCCGCGCGATGGAACTGCTCACCGAGGCCGAACACCTGCTCAACCGGGAGATGCTGGAGCTCAGCGAAACCGACGTCTCCGCGGGCCGCACCGCTTTGGCGCTGGCCGAACAACGCTTGGAACGGGCCCGCACACTCATCGACGAGCGCCCGGGCACCGCCGTCAGTCTGGCCTCGCAGGCCCTCATGGAGCTGGACGAACTCGCCTACGCCCGGCTCGACGCCACCAGGAGCGAATGACCGTGCTCGTGTTCTCCGCGTCCGACAAGGGCGGCACCGGCCGCTCGGTCACCAGCTGCAATATGGCGTACTGGCTGAGCATGAAGGGCCACAAGGTCGCCTATCTGGACTTCGATTTCGGATCGCCCACCGCGGGCGGCACTTTCGAGATCAGCCGCATCGACAACGGGGTGCGCGACGGCACCGGCCTGCACGCGTACCTGCTCGACGAGAACGGCTCCCCCGCCCGGCTGAGCGTGCGCTCGGAGACCGACCGGATGGAACTGAGCCGGTCCCGGCATCCCTCGGGCCGCTTGGTGCTGTTCCCCGGCGATCTCGGCGGCTCCGAGTTCACCACCCTCGACGAGCGCATGATCGACCGCTGCGCCGCGCTGTTCGCCACCTGCGAGCAGGAATTCGACGTCACCTTCGTGGATCTGAGCGCGGGCCGCTCCATCGCGCTCGCGCTCGCGCTCAGCGCGACCAAGCAGTCGCAGTTGTCGCGCGCCGTGTGCCGGTGGCTCATCTTCCATCGCTGGACCCGCCAGCACATCGCCGCCGCCCGCGGCCTGGTGCACGACGACCACGGGGTGCTGGCCACGGGGGAGGCGTGGGGACACGACCGCACCGGACTGCTGAACTCGCTGCGCTTCGTCCGCATCGCGGTCCCCGAACTGAACCGCACCGCCGGACTGCGTCCGGCCCAGGCCGCCTGGCTCCAGGAACAACACAACACCCTGACCCGCGCGGCCAACCGGCACGGGATGGGTCCGAGCGGGATACTGGGCCAGACCCCGGTGGAACCGATGCTGCAATGCCGGGAGCAGGTGATCCTGGATGTGGATGTCGCCGCCCACGTCGCCAATGCCGAGACCGTGGACGCGTTCCGCACGCTCACCGAGAAACTCATGAACGACGCCGTCTGGGAACAGGTGGAGATACGCAGATGAGCTCCGCGACCGATTACAGCGAGGCCGGTGAACGCAACCGCGTGGCCGGGCAGCCGCTCTCGCACCTGTCCATCGAGGTCGGGCACTTCTACATGGACGAACTGGTGAACGGCGTCGACCGGATCCGCGCGCAACTGCGCAAGGTCGCGCCCATCGTCGAGACCCAGATCGCCGCCGCCGAAAAGGAATTCGGTCCGGGCGCCCGGGTCAGCACCTGCTTCCTGGTCGACGACTACTTCTGGGGCCGCACCCCGGGTCGCGGCCGTGACGCCCGCCGCGTCGCCGACCCCCGGCACGTGCTCGAGAAACTGCTGACCGCCGCGGAGGAATGCGAGGTCCGCATCGACTACCTGGCCCGCGAGGCCGGGTGCGCGGAGGTGCCGTCCTTTCTGGACGGCGAACCCGTGGGCGAACCGGTGCGGCTGGCCGAGATGATGGCGGCGCGCATCGTCGCCGAACCCGAACGCGACAGCACCGGCCGTCGCCCGCCCACCGTCGAATCCGGCTGGCTGTGCAACGGCCGCCGCTCCTCGGAATACGATGCCGGCCAGGCCATGCGGATCGCGCGGTACCGGCCGCCGGAGGAATTCGGGGCGCGCAACCACTCCATCTTCCTGGACGTGCAGCTGTGGAGCCGGCAGCTCGAGGAGGTGGCCGGACAGCAGGAGGAACGCATCCTCTGGTCCTGCCCGTTCCTCGCCTCCATCTGGCAGTTGTTGCGGCTGGGGATGATTCGCGACGAGGGCGCCATGGTGGCCGCCCCCGTGCCGTGGGACGACCCGTGGCCCGAGGAGTGGTCCCGGCTGCCCGCGGTGGTGCAGCTGAATCCGCAGGCCAAACCGTTCGCCGCCTATCGGGCGCTGTCGGTGCTGCCCTACAGCTACCTGGGCATCGAGCACGCGGTGCGGGTGATCCTGGACCACCTGCAAATCGACGACGACGTGCACGCCAAGCTCGCCGAACGCGGTGCGGGCGAACGGATTCCGGTCGAGGTGCCGCGTCAGGCCACCCGCCGGTTGAACCACCTGTTCCTCGGTGACGTCTGAGGTGGCCGCCCTATGAGCGATCCGCTGGTCCTGCTGGGGGAGGTGCGCACGGCGCTGCTGCCGAATGCGGGGGGACTGGCGGCGCGGGAGGCGTCCGCCCTGCTCTCGCTGCTGCCCGGGCAGCGGGTGCTGATGCGGGAGCGCCCACTGGCGCTGGCCATCTCGCCGACTACACCGGTGGGCGTGGACTGCCGACTGGCGACGGTGTCGCGGTCCGACAGCCGGGCCATCGGCACGGTCGCCGCGCACGCGGTGCTGGTGGGCGGCCGGGTGATCCAGAGTTCGGCTTGTTCCACCGTGGTACGGGCGGCCAATCAGAACCGGCGGGCCTGGTCGCACTATCTGAACCGGGTCGGGACCGTCGAACTGGTGCACCGCATCGGCGACGACACCGCCACGGCGGTCGACCTCACCGAGGGCTTCCTGGAGGCGTCCAGCGCCACCACCCTCGACCTCGGCTCGATCAGCGAACGACTGCTCACCCGGGTGCGCAACGATCCGCGGCTGGACCAGGACCCGCCGGTGCACTCCGGGGCGACCCGGCTGCGGTGGGCCGCCCGGGTCGCGCCGCCGGTGGACGGGAGCGCGCGGGGGCGGACGCTGTTCGCCTTCCGGCTGGAGGACGAGAACACCCGATCGGTCCGGATCATGGTGCCGACCGTCCGGGATCTGGCCGGGGTGCAGCGCTTCTGCGAAGATCTCGCCGTGCACGACTGGCTGCTGTCCACCCTCGCCGCCGCGCTGTCGGACGCGAATCGTCCCGTGCTCGAACGCGATCCCACCGGCGAACTGGCTCCCCTGCTCGAACAGCTGGTGCACCTGTGGATGCCGGGCGCGCACACCCCGCCCCGGCTGCGTGAACTGTGGACCCGGCTGGAATCCGATCCCGGCTTCACCCGGCAGTGGACCGCGCAGGTCGGGCACCTGCGCGACCGGCTGGCGGTGGCCACCCTGGAGGCGCTGCGCAGCTCCAAGATCAGCACCGTGCAGTGGTGAGGACTGGTCTCAGAGCCGGAACCAGCGACGCACCAACAGGGCGAAGAACACCGACATGGTGACCGCGCCGGTGTACGCCTCGGTGACGAACACCGCCCGGCCGCCCACCCGCAGGTGATCGGTATCGCCGATACCGAGCGGGTTGAGGTAGTTCATCAGCACCTGGTACACCGTCACGGCCACCGGCTGCTCCGCGCGCAACGCCACCGCGCCGGTGAAGACCAGAAGCTGGAACACCACGAACCACAGCATCCGGAACGGCCGATACCCGTAGCCGCAGACCAGATCCGGGACCAGGCCGCCGAGCCGCCGCCAGGCCTGCGGCTGCGCCTGCCGCCGGGCGCGGGACAGCGCGAGCCCGCAGCGGTCCTCGGCGTCGGTGTCCTCGTCGATGCGGTACAGACTGCCCGCGCGCCGATAGGCCAGGGCGGCATGGCCGGGCAGTCCGGCCTGGACCAGCGGACGGCCCAGACGTTCGTATGCCTCGGCGAGCAGCCGATTCTGGGTGCGGCTCAACCGGAGCGGACCCCGGAACTCGACCTCCGCGGCGATGAGCGCCGCGAGCAGCTCGTTGACCGGCACGGCCTGTGGATCCGGCCCGGCCGGGCGGCGCAGCGCGGGCGCGTAGATGTGGCCGAAGACGAGACTGTCGCCGGCCCGGCGGATTCCGGGCGGATCGTAGGTGGCGACCACCGCCTCGGTGTGCCGGGTGAACAGATCCAGCAGGGGTTGTTCGGTGGCACGCCGGCGCAATCCGTGTGGCTGGGCCAGGAATTCGGTGATGCTCTCGCCGTAGGCGTCGGCGTGGCGCTCGATCCGCATGCTCATATCGGCCACGAAGGGTGACGACGGCGCGCTTCTCTCGAGCATGATCAATGATAGATCCTGTGCACCAGCACATCTCGGGGCTCATCGGCGCCGAAGTAGCTGGGCTCATGGTCCGCCCAGGCGAAGCCCACCTCCTTGTACAGGTGGTAGGCGGTGCGATTGCCCGGCTTCACGGTCACGTAGACCTGTTCGGCGTGGACCTTGCGGCATTGGGCCAGTGCGGCTTCCAGCAGGACCCGGCCGAAACCGCGGCCGCGGCACGCGGAAGCCACGGCGAAGCCGAGGAACCACGCCGTGCTGTCGCCGTCGATGGCGGTGAGGACATAGCCGCACACCTCCCCCGCATCTTCAGCAACCGTCCAGTTTGCTCCGTGCAATTCGAACAATTGCCGCAGAACAAAATACGGATACGCGAGATGCTCGAACTCGACCACCTCGAGCGCCCGAATGGCGTCCAGATCCGCGAGCGACGCAGTCCGACATACCGGAATATCCGGCTCTTCGAAGGCCGACAACGGTGTTCCCCTCCACCCCGGGCGCATAGTGCGATGGATTCCAGGGTAAGCGTCACGCCGAGCGTTGGGTGCGGTTCGGCCCGCCCGCCGTCTGTGGAACAAACGGGCCGAACCGCGCTGCTGCACGCGGTGGGGACCACGCCGCCGCTGCCCGGAGGTTAGGCGCGGGGCGTTCGAAAGCGCTGTGCGGCAGCGTTTATCGCGGCCGGGGGCCTTCCCCGGTATGTCCCGGGCCGCGAAATCTTCCGGGTGTGATGGCGCGTGGAACGGGCGTCGAGCACCAGCCACAACAGCCGATACACGACCCGGTCGAAGCCCGAGTGCGCCGGATCGACGGCCGTCATGGCAACGCGCGCTCGTCGAGCACGCACCGTCCCTCCTCCACCAGGGTGGCCCGGGCTCGTCGACGCACCTTGCAGGTCTGCACGGTGCAATCGAGGTGCAATTGCATTGCTGCGTGCGCCTGTTCGGCGGTCATCACCCCGGGATCCCGGCGGCAGCGCGACAAAACGGCGATGTGCAAATTGAGGGACGTCAGTTGCATGTCCAGACCACTCCTCGTTCCCGCTGGTTCCTGAAGTGCCCGGAGGTTCAGGAAAGGAAAGGGGCCTAGCTACACCGCTCCGGGCACACATCTAGCACACCACGAGCAGACGCCAAGCGGGCGAATTTCGACAAGGAGAACGCAAAATTGCGCGAATTCCCAGCAGCGAATCCACTTGGGAGAGGACGATTCTCCATAGTGGACGAACCTCGCGTCCCCCGATCCATGCCCGCGAACGCGAATGGAGCGTGTTGTGTCAGAAGGTCCCGCGTCATCCACACTGCCGCGCCGCCAGCTCGGCCGCTACCTACGGGACTGGCGTATCCAGGCAGGACTGACCATCGCCGAGGCCGCCAAGCTGATGGAGTGGGGCGCCAGCACCCTGCAGCGGCTGGAGAAGGGCAACGCGGACCGCATCCGCACCATCGACATCCAGGAGCTGTGCCGGATCTACGGGATCCCCGTCCAGATCGCCGACGGACTCAAGGGTTTGGCACAGCAGGCGGCCGTCAAGAGCTGGTGGCACTCCTACGGCGACCTGATTCCCGAGAACTTCGACGTCTACGTGGGTTTGGAGGCATCCGCGCAGCAGTTGTCCTGCTACCAATCGGAATTGGTGCCGGGCCTGCTGCAGACCTCCGACTACGCAAGGGCCCTGAACCGGCTCGGATACCCGGAAGAGACGGTGGCCGAGGTGGATCGGCGCGTTCAGCTGCGCATGCAGCGCCAGGCCATGATCACCCGGCGCATGCACCCGGCCGCCATCGCCATGGTGCTGCACGAATCGGTATTGCGCCGCCTGGTGGGAGGTGCAAGGGTGATGGCGGCGCAGGTGCGGCATTTGGCGGAACTGAGTACCCGATCCAATGTCGTCCTGCGTATCCTGCCCTTCGCCGCCGGTGTCCCCCTGGGACTTTCGACCGGCCCGTTCGTGATCCTGGAGTTCGGATCCGACAGCAAGGGGCAGCCGGTGGAGCCCCCGGTGGTCTACGTGGAGGGGTTCACCGGCGATCTGTATCTCGAGAGACAGGGCGACGTTCAGCGTTACCGCCGGGCCCAGGAGGGGCTGGAACGCTGCGCGTTGGACGTCCAGGACAGCAGAAGCCTGCTGCGGCAGGTGGCGAAGGAGTATTCGGCATGAGTGTGGAGCTTTCCGGGGCCCGCTGGTTCAAGAGCAGCCGCAGCGGGGCCGGTAAGGAATGCGTCGAAGTGGCGTTCCTGCCCGCGGGCCGGGTCGGCGTGCGGGACAGCAAGAATCCGCAGGGGCCGGCGCTGGTGTTCGGCGCCGCGGAGTGGTCGTCGTTCACCGCCGGCCTCGAAAACGGGCGCTTCGACAGGTGATTCGCGTGCGGCGGACGATTCGCGAGCGTTGAGAGAACTGAACGAGGTGCGCGGGCTCTTGGGCCCGCGCACCTCGGTATCAGTCGTTCACGATCACACTCAGAGAATCGCGACTACTCCGATCGCGACGGCGGCCACCAGCACACCGATCGCGACCGAAGGCATCAAAGCGCCGGTCAGTACGTATACGCCCATCGCCGATACCGCGAAGAGCATCCCTACGATCAGCCGTTCGACCCAGTCGTCAGGACCCAATTTGCGGTACCGGGGACGTGCATTCTTCAGTCCTCGGTCCACGAATAGTTGGATACCCATGTTTTAACGCGCGTAAACATGGTTTCGTTGCCGAACGGCTGCCGTTTCGTGATCAACTTCCAGCGCTGGGAATCCGGGGCCCCGCGCTGGTGCGCGGGGCCCCGGTGGCAGATTTTCTGTGGTGTTCGTCAGCGACGGAACAGTTTGTTTCCCAGCCAGACGATCGGATCGTATTTCCGGTCCACCACGCGTTCCTTGAGCGGGATCAGCGCATTGTCGGTGATCTTGATGTGCTCGGGACACACCTCGGTGCAGCACTTCGTGATATTGCAGTAGCCCAGCCCGGCGTCCTCCTGAGCCAGATCGCGGCGATCCGCCACATCGAGAGGATGCATTTCGAGTTCCGCAATTCGCATCAGGTAACGCGGGCCTGAGAATGCGTGCTTGTTGTCCTCGTGATCACGCACGACGTGACACGTGTTCTGGCACAGGAAACACTCGATGCACTTGCGGAATTCCTGTGACCGTTCCACATCGGCCTGCTGCATCCGATAATCGCCGGGCTTCAGATCCACCGGCGGCGTGAACGACGGAACCTCGCGCGCCTTCCGGTAATTGAACGACACATCCGTGACCAGGTCGCGAATGACGGGGAAGGTGCGCATCGGCGTCACCGTCACCACTTCGTCCTCGGTGAACGTCGACATCCGGGTCATGCACAGCAGCCGCGGCCGGCCGTTCACCTCGGCCGAGCACGAACCGCACTTGCCCGCCTTGCAGTTCCAGCGCACCGCCAGATCCGGGGCCTGGGTGGCCTGCAGGCGGTGGATGATGTCGAGCACCACCTCGCCCTCGTTCACCTCCACGGTGAAGTCGTGCAGGCCGCCGCCCTCGGTATCGCCGCGCCACACCTTGAACTTCGCCTGATAACCCATGGCTATTCCGCCTTTCCGGCGTCGTCCCGCAGCTCCGCGAGATCGGCGGGGGAGTAGTACTTTTCGAGTTCGGCCAGGTCGAACAGCCGCAGCAGCTCGGCGCGCATCGGGATCTGGGCCTCGGAGGTGACGGTGACCGCGGGCACCGAGAAGCCGACCTCGTCGTCGCCGATCGTGCAGACCAGCAACTGATTCCGCCACACCGGATCCATGCCCGGGTGGTCGTCGCGGGTGTGGCCGCCGCGGCTCTCGGTGCGCAACAGCGCCGCCTGCGCGACGCATTCGCTGATCAGCAGCATGTTGCGCAGGTCGATGGCCAGGTGCCAGCCCGGGTTGAACTGCCGGTGCCCCTCCACGGTGACGTGGTCGTAGCGATCGCGCAGTTCGGACAGCTTCTCCACGGCCTGCTTCAGCTCGTGTTCCTTGCGGATGATGCCGACCAGGTCGTTCATGGTCTGCTGCAGGTCCATGTGCAGGGTGTAAGGGTTCTCCCCCCGGCCCTCGTCCGGCGGATCGAACGGCGTCACCGCCGCTTTCGCGGCCGCGGCGATATCGGTGTCGGAGATCTTGGGCCGCGCAGCCAGCTGCTCCACATAGGTGGCCGCGCCCAGCCCGGCGCGACGGCCGAACACCAGCAGGTCCGACAGCGAGTTGCCGCCGAGCCGGTTGGATCCGTGCAGGCCGCCCGCGCACTCACCGGCCGCGAACAGGCCGGGCACCTTCGCCGCCTGGGTGTCCGGGTCGACCTCGATGCCGCCCATGACGTAGTGGCAGGTCGGCCCGACCTCCATCGGCTCCTTCGTGATGTCCACGTCCGCCAGCTCCTTGAACTGGTGGTGCATGGACGGCAGCCGCTTGACGATCTGGTCGGCGGGCAGCCGCGAGGCGATGTCGAGGTACACGCCGCCGTGTTCGGTGCCGCGCCCCGCCTTCACCTCTTCGTTGATGGCTCGTGCCACCTCGTCACGGGGCAGCAGGTCCGGGGTGCGGCGGGCGGAGTCGTTGTCCTTCAGCCACTGGTCCGCCTCCTCGATGCTCTCGGCGTACTGCCCCTTGAACACCGGCGGGATGTAGTCGAACATGAACCGCTTGCCGTCGGAGTTCTTGAGCACCCCGCCGTCGCCGCGCACACCCTCGGTGACCAGGATGCCCTTCACCGAGGGCGGCCAGACCATGCCGGTCGGATGGAACTGCAGGAACTCCATATTGATCAGCGAGGCCCCGGCGCGCAGCGCGAGCGCGTGGCCGTCGCCGGTGTACTCCCAGGAGTTGGAGGTCACCTTGTAGGACTTGCCGACACCGCCGGTGGCGATGACCACCGCGGGCGTCTCGAACAGGATGAAGCGGCCCGATTCCCGCCAGTAGCCGAAGGCCCCGGAGATCTTGTCGCCGTCCTTGAGCAGTTCGGTGATGGTGCACTCGGCGAAGATCTTGATCCGCGCCTCGTAGTCGCCGGTCTGCGCGAAATCCTCCTGCTGCAGCGAGACGATCTTCTGCTGCATGGTGCGGATGATCTCCAGGCCGGTGCGGTCACCGACGTGCGCCAGCCGCGGATAGGTGTGGCCGCCGAAGTTGCGCTGGCTGATCCGCCCGTCCGGGGTCCGGTCGAACAGCGCCCCATAGGTTTCCAGCTCCCACACCCGGTCCGGGGCCTCCTGGGCATGGAGCTCGGCCATGCGCCAGTTGTTGAGGAACTTCCCACCGCGCATGGTGTCCTTGAAATGGACCTGCCAGTTGTCTTTCTCGTTGGCATTTCCCATGGCGGCCGCGCAGCCGCCCTCGGCCATGACGGTGTGCGCCTTGCCGAACAGGGACTTGCAGACCACCGCCACCGACAGACCGTGTTCGCGGGCCTCGATCACCGCACGCAGACCGGCACCGCCGGCACCGATCACGACGACGTCGTACTTGTGCCGCTCGACTTCAGGCATGGAACCGAATACTCCTGGGAGACTGAGGAATAGAGGACTGTCAGCCGATGAGGCGAGGATCGGAGATGGTTCCGCTCGCGACCAGCATGACGTAGAAATCGGTGAGGACCAGCGTGCCCAGCGTGGTCCAGGCCAACTGCATGTGCCGGGTGTTCAGCTTCGACACCACGGTCCAGAAGCGGTAGCGCACCGGGTGCTGCGAGAAGTGCTTGAGCCGCCCGCCCGCGATGTGCCGGCAGGAGTGGCACGACAGCGTGTACGCCCACAGCAGCAGGGCGTTCCCGGTGATGATCGCCGTGCCCAGGCCGATGCCGAAGCCACCGTCCTTGGCGTGGAAGGAGATCACCGCGTCATAGGTGTTGATCACCGAGATGAGCACCGCGACGTAGAAGAAGTAGCGGTGCGCGTTCTGGATGATCAGCGGAAGCTTGGTCTCCCCAGAATATTTGGCGTGCGGCTCGGCCACGGCGCAGGCCGGCGGGGACATCCACACCGACCGGTAGTAGGCCTTGCGGTAGTAGTAACAGGTGAGCCGGAACAGCAACAGGAACGGCAGCACCAGGAAGCCCAGCGGAATCCACATGGGCAGGTTGCCGATCGGGGTGCCGAAGTGGCTCGAGCCCTCGACGCACGAAGCGCTCAGACAGGGCGAATAGAACGGTGTCAGATAGTGGAAGTCGTTCACCCAATACGCGGTCCGCACAAAGGATCTGACGGTCGCGTAGACAACGAACGCCCCCAGTCCGAGCACCGTCAATGCCGGCGGCAACCACCACCGGTCGGTGCGCAGCGTCCGTGCCGCGATGGCGGCCCGACCCCTGCTGAAAACCCCGGTACTCGATTCAGAAGCCTTGACTGGTGCGGCGCTCACTGCTGGATGCCTCGCTGCTCTACCCCGTGGAACGTCATCGTTACCTCCGGCATCGAATGTGATGGTGAGCACCCTACGACAGGAGTGCTATTACTCGAGCTCGCATCAGCTATTTCGTGATCCCGTGATTTACGCCACATTTCCTGCGAGCTTTCATGTTTCGTTCGCGTAGTGAACTAACGGCAATCGCGCGAACCCGGCAGGCTGTCACGGGGATTGGGCGATTCGGGATTTCGCAGCTCCGGGGTGTCGTTTCCGCCGGTTACACGCCGTCACACGGCAGCAACAACGGTGTGGTGGCCTGTGCCCCTGATGAGGGTTGAAGGGAGCCGCTGATGAGACGAGCCGCCATCGTGATGCCGATGCGCACGCCCGTGGGCTTGCCCGGTGGAGCATTGGCCGCGGTGTCACCGAACCGTCTGGTCGGAACAGTGCTTTCGGCGGTGCTCGGCCGTTCCGGCATCGACCCGAAGCGAGTGGAACAGCTGGTCACCGCGGTCCCCGACTTCGACGCCATCCGGCCGTCCCTGGCGCACTGCGGCCTGTCCGCCGAGCTCGGCGACTTCGCGGTGGGCACGGGATCCGGTGGCGGACTACGCGCCCTGGTCACCGCCGCCATGATGGTGCGCACCGGCGCGGCCGATGTGGTTCTCGCCGTGGGCTCCGAATACCCTTGCGCAGCAGACTCATTCGATGCGCAATCGGCCAGCGTGCCGCCCTTTCCGGCGCCCCGTCCCGGGCCCGGGGACCCCGCGGGGCCCAGCACCGACGAGCAGATCGCGCTCTGGGCTGCCGAACCGCCGCGCGGACAAGCGGAATCGCTGCTGACCGAACAACTCGCCCACGATCACGGTCTGGACCGCGCCGCCGCCGACGACTTCGCCGCCGCGAGTCACCGCCGCGCCGCCCGTGCGCACCGCCAGGGCGTCTTCGGCGCGGAGATCGCGCCGGTGGTGGTGTGCTCACGGCCCGACGACCCGAGTTCGGACGTGGTGCGTCTGGTCGACCGGGATGAAGGCCTGCGCGACGACGTCTCCCCGCGCGCCTTCGCCGCACTGTCCCCGTTCCGGTCCGGCGGCGTGTCCACCGCGGCCAACTGCAGCACCCGCGGGCTCGCCGCGTCGGCCTGCCTGGTGGTCGCGGAGGATCGCCTGGTGGATCTGGGCCTCGAACCCCTGGGCTATCTGACGGATTGGGCCGGTGCCGGCGCGGCCGCCGGGACGACGGCGCCCGCCGCGACAGCCGCGGTCGCGAAGGCCCTGTGGCGCAATGGAGTCGGATTGCCCGAACTGGAATTGCTGGAGGTCGAGGAGACGTCCGCGGTGGAGGTGCTGGCCGTGGCGCGCACCCTGGGTCTCGTGAGCCACACCGGCGGTCTCGCGGACGCCGCCGGTGACCGGCTGAACGTGCACGGCGGCTCGATCGCCCTGGGCGATCCGGGCGGGGCCGCGGGCCTGCGCATGGTCACCACCATGCTGCACGAATTGGCGCGGCGCGACGGCAGCCTCGGGCTCGCCGTGACGCCGACGGGCGCCGGCCGCGCCCTGGCCGCGGTCTTCGAATCACCGGATCGGACACCGGTTTCCGAGGCTCCGCGCGGGGCCCGCTTCCGTGGTGCGGGCGGCAGACGGTCGGGCCGGGGTCGCCACCGGCCCTGAGGATCGTCGGGACTACTCGGTGCGGGGACGGGAGTGGAAGCCGAGACCCTCGTCCTGCGCGCCCATCCAGGCCGCCTCGTCGTGCTTGGCGTCCGGGACGTAGATCGTCTCCTGCTTCGCGGCGGGGGACTCCGGCGGCGGGGTCTGCTCGAACTCGTCGGCATCGATGCTGAGCCGCTCCAGATCGTTCTCCAGCCGGCGGACGGTGCCCGCGTCTCCGTAGTGCGAGCGCAGCGCGCCCACGCACTGGCGGAGCTGGCCAACCGCGTAGCGGAGTTCCGCAATCTCGCTGCGTGTCATCGAAAACCTCCTCGACCCGTGTGACAGACCACACATCGTGATCTACAACACAGTACGTGATCATGCGGGATTCGTCTCGTTCGCGATGGATATTTGCTGGTCGAGGGCCTGTCGAGAGCGCTCGAATTGGGGTCTGACACGTTTCAGATCCACGAATCGGGCCGTTGCCGAGCGGCTTCCGGCTACCCCGCGATGGCGTACTCGGGACCGCCGTCGGGGCCGAAATCCGGGTCCCCGGCCCGCATGGCCGCGGTCGCCCGCGCCACCAGCCCGACCACCGCCGCGGCCACCTCCTCGGCCCGCTCCAGGATCACGCTGTGCCCGGCCCCGTCCAGGCGCACCAGCTCGGCGTCGTCGACCTGGGAGGCCAGTACCACCGAATGCGCGAACGGGATCATGATGTCCGCCGACCCGGCCAGCACCAGCACCGGAATCGAGCCCAGCCGGTGCAGGGTCGCGGACTCGTCGAACTGGATCAGCGACTCCAGGAAGCTGGCCATGGTCAGCAGCGAGGTGTCGTTGAGCATGGCCGTCGCCACCGCCAGCATGCGCGGGCTCACCTTCCGGGTGCCCAGGGTGGCATCGCGCATGATCGGCTCGAAGATCCGGCGGCTCAGGTGCTTCGAGGCCTGCATGGCCCGCGGCGCGCGCTTCACCGCGGCGCGCAGCGAGCTCACCGCGGGCGGGCTCAGCAGCCGTCCCAGCCCCACCCGGGTCACGCCGTTGGCGGCACTGGAGATCAGGCCGACGCCCACGATCCGGGTGCCGATGGCCAGCGGGTGCAGCCGGGCGTACGCCAGCACGGTCATGGCGCCCATCGAATGCCCCACCAGCACAACGGGTCCGGTCGGCACCACGGACCGCAGCACCGCGTCCAGATCCTTGGCCAGCTGCTCGATGGTGTAGGTCGAGGGGTCCGCATTGCCCGAATCACCGTGTCCGCGATGGTCGTAGAACACCATGTGGGTGTCCTCGCCCCAGGTCTCCATCAGGTGCCCGCGCATGAACGCCCACGATTCGGCGCGCAGGCAGTGCCCGTGCACGAACACCACGGTGACCGGGGCATCGGTGGCGCCGAACTCGCGAACCGCGAGGGGCACGCCGTCATCAGCCGTGACGGTGATGTGGCGGCCGTCGAAATCGGCCGCGCGAGAGTTGAGCGTGGACATGACGTCCTCCTGAAGAGTGCGCCTTCTTGCCCGGTTGTCGGAATGGATGCCCCCGGCGTTAACCCCCCACACCAGGCGTTATGCACAAGTTGTCCAACTGTCTCCGCTGATCTATACAGCCTGCCGACGGATCCTCCCCGCCCTCGGCAACTTGCACCTCATGAATATCTACTTAGATCTAGCGAAAACAATAGAAACTCGTAGATAAGCCACGACTAAAGTTGACCCGGTGACACGAGACCGCTTGTTCGGGTTCGTCCATATCACCGGCCACGTGTGCTGGTGGGTCTTCGTCGTCGCGACCCTGTGGCCGGCCGGCGCCGATTTCAGCTGGACCGGCGACGCCGACATGCCCCGCAGATACGCCGACTACATTCCCTCCGACGGCTTCTGCACGGCCAGCCCGATCGCGGTCATAGCCTTCCTCGTCCTGATCATCGCCGCCGCCGTCGAAGCGGCCGCGGTCGGCCGCCTGCTCCCTGGCCTGATGACCGTCGGCACCCCGTTCGTCGCCGCCATCGTGCTCTGGTCGGTGAATCCGACCGGCTGCGGCGGCCACGGCACCTCCGCCGTCCTCCCCGCCCTGCCGACCGTCCTCCTCGCCATCGCCCTCCGCGAGATCTGGGCCCGAGCCTTCGCCCCCCACCCCTCGTCCTGAGAATCTGCCGCTATATAGGTAAGTCACTAGATATCGGCAGACTTCTATTGCACCCTCGGTCAGAAACGGCGTGCATTCTGTTTCAACCTCCCCGCGGTATCCCGCTGGGTGCCTTCAGTTTTGAGCTAGGAAAAGGATCTACCAACGTGCTCGATCTTCGAATCCGCCGTTCCGGTTTCACTGCCGTGGGCTTCGCCGTCGCCGCGTCGGCCGCGGTCCTGGCAGCGCCGATGGCGGCTGCCAGCGTCTACGGTCTGTCGATCGAGAACGCCGGTGGGGATCACTATGTGGACACCCCGTACAAGCTCACGGCAGGCCTCGGCGGCGGGTTCTATCTCAATACCACCGTGACGTTCTCGGACAACGGCACAGTGCTCGGTACCGTGGGGCCGACCGCGATCTACGACGCCAATGGGGTCGCGGTGGCCGGGAACGCGTATTTCACCTGGACACCGAAGACAACGGGTACGCACACCATCGTGGCCGAACAGCTCACGCCCGAGGCGAACGCGATCCCGCAGCAGACGATCACGGTGACTGTGACGCAGACCCCGGCGCCGGCTCCGGCGCCCAAGACCGGTAGCGCCGACTCGATTCCGGTTCTCGGTGGTCTGCTGAGCGCTCTCGGCCTGTAGTCGGCAGGCGGACACCCATTTCGGCATCCGGGTGTCCGCCAGCCGCTCGGCCGATCCGCCTAGGTCGTGGCTCCCGTCTTCGTGGATGGCAGGAACGGGCGGATCAGGTTCGGCTCCACCGACGGCCCGAACTGCCATTCGGCGATCCAGGGGCCGGTGCCTTCGCTCGGGTCCAGGGCGCCGCCTTCGACCCATCGGTAGCGGCCGTCGAGGATGCCGCGGGTCAGGTCGGTGTCGGCGTCGTCGGTGTTGGACCAGAGGGCGTCGAAGAGGCGCTCGATGCGGATGCGGGACTGGCGGCAGAAGACTTCGGCCAGTTCTTCGGCGGCCTCGCCGTCGGGGCTGCCCGCGACGCGGAGGGACTGGGCGCGGACGCAGGCGGCGGCCATGGCGAACAGTTCGGCGCCGATGTCGACGATGCGGCCGAGGAAGCCCTGCTTGTATTCGAGCTTGGCCTGCCAGCGGGCCATGCCGTACATGAGGGCGCGGGCCTGCTTGCGGGACATGCGTTCGACGTAGCGCATGTGGCGGGCGAGGGGGCCGAACTCGCCGTAGCTCACCGGGGCGGTACCGGCGCCGACGGCCAGTTGCGGGAACCACTTGGCGTAGAAGCCGCTCGCGCCGACCGCCGCCTTGGCCTTGTCCTTCAGTTCGGCATTGCGGTCGACCAGGGCGCCGGCGGCGGCCATGTGGGCGTCGGCCATCTCGCGGGCGATGAGTAGGCGCATGATCTCGCTGGAGCCCTCGAAGATGCGGTTGATCCGCAGATCCCGCACCAATTGCTCGGCGGGGACCGCCCTTTCGCCGCGGGCCCGCAGCGAGGCGGCGGTCTCGTAGCCGCGGCCGCCGCGGATCTGCACCAGTTCGTCGGCGATCTGGCAGGCCATCTCCGAGGCCCACAACTTGGCCAGCGCGGCCTCGATGCGGATGTCGTTGCGGTTCTCGTCGCACATGGTGGCGGACAGGTCGAGCACCGACTCCAGCGCGAAAGTCGTTGCGGCGATGAAGGACAGCTTGGTGGCGACCGCGCCGTGCTCGCCGACCGGGCGGCCCCACTGCACCCGGGTGGCCGACCATTCCCGCGTGATCTTCAACGACCACTTGGCCGCCGCGGTGCACATGGCCGGAATCGCCAGGCGGCCCGCGTTGAGGGTGGTGAGCGCGATCTTCAGCCCGTCGCCCTCACGCCCCACCAGGTTTCGCTTCGGGACCCGCACATTGTGCATGCGGGTGACGCCGTTCTCGATGCCGCGCAGACCCATGAACCCGTTGCGCCGTTCCACCGTGATGCCGGGGCTGTCGGCCTCCACGATGAACGCGGAGATGCCGCCGCGGTGCCCCTCGCTCTTGGGCACCCGCGCCATCACCACCAGCAGTTCGGCCACCACGCCATTGGTGGTCCACAGCTTCACGCCATTGAGTTCGTAGGCCTCGCCGTCGGCGGTCGGGGTGGCGGTGGAGGCCATGCGCGCCGGATCGGAGCCGACATCGGGTTCGGTGAGCAGGAACGCGCTGACCGCGCCCTTGGCGCAGCGCGGCAGGAACTCCCGCTTCTGTTCCGGGGTGCCCGCCAGCTTCAGCGGCTCCGGCACGCCGATGGACTGGTGCGCCGAGAGCAGTACGCCGAGGCTGGCGTGCGCCGAACCGACCAGCATGAGCGCGCGGTTGTAGCCGACCTGCGAGAGCCCGACGCCGCCGTATTCCTCGGGAATCTTGAGCCCGAAGCAACCGAGTTCGGCCAGCCCGCGCACGTACTCGTCGGGGATGCGGCCCTCGGCCTCGATGCGGAGGCCGTCGATGGTCTCGCAGAACGCGCGCAGCCGGGTCAGGTAGGCCTCGATCTTGGCCTCGTCGGCGGCGCTGGGGCGGGGGAACGGATGGATGAGGTCGAGCCGGAATCGGCCGAGGAACATCTCCTTGGCGAAGGATGGCTTGGCCCAGGTGGTTTCGCGGGATTCCTCGACGAGTGCTCGGGCCTGTTCTTCGGTGGCGTCGACTTTGGCGACAGTCGCCATGATGTCCTCCTCGACCGTGATGAGAATCACATTCGAGTGTAGGAGCCTTTGTTACCCACCGGTAGGGGTAGATCCACCGTTCGCCTTTTCCTATTGCACGCCACGGAGATAGCGGCCGAAATGCGGAACCGTGAATCCGATGGTGCCGCGCTCGGCCGAATAGATGAGTCCCTTCTTGATCAGCCCGTCCCGGGCCGGGGACAGAGACGCAGGTTTTCGCCCCAATTCGTTGGCGACCGCCGAGGTGGCGACCGGTCCGTCGTCTCCGGACAGATCGGCCATCGCGCGCATGTATTCACGCTCGGCGGGCGTTGCGCGTTCGTAGCGGGAACCGAAGAAACCGACCGCCAATTCTTCTTCGGCGGCGGGTGACGCCACCGCCACGTCCTCGGCCGAGATCGGACTCCGCGCCGCCGCGTCCCACGCCGCCTTGCCGTACGCCTGCACGAAGTACGGGTAGCCGTCGGCCTTCTTGTAGAGCGCGTCCAGCGCCTCCGTCGAGTACTCCACGCTCTCCCGCTCGGCGGGAGCGATCAAGGCCTGGTCCGCAGACTCCCGATCCAGCCGATCGATCCGGTGATAGGAGAACAACCGCTCGGAGTAGCTCTTGGACGCGGTCAGCACCGCGGGCAGGTGCGGCAGCCCCGCCCCGACCACGATCAAAGGCGCGGCGTCCTGGCTCAATTCGTGGCAGGCCCCGCAGATGGCGGAGATGTCGGCGGCCCCGAGATCCTGCATCTCGTCGATGAACACCGCGATCCCGATGCCGTGATCGCGCACCAGCGCCGCCGCCTCCACGAGCAGCTCGACGAGGTCGATCTCGATGTCTCCGGAGTCGGCGCGCCCGGTCACCGCGGGCACGTCGATGCCCGGGTTCCAGCGGTCCCGCATGCCCTTGTCGGCGGTGGAGCGCAGCGCGAAAGCCTTGAGAATCCCCAGGAAATCGTCCACCTGCTCCGGATTGCGGTGTCCCACAGCCAGGGAACGCACCGCCATGTGCAGCGCCGAGGCCAGCGGCCGCCGCAGTTCCTGATCCGGTCGTGCCTCCAGCTTGCCGGTGCCCCAGCCGCGGGTACGAGCCGCGGAGCGAAGCTGGTTGAGCAGCACCGTCTTTCCGACCCCGCGCAGTCCGGTGAGCATGACGCTGCGCTCCGGCCTGCCCTTCGCCACCCGTTCCAGCACGATGTCGAAGGCCGCGAGCTGCCGGTCCCGGCCCGCGAGCTCCGGCGGCCGCTGCCCCGCGCCGGGCGCGTACGGATTCTTGACGGGGTCCATGCGGCCCAACCGTAGCGCGGGAATCACGGATTATCCGGGTATCTATGGCGGGCCCTAGACGCAGCTATCGACCGGCATGCGGCACATGTGCCCGCGGTGTCGCCGGGGGTCTCTACCCTTATGCCTGATTCGTTGGGATCCAGGGCAGGAGGGTTCATGTCGGAAGAAGTCGTACCCCCCACCGTCGCGGAGGTGGTCGAGTCCTGGAACGTCCCCGCCGAGGCGGTGGTCGCCGCGCGCATCCGCAACAACATCCTGGTCGCCATCGAGCGCGGGTACGACGATCCGCAGCTGGTGGCCGACCTCGCGGTGGGACCGCTGGTGATGGCCCTGGGCCAGTTGGAAGTGGACCTCGCCGACGCGCGCCGGCGGATTGCCGAACTGGAGCGGGGCGCCCAGGCGAAGAGTTGATAACGGCCGGAACGATCACCTATATCGTCTCGTGATCCATGGCTCTTTACACCGAAATGACCGCTTAGCGGGACGTTTTCGGAAACATCGGACACGCCACCCGTGTCGGGTGGACAACCGGGCGACCGAGTCGTAATCTTCTCGTGACTTAGCGGAGTCTGTTGCTTCATCGGAGAGGCAGCCCGCGAAGTTACAAGCAGCACGATCGGAGATGCGTCTCAGTGGGTAAGCACAGCTTGCAGCAGGAATCGAAGCTTCCGGCTTCCGTGAAGGGTGCCATCGTCATGGGTGCGATGGCGGCGACGACTACTGGTGTCTTCCCGGCGATCACCGCCACGGCCGCCACCGTCGAGATCCCCGGCATCGGAAACTTCGATGTGCCGGACGAATTCACGCCTCAGGTGCAGCAGTTCAACCAGACGGTCAAGGACGCCGCGACGGCGCTGCAGACCCCCGGCGCTCTGGGCGGCGGCGCCCAGGTCGGCGCCCCGGCGGTCGCGCCCGCTCCGCAGTTCCAGCTGCCGACCATCTTCAACAAGCCGAGCTCTGTGGGTGACATCGCCCTGCACGCGGCCGAGACCAAGGTCGGCGCCCAGTACTCCTGGGGCGCCACCGGTCCCTACAGCTTCGACTGCTCCGGCCTGGTCCAGTGGGCCTACAAGCAGGCCGGAATCGAGCTGCCCCGCACCAGCTTCGAGCAGTCCAATGTCGGCGCCCCGGTCTCCTTCGACGACCTGCAGCCCGGCGACATCGTCATCACCAACGGCGGCGGCCACGTCGGCATCTACGCCGGCGACGGCAAGTTGCTGAACGCGGTCCAGTCCGGCACCCCGGTCTCCTACACCCCGCTGCACGCGGGCCAGGTGGTCACCGCGCGTCGCGTCGTGGCGTGACCGTATCGTCTAGAGCGTGACCCCTGCTCCACTGAGCACTACGGCCCAGGCCCGAGTTGATTCTTGGACCTGGGCCGTCCGCATTTTCAAGACCCGCTCGGCGGCCGCCGCGGCCTGCCGCTCCGGGCATGTCCGGGTGAACGGCGTGCCGGTGAAACCCGCGCACTCGCTGAAACCCGGTGACGAGATCCGGGTGCGCGTCAATGGGATCGAACGCATCGTCATCGTCGAGCAGCTCATCACCAAACGGGTGGGTGCGGCCGTGGCGGTGCAGTGCATGATCGACAAGAGCCCGCCCCCGCCCGATCCGCAGCTGACCGCTCTGATCCCGCGCCGCGATCGCGGTGCGGGCCGCCCCACCAAACGGGAACGCCGCGAGACCGACAAACTGCTGGGTCGCGAATCCGACTGATCGGGTCGATCAGGACTTCTTATCGCCCTGCACCGGAGCCGGATTCCCCGATTGCGTCGTCGCGGCCGATCGGGCTCCCCAGGCGGCCGCGGCAATGGTCACCAGTGCGCCCAGCATGAGGGCGGCCGGTTCGCCTGGTTTCAGCACATGCAGCTGGGTGCCCACCGTGACCGCCGCGACCGGGACCCCGATCTGCGCCGAGGCGATGGCGCCCAGCGGAACCGGCTGACCCAGCACCCGCATGAGCGCGTGGGCCAGCACCGCGCCCGCCCCGAGCGCCAGTCCGAGCAGGATCAGGTACGGGTGGTCGCCGAACTCGCGCAGGTTCAGTCGCGCACCCAGCCAGACGAAGAACAAGGGTGCGAGGAATCCGTCGCTCAGGGCGAACAGCTGCCTGGCCACCCGGCGCGGTTCGCCGACCGCCGCGACCGCCAGGCCGAGGGCGAAGCCCGCCAACATGATCGACACGTGACTGCGGGTGGCCAGCGCGCCGAGGGCGAAGAGCAGCGCCAGGCTGACCCGCAATTCGAGAGCGAACTTCCGGTCCTCGGACACGGTGTGCAGCCGGTGCCGGATGCCGGATTCCTCGAGCCAGTGCAGAAAGAAGTAGACGATCAGCGCGGCCGCCGCGACCAGCAGGGCGCCGATGGCGGCCCGGCCCGCATTGCCCGGATCGATCACCAGCGGCAAGGCGACCACCGCGGCCGCGTCGGCGAGGGCGACCTGGGCGGTCAACTCCAGGACCGGCTTTCCGCCCAGGCCCTGGGAGTCGATGATCGGCAGCACGATGGCCGCCGACGACGAGGCGATGAGCACCGCGTAGAGCAGCCCGTGCCCGGTGTCGAACCAGGCCGCGATGCCCTGCCCCGCGAGCATGGCCAGCACACCCACCGCCACCGCGCGCACCGCGCCGCGCCCGAGCGCCGAGCGGATCGCCGCGTCGCGCACCGGCACATGGGTGCCCGCCACGAACATGACCACCGCGAAGCCGACGTCGGCCAGGAAGGTGAAGGTCGGGTCGGACGGGTGCAGCAGGCCGAAGCCGGTGGTGCCGAAGACGATTCCGGCCAGCAGCTCGCCCAGGATCACCGGCAGATGCCAGGACTGCCGCCAGGCCAGCCAGGGCCCGGCCAGTCCGAGCAGGGTGATCAGGGTGAGGGTCTGGAAGTTCACGCCGAGCTCACGGCATCGGGGCGATCTTCACCGGGATCGCGATGTTCTCGTCGGTGTAGTAGATGGCGCACACCCGGTGGTAGCCGTCCACGATCTGCATGGGCACGCCCTTGCGGAAGTCGCCGCGCACCACCAGGATCGGCGACAACGCCTTCCCGGCCGTGATCTTGGCCAGGTCGCGCCGTACATAGGGGTTGTAGCTCGGCAGGATCTTCAGGTGCGACGCCCGCAACAGGTCCTTGGCCTTCTTGAGGGTGACCGGCGCGTCGCGCAGCGACTGGACGACCCGCTCGATGACGTCCGGCTCTGCCAGCATCTCGAGGTAGTCCGCGGCGGCCGGGTAATCGTGGTCGTCCGGCTCCTTCTTCCACTTGACCGTGATCTCGGGATCCGTCATCCAGTCATCATGCCTCAGCCGGTCCCGATCCTGGCTCAGCCTGCGCCGATCCTGGTTCAGGCCGCGGGCCCGACCTCCCACTCCACGCAGATGACCCGCCGATCCATGTGCGCTTCCGCGAGTTCCCGCACCGCCTCCGGCCCGCCCGCGCCGGGCGCCGAGGTCAGCAGCACCGTGAAATCCGTGGGATCGGCCGCTGTCAGCTCCAGCAGATTGGTCGCCGCGACCAGTCGCGTCGCGCCGGAGGCGTGCACCACGCCCCGCACCGCCGACCCGCATTCGCGAATGTCCTGCAGGGCCGTCGCGAGGTCGGCGCGGTCGGCGCAGTCGCACCGCATCATGACGATCCGATCCTCCATGCCGGTCAGCCGGGCTGGCAGCGGCCGCGGCGTGCGGGTCAGCACCACCACGTCCCGCGCCCCGGCCGCCAGCAGCCACCGCACCGCGGCCTCGCCCTGCGGCCCCAGCCCGCCCGCGACCACGTACGTCCCCTCCGGGCGGATCTCGACCTCCGGGAACACCGGACCGGGTGGATGTCCGTCCGCGGCGAACCCGGGCCGCGGCCAACTGCCCGAATCGCCGGAATCCGGTCGCCGCCACTGCCGTTGCGGCGGTGCGATCGTGTGCGGACCCAGGGCGGTCCAATCCACGGTCCGCCCTTCCAGATACAGCCGCGCGATCGTGCGCAACAGACTCCCCGCCTCGTCATCCGCCGCCAGCACGGGCCACGCGCCGTCCCGCAGCGCGATCCGCTCCCGCACCGCGGAGGTCAGCGCCGAGGTGGGACCGACCTCGACCACGGTCGAAAAGCCGTCCGCGACAACACCGTCCAATGCCGCCGCGAGCTCGACCGTCTGCGAGACGTTCTCGGCCCAGTACGCGCCGTCCATCCGGAGCGCGCTGTTCGGGCTGGTCGGGAGGGTGGGAGTGCCGGTGTCGTGGGCCGAGCCATCCGGGGTGTCGGGGCGTAGCACGCCGCCGCGGCGGGTGGTCGAATAGAGCGGCCACCATGGGTGCCGGGGCGCGAGATCGGTGAGCTCGCCGCGCAATTCGTGGGCGCGGCCGCGGACCATCGGCAGGTGTGGCGGTTCGTGGTCCGATCCGGCGGGTACCCGCTGTGCGAAGATGGCGCGCCGATGGGCTCGCCGGACCAGCACATCGACATACCGTGGCTCGCCCGCCACGGTGATCGCGAGGCCGTCCACCGCGGCCACCGCGACTTCCGCGCTCATCGGCGTGACCAGCTGATTCACCTCGGCGGGGGTCGCTTCCAGCACCGCCGCGGTCCCGCCGCCACCGGCCCGGGCCACCAACCGCGCTCGCGCCACCGCGACCCGCGCCCCGTCCTCGAGTGACAGCGCGCCGCACACGACCGCCGCAGCGGTCTCGCCCGCACCGTGTCCGGCGACCCCGTCCGCGTGAATACCCCACGACTCCAGCAATTCCGCCAGCGCGTACTGGAAGACGAACAGCGAGATCTGGCCGGAGACGATCCCATCGCGGCCATCCGGGATGCCCGTGTCTCCCCCGTCGCCGCTACTGGAGTTTCGGAGATCGCCGTCGATCCCATTGCCGGTCTCCCCATCGGGAAGATCACCCGCGCAGTGTGTCTCGTCGAGCTCCGAGGCATCTGCCCGGTCCTCGCCGCGACTCGATGCGGCGCCGGCCGCGGACGGCGGTGAGTGGTCCGACGCCGGGTGCGGGTGGGCCGAGGTCGGTACGGGGACATGCCCGTTCCGACCGAAACCGTAGCGTGGCGTCCACACTCGCGGCCCGCCCACCGTGACGACCGCGTCGACAGCCCTGGTGAGGGCGGCGGCGAAGACCGGGTAGCGCGCGGCGAGGGCGCGGCCCATGCGCGGATGGTCTCCGGTTCCGGGGAACAGAAAAAGCACGCCGCCGTCGGCACGTTCGCGGACCGGCGTGAAGACATCGGGCCCGGAGACCGTCGCGAACGGGGCGGCTGTCACGGGGCCGGCGCCGGGCGTCGCCAGCGGTGCCCGGGCGTGATCCGGGGCGCGACCCGCCGTGGTGCTCACCTCGATCCGGCGGGCGAGGGCGCGCAACTGGGCGGCGGCTTCGATGCCGTCGCGCGCGATGACGGCGGCGCGGGCCGGTTCGGGCACGAGTCTGGCGGTGGCGGCGGCGAATTCGCGCAGGGATCGGTACGAGCCGAGCGCGACGGCCCAGCGCAGGGCCAGGTGGTGGATGGTGATGGCGTCGGGTCCGGAGACCGGGATGAGGACGGGCGGTTCCTCGCCGCGGTCGGCGTCGGACGATCCACCCCGGCGCGGATCGTCGAGGGCGATGTGCGCGTCCACACCGCGCGCCTCGCGGAAACCGATTCCGGGGCCGCCGATTTCGGCGTACCGGCGGGTTCGGGTGCGCAGCGCGTCGCCGGTGCGTTGCAGCACCAGAACGGTGCACACCCCGGCGCCACCGCTCGCGCGGTCGCCGCCCTCGAGCCCCGCGCCCCGCGGCAGTGGCAGGCGCAGGTCCGAGATGTCCGGGAGCAGGGTGAGATCCACGCCCCCGGCGAGGACGAACGGCACGGATTCGTCGGCCAGCAGCCGGACGCCCATGTCCACCGCCACCAGCGGTGAGGCCCGCTGGCTGTCCACCGTCAGACTGGGTCCGCGCAGGTCGAGTGCACGCGACAGGTGGTGTGCCGTATTGGTGCCGCCGATCGCGCCGAACACGACCGCCGCCTGGGAACCCGTTGCCAGGCAGCCCAATCCGGAGTCGTCGAGGGCTTCGACGGCCGCTTCGAGGGTGGTGCGCTGGCGCGGGGTCAGGCCGACGGCGGCGAGCCGGTCCAGCCCGAACCACGCGTGGTCGAAGTCGGTGCCGGTGGCCCGGCAGCCGACACCGACAATCGACACCCTCGTCGCCGGGATGTGATCGGTGGTCGTTCTCGTACTGTGGTGCACAGGAATGCCCTCCCGTGTCCGCGCGCTGTCGGCCGTCGAGGTACTCCGGCGATTCTGCCAAGATTTCCTCGCGGTCTGAAGACCTTTCGTGCAGGCACGGCCCCGCAACCGGCGCGAGGCTCACCGCCGCCTGGGATTACGAGGCGGTGCGAGAGTGAAAGGGCTGGTCGAAATCCTCGGCCGTGGCGTGGGTACTGAAGAAGCGCAGTGCTAGGTTCACCGCGTCCTGTTCGGTGTACACACCGGAGATGGCCATGGTCCGGCGCAGCGCGTCGTCGTCGAGATAGATTCGAGTGATTGCCATTTCAGGCACCTCCGCCGCATCCGTCGTTACCGAAAAGCATGACGGATCCAGCGTCCGCGGATACCCCGAATGACGAGAGCCCTCGGCACGAGTGCCAAGGGCTCTTGTCGTAATTGTCTGGGACGTACCGACTTTCGCCGGAATCATCCCGACGGGTCTCAGCCGAGCATGCCCGCCAGTCGCTGCCCGATCAGCGCCTCGGCCTCGGCGACCATGCGCGACACCAGCTCGCCGCAGGTCGGGATGTCGTCGATGAGGCCCTGCACCTGACCGGCCGACCAGATGCCGGCGTCCAGGTCGCCCTCCTCGAACACGCGGCGACCGCGGGCACCCGCGACCAGGTCCCGGACGTCCTCGAACTTGCCGCCGGCCTTCTCGATCTCGACGACCTTGCGGCTGATCTCGTTGTCCGCCACCCGCGCGGTGTTGTGCATGGTGCGGAAGATGAGCTGGGTGGCCCGCTCGGAGTTGGCGACGATCTGCTCCTTGACCGTCTGGTGGATGGCCGACTCCTGGGTGCACATGAAACGGGTGCCCATGTTCACGCCATCCGCGCCCAGCGCCAGCGCCGCGACCAGGCCGCGCGCGTCGGCGATACCGCCGGACGCGATCACCGGGATGTCGAGCGCCCGGGTGGCGGCCGGGATCAGGATCAGACCGGGCACGTCGTCCTCGCCGGGGTGGCCGGCGCATTCGAAGCCGTCGATGGACACGCCGTCGACGCCGATCTTCTGGGCCTTGAGCGCGTGCCGGACGCTGGTGCACTTGTGCAGCACCTTGATCCCGGCTTCCTTGTAGTACGGCAGGAACGGCTCGGGGTTGGAGCCGGCGGTCTCCACGATCTTCACGCCGGAGTCGATGATGGCCTGCGCGTACTCCTGGTACGGCGGCGGGTTGATCGACGGCAGGATGGTGACGTTCACGCCGAAGGGCTTGTCGGTCAGCTCCCGCGCGCGGTCGATCTCGCGGCGCAGGTCGTCTGGGGTGGGCTGGGTCAGCGCGGTGATGATGCCGAGGCCGCCCGCTTCGGAGACGGCCGCGGCGAGCTCGGCGCGGCCGACCCACATCATGCCGCCCTGCACGATGGGGTGCTCCACTCCGAAGGTCTCGGTGAATCTGGTCTTCAGTGCCATGGGCGCTGTCCTCTCCCTGCCTCTCGCAACTGCCCCGATACTCGCATAGTTGCATATGGAGCGACAACCCTGATGTGAGTCGGAGTTTGCATAAACGCAGTGCCGTCACCTGTGGGTCTGCGGATGGGTGCCTGTGGACAACTGGGTGGTACACCCCCGAATACAGCCTCTGAACTGCTGGATGACTGGGTGAGAACTTATCGATGAATCCTTCTCTGTAACCCTTGTCACGTCAGAAAGTTAAGCGGTATTCTCACGGTTGATCAGCGTGAAAGGACACCGCATGACCTTCCAGCCGCTAGACGAGCCGATCCGATCGGTTCGCAACCACTGGGTGAACCAGATCGCCACGCACGCGGCCATGCGGCCCGGGCACGTGGCCTTCAAGTTCAAGGGCGCGGAGACCACCTGGAAGCAGCTGCACGAGCGGTCGGAGAAGTTCGCCGACGCGCTGTCCCGTCGAGGGGTCGGGTTCGGCGATCGCGTGCTCATCCTGGCGCTGAACTACACCGAGTACATCGAGGCGGTCATGGGCATCAACGCCCTCGGCGCCATCGCGGTGCCGGTGAACTTCCGGCTCACCCCGCCCGAGGTCGCCTACATCGTGGCCGACTCCGGCGCGCGGGCGATCGTCACCGACTCGGTGCTGCGGCCGCTCGCGGTGGGCGTGGCCGGACAGGCCGCGGAGCTGTCCACCGTGGTCGTGATCAACGGGCAGTCCGGGGAGGGCGTGCTCGGCTACGACGAGCTGCTCGCCGAGCCGGGCGAACCCCATGCGCCGCTGGACATTCCGGAGGACACGCCCTGCCTGATCATGTACACCTCGGGCACCACCGGCAGCCCCAAGGGCGCGGTGCTCACCCACGCGAACATGAACGCGCAGGCGCTGACCTGTATCCGGGCCCTGGAGATCAGCCCCGATTCCATCGGCTTCTGCACCTCCCCGCTGTTCCACATCGCCGGATTGGGCAGTCTCGCCCCGTATTTCATGCTCGGCGGCACCACCGTGCTGCACCCGCTGGGCGCGTTCGACGCCACCGAGTTCCTGGACGCCATCGAGGCCGAGCAGGCCACCACCGCGTTCTGCGTTCCGGCGCAGTGGCAGCTCATCTGTGAGGAGCCCACCGTCAAGCAGCGCAAGCTGGCCCTGCGGGCGCTGTCGTGGGGCGCGGCCCCCGCCTCGGACACGGTGCTGCGGGCCATGGCCGACTGCTTCCCGGACGCCTTCAACGTGGCGGTCTTCGGTCAGACCGAGCTGTCACCCATCACCTGCGTGCTCGAGGGCAAGGACGCGCTGCGCAAGCTCGGCTCGGTCGGCCTGCCCATCCCGACCCTGCAGGTCCGGGTCGTCGACGACGAGATGAACGATGTCGCCCCGGGCGAGATCGGCGAGATCGTCTACCGCGGACCGACTCTCATGCAGCGCTACTGGAACAAGCCCGAAGCCACCGCGGAGGCCTTCCACGGCGGCTGGTTCCACTCCGGTGACCTGGTCCGCCGCGACGAGGAGGGCTTCGTCTACGTGGTGGACCGCAAGAAGGACATGATCATCTCCGGCGGCGAGAACATCTACTGCGCCGAGGTCGAGAACGTGCTCTTCGCGCACCCCAAGATCCACGAGGCCGCCGTGGTCGGCCGCGCCCACGAGAAGTGGGGCGAGGTGCCGGTGGCGGTGGTCGCGCTGGCGGCGGGCATCGACGAGCTGACCCTCGAGGAGCTCGAGCCGTTCCTGAACGAGTCCCTGGCCCGCTACAAGCACCCCAAGCACCTGGTGGTGGTGCCCGAACTGCCCCGCAATGCCAGCGGCAAGGTCGTGAAGGTCGCACTGCGCGACCAGTATTCGGCCTGATCGGCTACGGCTGGTCGTTCAGATCATGTCTTTGGCGGTGAGCCAGCGCATGATCGGCCAGCCGCAGAACACCGGCAGCCAGCAGGTCAGCACGCGATAGAGGAGCACGGCGGGGACCGCGATCCCCGCCGACACTCCGAACGCGGCCAGACCACCGATGAGCGCGGCCTCCACCGCGCCCACACCGCCGGGCGTCGGCGCGGCCGAGGCCAGCGTGCCGCCGATCATGGTGACGATGGTGACGGTCACGAAAGTCGTACTGCCGCCGAAGGCTTCGATACTGGCCCACAGCGCCAGCGCCATACCGAGGGTGGTGGTGGCGCAGCCGCCCACGATCATGGCCAGCCGTCCCGGCCGCCGGGCCAGATCCTTCAACTGGCCCAGCACGTCCGCCAGCTGCGGGCGCACCTCGTTGAGCAGCCACTTGCGCACCTTGGGGACGAACATGGTCACACCCAGCAAGCCCAGCAGCGCGCCCGCCACCAGGTACAGCACGGTGGCACTGGGCACGAAATGCGAGAGGTCCGTGGAGGTTCCGGCGAGCGCGCCGAAGATCAGCAGCAGCACCACGTGGGTCACCACCTGCACGGTCTGCTGCAGGGCGACCGCGGCGGTGGCGCGCACCGCGCCCAGCCCGCCCTTCTGCAGGAATCGCACACTCAAGGCCAGACCGCCCACGCCGGCCGGGGTGGTGGTCGCGGCGAAGGTGTTGGCGATCTGCATGAGCAGCAGGTTGCCGAACTTCACGGCCTCGGAGGCGCACGCCCACAACGCCATCGCCGCGCCCACGTAGGTCAGCGCGGACACGGTCAGCCCGAGCAGCGCCCACCCCCAGTTCAGGTTGCCCAGTTCGGAGGCGAAGGTCGGCACCGCGCTGATGTACGGGTAGGCCACGTACACCAGGCCGATCAGCAGGACCAGCTGGATGATCTGGTTGCGCGAGAAGCGGTTGATCTGCGCGGCCTCGATCTTGTCCTGCCCGGTCTGCGCGGCCACCTCGGCGCGAATGTCCTTCATCAGATCGCCCGCGTCCGGCACGGCCTTGCGGACGTGGGCGGGCATGGCGGTCTTGGTGAGCCGGGCCGAGGCGTCGAGAACGGCCTGTTTGTCGAGCACCTCGAGCGCGGTCCGCACCGCCGGACCGGTGCCGAACAGGTTCGCCGAGGACAGCAGCAACTGCGCCACGTCGGAGTCGAAACGCACCTGGTACGTGCCGAATTCGGATTGCACGAAGCCGCCGAAGAGGACGGCGTCATCGAGGATGCGGATCTCGTCGGTGCGCAGATCGCCGTGCGACATCTGGGCCTGGTGCATGCGGTGCAGCGCCTGCCACACCCGGGTCAGCGCGGCTTCGCCGTCGGCGGCGGTGAGCGGGTGGCCCTGGGGCACGGTGTGCGCGTACACCGTCCAGCCCCGGTCCAGCGCCGCCACCGTGAGCGGCTTGTTGCTGGCCAGCCCCAGATCGGCGATGGCGAATCCCATCAGCGCCTTGTGCTCGACCGCGCGCCGCATGGACGCGAAGGGGGCCGGATACTCGCCGCTGCGAATCGTCAGCCAGCGCCGCAACTGCTGCAGCATGCCGCGGCTGCGCTGGTTCGCGCCGTACATCTCGACGATCAATTCGTCATCGGGGGACGCGGATTCGCCGGTCTCGGCCGCGCCGGTCGGGCCGTTGGGCGAGGCGCTCAGCTCCGCCTGCGGCGTCGTCGAGGCAGAAAGCACCAGCGGCCCACGGGCGGCTGGGCGCAGCACCGTGAACGCGGTTACCCGGATGCCGCGCTGGGCCAGCACCCGCACCGCGGCGGCCAGCGGCACCTCCAGCGCGGGAGTGCCGACCACCAGCACGATCACCGCGCCCACCAGCCAGCCCACCACCAGGCCCAGCGCCGCGCGGGCGGGCACCACCAGCGAGACGAACAGGTGGATCGGCACGAACGCCAGCAGCAGCGTCCACCACCAGCGCCGGGCCCGGGCGGGCAGCCACGGGCTGGCCACCGTGAGCGTGGCGGCCAGCATGGCGATCCAGCGCGGGTCGTCGAGGAACTGCGACAGGAAGGTGTTGACCTGCCCCGGTGCGGACAGATGCCAGCGCGGCGCGGAGAAGCCACTGTCGGTGATGGAGAACAGCGCCAGCGCGATCAGGCCCGCGGAGGTGAAGCCCGCCAGCAGCTTCCACTGCCGGCGCAGCACCAGCCGCACCAGGATGGCGAAGGGCAGCACCAGCACGGCGATGCCGTAGACGATGTAGACCAGGTTGGACTGTTCCGGGGTCAAGAACCCCACGATCTTGGAGACCGATCCTTCCAGCGCCTCCCATTGCGGCCTGCTGATCAGCGATCCCGCGATGACCACGGCCACCGACAGTGCGGACAGCACGACGCGCAGGATGTCACTGGTTCGGCGGATCCGCGGCTGCAGCAGGCTGCCGGAGACGGGAATCTCCCGCCCGTCGACTCGCATGTCCTATTCGCGCTTTCGGATCGTGGGAACGGCTGCGGTCCCAGGGTCGGCTGACGCCGCTAACCGTAACCCGTGCGCCGGACACTGCCCGACAAGCCTGGCCCGAAGCCTCCGCCGCGCCCGGTTCCGGTATCGGTTTTTCCGGCTTATTCCGAGGATCGGGCGGCGGTTCGACCGGCGTGCGAGGATCTGCCCGTGGTGCTCGATCTGCGTGTCTGCTTTCTGGGGGAGTCATTCGTCGCCGGGGTCGGTGATCAGAAATGCCTGGGGTGGGCGGGGCGGCTGGCGGCCCGCGCCACCGCGGCCGGGCAGCCTCTGACCTACTACAACCTGGGGATCCGCCGCGAGAACAGCACCGAGCTACGGGGGCGGTGGGAGGCCGAATGCGCGCCCCGGCTGCCCGCGGGCGCGGACTGCCGGGTGGTGATCTCCACCGGCGTCAACGACACCCAGTTCGAGAACGGGCGTCCCCGAGTCGATTCCGCGGAGTCGGTGCGCAATCTGGCCGAGATCCTGCGCCGGGCGCGGGAAAAGGGTTGGCGGGCAATGGTGGTCGCGCCGCCGCCGAACGTCGACGACGAGCACAATGCCCGGCTGCTGGACCTCGACGTCCGCTACGCCGAGCTGTGCGAGCAGGCGCAGGCGCCCTACCTGCGGGCCCATCAGCCCTTACGCGAGAACCGGATCTGGATGCGCGATATCGCCGCCGGTGACGGCTTCCACCCGAGCGCGACCGGCTACGACGAATTCGCCGCCCTGCTCGCCCCTCACTGGCTGCTCTGGCTCGCCGATCCGGGCTCGGAACTGCCTGTCGTGCGCTGATTCTCGCCGGGGCCCAGCCACTGGTCCACCATGCCCTCCAGCCGCGGCTGCCGGGTGGAGGCCACCAGCCCGGAACCGACCAGCACCCCGAGCGCGATGGCCAGCACCGTGAGCACCGCGGTGACCAGGATGTGCAGGCTGTTGGGGTCGTTGCGGGTGATCAGATCCGACACCCCGCTCAAACTCATGCCGCCGGGCACCAGCATCCAGAAGGCGGGCAGGAACACCGCCTGCGTCGGCGGCGCGTTGCGGTATCGCTGCACCAGGTAGGCGACCGGCACCGCGATCATGCCGCCCAGGAACGAGCCGAGCAGTCCGCCGCCGAGATGCGTGCCCACCTGCTGGCCCGCGAACGCCGCGTACAGCACGATCAACAGCCAGGGCAGGGATTTGGGCGGTGCGCTGGCCCGCCAGCTGTGCCCCAGCCCGATCAGCAGCACACCGAGCGCCGGTGTCCACCAACCCAATCCGTGCCCGGGCTGCGGCGCGACCGTAGTCGCCCGGTCGCCCAGCAGCTGCAGACCGACCAGCACCCCGAAGGCGAGCAGGATCAGCTTGTTGAAGCTGTAGATGGTGCGACTGGCTCCCGCGATCATGGACCCGGTGGCCAGTTCGATCGAGCCGGTGGTGAGCATGGCGCCCGGCAGCAGGCTCGACACCGCGGGCACCAGCAGCTGGGAGGGATTGCCGCCGCCCAGCGCGTTCGGAAAACCGAAGGACAGCAAGGTGACCACCGCGCCCGCCAGCACCGGCAGGCCCGTCGACACCAGCCGGAACCGGTCGGCGCCCATGATCAGCAGCTGCACCACGAGTCCGAGCACGACATAGCCGAGCAGCGCGGTCGAGGTGGGGTTGAGCATCAGGCCCAGTCCCACGGTGAGCACCACATTGCCGAGCAGCAGCCGCCACACCGGCGTCGGCTGCGGGGAGGTGAGGATCTCCGCGAGGTCGGCGGTGGCCTCGGCGGGCGGTGGCACCTCCCGCTTGATCCGGTCGATGAGCCGGTAGAGCTCCGCGATCTGATCCAGGCGCAGGGTGCCGGAGTCCGCCTCGAGCAGGTCCACCGCCGAGCCGCGCGAATCCTGCACGCGCACGAACACTCCCGTGGGGAGCACGAAGAAGTGCACCTCGGTGGCGTCGTAGCGGTGGGCCAGATCGTCGAGGATGTCCTGCACCATGGTGGTGGTCTCGCCGGAGCGGATGAGCGCGACGCCCATGTGCCGCAGCAGATCCAGCAGATCGGCGGAGATCGGCGGTTCCTCCGGCGGCGGGGCCTGATCGGCGGGCGCGGCGGCGTCGGCGCTCACCCGGCGCAGCCAGCGGTCCATCGATCCGGCGGCCCGGCGGGTGACCCCGTACAGACCGCGCGACACGGCGGCCTGCCCGCGGGTGGCGCGCCGGTGCTGGGGATGGTGCCGGGACTGACTCGTCGTCCTCGCCTTTCGAATAGGGCAACCTCGTAGCAATTCGAATCTAGCGCGCGCGAACGCCCGAATCGCCGGACGCGACCACCGTCACTCCCCGCGTGCCGCCCCTCCCGACACGGAACCGCCGGTAGCATGCCGCCCGAATCCCACCTTCCAAGCCAGGGGGTATGCCTACCGGTTGCCCTGTTCCTAACCTGGTGGCATGGATATCGACACGCGACTGCTGCGTTACTTCCTGGCAGTCGCGGATGCGGAGAACCTGCCGCGGGCGGCGCAGCGACTGCATGTCGCGCAGCCCGCGCTGGCGACCCAGATCAAACAGCTCGAACAGCAGCTGGGTGTGGAGCTGTTCATCCGGTCCCGGGCGGGCTGGACCCTGACCGCGGCCGGCAAGGTGCTCGCCGAGCGGCTGCCCGCGCTGCTCGCGTCCTGGGACCGGATCCTGCGCGACACCAAGAGCGACTCCAGCCGCGCCTCCCGGGTGCTGCGGCTGGGCTGTGTGAACAGCGCGGCCGACAGCCATATCCCGGAGATCATCCGGGTCTTCCACCGGCTGCACCCGGACTGGCAGGTCGATCTGCACCAGGGCGGCTGGACCGACCCGACCGCGGGACTCGACGAGGGCGATGTGGATGTCGCTCTGCTGCGCTTGCCCTTTCCCGGCCAGGACGAATATCACCTGCGGGAACTGTTCGCCGAACCGCGCTGGATCGCGCTGCCCGAGGACCATCCGCTCGCCGACCGCCACGACATCGCGTTCCGGGAGCTGTGGGACGAGCCCTACGTCGCCTCCCCCGCCGAAACCGGTTGGTGGCGCGACTATTGGATGGGCCTGGACTCGCGGCCCGCGGACACCGCCATCATCGGCGCCATCGCCCGCAATACCGACGAATGGCTGCGCGCCATCGCCAACGGCTTCGGGGTGAGCTTCACCCCCGCCTCCACCTCCCGCACCGAATTCCCGGGCGTGGTGTTCCGGCCCGTGCACGGCATCGGCCCCACCCGGGTCGCCGTGGTGTGGCCGGACGCCTCCGAGGCCGATCCGGTGGTGCGCTACTTCATTCGCTGCTGCTCCGACATCATGGGCGGCCAGCACGGCGCGGACGGTCGCCGCACGTCCTAGCCCCCGGGGAGCCGCCGGTCGGACATGATGGAGACATGAGCGACCAGCACGAACACTGGCAGCGCACCTATCGCACGCATCCGGGCATGTACGGCGAGCAGCCGTCGGAGGCCGCGGTGTACGCGGCCGACCTGTTCCGCGAGCAGGGCGCCGTCGAGGTGCTGGAACTGGGTGCGGGCCACGGCCGCGACGCGATCTACCTGGCGCGCCGCGGTTTTCGGGTGACGGCCACCGATTTCAGCGCCGTCGGGCTGGCCCAGTTGCGGGAATGGGCGGACGCGGCCGGGTTGAGCGCGCGAGTGACCACCCTGGAACACGATGTCCGCCAGCCGATTCCGCTGCCCTACCGCAGCGTGGACGCGGTCTACGCGCACATGCTGCTGTGCATGAACCTCAGCACCCAGGAACTGCGGGACCTGGTCGCCGAGATCCGCCGGGTGCTCAAGCCCGGCGGGGCGTTCGTCTACACCGTCCGCAATACCGACGACGCGCACTTCGGCACCGGTAAGGCGTTGGGCGACGACATCTACGAGCACGGCGGGTTCGCGGTGCACTTCTTCTCCGAGGCGCTGGTGGACAGCCTGGCCGCGGGCTGGGAACTGCGCGACCGGCACTCGTTCGAGGAGGGCGAGCTGCCGCGGCGGCTGTGGCGGGTCACCCAGCTGCTGCCCTCCCGCTGACGAGACCCGCTCAGTCCTGTTCCAGGACGGCCATGGCGGCATTGTGCCCGCCGATGCCGCTGACCCCGCCGCCGCGCACCGCGCCCGCCCCGCACAGCAGGACATTCCGATGCCCGGTCGCGACTCCCCAGCGCTCCGCCGGGCTGTCGGCGGAGCCGGTGCGATAGGGAAAAGCCAAGTCCGCGTGGAAGATGTGCCCGCCGGGCAGGCCCACTTCGCGTTCGAGTTCGACCGGGGTCCGGGCCTCGATGCACGGGTTGCCCTCGCCGTCCAGGGCCAGGCAGTCACCGATGGGTTCGGCCAGCACCGAATCCAGCTGCGCCAGAGTGGCGTCCACCAGGCGCCGCTTCGCGCCGCGCGGGTCGTCGGCGAAAAGCCGTGCGGGCGTGTGGAGGCCGAACAGGGTGAGGGTGTGGAAGCCGTTCTCGATCAGCTCCGGCGCGAGGATCGACGGGTCGGTGAGGGTGTGGCAGTAGATCTCCGACGGCGGCGCCGAGGGCAGCTCGCCCGCCGCGGCCTCCCGGTAGGCGCGGTCGAGCTGGGCCGCGGATTCGGAGACATGGAAGGTTCCGGCGAAGGCGGTGCGCGGATCCACGCGTGGGTCACGGAGTTTCGGCAGCCGCCGCAGCAGCATATTGATCTTCAGCTGCGCGCCTTCGGGTTTGTCGGCCGACTCGCCCAGCAGGCCCGCCAGCGTGTACGGCGCGGCGTTCACCAGCACGTGCCGGGCACCGGCCGTGCCGGTGCGATCGCCCTGGGTGAAGCGGACTTCCGCGGTGTCGCCGTCGGTGTCGATGCCGATGACGGTGCGGCCGGTCCGGATCTCCGCCCCCGCCCGGCGGGCCGCCGCCGCGAGCGCGTCGGTGAGCGCGCCCATACCGCCGACCGGCACGTTCCAGTCGCCGGTGCCGCCGCCGATCACGTGATACAGGAAGCAGCGGTTCTGCAGCAGTGACGGATCGTGGGCGTGGGTGAAGGTGCCGATCAACGCGTCGGTGAGCACCACGCCGCGCACGGTGTCGTCGGTGAAGGCGGCCTCCACCGACTCCCCCAGGGGCCGTTCGAAGATCGCCTCCCAGGCGGCGGAATCATCGACCGTGCGCTGCAATTCGGCGCGGGTGGGCAGCGGGTGGGTGAGCGTCGGGAACACCCGCTCGGCCAGCCGACCGGTCGTGGCGTAGAACCGCTGCCACGCTTCGTAATCCCGCTCGGACCCGGTGACCTGCGCGAAGCTCGCGCGGGTCGCCGACTCGGAGCCGTTGTCCACCAGCAGCCCCGCATCGCCGATCGGCGTGTACGAGGAGACGCGGCGCTTGCGGGTCTCGAAACTCAGATCCAGGTCCCGGACGATCCGTTCGGGCAGCAGGCTCACCAGATACGAGTACCGCGACAGCCGCGCGTCGAAGCCGGGGAACACCCGCTCGGAGACGGCCGCGCCGCCGGTATGGTCCGCGCGTTCCAGTACCAGCACCGACTTCCCGGCCCGGGCCAGGTAGGCGGCGGCCACCAACCCGTTGTGGCCGCCGCCGACCACGATCACGTCGTATCCCGCCTGCGTCATACACCCATCGCATCACACCGGGGGCGGCGCGAGCGGCTAGCGGGTGCTCATGTCGAGCGCGGCGAGGTAGCTGAACAGCACCGACGCGCCGATCGGGTTGCCGCCACCCGGGTAGACGGTGCCGCTGACCGCGGCCATGGTGTTGCCCGCGGCGTACAGACCCGGGATGGGTTCGCCCGCCTCGTTCAGGACGCGGGCGGCGGTGTCGGTGCGCAGACCGCCCTTGGTGCCCAGATCGGAGATGCCGAAGGCGGCCGCGTGGAACGGGCCCTGCACGATCGGGGCCAGCGGCGGTTCGCCATTGGAGAAGGCGCGGTCGTAGGCCTCGTCGCCGCGGCCGAAGTCCGGATCGACACCCTCGGTCACGAATTCGTTGAAGCGGGCCACGGTGGCGACCAGCGCGTCGGCGGGGACGCCGATCTCCGCGGCCAGGCCTTCCAGGGTGTCGGCGGTCTTCCACAGGCCCGCCTCGATGAAGCGTTCCGCCTCGACCATCGGCACATTGCTGGCCTTGATCGGCGGCACCACGCCCTCGGCGTCGTCGTAGACCATCCAGAACGGGAGGGTCGCCGACCCGTCGTCCAGGTGCTCGATGATGTCGCGGCCGAGCCGGTCGTAGGGCGCGGACTCGTTGACGAACCGTTCACCGGCCTGGTTGACGAAGATGCCGCCGGTGAACCACAGCGCGAACGCCGCGCGCCCGTCGGGATGGATGAGGCCCGGCGACCACCACGCCTGATCCATCAGGTCGGTGTCCGCACCCGCCGCGATGCCCGCCACGTGCGCCTTGCCCTGATTGCCCCACGGCCCCATGGTGTCCCGGGCCACGCCCGGCACGCCGTAGCGCTGCCGCAGCTCGTCGTTGCCCTCGAAACCGCCGGCCGCCAGCAGCACGCCCTTGCGTGCCCGGATGGCGATCCGCTGCCCGTCGCGCTCCACGATCGCACCGGTCACCGCGCCGTCCTCGGTCACCAGCTCGACCAGCGCGGTGTTCAGGTGCAGCGCCACGTTCGGGTACTTCGACAGGCCCAGCAGGAAGCGACCGACCAGGGCGCGCCCGCCGATCAGATAGTCCGGCTGCGGGTCGCCGTGCCGTTCGGTGGCCAGCGGTCCGCGCACGGACTCGCTCAGCTCACCGAGCTTGGCGGCCTTCAGCGGCGCGGGCACGATGTGCCGCTTGCCGTCCAGGCGCGCCTTCGGGGCCTTGCCGAAGTAGTCCGGCCACGGGAACATCTGGAACTTGAACGCCTCGTCCTGCTCCAGGTACTCGATGACCTTCGCGCCATTGCGGATGTAGGTCTCCTGCAGGTCCGCCGGGGTGCGGTCGCCGACCACCGCGCGGAAGTAGGTGAGCGCGTCCTCCACGGTGTCGTCCACGCCCTCGCGCCGCAGCACCGGGTTGCAGGGGAACCAGACGCCGCCGCCACCGGAGAACGAGGTGGTGCCGCCGAACTTCTCGGTGGCCTCGACCACCGCCACGCTCAGCCCCTCGCGGGCGGCCGTATAGGCCCCGGCCAGGCCGCCGCCCGACCCTGCCACCAGGACATCGACTTCTTCGTTCCAGTCCGTCACCGTTTGCTCCCTGATCGACGCGGTCTCTTCGCGCGACGGTATGCGGCCGGGCGCGGCCCGCGCATCAACTATCCCAATGGCCGGATAGCCGATCTGTTCCAGGAGGTCAGAACGATTTTGCCGCGCACCCGCCCGGACTCGCCCAGCGCGTGCGCCGCGGCCGCGTCGGCGAGCGGCAGCACCCGATCGACCACCGCGAGCAAACGACCGGCCACCACCAGCTCCGCCACCCGGGCGAGGTCCGCGCCGGACGGGGTGAAGTAGTGGCGGTGGTAGCGCGGATCGTCGAGCGCCTCCTCGCCCTGGGCGTCGATCACGCGGCCGTGCGGGGTGAGCACGCACAGAGATCGGGCCGCGTAGTCGCCGCCGACCAGATCGAAGGCCAGGTCCACGTCGCGCACCACGGTGGTGAAATCGGTTGTCGTGTAATCGATCAGCTTGTCGGCGCCCAGGTCGCGCAGAAATTCGTGGTTGGTGGTGCGGGCGGTGCCGATCACATACGCGCCGCGCTCCTTCGCGATCTGCACCGCCAGATGGCCGACCCCGCCCGCTGCCGCGTGCACCAGAACCCGTTGTCCCGGTTCGACTTCGGCGAGGGCCTGCCACGCCGTGAGCGCCGCGGTGGGGAGGGCGGCGGCTCGGATGTGATCGAGTCCGGCGGGCTTGGTGGCGAGGAATTCCGCGGGGGTCACCGTGTATTCGGCGTTCGCGCCCGAGCGGCCGACCACATTGCCGAAAACCTCGTCCCCGGGCCGGAATTCGGTGACCTCCGCCCCGACCTCGGCGACCTCGCCGGACAGGTCCAGGCCCAACGTGAACGGCGGCGGGCCCAGTTTGGTGATCGCACCGGAGCGCAGTTTCCAATCGGCGGCATTGATCGAGGTGGCCGCCACCCGCACCAGCACCTCGCGCGCGCCGGGCCGCGGCCGTTCGACCTCCACCGTCTCCAGCACGCCGGGGCCGCCGAGGGTGCGCTGACTGATCGCTTTCATGATCTCGATCCTGCGCGGGATAGTCTCTGTCGGGAAGAAGGCACTATTTCGATCCCGAGGTACCTCATGGATACCGTCTCCGACTGGGAGCCATCCGGAAATCTGGTCGACAGCTACCTGCGGCGCTGCCCCGCCCGCGACGTGCTCGCCGTGCTCGCCGACAAATGGGTGCTGTTGGTGCTGGGCACGCTGCGCAAGGAGGGCGGCCCGATCCGGTTCAACGAACTGCGCCGCCGCCTCGACGGCATCACCCAGAAGGTGCTCACCCGCACGCTGCGGGACCTGGAACGCGACGGGCTTGTCCGGCGGACCGTGTACCCGACCGTGCCGCCGCGAGTCGAGTACGCGCTGACCGAGCTCGGCGCGGACCTCGGCCACATCACCCACGCCATGGGACAGTGGGCGCTGCGGCACGCCGATGAGATCGCCGTCGCCCGAACGGCTTTCGACGAACGGGCTGCCCGCGCGCCGGAACCGATCAGCTCCTGAACCCGGAGTCGCTCACACCTTGACCGCCAGCACCATGGCCTGTGGGGTGCGCTCGTCGGGACGGGCCTCCCGGGCCAGTGTCGCGGTGGCGCGAAAGCCGTGCGCGGCCAGCACTTCGGCGAACGTGACCGGAGCCCAGCGGTAGGCGGGCGCGACCTTGTGGTCGTAGGCGTGCACGCCGGTCGCCTCGTCGGCGGCCTGGAAGCCGAACAGCGCGTGCCCGCCGGGCCGCAGCACCCGGGCGAATTCGGTCAATACGTCCGGAACCCGGACCGGCGGAGTGTGAATGATGGAGTACCAGGCCACGATTCCGGCCAGCGACTCGTCCTCGAACCGCAGCCGCTCCATCGGGCCGACTTCGAAGGACAGGTCCGGGTACAGCTCGCGGGCGATCCGGATCATCTCCGGCGACAGGTCGATGCCGGACACCTCCAGTCCGGCCGCCGCCAGATGCGTGGTGACCCGGCCCGGACCGCAGCCGATATCGGCGACCGGGCCCGCTCCGTGCTCCCGCACCGTGTGCGCGAACGCGTCCAGCATCACGGCGTCGAACGGGCTGTCCTGCAACTGCCGCCGGAACAGATCGGTGTACAGCTCCGCGACCTCGTCGTACGCGTCCCGGGTCACCGTTATGTCCGCACTGTCCACCATGTTTCGACTCTAGGCCTCCGTCGGCACTGCCCCGATCGCGCCCGTGGACGGGGCCCGAACCGGCAAGTACTCACCGTTCAACAGCACCCGCAGCCGAGCCTGCGGCGGCATCAGGGTGCGCAGCGGCAGGATGGCCAGCCGGGCCAGGCGGCGCAGGTCCCGGGGCAGCGCCGGCAGTTGAAGGTCGATGTGCCACAGCGGATACCGGTGATCGGGATGCTGCCAGCCGTCGCGCAGCATGAACTTCAGGACGCGCGGGGACAGTTCGCGGGCGGTGGCGGTGGCGAGTTCCAGACGCAGCAGGTCGCCGTCCCGGTCGACCCGGGCCCGATGCGGGTCCCCGGCATCCACGGTGAGCTGGCCGGAGTCCGCCAGATCGGTGATGAGAGCGGCCAATTCCTCGTAGCACTGCTCCCATTCGCGATCGTGCGCGCGATGCGCGGCCCGCTGCTGCTCGATGATGAGGCGGCGGTCGCGTTCGCCCGGCCGCACCAGATACAGCTCCACCGTGTCGGCCTCCGGAACCAGGCCCAGGGTGAGGCGGTCCTCCGGCCAGGCCGGTCCGTACGCCTGGCCCAGCACCGCGTGCCGGGGCGCTCCGAACTCGGCGCGGAACCCGTCCAGCGCGCGGGCCTGGGCGGCGGTGCGCTGCGCCGCGACCTCGGCGGGCAGGCCCTCGTCGTAGAGGAAGGACTCGATGCTGTCGCTGAGCGTGACGCAGACCGCCTCGAGCCGGTCGCCGTCGAAGCAGAAGCGGGCGCGCGGATCGTCCACGTGGAGTTCGGTGCCGGCCCACACCGTGCGCTCCCCGACATCGGTGTCGTGCACCGGTTTCCAGCCCACAGCGGCGGCGAAACCGTCCAGGTCGGCGCGGGTCCAGGTCCACGCGAAGGCGCGGGCGGCACGGGCGATCTCGACCCCGGCCGGCACATCCACGCGCAGCGGCCCGGCATCGAATTCGGAGATGGCGTGGCGGCGCAGGAATTCCGCGCGCTGGGTGCGGGAGGTCGGGTGCGGCGGAATGCCGAGCGCGGTCACCTCCAGATCGGCGCCGCCCTCCACCCAGGCGTCGGCCACCAGTTCGGTCGGCGCGGCGACCCCGACCGCGCGCAGGGTGTCGGTGGTGCGCAGGGCCAGCCCGCTCATGGCGACGGTGCCCGCGCGCCGGGAGAGGCCGCGTGTCCAATTGCCCTCGCGGGGCGGGGTCCAGCCCAGCTCGATGAGCTGTCGTTCCAGTTCGGGGCCGTAATACCAGGTGGGATCGATGAATTCGCTGCGGGCCAGCTCCGCCGCCAGCTGCTCCGGCCCGGCCTCGAAGTGCACGAAGCGCCCACCGGGCGCGGTCACCAGCAGTCGCCCGTCGACCGGCAGCGTCTCCAGGAATCCGGCCAGGCTCTCGGCGAACCGGATCCAGGGGCCCGCGGCGGCGCGGCGGCGGGCGGCCTCGTGGCGGCGCTCCATCCAATACCGTTGCGCGGTCGGGTTCACCAGCAGCAGGTCCACGGTGTCCGTGCCGATCGTCAGGCCCGCGAAGACATTCGGGAAACGCCAGGCCAGGCCCTCGGCGGGACCCGCGGAGGTGGTCTCCGGATCGCCCCAGCGGGTGGTGAACTCCGCGGCGGCGCGGGCCATGGCGGCGGCGAGCAGGTCCCGGCTGCCGGGGGCCGCGGGATCCGGGCAGTCGGAGATGGCCACGCGCACATGGTCCAGGCCGCGGTCACTGCCCCAGAACATGGCAGAGTCCCACCACACCGGCAGGCCCGTGCGCGAGAAGACCGGACCATTGCGGAGGGTGCCGACCGGTTGCGGCCCGGTCCAACCGACCAGTCGGGCGAATTCCGCGACATTCCCGGAACCCCAACGCCAGCCGAACCCCGCGGCCGCACCGACGATCTCGACCGCACCCGCGATATCGACCCGTACCTCGAATCCCACCCCGCGACACTAACCCCGGCCCGGCCATGCCGGGAAACTTCCCCGCCGCGACTATTATGTAATCGGCCGGCGCTTCCCACGGGGCGGACAACTCACGGGAAGCCCGGCCACGGTCTTCAATGCTCGGTCGGGAATCGCGCACTTCCCGCGTCGCCCGCCGGAATGATCGGCAGCACCAGCGCCGACGGATGGTCCGGGTCGTGATAGACGGTCTGCGTCGCGACCTGCGTATTCGTGTTCTCCCCGAACGGATCACCGGTATTCGGATTCGGCGCGAACTGCGGGAAATCGCTGCTCGACACCTCCACCCGGATCTTGTATCCCGCTTTCACCAGATAACTCGTCGGCCAGATATCGATCGAGAACTTGTACGGCTGCCCCGGCACGAGCGGCGTCGGATGCTCCAGCGAATCCCGGAACGCCGCCCGAATGATCCCATTGTTGAGGTTCACCGTGGACCCGTCCGGCGCCACCGCCACCAGCTTCGCCGTGAAATCGGTATCCGGCGCACTCGAGGCCGCCCACAACGTCATTCGAACCGGCCCGGTGATCTCGGTATCGCCCGCCATGGGGGCGGTCGTATAGGTCAGCACATCCGACCGCTGCTCCACCACGAACTGATCCACCGGCCCCTGCGGCCCCGACGACGCCCCGCAACACGAATGCCCGCCCGCGCTAGGCACCGGATTCAAGGGGTCGTACTCGTACCGATCCGGCTGCTGCGGATCCTTCGGCGTATCGGTGGTCAGCGCGCCCGTCCGCCCCAGCATCGAATTGCCGCCGTTCCCGGACAGGTAGTAGGTGGTCCAGCGGGTATTCGGCACCGGCCACGCCGACGCCGACTTCCACTTGTTCGCACCCATCACGAAATAGTCGACCACCGGCCGCCCGGAAACCTTGTTGTCCACGCCCTTCAGGAAATGGTCGAACCAGGCCAGCATCAGCTCATTGATCGGACTGTCGCCCGCCTCCCCGGTCGCGGCCAGCATGGGCGTCGTGACCCCGCTGCCGGGCCGACCCCACCCCAGGTGATCCCACGGCCCCAGCACCAACCGCTGCCCGGCCCGCGCTTCCGGCGAACCGCCCCCGGCCGCCATCCCAGTGAAGTTCTCCACCCCGCCGGCCAGGAACGCGTCGTACCAGCCCTCGAAATCCAGGACGGGGACCGTGACCTTCGCGTACCGGTCCCGAATGCTCCACTGCTTCCAGTAGTCGTCGCGGGTGGAATGCCGCACCCAGTCGTAGAACCACGGCGCGATCACCGGATCACCCGGGTGTAGCGGCGGAAACTGTTGATAGGGGCGAAAACCCAGCCACCGGGTGTAGTTCGTGCCGTCGGCCGCAAGCTGCTTGGCGGTGCCGGTATCCCCGCGATTCGCGGCCGCGCTCGCCCCGATCGTCTCCATGGCCCACGGCTCCACGAACCCCAACCGGAACGCCCCGCCCTCGTAGGTCCACCCGTCGTAGTAATCCGACGCGGTATTGGCCGGGACGATCGTGGTCAGATGCGGTGGCGTGCTGACCGCCGCGAGCCATTGCGTCGCACCGACATACGACGACCCGTACATGCCGACCTTGCCATTCGTCCCCGGCAGCGCGGCCGCCCACTCCACCGAGTCGTAGCCGTCGGTGATGTCGTTCCCGAATTCGGTGAACACTCCGGCCGACTGACCCTGGCCGCGAATGTCCTGCACCACAACGAGATAACAGTGCGAGGCGAACCATTCCGGCGTCCGATACCGGTACGGCTGGATCTGCGCCGCCGCCTTCCCGTACTGCGTCCGCATGAGCACCACGGGCACCGCATCGCCGGTCTTCGGCCGATACACATCGGCCTTCAACACCACCCCGTCCCGCATGGTCGCGGGCACGTTCTCCTGCTTGTCGACCGCGCACGCCCCGCGGCCACCCGCGGGCGGCCAGCTCGCCGCGTCCTGCGGCCCCGACCCGCCCCCGCCGCCCCCGCACCCGGCGGCGATCAGCGCGACCACGCTGACCACCGCTCCCACCTGTGCGATCCGGCCACGCCGGCGCCCACTCCGGGTCATGGATCGACGGTAACGCCGCGCCCGCCCCGACCGGCCGACAATCGCTCAAACCGCACCGGTGGGCGGAGCCTGCCGCAGCTCGACGACCGCCAGCACCGCCAACGCCACGAACAGGATCGCGCCGAGACCCGCCACGGTATGCAGGCCGGAGGCGAGGGTGCGCGCGGTGCCGATACTGCCGAGAATCGCGACGCCCGCCGCCACCCCGAACTGCCCACCCGCCTCCGCGGTCGCCGACGCGGCACCCGCGATATCGGGCGGAGCCGCGCCCAGGACCAGGTTGTAGCCCAGCGACATGCCGGGACCGATGCCCGCCATCGCCACCGCGAAACCCATGGTCAAGGGCCACAGCCCGGTTCCGTCACCCACGACGGTGACCGCGGCGTACCCGAGCGCCGCGACCAGCAGACCCGCCGCGGTGATGTAGGCCGGGCGAATGGTGCGGGCCAGAGCCGGACCGAGGCCGATCGTGAACAGCATGGCCACCGCCGGAAGCACCATCCACAGTCCCGCCCGCAGCGTCGAATACCCGAGCGCCGATTGCAGGTACAGATTGATCATCAGGATCGTCCCGCCCTGCACCGCGCCCACCAGCAGACTGAGGATGAATGCGCCCCGGAAGACCCGTGCCCGGAAGAGCCGCAACTCCAGCACCGGATAGCGAATTACTCGCTGCCGCAACAGAAACGCGGCGAATGCAACCACGCCCACCAGCAGCGCCGTCCAAGCGAGCACCCGGCCACTGTCCCGGGCGAGCTCCGTGATGCCGTAGACAACCGGCAGGATCCCCGCCAAAGACAGTGCGACACTGAGCGCATCGAGCCGCGGCACCTCGGGATCGTGATGTTCGGGCAGCAGGACCGGACCCGCCACCAGCAGAAGCAGCATCACCGGAACGGCCAGCAGGAACACCGACCCCCACCAGAAATGCGCCAGCAGCACACCGCCCGCGATCGGCCCGACGATCGCCCCACCCATGAAACACCCGGTGAACGCCGCGACCGCCCCCGCCCGCTCCTTCGGATCGGCGAACATGGCCCCGATCAACGCCAACCCCGACGGCGCGAGCGTCGCCCCCGCGACACCCATCACCGCCCGAGCCGCGATCAGCATCCCCGCACTGTCCGCATACGCCGCCAACACCGAACACGTCCCGAAAGCCGCGGCACCCCACAGCAGCAGGCGTCTCCGGCCGATTCGATCCCCGAGCGTCCCCATGATGATGAGAAACCCGGCGATCATGAATCCGTAGACATCGAGTATCCACAACTGCTGTGCAGCACTGGGTTTCAGCTCAACCGCCAGCTTCGGCAACGCCAGATTCAACACACTGAAGTCGACCGATATCAACAGAATGGGCAGTGCGAGCACGGCCAACCCGAGCCATTCCCGCCCCCGTGCGGTCGTCACTGGTTTGTCGGTGATATCCACGGTAGGTCCTTTCCCGAGTCCTACCGACCCGACGAACAGGACTCCCGCGGATGGACCGGTGCGACCTATGAGTAATCGTCAGGGACCGAGCGAACGTACGCGCGATCTGCAACCCGTTCCATCGCCGAATGGTGCGTGTTGCTATATCTGGTCGAATTCAGTGGTACTTACCACCCGGCGTAGACCGGCACCCCTTGGGCAATGAGGTTCTCAGTGCCGGGGACGGTTACCGAGTACACGGGTTGCTCTCCCAGATCCGTGATCGCGGTGATTCGATCCCAGAAGACATCGTCGGTACAGAGCATTGCAAGTTCAGGGGCCTCGAGGATATCCGCAGCGCGAGCCAGGCGCTGGTGGCTCGGCGAGTGCTTCCACATTGTGGAGCCGCAGAACTTGGTCCCCATCGCCGCCTGGAACTCCCGATGAGTCATCTTGCGGGCAGAGAGAAGCGTGCGGACGATATTCCACACCTCCTTGGGGACCGTGTCCACATTGGGATTCGAGGTCATCGTGTCGAGTTCGGCCAGACATTCCGCGGCAGTGATACCACGCGTGCCATGGGCCCCGATGTCCTCGAGGAAGGTGATCTGGTTGTCCCCACCGTCGATCGTGAGGTGCCAGCAGTCCCGATAGCCTGCTTTGGGCACGAGCCGGATCCGTCCATGGACGCCCAGCCGGAGCAGGAGGTCGGACACATCGTCGATGAGCCGCCGACTGGTCGACGTGTAGTAGATGCGGGCTTGCTTTCCGGTCCTGTCCCAGCGCGCCGAGCCATCGGTCGCCCAGAGATGGCGGAGAAAGATCGCGACCTGGTCTGTGGGCATCCCGAAAACTCTTTCAGGGACGAACTTCTCGTAGCTGCGCAAACCGAAGAGTCCGAGTTCGTCGAGCCACTTGGCGATGGGGTTGCGTCTACCGTGGGTAAGGCGGTACGGCGCAGGCAATCTCAGGGTCGTGACCCGAGCAGCTGCGTACTCGTCTCGGATCGGGGTGATGCCGAAATGCATGGCTGCTTCGGTGACGGCGGCGAGGTTCTCCTCGTCGATGCTCGCGTATCGGATCGGCTGCCGTCGAACGCAAGACCCGTCACCGATCATGTGCGCCAGCATGACAACCTCGGGATCGGGCATCTCCTGGGTTCGGGTAGGCGCTGGAATCCATCGGGGGATGGCGACGCGATCGCCGATACCCAGCTGCCCTACCTTGCGCCATCCATTGATGGTCAGCAGCCGTGCTTCGGTCGCGGTGTCGATCGAACGGCCGGAGGCCAACCGCACTCGATCGACCGTGCAACTCCCACTCGGGTGTACATACTCCAGCGGGCGAGCCGTGAAGCGCATCTGCGGATCAAGTGACCAAACAAGCGGACGCAGCTCATCCCGGATCAGGGTCTCCAGCGGCACCGCGACTCCGGTGTCCGCCCGGCTGATTGGCGTAGCGGCCGTTAGCCAGGCTGCACCATGAGATTCAAAAGTGTTGATGCCCTTACAGTTCCACTCCTCGACAGACTGTTTCGGCTGCATGCCAAAACGATATATCGAATCTGTGTTCGATGTGGCGCTATCCGCGAGCCATATCTACGAACCGGCTCAGATGCAATTGGTGCGCAACGGTAATGGTTGCGGTTGGGCCGTTACGGTGCTTGCCCAGAATGAGGTCTGCTTCGCCGCCGCGAGGGTCGTCTCGTTCGAAGGCATCTGGGCGATGCAGCAGGATAACCATGTCGGCATCCTGTTCTAGACTGCCCGATTCACGAAGGTCGGACACCATAGGCCGCTTATCAGTTCGCTGTTCCGGACCACGGTTGAGCTGCGAGATCGCGATCACAGGGACCTCGAGCTCCTTGGCCATCAGTTTGAGGCTTCGGGAGAATTCCGAGACTTCCTGCTGGCGGGATTCGACCTTCTTGCCGGAGCTCATCAGCTGGAGGTAGTCGACGACGATCAGGCGGAGGTCGTGGCGTTGCTTGAGGCGGCGGGCTTTTGCCCGGATTTCCATCATGGTGAGGTTCGGCGAATCGTCCACGAAGAGTGGGGCTTCGCTGATCTCGCTCATGCGGCGGGCGAGTTTGGTCCAGTCGTCGTCACTCATGCGGCCGGAACGCATATCACCCAATTTGATCTTCGCCTCGGCGGAGAGGAGACGCATGACGATTTCGGTGCGGCTCATTTCCAGGGAGAAGATGACGCTGGCCATGCCGTGTTTGATGGAGCAGCTGCGCATGAAATCCATACCGAGCGTGCTCTTGCCGACGCCGGGTCGCGCCGCGACGATGACCATCTGGCCGGGGTGCAGGCCGTTGGTGATCTCGTCGAGTTCGGTGAAACCAGTGGGAACGCCGAGGGAGATGCCGCCTCGGGAGGCGATGGAGTCGAGTTCGTCCATCGTCGGCTGGAGGATGTCGGTGAGGGGGGCGAAGTCCTCGCTGGAGCGGCGTTCGGTGACGTCGTAGAGCTCGGCCTGGGCGCGGTCCACGACCTCGGCCACGTCCTGGCCGTCGGCGCCCGCGTAGCCGTACTGGACGATGCGGGTGCCCGCTTCGACCAGGCGGCGCAGCACCGACTTCTCCGCGACGATCTCGGCGTAGTAGCCGGCGTTGGCGGCGGTGGGGACCGTTTGGGTCAGGGTGACGAGATACGGTGCGCCGCCGATGCGCTTGAGTTCGCCCTTGCGGTCGAGAGTCGCGGCGACGGTGACCGGGTCGGCGGGTTCGCCGCGGCCGTAAAGGTCGAGGATGGCGTCGTAGACGGCCTGGTGCGCGGGGCGGTAGAAGTCGCCGGGGCGGATGACTTCGATGACGTCGGCGATGGCGTCCTTGGACAGCAGCATGCCGCCGAGAACGGACTGTTCCGCCGCCATGTCATGGGGCGGCTGACGGCCGAAATCCTCACCGGGAGCGTCGGGATAGTCGGAGGGCCCGTGATCGTCGCGGCCGCGATCGTCGACGACTGCCATGGGCTCGACCGTCCTCTCTGCTCGCGCCGCAACGGCGTGCAAGACCCGTTGTACGCCAGCGCACCGACATGTTGGGACCGCCACGCTCGAGCCGTGGTCACGACCTCGAAGGCGAACCTAGGCGACCGGGCGGTGACCCGCCAAACCGAGCTGTGTACACACCTGTGGATAACGTGGGTATTGTTCACCGCCTGTTGTGCACCCCCTGTGGAAAACTTGGGGACAACAGTCGATGTCGCTGCTCAAAGCGCTGGTAGTGGCGGAATTCTCATTGTTCGCAACTGTGGATCAATTTCGTGCGGCGTGTCGCTGGACGGCAACAGCCGGGCGTGTTGGGTAAACGAACGGTCACGCGGATGTGACCGGGCGCACAACGAAAACGGTTGGTTTGCTGGGCAATCCACAACCGATCCGAAATCTGGCGATTCCTGAGCAAACAAAAGAAATCGGAGGCCGCCCCCACGGGTGAGGCGGCCTCCGATCAACCGAATTACTCGGCGGCAGTGACCTGCAGGTCGACCTTGGCGATCACATCCGGGTGCAGATGCACCACGACACCGTGCTTGCCGGTGCTCTTGATGTGGGCCTTCGGCAGCTCGATGCTGCGCTTGTCGACGACCGGGCCGCCGGCGGTCTTGATCGCCGAGGCGACGTCGGCCGCGGTGACCGAACCGAAGAGCTTGCCGGTGCCGGCGGTCTTGACCGCGAGCGACACACCGGTCAGGCCCTCGATGGCCTGCTTCAGCTCGTTGGCGTGGTCCAGGTCGCGCACGCGGCGGGCGTCCTGCGCCCGGCGAATGCCCTCGACCTGCTTCTCCGCGCCACGGGTGGCGACGATCGCCAGGCCGCGCGGGAGCAGGAAGTTACGGCCGTAGCCGTCCTTGACTTCCACGGTGTCGCCGGGCGCACCGAGGTTGTCGACATCAGCGGTGAGGATGAGCTTCATCTCTGTGCCTTCCCTTCTCAGCGAGCGGTGGAGACGTAAGGCAGCAGAGCGACCTCACGCGAGTTCTTCACGGCGACAGCGATATCGCGCTGGTGCTGGACGCAGTTGCCCGTTACCCGGCGCGCGCGGATCTTGCCACGGTCGGACACGTACTTGCGCAGCAGCGCGGTGTCCTTGTAGTCGATCTTCGCGCCGGCCGTGTTGTTCTTCTTGCCGGCCTTGTCTTCCTTGCAGAAGGTGCAAGCCTTCTTCTTCAGCACCTTTTCGCGTGCCGGTGCTTTGGCCATGGTCTTTCAACTCCGTAATTTTGGGAACCCTGCCGAAGCGGATTCCGGGGAAAGCCGTTGTCTAGAACGGCGGTTCGTCGTCCATGGGCCCGCCCCCGAAGGAGCCGGCCGCGGGGGCGCTGCCCCACGGGTCGTCGCCGGCGCTCTGGCCGCCACGACCCCCGCCACTGCCACCACCGGAGAAGCCGCCGCCGCCAGCGTTCTGCTGGCCGCCGCCGCCCTGTCCGCCGCCGCCGAAGCCGCCGCCACCACCGCCACGGGTGGTCTTGTTGACTTTCGCGGTCGCGTACCGCAGGGAGGGACCCACCTCGTCGACCTCGAGTTCGACGACCGTGCGCTTCTCACCCTCGCGGGTTTCGTAGGAGCGCTGCTTCAGTCGTCCGCTCACGATCACTCGCGAGCCGCGGGTCAGGCTCTCGGCAACGTTCTCCGCAGCTTCTCGCCAAATGTTGCAGCGCAAGAAAAGCGCTTCGCCGTCTTTCCATTCATTGGTATTACGGTCGAACACACGGGGAGTCGACGCGACGGTGAAGTTCGCGACGGCCGCTCCCGCGGGCGTGAATCGAAGCTCGGGGTCAGCCGTCAAATTGCCGATGACGGTGATGACCGTGTCGCCCTGGGCCATGGTTCCTCCTGCTTTCCGGTGCAGTCCGCAATGCGCTCGCGTTCATCGGTCAGCCTAGAGACAGGGACCGACGGTTACGAGCGACGTCGCGGGAGGACTGGGTCTTACTTCTTGTCGGTACGCAGCACCTTGGTGCGCAGTACCGACTCGTTCAGCCCCAGCTGGCGATCGAGCTCACTCACGGTCGCGGACTCGGCGGTCAGGGTGACGACCGCGTAGATGCCCTCGGCCTGCTTGTTGATCTCGTAGGCGAGACGACGGCGGCCCCAGATGTCGACGTTGTCGACCTTGCCGCCCTCGGTCCCGATGACACCCAGCATGGTGTTCAAGTTCGGGCCTACGGTGCGCTCGTCCATTGCTGGATCGAGGATGACCATCACTTCATAATGACGCACGGACCTCATCACCTCCTGTGGACTGTAAACGGCCCACGGACTGTCCGTGGGCAGGAGGGTTCGTTGCGTCAGCAACCCGACAAGGCTACATGAGCGGCCGCGACGAACGAAAAGGGGGCCGGACGGCGTTCACGGCGCCGGATCCGGGGTAGATAACCAACGCGTGGCCTGCGAAATCGGGTCAGTCCACATTTTGAACAGGCGAACACGCCGACCAGCCACCTAGGGTGATGCGCATGCCGAATCGACCGGTCGTCAGCGTTGCGGCCGCTTCCCGCCGTCGCGATGCGCGCGGGTCGATGATCGCGGTCGTCTCGACGCTGGTGTGCGCGGTCACATTGTTGATCGCGTTCGTGAACAAGGCGCGCTGCGCGGTCGGCCCGTACGACGAATCCGGGCGCAGCGTGCTGTTCGACGTGATCAAGGATTCGGATGTCTGTTATTCCGACATCCAGTACCTGTGGCTGGGTCGCGGCATCGATCACCACGTCTTCCCCTATATAACCGGCGGCATCACCCCGGACGGTCAGCTGACCGGCGGCGCGGTGGAGTATCCGGTGCTCAGCGGCCTGTTCATGTGGATCGGCGGCATCGGCGCGCACACCGACGCGGCCTTCCTGTGGCATTCGGCGCTGCTGCTGGCCCCGTTCGCCCTGCTGACCGCGTACCTGCTGGCCCGCATGGCCGGCCCGGCGGCATTGTTGTGGGCGGCCGCACCGCCGTTGGTGCTCTACGCCTTTCACAATTGGGAACTGCCGGTGGTCGCGACCGCGGTCGCCGCGTTCTATGTGATGACGACGCTGACCCGGTATTCACTGCGGGATCGCGGGATCGCCGCCGCGGTATTCCTGGCGATCGGCTTCTGTTTCAAGTTGTATCCCGGCATCTTCGTGCTGCCGTTGCTGATCTATGTGCTGCTCGGTGAACATCCCTTGCGGGAGAAGCGATTCGATGTGCGCGGCGCGCTGATGGTGGCCGCGACCGCGATCGGCACGGTGGTCGCGATCAATCTGCCGTTCGCGCTCGCGGGTTATGACGGCTGGCGCGCGTCGATCACCTTCCAGCAATTGCGGCAGGCCGATATCACCACGAATTCCATCTGGTACTGGGGAATGCGCCCGCTGTTCGGTCCGTCGGAGGAGTCGGAATCGGCCTTCCAGCACCTGGTGTCGGTGCTCTCGCCGACGCTGGTGGTGGCGTCGTTCGTGCTGGCCTGCTGGCTGGGTGTGCGCCGGTATCGGCTGGCCGGGGTGTATCCGTGGATCGGGGTCAGCGGCGCCATGTTGTGTGGATTCCTGTTGTTCCACAAGGTGCATTCACCGCAGTACACGCTGTGGCTGATCCCGTTCCTGGTGCTGCTGCGGGTGCCGTGGAGCCTGGTGATCGCCTATCTGCTGGCGGACCTGTGCATCGGCGTCGGTGTCTTCCGCTACTTCTACGAGCTCGGGTCGGGTCACCCGTACGAGGTCGAGCAGTATCTGGTGCAGATCGGCGTGTGGGGCCGGGCGGTGCTGCTGCTGGTGTTCTTCTTCGTGTTCGTGTCCGCCTCGGAGCGGTCACCCTTCCGCATCGGCGTTCCGGGCGCGGAAAGCCTTGCCCTTGGCCCGGTTTCCGCAGACCGTCATATCGCACCACCGGCGCGAACCGCCGCGTGAGGTGTCCAGGTAGAGGCGGGTGCAGGCGTCTCGCCCGCATTCCTTGAGCCGTTCGCGTTCCGGGCCGCCGAGTAGTTCGACGGCCGAGCGGGCGATGGCGGTGAACGCGGATTCGATGGCCCCGCCGCGGGTGACCGAACCGTCCGCGCACAGCGTGAGTTCGGGCAGGTCGCCGTGGGCGTGCCGGTTGAGCAGCCGGCGGTCGGCGTCGGCGAGGGGTTCGCCGTGCAGGGTGGCCTGCATGAGCCGCCAGGCCGCCTCGCGCAGCCGGCGCGCGGGTTCGAGGGCGTCCGCGCAGTCGGGCGCGGTGTCGACGATTCCGGCCGCGACGGTCCATTCGCCCAGGTCGGCGGCACTGGTGAGGCGCTCGATGAAGGTGGTGCGCCGTTCCTGTGCCGTGCCGATGAAGTTCAGCGCGAGATTGCCGCTGACGAACAGGTGCGGGTCGGCGAACGATGACATGTCCCGATCATAACCCCCTTGACAGGTTATGCACCGCGGTGCGACGGTGATAACCACCTGAACGGGTTAGTGATGGGAGGGATCATGGAGAACCGGCTCTTGGACGTGGCGGGCCCACCGGCCCTGATCCTCATGTGGAGCAGCGCCTTCATCGCCGGGATCATCGGCGTCGGCGCGGCCCCGCCGATGCTGGTGCTCTTCGCCCGCTTCGGCATCGCGGGCGCGCTGCTCATCGTGTTCGCGCTGCTGTCGCGCGCGGTCTGGCCGCGGGGCAAGATGCTCGCGCACACCCTGGTCGCGGGCCTGCTCATGCAGATGGTCCAGTTCGGCGCGTTCTACACCGCCATGCACGAGCACGTCACCGCCGCGGTCATCTCCCTGGTCCAGGGCCTGAGCCCGGTGGTGATCGCGGTATTCGCCGGGGCCCTGGGCGAATCCGTGAACGCGCGGCAGTGGCTGGGCTTCGGCGTGGGCGGGGTGGGCGTGGGCCTCGCGGTGCTGGATCAACCGGCCTTCTCGCTGCCGGGCCTGCTGCTGTGCGTGGTCGGGCTGCTCGGCCTGAGCCTGGGCACCGTGTATCAGAAGCGCTTCACCCCGGCGCTCGATCCGCGCACGGGCACCGCCCTGCACGTGGCGGTGAGCGCGCCCTTCGCGGGCGTGATGGCCTGGGCCGGTGGGGAATTCCACGTCGCCGACCCGTCCCGCTTCGCCGGTTCCATGGTGTGGATGGTGCTGGTGAACTCGATGGGCGCGTTCCTGCTGCTGAACACCATGCTGCAGCGCTGGGACACCACCCGGGTCAGCCGCTTCTTCTTCGCGATTCCGGCCGTCACCGCGGTGATGGCCTGGCTGGTGATCGATCAGCCGTTGCGGCCCTTGACGATCGCGGGCCTGGGCGTCGGACTGGTCGGCCTGGTCCTGGCGTCGCGCCGGGCGCCGGCCGCGCCCGCCGCCGCCGAACGATCCGGTATCGCCGGGCGACAGCCCGTGCGGGCCTGACGGTTCCGGACACCCGGGCACGGCAGACTGGGCGCATGCTGCACCTGCGGATCCTGGCCCCCGCCACCCTGACCGACCCGGTACTCGAGGTACTCGACGACGACGCGGTGACGGGCCTGGTGGTCCTGCGCGGCGCGGCGGTGCGCCCGGCGGGCGACCTGATCACCGCGCAGCTCGCCCGCGAGGCCGCCAACGACGTCGTCCAGCGGCTGCGCGACCTGCGGGTGCATCAGGAGGGCAGCATCGAGGTCGAGCAGGTCGGAACCTGGCTGTCGCGCAGCGGTTTCGAGGCGGAGGTGCGCACCCCGGGCAGCAGTTCGGATTCGGTGGTGTGGGCGCAGGTGGCGCAGCGGGCCTACGACGAATCCGAACTGAACTGGACCTACCTGAGCTTCCTGACGCTGGCCATCGTCATCGCGAGCATCGCCATCGTCACCGACTCCCAGATCCTCACCGTCGGCGCCATGGTGCTGGGACCGGAGTTCGGACCCATCGCGGCCTTGGGCGTCGCCCTGGTCCGGCGGCGATTCGTGCTGTTCCGGCTGGCCTTGCGCACCTTGGTGTTCGGCTTCGTGGCGGCCATCGGCGTCACCATCGTGCTGGCGCTGATCGGGCGGGCGCTGGGTTGGATCACCGAGGCGCAGGTGACGGGCCCGCGTCCGGCCACCGCCTTCATCTACACCCCGGACAAGTGGTCGTTCATCGTCGCGGTAATCGCGGGGGCGGCGGGGGTGCTGGCCATCACCTCGGCCAAATCCCTGGGCCTGGCGGGGGTTTTCATCTCGGTGACCACGGTGCCCGCCGCGGGCAATATCGCGCTCGGCGTGGCGATCGCCGATGGCGCGACGGTGTGGGGCAGTCTGGCGCAGTTGCTGGTCAATATCGCGGGCATGGCGATCGCGGGGTGGCTGACCCTGTTCCTGCAACAGGTGCTGTGGTCGCGGGTGTCGGTGCGGCGCGCCAAGCATCTGGTCGTCCCGCGCCGCATGGTGTGAACGGAAAAGCCCGCCGTCCGAAATCGGACGGCGGGCTTCGTGTTTCGTGTGCGGATCAGCTCAGGCTGGGCGACTTCTCCAGCTCGGGTTCCGCATCGTCGGCTTCCGCTTCCTCGCGACGATTGCGAATGATGCTGGTGACGAACGCCGCGCCGATGAACGCCACGCCGACGAGACCGCTGATCACCTCGTTGACGTGCACGCCGATGGTGATGAGCAGGATGACCGCCAGGGCGCCGATGGCCCAGAACGCGCCGTGCTCGAGGTACACGTACTCCGAGAGGGTGCCCTTGCGCACCAGGTACACGGTGATCGAGCGGACGAACATGGCGCCGATCAGGCCCAGGCCCAGGGCGATCAGGATCGGGTCGGAGGTGATGGCGAACGCGCCGATCACGCCGTCGAAGGAGAACGAGGCGTCGAGCACTTCCAGGTACAGGAACAGGAAGAACGCCGCCTTACCTGTCGCCTTCACGACTTCGGAGGGTCCGCCTTCGCCGTTCGCGTGTTCCTCGGTGTGGAAGAGTGATCCGAGTCCGTCGACCACGATGTAGGTGATGGTGCCGAGGATGCCGGCCAGCAGCACGGTGCCGCGGTCGTCGTCATGGGCGATGAACTCCGCCGCGATGACGATGCCCGCCAGGGTGAGTACCACCGCGAGCATGTCCAGCTTGCCGAGCTTGGCCAGCGGGCGTTCGATCCAGCCCAGCCAGGTGACCTCGTGCTCCTCGAGGATGAAGTTGAAGAACAGCAGCAGCAGGAACGCGCCGCCGAAGGCCGCGATCTGCGGGTGCGCGTCGGTGAGCAGCTTCTCGTAGGACGGGCTGCCGTCGGGGAAGCTGAGCGCGCCGTCCGCGGGCGGGTTCATGGCCAGGTCGAAGGCGCGAACGGGGCTGAGCCCGGCCGTGATCCACACGATGGCCAGCGGGAACACCAGGCGCATACCGAAGACGGCGATGACGACGCCGATGGTCAGGAAGATGCGCTGCCAGAACTCGCTCATCCGCTGCAGGATGCTGGCGTTGATGACCGCGTTGTCGAAGGATAGGGACACCTCGAGGATGCCCAGGATGGCGCACAGCACCAGGGCCGTGGGTCCGCCGTACACCAGCGCCGCGATCAGCGACAGTACGGTGACGATGATGGAGAGGCCGAATATTCGCACCGCAGTGGGCCTTTCGTTGTGCCGGGGTCGGGTGACATGCCGGTCGAGCGGACACACGAAGAGGGCTCGTGCGATCGAGCCCTCGACGTGTCGCCGTGTGTTCTATTGAGACGCTGGTACTTCGCGCCGTCGCGAGCTGGTCGCGTCAGACGTTGACGCCGAAGTCCCGGGCGATGCCCGAGAGGCCCGAGGCGTAGCCCTGACCGATGGCCCGGAACTTCCACTCACCATTGTTGCGGTAGAGCTCACCGAACACCATGGCGGTTTCGGTGGACGCGTCCTCGGACAGGTCGTAGCGGGCCAGCTCGGTTCCGTTGGAGCGGTCCACGACCCGGATGTAGGCGTTGCGGACCTGGCCGAAGCTCTGGCCGCGCGAGTCGGCGTCGTAGATCGAGACCGGGAAGAAGACGGACTCCACGGCCGGCGGGGTGTTGGCCAGGTCGATGTTGATGACCTCGTCGTCGCCCTCGCCCTCACCGGTGAGGTTGTCGCCGGCGTGCACGATGGTGCCCTCCGGGGACTGCAGGTTGTTGAAGAACACGAAGTGCTTGTCCGACAGCGCCTTCTTGTCGACGCCGGTCGCGATGGCGCTGGCGTCGAGGTCGAAGTCGGTGCCGGTGGTGGTGCGCACGTCCCAGCCCAGGCCGACGGCGACCTGAGTCAGGTTCGGCGCCGCCTTGGTCAGTGAAACGTTACCGCCCTTGGACAAACTGACACCCATTGCGGGGATCCTTCCGTTGTTAAGCGTTCGAAGCGTTTCTTGTCTAACGGCTTCGCCCACTGTCCAGGTTCCGCCGACGTCGACAGTAATGGTTTCCCCAAGCCATGGGTAGGAATGGGTCAAGGCAACCGTGCGACGACAGCCTGTCACAGGACAGGGTCACACACTCCATCGCCGCGGTCGCGGCAATCGTCAACGCGTGGCCGAGATGTTCGCCGACGCACGGTCGCCGTGATCGTTCCCGGTTGCCTACGATCGGTGGCGTGGCAGGCCGTCGAAGCGGATGGTTCCGGGCACCCCGGAACAACGAATGGGTGCAACAGGCCCGGTCGATGCTGACGGCGGCCTTCCTCGATATGGATCGGCGGCAGAGCATCGCCGAGGCCGCCGTCGACGCGTCCGCCGCGCTGTTCCCCGAACGCGGCGCGGCCGCGCGCTGGGAACCGGTGCGCGCCCGCTGCTATGACGCGTCCGGCGCCTACCTCGCCCTCGACGAGCGCCTCGAGCAGGTGGAACGCGATGGCACGGGGGTCGTCGCGCAGCCCGAGATCGACGGCGTGGTCCGGCGGCTCACCGACGCCGCGCGGGCCGTCGACGACTTCTACCGCGGCGATCAAGCCCACCTCGAGCACGCCGTCGCGGTGTTCGGCTCGGTGCCGCAGCTGGTCTCGCAGACCCGCGCGGACGCCCAGCGGATCCGGCAGCAGGCCGACGCCTCCCCGTACGCCGCCTACCCCTCGGTGCGGCAATGCGCGGCGGCTCTGGATGAGGCGCTGCTCACACTCGAGGCCGCCGCGATCGGCGGCGCCGGGGCACCCGCCCGCGACGCCGCGACCCGGCTCGACTCGCGTACCCGCGAGCTGTCCAGCGCCCTGGAAGCCGCTCCCGGCAAACAGCATTCGGCCACCACCGCGCTGGCGTCGGCGGCCACCCGGCTCGATGCCGCCCGCAACCGTCTGGACCGCGTCCCCCCGGCCATGTCCGCGCTGCTGCGGGAATTCGCGGCTGCGTCATCGAACGATTTGGCCAACAATGAGCGACAAGCCCGGGAGGCCGTCGAGGCCGCCGACGCGGACCTGGCCCGCGCCCGGGCCGCCCTGGCCGCCCACGACCCGGAGGACGCGCTCGACCTGACCACCACCGCCCGCGCCCGCCTCGCCGCCGCCGAGGAGAGCGCCGAGGCCGTCACCGACCGGCTCGCCCAGCTACGCGCGGTCCGGGAGCAACCGGCCGAGCGCGCCAAGACCGTTCGCTTCAAACTGCGCGACGCGCAGATGCTGGCGGTCAACAAGGGCGTCGTCCCGCAATGGGGTTCGGTGCTCGACGCCCAGGCCGAACGCCTGGACCGGGCCACCGCGGGCCTGACCGGCCGCCATCCCGACTATTGGGCGTACGTGTCCGAACTCGACGCGATCACCGCGTTCGTCGCCGGAGTCGTCGAACGCATGCGAAATACCGACAGATAGACCGAAAGTCACCAGGAGGACGTCCGCGACGATGACCGCGATGATCACCAGCGACCCGGACGTCGCACCGGTCTCCTTGCGGAAGCGCTTCCCGCTGCGGCATTTCCGGCAGGTGCCGGGTCCGGAGCTGCGGCGGCTGTTCCACCGCCTGCCCGAGGCCTTCGGCGGCTCCCGCGATCGCGACCTGCTCGCCATGGCGCTGGGCGCGACCCTGTACGTGCCCGCGACCCGCGCCGACCTCACCGCCACCATCCTGCGCCGCGCCGAACGCGGCGTCTGCTCGATGGTCATCGACCTCGAGGACGCGGTCGCCGACCACGCCGTCGAATACGGGAAATGGCAGGCCGCCGTCACCCTCGACGAACTGGCGGCCAGCGGCGAGGCCTACCCGCTGCTGTTCGTGCGGGTGCGCGACCCGCAGAGCATCGGCGAGATCGCCGGACGACTCGGGGCGGGCGCGACGGCGCTCACCGGATTCGTGCTGCCCAAGTTCGACAGCGCCTGCGCCGCCGACTACCTGGACGCGCTGGAACTCGCCTCGGAACGGCTGGGCCGCACCGTCTTCGGCATGCCCGTGCTGGAATCCCCCGCCCTGGTGCACCGCGAGACCCGCGACCGGGAACTGGGCCGCATCGGCGAACTGCTCACCGCGCACCGTGACCGCATCCTCGCCGTCCGCATCGGGGCCACGGACATGTGCTCCACCTTCGGGATTCGCCGCGACCGCGACCTGACCATCTACGACGTGCGCGTGGTCGCCGACGTCATCGCCGACATCGTCAACTATCTGGGCCGCGCCGACGGCACCGGATTCACCATCACCGGACCGGTCTGGGAGTACTTCGCCGACCACACCCGTATGTTCCGGCCGCTGCTGCGCACCGCCCCCTTCGCCGAGGTGGACGCGGTCCCGTTCCGGCAGTCGCTGGTCAGCCGGGACATGGACGGGCTGCTGCGGGAGATCACCCTGGACCGCGCCAACGGCATCCAGGGCAAGACCGTCATCCACCCCACCCACGTCGCGGTCGTGCACGCGCTGTCCATCGTGACCCACGAGGAATACGCCGATGCCGCCGACATTCTCAGCACCGGCGCGGGCGGCGTCGCCGCCTCCGAGTACCGCAACAAGATGAACGAGATGCGCCCGCACCGCAGCTGGGCCCACCAGATCATGCTGCGCGCCCGGGTCTTCGGCGTCGCCAACAAAGGAGTCTCCTTCGTGGACCTGCTCAAGGCCCTGGTCGAATCGTGACCGCCGACCCCGCCCTACCCGCGGCCACCCGCGAACTCCCCTGGGCCACCCGGGAACTCGGCCTCACCCTGCACCACACGGGCACCTGCCTGCCCGGTCCGGAATGGCGCGTGGAGACGCTCGTCGAACCCGGGCTGCGCCGCAATCCGCGCCGCGCCCACCTGCTGGTCTCAACGGTGCTCGGCAAGCATCTGCCCACCGACCCGCACCGGGTGCTCGACGCGGGGGACCGGCTCGGTGACCTGGTGCTCGACGTACTCGCCGCGTCCGGTGACCGGCCCGGCAGCGCCGCCGTGCTCGGCTTCGCCGAAACCGCGACCGGGCTCGGCCACACCGTCGCGGCCCGCATCGGCGCGTGGTGCTACCTGCACTCCACGCGCCGCGACGTGCCGACCGCCGACACCCTCGCGGGCTTCGAGGAGGGCCACTCGCACGCCACCTCCCATCTGCTGCAACCGATGCCCGCCGCGGTCTTCCACAACGACCTGCCCATGGTGCTGGTCGACGACGAGATCTCCACCGGCGCAACAGCGCTGGACGCCGTCCGCGCCCTGCACGCCCTGACCCCGCGCACGCACTATGTCCTGGCGTCCCTGGTGGACATGCGGACCGACGCCGACCGCCGCGCTTTCGAACAGGCGGCCGCCGACCTCGGCGCGCGCATCGACACCGTCTGCCTGGCGGGCGGCAGCACCGTGCTGCCCACCGACCTGATCGACGCGGTCGCCGCACTGCCCGAACCCGTGCTGAACCCGGTCGCCGAACGGCGGGGCGCCTGCGCCCGGGTCGAGATCCCCTGGCCCCACGATGTTCCCGAGGGCGGCCGCCACGGCTTCCTCGACTCCGACACCGAACCCTTCGAGGCGGCGCTCGCCCGCGCCACCAAAGCCCTCTCCGCCGAACTGGCCGAACCGCGGCCGGTCATCGTCATCGCCCACGAAGAACTCATGTACCTGCCGCTGCGCATCGCGGCGGGCTTGGCGGACAACGGGATTCCCGCCCGCTACCAGACGACGACGCGGTCACCGGCCTATGTTCTCGACGAACCGGGGTACCCGCTCCGCCGCGGATTCCGCTTCACCGCGCCCGAGACCGGCGAGGACGCCCCGCGATACCTGTACAACGCCCGGTGGCCGGGCGAGGACCGGGCGGTCGATCCGATCCTGCTGGTCGTCGTCGACACTCCGGCGGACACCGAACGGCTCACGGCCGCGGGCGGACTCGTCGACGTGCTCACCGCGTCGGGTTCCGACGTGCTGCTGGCCGTGCTGACCGAATCGGACCCGCGCGCGCTCGCCGCGACGCGTGCGGCGCGGCCGGAACCGTTGTACGGGCCGGAGTTCGGGTCGTACGCGCGCGACGAGGTGGCGTGGCTGCTCACGGATCTGTCCGGTGTCGCCCTGGAAGCCGATGTGGCCGAGCGCGAACGGCGGATCCAATCGGGGGCGGCACACTACGCGGAATCGCTGCCGGTGGAGTACCAGCCGGACGCCGAGTACCGGGAGCTGTTCGACCGGGTGCTCGCGCAGAGCGCCGAGCGGCTGGCGCTGGCGGTGGCGACCGTCGCGGAACTGGTGGTCGCCGAGCGCGGGGACGACATCGTGCTGGCGTCGCTGGCACGGGCCGGGACACCCGTCGGGGTGCTCATGCGCCGGTGGCTGGGGAGCCGGGGGATCGAGGTCCCGCACTACGCGGTGTCGATCGTGCGCGATCGCGGAATCGATTCGGCCGCACTGGATCACCTCGCGCGCGACCACGATCCGGCGCGGGTGGTGTTCGTGGACGGCTGGACCGGCAAGGGAGCCATCACCCGCGAGCTCGACGCGGCGCTGGCGGCGTATCACGCGGCGGGCGGGGCCCGGTTCGACCCGGACCTGGCGGTACTGGCCGATCCGGGCGGCTGCGCGCGGACCTTCGGCACCCGGGACGATTTCCTGATCGCCTCCGCGTGCTTGAATTCGACAGTGTCGGGCCTGATTTCGCGCACGGTGCTCAATGACCGGCTGCTCGCACCCGGACAGTTCCACGGCGCCAAGTTCTACCGCGACCTCGCGGGCGAGGACCAGTCCAACCGCCTGCTGGACGCCGTGAGCGACTGCTTCGACCGGGTGCGCCCGCAGGTGGACGCGCGGGTGCGCGAGCTGCTGGCCGCAGACCGGACCCCCACCTGGGCCGGCTGGGCCTCGGTGGAGCGGGTGCGGGCCGAGTACGGGATCTCGAGCGTGAACTTCGTGAAACCCGGTGTGGGGGAGACCACCCGGGTGCTGCTGCGGCGGGTGCCGTGGCGGGTGCTGGTGCGTGATCCGGACGCCGGCGAGCACGCGCACATCCGGCTGCTCGCCGCGGCGCGCGGCGTGCCGGTCGAAGTCGTGCCGGATTTGGCGTACGCCTGTATGGGCTTGATCAAGGAAGTGAAGGGATAGCTGGTGCAGCAGCGCGAGGTGATGGTGGCGACCGATCTCGATCGGACGCTGATCTATACGCGAGCGGCTTTCGGGAACGCGAACCCCGACACGGTGTGCGTGGAAGAGTATGAGGGACAGCCGCTCTCGTACATGACGGTGTCGGCGGCCGAACGGCTGAAGATCCTGGCCGAGACCGCCGCCGTGGTACCGGTCACCACCCGCACCATCGAGCAGTTCCAGCGCATCCGCCTGCCCGGCGGGCCGTGGCCCTACGCCGTCACCAGCAATGGCGGCAGCATCCTGCGCAACGGGCTGCCGGACCGGCGCTGGCGTTCCGCCCTCGACGCCCGGGTGCGCGCCGAATGCGCCACCCTCGTCGAGGTGCGCGCGGAATTGCGTGCCCGCGTGGACGAATCGTTCGCGCTGCGACTGCGCGAGGCCGACGACCTGTTCTGCTACCTGGTCGTGGACCAGGACCGGCTGCCCGCCGGATTCCTCGCCGACTGGGACGCCTGGTGCCGCCCGCGCGGCTGGTCGGCCTCGCAGCAGGGCCGCAAGATCTACGCCATGCCGACCCCGGTGTGCAAAAGCCATGCGGTGCGCGAAGTTCGACGCCGCATGCTCGACTCGGGCGAACTGCGCGCCGGGTCGCCGCTGCTGGCCGCCGGCGACGGCTCACTCGACGCGGAGATGCTGATCAGCGCCGACGCCGCCATCCGGCCACGGCACGGTGAGCTGGAGCAGCGGAACTGGCGTCATCCCCGCGTGGCGGTCACCGGGGCTTCCGGTATCCAGGCGTCCGAGGAGATCGTCGACTTCTTCCTCGGCGTGAGGGCTCTGCGGTAGGCGTCAATCCGCGGTCAGGGTACGAACTTTCGAGACGGCCAGGGCCGCGTCGGGTCCGGTCGCGCGCACTTCCAGCCGATGCCCGGGGAGTACGCCGAGGGTGAGGACACGGGTCAGGCTGTCGCCGGGCACCGGTCCGACGCCGGTGGTGTCATTGCGCAGTTCGACGTGTGCGTCGAAATCCCCTAGAGCCGAGACCAACTCGGCTGCCGGTCGGGCATGCAATCCGTGCCGACCGGTCACTTCGAATATCTCGGTGACGGCCGAGTTATCCACAGGTGCACTACCTGTGGATGAATGTGGATCGATCGCGCCCCCCGGTTCTGTGGATGAACCCAGCTGCGACCGCTTCGCGGTGAGCGCGCCGTCGGCTTCGCGGGCGACGGTCTCCAGATCAGCGCCGCCACCCGCCACGGCCAACGCCACGACCAGACCCTCGACCAGCGGTGCTGCCGAGAGGTGAACCCGCACCGGGGATTCGAGCAGATCGAGCGCGGTCTCGGCGGACAGCACGGCGCTCCCCAGATCCATCAACACCAGCACGCCGTCCCCGGAATCGGCCTCCCGGACAGCGTCGGCGACCGCGACCGCGTCGGTGCCGAACTCCGCCGCGGACAGGCCCGCCGCGATCCGCACCGCCACACCCTGATCGGGCAGCAACCCGGCGGCCAGCGCCACCGCGGCCTCGGCCAGCGCGCGGCTGTGCGAGACCACCACCAGTCCGATCATCGCAGGGCCTGCCGGGCCGCCCGCACCAGCAGGGCGGCACTGGTCGCACCCGGATCCTGGTGTCCCGCACTGCGTTCACCCAGATACGACGCCCGGCCCTTGCGCGCCACCAGCGGCGTCGTGGCATCGCGACCGGCTTCCGCCGCGGCGACCGCGGCGTCCAGCGCGACCTCGGCCGAGGCGCCGCCCGCGACTTCCTCGTCCAGGGCGTCGGCCGCTGGACCGAGGGCATCCACCATGGTCTTGTCCCCGCGATCGGCCTTCCCGCGGGCGATCACACCGTCCAGACCCGTCCGGAACGCCCGAGCGAAATCACCGATCTCCGAACCACTCTCGATGGAGCCGGCGAAGCGCAGGAAGAACGTTCCGAACAGCGGACCGCTGGCGCCGCCGATGGTGCGGATCAGTACCAGGGCGGTCTGCTTCATGGTCTCGGCCGGTGACGACGAATCATCCAGTGCCGCAATGGCCGCTGTCATGCCCCGCTGCATATTCGTCCCATGATCCGCGTCGCCGATGGCGGCGTCCAGCGCGGTCAACTCGGTGGCGTGTTCGTCCACCAGCGCCGCGAATCCGCGCACCCACGCCGAGACGTCGACCGCCGCCATCAGATGCCCCACCGCAGCGCCGGAGTGCGCACCGGCGCGTCCCACAGTGCCGTCAGCTCCTCGTCCAGCCGGGTCACCGTGACCGAGCAGCCCGCCATGTCGAGTGACGTGATGTACGGCCCGACCAGCGAGCGCTCGAGGTGGATCCCGCGCCCGCGCAGGATCCGCGCCACTTCGTCGAACATGAGGTACAGCTCGATGAGCGGCGTCCCGCCCATGCCGTTGACGAAGCACAGCACCCGATCACCCGCCGTGAACGGCAGATCCGTGAGAATCGGCTCCAGCAGCATCCCCGCCACCTCGCGGGCCGGGGCCAGCGGCACCCGCTCCCGGCCGGGCTCGCCGTGGATGCCGATGCCGATCTCCATCTCGGCGTCGCCGAGCTCGAAGGTGGGGCGCCCGACGGCGGGGACCGTGCCGGAGGTCAACGCCATCCCCATGCTGCGCGAGCACGCGTTCACCCGCTCCGCGATGCGCGCCACCTCGTCGAGCGGCCGGCCCTGTTCGGCGGCCGCGCCCGCCATCTTCTCCAGGATCACCGTCGCGCCGACGCCGCGCCGCCCGGCGGTGTAGGTGCTGTCCTGTACCGCCACATCGTCGTTCACCACGACCGCGCGGACCTGCGCGCCGGATTCGGCGGCGGCCAGTTCGGCGGCCATCTCGAAATTCATCACGTCGCCGGTGTAGTTCTTCACGATGTGCAGCACGCCCGCCCCGGAATCCACGGCGGCGGTGGCGGCCTGGATCTGATCGGGCACCGGGGAGGTGAAGATCTCGCCGGGACAGGCCGCGTCCAGCATGCCGAGGCCGACGAAGCCGCCGTGCAGGGGTTCGTGTCCGGAGCCGCCGCCCGAGACCAGGCCGACCTTGCCCGGGCGTGGCGCGTCGGCGCGCACCACGATGCGTTGTTTCGGGTCCACCCGCAGCTCCGGATGCGCCGCGGCCATCCCGGCCAGGGCGGCGTCCACCACGTCGGCCGGATCGTTGATGAGCTTCTTCACCGAAATCTCCCGTCGGAAGGCCGGTTCGGGTCCCTGTGAGTCAGACTCGCACCGCCCGTGCGGCGGCGACGCGGTTTCGGGCTTTTGCGACGGGATTCGGGCTAAGCCAGCGGTTCCGCGGTTTCCTCGAGGGTGCGGGCCAGTTCGATGTCGGTGACCAGCTGCACCATCAGATCCCGCAGTTCACCGTCGGGCAGATGGTCGGCGGCGAATTCGAAGGGTTCGGAGACGTCCAGGCCGCCCTGGGTGGCGGCCAGGATCACCCACGGAATCCCTACCTCGGCCACGCCGAGCCGTTCCCGGATCAGATCGGTGGTGTCCTCCACCAGGGCGGTGCGCGCGGCCACCGCGGCCGTCATCTGCTCGTCCAACTCGATCCGGCGGCGCTCCAGCAGACCCGCGTCCGCTCTCGCCTCCTGTTCCGGGGTGGTGCGGACCGAACCGTCGTCGAAGACCTGGAAGCCCTCGTTCACGCAGAGGGTGCCCAGCGACACCTCGGCCTCGGCGAGCTCCGGCAGGGTGCGCAGGCAGTCCAGCACCGCGTCCAGCGCCGCCACCAGGCGGTCCCGAATATCGCGGCGGCGCACCAGCTCCCGATCGGCGTCCTCGCGCTCGGACAGCACCTGCTCGACCGCGCGCCCGATCTGGAATGCCATGGCCGTGGATTCCGGGGCCCAGCCGCCGCGCGGCGTGAACTCGCCCTCCTTGGGCGTGATGGTGTCCAGGAAGGCGTTCACCGCGTCGAGCAGGTCGCGCAGCTGGTCACGGGACACGGCCGGGTGCCGGAAGGCGCGTAGGTACTGTTCGTGCGCTTCCGCGGGTTCCACCTCACCGTCGCTCACGGTGCCGATACTGCCACGCGTTCCCGGCATACTCGGCCACCACGCCTCCAGCCCGTGTCGCCGCGTTCTCGTAGAGTGGCAGCGACCGCACTGTCAAGCGAAGGGTCGATCGTGTCCGCAGTTTTGGTGAAGGGCCAGAACGGTCCGCTGAGTGTCCACGAACTGGTGATCAGCGTGGAGGTGGCCGCACCGGCCGATCTGTCCGCGCTACTCGTCACCCCGGCGGGCACGGTGCGCACCGACGCCGATTTCGTATTCTTCAACCAGCCCTCGGGGCCGGGGGTGACGCTGCGCCCCGGTGCGCCGGGCACGCCCGCCGTGCTGGCGGTGTCGCTGGACGCGATTCCCGCTGATATCGAACAGCTTCGGGCCGTCATCACCCTCGACGACGCCAACGGCAGTTTCGGGCAGCTGTCCGCGCCCGTGGCCCGGGTCTCCGACGCCGCCGGAAACTCGTTGTACGAGTACCGGATCGAGGGCCTGAGCACCGAATCCATCGTCATCGCACTGGAGTTGTACCGCCGCCAGGGCAGCTGGAAGGCCCGCGCGGTCGGGCAGGGGTACGCGGGCGGCTTCGCCGCGCTGGTCACCGACCACGGCGTGCGCGTCGACGACGCGCCGCAGCCCGCTCCCGTGTCCGCGCCCGCACCCGAGCAGTTCGCCCCGGCCACCGGCGGATATCCGCCCCCGCCCGCGCAATTCGAGCCCACGGGCGGCTACCCGCCGCCACCGGCGCCCACCGGCGGCTTCCCGCCGCCGCCCCCGCAGGGCCAGCCCACCGGGGGCTACCCGCCGCCTCCGCCGCCGCCCGCGCCGCAGGACGATCGCGATCTGCCCACCGGCCATGTCGTCAGCCTGGTCAAGGGCCAGCGCATCAACCTGCGCAAAGAGGGCGGCGGCGCACTGAGTTACGTGAAGATGGGGCTGGGCTGGGATCCGGTCAAGCGCGGCGGCATCTTCGGCAACAAGGCCGTGGACGTGGACCTGGACGCCTCGGTGGTGATGTTCGCCGGGCACGGCCCCGTGGACGTCGTGTACTACGGCAGCCTCAGCTCCAAGGACGGGTCGATCCGCCACCAGGGCGACAATCTGACCGGTGAGGGCGAGGGCGACGACGAGGAGATCAGCGTCGACCTGTCGCGCATCTCGCCGTCGGTCACCACCCTGCTGTTCATCGTGACCTCCTACAAGGGCCACACCTTCGAACAGCTCGCCAATGCCTACTGCCGCCTGGTGGACAGCGCCACCAATGCCGAGATGGCGCGCTTCACCCTCACCGGCGGCATGCCGTTCACCGGCATGGCCATGGGCAAGATGTTCCGCCCGGCCCCCGGCGCGGACTGGAAGTTCCAGGCCCTCGGCGAGGGCTTCCAGGCCAAGCACCCGGGCGAGGCCGTACCGCAGCTGGCCCGCTTCCTCTGAGGCCCTGAGCGGGCCCCGGCCCTGAGCGACCGCTCAGGGCACGGGTTCCGGCCGCCGCGGCCACAGCCACGACGGCAGCCACGGATCCTGGGGATCCGGGGCGCGGTCGAGCACACCGCCGCCCGGATCGTCGGCGCCGTCGCGGCGCACCGGATCCTCGGCGGACCGGTAGATCTGGCGGATCACCAGGACGCACAACGCGATCACCGCCAGATCGCGCACCACCACGGTGCCGGTGAACCACTGCTCGGGCAGGCCCTTGTGGTCCGGGCCCAGGTAGTAGTACATGCGCGGCACCCACACCAGGGCGTCGATCGTCATCCACGCCAACAGGATCCGCCGGTGCGGCAGCGCCAGCACGGCCAGCGGCACCAGCCAGATCGAATACTGCGGGCTCCACACCTTGTTGGTCAGCAGGAACGCCGCCACCACCAGGAAGGCCAGCTGCGCCAGCCGCGGCCGCCGCGCGGCGGTCAGGCCGATCCAGCCGATGCCCGCGCACGCCGCGAGGAACAGCAGCAGCGACACCGTGTTCAGCACGGTCGGCACGTCCTGCGGACCGAGCACGCCGTCGAATCCGGCCCAGCCGGTGAACGAGGTGATCACGTTGTAGATCGAATCCGGGTCCGCGTGCCGTTCGGTGTTGAGCCGGAAGAACTCCCACCAGCCGTTCGGGTACAGCGCCGCGATCGGCGCGTTCACCGCCAGCCAGGTGATCGCGGCCGACGCCACCGCCGCGCACGCGGCCCGCATCGGCGGCAGGCCGCCGAAGGCCGCGTCGTCCTCGTCGCGCCGATGGGCGCGGACGCACAGGATCAGGATCGGGCCCAGGAGCAGCAGCGGATACAGCTTCGCCGCCCCGCCCAAGCCCAGCAGGATGCCCGCCAGCACCGGGCGGCGGCGGCCCCAGGCCAGCAGCCCGCCCGCCGCGAAAGCCGTTGCCAGCAAATCGAAGTTGGTGAACGCGTGCACCGCCACCAGCGGCGACAGCGCCACCAGCGCGGCATCCCAGACCCGCCGTCCCGCCGACAGCGCGGTCGCCCAGATGGTCACCAGCCAGGCCAGCGCCAGGCCGATCGCCACCACATTGAAGTAGATGACCACCTCCAGCGCGCCGCTGCCCGGCAGCGGAGAAACCTTCCACGCCTTGGCGATTCCCATGGAGATGTACTGGTACATCCCGGACAGCACCGGGTACTCCATGTAGCGGACCTGCGGCTTGCCGTCGCTGAACTCGACCCACTGCTTCTTGTACGGGAACGCGCCCTCGTTGAGGTGCTCGGCGCCGTACAGCGGCACCGTGTCCGAGTAGCACATGGCCAGGTACTGGCGGCCGTTGTTCCAGTCCAGGCCCATGACTCCCGAGGAGTCCGGCCGCTGCTGGATGCAACCCGCCTTGCCGAACCAGCCGAACGCCAGGAACAGCACCGCGAACGCCATCAGCACCCGCATCGGGGTCCAGAAGCGGACCCGGCCGATCACCGCGTGGTCGCCCACCGGGCCGCCGAGCGGATCGCACAGCTGCGCGGTCAGCGTGTCGGTGCGACTCGGCTTGTCCCGGTCGTCGACCGACCGCAGATCGTCCGCCAGCGGCGCCGGCGACTCGTAGCCGACCGGCGTATCACGCTGCGCGCGAGCCTGTTCCACTCCTGCTGCCTCCCCCGGCTCCGGCGCCGCGCCGGCCGGTCCGCTCGCGGCGGCCGACCGGTGCGCCAGTTGCTGCTCGATCACGCCAGCAGGCTACCGATTCGGCCGCCCATTGCCGTTGCCGGTACCGCCACCGCTGTTCGGAGCCGTGGTCGTGGCGCCCCCGTCCGCGGGCGCGACCGGCTGCCCGGACATCGGACCGGTGCCGCCGCCCTGCTGTTCCTGGGTGGGCTCGGGCTGGGTCTGCTGCCGCTGGTTCTGCGGGTTCGGCGCGAGGCCCGGCACCGGGATGGAGAACCCGGGCAGACCCGGGATCGGCATCTGGCTGGTGGTGACGACCGGGGGCAGCGGCGCCTCGGTGGTCGAGGGCGCGGTGTACGGCGCCGACCAGGACGGCACACCACCCTGCGAGCTGCCGATATTGCCCGGCTTCGGGAAGGACTCGTTCGTCGTGCCCTTGAGCGCGCCGTCCATCGTCGACTTCCAGATGTCGGACGGCAGGCCCGAACCGTAGATCATGCCGCCATTGACGTTGCGCAGCTTCTCGTTTCCGGCGGCCGTGCCGATCCACACCGCGGTGGACAGCGACGGCGTGTAGCCGACCATCCAGGCGTCCTTGTTCTCGATGGTGTCGCCCAGCTGGGCGGTACCGGTCTTGGAGGCCGACTGGCGGTCACCCGCGAGCTGATGCTTGTTCGAGTACTGCGCGATCGGCTTCATCGCGTCGGTCACGTTGTCGGCCACCGCCGCCGAGACCTTGCGCTCACCGGCCACGTCGCCGCGGTCCATCAGCACGGTGCCGTCGGAGGCGACCACCTTGGTCACGAAGTGCGGCGCGTGGTACATGCCCGACGCGGCGAGCGTGGCGTAGGCCGAGGCCATGTCCAGCACGCGAACGTTGTACTGGCCCAGCACGATACCGTTGTTCGGCGACGAGCCGTCCGGCTCCACCAGCGTCTTGCCGATGCCGTCGACGCTCGCGGGGATGCCGAGCCGGTGCGCCATGTCGGCGATCTTCTGCGGGCCGTTGCCCGGCATGTCCAGCATCATCCGGTAGAAGCTGGTGTTGTAGGACCGCTTGGTGGCCTCGGCGATGGTGCACATGCCGCAGTTCTCGTCGGCGACATTGTGGATCGCGATGCCGTTGACCTTGAACGGCGAGGAGCTGTCGTACATGGTCGAGAGCGGCTTGCCCAGTTCCAGGTTCTCGGCCAGGCCGAACACCTTGAACGAGGAGCCCGGCTGCAGACCGGCATTCGCGAAGTCGAAGCCCTGGCCGTCGGAACCGCCGTAGTAGGCGCGCACCGCACCGGTCTTCGGATCCACCGACACCACCGCGGCCTTCAGCTGCTCCGGCTCGCCGTCCATCACCTTGGTCACCGCGTTGACGGCGGCGTCCTGGGCCTTCTGATCGATCGTGGTGGTGATCTGCAGGCCCTGGGTGTTCAGGTCGTGCTCGGAGATGCCCGCGGCTTCCAGCTCCTTGAGCACCTGGGTCTTGATCAGGCCCTCCGGGCCCGAGTCCAGGGTCTTGTCGTGCTGCGCCTCCGCGGCCGAGATCACCGGCGGGTACTGCATGCTGGCGCGGTCCGCGGCGGGCAGGTTGCCGCCGTCGACCATGCCGTCCATCACGTACTTCCAGCGGGTCTGCGCGCCCTGTGGATTCTTCTCCGGATCCAGGTTCGACGGCTGCTGGATGGTGGCAGCCAGGACCGCGCCCTCGGCCACGCTCAGATCCTGCACCGGCTTGTTGAAGTACGCCTTGGACGCCGCGTCGATGCCGTACGCGCCGCGGCCGAAGTAGATGGTGTTGAGGTAGGCGGCCAGGATCTGGTCCTTGGACCACTGCTTGGCCATCTTGGCCGAGATCACCAGCTCACGCAGCTTTCGGGTGAGCGAGTGCTCGTTGCCGACCATCGCGTTCTTCACGTACTGCTGCGTGATGGTCGAACCACCACCGGCGCTCGAATTGCCGGTCAGCTGACCGACGAACGCGCGGCCGAAGCCCTGGATCGAGAAGCCCGGGTTGGTGTAGAACGACCGGTCCTCGGCCGCGATGACCGCGTTGCGGACGTGCGGCGGGATCTGGTCGATCGTCACATCGGTCCGGTTGCCTTCCGGCGGAATGATCTTCGCCAGCACCGAGTTGCCGTCGGCCATGTAGATGGTGGCCACCTGATTGTTCTTCAGGTCGCCGGGCTGCGGCACGTTCACCGTCGAATAGGCGTACAGGAAGACCGTGCTGCCCAGGCCCAGCACCAGCGCCATGCCCACGTAGATGGTCCGGCGGATGATCCGCCAGATGGAGGTCTTGCGGGGCGTGCCCTTACCGCCGCCCTTGCCGCCCCCGGAACCGTTGCCGCCCGGCCGCCGCGGCGGCGGGCCGGGCGGGGTGCCGCCCTGGGGACGCCGGGTGGCGGGCTGGCCGCCGGTCGGCGGTCGATTGCCCTCGGCCGGGCGGGTCCGCGTCGCCGCGCCCGCGCCCGCCGCGACGCCCGCGCGGACCCCGCGATCGTCGACCCGCTGGGTGCGGTCCGAGCCGGCCGCCCGGGAGTTGTGATTCGGAACCGCCTGTCGCGCGCCGGTGTTCACGCGCTGATCGGCGGCGGGGTTCGGAAGCTTGCGGGTCGCATCCGGATTGCCGGGTCTGGGCGGCGGCGATCCGGGCCGCCGGACCGGCTGCCCGCCCTGCGGCGCGCCCCCGCGCTGCGGCTGGCCGTTCGGTCCGCGCGGCGGCATCCCGCCGGGACCGCCGCCGTTGCCGCGCTGCGGGCCACCGGGCCCCATGGGCTGACGCGCCCCGGGCGGCGGCCCCGCGGGCCGTCCTCCCTGGGCCGGCGGCGGGTAACCGCCGGGGCCGGGTTGCGAACCGCCACGGGGGCGGCCGCCGTGCGGTCCGTCGTCATAGGGCGATGTCACAGCCTGGCTCTCCAATTACTTCTCGATACGGTCCGGGTCCCCGGGCAGGGCTCGATGCGGTCACTGTCGGTGCACCGCGGCGGGCATACGTGCCCGCGGATCAGCAGTCGACGTGGCCTCTCACTCGGCGGCCGTACGACGGGTGCCGGTGCGGCGTCGGCCCGTCGGCGCCGGGGCTAGGCCCAGCACATAGGACTGCACGAGATGGTTCCAACTGCAGGTCCGGCACACCTCGACCACATGCACCGAGAACTCCTCCCGAGTCTCGGCCAACCGGACCAGTTCCTCCGGCGCGCGAGCGGAGCCCGCGACGGCGCCCAGGCCGTCGCCGTAGACCCACGAGACGAGTGTCAACTGCTCTTTCCTGCAGATAGGGCATGTGACCTCGCTTCCCCGCCCGTGGAACTTCGCCGCCCGCAGGAGGTACGGATTGGCATCGCACACATCCGCGACGTCCACCCGTCCCGCGTAGACGTCGGCCAGCAGGGACCGGCGCCGAAGCGCATAGTCCACTACCTGCCGCTGTATTCGCACGCGACCCAGAGTACTTGCGGTGGCCCTCGGCCCGCACGCCCCGGATGGACTCTGATCAATTCGCCACACGGCGTAACGCGGCTCACCACACACCGCATCGCGGTGGTTCGGTGCGCCGTTTATATCGGCGCGATATAGTTTGGAACTGCATCCATCGGTTAGGTCTGAACACAACAGTCAGGGGGTGAAGCCCGGTGCTGGAGTTGGCAATCCTCGGGCTGCTCCTCGAGTCGCCGATGCACGGCTACGAGCTGCGCAAGCGGCTCACCGGTCTGCTGGGCCCGTTCCGGGCCTTCTCCTACGGGTCGCTGTATCCGACCCTGCGGCGCATGCAGGCCGACGGCCTCATCGCGGAGGAGAGTCCGCAGGGCTTGGCAACGCGCCGTGCGCGGCGGGTCTACAACCTGACTGACCCGGGACGGGAGCGGTTCGCCGAACTGCTCGCCGACACCGGACCCCAGAACTACACCGACGACGGCTTCGGCGTTCATCTGGCCTTCTTCGGCCGCACCCCCGCGGAAGCGCGGATGCGAATCCTGGAGGGGCGGCGGAGGCAGGTCGAGGAGCGCCGAGAAGGACTGCGGGAAGCGATAAAGCGAGCCAGTGGGCAACTGGACCGCTATACCCGCCAGCTCCATCAACTCGGTCTCGAATCAAGCGAGCGCGAAGTGCGCTGGCTCAACGAGTTGATTGCTGCGGAGCAATCGACGAAGGCGGCACCACAGAAAGAGGGAAATATCGGCCATGAGTGAGATCAACACCGAAGTTCGGGTGGCCATCGTCGGCGTGGGTAACTGCGCATCTTCCCTGGTTCAGGGCGTGCAGTACTACAAGGACGCCGACGAGAATTCGACCGTCCCCGGACTCATGCACGTGAAGTTCGGTCCGTACCACGTCCGTGATGTGAAGTTCGTCGCCGCGTTCGACGTCGACGCCAAGAAGGTCGGCTTCGACCTGTCCGACGCGATCTTCGCCAGCGAGAACAACACCATCAAGATCTCCGACGTGCCGCCGTCGGGTCTGACCGTGCAGCGTGGACCGACGCTGGACGGCATCGGCAAGTACTACGCGCAGACCATCGAGCTGTCCGAGGCCGAGCCGGTCGACGTCGTCCAGGCGCTGAAGGATGCCAAGGTCGACGTCCTCGTCTCCTACCTCCCGGTCGGTTCGGAAGAGGCCGACAAGTTCTACGCGCAGTGCGCCATCGACGCGGGCGTGGCCTTCGTCAACGCGCTGCCCGTGTTCATCGCCTCCGACCCGGTCTGGGCCCAGAAATTCGTCGACGCCGGCGTGCCGATCGTCGGCGACGACATCAAGTCCCAGGTCGGCGCGACCATCACCCACCGCGTGATGGCCAAGCTGTTCGAGGACCGCGGCGTCGTGCTGGACCGCACCTACCAGCTCAATGTCGGCGGCAACATGGACTTCAAGAACATGCTCGAGCGTGAGCGCCTGGAGTCGAAGAAGGTCTCCAAGACCCAGGCCGTGACCTCCAACCTCGAGGGCCCGCTCTCGGGCAAGGTGTACGACCGCAACGTGCACATCGGCCCGTCGGACTACGTCGAGTGGCTCGACGACCGCAAGTGGGCCTACGTCCGGCTCGAGGGTCGCGCCTTCGGTGACGTGCCGCTGAACCTGGAGTACAAGCTCGAGGTGTGGGACTCGCCGAACTCGGCCGGCATCATCATCGACGCCGTCCGCGCCGCCAAGATCGCCAAGGATCGCGGCATCGGCGGACCCGTCCTCCCGGCCTCGGCCTACCTGATGAAGTCGCCGCCCAAGCAGCTGGCCGACGACGTGGCCCGCGCCCAGCTCGAAGCCTTCATCATCGACGCCGAGTAGTCGACGCTCGTAAGGCAAAGGGCGGCATCGCAATCGCGATGCCGCCCTTTATCGCTTTTCGACGTCAGTCGAGGGAGACGTACACCTCGACGGATGTGGGACCGGTGTAGCGCTCGATCTCCGCGGCGTGGGAGCGGGTGATGGTGCCTGCGTTCTCGGCCTTGGCGACCTGGGCCCAGGCGGTGCGGAGCAGGTCGTAAGGCTTGTCCGAGACAACGAATTTCGCGTAGCGGCCCGAGGGGATGCGGGTCATCACGTCGCCGGTGTCCAGGTCGGGCAGGCCCGAAAGCTCGTATCCGAGAACGGCTACCGCGTGATCGTTCTGGCCGATGTAGGCGGCGACGCGTTCGGCCTTCTTCTCCCGGGCCAGGTAGCGGTCCCAGGTGAAGTTCACCAGGTCCAGGTCGCGGGCGGTCACCTCGCGGCCCGCCAGGGGGATGGTCAGCCCGCCGACCAGGAATTCCTCCAGGGTGACGATTTCGAAGTCCACTGCTCCCCTACCCCTCCGCGCTCGGATCCAGCGCGACGAAAACCTCCACCGTCCGGTTGTCCGGATAGTGCTCGAAATCCCCGGTGTAGGCGCGCACCAGGCTGCCGGCCGCCTCGAGGTCCCAGACCGTCCGCCAGATCGACACGATCACGTCGCCGAGATTGTCGCCGCTGCGAATGAAGCGCGCGAATACGCCGCCCGGGATACGCGCCAGTACATCGCCGGGCAATAGGTCGTCCGGATTCTTGCATTCGTAGCCGACGATATGGGTCAGATACGAACCGATCTCGGGTGCGTGATCCACGTACGCGGTCGCGGGCGGGCCCGGCAGATCACGTGCGATCGTTCTTTTCCAGGCCTCCTCGACCTTCGCGCGGCGCGGCCCTTCGACCGCGAGTGCCGGGCTGCGTAGCACCGTTCCGGCTACCAGCGTTTCGTGGCGTTCAACAACATTGAATTCCACCGGCGTCGCCCCTAAGTCTCGTGCTGTCTCCGACCCCACCCTGCTCCCAACCCGCATCCTGCCACCGGCATTCGGAGTCGCTGAATCCGGTAGCGGGTTCCACAATATCCGCGGCCGCGCGCGGATGGAGCGGTAGGCACGAAACATGATCAACAGGACATGAATGTTATGAACGCTACCCGGGGACGGGGACGTTGAGGCCGGGGAAGATCTCGACCTCGCGGGGCGTGGGAGCGGGCGGGATGACCAGGACCGGTGCCTGCGCGGGGGCCGGGGCCGGCGGGTTCAGGATGTCGTAATTGCCGTTGGCCGGGGGATTTCCGGCGACCGGCGCCGACCCGGGGAACTGGTCCACCGGTGTTCCGGCCAGCGCGGCGTCCATGGTCTGCTTCCAGATGTCGGACGGCATGCCGGAACCGTAGATGGCGGCGCCGCGGGCGGTCCGGATCGGTTGGGGCTGTTCGGTTCCCACCCAGACCGCGGTGGACAGGGCCGGGGTGAAGCCGACCATCCAGGCGTCCTTGTTCTGGCCGGTCGTGCCGAGCTGGGTGGTGCCGGTCTTGGCCGCGGACGGGCGGCCGGCCAGGCCGTGGCCGTTGGAGTAGGCGGCGATGGGGAGCATGGCCTGGGCGACGGAGTCGGCGACGCCGGCCTGGATGCGCTGCTCGGACCGGCCGGGCGCGGCGTCACGGTCGAGCAGCACCCGGCCGTCGCCGGTCACGACCTTCTGCACGAAATAGGGTGCGCGGTAGGCGCCGGAGGCGGCCAGGGTGGCGTAGGCCGAGGCCATGTCGATCGGGCGCACCGAGTACGCGCCCAGCACGATGGCGGGCAGCGGCGGGCCGCCGCCGTCCTCGGTCAGGGTCTTGCCGGACACGCCGGGGATCTGGTCGGGGATGCCGGCCTGGTGGGCCGCGTCGGCGATCGCCTTCGGGCCCTCGAACAGGGTTCCGGACAGCCGGTAGAAGCTGGTGTTGAGCGAGCGCTTGAACGCCTCCCCGAGCGAGCAGGTGCCGCAGGATTCGCCGTCGACGTTCTGGATCTTCTCGCCGTTGACGGTGAGTGGAGCGCTGTCGAGCTGGTAGGTCAGCGGAATTCCCTGCTCCAGCGCGGCGACCACCGCGAAAGTCTTGAAGGCGGAACCGGTTTGCAGCGGGGCCTGCGCGAAATCGAAGCCGATGCCATCGGCTCCGCCGTAGTAGGCGCGCACCGCGCCGGTGCGCGGGTCGACCGACACCACCGCCGAGCGCAGTTCGCCCGGCTGCCCGGCCAGCGCTCTGCCGACCGCGGTCAGCGCGGCCTGCTGGGCCTTGGCGTCGATGGTCGTGATGATCTGCAGGGCGCCGGTATTCAGTTCGCGTTCGCTGATCCCGGAGGCGCGCAGTTCGCGCAGCACCTGGGCGCGGATCAGGCCCTCGGGGCCGCGCGAGGTGCCGTCGTCCGCCGCCGTGCCCGGGATGATGAGCGGGAACTGGGTGGCGGCGCGGTCGTCGCGGGTCAGCGTGCCCATCTCGACCATGCCGTCGAGCACGTAGGCCCAGCGGGCGCGCAGCTGGTCGAGGTGGGTCTCCGGGTCCAGCAGCGACGGGGTGCGGATGACCGAGGCCAGCACCGCGCCCTCGGCCAGGGTGAGTTCGGGGGCGGGCTTGCCGAAGTAGGCGTGGGCGGCGGCGGAGATGCCGTACGCGCCGCGACCGTAGTAGATGGTGTTGAGGTAGGCGGCGAGGATCTCGTCCTTGCTCCATTCGCGGGCCATCTTGGCGGAGATGATGAGCTCGCGCATCTTCCGGCTCAGGGTGCGTTCCGAACTCAGGAAGGCGTTCTTCACGTATTGCTGGGTGATGGTGGAGCCGCCGCCCGCGTCGTCGCGGCCGAGCAGGTTGTCGCGGGCCGCGCGCAGGAAGGCCGAGGTGGAGTAGCCGGGATTGGAGTAGAAGTTGCGGTCCTCCGCCGAGAGGACGGCCTGGCGTACGGGTAGCGGCACGTCGGTGAGCGGCACCGGCACCCGATTACCGTCCGGCGGAACGACCTTCGCGATCACGGTGGCGCCGTCGGAGGTGAAGATGGTGGCGATCTGGTTGGTCTGCACCGCGTTCGGGTCCGGGATCTCGGCGCTCCAGTAGGCGACGCCCAGCAGGGTGGTCGGCATGACCACCAGGACCAGGAACAGTGCCAGGACCAGTCGCCGGATCTGCTGTCCACGAGTGCGTGTCGGCGGAGTATCCGGCTGATCAGGGTTGACGGGCGGTTTGACTCGCCGCCGTGGGCGGCTCGGCGAGGGATGCCGCTGCCGATGGGATGCGCTGGCTGCCAGCTCGTTCCACTCCGCCCTGGCGGCGGACGCTTCCGGTTCTCCTGCGTGCCGGTCGTAGGACGAGCTCACGAGCATCTCCTTCCGGAGCGTCGACAAAGCGCGGTTCGACCCCACCCGGGTGGGGAGCACACGAAAACCCCGCAGCACCGGCCGCGGTGGGACCCATGCTAATCGAGGTCCCCCGCGACTCCGCCCATTTGCCTAGCTCTTGACGCCGCCCGCGGTGAGGCCGGAGATGATGCGGCGCTGGAACAGCAGCACCATGATGACCAGCGGAATGGTGACGATGGTGCCCGCGGCCATGATCGCCGTATACGGCTGGACCAGCGGGTTGTTGCCCGAGAAGCGGGCCACCGCGACCGTCACCGGCTCGGTCTTGTCGCTGGAGAGCAGTCGCGCCAGCAGGTATTCGTTGACCGCCGCGATGAACGCGAGGATGGCGGTGGTGAACACGGCGGGCGCGGCCAGCGGCAGCATGATCAGGCGGAACGCCTGGAACCGCGACGCGCCGTCGATCCGCGCGGCTTCTTCGAGCTCCCAGGGGAGTTCGGCGAAGAAGGACGCCAGGATGTACACGGTCATGGGCAGCACGAACGAGATGTTCGGGATGATCATGGCCTGGTAGTGGCCGATCCAGCCGAGGTCGGTGAACAGCTGGAACAGCGGGGTCACCAGCACCACCACGGGGAACATGGAGGCGGACAGGATGAGTCCGGACACCAGGTACTTGCCCTTGAAGGTGAGCCGCGCCAGCGCGTAGGCGGCCATGATGCCGATCAGCAGCGCCACCACCGTGGTGGCCGCGCCGATGATCACGCTGTTGCCCAGCGCCCGGCCGAAGTTGTTGCCGCGGCTGGTGTCGAAGGCGTTGCGGAAGTTCTCGAGCGTGACGTGGGTGGGCCACGGCGTGTTGTCGAAGGTGTAGGCCGGATCGCGCAGCGCGGTCACGACCATCCAGTAGAACGGTCCCAGACCCCACACCAGCACGATCAGCGCGCCCAGGTAGACGCGGCCGGACGCGAGTCGCTTGCTCCACGGAAGCGCTTGCGGCGCGGGCTTGTTCGCGGCCCGCTCGACGACGTTGGTGCTCATCAGTGGGCCTCCCGCTGTTCTTCCTGGGTGCGAACGGCGTTCGCGCCCAACACCTTCACCAGGAAGAACGCCACGGTGAAGATGAGCAGGAAGGTGATCACCGACAGCGCCGACGCGCTGTTCGGGCCCTGGCGCACCTGATCCACCACCAGCATGGAGATGGTGCGGGTGGCCGGGTTGGACTGGGTCATGATCGCGGGCAGGTCGTACATGCGCAGCGCGTCCATGGTGCGGAACAGCACCGCGACCAGCAGCGCCGGCTTCAGCAGCGGCAGGGTGATGTGCCGGAACCGCTGCCACGCGGACGCGCCGTCCACGCGCGCGGCCTCGTACACGTCCTCCGGAATCACCTGCAGGCCCGCGAGGATCAGCAGCGCCATGAACGGGGTGGTCTTCCACACGTCGGCGGCGATGACCGCGAAGCGGGCCGGCCACGGGTCGGCGGTCCACAGGATGTGGGTGCCGAAGATGCGGTTCACCACGCCGTCGTACTGGAACATGAACTCCCACAACCGCGCCGTGACGGCGGTCGGGATGGCCCACGGGATGAGCACGGCGGCGCGCAGCAGGGCGCGGCCCTTGAAGGTCTTGCCCATGATGACCGCCATGCCGAGGCCGATGCTGGCCTCCAGCGCGACGGTCACGACGGTGAACAGCAGGGTGACGCCGATGGCGGCCCAGAACTGCGAGCCCAGGTTGCCGGTCGGGCAGTCCACCGTCTCGCCGAGCGAGTTGGTGCACTGCTGCAGCAGCCAGTGCGTGTAGTTGCTGAAGCCGGCGCCGCCGCCCTCGACGAACATGCCGGTGGACTTGTCCAGGCCGGAGTCCTTCTGGAAGGACATGATCAGGGCCCGGACCACCGGATAGCCGATGACCACGGCCAGGGCGAGCAGCACCGGTGTGACGAACACCCATGCCCGGGCGGAGACGCCCAGTCGCTCACCCCGGCGCTTGGTCTGCGGCGCGTTGTTCTGTGGCGCTACGGATTTCACGCTCGGCTCCGTACGGTCGGGCGACTCGATATCGGTCGCTCCCGAAGGACGTGACACCTGTTCTCTTCTCCTACGGGACTCGGCCCTTGATCGTTCTCCGGGCTTCGCCGTCGAGCACGCCCTACGATCCGGCGGTCTCGATGCCCTTCTGCATGCCCGCGATGGCGTCGTCGACCGACTTGTTTCCGGTCAACGCAGCATAGGCGTTGTCCTGGATGGCCTTCGACACCGCGGGGTAGAAGGGGGTCACCGGCCGCGGCACCGCGGAGGCGATGGATTCCTTCAGTGCGGGAAGATACGGCATCTTGGCGATCAGCGCCGGGTCGTCGTAGACCGAGGCGCGGACCGACGGCAGCGCGCCGGAGGCCACGATGTGCTGGGCGTCCTCGCTGATCAGGAAGCGCAGGAAGTCCAGCGCGGTGGCCTTGTTCTTGGAGAAGGCGCTGATCGCGGCGTTGTAGCCACCGAGGGTGGAGGCGCCGACGCCGTCCTTGCCGGGCAGCGGGGCGACGCCGAACTTGTCCTTCACCGCGGAGGCGTCGGAACCGGCGTCGCCGAAGGTGGACGGCCAGCCGCGCATGAACATGAGCTTGCCGGTGACGAAGGCGTTCTGCGACTCCGGTTCCTTGAAGGAGATGCCCTCCTTCGGGATGTCGCCGTTCTTGTAGGCGTCGACCAGGGTCTGCAGACCGGCCTTGGACTGCGCGCTGTTCACGGTCGGGGTCTTGCCGTCGGCGCCGACGAAGCTGCCGCCGAAGGCGTTGATGACTTCGGCGGTGTTCACGGTCAGACCCTCGTAGGGGGCCAGCTGGCCTGCGTAGCAACCGATTCCGGCGTCCCGGGCCTTCGGGCACATGGAGATCATCTCGGCCCAGGTCTTGGGCGGCTCCGCCGTCAGGTCCTTGCGGTAGAACAGCAGGCCGCCGTTGGTGTTGCGGGGCGCCGCGTACAGGGTGCCGTTGTAGGTGGCCGAGGCGACCGGCGGCGACAGCAGGGTGGAGGTGTCGATCTGGAAGGAGTCCTTCAACGGCTGGATCCAGCCCTTGGCGGCGAACTCCGCGGTCCACGGCACGTCCAGCGCGACCACGTCGTAGTCCGACGCCTTGGCCTGCATGTGCTGCTTCAGGTCGTCGTACTGCTGGGAGGCGTCGTTGGACTGCTCCTTGAACGTCACCTTCTCGTCCGGGTGGGCGGCGTTCCAGCGCTCGACCAGCTGCTTCACCGCACCGGTCTCGGTGGTGTCCTTGCCCTCCACATAGGTGATCGGGCCACGGCCGGTGAGGTTCTCACCGATCGATCCGTTGCCGCTGGAGCTGCTCGAGCAGCCACTGGCGAACGTCGCGGCCAGCAACGCCGTCGAGGTGACGGCCAGCACGGCACGCGGCACCAACGTCGAACGTAGAGAGGACACCTTCTTCAAAGCCATCGCGGATACTCCAGGGTCGAGACGTGAGCGGCGGCACACCCAGCCGGTTGCACAAGGGAAGATACATGGTGGCCGTTCCCCGTGCCTGGAGTACCTGGTCCGATCGCGCGTGACCACCGTGATCACCGATACCGCTACGCTGGGTCGCGATGTCTTCTCAGGACAAGATGCTCACGCGGATCGGGGGGCTGCTGCGGCAGGCCGAATCGACCGACAACGAGCATGAAGCCGAGGCTTTCCTCGCGGCCGCGCAGCGGCTCGCGACCGGCTCGTCGGTGGATCTGGCGGTGGCGCGGGCGCATATCGCCAACCGGGAACGACGCCCCACGCCGACGCAGCGGGTGATCCCGATCGGGGAACCCGGAAAACGTGGTCTACGCACGTATGTTCAGCTGTTCGTGGCCATCGCCGCCGCCAATGACGTGCGCTGTGACGTGGCCCGCAGTTCGACGACGGTGTACGCCTACGGTTTCGACACCGATATCGACACCTGTTCGGCGCTGTACACCAGCCTGCTGGTGCAGATGGTGCGTGCCTCCGACCACTACATCAAAACGGGCGCGTACAAGACGGCCACCGCGCAGAAGGTCGTCGTCGAAAGAAAATTCGGCCGCGTCTACCACCATCCGGTGGAGGTGCCGGTCGCGGCGGTGACGGCCCGCCTGAACTTCCAGATGGCCTTCGCCGCGCGAATCGGCCGTCGCCTCGGCGAGGTGAAGGCGGAGGTCGAGAAGGAAGCCGTGCGGGCCGATGCCGCCGGAGCCGCGCCCACGGGCACCGCGCTCGCGTTGCGGGACAAGGAGCTCGAGCTCACCGACTATTACTCGCGCACCTCGGAGGCGCGTGGCACCTGGCGGGGCCCGCAGGCCTCGGCCGGGTACTCGGCGGCCGCCCGGCGAGCCGGGGACCGGGCGGGCAAGGCCGCGCGACTGGGCGGCGCCGCCGAACTCGGTGGCGCGCGCGGGCAGTTGCCGCGCGGTTCGGGCGAATAGCGGACGCGCGCATGGCTGCCCGGGATGCGCAGCGGTCCCAGGTGTACGACGCCGAGGGGCTGGTGCGCGGAATGTTCGACCGTGCCGACGAATTCGAGACGCGGACGGTCGAGGTGCACGGATCGCATCTGACGCTGCCCATCGAGCGGCGGTTCGGGTCGGTGGAATCGGTGCAGACCTACGCGGACCGGGTGCTGGCGCTGAATTGGGTGCGTGCCCGGTGGGATCGGGCGGGGGTGCCGGTGACGGTGCGCGCCCGGGCCGGGACCAAGGCCGCGCACTACGAGTCGGCGGGCGCCGTGCTCGCGGTGCCGCTGCACGCCGGTGGAAGTGCCTGGGCGCTCCGCGAATTGGTGATCTTGCACGAGCTCGCGCACCATCTGGATCCGGAACTGACCGAGGCCGCGCCGCACGGCCCCGACTTCTGCGCTAGGTATGTGGAGTTGGTGGACGGCGTCATCGGGCCGGAAGCCGCACTGTTGCTGCGCACCACGATGTACTCGTGCGGCGTCCGGATCGCCTGAACAGCGCGCTAGGGCAGCATTTTCCGGACTCGGGCCAGGCGCTGACGCCACCACTCGGTGCGTTCGGCGTCGGGGTGGCGGTACCGGTCCAGGAGTTCGGGGTCCGGGGCCGGGGGAGTGCGCGGCACGTCCAGCCAGCCGTCGACCGGGCGTAGCGGCGCGGTGACCACATCGCCGGTGAGCAGCGACAAAGTGTCGAGGCCGCAGGCGAAATCGAGGTGGGGGAGCGCTCCGGCCAGCGCGACCTGCGCGGCCAGTCCGACGCTGGTCTCCAGCGCCGACGACACCAGGCACGGCAGCCCGGCCGCCTCGGCGACCTCGAGCGCACGCCGCACCCCGCCCAGCGGAGTGCATTTCAGCACCGCCACATCCGCGGCGCCCGCGACCGCCACTCGCAGCGGGTCCTCGGCGCGGCGGATGGACTCGTCGGCGGCGATGCGGACCTCCACCCGCTTGCGCACGGCCGCCAGTTCCTCGATGGTCCGGCACGGCTGCTCGACATATTCCAAACCGCCTGCGGCCCGGTCGATCCGCCCGATCCGGTCGATCGCGGTGTCCACGTCCCAGAGGCCGTTGGCGTCGACGCGCACGGCCCCGTCCGGTCCGAGCGCGTCGCGCACCGCCGCCACCCGTTCCAGATCCTCGCCGAGCGATTCCGGATGGTCGGCGACCTTGACCTTCGCGGTCCGGCACCCCGACGCCGTCACGATCTCGTACGCCCGTTCGGGCCCGACGGCCGGCACGATGCAGTTGACCGGCACCCGATCCCGCACCGCCTCCGGCCATCCCACCGTGGCCTGCTCCACCGCCGTGGCCAGCCACGACGCCGCCTCGCGATCGTCGTACTCCGGGAACGCGCAGAACTCGCCCCACCCGGCGGCCCCGGGAATCAGCATCCCTTCGCGAACGGTGATCCCCCGGAACCGGGTTCGCATCGGAATCGCGTACACCACCGCCGACTCGAAATCCACCGCGCTCTCGTTCACCCACCGCACCCTACCCACCGCCCGCGCCGATCCGAGGTGGCGGCGCGGCCCGCTCCCGGCGACAATGCCGAAGGAAGCCATTCCGGCTCCACAGCCCTGCGCCTTGGGGGAGACCGCAATCATGAACCCGCCCAACGAGCCCCGCCGCCCGCAACCGCCTGGACCGGGGGGACCCACGGACGGGTTCGGTCCGGCGGGACCGGAAGGCCCGACCCTGCCCAGTAGCGGCAGGCAGGCCTCGCCGCCTCCGCCGCCCGGACCGCCGGTCGGCGGGCCGCGTCCCGGCCCGGGGGATCCCGCCGCCGCCACCGTGCACCTGGGTGGCCGTCAGGCCCCGCCGCCCCGGATTCCGCCGCAGGCGCCCGTAAACGCCGGTCCCCCACCGCGATCGGGCGGGCCGGTCGGCATGCCGCAGGATTCGCGCCAGCCCGCGCCCGCCGGCCCGCGCGGACCGCAGCAGCCGCCACGGAATCCCGCGGCGAGCCAGGTCCCGCCGCCGGGGCCCGGCAGTCTCGTCGTGGGATCGCCGGTGGATGCCGACGATCGGACCGTGCCCGCCCCGCTGCCGCGGGCGGAGACGGCCGCACCGGCGCAGACCGCCGCACCCGACGAGCGGAAGCCGCTGCACCGCAAGGACATCGCGCTGTCGCTGGGCCTCTACCTGCTCGGCGTGGTCGCGGCCTTCGGCTTCGGCTACGACCTGTTCGCGAAGTTGTTCGACCTGGTCCACAACCGCTGCACCGCGAAAAGGGATTTCTCGGTGCAGTGCATCGTGATCCGCCCGCCCGCCTCGGCCCTGTGGGGCTTGCTGATCGGCGGGGGCGGCATGTTCCTGGCGCTGGTGGGGGCCATGGTGCTCGCCTCGGTGGCCGCCATGACCGGTCGTCGCGCGTGGATCTGGACGGCCGTCGCGCTGCCGGTGATCCTCGTCGCGGGCGGTGCGGGGCATGTCCTGGTGGCCACGGCCATCAGCTGAGCGCGCCGCGCTGCGATGAGTCGCCGCCCCGGTGGTTGCCGGGGCGGCGTTCGGTTTCAGAGGCGTTCGTAGATGGTGGCGTTGGCGAGACCGCCCGCCTCGCACATGGTTTGCAGGCCGTAGCGGGCGCCGCGGTCGTGCATGGCGTGGACGAGGGTGGTGGCCAGGCGGGCTCCGGAGGCGCCCAGCGGGTGGCCGAGGGCGATGGCGCCGCCGTTCACATTGACCTTGGACAGGTCGGCTCCGGTTTCCCGGGCCCAGGCCAGGACGACGGAGGAGAAGGCCTCGTTGACTTCGAACAGGTCGATGTCGGCGAGGTCGAGTCCGGAGCGCTGCAACACTTTCCGGGTCGCGGGGATGACCGCGGTGAGCATGAGCAGGGGGTCGTCGCCCGCGACGGCGAAGCTGTGCACCCGGGCCAGCGGACGCAGGCCCAGCTGGGCGGCGCGTTCTCCGGTCATGATGAGGGTGGCGGCGCTGCCGTCGTTGATCTGGCTGGCGTTGGCGGCGGTGATGTTCCAGCCGATCTGCGGGAAGCGGGCCGCCATCTCCTCGCTGTAGTACGCGGGGCGCAGCGCGGCCAGGGTCTCGAGGGTGCTGCCCAGGCGGATGCCCTCGTCCTCGGACAGTCCGTTGAAGGGCGACAGCTGGGCTTCGAAGGCCCCGTTCTTGGTTGCGGCGGCGGCCTTCTCGTGGCTGGCGAGGGCGAACTCGTCGAGCTGGGTGCGGGTCAGCCCCCACTTCGCGGCGATGAGCTCGGCGCTGATGCCCTGCGGTACCAGGCCCTCCGGGTACCGTTCGGCGAAGCCGACCCCGGCGATGTCCTCGGCCCCGATCAGGTTGGCCCCCATGGGAACCCGGCTCATGGATTCCACGCCCGCGGCCACCACGATGTCGTAGGCCCCGGCGATCACGCCCTGGGCGGCGAAGTGGATGGCCTGCTGGCTGCTGCCGCACTGCCGGTCCACGGTGGTGGCCGGGACCGATTCGGGGTATCCGGCGGCCAGGGCGGCGCGGCGGGTGAGGTTGGAGCCCTGTTCGCCGACCTGGGTGACCACGCCGCCGATCACATCGTCGATCAGCGCCGGATCGATCTCGGAGCGTCGCACCACTTCCCGCAGGCTGTGCGCGAGCAGGTCGGCGGGGTGCACGCCGTGCAGGGCGCCGGTGGCCTTGCCCTTGCCGATGGGAGTGCGGACGGCTTCGACGATGACTGCGTCTCTCATTGACGTTCCCTTCCGAGCGGGCATCTGACTAGATGTCTCTAAAGCCAGGGTAGGAGCTGGCCATAGTGATAGCAAGTCAGCAGGGTATGATGTACGCCATGTCGGCCGTACTGGAGGGAAAACTCAGCGACCTGAGCTCGTGGAAGCCCGAGGAGTGTTCGATCGCCAAGGCGATGGACATCGTCGGCACCCGCTCGGCCGTGCTCATCCTGCGGGAGTCGTACTACGGCACCACGCGCTTCGACGGCTTCGCGGCGCGGGTGGGGATCACCGACGCGGCGGCCTCCAGCGCTCTGCGCAAACTCGTCGACGCCGGACTGCTGGCGAAGCGGCCCTACCAGGAAGAGGGCAAGCGCACCCGCAACGAATACGTGCTCACCCAGATGGGACGGGACCTGCTGCCCGCCGTGGTCGCGCTCTGGCAGTGGGGTGACAAATACCTGCAGGACGGGCCCGCGCCGCTGGAACGGCTGGAGGACTCCAGCGGCGAGCCGGTCCGCGCCGAACTGCGCAGCGCCTCCGGAAACGAAGTGCCGCTGGAGAACCTGCGCATCCGGGTGAACGACGAATGGCGGCGGAAAGCCCGCCGCCATTCCTGAAACCTGAACCGTCGGTGCGAACCTGAGCCGTCAGTGCAGCCGGCTGCCGTCCTCCGGGTGGAAGAAGTAGGTGTGCGCCGGGTCCGCGACCAGCGAGAGTTGCGCGCCCTTGGTCGGCGGGTTGCGCCAATCCGCGCGCGCCACAATCGATTCCCCCTCACCGAAGGTGCGGCCGTAGATGTAGGCGTCGGAGCCCAGCTCCTCGACCACGTCCACCTCCATGGCGATGCCCGCCCCGGTGCCGACCAGGTCCAGGTGCTCGGGCCGGATGCCGACCACGACCCGCTCGCCGGTGGTCGCCGCCACCGAGCGCGGCAGGGGCAGCGGGCAGCCGCCCAGCGTCACCGAGCCATTGGCGACCGGCAGCGTGAACAGGTTCATGGCGGGCGAGCCCATGAAGCCCGCGACGAACAGGTTGGCCGGATCCCGGTACAGGTCGCGCGGGGACGCGCACTGCTGCAGCAGCCCGTCCTTGAGCACCGCCACCCGGTCGCCCATGGTCATGGCCTCGACCTGGTCGTGGGTGACGTAGACGGTGGTGGTGCCGAGCCGGCGCTGCAACTGGGCGATCTGGGTGCGGGTCTGCACGCGCAGCTTGGCGTCCAGGTTCGACAGCGGCTCGTCCATCAGGAACACCTGCGGGGACCGCACGATGGCGCGCCCCATGGCGACGCGCTGGCGCTGACCGCCGGACAGGGCCTTGGGCTTGCGGTCCAGGTAGGGCTCCAGGTCCAGCAGCTTGGCGGCCTCGAGCACGCGCTGCTGCCGCTCCTCCTTGGAGACCTTGGCCATCTTCAGCGCGAAGCCCATGTTCTCGGCCACGCTCATGTGCGGGTACAGCGCGTAGTTCTGGAACACCATGGCGATATCGCGTTCCTTGGGCTCGGCGTGCGTGACGTCCTTGTCCCCGATCAGGATTCGGCCGTCGCTCACCTCCTCGAGCCCCGCGAGCATGCGCAGCGAGGTGGATTTGCCGCAGCCCGAGGGGCCGACGAGCACCAGGAACTCGCCGTCGGCGATCTCCAGGTTCAATGCGTCGACGGCGGGCTTGCCCGAGCCGGGGTACAGCCGGGTGGCCTGGTCGAAAGTCACCGTTGCCACGGTTAACACTTCCCTTCACCGGCAGGAACGTGCCGGACGATCCGAGTTCGAGGGTCGGCCCCAGAGCGTAGCCGAGGGCAGAATGGGCGGCAGTGATCACCGAGACCAGGAGCATTCATGAGCCGACCGGTTCGTATCGGAGTCCAGCTTCAGCCGCAGCACGCGCCCGACTACGGGTTGATCCGGGACGCGGTGCGTCGATGTGAGGACATCGGGGTGGACATCGTCTTCAACTGGGACCACTTCTATCCGCTGTACGGCGATCCCGAGGGCGCGCACTTCGAGTGCTGGACCATGCTGGGCGCGATCGCCGAGCAGACCGAGCGGGTGGAGCTCGGCGCGCTGGTCACCGGCGGCGGCTACCGTAATCCGGACCTGCTGGCCGATATGGCGCGCACCGTGGACCACATCAGCAACGGGCGGCTCGTGCTCGGTGTCGGTGCGGGCTGGTTCGAGAAGGACTACGGCCGGTACGGGTACGAATTCGGCACGGCCGGAAGCCGTCTCGCGCTGTTCAAGGAGTCGATGGCCCGGATCACCGACCGGCTGGCCAAGCTGAATCCGCAGCCGGTGCGCGACATCCCCATCCTGATCGGCGGCGGCGGGGAGCAGAAGACGCTGCGGCTGGTCGCCCAGTACGCCGACATCTGGCACAGCTTCTCCGACCTCGACGTGCTGCGGCGCAAGACCGGCATCCTGGGCGAGCACTGCGCCGAGGTCGGCACCGACGCCGCGGCGATCGAGAAGTCGGTGGCTTGGCCGGGCCTGGACCAGGCCGACGATTATCACGCGGCGGGCGTGACCCTGTTCACCGTGAGCTCCGGCGGACCCGACTACGACACCGCCCGGATCCAGGAGGCGGTGGCCTGGCGCGACCGGGTCAATCAGGGGTAGACCGGGTCGATCAGGGGTGGATCGGGCTCGGAAGGTGACGCTTCCGAATCGGCGTGAGGCTAAACCTGGAGTGGCAAACATCCGGCACTAGGGTGATTTGCCATGGTTTCCTTGCGGCACCTGGCGGGTGTCCTGTTGGTAGGGCTGGTCGGCGTCGCCACGCTCGGCGTGGGCGGCGCGGCGGCCGACGACCGTGATCTGTGTTCGCCGCCCGGTCCGGCGGCGGCCAGCGCGGCGCCGACCAACCTGGCCTCGGGGCAGCGGAACCAGAGCGCGGACCGGTTCACGACGCCCACCACGACGCCGCTGAACACGATCGACGTCACCAAGCTGGGGCTGCTCACGCCCGGCAAACTGAGCGTCGGAACCCTGTCGGACGCCCCGCCGAGCATCTGCGTGAACTCCAAGGGCACCTTCACCGGCTTCGACAACGAGCTGCTGAAGGCGATCGGCGCGAAACTCGGCCTGCAGGTGGAGTTCACCGGCACCGAGTTCGCGGGCCTGCTGGCCCAGGTCGCCAACGGCCGCTTCGACATCGGCTCGTCCAGCATCACCACCACCGACGCGCGGCGGCAGCTGGTCGACTTCACCAACGGCTACGACTTCGGCTACTTCTCCCTGGTGGTGCCGAACGGCAGCGCCATCCACGGCTTCGGGGACCTGAACCGGGGCAAGCGGATCGGCGTGGTGCAGGGCACCGTGCAGGACGAGTACGTGGTCAACGAACTGCACCTGGATCCGGTGAAGTTCCCCGACTACAACACCGCCTACGCGAACCTGAAGTCCGGGCAGATCGACGCCTGGGTGGCGCCCTCGCAGCAGGCCATCGGCGCGATCAAGCCGGGCGACCCGACGTCGATCACGCAGAACACGTTCAGCGTCAACAACTTCACCGCCTGGGCGGTGCGCAAGGGGCATCAACCGCTCACCGACGCGCTCAACGCGGGCCTGGACGCGGTGATCGCGGACGGCACCTACGCAAAGCTGTACGAGAACTGGGTGCCGCGCGAACTGCCGCCGGGCTGGAAGCCGGGCTCCAAAGCCGCAGCCGCACCGCAGCTTCCGGACTTCGCGAAGATCGCGGCCGAACACGCGGGCGACCGGTCCGGGGCTGGCACAGTGCAGCCGAAGTCGACGCTGCGGCAGTTGAAGGACACGTTCTTCGATTGGTCGTTGTATCGCAAGGCCTTCCCGGACCTGATCAAGACGGGTCTGCCCAATACTCTGATCCTGGCGCTGGTTTCGGGCCTGCTGGGCACCGTGCTCGGCATGCTGCTCGCGGTGGCCGGCATCTCCCGCACCCGCTGGCTGCGCTGGCCCGCAAGGGTTTACACCGATATCTTCCGCGGGCTGCCCGCCGTGGTGATCATCCTGCTCATCGGTCTCGGCGTGGGACCGGTGGTCAAGGGCATCACCGGCAACAACCCGTACTGGCTGGGCGCGGTGGCGCTGGCGCTGCTGGCCTCGGCGTACATCGGTGAGATCTTCCGGTCCGGCATCCAGTCGGTGGAGGCCGGGCAGCTGGAGGCGGCCCGCGCCATCGGATTCGGCTACCGGCAGGCCATGACGCTGGTGGTGATCCCGCAGGGCGTGCGCCGGGTGCTGCCCGCGCTGATGAACCAGTTCATCGCGTTGATCAAGGACTCGTCGCTGATCTACTTCCTGGGCCTGCTGGCCTCCCAGCGCGAACTGTTCGCGGTGGGCCGGGATCTCAACGCGCAGACCGGGAATCTGTCGCCGCTGGTGGCGGCGGGCCTGGTGTACCTGCTGCTGACGGTGCCGCTCACGCACCTGGTCAACTACATCGACAACCGCATGCGCGACGGCCGCCCCGCCGGCGGCGATCCCGCCGAACCCGTCGAACAGGCCGTCATCACGGAAGGGCGTGGAGCATGAGTGCCTCCCTCACCGGCACCGGCCTGCGATTGACGCTGGGCCGCACCGAGATCCTGCGCGGCGTGGACGTGCACGTGGACGCGGGCAAGACCACCACGGTGATCGGGCCGTCCGGGTCCGGTAAGTCGACGCTGCTGCGGGTGCTGAACCGGCTGCACGAACCCGACTCCGGCGACATCCTGCTGGACGGCGCGTCGGTGCTGGGCGAGAACCCGGACCGGCTGCGGCAGCGAATCGGGATGGTGTTCCAGCACTTCAACCTGTTCCCGCACCGGACCGTCGCCGACAATGTGGCGCTCGGTCCGCGCAAACTGCACGGGCTGTCCAAGGAGCAGGCGCGGACGCTGGCGCTACAGCAGCTGGAGGCGGTCGGGCTGGCGGGGAAGGCGGACGCGCGCCCCTCGTCGCTGTCCGGCGGTCAGCAGCAGCGGGTCGCCATCGCCCGGGCCCTGGCCATGAAGCCGGACATCATGTTCTTCGACGAGGCCACCTCGGCGCTGGATCCGGAGCTGGTGAAGGGCGTGCTCGCGCTCATGTCGGAGCTGGCGAGCGGCGGCATGTCGATGATCGTGGTCACCCACGAGATGAGCTTCGCGCGTTCGGTGTCCGACCAGGTGGTCTTCATGGATCACGGCCAGGTGGTGGAAACCGGCACACCCGAGGCGCTCTTCGAGAACGCGGAAACCCCTCGGCTGCGCCAGTTCCTGTCCCAGGTGCTCTAGCTGCTGCCCGCGAAGGGCAGGTTCGCGTAGCGGCCGAAGTCACCTTGGGCTCCGCTGTAGATGTTCATGTCCACGCCCGCGGCGATGCCGGGGATCCGTCCGGCGTCGGTGGTCTGCCAGAAGGTCCAGTGCGGCCAGCCGCCCGGGACCTCGGGCTGGTCGTTGCCGCGGTAGTCGGCGATCCACAGCGGGTAGGCGGTGAACTCGTTGGAGTCGGCCATGGCGGTCTGCCAGAAGCGCGGATAGGTGTAGATGATCGGCATCCGGCCGGTCAGGGCCCGGACCGTGTTCAGGTAGCGGTGGGTCCAGTCGATGAGCGCGGCCGGGGGCAGCCCGCCGGAGTCCTCGAGGTCCAGCACCGGCGGCAGGTCCATGGGCCCGTTCTGGCCCAGCACCAGGGCCGAGTAGAAGGCGGCCTGCGCCTCGGGAAGCAGGTTCGGGCGCGCGAAGTGGTAGGTGCCGCGCGCGACGCCGGCCACCCGCATGGACAGGCTGTCCTGCACGAAGTACGGGTTCACGTAGTTGAGGCCCTCGGTCGCCTTGAGCATGGCGAACGAGTATCCGGCGGCACGCACACCGAACCAGTTGATGCTGCCGCCGCCGGGGTGCTGCCACGAGGCCACGTCCGGGCCCTCGATATCGGCGGCAGCCACCCCGGCGGGGGTAGCCATGAGGATGCCTGTAGCCGCGACAGTTAGCACTTTCATCAGTGTGCGTCCGGTCATGCGTAAAAACGCTAGGCCGAACCACCGCCGGAGCGGTGAAGGCGCGACTGTCTAATTCGCCAATCGTTAGCCGAACTGTCCGGCGGTCAGCCGAGCCAGTCCAGCACCGACGCCGCGGTCCAGGACTGCTGCATGCTGCCCAGGGGTTCACCGGTGAACGGCTCGTAGTACTCGGCGAAGCTGCCGTCACTGGCCTGGCGCAGTCCCTCCGCGCGCAGCATGAACGAGCGCTCGGCCCAGCCGCGGCGGGCGAACACCCAGGAGAACAGCCAGCTGATCACCGGCCACACCGGCCCGCGCCAGTACTCGCGGGACCGGAAGTCCCGCGCCACCGGGGAGGTCGACGGCGGCAGCGCGTAGCGCAGATCCGGGTGCCCGCACCAGCGCGGGCCCTCGAACAGCCGCAGCAGCCGCCGTTCGGCGTCGCGGGGGAGTCCGCCGCTGAGCAGCGGCGCGAAGCTCGCGAGCGTCTCGGTCTCGATCCATTTGTCCGCGCGCACGTCGAAGTCCCGGGCCACGCCGGTGCGCGCGTCGGTGGTGGCGATCACGCCCGCGCGGAAGTAGTCGGCCCACTCGTAGAGTTCGCGCACGTCCGCGTGCGGCTGCTTGTAGTCCTCGCCGATATTGGCGAGCACGTCGCAGGCCAGCGCGAAGATGGCGGTCACGAACACGTCCTCGACCGCGAAGCTCATGGTCGACGCCAGCTGGTAGTCGTCGTATCCGGCGCGGCGCATCTGCTCGACCAGCCACAGGTAGCGGTCGTACTCGCGGTCGGAGGGACGCTGCGTCGGGTCGCCCACCACCTGGGTGTCGGCGCGCTGGTACGGCGGCAGGTCCGGACCGGGAATCACGTTCTCGTAGGCGCGATCCCAGCGCGGCGAGTTGTCCATGCCGGATTCCCAGCCGTGGTAGAGCGTGATTCGCCCGTGCTGCTTGGGATCTCGCGCGTAGGCCAGCCAGCGGTGCCAGCGCATCAGGTCGGGCCAGCGCCGGTTCAGGAAGTCCTCGGCGACCGCGCGGGTGCTGCGTCCGTGCCGGCGCGAGTGGTCCAGAATCCGTTGCACCGCAATGGCATGCACGGGCGGCTGGGTGATTCCCGACGTGTCGGGCCCGTCGGGCGCGTCGGCGGCGAGGCGGCGGCATTCCCAGCGGGAGGGCCCGGGGAAGTAGCCGTCCACCCCGTTGGCGAAGACGATGTGCGGGATCATCCCGTTGCGCCACTGCGCCGACAACAGGGTGTCCAGTTCCAGGGCCGCGCGTTCGACACTGAGCGGCGCCAGACCGACCGCTACGAATGCCGCGTCCCAGCTCCACATGTGTGGATACAGCTTGGGCGCGGCGCTGGTCATGGTGCCCAGGTCGTTGCCGCGCAGCAGGTAGGCCGCGCGGGCCGCGAGCTGGGTGGGCGTGAATCCCGGGTGTGTCATCGCCCTATTCTGCGCCGGTACCCGTAGGTATGCGCGATAGGGCGAGGAGGTGTGGTTCGACGCTCGGTGGATCGTGGATGACGCGTGGACAGTGGACTGCGCTGGGTCGCCCGTGGACGACTCCTGATCGCCAGATTGCACTTCGTTCGCCTTCTCATGAATCAGCTAGCGGTGGTGTGCCCGTCCGGAGCATCGCCGGACCGACGCGGCCGGTTACGGTGATCACATGGCGAATTCCGCGAGGCTCGAATCCGACCGGCCGACAGCGTTGATCACCGGGGCCAGCCGGGGGCTGGGGGCGGCGATTGCGCGGGAACTGGCTCCGGCACACCGATTGTTGCTGGGCGCGCGCACGCAGCAGGCCCTGGAACCGGTGCTGCGCGAGCTGCCCGGCAGTGCCGGATGGCCGGTCGATCTCACCGATTACGCGGCGGTGGCGCGCGCGGTGGACGGCATCGAACGGCTGGATGTCCTGGTGCACAATGCCGGGATCGCCGACCTGGGAACGATAGCCGATTCGTCGGTGGCGCAGTGGCGGAATACGTTGGAAGCCAACCTGATCGCGGTCGCGGAGTTGACCAGACTGTTGCTGCCCGCGCTGCGCGCCGCCAATGGCCATGTGGTGCTGATCAATTCGGGCGCCGGACTGCGGGCCAATCCGGGCTGGGGCGTGTACGCGGCCAGCAAATTCGGTTTGCGCGCCTTCGGTGACGCGCTGCGGCTGGAGGAACCGGCCTTGCGGGTGACCTCGGTGCATCCGGGGCGGATCGACACCGACATGCAGCGCGAGATCATCGCGGGGGAGGGCCGCGACTACGACCCGAACGAGTTCCTCACCGCGGAGACGGTGGCGCGGGCGGTTCGCAATGCCGTGGAGACCCCGCGCGACGCCCATCCGACCGAGATCGTGCTGCGTCCCATCGCCCGCTGAGAGGAACCTGAATTTACGCGCTGAATTGCGATCATTTCGCACAGAATTGGTGCCCGGTTCACGCCGTATGGATATAACGAACGCGATGGACAGACGACAGCTGCTCGCGATGCTCGCCGCGGGCACTGCGGCCGCCTTGACCGGGTGCTCTTCGGAGGGCCCCACCCCGAAGGTGACCCCGCGGATCAGTGGACCCGTCGCGACGCCTTCGCCGTCCGCGGCGCCGAAGTCGATCGCCGGGCCGCCCGCCGCGCCGAAGTCCGCGATTCCCGCGGGCACGATCACGGCGCTGCCCGGGCACGGCAACAGCCTGGCCCTCACCGTCGACGACGGCGCCAGCCCCGAGGTGGTCGGGGCCTACGTGAAGTTCGCCAAGGACACCGGGGCCCGCTTCACCTTCTTCGTCACCGCGTACTACGACTCGTGGACCACGCACAAGGCCGCGCTGCGGCCGCTGGTGGAGTCCGGTCAGATCCAGCTGGGCAATCACACCTGGGATCACCCGGACCTGACCAAGCTGTCCTCGACCGAGATCGCCGCCCAGCTGACCAAGGCGAAGTCCTTCCTGCACAACAACTTCGGCGTGGACGGGACCCCGTATTTCCGGCCCCCCTTCGGCCGCCACGATGCTACCGTCGACAAGGTGGCAGCCGATCTCGGTTACACCGTCCCCACCATGTGGTACGGCTCGCTGTCCGACTCCGGTGTCATCACCGAGGACTATCTGATCGAGTGCGCGCAGAAGTACTTCAACGCGCAGGCCATCGTGATCGGCCACGCCAACGCCCCCGCCGTGACGCACTGCTACGACCGTCTGGTCGAGATCATCCGTGCGCGCAACCTTTCGCTGGTGACCCTCAACGACGTGCTGGTGTCACCGGCCTGACGGCTGCGCCGGGGGGGCGCGGGAGTTTCGTTCGGAAGAGTGATTGAAGGTCGAGATGGACAGACGTCGGCTGTTGACGTTGCTGGCTGCGGGTGGGGTCGCCGGATTGCTGGGAGCGGGGGAAGCCCGCGCCGAATTCCCCTTCGATACCGGGTCTTCCGGGATCGTTCCGCCATTGCCCGGGGTGACACCGGATTTCGGGCCCAAGACGGCGATCGGGCCGGGAACCATCCAGGGGCTGCCCGGCGACGGAAACCATATGGCGCTCACCATCGATGACGGAGCCAGCTCCGAAACCATCGGTGGCTTCATCGATTTCGCGCGCAATACCGGCGCGCGGCTCACCTTCTTCGTCACCGCCTACTACCCGGGCTGGCTCGAGCACCGGGATGCGTTGCGCCCCATGGTCGATTCCGGGCAGATCCAGCTCGGCAACCACACCTGGGACCATCCGGACCTGACCCGCCTGTCCGGCGGCGCGATCGCCGACCAGCTGAACCGGTGCAAGGACTTCCTGTGGGATCAGTACGGTGTGGACACCACGCCGTACTACCGCCCGCCCTTCGGCAGGCACAATGCCGGCGTCGACGCGGTGGCCGCGGACTGCGGCTACACCGTCCCGACCATGTGGTACGGCAGCCTGAGCGATACCAATACGGTGATCAACGAGGGCATGCTGCTCGACGCCGCCCACCAGTGGTTCCGGGCGCAGTCCATCGTGATCGGCCATGCCAACCGGCCGACCGTCACCCACATCTACGACCAGCTCATGGACATCGTCCGTGAGCGCAACCTGCAACTGGTCACCCTCAACGACGTCCTGATCCCGCCGCGGTAATTCCAACTCTCGGAGGCTCTCAGGGGCTTCGCCCCCGCCCCCCCGAAAGACTCAGGCCCGCATGCGCTCTGCGCATGCGGGCCCGAAATGTCAGGGACTCGGCGTCAGGCGACGATGTTCACCAGGCGGCCGGGCACCACGATGATCTTGCGCGGCGGCTTGCCGCCCAGCAGCTCGGCGATCTTCTCGTCGGCCAGGGCGGCGGCCTCGACCGCGGCCTGATCGGCGTCGGCGGGGACGCTGATCCGGCTGCGGACCTTGCCGTTGACCTGGATCGGGTACTCGACCGAATCCTCCACCAGCAGTGCGGGATCCGCCTTCGGGAAGGGGCCGTGCGCCAGGGCGGTGTGGTGGCCCAGGCGTTCCCACAGTTCCTCGGCCACGTGCGGGGACATCGGGGCCAGCATCAGGACCAGAGGCTCGACCAGCTTGCGGGGAGCGCCGTCCCCGTAGTTCTTGGTCAGGTAGTTGGTCAGCTCGATCAGCTTCGCGCCCGCGGTGTTGTCGCGCAGGTTGGCGTAGTCGTCGTCGACCCCGGCGATGGTCTTGTGCAGCAGGCGCAGCGCCTCGGCCGAGGGCTCGGCGTCGGTGACCTTCAGCGCGCCGGTCTCCTCGTCCACGGTCAGTCGCCACACACGCTGCAGGAAGCGGTGCGCGCCGACGACGTCCTTGGTCGCCCACGGGCGCGAGGTGTCCAGCGGACCCATCGACATCTCGTAGAAGCGGAAGGTGTCCGCGCCGTACAGGTCGCACATCTCGTCGGGGGAGATGGCGTTCTTCAGCGACTTGCCGATCTTGCCGTACTCCTGGAAGACCTCCTCCTCGGTGCCGGAGGCGTTGGTCCAGAAGAACTTTCCGTCCCGCTCCACGACCTCGGCGGCGGGCACGTAGGCGCCGCGCTCGTCGGTGTAGGCGAAGCCCTGGATGTAGCCCTGGTTGAACAGGCGGCGGTACGGCTCGAAGCCGGACACGTCACCCAGGTCGAACAGCACCTTCTGCCAGAAGCGCGCGTACAGCAGGTGCAGCACCGCGTGCTCCACGCCGCCGACGTACAGGTCCACCCCGCCCGGATCCTTCGGACCGTGCTCGGCGGTCCGGGGGCCCAGCCAGTACTTCTCGTTCTCGGGGGCGCAGAAGGCCTCGCTGTTGGTCGGGTCCGCGTAGCGCAGCTGGTACCAGGAGCTGCCCGCCCAGTTGGGCATGACATTGGTGTCGCGGCGGTACTTCTTGGGGCCGTCGCCCAGATCCAGCTCGACGTGCACCCATTCGGTGGCCTTGGCCAGCGGCGGGGACGGCTCGGAGTTGGCGTCGTCCGCGTCGAAGGTGACCGGCGCGAAGTCCTCCATCTCCGGCAGCGTCACCGGCAGCATGGATTCCGGCAGCGCGTGCGGCGCGCCGTCCTCGTCGTAGACGATCGGGAAGGGCTCGCCCCAGTAGCGCTGGCGGGCGAACAGCCAGTCGCGCAGCTTGTACTGGACGGTGCCCCTGCCGTGGCCGTCGGACTCCAGCTGGGTGATCACCTTGGCCTTGGCGGTGTCGATGTCCAGGCCGTCCAGGTATCCGGAGTTCACCAGGGTGCCCTCACCGGAGTAGGCGGCCTGCGAGATGTCGCCGCCCGCCACGACTTCCACGATGGGCAGGCCGAAGGCGGTGGCGAACTCCCAGTCGCGCGGGTCGTGGCCGGGGACGGCCATGATGGCGCCGGTGCCGTAGCCGGACAGCACGTAGTCGGCGATGAAGATCGGGACGCGGGCGCCGTTCACCGGGTTGGTGGCGTAGGTGCCCAGGAAGACGCCGGTCTTCTCCTTGTTCTCCTGGCGCTCCAGATCCGACTTGGCCGCGATCGACTTGCGGTACGCCGCAACGGCTTCGGCCGGGGTGTCGGCATTGCCGAAGGTCCAGCGGGCCTCGGTGCCGGACGGCCAGGTGGTGCCGGTCAGCCGGTCCACCAGCTCGTGCTCGGGCGCGATCACCACGTAGGTGGCGCCGAACAGGGTGTCGGGGCGGGTGGTGAAGACCTCGATGAGGTCCGAGCCGGCCTCGAACTTGACCTGCGCGCCCCGTGAGCGGCCGATCCAGTTGCGCTGCATGGACTTCACGTTCTCCGGCCAGTCCAGCTCGTCCAGGTCGTCGACCAGGCGATCGGAGTAGGCGGTGATGCGCATCATCCACTGCCACAGGCGCTTGCGGAACACCGGGAAGTTGCCGCGCTCGGAGCGGCCCTCGGCGGTGACCTCCTCGTTGGACAGCACGGTGCCCAGGCCCGGGCACCAGTTGACCATCGAATCGGTCTGGTACACCAGGCGATAGGAGTCGACCACGGCGTTGCGCTCGACCGGCGACAGGTCGGCCCAGGCCCGGCCGTCGGCGGGAGACCGCTTGCCGGAATCGAATTCGGCGATCAGCTCGGTGATCGGGCGCGCCTTGTTCAGGCCCTCGTCGTACCAGGCGTTGTAGATGCGCAGGAAGATCCACTGCGTCCACTTGTAGTACTCGGGGTCGGTGGTCGCGAACGACCGGCGGCGGTCGTGGCCCAGGCCCAGCCGGTCCAGCTGCCGCTGCATGGTCGCGATGTTCGACATGGTGGTGTCGCGCGGGTGCGCGCCGGTCTGCACCGCGTACTGCTCGGCGGGCAGGCCGAAGGCGTCATAACCCAGCGCGTGCAGCACGTTCCGGCCCTGCATGCGGTGGTAGCGGGCGAATACATCGGTGGCGATGTAGCCCAGCGGGTGTCCGACGTGCAGGCCCGCGCCCGACGGGTACGGGAACATGTCCTGGATGAACAGCTTGTCGGCGGGAACGCCGGCGGCCAGCGGGCCGACCGGGTTGGGCGCGAAGAAGGTGCCGCGCTCGTCCCAGTTGCGTTGCCACTTGCGTTCGACGCGGCCGGCGAGGTCGGCGTTGTAGCGGTGTGCGGGAACGTCGCCGCCCCCCGCCGCGGTCGCGGTGGGTGTTTCGGTTGCACGGGTGTCCTGCACGGTCCTGCCTTCGCTTGTCCAGCCAATCCCCGATAAAGGTCGCTCACCAGGGTAAAACGTCGGTACCTCGGGCCCCAAAAAGGGTCGAGGCTGGTTCCGCCGCCGGTGTCCGGAGCAGGCCCGCGGCGGGTCCCCACCGGCCTGACAGGTACCGTGGCGGGGTGTTCGTCGTGGCGCTGATCCTCTTTGTCCTCGCGGCTGTGGCCGTGGTCACGGGCGTGCTCGGACTCACCGGCACCCTGCCCGGCAACCGCTATTTCGGGGTGCACTCCGACGCGGCGCTGAAGACCGAGGAGGCCTTCAAGCTGGCCAACAAGGTGGCGGGGCCGACCTCCATCGTCGCGGGTCTGCTGCTCGCGGCGAGTGGCGCGGTGGCGCTGGTGTCCGGGGGCGTCCCGGCGCTGGTGCTCGCGGCGGTCGCCGTGGTGATCGCGCTGTTCACCATGGGTGCGGGCGCGGCGGCGGCGGAGAAGGCCATCGCGAACGCGTTCCCGGAGGAGAAGGTCGGCGGGTGCGGCAGCGCCTGCGGCGGGTGCTCGCTGCGCGACACCTGCGAGACCGCCTGACTCAGTCGGTGAGCGAGCGCCGCATCCAGATGTGCGGGATGCCCGCGTCCATGCCGACCTCCCCGAACTGCCGGTAGCCCAGCTTCTCGTAGAAGCCGGTGGCGTGGGTCTGCGAGTGCAGTTCGATCGCGACCAGTCCGCGGGCCCGCGCCCGCTCCTCGATGGCTCGGACCAGGGCCGCGCCGAGTCCGGTGCCGCGGGTCTCGGCCAGCACGGCCAGCCGCCCGAGGATCCCGATCCCGTCGCGCACGAGCAGTCGCCCGGCCCCCGCGGGCCGGCCGTCCAGCAGTCCCAGGAAATGATCGGCGACCTCGTCGAGCTCGTCGATCTCGATCTCCTCCGGCACGCCCTGCTCGGCGACGAAGACCTTCAACCGCACGGCGTAGGCCTCGGCGAGTTCCCGCTCGGTGCTGACGGTGACGACCTCGATCATGAACCCAGCATGCCTCAGTGCGCCGGATCACTCGCCGAGGGTTCGCCGGCGCAGGGCGGGGTCGGAATGCCCCGCGAGAGCGGGCTGCCCTTCGGATTCACGTAGAACACGGTCAGCATGACGGGCCGCCCGCCGCTGTTGCGCGCCAGATGCGCGTGCGCGGCACCGCTGGGCTCCCGGAAGATTCGCCACGGCCGCACGGTGACCGGTGTGCAATCCGCCCGCGGATGATCGAGCGCACCACCGGTGACCAGCACGAACAGGGTTCCGTCGTGGTAGTGCCAGCCGGTCCGGCCGCCCGGCTCGAGGATCGTTCGGCGCAGCACGAATTCCCACCGCGCCACACCGAATCGGAACAGCACCCGACTGGCCGTCCCGGCCGCCGGGGCGGGATTGGGCCGGAAGCCGTGTCGCGGATCACGCCTGGAGAAGACCACGATCCATCATCGCCGATCCGGTCGGCGTCAGTGCCGACCGCGGCCGAGCAGTCGCGCCCGCAGGCCGCGGCGCGGGCGCGGGTCGGGCAGGCCGGCCGATGCGGCGAAGGCGGCCGCGTCCTCGGGGGTGCTGGTCTTCGGGCGGGTGCGCGCCCACTCCAGATACCGGGCGCGAAAATCGGGTCCGGCGGCGACGGCCAGTCCCGGGAAGCGCCGCGCCACCTCGTCGGCCCGCTTGTGCAGCAGGCCGTGGGCGGTGGCCGCCAGGTCGCCGGTGTCGAAGCCGGGCGGCGGACTGTCCCCGGCGACCAGGGCGCGCACGATCGCGGCCTGCTGTTCGGCGAGGGTGCCCGCGGCGCGCTCCGAGTCGATGGTCATGCCGGAATCGCCTCCGGGCGCAGGGTGACGGGCGCGCGGCCGGATGCCGCGGCGATGGCGTTGAGTTCGGCGGCGAGTTCGGTTGCGGGCGGGTAGTTTCCGTCGCGTTCCAGCATGAGCGGGACCGATCGCCCGGTGGCGAACTCGGCCACCAGGTCCAGGACCTCTGCGGGGACGCTGTGCACATGCGTGTCGATGTAGCGGCCGTCCGACTCGTGGCCGCCCGCCACATGGCAGTAGGCGACCCGTTCGGCGGGCAACCGCAACAGCTCGGTCAGCGGGTCACGTGACGTATTGCGGGCATTGGCATAGACATTCGCGATATCGAGCAGTAGATAGACGCCGGTGCGCTCGACCAGTTCCTGCAGGAACTCCGCTTCGGTGTAGTCGGCGTCCGGCCATTCGAACAGCGCCGCGATGTTCTCGACCGCCAGCGGTACGTCCAGCTGCCTGCTCGCGCGGAAGATATTGCGCTCCAAGGCATCCAGCGCCTCCCGGGTGCGCGGCACCGGCAGCAGGTGACCGGCTTCCAGTCCGCCCGCGCGCACGAACGCGATGTGCTCGCTCACCAGCGGCGAACCCAGGGCCCGCGCGCAGTCGGCCAGATGCGCGACCCGCCGGTCGTCCACCGCCTCCGCACCGCCCAGGGACAGCGAAACACCGTGCGGCACCGCCGGTATCCCGCGCGCCACCAACGCGGCGAGTTCCTCCGGCACCACGGCCCCGGCGCTCCGCCCGCGCCGCCGCCCGGAACCGTTCGGCGCCAACGTCTCCGCGATGACCTCGCAGAAGCCGATGCCGTCCAGCGCAGCGACCATGCCGCAGATCTCGCGCCGCCAGCCGATGCCCAGCGCGCCCTCGGGAAGCGGTGATCCGGTCATCCGCCGCAGCCTCCTCCGCCGCAGCTGCTGCCGCAACTGCTGCTGCTTCCGCAACTGCTGCCGCCTCCGCTGTCGCTGGTGCCGCAGCTGGATCCGCTACCGCACGAACTGCTTCCGCCGCCACTGGCTCCGGCCGCGAGATCGGCGGCCCCGGCGAGGGCCGGGTCCAGGGTCCACAACACGAGCGAGCCGTAGAGCGCGACCGCGAGGGCGGCGCTACCGGCGCCGTACGCCGCGTAGGCGGGCGCGTTGGCGGGTCGCAGATGCAGGTTGTCGTTGCGGGCGTGCTCGATGGTGTCGTGGCCGCGTCGGGTCAGCCGCGGCGCGCGCCCCACCACGATGGTGACGACGCCCAGCACGATCATGACGATCACCAGGAAGCCCACCGAATGGTGGCTCGCCACACCGGCGATCAGCCGGGCCAGTCCGAGCAGCAGCACGGCGAAGAGCGGAAACCGGGCCGTCCGCAGAGCTTTTCGCTGCTGGTCGCCGAACAGGTAGCCGCGGTAGCTGAGATCCTTGCGCATCCGATCGGTGACGCCGGCCGTCGCGACCAGCATCGACGTCATGTTCAGCTGGTCCGACCGGCTCAGGCTCGCCCACAGGGTGCGGGAGATCTGATCCAGGTCCGAGGCCTCGCCCGCGCTGTAGGGCCGGACCGGTTTGCCGCTGGAATCGATGATCCCGTGGCCGCGCAGCTGTGCGAGCGCCGCCAGCACCGGCCGCCGGTCGTCGACCAGCAGGGCGGTCTCACTGGGCGTCAGGGGTCCCGCGGGCGGCCAGGCCGGGTCGATCCGCCGCAGCACGCTCGCCCGGATCGCGTATCCCGCGGCGATCGCCAGCAATCCGGCGAGGACATAGAACAAGAGGAAGGCCGGGCCGGATATCCCCCAGGTGTTGGTCGCGGCCGCGGCCGCGACGGTCCCATGGACCATGGCGATTCCCCTCGGGAGTCGTCGTGACAGTCGATCAACTCCAGTATCGCGGCTGTGCGGGTGCCGTGTTATCCGAGCGACCGCGGGGTGGTCATTCGAGGAAACTTTCGGTGATTAGCCTGATCCGGTGCGATTTCTCAGCAAGTTCTATATCGATGGGTTCATTCTGTCGATCCTCGGGATGGTCGTCCTGGCCAGCATCTTCCCGGCCCGGGGCGATGCCGCCGAGGTCGTGAACTGGCTGACGAAGATTGCCATCGCGCTGCTGTTCCTGCTCTACGGCACCCGCCTGGCGCCGCACGAGGCGATCGAGGGCCTCAAGCACTGGCGACTCCACTTGACGGTGCTGGCCTGCACGTTCATCATCTTCCCGCTGATCGGCCTGGCCGCGCGGGTGCTGGTGCCGCACATCCTCACCCCCGACCTCTACACCGGTGTGCTGTTCCTGTGCCTGGTGCCGTCGACGGTGCAGTCCTCGATCGCGTTCACCTCCATCGCCAAGGGCAATGTGGCGGGCGCGATCGTGAGCGCCACGGTGTCGAACCTGCTGGGCGTGTTCCTGACCCCCGCGCTGGTGATCCTGCTCATGAACACCACCGGACAGGCGAGCGTGGATCCGTCCGCGGTGGTGGACATCGTGCTGCAGCTGCTGGTGCCGTTCTTCGTGGGCCAGTTGATCCGGCCCAAGGTGAAGGGCTTCCTGTCCCGCTACGCCGAGCCGACCAAGCTGGTGGATCGCGGGTCCATCCTGCTGGTGGTCTACAGCGCGTTCAGCGCGGGCATGGTGGAGGGCATCTGGCACGCCATGTCGCCGTGGCGGATTCTGGGCCTGGCGGCGGTGTGCTGCGTGATCCTGGCGATCGTGCTGACGGCCACCGGTTTCCTCGGCGAGGCGGTGCGGTTCGATCGCGCGGACCGGATCGTGGTGGTGTTCTGCGGTTCCAAGAAGAGCCTGGCCACCGGGCTGCCCATGGCGACGGTGCTGTTCGCCGGTCACTCGGTGGGCCTGGTCGTGCTGCCGCTCATGATGTTCCACCAGATTCAGCTGATCACCTGTGCCGCTCTCGCAGGACGCTGGGCTCGTACCGCGCCGTGAGCGAGAGCAGCCGGCTGTCCTCGCGCCGCAGCGCGCGGTGCAGTCCGGCGGAGGGCCGGTCGGCCAGGGCGTGCAGTACGGCGCGGTGCGCGCCCGGGTCGCCCACCGCGATGCGGGCGCTGCCGTCCGGGTAGCGCTTGGCCGCGATCCCGGCCCGGGCCAGCGCGGGCGCGATGTCGCGGCCGGGCAGGTACAGGAAGTTGGCGCTCGAGCGCGGCACCCGGATGCCCGCGCGGCGCAGGTCGATCCGGAGCAGCTCGCGTTCGGTGGTGATGCGCAGAATCCGTTCGCCCAGTTCGGCTTCCGCGGCGTAGGAGGCGCGCACCGCCGCCACCGCCGGGCCGGGCATCCCGAACGGCAGTTGCAGCCGCCGCACCCGCCGCACCGGTTCCGGCGCGCCGAAGGCGTAGCCGATCCGCAGCCCGGCCAGCCCGTACGCCTTGGAGAAAGTGCGCAGGACCAGCACATTGGGATGCCTGTGGATAAGTTCGAGGGGGTCCAGTGCGTCGGCCGCGCCGAGGAATTCGACGTACGCCTCGTCCAGGATCACCGGCACCCGGGCCGGGATCGAGCACAGGAACGCCTTCAGCTCGCTGGCCCCGACCACGGTGCCGGTCGGATTGTGCGGGCGGCACACCGCGATCAGTCCGGTGCGATCGCCGACCGCACGCGCCATGCCCCACAGGTCCTGGCGGCCGTCGGCGTCCAGCGGCACCGCCACCGGCCGCAGTCCCACCAAGTTCGCCATGATCGGATAGCCGTCGAAGGTCGGTGTGGCGTAGACGAATTCGGATCCGCGGCGGGGGAGGGTCTGCATGATCTGCATGGCGACCCCCGTCGCGCCCGCCCCCACCACGATCCGGTCGGCGTCCACCCCGAGGTGCTCGCCGATCAGCCGGGGCAGCCGCTGCGGCAGGAATTCCGGGTACCGGTTGGCACCGCCGAGACTGGTGTCGATCGCGGCGATGACGGAAGGCAGTGGCGGAAACGGATTCTCGCTCAGGCTCAGGTCGTAGCGGACGGCGGACGAGTCGCCGCGCAGCCCCGTCGGCCACGGCACCGGGCGCGTCATCGGGCGGCTCCCCAGCGCACGGCGGCGGCTCCCGCGAAGTCGCCCGCGTGCGCGAAGGCGGCCATCAGCACCACCGAGCCGTTGCGCAGCCGCCCCGCCCGGTTCTCGGCGTCGAGCGTCACCGGAATGCCCGCGGCGAACAGGTTTCCGCAGCTGTCGAAGGTGTCGGGATGGCGTTCGGGCGGCAGTTCCATGGCCTCGTTCCAGTTGCGCAGGAACAGCCGGTTGGGCTGGTTGGTGACGAAGGTGTCGAGATCGCTGGACTTCACGCCGATCCGCTTGCACACCGCCTGCGCGACCTCCGGCACCAGCCGATTGCCGCGGGTCATCACCTTGGCCACTTTGGATTCGGTGAAGCTGACGCAACCCTGGCCCTCGCCCGGCTCCCAGTACTTGCGGTCGCCATTGGTGCTGAATTCCATATCGCCCGCGAACTCCGGATAGGTGCGGCATTCGATGTCGAGAATGGGCGCGGAGCTGTTCTTCACCAGCAGGCCGACCCCGCAGCCGTCGCCGGGGACGGGGGCCTGCGCGAGCCCGCGGATGTCGGGCTGGGTGAACACCGGGCCCGCGCAGTTCTGGGTGCAGGCGATGAGCGCGGTGCGCGCGTCGGTGGTCTGCAGGATCATGCGGGCGGTCCACATCATGTGCACGAACGCCGCACAGCCGCCGTTGTGGATGTCGAAGACCCAGCGCGGCTTCATGTTCAGCCGCCGCGCCACCTCCGGTCCCGCCCCCAGCACGGGATTGTCGGGCAGCTGGGTGTGGGTGAGCAGCACGTCGATGTTCGAGATCTCCGATGCGCCATGGCGTTCGATGAGCGGGGCGACGGCCCGCTCGACCATGTCCACGGCGGTCTCGTCGCGGCCCACGTGGTGACGGCCCTGGGGAGCGCGGAACATGACGTTCTTGGCCATCCGGTCCGAGCGCGAGAACTGCGTGAAGTACTCGGTGCCGACCGGATCACCGGGCAGGTACCCGGCGACGTCGACCAGGCTGACCGCCGGCGGCGTCCGCAGGGCGGGATCGGTGAAGTCCATGGCGCATCCTCACTTCATCCAGGCGGGCTTGATGGGCAGTCCGTGCGAGGCGCGGTACTCCGCGATGACCCGCAGGTTGTCGAGCTCCAATTGGTGCCCGGCGGAGAACATCTCCCAGAAGTCGCCCACCCACACCTTGCGCTTGTCCGGCGCGGTGTCCTTGTAGGGGTTCTTGTCGTAGAACGGGTGATGGCAGTTCGTCCACAGCACCACCGAGCCCGGCTTGTCGAACACCACCTGGGCGTCGACCACCCGCATCAGATAGACCATCCACAGGTGTTCGCGCTGATCCCAGGCGCAGTGGTAGTCCACGGTCATGGCCTCGGGATTGGCCACCGTGCGGGTGTAGATCCGGGTGCTGTCGCCCAGCCGGTCGTAGGACTCCCACAGTCCGGGTTCCTCGGTCTCGGTGAATCCGCGCAGGCTGTAGGTCCACTCCTCCAGGCACCGGGTGTCGGCGAGGTACTCGTACAGGTCGCGGGGCGGGGCGTCGATATAGCCCTGCACCGGGCAGAAGTCGCCGAAGATCTGGTCGTGCGGATACACCGAGCGGAGCATGTCCAGGATGATCGGGGTGGTGGCGTCGCGATCGGAGTTCTCGATCCGCAGCACGCCGGGCACGACTCCGTCCGGAATGTCACTGAGGGCGGGCAGGGCGCTGGTGGTCACGGATTACCTCCTGGGTGGCGTCAGGAACGGTGTGAACGGCGGGATTTCGTCGGGATCGCAGTCGATCGCGACGAACGACGGACCCGGGCGGTCGAGACAGTGCCGCAGTGCCGCGGCGAGCTCGGCCCGGTTCTCCGGTGCGTGGGTGCACAGATCCGGGAACATGGCGGCCATCCCCGCGCCCGGATACGCGGGACGAAATCGGTTGAAGCTGTACCGATCCCCGTAGTACAGCTGTTCGCGCGTGACGCACATGGCGTGCGCGTTGTTGTTGAGGACGATGAAGGTGATCGGCAGCCGGTGCTCGACGGCGGTGTGAATCTCCATGCCGTGCATGAAGAACGCCCCGTCCCCGGCGATCACGAAGGTGCGCCGCGGACCGCCGTCGGGGCGGCGGTGGCGGGCGAACGCGGATCCGATGCCCGCCCCGAACGCGTACCCCATGCCGCCCATGCCGAGCGCCACCGTGAACCGGCCGCCGCGCGGCAGCCGCAGGTGATGCACCACGGCCGCACCGGTATTGCCCGCGTCGGCGAATACGTCCGCGCCCGGCGGCAGCGCGTCGTTGATGATCTCGACCACCTCGCGATACCGCAGTCCGGGACCGTGTGCGGGCGGGACGGGCAGCGGCGTGAGGGCGGGCTCGCGGTGCGGGTGCGGCCGCAGCGGAATGATCCGGGCCGTGTCCTCGGCCGGGCCGGAATCCAATTCGGCGATCAGCTCGTCGAGTGTCTTGGCCAGATAGTTACTGTGCGCGTGGGCGGTGGGCAGGAACGGCGGCAGCGCGCCCACGCTCGCCAGCGGCACGGCCGCCAGCGCGTCCTCCATACCCGCCCGCGCGGTGACCGGCATGCGGGTGCCGATCAACAGGCACAGGGCGGCGCCCTGCAGCGCGTCCAGCAGTTCCGGATTGCCCATGCTGCCGGAGACGCCGCAGAACCCCGGGTCGGCGTGGTGGTAGACGTCCTTGGCGTCGGGCGCGACCCCGACGGCCGCGTCCAGCCGGGCGGCGAAGCGGGCCAGTTCCTCACGGGCGTCGTCGCGGGCCACCTGGTCCCCGGCGATGATCACGATCTTGCCGAGGGCCCGGGCGCCGCGCACGATGTGCACCACCCGCCACAGGCTCTCGATCTCCCGGCGGTAGGTGCGCGCGGGCGGCACGAAATCCGGGGTGACCAGGTCGGCCTGCTGAATGTCCTTGGGCAGCAACAACACCGCGGGGCCGCCGCGGCGGGCGGCGGCGACGGCGCGGGCGAGGTGCGCGGGCAGGTCGGCGGGGGCCTCCACGCGCGCGCAGTACCGCGAGATCGGCGAGTACAGCGCCACCGCGTCGAAGCTGCCCGCCTGCCCGCTGGAGTCCTGGAACGCGCCCTTGCCCTCCAACGCGGTCGGGGGCTGGCCGATCAGGGCCAGCACCGGCACCCGGGAGGCGAAGGATTCGGCGAGTCCCGCGACCAGGTTCACGGCCCCGCCGCCGGAGGTCGCGCAGACCACTCCGAGGCCCGAGGTGGAGCGCGCGTAGCCGTCGGCCATGGTGGCCGCGCCGAACTCGTGCGTGGCGACCACCGCGGTGATCAGGTCGCGCTGTTCGTAGGCCGCGTCGTACAGATCCTCGATATTCGCGCCGCCGACCCCGAACAGGTGCCGGACGCCCAGCGTCGAGATCGCCTGGACCAGCCGGTCCGCGACCCGTGTCCCGCTATGCATGGGCGATTCCTTTCGGTGGTCGCCACCGGCGACCGAGTACCGCTCACTCGGGATACGAAATCCGGGTACCCAGCGGTTCAATGCCGCTGCTCGACCGCCTGGCGTTCTCGAACCGAACCTTGCCGTGTATGTATACGTCTACGTATAGTTGGGTCATGCCGAACAAGACGATCTACGTGTCCGATGACGACCTCGCACTCTTTCAGCGGGCTCAGGAGCTGGTCGGGGGCAATCTCTCGGGGGCGATCGTGACGGCGTTGCGGCGCTTCATCGAGCTCGAGGAGGGCCGCCGGCAGGGCTACGACGAGGTGGTCCTCAAAGTCGGCAAGGACGGGATCCGACAGGTTCGATTCTCCGCCACCCTGCTGACCGACTGGCACCAGGTGACCAATGAGCGCATCGAGGACATCCGGGTGTACCGCACACGCAAAGGCGCGTACGCGGTGCACAGCCACTTCTCCAACTGGTCGGAGTTCCCGGCCGACACCAACATCCTCAAGGACTGGCGGCAGTGGCGGCGCTTCCTCGGTGTGGGGGAACAGAATTGGGGGGACTTCACCCTCGAGGTCTTCGACACCGTGCGGGAGCTGAAGGGCAAGATCCCGGATCGGCTCTACGCCCGCGTCATCGACGCCACCGAACATCCGAACGTCGAGGACCTCGACATCTGATCCGGCAATCCCGGTAGCACAACCGAACAGCTGTAACCGGCAACCTTGACCGCAAGCCTCGGCGGTCACGGCGTAGATAACGCATGCATTCATGCCTATTAATTGATGAGAGGGAGACATGAACCTCGACCCCGGTCCGGCGGCCATCAGCGTCACCGGCCTGTGCAAATCCTTCGGCGAGCAGATCGTGCTCGACCGCATCGACTTCACCGTGCCCGCGGGCAGCGTGTTCTCGCTGCTCGGACCCAATGGCGCGGGCAAGACCACCACCGTGGAGATCCTGTCCACGCTGAAGCGGCCCGACGGCGGCGAGATCAGCGTCGGCGGGCACGATCCGGTCACCGATGCCGACGGGGTGCGGTCGGTCATCGGGGTCACCGGCCAGTTCTCGGCCGTCGACGAACTGCTCACCGGGCGCGAGAATCTCCTGCTGATGGGAGACCTGCACCATCTGCCCCGCGCCGAGAACCGCAGGCTCGCAGCGGAACTGCTGGCCACCTTCGATCTCGAGGAGTCCGCCGACAAGATCGCGTCCAGCTACTCCGGCGGCATGACGCGGCGACTGGATCTGGCCATGACGCTGGTCGGCGATCCCCGCATCATCTTCCTCGACGAACCCACCGTCGGATTGGATCCGCGCAGCCGCCGGGCCATGTGGGACATCATTCGCGACCTCACCGCGCGAGGCGTCACCATCTTCCTCACCACCCAGTACCTCGAAGAAGCCGATCAGCTGGCCGATCGCATCGCCGTGCTGCATCAGGGGCGGCTGGTGGCCGAGGGCACGGCGGACCAGCTCAAGCGCATGGTGCCGGGCGGATACATCCGGCTCGACTTCCTCGAACGCGGTGAATTCGACTCCGCCGCACAGCTGTTCGGCGACGCGGCGCAGGTCAACGGCGATCTCACCCTGGCCATTCCGAGCGACGGCGCGGTGCGCTCGGTCCGCGAGGTGCTCGACCGGCTGGACGCCGCACGGGTGGAGCCCGCGGGACTGTCCGTGCACACCCCCGATCTCGACGATGTCTTCCTCGCCCTCACCGGTGGCCACGCTCCCGCAAAGGAGAACCTGAGATGAGCACTCTCACCACGTCGTTCGCCGATTCCAAGACGATGCTGCGGCGGAATCTGGTGCACGCCAAGCGGTATCCGGGCATGACCTTCGCACTGGTCGTCATGCCGGTGGTGCTGCTGCTGTTGTTCAACTTCGTGTTCGGCGGCGCGCTGAAGTCCGCTACCGGCGGCCGGTACATCGACTATCTGACGCCCGGCATGATGCTGCTGATCCCGGCCTACATGGTCGCGGGCATCGCGGTCGGGGTGTCCACCGATATGACCAAGGGCATCATCAATCGTTTTCGCACCATGCACTTCTCGCATCCGTCGGTGCTGACCGGGCATGTGGTGGGCACCTGGATCCAGGGCATGGCCGGGGTGGTCGTGATGACGCTGGCCGCGCTCGCCATCGGCTTCCGGCCGCACGCGAACGCGCTGGAATGGCTGGCGGCGTTCGGGCTGCTCGGGCTGATGGTGTTCGCGGTGAACTGGCTCGGCGCGGGCTTCGGCCTGGTCGCCCAGACCCCGGAGAGCGCCTCCAACCTGCCCATGCCGATCATGTTGCTGCCCTTCCTCGGCAGCGGGCTGGTGCCCACCGACACCATGCCCGCCGGGGTGAAGCAGTTCGCCGAGTACCAGCCGTTCACGCCGATCACCGAAACCCTGCGCGGGCTGCTGATGGGCGGGCCGATCGGGCACAACGGGGCGCTCGCCATCGGCTGGTGCGTGGTGATCACCGTCGCCGGATACTTCTGGGCCACCACGACTTTCCGTCGGAAGACCGCCTAGAGCCCGGCCGCCAGCAGGACCTTGCCGGACGGATTGCGGATCTCCACCGTCTTCAACTGCTCCGGCGAGGCCGACGCGGTGCCGTCCACGGTCAGGCTCTGGCCCGACTTGACCGTCCACTCGGCGAGTTTGGACTGCACGCCGTCATCGCGGGTCACCCACATCGACAGCGTCCACCCGTACACCTCGTCCTTCTCGTCGGACGGCGGGTAGGAGCACCACATGTCCACCCGGGTCCGGCCGTTGATCGACACCACCTTGAAGGTGGCCTGGATCGGGGTGTCGGTCTGCGGCTTCAGCGGTCCCTGCGCCACCACCTGCTGCACTACCGCCGGACGGTCGGACTGTGCGACGGTGGCGGTCACCGGCACCGCGATCGCTATCGCCGCGGCCGCCGCGGCCACCGCCGCGCCGATCGACCACCGGCGGCCGCGCCGACGGCTCGCCAGCGCCCGGTCCGCCAGGGCGGGCAGCAGGCGTTCGGGCGGCGGCGGCACGCTCGCGGACGGATCCTCCTGCGCCGTAATCGACAGCGCGGTCTCAGGGTCCACCAGCCCCAGCAGGCCGGGCAGTCCCGCCAGTTTCGACACGGCCGCGCGGCAGGACTCGCATCCGGTCAGATGCTCCTCGTACTCGCGGCGGTCGTCCCGGGCGAGAGCGCCGAGCACATACGCGCCATCCCACGTGGTGTAGCCATCGCACAGCTCATGGCCCTCGGTCATCTCGTCACCCCCATCTCCTGCAGCACCAATCGCAATGCCCGCATGCCGTAGTGCATGCGGGACTTGACCGTGCCCTCCGGGATCTCCAGTTCCCCCGCGATCTGATGCGTGGACAGACCCCGGTAGTAGGCGCGGACGATCACTTCGCGGTGATCGACGCTCAGCCGCGCCAGCGCGTCCGCCACCAGCCAGCCGTCCAGCGCCCGATCGGTCTTGTCCGGTTCGGGCACCTCCGGCGGGTGATCGGTGCGGAATTCGCGTCGGCTGCGCGCGCTGCGATGCTCGTCGACCGCCAGATTACGGGCGACCGTGAACAGCCACGCTCGCGCGGAACTGGTGGACTGATCCAGCACATTCGGCCGCTGCCAGGCGCGCAGCAGGGTCTCCTGCACGATGTCCTCGGCCCGGCCCGGATCCCCGACCAACCCGTAGGTATAGCGCCACAACGCGCCCGCGTGCTCCTCGTAGAGCGCACGGAGCAAGGCGGCCTGGTCCTCCGGCATCGCGCTAACCCGCCTCTCCGCGACTCTTGCCGACGGCCGGGTGCCACATCGGTCGCGCACCGGACCGGCGGTGTGAAGCTGGTCGAGTTCTGGTCGTACCCGGTGAGTTACCCATAGGTCACCGGATCAGTGGTCGCGTTCGGGACGGCAGTGTGTGCCATACCGGATCCACGATCCTAGTTGCGTTCCAGTTCGATCGGGTGCGTGGCGAGGAGGGCGAGGGGGAGGGGTTGGCGGCGCAGGACGTGGGCCCAGAGGTCGACGCGGCCCGCCAGGGGGTCGGTGGGCAGGGCCGAGAGGACGATCCAGTCGCCGCGGTCCAGTTCGCCTTGCAGCTGGCCGAAGGTCCAGCCGGCGTAGCCCGCGAAGACCCGGATGCCGTCGACCAGACCTTCGATCCGGTCGGGGTCGGAATCCAGGTCCACCAGGGCCACCCGGCCGTCGACCCGCCGCACGCCGGCCACCCCGGCGATGGACGCGCCCACCTTGATGGTGGCCAGGCAGAGTGCCGCATCGCGTTTCACGGGGCCGCCGATGTAGAGGGCGCGCGGCCCGGCGGCGAGTTCGGACCAGTTGGGGAGCACATCGTGCAGGGCGGTGTCGCTGGGCTTGTTGAGCACCACGCCCCAGGTGCCGCCGTCATTGTGCTCGAGGATGTAGACCACCGAGCGCCGGAAGGACGGCTCGGTCAGATCGGTTGCCGACACCAACAGAGTTCCTGGCCGAACCACCTGGTCCTCATGCCGGAATTCGCGTCGAGATCGGTCACCGTGTTCCTCTGCACGCGCCACTCAGCCATCATCGCACTGAGACACGGTAATTGCGTTGCTTAATTTGCCGGTTACCCTTTTGTGCCGTCGGGGGCGGAAGAACTTGTCCCGCATACCTTGCGGTTGGTAGCTAGGGTGGGCGCTATGGAACGCCCCGAGGTCATCCTCGAGAACGCCGACACCGTGTACGACTTCTACCGCGATGACCAGCAGAACGTGCTGAAGGCGAAGGCGGCCTACTGGCTGCTCGGTCGTCGCTACCGGCCCCGTATCACCTACGCGGCCGGGGCGCGGGAGAAGTTGCGCGAGTTGATCTCCCAGCGGCGTCCGCTGCTCATCGCGGTGAACCACCTTTCCCAGCTGGATCCGTACACGGTCGCCGCCGCGGCCTGGCGCAGCGCCATGCGGCCGGTCATCGGGCGCACCCGGGTGCTGGCCAAGGACGAGCTGTTCACCGAGCCCAAGCTGCGCGGACGCATCGACATGATGGGCGGGATCCCGGTCTTCCGCGGCAAGGACCACGGGGTGCGCGCGGTCAATGCGGCCGGACAGCGCATGATCGACATCTGCGCCGAGCGCATGGCGCGCGGGGACGGGATCGCGGTGTTCCCGGAGGGGACCTGCAACGATGTCGACCCCACCCAGGTGCAGACCATCGGAAGCGGCATCGGCCATATCGCCTTCCGGGCCAAGAAGCTCGGCGCCGAACCCGCGCTGGTGAGCCTCGGGCTCAGCTACGGACCGCGCCTGGATCCGGCGGTGGAACCCACCAAGGAGGAGGCGTACTCGGCCAGCTTCTACTTCGGGGTGCCGGTCGCCGAGCTGCCCGCCAAACCCGCCGAGATCACTCGGGTGGTCCGCGACGAACTGCAGGTCGCGCTGGACGGAGCGGTGAAGGCGTACTAGGCGTCAGTGCTGCGGCAGATTGAGCCGTTCCCGGGACCAGTGCGGCACCAAAGCCAGGTATTCGGGCCGGGATTCGACGAAGTGGTGCACCATCGGGCACAGCGGCAGGATCCCGAACCCCGCGTCCCGGGTCTGATCGAGCGCACCCTGCACCAGCTTGCGCCCGTAGCCCTGCCCCTCGAACTGGGGATAGATCTCGGTGTGCACGAAGGCCCGCTCATTGGCGGTGTCCTGATACGCCGCGACCCCGGCGAGGTAATCGTCGATATACAACTCGAACCGCTCCAGCGCGGAATTCTTACGGACCTCGATCGACTGACTCGGCATGCGTGCGACGCTAGTTCCCCGGCCCTGGCAATTTGTCCGTTCGACCGAACCGTGTCGCCTGGCGTGTCGCTTTCCGGCGCAGCGATCACACTGGACGCATGACGGACCCACGGCCGCGCCGGGTGCTGCTCGCCCCGGACAAATTCAAGGGCTCACTGACCGCCGCGCAGGTGGCGGACGCACTCGCGGCGGGAATCACCCGCGCCGACCCGGGCGCCGAGGTGCGGCGCTCACCGGTGGCCGACGGCGGCGACGGGACCGTGGACGCCTTCGTGGCGGCGGGCTGGGAGCGGGTCGAGGTCGAGAGCTTCGGCCCCACCCTCGCACCGGTGACCACCTCCTACGCGGTGCGCGGGCGCACGGCCGTGGTGGAGCTGGCCGCGGTGAGCGGGTTCGCGAAACTGCCGGACGGGCAACCGGATCCCCTGCACGCCAGCACCTACGGCGTCGGTGACGTGATCGGCGACGCGCTCGACCGGGGTGCGCGCGACATCGTGCTCGGATTGGGCGGCAGCGCCTCCACCGACGGCGGCGCGGGCCTGCTGCAAGCTCTCGGCCTGCGCATCCTCGACGTCGACGGCAATGAATTGCCCTGCGGGGGAGCGGCACTCGCGCGCGCCGTGCGGGTGGACCGCGGCGATCTGCATCCCGGACTGGCCGATGCGACCGTGACCCTGGCCAGCGATGTGGACAACCCGCTGCTCGGGCCCGGCGGCGCGGCCGCCATCTACGCCCCGCAGAAGGGCGCGGACCCCGAGCAGGTCGCCACTCTCGAAGCGGCACTGAAGAATTGGGCCGCCGTGCTCGGGCCGGAATGGGCGGACCGGGCGGGCGCGGGCGCGGCGGGCGGCGCCGGATTCGGGGCGCTCGCCGCCCTCGGCGCGCGGCTGCGCCCCGGCATCGAGTTGATCCTCGACCTCATCGACTTCCCGGCCCAGTTGAAGGACGCCGACCTGGTCGTCACGGGGGAGGGCTCGCTGGACGCGCAGAGTCTGTCCGGCAAGGCCCCGATCGGGGTCTGCCGCGCGGCCCGGGCGGCCGACCTGCCGGTCATCGCGGTCGCGGGCCGGGTACGACTGACCCCGGACCAGGTGCGGGACGCCGGATTCGAGGCGGCCTATGCCCTGTCGGAACTGGAGCCCGACCCGGCCCGCAGCATGGCGGACGCCGCGGACCTGCTGGAACGGATCGGTGAGCGGATCGGCGGAGCCTAGGCGGACGGGGTGAGCGCGCGGCCGGGAATCCGGTTCCGATTGCGGTCGCCCCACTCCTCCAGCGGTCGCAGCGCCGCGCTGAGCTCCTGGCCCAGCTCGGTGAGCGAATACTCCACGCGCGGTGGGATTTCCGGGAAGATCTCCCGGTGCACCAGGCCGCTCGCCTCCATCTGCCGCAGGTTCTCGGTGAGCACCTTCTCGCTCACGCCGGTCAGCAGCTGCCGGATCTGCCCGAAGCGCTGGGTGCCCTCGGCCAGCACCCACATCAGGTGCAGTTTCCATTTGCCGCCGACCGCGCCGATGGCGATGGACATGCCGCACACCTCGTGATCCCTGTCACCGCCGGTACTCATCGCGCCCTCCTGACCAGATTGCCAACCTCCAGGTAAGCAACCGCACCCGCGAGTGCGGTCTTCCCGAGGCTACCGATCCCGGACGACCATCGATTCCGGCGCGCCACCGCAGAACAGCCGAAATCGAAGGGGTACAGCATGTCCGATCAGCGCAGTTCCGTCACCGTCATCGGCCTGGGCCCGATGGGCCGGGCCATGGTGAAGGCCTTCCTGAAGGCCGGGGTCGAGGTGACGGTGTGGAACCGCAGCCCCGAGAAGGCGGACGCCATGGTCGAGCTCGGGGCGACGCGCGTGGGCACCGTCGCCGAGGCGCTCGACGCCAACGAGGTGGTGGTGCTCAGCCTCACCCACTACGCCGCCATGTACGACGTGCTCGGCCCGGTCGCGGATCGCCTGCGCGGCAAGGTGATCGCCAACTTGTCCTCGGATTCGCCCGAGCAGGCGCGCCGGGGCGCGGCGTGGGTGCGGGAGCACGGCGCCGAATTCCTGTCCGGCGGCGTCATGTCGGCGGGCAACAATATCGAGCACCCGGCGTCGTACATCTTCTACAGCGGCCCGCGCGCGGTCTTCGACGCGCACGCCGAGCTGCTGCGCCCGCTCAGCCCGCCGGAGTACCTGGGCGCGGATGACGGTCTGGCCCAGGTCTTCTACCAGGGCCTGCTCACCATCTTCCATCCCTGGCTGCTGGCTTTCGACCAGGCCACGGCCATGATCGCCCGGGCGGGTCACGACATCGCGCAGTTCGTGCCGTTCGCGGTGCGCTCCAATGCCGCCTTCCCGTACTTCATGGAGCAGTTCTCGGTGCGGAACGCGAGCGGCGGCTGGGCCGACCTGGCGGGGCTGCGCATGATGGACGCGGGCGCGCAGCACGTCATCGACGCCAGCGAGGAGGCCGGCGTGGACGCCACGCTCTCGCACACCGCCCAGGCGTTCTGGCGCCGGGCGGTGGCCGCCAGCCTGGCGGCCGGGAGCCCGGTGTCGACCTACGAGCTGATGGCTCAGGCGGTTTCGGAGCCGATGCGCGGGAACGGGGCGGTGGAGAAGATGATCTCCACCGGCACCTCGAAATAGGCCGCCAGCCGCAGCGCCAGGTGCAGGCTCGGGCTGTACTCGCCGCGCTCCAGATAGCCGACCGTCTGGTAGTGCACGCCCAGGGCCTCGGCCAGTTCCCGCCGCGAGATCCCGCGCTCGGCCCGCAACATGGCGATCCGGTTGTAGATGACCTCGCTGTTAGTAGGCACGCGCCATGGCCCTCTCGCGGCGGGCCGCCACGGCCGCCCCGGATTCGCGGCGGGCCATGCGGCGCAGCACCATCGGCGCGATCAGGATGCCCGCGACCGCCCACGCGCCCAGCACCATCGGCGCGATCAGGATGCCCGCGACCGCCCACGCGCCCAGCACCGCGACGGTTTCCAGGTGCCGCCAGGAGTGGGTCAGCTCCACCACCGAAGCATTGTCGGGCAGCATGGCCGAGCGCATACCCAGGCCCATCCAGTAGATGGGGAACACCTGCGCCACCGCCTGCAGCCAGCCGGGCAGGCTGGTGATGGGGTAGAAGATTCCGGAGATCGCCACCAGACCCATGATGGGGAACGACACGAAGCCGATGCTGCGCGGGCTGTCGAACGCCGAGCCGATGATCGCGCCCAGCGGCAGGCAGGCCAGCAGGCCGAGCGCCAGGATGCCGATCAGCGTGGCCCATGCGCCGACGCTGTCCAGGCTCACCCCGCCGATCGCGAACAGGCCGAAACCGAGGATCAGGGCCACCTGCACCACGGTGACACCGGAGACCGCGGCGACCTTGCCGATCAGATAGCCCAGCATTCCGTTGGGAGTGGCCTTGGCGCGCAACAGGGTCCCGTCCTCGCGGTCCATGGCCAGGCCCTGGGCGATGCCGAACATGCCGGTGAAGGCGACCAGCATGCCGAGCACGCTGGGCAGCGCCAGCGCGCCCAGTCCGACGCCGGTGCCCTCGAAGTCACCGTGGCGCATGAAGAACACCGCGACCATGGTGGCCACCGGCCAGAAGAACTGCGAGAAGATGTCCATCCCGTTGGTGAGGGTCTGCACCACTTCGATGCGGCCGCGCCGGAGCCCCGCCCGGATCGCCACGGTCGTCGCGTTCATCGGGCCACCTCTTCCAGACTGTGCAATTCGATGTCGCCCTGGCCGGATTCGAACCGCTGGACCAGGGTCATGTAGGTGTCCTCGAGCGAGGCGCGGCGCACTTCCAGCTCCTCGACGGCCTCGCCGAACTGCTTGAACAGCTCGTGGACGAACTTGGTGGACTCGGTGGTGGTGTGCACGAAGCGCTGCCCGTCGCGGGTCCACTTCACCTCGGCCTCACCGGCGATGCGGCGGGAGAGCTGATCGGCGGAGCCGTCGGCGATGATGCGCCCGCCGGCCAGGATCAGGATGCGGTCGGCCAGCTTCTCGGCCTCGTCCAGATCGTGGGTGGTGAGCAGGATGGTGGTGTGGTCGTCGTCGGCGAGACGGTGCACCAGGTCGTGGAATTCGCGGCGGGCCTGCGGATCGAAGCCCGCGGTCGGCTCGTCCAGGAACAGCAGTTCGGGGCGGCCGACGATGCCGATGGCCACGTCCAGGCGACGGCGCTGGCCACCGGACAGGGTCATCACCTTGGCGCCCGCGTGTTCGGTGAGGCCGACGGCGGCGATCAGCTCGTCGGTGTCCCAGGGCCGGCGGATGGCGGGGGTGGAGTAGGGCGCGTAGTACATGCCCAGGTACTCGAGGAGTTCGCGCACCCGCCATTTGCCGTGGTCGCGCCACGATTGCAGCACCACGCCCAGACGCGCCCGCCAGGCCTCCTCGCCGTGCGCGGGGTCCGTTCCGAGTACTTCGACCCGGCCCGCCGAGCGCATGCGGAAGCCCTCGAGGATCTCGATGGTGGTGGTCTTGCCCGCGCCGTTGGGCCCGAGCAGGGCCACCACCTCGCCGCGATGCGCCTGGAAACCGACATCGTGCAGTACGTCGCGCGAGCCGTAGCGCATACGCAGATTCTCGACGTCGAGTACGACGTCCTCGCCGACCGTCATGGCACCCCTCCGTAGTAGAAGCCGGATTGGATGTAGCATAACTACTACATTTTGAGGTGCTCAAGCTATTTATCGAGAACGTGAAAAAGGGCCCGGCTCTGGGGAGAGCCGGGCCCTGCTGCGAAGGATCCGCGCCGCTCGGCGCGGGCGCGGAACCGGTCAGCGCGTGCTGAGGAACTCGACGGCCGCCGCGTAGCCCTGGATGCCCATGCCCGCGATCACCGCGGTCGCGATCGGGGACACGAACGAGTGGTGCCGGAACTCCTCGCGGGCGTGCACATTGCTGATGTGCACCTCCACGATCGGCACCTCCGGGATCACCAGCGCGTCCCGCAGCGCCACCGAGGTGTGCGTGAGCCCGCCCGGATTGATGACGATGCCGGACTCCACACCGCGGGCGGCGTGAATGCGATCGATCAGCGCGCCCTCGTGATTGGACTGGAACGCCACGATCTCGCGATCGAACCGCGCCGCGGTCTTGCGGCACAGTTCGACCACGTCGTCGAGCGTGTCGGCCCCGTACACCTCGGGCTGACGGGTGCCCAGCATGTTCAGATTGGGGCCGTTGAGCACCAGGATCGGGCCGGTAGCAGGCATGCGCCCACTCTATCGGCCGGTCGGGCGATCACAGGCCGCGCGGTCCCTCCGTCCGCAGGTCGTCGACTTTGCGCATGGCCGTGCGCAATTCCCCGAGCCACTCCTCGGCGTGCTTGCCGGCCAGCTTGACCGTCCAGGCCAGCGCGTCGGAGCGGGAGCGGGCGACCCCGGCGTCGACCAGGGTGTCGAGCACCTTGCGCTCGGGCTGGCGCAATCGGGTCATGACCGGTACGGCCAGATGCGTGAACATGATTCGTTCGCCGTCCATGAGCACGCCCCAGGCGACATTGCGGCCGTAGCGGGCCTGCGCCTCCTGGGCGATCTGCATGCGGGCGGGCCGGGTGGACTCCCGGAAGCGGGCGAGCAGGCCCTCACGGGTGGCCTGCGGGACGCCGGCCGGGCCCGCGTCGGCGGCGGGGGCGTCCGCGCCGGGTTCGGCGGCGGGGGTGGATTCGGCTGGGGGGAGCGGGAGTTCGCCGAGGACGACGATTTCGTCGCGATCGACCTCGAGGGTTGCGGGACCGGTGAACCAGTCGGCTGGCAATCTGCCAGCGAACCAGTCGGGGGCGTCCGAGACGTCGGGGAGGTCGGCCTGCTGCCAACCGCCGGTGCGTCCGAAGCCGGGTCCACGATGTCCGTGTCTCATGTTGGTCACACTCACTTACGGCATGGAGTTGTAATGCTGATTACAACGTTACGTCGAAATTGGGTGCGTGGGTTCCGCTCTGGGAGAACGGGGTCTCGAGGCATGGTCACGAATCGCGCGCGGGGCTGTCACCAGTGAGAACCGAACGGTCTGCCGAGTCCCGAATACGCCAGTGCTGTAACCGACCGGTGATCATGTAACTGGTCCCTACTGAACGATTTCGGCACTATGGTGATGCTCAGTACGTGCGCTCCTGGTGGAGAAGGTGGCGCCGCGGCGTTCGGAGCGCGGTACCGTGGACCTGATGCTGATGTGGCCAGAGTGAAGAGTGGGCGATATGGATGTGTGGGGATCCCGCCGCTTCCGAGTTCGGGGTGCTATCGCACTCGCGGGTGTGGCGGCCGTCGCGATCGCGATGGGGTCGTGTGGGTTTCGGGACAAATCGACGGGCGCGGAGAATGTGGTCGATCAGTTCACCTCGCTGATCGACAAGAAGGACTACGACGGAGCGTCGCGACTGACCTCCTATCCGGCGGGCGCCTCGGCAACGCTGAAGCAAGTCTTCGAGGGCCTGGGACCGGGTAAGCCCGAGTACCGCGTCACCCAGTTCATCAAACTGGACGGTACAACCGGCCTCTTCTCCATGACCGGTGCCTGGAACTTCGGCGAGAACCGGAACTGGAAGTACGACCTCAACGGCACCGTCCGCAAACTCAGTGTGGGCTGGCGCATCTCGTGGGATCCCGCCCTGGTCATGCCGCAGCTCGACGCCAAGCGGACCGCCAAACTGGTCCGCACCGAAGCCCAGCCCTCCCCGCGGGTGAACGACATCGTCGGCCAGCCGCTCATGACCGAGCAGACCATCAATGTGGTCAAGCTGGACCCGGCCAAGATCACCGACCCGGTCGCCTCCACCAACGCGCTCGCCGCCGCCATCGCCCCGGTCGCCCCGCTCATCGACGGACCGGCCCTGATGCAACAGCTTTCGGCCGCGCAGGGCAAACCCATCACCGCGGTCAACCTGCGCGACGGCGACTTCGCCATCCTCGAACCGCGCATGGCCCCGATCCCGGGCGTGGTGCTGGAGAAGCAGCCCAAGCTCATCTCCGCCGACCGCCGGGTGTGGTCGCCCATGCTCGACGCGCTCACCAAGGTGTGGGACGAGAACCGCGACAACCACTCCGGCTGGGGCGTGCAGCTGTTCGAGCCCAACGGGGCCATGGTCACCCAGCTCGCCGGGGAACAGGGCCCGCCCGGACCCGACGTCCCGGGCACCATGGACCAGCACCTGCAGCGCGCCGCCGAGGACGCCGCGGTGAGTACCGGCTCGCCCACCTCCATCGTGGCCATCCAGCCCTCCAGCGGGGCCCTGGTCGCGGTCGCCCAGAACAGTCAGGCCAGTGAGCGCGGCAATATCGCCTTCACCGGGCTGTACCCGGTCGGCGGCATGATCGAGCTGTTCAAGAATGTCGCCGCGGTCACCAAACACAAAGCGCCGCAGGATGTCTCGGTCGGCGACGCCGCCGACGCGGCCAGCCTGCTCGGCATCGGCATCGACTTCCGGGTGCCCGGCCTCGACGAGACCACCGGCCGCCTGCCCACCGGCAAGAACACCGCCGAGAACGTCAGCCGCGGCGGCGCCGCCGACTCGCTGATGGCGAGCCCCTGGGGCATGGCCATCGCGGCGGCCGCGGTCGCGCGCGGGCAGGTGCCCAAGCCGATGATCGCCATCGGCCAGCCCGCCACCACCGAAGCCGACCTGCCGGCGTTGCCGCCGGAGGCCACCGACCGGTTGCGCGCCATGCTGCACGACGGCGGCGGCGCGCCGGAGATGGCGGCCCTCGGCCGGTATCGCGATGTCCAGGTCTACAGCGCCACCACCGGCAACAACGGGTGGCTGGTCGCGACCCTCGGGGATCTGGCCTTCGCCATCCACATCGACGATCCCGACAGCAGCGACCTCACCGCGCGGGTGGCCGCCCGGCTGTTGCAGTCGCTGGCCACCCCGGACTAGCGGCGGTTCAGCGGGAGGACAGCGCCTGCGCGGCCGCGCGCCAGCCGACCAGGAACAGGCCCAGGAAGGTCGCGGCCACGATCACGAAGCTCACCGCGACACCCTGACCCGACACCGCGCGCAGCAGCATGCCGCCCGCCAGCGTGCTCAGCCACACGATCACGCCGGTCGGCCACACCGTGCGGCCGTCGAAACGCCGTGCCGCCGAGACGCCTTCCCGGCCCGCCGCGACCGCCGCCGACAGCACCCAGCCCAGCAGCAGCCCGGTGCCGAACGGCCAGAACGTGCGCAGCAGGCCCGCGATGATCGCCTCGTCGTGACTGCGCCGCCCGATCGCGCAGAACACGATCACCAGGGCGACATCCACAGCGAAGGGCACGAGTTTCTTCACGCGGCACAGGGTATCGGGCGGCTCGGAGACGCTGATGTAGGGACACTCCACCCTGGCAGGTCACCGGCGGCGAGGGAGGTCAGGCGGAAGTCGCGTCCGGGTCCGGGGGAGGTGTGGCGCGGCGGCGGTCCGTGACCAGCGAATTGCCGCGCTCCTCGAACTCCTTCTCGAGTTCGGCGTCGCCGGCCTGCGGCTTGCGGAACAGGAACAGGAAGACGATCCAGCCGACGATCGCCACCAGGATGAAGCTCACCAACCGGTAGAGGAAGGCGGCGGCCACGGCCTGCGCGGCGGGCAGCCCGGCCGCGGCGGTCAGCGAGTAGATGAGGGTGGCGTCCACGTAGACGATGCCGCCCGGCGCCAAAGGAATGGTGCCCACGGCCTTTCCGGCCGCGAAAGCCAGCATGAGCGCCGCCCAGCGCGGGTCCGCGCCCACCGCGTAGCAGGCGAATCCCAGGCAGGCGACGTCGGCGAGCCGGTGTACCAGCGCCCAGGCCGCCACCCACGCGCCATCACGTTTGCCCAGGTCCACCGATTCCAGCTGGGACATGATCTCCTCGATCTTGTCCATGCCGTCGTCCGCGGGTCTGCGTCTGATCCGGTTGACCAGGTGCAGGATTCGCTGCAGCAGGCCCTGCACCCCGTCCGGGTGCCGGGCCACGTAGTTCACCGCCCAGATCAGCAGCGCGACCGTGCCCAGCGTCAGGATCACCTTGGCCGGACCCACCCGGTCCCCGGCCAGCACCGTGCCGAACAGGCCCAGCAGCGCCAGCCCCGCCGCCGCCACCACGCCCGACATCACCAGCTGCCAGGACGCCACGATGGGGCTCGCGCCCCAGCGCCGGGTCTGGCGGTAGGTGAAGGCGGTCGAGAACACCTGACCGGCGGGCAAGGTCAGCGACATGCCGGTGGAGCCGTACACCACCGACACCGACTTGCGCTGACTCACCTCCACGCCGCCGGCGTGCAGCAGCTGCTTCTGGATGCGACCGAACCCGGACATGGAAACCGCCTGCATGAGGATGCAGGCGGCGACCCAGCCCCAATGGATTTCGGTGAGGTTCTTCCAGGATTCGTGCAGGCGCGGATATAGGTAAATGCCCTCGGAAATCAGCAGTCCCACGAGCGCGGCGCCCAGCACCCATTTGGCCCACCAGAATCTGCCACGGCGCGCGTTGTCCGCGGGCGGCGCGGGTTCGCCGTCCAGCTCACCATGGGCCGTCACGTCGTCAGCCTAACGAACTCGCCGCCGCCTCGTCTGCAGCAGCGGGGTCGGTGCCTGTCCGCGGCCACGCCAGCCGGGTTTTCCGGCGGCGGCCACGCAGTTGCACTTCTTCTCCGGTCTGCCAATGCCGCTGCTCGTTCTCATCGGCGAAGAACAGGGCACTCGACGAGGTCAGGACCCGTTCGGGCCGGTCTTTCGCGAGTTCGGTCAGGCGCGACGCCTCGTTCACCGGATCGCCGATCACGGTGTATTCGAAACGATTCGCCCCGCCGATATTCCCGGCCACCGCGAGTCCGGCCGAGACGCCGATACCGATATCCAGGCCGACCACCTCGCGCAGGGCTTCGCGCAGTTCACGGGCCGCGGCCAGGGCCGCGGTCGGTGCGTCGGGGCGATCCAGCGGCGCGCCGAAGATGGCCAGCGCGGCATCACCCATGAATTTGTTGATGAGCCCGTGATGGCGGTCGATGACATCCACCACGACCCGGAAGAACTCGTTGAGCAGGCTGACCACTTCGGTCGGCGGGCGTTCCGCCGCGGTCGCGGTGGAGCCGACCATATCCACGAACAGGACCGCCACGAATCGGGTTTCACCACCGAGTTCGGTGCCGTACTCCAGGGCCCGCCGCGCGACATCCTCGCCGACGTGCTGACCGAACAATTCCTGCAGTTCCCGGCGTTTCGCGGCCTCGCCCATCATTCGGTTGAAGCCCACCTGCAGCAGCCCGATCTCGGAGCCGTCGAAAACTTCCACCTGCACATCCCGGGCGCCCTCCTGCACCCGGTCGATGGCCTGGCTGAGCTGGCGGATCGGATCGGAAATGGAGGAGCCGGTGAGCATCGAAAGCGCCAGCGCCTGCATGATCACCACGCCGCACAACAAGAGAATCGAGACCGCCAGCGACTGCGCGGAAAACTGGACGCGAGAAGAAATCTGGGTGACGCACAGCAGCACGATGGCGATGGTCGGCGCGAAGGTGCCCATCCCCCAGGTCATGGCCATCCGGGTGCCGACACCCGCGGTCAGGGTGTGGTCGAAGGCCCCCACGGTCAGCGCCTCGGCCGCGACCGGCCGCAGAATCCGTTCCCCCAGCATGTAGGTGAAGCCGAAAACGATGGTGGCGGCCATACATTCGGTGACGATCACCGCCGCCGCCAGCTCCGGGGTGCGCACGATGATCAGCGAGGCCAGCACCGCGCCGCCGACCAGCCACAACACCAGATGCACGATGGCCTGTCGCAACGGGGCGTGCAGCGCCGCCATCTGCTCCTGCCGCGACGGCGGCCCGCCCCGCATCTGCCACCGCATCACCGGCCGCAGCATCAGCGCCGACGCCGTCACGCTCAGGAATCCGCCGATCACGAAGACCAGCGCGGGCACCAGCAGCCCGGTCTCGCGGGTCGCGCTGGTGCCGCCCTCCGGCACCGGCAACCCGTACTCGATGAACGCCCACACCAGGACAGCGCCGAACGCGTTGGCCGCGAGCATCGAAGCTAAGTACAGCGGCCAGCGGGTATGCATGGTCTGTTTGACCGCTTCCAGGGGCGCTGACACCGCTCCAATCTAGCGTTTGCATCGCCGGTACATGCCTGCGGAGGTTCCGGCCGTTAGGCTCGCTCAGGTGAGTGAGGCGCAGGCGGTGTCCAGCGGGTCCGGGGAAACGAGTCAGGTACGGCGGCGCGACGTGGAGGCTGTGCACCCGCTCGTCCGGCAGACCGCGGAGTGGTGCTGGCGGCTGCTCATCATTCTGGCGGCGGTGGTCGCGGTCGCGTATCTGGCGCGGCGGCTGTCGACGGTGACGATTCCGATTTCCATCGCGCTGCTGGGCGCGGCTCTGATGGCGCCGCTGGTCAATTGGATGCAGCGGTTCGGGGTGCCGCGGGCCATCGGGGTGCTGGTCGCGCTGATCGGGTCGCTCGGGATCCTGGCCGGGATCATGACCTTCGTCGTGGAACAGTTCGTCTCCGGTGTGCCGCAGCTGTCCGACGAGTTCAAGACCTCCGTGCACCAGGTGCAGGACTGGCTGATCAACGGGCCGCTGCACCTGAGCAACGATCAGATCCGCAATGCGGGCGACACCATCGTCAAGACCGTCGAATCCAACAAGGACGCGCTCACCAACGGGGCGCTCACCACCGCCACGGTCATCGGCGAGTTCTTCACCGGCACCTTCCTGACGCTGTTCATCCTCATCTTCTTCCTCTACGGCGGCGACCAGATCTGGGAGTTCTGCACCCGCATCGTCCCGGCCGCGCACCGCTCCAGGGTGCGGGAGGCCGGCCGGCTCGGCTTCGGCACCCTCACCGGCTTCGTCCGGGCCACCGTGCTGGTCGCGGCGGTGGACGCCATCGGCATCGGCGCGGGCCTGGCGATTCTCAATGTGCCGCTGGCGCTTCCGCTGGCCTCGCTGGTCTTCATCGGCGCGTTCATCCCGATCGTGGGTTCCTTCATCGCGGGTTCGGTGGCGGTGTTCATCGCGCTCATGACCAAGGGCCTGGTCACCGCGCTCATCGTGCTGGGCATCACGGTCGCGGTCATGCAGCTGGAAGGCCATGTGCTGCAACCACTGCTGATGGGCCGCGCGGTGCGCATCCACCCGCTGGCCGTAGTGCTGGCCATCGCGGCGGGTGTGGTGCTGGCCGGGCTCGCGGGCGGTCTGCTGGCGGTGCCGTTCGTGGCCGTGGTCAATACCGCCATGCGTTCGCTGCTCGCCGATTCGCCCGAGGAGGCGTATCAGGAACTGCACACCGGCGATCCGGACCAACCCATGTACGCCGCCAAACCCGACGGTCCCGACGGCCGAGCGGTCACGGAGGACTGAGTGGGGCGCGGGACCGAACCGGTGCCGGGCGGGACCGGGCCCGATCCCGCCTGGGCCGCCACCGCGCCGCTGTGGCGGGCGGTGCAGGCCTTCCGGCTGGTCACCCTGCTGTACGCGGTCGGCCAGCAGGTGGCCTCGGTCCCGCACTACACCAATCAGCGGCTCAGCTGGGCGCTGATCGCGGTCATGGCGGTGTGGTCGGGCATCTCCGCGATCCTGTTGTCGCAGTGGCGGATCCGCAACGAGCCGCGGGTGCGCACCGGGGTGGTGATCGGCGACCACGTGGTGGTGATCGCCCTCATCTTCGCCACCCGGCTGGTCGCCCCGTACGACTGGTACCACGGCCATCAGACCCTGCCCACCACGCTGTGGGCCGCCAATGCCGTGGTCTCCGCGGCGATCCTGTGGGGGCCGTTCGGCGGCATCTGCTCGGGGCTGGTGGTCTCCGCCGCAGTCATCACCGCCCGCGCCCAATGGGATGTCGACGTCTGGCGCGACGCCACGCTGCCGGTGCTGATCTCGGTGGGCCTGGCCCTGGGCCTGGCCTCCAACACCGCCCGCCGCGCCCACGCGCAGCTCCAGCGGGCCATCCGGCTCACCGCCGCCGCCCAGGAACGCGAACGCCTGGCCCGTCAGGTGCACGACGGCGTCCTCCAGGTGCTCAGCTACATCAAGCGGCGCGGGCACGAGATCGGAGGGCCGACAGCGGAACTGGCGCAGCGGGCGGGGGAGCAGGAGGTCGCCCTGCGGGTGCTCATCTCCGAACAGGGCGAACCCGCCGACGTCAGCGGGGTGGACGAGGATCTGCGTCCCCTGCTCACCGCGCAGACCACGCCGTCCGTCTTCGTCTCCACGCCCGGCGATCCGGTGCTGCTCGGGCACTGGGCGGCCCGCGAGGTCGCCGCGGCCGTCGCCGCCGCCTTGGCGAATGTGGTCCAGCACGCCGGACCGGGCGCGAAAGCCTATGTGCTGCTGGAGGATATGGGTGACGAGCTGATCGTGAGCGTGCGCGACGACGGTCCGGGCATTCCGCCCGGGCGGCTCGTGGAGGCCGAAGGGCAAGGGCGCATGGGTGTTTCACGCTCCATCATCGGCCGGGTCGCCGCGCTCGGCGGCACCGCGCAGCTGCTGTTCGAAGCGGCGCCCGAGGACGGCGACGAGGGGGCGGGCGCGGAATGGGAGTTCCGGATTCCCGTCGAACGGCCACAATGAGAGCGGAGGCGGACATGAGCGAAGCGGCGGACCGGATCACCGTGATGGTGGTCGACGACCACCCGATCTGGCGCGACGGCGTCGCCCGCGACCTGGCCGAGGCCGGATTCGACGTGGTCGCCACCGCCGACGGCGTGCGCTCGGCCGGCGCCCGCGCCGCCGCCGTCCGCCCGGTCGTCGTGCTGATGGACATGCAGCTCCCCGACGGTAATGGAGCCGACGCCACCGCCGAGGTGCTGCGGGTCTCCCCGCGCACCCGGGTGCTGGTGCTGTCCGCGTCGGCCGAACGCGACGACGTGCTCGACGCCATCAAGGCCGGGGCCACCGGCTACCTGGTCAAGAGCGCCTCGGCCGCCGAACTCCTCGACGCCGTGCACGCCACGGCCGCCGGACAAGCGGTGTTCACCCCCGGCCTGGCCGGGCTGGTCCTCGGCGAATTCCGCCGCATCGCCAACACCCCCGCCGACCGCGACGAACCCCATCGGCCCGCGCTCACCGACCGCGAGACCGAAGTGCTGCGGATGGTGGCGAAAGGCTTGTCCGCCAGGCAGATCGCGACCCGGCTGGGCCTGAGCCACCGCACCGTCGAGAACCACGTGCAGTCCACGCTGCGCAAACTCCAGCTCGGCAATCGCGTCGAACTGACCCGGTACGCCATCGAACAGGGCCTCGAGTAGGGGGAGCGGTTCAGGGATTGCCCTGATGCGGTGACCGGCTCGGGCTCGCTAGCCTCGAAGACATGGGAGGTCCTGAAGCGGTTTCCGCGCTCGAGACCGGCACCGTGATCGGCGACCGGGATCTACGGGTATCTGATGTAGAACGCGAACATGTCGGCCGGCTGCTGCAGCGAGCGGTCGGGCTGGGCATGCTGTCGCTGGGGGAATTCACCGAGCGCATGGACACCGCGCTCGCGGCCAAGACCCGCGGCGAACTCAACGCGGTGCTGATCGATCTGCCGGGGGTCCGGCTGGTCGGGCAGCCCGCCCCCGCCGCACCGCACTATGTGCCGCCGCAGCCCCGATTCGTGGCCGGGCCGCCGCGCCTGCCGCAACCCGTGCCCGGCAATGTGATTCGGGCGCGCATGTCGAGCGTGCACCGCAGGGGCGTCTGGCACGTGCCGCCCAGTCTCGTGCTGAACAGCATGATGGGCAGCGTGCACCTGGACTTCACCCAGGCCGTCATGTCCACCCAGGTGGTGGAGATCCACGTGAACGACACCTGCAGCTCGCTGGAGCTCATCCTGCCCGCCGAGGCGACCGTGGACCTCAATGCCATCGACCTGATCGGGTCCAGCGCCAACACCAAGGTGCGCAGCGGGCCGCCGATGGGTCCGCTGCACATCATCGTGCACGGGAGCCTGCGGTTCAGCTCCGTCACCGCCAAGCACCCGTTCGGGACCAACTGGAAGCGCTTCCTCAACGGGGCGTGAACCGGTCGGCGGGAGCCGGAGCCGGACGGTAGGGTCACGCGCATGGTGGAAGGCGTCCCGGCCCCCGAGGCAGTGCATCGAACCGGCCGCGGCGAACCGTTGCTGCTGTTGCACGGCGTGCTGCTCACCTGGCAGTCCTGGGGTGGCGTACTCGACGACCTGGCCGCGAGCCACACCCTGCTCGCCCCCACCCTGCCCGGGCACTGGGGCGGACCCGAGGCCGCGCGTCCCGCCACCGTGACGGCGCTGGTCGACCACTGCGAGCGGCTGCTCGACGAATCCGGTTGGGACACGGTCCATATCGCGGGCAACTCGCTGGGCGGCTGGATCGCCCTGGAACTCGCCGCCCGCGGCCGGGCTCGCTCCTGCACCGCCATCGCACCCGCGGGGCTGTGGCGCACCCCCGCTGCCGCGGACTCGCTGCTGCGCCGGTTCCGTGCCTTCGGGCCGCTGATCGGGCTGGGCCCCGGCCAGCAGCCGACCATGCCGTCGTTATTGCGCAGTCTGCTGTTGCCGCTGCTCGCCTACCGCCCGGCCGCCGTGCCGAATCCGCTCGCCAAGGCCATGACCGCGGCCATCACCGAATGCGCCATCGTCGACGACCTCGCGACCGACCCCGAGCTGCCCGTCGGCTTCACCGGCCTGGCCGAGCTCGACGTCCCCACCACGATCCTGCTGCCCGAACACGACCGGGTGCTGCCGCCGCACGTCTACGCGCCGCTCACCCCCACCGCGGCCGTGCGGATCCGTCCGCTCCCGGACCTGGGGCACGTCCCCATGCTGGAAGCCCCCGACCTGATCACCGCCGAGATCACCGCGACCATCGCGCGGGCCGCCGCCCACTCCGCCTGACCGCTCGGCCGCGACTCGCGTAGTAATCGCCCGCCGCCCGGGTGTTTCTACTCATGTGGCAGAACCCGCAGGTCGGGAGCATTGCGGGCATGAATCCCGCCATCGATCCCCGCCTGATCGCGCGGCTGTCGACCGAATTCACCTCGCTCGGCGAGCACCTGAACGTCCTCGGCCGCGACCTCGACACCCTGCACACGCAGGTTCTCGCCGAAACCATGCGGACTGCGGCACAGACCGCGACCGGCACGGGCATTGCCGGGGCGGGCGGGCCTGAGGCCCCCTCGACCGTCTCCGCCACGGAACGGCGGCCGGAACAGGGCGTTCCGGGTGTACCCGGCGGAGTTGCCGCGGCTGAGCTCGGCGGACAGCCCGTTCAGGGGAATGTTCCGGCGGGGCATGAGGTTCCGGCCTGGAATGCGCCGTGGTCCGGTCCGGCCGGAGCTGTGCCGGCGTGGGCGCAGCCCCCCGTGGGTGTGCCGGGATGGCCTGCGCAGCAGGGGGTTCCGATTCCGCCCGCCCCCGGCTGGATCCCGCCCGCAGGACCGACGGGAATGCCTGTGGGGCAGCCTGTTCCGGGTCCGGCCGGCGCGGCTCCGCCGGGGTGGGCTGGTCCGGGTGCGCAGCCTATGTCGTCGATGCCCGGGTTGCCGCAGCAGCGGCGCGTGGTGGCCGGGCGGCCGGTGCGGGAGCCGTGGTGGCAGCGGGAAGGCGTGATCAGCCGGGTGCTGGCCGTGGCCGGGGTGGCGGTCACCTTGATCGGCGTGGTCATGCTGCTGGTTCTGGCGGCGCAGGCCGGGTTCTTCGGACCGGTGCCGAGAGTTATTGCCGGTGGTCTGTTCTCGGCCGCTCTGGTGGGGGTCGGGGCGCGGGTGTTCGCCAAGCCGGGCGGCCGGGTCGGGGGAATCGCGTTGGCGGCCACGGGTATCGCCGGGGGATATCTGGATGTGGTCGCCATGACCACGATGTACCGGTGGCTGGATCCCGTCGTCGGGTACGTGGTGGCGTTCGGGATCGCCGCCGGGGGCGTGGCGCTCGCCATGCGGTGGAACTCCCAGGGTCTGGCCGTGCTGGTCACGGGCGGGGCGGCGGTGCTCGCGCCGTTCGTTTCGACGGAGTTGATGCTGCTGGTCGGCTTCCTGATCGTGTTGCAGATCGCCGCTCTGCCAGTGCAGTTGGTGCGGGATTGGCCGTGGCTGCACGTGATTCGGACGATTCCGGCGGTGCTGGTGACCTTGCTCGCGGTGGTCGGCACGGCTCTCGATTCGGGTGCGGGGCCGGACCGGTATCAGGCGCTGGCCGCCGCGATCGTCATCGCGGTGACCGGGCTGGCCGGTGCGGTGCTCGCCGGGCGGCTGCGGGCGGGCGACGTGACCGCGAGCCTGAGCTTCGGCGCGGCGACCGTGCCGATGCTGGCCGCGCCCGTCCTGTTCTCCGGGCGCACCGGGCCGACGGTGCTGGCCGGCGCTGTCGCGGCGGTACTGCTGCTGGTCGCGGCGGTGCCGTGGGTGCCGAAACTCGGTGCCGCCGTCCGGATTCCGGGGCACCTGGCCGTGGTGTCCGCGCTGGCCGGTGCGGTCGCGCTGCTGGAGGCGTGTGCCGGCGTGACCGAGGTGCAGACGCTGCCGACGGCGCTGTTCGTGGTCTCCATGGGCTTCCTGGCGGTGGCCGGACAACAGCGGTCGCGGTTCGCGGCGGCGCTCGGCGCGGCCTACGGCGGGCTGGGCGCGCTCGCCTTCCTGTTCCGCGCCGACCCGGCCACGCTGGCCGGGCAGTCGGAAGCCGAAGCGCACCTGGGTATTTCGACCGCGTTGTCGGCGGTGTTCCTGCTCGCGGTGCTGGCGGTCGCGGCCTGGACCGCGCGTCGCCTGGGCCTGCTGGACCGGGAGTCCGACGCCGCCGTTCTGTCGGTGTTCGCCGGGATCGCCGGGCTGTACGCGGTGACCGCCCTGACCGTGTCGCTCGGCGTCGCCACCGGCAGTCGCGACGGGTTCCTGGCCGGACACGGTATCGCCACGGTGATCTGGATGGCCGCGGCCACCGCCGCCCTGCTGTTCGGCCTGCGCCGCCTCTCGCGCAAGTCGCCGCAGGCGAGGGTGGCGCTGGTGGCGGGCCTGCTGCTCACCGGTGCGGCCCTGGCCAAGCTGTTCCTGTTCGACCTGGCCACCCTGGCCGGACTGCTGCGCGCGGCCGCGTTCCTGGTGGTGGGTGTACTGCTGCTGATGGTCGGCACCCGCTACGCGCGGGCCTTCGCCGACCTGAACGCCCGCACCTAGGGCGGTGAAAAAGGAAGGCCCGGCCGAGAATTCGGCCGGGCCTTCCCGCGTCGCTTCGCGTCAGTCGTCGTTCTGGCGACGCAGCAGTTCGTTGACGCTCACCTGCCGCCCCTCACCACCGCGGTGCTTGGCGTCGTCCTCGTCCGGGTTGCCGGGGCGGCGACGGGAGGTGCGCAGATCCGACATCCACTGCTCGATGCTGCTGCGCCCGGGGCCGTCCTCGGGCTGCTCACCGGCCGCGTGATGCGTCGGATGGTGTTCCGCGGGAGCGGCTTCCGGCGCGGGCTGCTCGCCTTCCGGCTGCGGCTGGTACAGCTGGGCCCGGGTCGCCGGATGCGGCGCGATCTTCGGCGTCGGCGGCGGGAGCACCCGCTCGGACCCGACCGTGGACGTGGGCGGTGTCGCCTCGGGCTGCGGCGCCGGCGGTGCGGGCTGCGAGATCGACGGCACCGAACTCGGCGGCGTGACCGGCGCGGGCGGGGGCGTGAAACTCACGTCCTGGCTGTACGCCTGGCTCGCGGCGGGCTGTTCGGGCTTGCGCTGCGGCAGGCCGGGGGCGGAACCGCGTGCGGGCGAGGCGAAGTCGCCGATCGGGGTCACCGGACCGCGGGGCGCGGCGGACTCGGCGGGTCCGGCCGGGGCGACCGGCGGGACGGAACCGAAATCGGTGGTCGGCGCTTCCGCGGCGGCCGTGCTGATCACCCGGCGCGGGGCCAGCGGCGGAACCGACTCCACGGGCGCGCCATAGGTCTCGGACGCGGTGCCGAAGGTCTCCACCGGCGGGTTGAAGGTCGCCTCGGTGCTGGGTTCGCTGATGCCCGCGGGCTTGGCGAAGGCGGGGGGCGCGGTGGTCGACGGCGTGACGCCGAAGCCGGGACGGACTGTGGCGGAAGGGAATCCGGTCGGGGGGCGCACCGGTTCCGGAGCGGGCGCGACGCTCTCCGCCTGCTGCGCGGTGTTCTCCGGCGGCTGCGGAGTGTTGTCGGCGGGCGGCGTGGACTCGGCCGGCGTCACCGTGTCGATGCGCTGGGTCGGGGCCTCGCTGTCCACGTCGACGGTGCGGCGCGGGCGCGGCTTGCGCGGGCGCGCGGGCGTGGAACCGTCGGTGACGATCGGGATCTGCATGGTGACCGGGTCGGTGATCGGGGTGGTCTTGACCAGGTCCACGACCTCGCCGCCGCCGGGCCGCTCGTCGTCGAGGATGGGCTCGCCCAGGCCGATCTTCTGCTGGACCTTCTTCATCCACTTGGGCGCCCACCAGCAGTCGTCGCCGAGCAGCTTCATGGTGGCCGGGACCAGCAGCATGCGCAGCACGGTGGCGTCGATGAACAGCGCCGACACCATGCCGTAGGCGATGTACTGCATCATCACCAGGTCGGAGAACGCGAACGCGCCCGTGACCACCAGCAGGATGAGCGCGGCCGCGGTGATGATGCGACCGGTCTGCGCGGTGCCCGCGCGCACCGCCTCGGTGGTGCTCGCGCCTTGCGTGCGCGACTCCACCATGCGGGAGAGCAGGAACACCTCGTAGTCGATGGACAGGCCGTAGACCACGGAGATGATCAGCACCAGCACCGGCGACATGATCGGCTGTGGCGTGAAGTTCAACAGGCCCGCACCGTGACCGTCGATGAAGATCCAGGTCAGGATGCCGAGCGTGGACCCCAGGCCGAGCGCGCTCATCAGCGCCGCCTTGATGGGCAGCACCAGCGAGCCGAAGGTGAGGAACATCAGGATGGTGGTCACCAGCACCACCAGCGCGATCATCAACGGCATGCGGTCCAGCAGCGCGCTGATCGAATCCTGTTCGATGGCGGGCTGACCGGTGATCATCATGTCGACGCCCTCGGGCACCTCCATGGCGCGCAGCGCCTCGATGGCGGCGGCCTTGTCCGCGCCCTTCTCCAGGCGGCCTTCCGAGACCCACACGTTGGAGCCGTTCGGCGGCTTCGACGGGATCTGGAACTTGCCGTTGGACAGCAGGCCGGGCGTGCTCGCGTTGGCCTCACTGATCAGCGGTCCCACACTGCGCGACTCGTCGGTGATGATGACCAGCTGCAGCGGATCGGACTTGCGCATCGGGAACACTTCGTCGAAGTGCTGCTGCGCCAGTCGGGTCGAATTGTCCGGCGGGAGATAGGTTTCCGAGATACCGCCGAACTGCAGGTTCTTCACCGGGATGATGAGCAGCAGCAGGCCGATGGTGATCGGGATGGCCACCTTCAGCGGGTGCTTCATCACCCACGCGGTCATCCGGCCCCAGAAGCCGTTCTCGATCTGCTCGGTGGTCTTCTCCTTGCGGAAACGCTTGAGGCCCAGGGCATCCACGCGCGGCCCGAGAATGGACAGCAGCGCCGGCAGGACGGTGATCGCGGAGATCGCGGCCAGTGCGACGGTCGCGATGGTGCCGTAGGCCACGGACTTCAGGAAGCCCTGCGGGAACAGCAGCATGCCGGCGCTGGCGGCGATGATCATGGTCGCCGAGAAGATGACCGTGCGGCCGGCGGTCTGCACCGTGCGCCGCACCGCCGATTTGGTGTCGTAGCCGTCGGCCACTTCCTCTCGGAAGCGGCTGACTATGAACAGGCCGTAGTCGATGGCCAGGCCCAGGCCGATCATCGAAACCACCGGGGAGACGAACGAATTCACCTCGGTGAACTTCGTGATCCCCATGACGATGCCGTTCGCGCCGAGCACGGTGAGGCCACCGATGATCAGCGGCAGCGCGGCCGCGACGACACCGCCGAAGATGAAGAACAACAGCACCGCGACCACCGGAATCGCGATGATCTCCATGCGCTTCTGGTCCTGCGCCATGGTGTCGTTCAGGGTGCCCGCGATCGGCTGCATGCCGCCGACCTCGACCGTCACGTCCGGAACGGTGAAGGCGTTCTTCACATTCCGGTAGTTGCGCATGATCTCGGTGTCGTTGTCGCCCTTGATGGCGACCGTCGCGAAGGCGTGCTTGCGATCCGGGCTCACCGCCTGCGCCAGCTGCTGACCGGTCTCGGTCTTCCACGGCGACGCGTTGACCTGCGTGATCTCCGGGTGCTGCTTGGGCAGGTCGTTCAGGGACTGGATGACCTTCTGACTCCACGCCGGATCGTCGACGGTCTTGCCGTCGGGCGCGGTGTACAGCAGGACCACGTCGCTGTTGTGGTCGCGGTTGTAAACCTTGTCCTTGAGCTGCGCGGCCGCGGTCGACTCCGAGGTCGGGTCGTCCCATCCGCTGGAGCTGAGATGGTCCTCCAGCCCGAACCCGAACGCTCCCAACGAGAGCAGTGCGGCGACGACCACACCCAGGACGGTGTAGCGCAGCTTGTAGACCAGGTCGCCCCAGCGGGTGAACACTAAGCGACTCCTTGAGCGGGGCGGGAGGTGAGCAGGGCCGACAGCGGCCGGAACGGCTGCAGCCACGCACCCTCGTCGGGCAGCGAGTCGAGGCTGACCCTGGGCAGCGGTTCACGGAACACGCCCGGGATGTCCTCGAGGTCGATGAATTCGAGAATATCCGACGTGACGGCCCAACTCGCGTGCTCGCGGAAACCCAGTACCTGAACAGGCACGCCGGAAGCGGCGATCTCCTCGAGGGGCGCGCGGAACGCCTGCCCGTCGGCGGAGGCCACCATGATCCCGGCCAGTCCGGCGCCGCGGCGGCGTAGCTCGATGTGGCCGAGCATGTCGCTGTCCACATCGGAGTCTTCGTCGATCTTGGGTTTGGCGAAGACGGCGTAGCCGACATTGCGCAGTGCCTCGACCCAGGGTCGCACCACATCGGCGGTGCCGGGGGCGATATTGGTGAAGACGGTGGCCTCGGGCTCCACCCGGGTGGTGCTGCCCACCGACAGTTCGGCGGTGCGGGCCAGCAGCCAGCGGCCCAGCGCGTCGAAGCGCGGGCGGTAGGCGGCGGTGGGGCGGCCGCCGAGGATGGCGCCCAGGCCCATATCGAGATTCGGTGCATCCCAGACCAACAGCACGCGGCGTACGTCGGTGGCGGTGCCGCCAATGGCTACGGCTGCGTTGCCGTGGAGCCCGGTGGTGCCCTGTAGTCCGGTCGAGTCGCCGCCGTGCATTATTCCGGCAACTTCCGCGACCTCCGGGGTCATCTCACTGACGCTCATGATTCGATCTTCCCCCAGATGAACTCGGTGATGGCGCTACCCGCGCGGAGTCCTTTGTTTTCGAACTTGGTAATCGGACGTTCGAAACCAATCGGTGCCTTGTTTCGATACGCCTCGGGGTCCCCGCCGGTGGGCTCGTTCATGCCGATGAGCTGGGGTTCCGCATTGCCGTACAGGCCGATCCACTCCGCGTAGTCCGCGTGGTCGGTCGCGACATGCAACACGCCGCCCGGAATCAGCCGACTTGCGATGAGTGCGAAGGTTTCCGGCTGCAACAGCCGCCGCTTGTGATGGCGGGCCTTGGGCCACGGGTCCGGAAAGAACACGCGCACGCCCGTCAGCGATTCGGGAGCAATCATATTTTCCAGGACATCCACGGCATCGCCGCGCAGCAGCCGGAGATTGTCGATCCCCTCCCGCTCCACCCGCTGCACCAACTGGGCCAGACCCGGCTTGTAGACCTCGATGCCGATCAGGTTGAACTGCGGCTCGGCCTGCGCCATGGCCGCGGTGGCCGTGCCGGTGCCGCAGCCGATCTCGATGATCAGCGGGGCCGAACGGCCGAACCAGGCCTCGGCGTCCAGCTTTTCGTCGGATACGTCCTTGCCGATCACCGGCCACACCCGATCCCAGGCGTCCTGGCGGGCGGGCGACACCGCGCCGCGGCGGGCGCGGAAGCTGGTGACCCGGGGATAGAGCCGGTTGCCGCCCACGGGGCGCTCGCGGCCGGCGGTCTGCTCCGACTCGGCGGCGGGGTTCTCCGGGTGACCGGGGTCACCGGCGGGGTCGGCGGACCGCGGCCCGGGAGCTGGCTCGGCAGAGGGGTTCGCGGCGTCGTTCACGGCGTCCATTGTCCAGTATTCGATCCTTAGCGCAGCAATCGACCACGGGTTCCGACGGCCAAGATCAATCCGGCTGCCAGGCCGGACGCCACACCGGACACGCCGCCGCGACCACGCGCGATGACGACCGCACGGTGACTCACCTTGCGGTAGTTGCCATTTCCACCACCTCTCGAGGGGTGCGTTCGAGCCCGCTTCCCCGACCGCGCGGTCTTGATTGTGAGTTCCGTGAGAGTTTTCCGCCCCCACCTCCGCATCCGCCCGCTACGCTGCCCGCGTGCCGCCCCGGCGAACGCCGCGCATCCAGGTCACCGGCCGCGCCCGCGCCGGAAAAACCACCCTCTGCCGCGCCCTGTCCCTGCTCACCGCCGAGGAAACCCGCCCGATCGACCGTCCCGGCCGTCCGAACCCCACCCTCGACGCCGATCTTCTCCTCTATGTCCTCCCCGGCCGGGCCGACGCAGCCGACCGCCGCCTGCTCGCCACCCTCCCGCCCGACCGCACCCTGGTCGTCCTCAACAAGGCCGATGCCATCGGCGTGCGCTGGTCCGACGCGGCCACCGCGGCCGAAGCGCTCGCCTCGGACCTCGATCTCCCCGTCTTCCCCGTGGTCGCCACGCTGGCCGCCCGCACCCGCTCGGGCACCCTCACCGACGCCGACCTGAACACACTGCGCCGCCACCGCGACGATCCGGACCCGCCCCTCACCCTCTCCCACGACCTGTTCGCCGCCCCGGACCTCGCCCCCGATCCCGAAGCCCGTCGCGCGCTACTCGACCGCTGGGATCTCCACGGCGTCTCGTGCGCTCTGACCGCCCTGCGCCACGCTCCGGAGCTTCCCGTACGGCTCCTCCTGCAGATCCTGCACTGCACCAGCGGAATCGACCCGCTCCACCGCGAACTGCACCGCCGCTACGAAGCCGCCGCCATCGGCCGGTGAACCTCCCGCGGCCAAGCCGACCACACCCCCTGGAACGAATCAGCGGTGTTGATGCCAGCACCGCGCCCCGACGATGCACCGCTTCCCGAGCCGAAGCCGGACGCCGCACGTCCGGATACCGGCCTCGAATTGCCGCCGCCGGTACGTGTTTCGGCGACTCCGGAACGACAACCGATAAAGGAGCCTGGTTCCGGCTCGTTCGGCGGTGGGCTGGAGCTGCCTCCGCTGTCCAGGGTGACGGCCACAGAGTCGGATCAATTGTCGGCAGGTCACCGCGCCGCTGATGCCGCCTCGCCGGACGTGGTCTTCGGTATCGCTCCGGGCGTGACCGATGCGGCGGTGTCGACCGCGTGCAGGCCGGCCGGGCTGCACGAAGCAGTGGAAGCCATTGTCATGCGCTGGAATCCGCACGGTCTCGCGTTGCTGCGTGGGATGGCCGCACCGGGGAAGGCCGCGGCGGTCGCGCTCATCGGCGGTGACGAATCGGCGGCGTTGCGGGTGGAGCTGGCCCGGTTCCGGCCGCACATCGATCTCGTCGGCGGTGACCCGGCTCGTTCGCATCGGGTAGCGCTCGTCGTACTCGATGCCGGTGTCCTCATCGGGGAGGAGCTGCTGGGCCGGGTACGGGGGTTGTGCGCCGACCGGACGCGGATCGTGTTCGCGCTGGATGGGATTCACGCGCATCGCGAGTGGCGAGAGGTGCGGAAGCTGGATTCGGAGCTGCTGGCCGAGGTGGGTGGCGGCGGGGAGGAGATCGTGCCGGTGTCGGCGCGGATGGCAGCGGTGGGGCGAGCGGCGGGAGATGCGGCGCTGGTGGACCGCTCGGGGGTGGGGTTGTTGCACGCGCGGTTGGTGGCGGCGGCCGGGGCGGGCGCGGCCGGGGATCAGGTGGCGATCGTGCGGGAGCGGGTGCTGGCGGAGACGCGGCGGCGGATTCGGGGGCAGTTGGCGAAGGTGCGGGACGGCGGGGACGTGGCGGGGTTGCGGGCGGAGCGGGCGCGGTTGCTGGCGGTGGGGGACGGGGGTCGCGGGGCGGCGATGAGCGTGGTGCGGAATCGGGCGCAGTTGGCTCGGGTGGAGCTGTTGCACGAGGTGGGGGCGCGGATTCGGGGGTTGCACGGGGAGTTGCGGGATGAGATCGACGGGTTGGCGCGGAATGCGCTCACCGAATTTCCGGCGCGGGTCGGCGAATGTGTGGAAAAACTCACACGGGAGATGGATCGGTCGATTCGGTCCCGGATCGGCGAATTGTGCCGCCAGGTCGAGGAATCCGTCGCGGAGGAATGGCATATATCTTTTCCGGCCCCGGCGGACCGGGTGTCGCGGGCCGCGCCGACGCCGGGACCGCGGCCGCGGGGCGTGGAGGACCACCTGGTGCTGGTGCTGGGGGCCTCGGCGGGGTTCGGGCTGGGGCGGCTGCTGGTGACGCCACTGGCCCTGTTGCAGGCCTTCGATTACGCGATCATGCCGATCAGTCTGGTCCTGGGTGCCGCGGGCGCGGGCTGGGTGGTGCGCGCCCGCCGACGCCTCGCCGAGGGCGCTCACCTGCGGCAATGGGTCGCCGACGCGCTGGTCGACGCCCGCGCGGGACTGGAACAGCGGGTCGCCACCGCCCTGGTGGACGCCGAGGAGCGGCTCACCGACGGGGTGCTCGGCAGTGCCGCCGCCCGCATGGTGGAAACCGATTCGCGGGTCGGTGAATTGGAGGCGCAATTGCGGCACGCGGCGCAGCGGCGACCCGCGCTCGTGCAGGCATGCGAACGTGACCTGGCCGCACTCGAATTCGGATAATGGCTGGTCGGAGGTTTCGACCCGGTACCGACTGGACAACCCGATTCCGTACAGCGCGATATATGGCGTTAACCTCTATGGCAGGAACCAGGGCATCCGCCGAGTTCCTGTACGTGCGTCCAGCCGGTATGGGCGCGCGTGCGGGACCGACGGGAGCCTTGCCGCAATTGGTGGCACTCGGTGTCGCGAGCCGCGCTCCTCGGCTCGATGTTCATCGGGGCCGCCCATCTCAGGAGAGTTTTCATGACCTCAGCGACCATTCCTGGTCTTCACGATGGCACCGCGCCCACCGAGCACAAGGAACTGCTTGCCTGGGTACAGGAGGTCGCAGAACTCACCCAGCCCGACCGCGTGGTCTGGTCGGATGGGTCCGAAGAGGAAGCGGCCCGTCTCTCCGAGCAGCTGGTCGCCGCGGGCACCTTCAAGAAGCTGAACGAGTCGAAGAAGCCCAACTCGTACCTGGCGCTCTCCGACCCCTCCGATGTGGCCCGCGTCGAATCGCGCACCTACATCTGCTCCAAGAACGAGGCCGACGCCGGTCCGACCAACAACTGGGTCGACCCGGCCGAGATGCGCGCCACCATGACCGAGCTGTACCGCGGCTCCATGAAGGGCCGCACCATGTACGTGGTGCCCTTCTGCATGGGCCCGCTCGGCGCCGAGGACCCCAAGCTGGGCGTCGAGATCACCGACTCCGAGTACGTCGTGGTCTCCATGCGCGTGATGACCCGCGCCGGCCAGGCCGCCCTCGAGAAGCTGGGCACCGACCGCCCCTTCGTGAAGGCCCTGCACTCCGTCGGCGCCCCGCTCGCCGAGGGCCAGGCCGACGTGCCGTGGCCGTGCAACGACACCAAGTACATCACCCACTTCCCCGAGGACCGCGAGATCTGGTCCTACGGTTCGGGTTACGGCGGCAACGCGCTGCTGGGCAAGAAGTGCTACTCGCTGCGCATCGCCTCGGCCATGGCGCACGACGAGGGCTGGCTGGCCGAGCACATGCTGATCCTCAAGCTGATCTCGCCCGAGAACAAGGCCTACTACATCGCCGCGGCGTTCCCGTCGGCCTGTGGCAAGACCAACCTCGCCATGATCCAGCCGACCATCCCGGGCTGGCGCGCCGAGACCCTCGGTGACGACATCGCGTGGATGCGCTTCGGCGCGGACGGCCGACTATATGCCGTCAACCCGGAGTTCGGCTTCTTCGGTGTCGCCCCCGGCACCAACCGCAGCTCGAACCCGAACGCCATGGCCACCATGGAGGCCGGCAACACCGTCTACACCAACGTCGCCCTCACCGACGACAACGACGTGTGGTGGGAGGGCCTCGAGGGCACTCCGGACCACCTCGTCGACTGGAAGGGCAACGACTGGTTCGAGCGCGAGTCGGAAACCCTCGCCGCGCACCCGAACTCGCGCTACTGCACCCCGATGTCGCAGTGCCCGACCCTGGCCCCCGAGTGGGACGACCCGCAGGGCGTGCCGATCTCGGCCATCCTGTTCGGCGGTCGCCGCAAGACCACCATCCCGCTGGTGACCGAGTCCTTCGACTGGCAGCACGGCGTGTTCATGGGCTCGACCGTGGGCTCCGAGCAGACCGCCGCCGCCGAGGGCAAGGTCGGCACCGTCCGTCGCGACCCGATGGCCATGCTGCCGTTCATGGGCTACCACGTGGGTGACTACCTGAACCACTGGATCACCCTCGGCAAGAACGCCGACGCCCAGGCGCTGCCGAAGATCTTCTACGTCAACTGGTTCCGTCGTGGCGACGACGGCCGCTTCCTGTGGCCCGGATTCGGCGAGAACTCCCGCGTGCTGGAGTGGATCGTCGGCCGCATCGAGGGCCGCTCCGAGGCCGTCGCCACCCCGATCGGCAATGTGCCGGTCGCGGCCAACCTCGACCTCGAGGGCCTGGACGTGACGGCTGCCGATGTCGACGAGGCCCTCGCGGTCGACGTCGAGGAGTGGAAGCGCGAGATCCCCTCGATCGAGGAGTGGTTCGAGTTCATCGGCGACAAGCTGCCTTCCGGCCTGCGTGACGAGTTCGAGGCTCTGAAGGAGCGTCTGGCCTGAGACGGCCGGTTGTGGGGGCGCACGCCCCCACAACCCGATAAGGGTGAGCGGGGGTAAGCCCCCGCACCCCCACAGAACGAAAACGGCTCGCCCGCACTGATTGTGCGGGCGAGCCGTTGTTCGTTCGCCGGGCTACGTGCCCATCGGCATCAGCAGGGACTTGGTCTCGCAGTAGGCGTCCAGGCCCTCGGGGCCGTTCTCGCGGCCGATGCCGGAGGTCTTGTAGCCGCCGAAGGGCGCGCACGCGTCGAAGGCGTACCAGTTGATGGCGTAGGTGCCGGTGCGGACCTTCGAGGCGACGGTCGCGCCGTGCTCGATGTCGGCGGTCCACACCGAACCGGCGAGGCCGTAGTCGCTGTCGTTGGCGATCGCGATGGCCTCCTCCTCGGTGTCGTACGGGAGGACCGACAGGACCGGGCCGAAGATCTCCTCGCGGGCGATCGTCATGGCGTTGTCCACGTCGGCGAAGACGGTGGGCTGGACGTACCAGCCGGGCAGGCCATCGGGGCGGCCGCCGCCGCGGATCAGGCGCGCGCCCTCGTCCTTGCCCTTGGCGATGTAGCCCTCGACGCGTTCGCGCTGCGCCTTCGAGATGAGCGGGCCGAGCTGGGCGGCCGGATCGTCGGGCAGGCCGACCGGGAACAGGTCGACGGCCGCGGTGAGGGCCTCGAGGATCTCGTCGTAGCGGCTGCGGGGAGCCAGGATGCGGGTCTGGGCAACGCAGGCCTGGCCGCTGTTCATCAGGCCGGAGAAGGCCAGCTGCGGCATGGTGGCGATGTCCATGTCGGGCAGCAGGATCGCGGCCGACTTGCCTCCCAGTTCCAGCGAGCAGCGCTTGAGCTGGCTGCCGGCGATGGCGGCGATCTTGCGGCCGACGGCGGAGCTGCCGGTGAAGGTCACCTTGTCGACGCCGGGGTGCGAGACCAGGTACTCGGAGGCGTCGGCCTCGGCGGGCAGCACCGACAGCACGCCCTCGGGCAGGCCGGCCTCGGCGAAGATGTCGGCCAGCAGGTTGGCGGCCAGCGGGGTCAGCGGCGCGGGCTTGAGGACCACGCTGCAGCCGGCCAGCAGGGCGGGCGCGAGCTTGTTGATGGCGAGGAAGATGGGGACGTTCCAGGCGATGACGGCGGCGACCACGCCGACCGGCTCGCGCGAGACGCGGGTGGTGCCGAACAGGCCGGTGCGGGTCTCGGTCCAGGGGAAGGACTTGCCGAGGTTGGCGTAGAAGTCGAGGGTGGCGCGGCCGGAGACGTAGTTGAGGGTGCTGGCGGCCATCGGCGGCGCACCGGTCTCGGCGGAGAGCGCGTTGGCGAGGTCGCCTGCCTTCTGGTCCAGCAGCGCGACGGCGCGGGACAGCAGGGCGGCGCGTTCCTCCGGCGGAGTGGCGGGCCAGGGCCCGCTGTCGAAGGCCCGGCGGGCGGCGGCGACCGCGGCGTCCACGTCGGCGCGGGTGACGACGGGCACGCTGCCGACGGTCTCCAAGGTTGCGGGCGAGACGACGGGCAGGGTGTCGGGGCCGGCCGGCGCGGTCCAGCGGCCACCGATGAACAGACTCTGGAACTCCATGAGAACACGTTACAGTTTTGTGCCCCGGGTTGTCCGCGTCCCGGTGGGCAATCGTCCCGCTGGCCGGGATTTTCTTTGAAATTGGACCCGTCGGTTTCTAAGCACCCTTGTTACCGGCGAGGTAAAACGCGGTTTGAAATCTTGGTTGCCCGGCGGTGGCCTATGCTCGGGTCAGAACACCTTTCTCCACCACTTCGGTCGGTTGCTATTCCATAGCTCTTCGAAAGGTAGATCCCCCGTATGGCTGATACGCGGCTCGATGACTTCCTGGTGGATGAGTTCTCCGATACCGACTCGCCGGTGAGCAGCACCCCCATGCAGCGGGCGGCGGGTCAATTGCAGCGGGTGCTGCCGCCCGGGTGGCGGGTGGAGGTCGTGGAGGCGACCTATCCGACTGTCCGGAAAGGACAACCGGCACTGCGGCTTCTGGTTCCGGCGGACTAGCTACGCCGGACATGTAGTCGCGCAAGCACTTCCGCATACTCGTGGCAAATCATCAGCACCCTCGGCAATCGAATCCCGACCTGTCGGTTCTGTTTTCGCCGAACGCACTATTGCATTCGGCAGCCGTAGCGAGCATGCTTTATAGCTACCGTGGATAGCTCGCACGTAACATGAACAGTTACCGCACAGGGGAGTCCGAGTCATGGCGGTGCAAGTGGTCGGCAGAGCGCTGATGACCAGCGATCTCACGCCGCATCAGGCGAAAAGCGTCGGCGCGGGCGGATGGGTGGTGTCCTTCCTACCCGGCCGGACCCTCACCACTGCGCAAGCCACCGCCGCATTACTCGCGGCCGAAGCGGTTGCCGCCGTGAACGCCCTCGCCGGTCAGGTCGGCCTGACCGCGATGGAAACCGTGGGATTGGCTACCCAGGAGTCACCGTGGGGCGAACCCGAACCCTGCACCGGCCTCCGCCGGGTGTGGCGGCGCGGCGTCGCCCTCCGCTGAACGCGCCCGGGTGGGCTAGCGCGGCCGCTTGGCGGCCACCACCACCAAGTTGCTGACCAGCAGCTCCCGCAGCACGGGAACCCGAACGACCCACCACGCCCAGCGCGGGTGATAGCGCGGGAACACCGCCAGGATCTCGATGTCGTCCGGTACCGCCGCGGCCCAGCGCACGCCCTCGGCCGCGCTGACCGCGAACAGCGAACGCCCGAAACGGTTCTTCGGCTCCCGCCCGTGCTTGCGGCGATACCGCCGGGCCGCGTACTCCCCGCCCAGGTAGTGCCACGGCCCGGTCTCGTGTCCACCGAACGGGCCGTGCCACACCGTGTACGAAAACACCATGAGGCCACCGGGTTTCGTCACCCGCAGCATCTCGGCCGCCATCACCCACGGCTGCGGCACATGCTCGGCCACATTCGAGGAGACGCACACCTCCACCGCGTCGTCGCGGAACGGCAAGGCCATTCCCGACCCGCGCACCGCGCCCGCGACCCGCAATCCGGCGGCGTGCATTTCCGAGGGGTCCGGCTCGACCGGGAGATAGCGCGCGCCCGCGCGCCCGAACTCGTCCGCGAAGTAGCCGGGCCCGCCGCCCACGTCCAGCACCACGGTGCCGCGCAGCGACTGCCCGGTCAGATCCCGGTAGAAGTCCGACACCAGCTCGGCCGTATCGGTGGCCACACCGCCGTAGAACACGGCGGGATCGGTCTGCTCGAACCGGAAGCTGCCCAGCAGCCGCAGCGAGCGTCGCAGCGTTGCCCGGCGGGCGAATCGCGGACGGCGCACGGTGGTCTGCTCAGCTCGAAGCACGGCGGCAAGTCTCTCACGCGGAGAATCGCGGGCAATCGCAGGTCGGATCGGCACTGCCGGCCCGAGACCGGTCGGCTCGCTATATTGTGGAGCCCATTGTCTGTCCGTCCCCCGACCGTGCCCCTGGAGAATCGCCCGTGCGTGAAGTGCTGCTGCTGTGCTGGCGCGACACCGGGCATCCGCAGGGCGGCGGGAGTGAGCGGTACCTGGAGCAGGTCGGCGCGCAGCTGGCCGCGCGCGGCGTGAAGGTGACGCTGCGGACCGCCGGATATCCGGGGGCGGCGCGGCGGGAATCGGTCGATGGGATCGAGATCAGTCGCGGCGGCGGGCGTTTCACCGTGTACCCGCGGGCGCTGGCCGCCATCGCGCTCGGGCGGGTCGGACTCGGACCGCTGCGGGGGCTGCGGCCCGACGCGGTCATCGACACCCAGAACGGGATCCCCTTCTTCGCGCGCACCGTGAGCGCCGCGCCGACCGTGGTGCTGGTGCATCACGGGCATCGGGAGCAGTGGCCGGTGGCCGGGAAGCTGGTCGGCCGGATCGGGTGGTGGATCGAATCGCGGCTCTCGCCGCGCGTGCACCGGGGCGACCAGTACCTCACGGTGTCGCTGCCCTCCGCCGAGGAGCTCACCGCGCTCGGCGTGGACGCGCCGCGGATCGCGGTGGTGCGCAATGGCGCGGAGCCCATCCCCGAATGCGTGCCCGCCGGTGACGAATCCGCCCGCACCCCGCATCCGAGCATCGTGGTGCTCTCACGGCTGGTGCCGCACAAGCAGATCGAGGACGCCATGGCGGCGGTCGCCGGACTGCGCGACAGCATCCCCGGCCTGCACCTGGACGTGGTCGGCGGCGGCTGGTGGGACGAGAACCTGCGCGCGCACGCCCGCGAGCTCGGCATCGCCGACGCGGTCACCTTCCACGGGCACGTCGACGAGGACGAGAAGCATCGCCTGCTGGCCCGCGCCTGGGTGCACGTGCTGCCCTCCCGCAAGGAGGGCTGGGGACTGGCCGTCATCGAAGCCGCCCAGCACGGGGTGCCGACCGTCGGGTACCGGAGTTCGCGTGGCCTCACCGATTCGGTCGTGGACGGCGTCACCGGGCTCCTGGTCGACGACTCCGCCCAGCTCACCGCGGCCGTCGGGGAACTGCTCCGCGACAGCGAGGCCCGCACCGTGCTGGGGGAGAAGGCGCGGGCGCGGGCGCGTGAATTCTCCTGGGAGCAAACCGGAAAAGGCGTCTACGAGGTGCTGTCGGCCGTGACCCGCGGCGAGCGGGTGAGCGGGCTGATCGCGCCCGCGCGCGTCTGATTCGCCGAAGTCCCGGCGCGACGCCGTGATGATTCCTAGCATCGAGGCATGTGGATCATCGTCGTCATCGCACTAATCAGCGTTGTCGTGATCGGTGCGGGATTCGCGCTCGGATTCCCGAAGGACTGAACCGCGCCGCACCGAAAGGACTGCGGCGGTGAGGAATCCGCCGGCCAGCAGCGCGGCCCACAGCAGGTGCGCTGCCCCGGCGATCCGGCGGCTGCTCGTGGAAGCCTCGTGCGTGGCGATCTCGCCGGGCACCTTGTACAGCTGCACATCTCGATCCGCGTATACCGGAGTCAGCTGAGCGAGAACGGTTTTCGAGTCACCCATCGGCCCCGGTGTGCCACCCTCGACCAGCACCCATCCAACGCCGAGGCCCGCCAGTTCGCGCACGGACCCACCGTGCAGCAGCAGACTCTCCACCTTCCGGGCCCGTGCGCCCTCACCGGCCACACTGCCGCCGCGCACCGGAAGTTCCCCGGTCTGCAACACATCTCGCGGCAGCATGCGCGGCGCGGGATCCAGTACGGGTGCGCTCCCCGAATACCGGAACTTGCGGAACATCCCGCCCGGCAACACCGCGACATCGCCGGGCGCGCCCACCTCGGCCGCCACCTGTCGCCACCCGTCCGGATAGTGCACCGGCCGCAACGCGCCCCCGACGCCCCAGCCCATATCCGGCAGGGTCAGGAACAGGATCGCGAGGAAAAGCGCTGCGGCACCGCCGGTTCGGGCCCGCCCGGGCCGGTCGTTCGCTTCGTCCGCGACTATGCGGGAGATCCAACGGCCCACCACCAGGCACCCCGCCGCCGCGCACAACGCGTACGCCGGAACCGCCAGCGCCACGTACTTCTGGGTATCCCGCAGCAGCCCGGTCCCCGGCACCTCACGCACCAGGAACTCGCCCGCCGACAGCCCCCATCCGGTCGCGCCGAGCGCGGGCAACACGATCGCTGTGAGCCCCAGCCACACCAGTCGGCGACGAACGATGAGTCCGTGGTCGGTCCCCGTATTCGGTACAGCCGCAGCCCCTTCCGGGACTCGGCTCACCACCGCGCGCACGCCGGTCGCTACCAGGGCGAGCAACAGCAGCGTCCCGACCAGGGCGAAAAAGGTGGTGCGTGTGCCGGGAACAGCCGTGCCGTTCCAGATGGCGCCCAATCCGGCGAGGCTGCCCAGGGTGCCGAGCCAGGGTTCCGCGCGGGCCGCGAAAGCCGCGACGCCCGCCGGATCGGAGGGCTCCGCGGCGGCGCCGGAGAGCGCGGTCGCGGTGAGCCACGGGGCAGCGGAGACGATCCAGAGCACCACCGCGCCGGTCAGATTCCGGCGGCCCACCAGCGAGAGCGTCAACGCACCGGCGAGCAGGGATCCGGTGGGCGTGAGTCCCGCCGCGGCCAGGCAGCCCGCCAACCCGGCCCACCCGCCCACGGAGCTGAGGCGTCGGGTGTGGGGTGAGGTGATGCCCGCGATTGGTTGTGCCGGGTCCGAGCCCGCGCGTAACCGCCAGGCGAGCAGGGCGATCCAGGGCAACGCGGCGTAGCCAGTGAGCAGGCTCCAATGTCCTTGGAGCAGCCGTTCGGCCACGTACGGGTTCCAGATGGCGACGGTCGTCGCGACCAGCTGCGGGCCCAGCGAGACCCGCAACAGGTCGCGGGCCAGGACCGCCGCGCCCCAGCCGGACAGCCAGAGGGCCGCCAGGAGAATCGCTTTGACGATCAGTCCGCCGTCGACGACCGGGGACAGGGTGGCGATCAGCGCGTCCTGCGGTACCGCGCGGGGTGCGGCGTCACCGAGTCCGAGCGCGGAGTCGGTGAGATACGAGCGAGGGGTGCTGACGGCGTCGCGCAGGAGCAGGTAGCCGGGGCAGAGCAGCGGGTCCAGGACGATCACGGACAGCAGCAGGCTGTACCCGGCCGGGATCAGCCCGCGCCACCGCCGTTCTCCGCCCACCGCGTTCACACCGGCACCCTACGTTCCGGTCGGCCCGAGATCGGGGACCCGCGAAGGGGTCTCGTCGCGGGCCGTGCGCAGGGTGACCGCTGTCAGGACCAGTGTGGTGACGGCCGCGGTGATCGTGGCGATGAGGATCAGCGTGAGCACCGAGTGGGCGCAGGTGAGCATGACCGTCACCCCGACGCCCAGTCCGATCCAGGTGATCGCCGCGGGTGCGGTGCGGTCGGCCGCGATCGCCGACAACAGCACCGCTTGCAGCACCGCCAGCAGGGCGCCGTCGAGCGCGAACAGCCACAGCAGCCCTTGGATCGGCGCGTAGTCGCGTCCCGCGAACAAGGGGGCGAGCGGGGCGGCCAGCGCGGCGCCGAGCACCGTGACCGCGCCGATCCCCATCAGCACCGCCAGCGCGGACCGCATGGCGCGCGCGGAGTGCTTGGGCTGCGCCATCTGCGGATACAGCACCACGCCGACCGCTTGCGGCAGCCAGAACGCGATCTTGGCCGCGATCGCACCCAGCGCGTACCGCCCGGCATCGTTCTCGCTGAGCACGATTCGCGAGATGAGCAGATCGGCCGACGACAACGCCATCAACGCCGCCTGCACCTGCGCCGCCCGGAAGACCGGAACCACCCCGAGCGCCAGATCACGTGCGCCGACGGGAACGCTGACCGTGTCGGCCACACGTCGCGCCGCGACGGCCGCGGTCGCGGCTCCGGCGGCGCCCGCCCACAGCGCGGGCGCGGGGCCGCCGCCGACCGCGAGCGCGATCAGCGCCGGAGTCACCCGCAGGATCGCCGCGCCGCCCAGCACCCAGGCCAGCGGCCGGAATCGGCTGCCACCCTGGAGAATCCCTTGTTCGCCCGCGAGCAGGACCAGCAGGGGAGCGGAACAGAGCGCGCCGGCCGCGGCCACGACACTCACCTTCAACACGAGGGCGACGATCGGCACCAGCACGACCGCGGCCGCCGCGACCAGGGCGGCGCAGCGCAGCGCGAGTGTGCGCACGGCCGTCGCGGGTGCGCCGCGCACCACTTCGCGCGCCACCACGTTCTGCAAGGCCAGCGCGGGCACGGCGCACAGCACCTGGATCGCCAGCAGGCTCGCGAAGGAGCTGTATCCCGCCACTCCCAGCCAGCGGCTGGCGAGCAATTGCAGCAGATACCCCGCGACATTCGCGGTCATCGCCCCCGCCGTCACCAAGGTCAGGTCCTTGACCACGGGCAGACGGCGTACAACAGACACGCCCGCAATGCTCCCATCCGGGGTCCGGCCCCCGGCCCGCCACCCCGCGCAACCCGGACGGGTGTCCGCGAACGACAGCGGCCCAGCACCTGCGAAAGGTGCTGGGCCGCCGGGAACGGGTGCCGTCAGGGGCGCTTGTTCATGTCGATCTGCTGGGTCGGCGCGTCGAACGAGGGAGCCGGGCCGCCCGCGGGGGCGGGGACGCGGCGGGCCGGGGTCCGGCCGTCGCCGCTCTTGCCGAGCAGGCCGAGCACGATGCCGGCGATCAGGAACAGCAGGCCGAGGCCGCCCAGGATGATCGGCAGGGTGCGACCGTAGAGCGACAGCTTGTCGATGTTCTCCTTGGCCACCGAGATCTGCGACTCGATGGTGTTCTCGTCGAACACCAGGGTCGACTTGAGCGCGGTCACCTCGGGCTTGTCACCGGAGCGGGCGTAGAACAGGTGAATCTGCTCCTGGCCCTTGATGACGGTGCCGGTGTCCGGCTCGACCCACAGGTCGCGGACGTTGGTGTAGTAGCGCGCCATGGTGACGTCGCCGTCGCCTTCCACGCCCCACTTGGCGGCGGGCAGGGTCAGCTTGTTGGTCGGCGAGTTCGCGACGGTGGACAGGTCGGTGACCGGCGCCGTCATCTGGAAGTGGTAGACCTTCAGGCTGTTGATCTCGGTTTCCTCGACGAACGGGGCGTCGTAGGTCTTGCGAGTGTTGAGGTCGAAGTACGGGTACGTCTTCTTCTCGGTGCCGATCGGGAAGCGGTACTGCAGACCGGTGTGCTGCACCGGGTCCATGACCGACTCGCCCTTCTTGTCGACTGTCACGGCGATCGCGCCGTTCGGGCCGCCGTCGACCGACTCCACCGGCTCACCGGTCTTGCGGTCCACGGTGACGCGGTCGATGCTCGCGGTCAGCAGGCCGGTGTCGCCCTGCTTGTCCGTGCGGCGCAGGGTCTGACCGGCCTGAATGGTCATTTCCGAAGCGTCGGACGGGTTTTCGACGGTGAGGAAGCGCTGCGAGACGAGCGGGACGTTCTGGTCCACCTTCGCCGAGCCGGTCGTCGAAGTCAGCGACTTCGAGTCCAGCACCTCACTGGGCGCCCCGGTCTGCGGGTTGGTCGCGACGGTCGTGATCTCCAGATCCAACGGCGTCTTCGCGAGGCGGCTGACCGTGTAGGTGGGGATCATGATGGCAGCGACGAGCAGCATCGCGCCGAGCCCCACGAGTACGCAGGCAACCGTCCTTCTGGTACCGGCACTGAGTGCCATGCAGGTTCTCCTCGTCGTCGAACGCGTGTTTCTTCCAGTACTGCGGTCGCCGCGCAGCACTCGTGAGCCCAGACACTAACAGTCCGAGCGGTCCCTGAGTGCGGCCGAGGCAGGAAAACACCCCGAAACGCCCCCAAGTCAAAAGCCGGATGATCCGCGGAACACCCGCAAGGCACACTGGGACCCGATGACGACGACCACCCTCACCACCGCGGAGACGCCCGACCTGGACCCGGCGCCGGTCCGTCCGGGCCGCTTCGTTCCCGCACTCGAGGGCATGCGCGCGCTCGCCGCCCTGGGGGTCGTGCTCACCCACGTCGCCTTCCAGACCGGCGCCACCGGACAGCCGGTGCTCGGCCGGGTGTGGGAGCGCTTCGATCTCGCGGTCGCGGTGTTCTTCGCGCTGTCCGGATTCCTGCTGTGGCGGCCGCACGCCGCGGCGGCCCGCGGGCACGGGGTGGCACCGAGCGCCGGACGTTATCTGCTGCATCGCGCGGCCCGCATCCTGCCCGCCTACTGGGTGGTCGTGTGCGCGGTGCTGATCCTGCTGCCGAGCGCGGCGCACACCGCCGGACTGCGGGTGTGGCTGTCGAATCTCGGCCTGCTGCAGGTGTTCGTGCCGTTCACGCTGACCGACGGGCTCACCCAGATGTGGAGTCTCTCGGTGGAGGTCGCCTTCTATCTGGTGCTGCCGCTGCTGGCGTTCGCGCTGGTGTGGTTGCGCGGGCAGCGCGCGCGACTGCGGGTGCCGGTGGTGCTCGGCCTCGCGGTGATCGGTCTCGGCTGGAACTTCCTGCCCGTCCCCACCCCCGACGGCATCCACTCCGACAACTGGCTGCCCGGCTACCTGCCCTGGTTCGCGGTCGGCATGCTGCTCGCCGAACTCGCCGACCAGCCCGCGCCGACCTGGCGGCGGGTGGCGGGCAACCGCTGGCTGATGTGGCCGCTGGCCGTGGCGGCCATGGTCCTGGCGACCACCGACCTGGCCGGGCCGCGCGGACTGGTGCACGGGCAGCCCTGGCAGTACGCCGCCAAGATGGCGCTCGGCGCGATCGTCGGCTTCGGGCTGATCGCCCCGCTGGTGCTGCGGCCGGACCTGCCGCACCGCTTGCTGGAGAGCCGGGTCGCGGCCACCCTCGGCCGCTGGTCCTACGGCATCTTCATCTGGCACCTCGCGGTGCTGTCGATCGTGTTCCCGGTGTTCGGCGTGGTGCCGTTCCGCGGGCATTTCGTGGTGGTCTACGTCTTGACCGTCGTCTTCACGCTGCCCCTGGCCGCCGCCAGTTTCGCCCTCGTCGAGGAGCCGGTACGGCAGTGGACGCGCCGCCGCTTCGGCTGAGCGGCAGCGTGATTCAGCGGCGCGGCGGCAGGGCCGCGATCCCGACCGCGATGATCGCGACCAGCGCCGGGAACTGCACCCAGAGCGAACCGCCGACATAGCCCTCGAACGACCGCCACGGTCCGGTGGACAGCGCGGCCGCGCACACGGCGGTGCCGCCGCCCGCGAGCGCGATCAGGATGCGCGACCAGCCTCGCGGCCGCAGATGAGCGCCGATCAGGCCGAACACGGTGAGCACCAGCGCGACCGGGCCCGCGATCAGACCGGCCCCGGCGGCCAGGCCGAGCCCGGCGAGGGTCCGGCTGCGCCAGGCGCGCGGCGGCGGGCCGTCCGCGCGAACCGGCGACCGCGCGCCCCGGAAGGCCAGCGCCAGCAAGGGAATCAGCAGCACCAGGCCGCCGAAGATGGCCACCAGGTACCAGCGGTCGGTGGGGAAGGACACGGTGATCGGGCCGTGCGCGCCGGCCGGCACCAGCCACGCCTGCTGCCAGCCGTTGATCACCACGGGTTTCAGCGCGGTGCCGTCGGCCGTCGTGGCCTGCCAGCCGACATTCGTCGACAGCGGTAGGACCAGCACCTGCGTGCCGGTCGCCTCGGTCGTCTCCGTCGCGGCGGGCAGGGCAGGGGTGCGGTCGAGGCGCAGCTCGTCGACGGTGAACAGCTCGGTCGGCGCGACCGCGACATCCACGCGCCCGGAGGGGAATTCGAAGGAGTGGTCCTCCGACGCGCCGCCGCCGTTGTCGTCGACCTCGCACACGGTGGCGGGCAGCGATGCGCCGGAACGCAATTCGGCCGCGGTCCCGGTGACCGTGGTGTGCAGGGTGCGACCGGCGGCCACGATGGTGGGCCCGTGCGCGCAGTCGATGGTGATGGGCCGATTCGGATCGGCGGGCGCCGGATAGTCCGGGCCGAGCACGGTCACCTCGGCCAGGCCCGGCGGCTGCTCCTGCGCGAAACCCAGTGCGGTGCGGTCCAGCACGCCGTCCCAGCTCTGCAGCGAGATCTCGATGCGGCTGGTGACGGTCGGGTACAGCTCCAGGCGGGTGGTGCTGCCGGAGTCCGGCTTCACCTCCCGCACCTGGGGGCCGTCGCCCAGGTTCACGGTGACGGCGGTCGGGTGCGCGGGGAGATCGCCGCGCGAGGGCGTCACGGTCAGCCCGGTCACCAGGGTGGGGGCCGGAAGTTCGATGGTGAGCGTGGGTTTGGGCCCGGCCGGATTGCGCACCGTGGTCTCGGGCGCGGTCCAGCTGGTGAGCGGGTCGCCGTCGGTGGCGGCGAGCGCGGAGCCGCGCGGGTCCGCGACATCGGCCCGGCCGCGGGCGATGGGCCGGTCCGGATCGGTGAGCAGGGCCTCCAGGGCGGGGCCGGGGCGGGTGTGCACGATCAGGTCCGAGGCCACGGTGACGGGTTCCGGCACCTGGAGGGTGCGCTCGAACAGGCTCGGTTCCTCGGCGGCCAGCGCCAGGCCCTTGCTGCAGCGGATCCGGTCGGGGGAGTCGAAACAGGCGCTGCGGCCGGGGAATTCCTGTCCCAGGTCCCAGCCCGCGACGGTGGCGCCGGCGGGGGCGGGCGGGAGCACGGTGCGATGCCGGATGTCCACGGTGACCGGGTTCTCGCGGTCGGCGTAGTCGGACAGGCTAAGTTCGGCGATCCCGAACTGTCCACCGGCGCTGCCGTCCTCGGTGTGCACAGCGGTGATCTTGATCCAGTCGGTGCGGCCCGGCGGCAGCGAGATCGACACGGGTGCACCGGGTTCGGTGACGCGGCCCGCGACGGTGCCCTTGGCGGTCTCGACCTCGACCCATTTGATCGGGCTGCCGATGGCGGCCGCACTGGTGGTCAGCCGCAGCACCGCCGAACTCACCGGCTTGTCCAGGTCGAGTCGAAGCCATTGGCCGACAGCGTGTTCGGCGCCATTGCTGATCCACGCGGTGGCCGGGTCGCCATCCACCGCGGCGGCGGTGGAGCTGCCGGGCGCGGCGCCGCCCAGCTGGGTGGCGTCGCCCGCGGCGCTGGAGGCGGTGACGGTCGCGCCGGACCATTCGCCCTCCACCAGCGGTGCGCCGGGCACCGCGTAGTCGGGGACCAGATTGTGGGTGCGGCGGGCGTCGCCGGGGGCACGCAGCGCCGAGTTGTGGTTGTCGACGCGCCCGAAGTCGGCTTCGCGGTCCATCGGGGTGTCGGTGATGGTGACGCCGTGCTGCGGCAGTCCGGCGGTGTTCGCGTCGGCGGACAGCAGGACCGGTCCGGCGGGCACGGCCGGATTGCGCCGTAGTCGTTCCACGATTTCCGGTCCGCCCTGCACGACCGGGAGATTCGCGAGCGGAACGGTGAACGCGCCCGGGAACGAATCCGGCGCGCCCACGCCGCTGCGCACGCTGGTGGGCGTGCCGGGCGCGGGCACCTCGACGCGGTAGATCTCGACGGCCGGGTAGCCGGGCCGCAGATCCCCGTCGGAGACCAGGCCCTCCACCTTGCCGGTCTCGATGGGATCCCCGAATTCGGTGACCTTCCGGATCCCCGGCGACCCTTCGATGGCGCGGTGCGCCAGCATCGGCCGGGTCGAGCGCGAGGTCTCCGGGTCGAGGTCGTTGCGCAGCACCAGGACTCCGATGCCCTGTCCGGCCAGCGTGGCCGCCAGCCCCGCCGACGGCCGTCCGTCGGCGATGAGCCGCTGCACCGAATCCATGGCGCGGATCGCGCCGGGCGGGTTGAGCGGCACCGCGTCGCGCACCGCCCACGGGGTGCTCGCCAGCGCCTGCATCGGCTCGTCGCGGGTCAGGCCCCACACCTGCGAGGCGAACGGCGCGCCCGGCACGATCAGCGCGCGGGTGTCGGAGGCGTTGTGCGCCAGCCAGTCCGCCGTCTGCCGCCAGTAGGCCGGGACCTCGTCGTAGCTGCCGCGCGGTGCGAGCTTGCCGGTCCAGGCCAGCGAGGTGGACAGGGCCAGCGCGGTCAGGATGAGCGCGCCCACCGCCACCATGCGATCGCGTTCCGGATGCGCGAACGCCCTGCGCCACACCGGCATCGGCACCGAGGCCGGCAGCGGGACCCGGGCCAGCAGGTGCGCCAGCCCGAGCACCAGCGGTAGTCGGATCAGCGGTTCCAGCTTGTGCACGTTCCGCAGGGGCGCGCCGCCGGAGTCCAGGAACAGTCGTACCTGTTCGGCGAACGGCCCGCCCAGCGCGCCCGCGTAGCCCGCGCAGATGCCGGTGAGGCCGACGATCAGGATCAGCACCAGCCGACCGCGATTCGGCATGGCCCGCATGGCCAGACCCGCCATGCCCGCCGCCGCCAGCAGCCCCGTGGCCAGCACCGCCGCGGGCTGTGTGACCAGCACCGCGCCCGCGATGCGCTCCGGCGATACGAACGGCGTCCAGCTGTCGGTGCCGCGCAGCACCTCGCCGAGCGAGGCCCACTGCGTGGTCACGCCCGAGGACTCGATGTAGTCCAGGAACGGCGGACTCACCTTGCCCAGCAACAACAGTGGCACCACCCACCAGAAGGTGCCCAGCGCCAGCAGCGGGATCCAGGCGCGGGTGAACCGCCACCACGCCCGATTCGGCTTGTAGGACAACCACCACAGGGCCGCGGGCAGGAAGGCCGCCGCCGTGGCCACCGCGTTGACCGAACCCATCAGGGCGAGCGCGAGGGCACTGCCCGCGGGCGTCGCCATCCCGCGCTTCGATGGTTCGGAGTTCCGGTCCCGCCGCATCGCCACCCCCAGCGCGGCCGGGGCCAGCAGCACCCACGGGGCCAGCATCATCGGCAGCGTCTCCGAGGAGATGGAGCCGAGGGTGGTGAGCACGCGCGGCGACAGCGCGAACGCGACCGCGGCGATCACCCGCGAACCGCGGCTGCCGATGCCGAGGGTCTCGCAGAGCCGGACGATGCCCCAGAATCCGGCGAGCAGCAGCAGCGCCCACCAGATGCGCTGGGTCGCCCAGGCGGGGAGCCCGAGCACGTGCCCGAGCGAGAAGAACGCCCCGTGCGGGAAGAAGTAGCCGTACGCCTGGTTCTGCACCTGGCCCATCGGGGCCTGGCTACTCCACAGATGCGAGGCGCGGGACAGGAAGCCGAGCGGATTCTGCGCCAGGTCGTACTTGGTGTCGGCGACGGTTTGCCCGGGGGCCTGCAGAAAGGTCAGCAGGAATGCTGCGATGACGCTGCCGAGCAGCCAGCGGCGGCCCAGCGGCGCGGTAGTCGGCGACCGGTCCTCGTCCGGACCGGTCGCGGACTGTGAGTCTTCGGTGTGGTCTGGTTCGGAGGTCGTCCGGTCAGCGCGAGCCGTACTCAACGTTGTTCAGCAGCGACGACGAGGCGTCACCGCTGCGGTCGATATCGGGCCGCTTGTCCTGCGAGGCCGCCATTGTGATGACCAGGACCGCCGCCAGGCCGACGAGGGCCCCACCGACAGCACTCGCTGCACCAGGAACGGCAAACTTCATCGCGGTACTCCCAACATCGGACGCATGCGTAACCCGGCCAACCTAGCAGGTTTTGCGCGGCGGGATTCGCGACGCTCGGTTACTCCGGAATCGCACCGCCCGGTTGGTCCGGAATCGCGCAGCCCGGTTACTCCGGAATCGCACAGCTCAGTCCGCCCAGAAAGGTGCGGAGTTTGGCGGTGGTCTCGTGGAGTTCGGCGACCGGGTCGGAGGCCGCGACGATGCCGCCGCCGGCGGAAGCGCGCAGGGTGCGGGCATCGGCGGCGAGTTCGGCGCAGCGGATCGCCACGAACCAGTCGCCGTCGCCGGCGGCGTCGCACCAGCCGACCGCACCGCCGTAGAAACCGCGGTCGCCCTCGAGCGCCGCGATGGCGTCCAGGGCCAGATCGGTGGGGGTGCCGCAGACCGCGGGAGTGGGATGCAGCAGAACGGCCAGGTCCAGGGCGGTGGTGGCCGGGTCGCGCAGGACGCCGCGGATGGGGGTGGCCAGGTGCCAGACCTCGGGGGTGGAGAGCAGTTCGGGGGCGTCGGGAATGGATAGCTCGGAGCAGACGGGGGTCAGCAGTTCCCGGATCCAGTCGATCACGTAGGCGTGCTCGTCGCGATTCTTGGTGCTGGCCAGCAAATCCCGGGCTTGCTCGGCGTCGGCGGCCGGATCGGCGAGCCGGGGCAGCGTGCCCGCCAGCGGGCGCAGGGTGACGGCGCGGCCGTGCCGCGACACCAGGGTTTCCGGAGTAGCGCCGAGGAGAGTGTCGCCCGGCCGTCCGGCGGCGGTCAGGTCGACGGCGTAGACGGCGGCGCGCGGATGCCTGGTGACCAGGTGGGCCGCGATCACCTCGGGTTCCAGCGGGGCCTCCGCCGCGACCCGCAGCGCGCGGGCGGCCACCACCTTGCGCAGCGGCTGCGCGGGATCTCCCAGTTGCTCGACCAGTTTCGTGACCCGCGCGACATGGTCTGCGGCACTCGGTATTTCGGCGACGACCCGCACTTCGGGCAGCTCCGGCAGGGCGGCGGGCCGCCACAGGCCGGCGGTGTGGAGGGCCTGCTCGGGGGCGGTCAGCGCGGCCCGCCCGCGCGGATCGAAGGGCAGCGCGCCCACGATCAGCTCGGCCGCGCCGGACCGCAGCGCCGTGCTCGCGGCCGCCGCCGAGTCGAACGCGGCCCGGGTGCCGGAGGTGCGCAGCACACCGTCCGGGGTCGCGAGCAGAAATCCGTCCATGATGGATCGACGATAGCCCCGCGCCCGCGCGCTCGAGCCCCGGGAGCGACGCATCTCTCACCCCGCCGTCGGCGTGGTCAGACGGATCACCCTGCGGCCCAGCATCTTTCCCGCAAGCGGTGCGATCCGGCCCGCGAGCGGGGCGCCGACCAGGGCCGGAGCCTCACCGACCGGCTGGTTTCTCGTCGGGTTCGCGGCCCGGCGGCACCATCAGCACCGGCCGGTGGCAGTGCTTGAGCACGGCGTCGGCGACGCTGGAGTGCATGAGGGCGCGGATGCCGGTGGCCCCGCGGGTGCCGGCCACGATGATGTCCACATCCAGCTCGTCGGCGGTCTCGACGATGGCGGTCCAGATGGTGGTGCTGCACTCCACGGTGCGCGCCTCAGCATTGAGACCGGCCAGTTTGGCCAGCCGCACGCCTTCGGCATTGATATTCCGGGCGTCCACGAGCGCGACGTCCTCTATTTCGTCGTCGGTCATCCACTCCGGCTGCATCACTCCGGACAGCCCCGACAGCCGCGCGGCCTGTCGCACCATCGGCTCCCACGCCGTCAGCACCACGGCCCGATTCGCGGCCAGGAACCGTCCCGCGTATTCGACGGCCCGCCGGGCGTTCTCGGAGCCGTCGTAGGCGATCAGCATCAAATCGCAGGGCATGACGAACCTCCTGGTAGGAACGCCTCTCTGTCCTCCCGAGGCTACCCCTCGGGCCCGCTGTCCAGTGGACTTGGCAAGACCCGGCACGTCGCAAGTTCTCCACAGTTTGCGAACGATTCACCCAAAGCGGTGGTGCGATGGGGGGTACGGGTTTTCACTGAAATTGTCGGCGGTCGCCGACGATCGACATCGCCGTCGTTGGAGCAGGGCCCGAACGAGGGGTGGATTGTGCGGTTGGACGAGCTGACGACCCCGCAGGAGTGGGCGCGTGTGTACCGCTCCCTGTTCGGTCTCCCCCACGTGCACGTGACCACCCCCGGCTTCGTGGTACTACCGCTCAACGACGCCATCGCGGCGTTGAACACCCCGGAACCCTTGGGGGGCTTGATCCTTCGCGAGATGATGGAGCGCGGCACACCCGGCCCGGTGCTGGTGCGCGACAAGCCGTCGCGCCGCACCTTCCTCGCGGTCTTCGACGGCTACCCCGCCGACGACCTGCTGGAGCTGCTGGAGCGCAACAGCGTCGACATCGGCCCGCACCGCAGTAATGTCATCCTGCCCACCGGATTCGGGCGGCACACCCACGAGGGTCGCTGGTGGGCGCGCGAGCCCCGGCGCGACGAATCGCTGCCGCTGCTCTCCGAGGTGGTCACGGCCACCCGCGCGGTGCTGTGACCGCTGCGGTATCGAGGTGACGATCGAGGCGGCCATGTTCGGCCATCATGAGGCCGACCCCCGTGCCCTGCTGTATTACGAGTGGTGTCAGCGCGCCGAATCCGGTTACGCCGTGGACGACTTCGAGGAAGAAGTGCACGAGCTGGCGAACGCCGACCGACCGGTTCCCGCGGCCTGCTGGCGGCTGCTGGACAAGATCGAACACGCGCCCCGGCTACCTGATTGGCCGTACACGGAGTGGGCCGACGCGCCGCACCCCGGCAATCCGGCCGGGAGCGAGCAGGATTCGGCCGGAACGCTGCCGGAGCCGGTACTGCTGGATCGCCTGCACGGCGGCTGGCTCGGCCGCCACGCCGCTCGTTCCCGCGCCGCCACCGAAATCGACTACGCGGTGCTCGGCCTGCACCTGCTGGAACGCCGCGGCCTCGACTTCAGCCCCGACGACGTCGCGGCCGAATGGCTCGAGCGCCTGCCGTTCCTGTGGACCTACACCGCCGAACGGGTCGCCTACCGCAATCTCATCGACGGCTTCGCCCCACCCGACACCGCCACCTACCGAAACCCGTACCGGGAGTGGGTCGGCGCCCTCGCCCGCGCCGACATCCACGGCTACACCCACCCCGGCCACCCCCGCCGGGCTGCCGACGCGGCCGCCCGCGACGCCTCGATCTCCCACACGGGCAACGGTTTATGGGCCGCCATGTGGTCGGCCGCCCTGATCGCCGCCGCCTTCACCGACCACGTCCCGGCCTCGGCGCTGACCACCGCCGCGGCCGTGGTCCCGGCCCGTTCCCGCCTCGCCGTGGCCCTGGCCGAGGTGCTCGCCGACCACGCTCGCGGCGACACCTGGGAGCGGGCGGTGACCGCCGTCCACGCCCGCCACGACCACTACAACCGGGTGCACGCCATCGGCAACGCCTGCCTCATCGCGGCCGGATTGCTCTGGGGCGACGGCGATTTCGACCGGACCGTCACCCTGACCGTCCAGGGCGGCTGGGACACCGACTCGAACAGCGCGACCGCCGGCTCGGTGGCGGGCATCCTGACCGGGGCCGCCGCGCTCGCCGCCACCGACGGGAACGGTCTCGCCGATCTGGCCGGCCGCACGCGAAACCTGCTCGTATAGACCCGGATACGAGAAAGGCGGTGCGATCCGAGGACTCGGACCGCACCGCCTTCGCGGGGGTGACGCGGTGTCGGCTAGCGCTCGACGATGGCGACGACGCCCTGGCCGCCGGCGGCGCAGATGGAGACCAGCGCGCGGCCGCCACCCTTCTCCGCCAGCTGCTTGGCGGTCTGGGCGATGATGCGGCCGCCGGTGGCGGCGAACGGGTGGCCCGCGGCGAGCGAGGAGCCGTTCACGTTCAGCTTGGAGCGGTCGATCTTGCCGAGCGCGCCGTCCAGGCCCAGACGCTCCTTGCAGTACTGGTCCGACTCCCACGCCTGCAGGGTGGCGAGCACCACGGAGGCGAAGGCCTCGTGGATCTCGTAGTAGTCGAAGTCCTGCAGGGTCAGGCCGTTGCGGGCCAGCATGCGCGGCACCGCGTAGGTGGGGGCCATGAGCAGGCCGTCGGGGCCGTGGATGTAGTCCACCGCGGCGACCTCGGAGTCCACCAGGTAGGCCAGCGGGGAGAGGTTGCGCGCGGCCGCCCACTCCTCGGAGCCCAGCAGCACCGCGGACGCGCCGTCGGTGAGCGGGGTGGAGTTGCCGGCGGTCATGGTGGCGTCGCCCAGCTTGGTGCCGAAGACCGGCTTCAGGGTGGCGAGCTTCTCCAGGGTGGAGCCCGGACGCAGGTTGTCGTCGCGGGTCAGGCCCAGGAACGGGGTGATCAGGTCGTCCATGAAGCCGCGGTCGTAGGCGGCGGCCATGTTCTTGTGCGACAGGTAGGCCAGCTCGTCCTGCGCCTCGCGGGAGATGCCGAACTCCTTGGCGGTGATGGCGGCGTGGTCACCCATGGACAGGCCGGTGCGCGGCTCGGCGTTGCGCGGGATCTCGATGCCGACCATGGACGGGCGCAGGCGGCCGACCAGCTTCACGTAGTCGGAGTTCTTCTTGGCGCGGTTGGCGTCGAGCATCCACTCGCGCATGCCCTCGCTGACGCCGATCGGCGCGTCGGAGGTGGTGTCGGTGCCGCCGCCGATACCGTTCTCGATGCGGCCCAGGGCGATGCCGTCGGCGACGGTGACGATGGACTGCAGGCCGGTGCCACAGGCGAGCTGCAGGTCGTGGGCCGAGGTGTAAGGCGACAGGGTCGAGCCCAGCACGCTCTCGCGGATCATGCCGTGTTCGCCGACGCGCTTGAGCACCGCGCCGCCGACGACCATGCCCAGGCGCTCGCCCTGCAGGCCGAAGCGGGAGACCAGGCCGTTCAGGGTGGCGGTGAACATGTCCTGGTTGGAGGCGTGGGCGTACTTGCCGTCGGACCGCGCGAACGGGATGCGGTTACCGCCGAGGATGGCAACCGGGCGGGCCTGCTTGGTGTTCTTGGCCGCGGCCTTCGCCGAACGGGCTTTGGTGGTCACTCGAGTCTCCAGTGTCTCGTCGGTGGGAGGTTTCCGCACGCGCAGCCCCGGGGGGTGCGCGTCAGTCGGTTTACATTAAACTTACTCTGGAGTAAGTTCATTGTCGACACCGTACCCCGCAGATGTGCGCTATGCCGCTTCCCGCGGACCTAGACAAGGAGAAGGTAGGAAACGTGGCTGCCAGCAAGAGCAAGGGCGCTCCCAACCTCTACGGATCTTTCGTTCACTCCGCCCCCGGCGCGTTCCTGGCCTCGAAGCTGGGCCTGCCGCAGCCGGAGACGCTGCGCCGCTACAAGGCGGGCGAAGCCGCCCTCCCCGGCCCCGTGCTGCTCGGCGGCAAGGGCCGCGCCGCGGACGCCGTGCGAAACCTGCTGGGCGACTACACCTTCGTCGACGCCGTCACCCCGGGCGTGAAGTTCGGCGCGCTGGTGTTCGACGCCACCGGCATCCGCACCATCGAAGAGCTGCAGCAGCTGTTCGAGTTCTTCCAGCCCGCCATGCGCAGCATCGCCCCCTCGGGCCGCGTGCTGGTCATCGGCACCACCCCGGAGCTGGCCGGTTCGGTCGACGGCCAGATCGCGCAGCGCGCGCTCGAGGGCTTCACCCGCTCGGTCGGCAAGGAGCTGCTGCGCGGCGCCACCGCCAACCTCGTGTATCTGCACCCCGAAGCCGCCACCGCCGCAACGGGTCTGGAGTCCACCCTGCGCTTCGTGCTGTCGGGCAAGTCGGCCTTCGTCGACGGCCAGGTCTTCCGGGTCGGCTCCGACGACGCCGTCGCCCCCGCCTCCTGGGACAAGCCGCTGGAGGGCAAGGTGGCCGTGGTCACCGGCGCCGCCCGCGGTATCGGCGCCACCATCGCCGAGGTCTTCGCCCGGGACGGTGCGACCGTGATCGTCGCCGACATCCCGGCCGCCGGTGAGGCGCTGTCCGAGACCGCCAACAAGGTCGGCGCCACCGCCCTCGCGCTGGACGTCACCGCCGCCGACGCCGCCGAGAAGCTGGCCGCCTTCGCCACCGAGCGTTTCGGCGGCATCGACATCGTCGTCCACAACGCCGGTATCACCCGCGACAAGCTGCTCGCCAATATGGACGAGGGCCGCTGGAACTCGGTCATCAACGTGAACCTGGCCGCGCCGCACCGCATCACCGAGGGCCTGGTCGCCGCGGGCGCGCTGCGCGCCGGCGGCCGCGTCATCGACGTGTCCTCCATCGCCGGCATCGCCGGTAACCGCGGTCAGACCAACTACGGCGCCTCCAAGGCCGGTGTCATCGGCATGGTGAACGCCGAGGCCCCGAAGCTGGCCGAGAAGGGCATCACCATCAACGCGGTGGCCCCCGGCTTCATCGAGACCGCCATGACCGCCGCCATCCCGCTGGCCACCCGCGAGGGCGGCCGCCTGCTGTCCTCCCTGCTGCAGGGTGGTCAGACCGTGGACGTCGCCGAGACCATCGCCTACTTCGCCTCCCCGGCCTCGAACGCGGTGAACGGCAACATCGTTCGCGTCTGCGGCCAGGCCATGATCGGAGCATGATGTCGCAGACCATCACTCTGTCCGAGGTGCCGAAGAACGGCGGCCTGTTCGTCAAGGCCGCCCTCGGCGCGCTGCCGGTGCCCGGACTCTCGGCCCGCAAGCCGACCCTGCCCGATCGCAGCGTCCGGCTGGAGGGCTTCCGGGTGAACCCGGACCACCTGGCCGCCTACTGCCGGGCCACCGGGCTGCGCTTCAGCGACTCGCTGCCGCTGACCTACCCGTTCGTGCTCAGCTTCCCGCTGGCCATGCAGCTGGTCGTCGCGCGGGACTTCCCGTTCGTGGCGGTCGGCGCGGTGCACGCGGAGAACGTCATCGAGCGCACCCGTCCCATCTCGGTCGCCGAGCCGCTGGACTTCGACACCCACATCGAGAACCTGCGTGAGCACCCGAAGGGCCTGCTCGTGGACGCCGTCACCGAGGTGAGCGTCGGTCGTGAGCTGGTGTGGCGGCAGGTCACCACCTTCCTGCACCAGCAGCGCACCTCGCTGTCCGGCGGCCCCAAGCCGGAGCCGAAGCCGGACGAGGTGCCGCCCGCGCCGCTGCGCACGCTGCGGGTCGATCAGAAGATGATCAACCGCTACGCCGCCGCGTCGGGTGACCACAACCCGATCCACACCTCCGCGCTGGGCGCCAAGGCCTTCGGATTCCCGAAGCCGATCGCGCACGGCATGTGGTCGGCGGCCGCCATTCTCGGGTCCATCGAGGGCCGGGTTCCGGACCGGACCACCTACTCGGTGAAGTTCGGCAAGCCGATCCTGCTGCCGTCCACCGTGAACGTGTACGCCGACCAGGCGTCCGGTGGGTGGGACTTGTCCTTGAAGCACCCGAAGAAGGGCTATCCACACCTCACCGCTACGCTGCGCTGAGTACGAGCCTGACACCCGAGGTTTCGGGCGGAGCCGTGATCACACGGCCCGCCCGACGGGGGTGAAGAGCCGCACGTTGTCTCGGATACCGGATGTCGCCACGCAGGGGTTTCTACATCCGGTACGAAACAGCGTGCGGCTCTTGCCATTTCGTGGGGACCGACACCGATCCGGCGTCAGCAGCCGCAATCGCAACCGCAGTCGCAGCAGTCGCAGTCACAGTCGCAGCAGTCCCCGCAACCGTCACAGCCGCAATTCCCGCAGCCGTCGCAGCAGTTCATCCACGGCTCCTTGCGGCGGCCGCTGCACGGGCCGGTGTGCTCGGCGCAGCACGCGTACCCGGTGCAGTACTGGGTGCAGATGATGCCGAGACCTTCGAGCAGGTTCGGCTTCTCGCGCAGGTCATCCGAACCCGGCCGCTGCGTGAAGGTCGCCACCGGCAGCGCCGCGGTCCGGGTGCGGCACGCACCCGTGGCGCAGGTGTGGACGACGCCCGCAGCCCGGCCGAGCCGCTTGACCACACCGCCCAGCGGATCGAGCAGCGCCCAGCGGACCGTCGCGGTCCGGTCCAGGGCGACCCGGGTCAGGGCCGCGCGCAAGAGCGAATTCGATTCGGCCACCAGGGCATGCGCCTGCTCCGGCGTGGTTCCGGTGGCGGACAGCGGATTGAAACGCCCCTCGGCCCGGTCGGCGTCGAGATCCTCGAGCGCGTCCGCGAGATGGGCGATCCGGCCGAAATGCCATCCGGCTTCGCGCAGCGCGCCGGCGTTCTCGGGGCGATCGGCCAGGATCGCGGTGTGCGCGAACAGCTCCGCGGCGCAGACCTGGGTCGGCTCGGTCAGTTCCGCCAGCGAGCTGCCGGGCGAGTTCTCCAGGCGCAGCTGCGATTCGATGGCCGCGATCAGGGGCTCCACATCCAGGCCCAGCGGCGCGGCGGCCGAGCGGGCCCGGGCGTGCCAGCGGGTGGAGACGCGGGTCAGCGGACGACGGGCCAGCCGGTGGGCGTCACCGTCGTCCACGTGATCGCGAATCTTGGCCGCGCCCAGCAGCAGTGACGCGGTGGCGGCCAGCCGGACCCCGGGCGCGTCCGCGGCGAGCACCTCGGCCCGGCGCATACCGCGCAGCGGGCACGGGCCCGCGGCCGTACGCGCCGAAGGCAGCGATTGCTGTGCCTCGGTGAGGATCTCGAGCACGATGGCGTCGGTATTGGTGGCCGCGCGGGCCAGCTGGCCGTGCCCGTCGCGCAAGCCCAGGCACAGACCGCACATGTGCGCCTGCCACGCCGAGGGGTCGATTCCGTGCCGTGCCGCACTGTGCGCGCACGGCTTCAGCAAGCCGAACAAGATGTCCCCGCTCCCCGGCCGGAAGGGCCGTCCTGCAACACGATCGCAGCGAACTGTGGCAGGCGCGCGCCGGGACGGCAAGTCCGGCGGGCCGCACCGGTTCAGGCGGGCTCGGCCCGCTTCTTGCTGCCGGACAGACCTCGCCAGGCCAGATCGTCGAGCAGGTTCACGGCCACGTCCATGTCGATCTGCCCGCTGGCGACCCGGTCGGCGATGGCCTCGCCCGCGCCGATCACCGCCACCGACACCACCTCGAAATTGGTGCCCGGCTCGGCGTACTTGGCGCTGGACTCCAGCAGTTTCGCGGTGAGCTCGATGATCCGGTCGCGGCTGTTGGCGATCTCGGTGGCGAACGGCTGCTGGCCGAGCGCCTGCCGGTAGAGGACCTGCCAGGACAGCCGGTTCTGGTCCACGTAGGCGAGGAACGCCTCCAGGCCCGCGCGCAGCTGCTCGTGCGGGGTGAGCTTGGGGTTGCCCGCGACCGCGACCGCTTCGATGAAGCGCGCGCTCTCGCGCAGGATGCAGGCGCGGAAGAGTTCGTCCTTGGAGCCGTAGTAGAGGTACAGCATCGGCTTGGAGATCTTCGCCTCGGCGGCGATCGCGTCCATCGAGGTGTCGTGGTAGCCCTTGCGCGAGAAGACCTCCACGGCGGCGTCGAGCATCTGCTGCTCGCGCACCGCGCGAGGAAGCCGTTTCGTTCCGCCTGCCATTCACTCTCCTCGGACCGGACAGTCGGCGCTCATCGCAAGCGCCGAAGCCCTTATCTTACTCCATGGTAAGTTCCGCCAGTGTGAATTGCCGGTGATTCGCCATGCCTGGACGGCGGCGTCGGGGCCGATCTCAGCAGTGCGGCGCGGAGCCCTTGAACTTTGCCATGCGCAAGACCGAGGCATCCACCTGGGATCCCGGTAAGCGGCCACTGTTCACCGCCGCCACGAGCCGGTCCAGCACCTTCGGCACCGCGTCCGTGGTGATCCACAGGGCATTGTCGGCCCCCGCGATCAGGGCGGCCTCCACCGCGTCCTCGATGCTCATCCGGCTGGTGATCGCGGCCATGCCGCCCAAGTCGTCGGTGAAGATGACGCCCTCGAAGGGTGCTGCGCCGTAACCCGTGCCCTGACGCAGCAGCGCCATCGCCTGCGGGCTGATACTGGCCGGCACATTCGCGGTGGTCAGACCCGGCACATCCAGGTGCCCGACCATCACGGCGGCGCCCGAATCCACCAGATTGCGGAACGGGACCAGGTCCGTGGTCTGCATCTGATCCAGCGGCGGCGTCCGCACCGCGCCGGTGTGCGAGTCGCCCGAACCCGAGCCGTGACCTGGGAAATGCTTGATCACACTGCCCAGCCCGGCGTCCTTCATGGCCCGGATCTGCGCGCCCGCGTACTGCGTCACCACATCCGGATCGTCGGAGAAGGAGCGGTCGCCGATCACCGAGTCGTCGGGCTGCGCGCTCACATCGGTGTCCGGCGCGAAGTCCACGGTCACGCCCAGCGCCCGCAGCTGCTTCGCCCGGTCCAGGCTGAAGGTGTAGAACTCGTCGGGGCTCATGGTCTGGGCGATCACCCGGGCCGAGGGCGCGGGCCCGATCAGGTCCTTGGCCCGCGAGACCCGGCCGCCCTCCTCGTCGATGGTCACCATGAGCGGGGTCCGCGACGCCTGCTGAACGGCGTCGACCTGATGCTGGGCCAGCATGGCCTTGTCGGTCCAGCTGCCGATGAAGATGCCGCCGATCTGCTCGTTCCGCACCACGTTCTCGGCGTCGGCCTCACCGGTCACGCCGACGGTCAGCAGCTGCGCGAGCTTCTGCCGCAAGGTGAACTCCGAGAGGTACCCGGCCGCGCAGTCCTGCTTGCCCGTCGTCGGCGGCGGCGGCGCGACGGCGCTGCTGCTCGGCGCCGCGCTACCGCTGGTCGGCGCGGCGTCGGTGGAGTCCTTCCCACCCGAACAGGCGGTCAGGGCGAGGGCGGTTACCGCGACAACGATCCCCGGTGCAAGGCGCATGCTTCGACGGTAGCTCCTCCGCCTCCCCGAGACTTCAGCGGACGGCTGAGAGCCGTCTGCCGTTTCGCACCCGTGCCGGCGGCTGGGAGCCGAGCCGATTCCCGACGTACCCGGCGAGTTACCCCCGAACTCGCGAAATCTGTTGTCGCCTTTCGTATCCCACTTACCGCTCCGGCAGCTCGTGATGCCCGCCGAAGGCCTGGCGCATGGCCGACAGCGTCTTGTCCGCGAACAGGGCCTCGCCGCGGGAGGCGAAACGCTGGAACAGCGCCGCCGACAGCACCGGCGCGGGCACGCCCTCGTCGATGGCGGCGTCCACGGTCCAGCGGCCCTCCCCGGAGTCGGAGACCCGGCCGCCGAAGGAATCGAGATTCGGGTCGGCGTACAACTCGGCGGCGGTGAGGTCGAGCAGCCAGGACGCCACCACCGATCCGCGCCGCCACACCTCGGCCACCTCGGGGATATCGATGTCGTAGCGGTAGTACTCGGGATGTTCGAGCGGCGTGACTTCCGCGGAATGCTCGTCGTCCTGTTCGCTGCCGACATTCGCTTTGTGCAGGATATTGAGGCCCTCGGCATAGGCGGCCATCGCGCCGTATTCGATCCCGTTGTGCACCATCTTCACGAAATGCCCCGCACCCGCCGGGCCGCAGTGCAGATAGCCCTGCTCGGCCTGGGACGGGGTGCCGCTGCGGCCGGGTGTGCGGGGCGCGGCGTCGACGCCGGGGGCGATGGATCTCAGCAGCGGATCCAGGTGCGCGACGGGTTCCGGTTCGCCGCCGATCATCAGGCAGAAGCCGCGCTCGAGACCGAACACGCCGCCCGAGGTGCCGATGTCGACGTAGTGAATCCCCTTGGGCCGCAGCTTGTTCGCGCGGGCGATGTCCTCGTGGTAGCGGCTGTTGCCGCCGTCGATGATGATGTCGCCGGGCTCCAGCAGCTCGGCGACATCGTCGATGACCGTGCCCGTCGCGCCGGCGGGGATCATCACCCACACCACGCGTGGGGTGTCGAGCATGGCCACGAATTCCTGAAGTTCGGTACTGCCCTGGAACTTGTCGCCGAGTTCCCCCGCGAGTTCCTCGATGTGCCCGGGCTTGCGTTCATATCCGACCGCGGTATGCCCGTCGCGCACGATCCGGCGCACGATATTCGCGCCCATCCGCCCGAGCCCGATCATCCCCAGCTGCATAGGTCGCTCCTCCGCCTCTTTCGAGATCAGATGTTGCGTTCGCTATGACGACGATAGCCCTCTCCGGAAACTTTTCCCGATTCGTGAAATGGGTGTGTAACACCCTGGAACCGGTGTCGATAGAACGGGTGGCTCCGTGCTGTTGCCAGACCCCCGACCCGGCAACCGCACGGAGCTCTTTGCATCTCAGGACTGGCTCTAAACCGCGCGACCGGTATCGTTGCAGCAGGTTTGCTGAGAGCTGGGGAGATGGTCGTGACCGGTGGAATTGCTCGTGTACGCCATGCTCTGAATTCGAAGGCTGGGCGTCGCGCCGGGATCGCCGTTGGTGTGCTGGTGGCCGCCGCGACGGTCGGATACCTGGTTGATCTGTCCGTTTCGTCCGGAAATGTGCCGCGCGGTACACAGGTGGCCGGGATCGATATCGGCGGCGAGGATCGGGCGGCCGCCCGGGCCCGGCTGGAACCCGCGCTCGAACAGCGGGCGACGCGGCCGATCACCGTCCGCACCGGGGACGCCACCACCGACGTGGTGCCGCGGGCCGCCGGACTGGGCGTCGACTGGGACGGCACCTGGGACCGGATCGGCGGTCAGCCGCTCAACCCCTTCACCCGGATCGCGTCCTTCTTCACCACCCACGAGGTGGAACCCGCCTCCACCGTCGACGCCACGGCCCTGGACAAGCAGCTGGAGGCCCTGCGGGCGCACGATCGGCGTCCGGTCGAGGGTGGGATCGCCTTCGAGGGCGCGCTGCCCGTCGCGGTCCGCCCGGTGCCCGGCCTGACCCTCGACGCCCCGGCCGCCCGCACCACCCTGATCGACCACTGGGCCGACGGATCGGCGATGACCCTGCCCATGGTGGAGACCCCGGCCACGGTGACCGCCGACGCTGTCGACCGCACCCTGCGGATGGTCGCCGAACCGGCCGTGCGCGCCCCGATCACGTTCACCGGACAGGGCGGCGACGCCACCGTGGAACCGGCGCAGATCGCGAGCGTGCTCGCTTTCCCGCCGGACGGCCATGGCGGACTGGGCCTTTCGATCAACCGGGAGTCGATGATCGCCATCCTGGCCCCGCAGTTGCAGGCCACCGAGACGAAGCCGCAGGACGCGAGCTTCGACCTGAGCGGTTCCCGCGCCGCGGTGCGGCCCGCGGTGCCCGGGCTGCTGGTCGACTGGGACAAGACCCTGGAAGACCTTCCGGCCGTGCTGAATTCGCCGGGCATGCGGGTCAAGCCGGTGGCCTACAAGGAGGTGCAGCCCAAGCTGAGCACCGAGGAGGCGGGCAAGCTGGGCATCACCGAGGTGATCGGCTCCTTCACCACCGGCGGGTTCAGCGGGCCGTCCGGGGTGAACATCGGCGTGGTCGCCCGCAAGGTGAACGGCGCGCTGGTGCGGCCCGGGGAGACGTTCTCGCTCAACGGTTTCACCGGCCCCCGCGGCGTGGCCGAAGGCTATGTGGAGTCCGGCATCATCAACAACGGCCGTCCCGCCAACGCGGTCGGCGGCGGCATCTCGCAGTTCGCCACCACCCTCTACAACGCCGCCTATTTCGCGGGCATGGAGGACGCGGGCCACACCGAGCACAGCTACTACATCTCGCGCTATCCGGCCGCCCGCGAGGCCACCGTCTTCGACGGCGCGATCGACCTGAAGTTCCGCAACAACACCCCGTACGGCGTGATCATCGACGCCGCCTCCGACGCCTCGAACGTGACCGTCCGCATGTGGAGCACCAAGACCGTCGACGTCGAATCGATCACCGGGGACCGCTCCAAATACACCGAGCCCCAGACCATCACGCTGCCCGCGGGCAAGGACTGCGTCCCCTCCAGCGGCGGCTCCGGCTTCACCACCTCCGACACCCGCGTCATCCGCGACGCCAAGACGGGCAAGGAGATCTCCCGCAACACCCGCACCGTCAAATACGACCCGATCCCGGTCGTGCGGTGCCAGTGATCCGGATATAGCGAAGGGGCCCGGGTGATCACCCGGGCCCCTTCGTCATTCAGCTATCAGAACGCGGCTTCGTCGAGTTCCATGATGTCGTTGTCGAGGTTCGACAGGACGGTGCGGACCGAGGTCAGCTCGGGCAGCACGTTGCGGGCGAAGAACTGCGCGGTGGCGATCTTGCCGTCGTAGAACTTCTCGGTGGAGCCGGCGTCGAGGGCGTTGATGGCGACCTCGGCCTGCGACAGCAGCAGCCAGCCGATGATCAGGTCACCGACGGCCAGCAGGAAGCGGACCGAACCCAGGCCGACCTTGTAGAGCTCCTTCGGGTCCTGCTGGGCGCCCATCAGGTGCCCGGTCAGGGTGGCGGCCATGCCCTGGACATCCTCGAGGGCGGTGGCGAGCAGCTTGCGCTCGGCCTTCAGGCGGCCGTTGCCACCCTCGCGCTCGATGAACTTCTGGATCTGGCCGGCCACGTGGGCCAGCGCCACACCGCGGTCGCGGGCGATCTTGCGGAAGAAGAAGTCCTGCGCCTGGATGGCGGTGGTGCCCTCGTACAGCGAGTCGATCTTGGCGTCGCGGATGTACTGCTCGATCGGGTAGTCCTGCAGGAAGCCGGAGCCACCGAAGGTCTGCAGCGAGTCGGTCAGGTACTGGTAGGCGCGCTCGGAGCCGACACCCTTGACGATCGGCAGCAGCAGGTCGTTGACGCGGAACGCGGTGTCCTTGTCGGCGCCCGAGACCAGCTCGGCGACATCGGCGTTCTGGTGCGCGGCGGTGTACAGGTACACGGCGCGCAGGCCCTCGGCGTAGGCCTTCTGCATGGCCAGCGAACGACGCACGTCCGGGTGGTGGGTGATGGTGACGCGCGGGGCGGCCTTGTCGGTCATCTGGGTCAGGTCGGCGCCCTGCACGCGGGTCTTGGCGTAGTCCAGCGCGTTCAGGTAACCGGTCGACAGGGTGGCGATGGCCTTGGTGCCCACCATCATTCGAGCGTTCTCGATGACGTCGAACATCTGCGCGATGCCGTTGTGGACCTCGCCGACCAGCCAGCCCTTGGCGGGTACGCCGTGGCCGCCGAAGGTGACCTCACAGGTGGCCGAGACCTTGATGCCCATCTTGTGCTCGACATTGGTGACGAACACACCGTTGCGCTCACCCAGGGTGTCGGTCTCGAAGTCGAAGTGGAACTTCGGCACGTAGAACAGCGACAGACCCTTGGTGCCCGGGCCGGCGCCCTCGGGGCGGGCCAGCACCAGGTGCATGATGTTCTCGAACAGGTCGTCGGAGTCGCCCGAGGTGATGAAGCGCTTGACGCCCTCGATGTGCCAGGTGCCGTCTTCCTGCTGGACCGCCTTGGTGCGGCCGGCGCCGACGTCGGAGCCCGCGTCGGGCTCGGTCAGCACCATGGTGGCGCCCCAGTTGCGGTCGGCGATCTTCTGAGCCCACTGCTTCTGCTCATCGGTGCCGTTGTTGTAGAAGACCTGCGCGAAACCCGCACCGGCGGCGTACATCTGGGCGGCCGGGTTGGCGCCCAGGACCATCTCGCCCAGGGCCCAGCCGACGACGGACGGGGCGCCGAGGCCACCGAGCTCCTCGCGGACGGGAACCTTGGACCAGCCGCCGTCCTCGAGGGCGCGGTAGGACTTCTTGAAGGACTCGGGGAGAGTGACCGTGTGGGTGTCGGGGTTGAACACCGGCGGGTTGCGGTCGGCATCGGCGAAGGACTCGGCGAGCGGGCCCTCGGCCAGGCGACGGACCTCGCTCAGCATTTCCTTGACGGTGTCGGCGTCGAGGTCGCCGTAGGCGCCCGCGTCGAGGAGCTTCTGGATGCCCAGGAACTCGAACAGGTTGAACTCGAGGTCGCGAACGTTGCTCTTGTAGTGACCCATGGTCGTACTCACTCTCCATTGAGATGGGTGCGGTTCGGTGTGTGCCGTTCCCGCCCGTAAGGTCTCCACCGGGTAGACACCGTAAAGCAGCGCTACTAGCGGGTAACTTATGCGCCATGTTACCGACCGGTAGGGGGCCCGCCAACCCGATCGAGGCCGAATGTGACCGAAAGCACGCGGGTAACCGGGGGTAGGGGTTTCGCTGAGTCCGTGGGTATCCCGTCGTCGCAGGTGAAAGCCCTGCGGGAGATCGATGCGGAGGCGACGTGAGGCCCTCGACACAGTCGGCTCCGGGCGCGAGGGCAACCTTCGCGCACACCTCCGGTGTGCCGCGCGAAACCCGCCTGTGACGGTGGTTACGGTGCGTGTATGCGGATCGAGACGAGTGCGGGACCGGCGGAGGCGGAGATCGCCGAGCCCGGGCGGAAGAAGCCCGGATTCCTGCTGGTGCTCACCCACGGCGCCGGCGGCGGGGTCGATGCGAAAGATTTGCTGGCCGTGCGGGATTCGGCTGTCGCCCTCGGCGGCGCGGTGGCGTTGGTGACCCAGCCCTATCGGGTCGCGGGGCGGCGCGCGCCCGGCAAGGCCGACGTGCAGGACGCGGCTTGGCTCGAAATCATTGCGGCCCTGCGGAAGAAGGTCCGGGGCGCGCCGCTGATCCAGGGCGGGCGCAGCAATGGCGCGCGGGTGGCGTGCCGGACCGCGCGCGCGGCGGGTGCGCGCGGGGTGGTCGCGTTGTCGTTCCCGCTGCATCCGCCGGGTAAGCCGGAGAAGTCACGGCGCGAGGAACTGCTGGAACCCGGCGACATCGAGGTCGTCGTGGTCAATGGCGCGCGCGACCCCTTCGGCATTCCCGATGCCGCCGACGCGGCCGAGGTGCATGTCATTGCGGGACAGGCGCATTCGTATCGCGCCGGGTTCGAGGAGATCGTCGCCGCGATCGAGCCGTGGCTGGAGCGCTGGTCCGCGAACTGAGCGGTTGCGCACCGCCGGGTGGGTCCGTCTCGCGGGCTCAGCGGGCCTTGCCGAGGTAGGCGAGCAGGTCGTCGACGAGGTCGGTCGGCGTCGCGTGTCCCTTGCCGTTCGCGTCCAGGTGGCCGGAGGAGGCGAGGTCGGCGGCCCCGTGGGCCAGCGCGCGGACCAGGGAGGCCATGCGTTCGGTGTCGCCGCCGGGCAGGCTGCCCGCCTCCTGGGCCAGCCCGACCAGGGCGATCAGCGCGTTCTGGGCATTGCGCCCGGTCTCGGCGAGTTCGGGGGTCTCGTCGGCCCAGTGGCCGAAGACCAGCTTGAAGCGGGCGGGGTGTTCGAGGGCCCACGCGATGTAGCCGTGCAGCACCCCGCGCAGCATCTCGACCGGCTCCGGGCGCTCCTGCACGATGCGGGCGAAATCCGCTGAGCGCTCGGACAATTCGCGGGCGGCGACCGCCGCGAGCAGCGCGTTCTTGTTCGCGAAATGTTTGTAGGGCGCGTTGTGCGAGACGCCCGCGCCGCTGCCGACCTCGCGCAGCGTGACGGCCTCGACCCCGCCGGCGTCGAGCAGGCGGAGGGCGGAATCGAGCAGCACGGTGCGGGTGGACGGCGGCATCGGTCCATCGTAATCAGCGGTTGACAGTGTCAACCAGCGCGCCTAGGTTGACACTGTCAACCTCTGATGGGAGCGGGTATGGACCGGGGAACAACAGCCGTCGTCACGGGCGCGACGAACGGCATCGGGGAAGCGATCGCGCGGCAGCTCGCCGCGGCCGGCGCGGAGGTGGTGCTGGTCGGGCGGGACCCGGGCCGCTTGCGCGCCGCGCGGGAACGGATCACGGCGGCCGTGCCCGACGCCGTGCTGCGGGACGAACTCGCGGATCTCTCGCTGGTCGCGGACGTGCGCGCGCTCGGGGATCGCCTGCGGGACAGCCGGATCGACATCCTGATCAGCAATGCGGCCGTGGTGGCCGACATCGCCGACCGCACCGCCGAGGGCTTGCAGCCGACCCTGGCCACCAACCACCTCGCGCCGTACCTGCTGCTGCGCACCCTGGGTGAGAACCTCGCCGACGCCGGGCGATCCGCGCGACTGGTGGTGGTCGGGGCCTCACCGACCGCCTTGCGCTCGGTGCCCGTCGATCTCGACGATCTGGGATTCCGGAACCCGCGCGCGCTCGGATTCCCGCCCAGTTTCCGGCCTTTCGTGGCCTACGGGCGCACCAAGAACATGAACGCGATGTTCGTCTACAGCCTGGCCGAGCGGCTCGCGGGCAGCGGCGTGACCGTCAACGGCGCGCATCCGGGGATCATCCGGCACACCGGGCTGGGCCGGGAGTCCGCGCGCGGGCTGCTGCGGGTCTTCGGCTGGTCGCAGTGGGTCAATCCGCTGCTGCCCGGTCCCGACGCCGGGGCCGATACGCCGGTCTGGCTGGCCACCGCGCCCGAACTCGAGGGCGTGTCCGGTCGATTCTTCGTGCGCCGCAAGGATGTCGCGACGGCCGCGCACACCACCGATCCGGCCCGCCGCACGCGGCTGTGGGACGAGAGCGCACGGCTCACGGGGCTGACCGTCGACCACTGACGGGCCGCGGCCGTCAGAACATGTCCAGCGCCGGAGGCTGGGGAACCTCGAGTGCCCGCGGCGCGTCCGGATCCTCGACCGCCGGGCGGGTGGCGACCACCAGGGCGTCGATGGCGTCGCGGTCCTCGGTGGGCCGGTGCACGCGGTCGGCGATCTGGACGCGAATGGCCGGTTCGGCGGAGGCGAGATCGGCGATGATGTCGGCCGGGGTGAAGGTGAGGGCCGGATCCTGTTCGCCGCCATAGCCTTCGGCCAGATTGAGAGTGTCGTTGCCGATGACCAGCAGGGTGCCCTCGGGGGAGAGCATCCCGGCCGCGCGCAGCAGCAGGATGCGCCGGTCCTCGGGTGGCAGGTGCAGGAAGGCGACCAGGATCAGTTCGTAGGGACCCGTGATGCCCGCGCGGTCCAGATCGGTGACATTGCCGTGCACCCAGTGGATGCGCCCGCGCACCGAGCGGGAGAGCCGGGCGGCGACGGTACGACCCTTGTCGATGCCGGTCTGGGAGAAGTCGACGGCGTCGACCTGCCAGCCGTGGGTGGCGAGCCAGAGCGCGTTGCGGCCCTCACCGCAGCCCAGGTCGAGTACTCGCGGCAGCTCGGGCCGGCCCTCGCCGATCCCGTGCCCGCCGACCGGCACCCGGCGTTCCAGCCCGAAGACCTGCTCGACCACCGTGGCGTTCGGGGGCGCGCCCCACACCAGTTCGGTGGCGGAGTAGTGCTCGTCCCATGCGGCGGCATCCATGGGAACGAGTCTAGAAGTTGTGCCCGCCGACGAAAGCCGCCCGCGAACGGGGGCGTTCGCGGGCGGCGGGTCGAGCGGGGCGGAGTCCCGGGAGTCGGGTTCCGCTAGAGCGTCGTATGCATCAGCAGCACGTTGTACTGGCTGTGGACGGTGGTGAGGAAGTACAGGTCACGCCCGGTCTGGTACGGGAAGATGTAGGGCGCGTACGCGGTCGGCAGTTCGCGGGTGTCGATGAGCACCGACGGCGGGCTCCACGGCCCCTCCGGGCTCGGCGAGGTGTACATGACCACCGAGTTCCACGGGTCCGTGGTCAGCATGATGTATTGCCCGAGGTAGTCGTTCCACATCACCGACATCTCGGAGACGCCGCCGCCCACCACCGGCTGCGCGGCGTTGACGTCCTTCTGCCACCGGCCGCCGTCCCAGTACTCGTAGGCGCCGAGATCGGTGGCGGCGCCCTCCGGGACGCGAGCCACGTAGGCCGGGTGGTTGCGCCCGGAGTCGGTGCCGAAGTTGTAGAGGAAGCCGCCGCGCTTGACGAAGGCGTTCATCTGGAAGTTGGAGTTGCCGCCGTCGTCGGCGCGGCGGGTGGCCGGCAGTTCGACCCAGTTCTCGCCGTTGTCGCCGGAGACCGCCAGGCTGGAGTAGTTGGTGGTCCACTGGCCGACGTCGTCCCAGCTCTTCACCGACATCAGGCTCATGATCTGGGTGCCGCCGACCGAGATGGCCGCGGTGGGGATGCGGCTGATCTCGATGAAGGGGATCTTGGGGCTGGGGATCAGGTCGCGGGCCTGGCCGAAGATGTCCCGCACCACGGAGTCGAAGTAGACGCCGTTGGACGGGTCCTGGGTGTGCGAGCGGACCAGGATGTTGGAGCGCCAGGCCCAGGTGCTGCCGACCAGCAGGTTCGGCAGGCCCAGACCGGCGGTGTCACCGAAGGCGGTCAGCATTTCGCCGTTGCCGTTGTCCCACATGATGCCCAGGTCGGTGCCGAGCACGTTGTAGGCCTGGGTGTTGTTCGGGCTCGCCATGCCGGTGACCTGGAAGACGGCCTTGGTCCGGCCCGGTAGCTGTGGCAAACCGTTGGTTCCGTTGAGCACGGGAATCGGATTGATGGCGTTGGGGTTCGCTGCGGCCGGTGATGTCATCGCCAGGAGCAAGGCCGTGGCACCGGCCACAGCGGACAGCAGCAGCGGAGCGGTCTTGGTCAATTGCGTGCGTCCTCCGGGTCTCGCCGAATAATGCGCGGACCAAACGGTATGTGGCGGACCGCACAATGCGTTCGACTCGTTGGCAAAGTGTGAAAATGCTAACAGTGATCGCGAGTCGATCGTGACTGCACGCCAGTGTGTTTGCCGTGAATTGGCTTACTTTCCATTCCTATCACGTCCGAGGGCCTGTCGGACGATAAGAGGCAGCTGGGTGGCGCGTTCGATGGACAGAGTCCGGCGCACCGAAGTTTGCCAGGTGCGGTCGAACATTCTCTTCGCGGCCGCCACCGCGTGCGGGGAGCGCGCCGCGATCCGATCGGCCAGCTTCTCGGCGGCCGCGCGCGGGTCCGCCGACACCTCGGTGACCAGACCGATGCGCTCGGCGTAGGCGGCGTCGACCGGGTCGGCGGTCATGGTCAGCAGCAGCGCCTGATCGATGCCGATGAGCCGCGACAGCGTGGCCGCGCCGGTCATGTCGGGGATCAGGCCGTGCTTGGCCTCCATCACCGAGAATTCCGAATCCGGTGTGACGAACCGGAAATCGGCCGCCAGCGCGAGCTGCAGTCCGCCGCCGTAGCAACGACCGTGCACCACCGCGATCACCGGCTGCGGCAGCCGCCGCCACGCCCAGCACGCCTCCTGGAAGGTGTTGGTGCCGCGCCACGGCAGTGGGACGAAGTTGCGGACCACGTCGAGCGGGTTGCCCATCGCCTTGGCGACGTCCAGCCCGGAGCTGAAACTGGGCCCGTTGCCGGTCAGGATGACCGCGCGCACGTCCGGGCGCTTGCCGATCACGCCCGCCACCCGGACCAGCTCGTTGAGCATGTCGATGGTCAGGCCGTTGTGCTTGTCCGGTCGATCCAGGGCCACGTACGCCCGGTCGCCGGCGATGGTCAGGGAAACGTTGTGGCTCACGGTCATTCCTTATCCGAGCTGGTCCAGGAGCAGTCGCGCACAGCCGGCCGGATCGTCGGAGAACGGCGTGTGGCCGCTGCCGTGCAGGGTGACGTGCCGCGCACCGGGCAGCAGCGCACGGGCGCGGCGGGCCTGGGTGGCGTACGTGAGCAGAATGTCACGATTGCCCCAGGCGATGGTGACCGGGACATCGGCCAGCGCGCCCGGTTCGGGGAGCCGGAAGTTCGTGAAGGAGGCCAGCGCGGGATCGAAGCCCGCCGCGCCGAGCAGGCCCTCGACGGTCTCCATCGACATCCGGGTGTCGAGCTGCCAGGGCTTGCCGAACACCAGGCCGAGGATCGCGGACCGGCCCACGGTGTTGCCGAGCACGGTGGGCACGGCCGGGCGCGCCGCGGTGAGCAGTTGTTTCGCCCGCCCGAGCGCCTGCTGGCACCAGATCCGGCCGGACGTGTCCCAGTAGCCGATGGGGGAGAAGGCGGTGGCCGAGCGGGCCAGGCCGCGCGCGGCCAGGTCCAGGACGATGCCGCCGCCCATGGAATTGCCCGCCAGATGCGGCTGTTCGAGCCCCTCGGCGGCGAGGAATGCGGCCAGCGCGTCGGCCAGGGTGGTGACGGTGGTGTCGGCCAGCGGCTCGCTGCCGCCGAAGCCGGGCAGGTCCACGGCGATCACGTCGAAGGACGCGGCGAGCGTGCCGATGATCGGCTCCCATACCTCCCAGCGGCTGCCGACGCCGTGCACCAGCACGAGCGGTTCGCCGCTGCCGGTCCGGTAATGGTTCAACGTGGTCATCTGTCACTCCCCAGGCCGCGATCGCTGATGCCACCCTACAGTTGTTGACGTGTCGCCAACAGGCTGGAAAACGGGCCCCCGGCGGTACGATAAAAGGTATGGCAACCCGGAAAGTGACCCTGTCGCTGGACGAGGCCGCCTGGTCCTATGCCCAGGACGCCGCCGCCCGCGCGGGCATGTCGCCGTCGGCGTGGATCTCCCGCGCCGCGCGTCGCGAAGCCGTGCGGCTGGGGTGCGGCCCGGCATCGGATCCGGTCGACCTCGCCGCCGCCGACGAGGCGGAAATGCTGGCCGCCGAGAAGGAGCTGCGTGCGCAGGGGTGAACTCTGGGTCTACCACCCGCACGGCACCACCCGTACCCGCACCATCGTTCTCATCTCCAGCGACGGCATCAACGAGTCGCCGCGGCCCTGGCTGATCGCGGCCGAGGTCGAGGCCGCCGATCCGCAGGACATCCTCGCGGTCCCGATTCCGGGCCACGGCTGGGTGCACGCCGGCAATCTGGGCCGCATCTATCGCGGCTGGCTGGCCGACCGGGTCGCCGAGGTGGACGCCGAGACGGCCGAGCGAATCGATACAGCGCTGCGCGCCGCGATGGATCTGTGAGAAGGTGCCAGGCGTATTTCTCCCATCGAATCATGAGAGTCGAGGCACCGGTGCGTCTTTCTCTGAGCGGCACAGGCCTGATGGCTGCCGCGCTCGTCGCCCTTCCCCTGCTGGCCGGCTGCGGCGGCGGCGACAAGCCCGCCGACGTCAGCCAGGCGGACGTCTCCAAGGCGTTGCAGGACGGCGGCCTCAAGGACGCGAAGCTCGCCGACTGCGCCGCCAAAGTCTATGTGGATCAGGGTATTTCGCAGGACGGCCTGCGCATCATGATCAAGAATGACGCCAAGTCCGCGGCCGCAACCGATCCGGAGTCGCTCGGTATGAGCAAGGAGGACGCGGAGAAGGCGCGCACGGCCACCAACAAGATCGTGACCGACTGCCTCAAGCAGCAGTAGCGGGTGGCTCCCCGGCGGCTCCGGCCGCCAGGGGCCTTGGCGGCCTGAGGTTTCCGCGCCGCCCTTGTTAACTCTCCGGTGCCGGTGTGCAATTTCTGAATCGACCGGGATCGACCCGGCATCCGGGAGGGATCACACCATGCGGAAATCCGTCGTCGTGGTGGCGCTGCTCGCGCTGCCCCTACTGTCCGCCTGCGCCAACAGCCAGCAGGCGGCCACGCCCACTCCCACGCCCGCGGGTGTGCCGACCTCCGTGGCGCCGACCAGCGGGTCCGGCCTGCCCACCACCCTCCCGTCCGGTCTGCCCACGCTCCCCTCCGGGGTGACCCTCCCGTCCTCGATCGCGGCGACGCCGGGCGCGGTCGGCGCGCTGACCGCCGCCGAGGTCTCGAAAGCCTTGCAGGACAAGGGCAAAATCAGCCAGCAGACCGCCGACTGTGTGGCCGGGATCTACATCCAGGAAGGCCTGTCGGACAGCGGCATCCAGAAGATCATCGAGAGTGCCAACGGCACCAACCCCACCAAGGTGAGCCTCGGCACCGAGGATCTGCTCAAGGCGGGCAAGGCCGGCAAGCGGATCGCCACCGAATGCACCAAGTAGGGCCCTGACATGCGAGAAGCCCCGCCCGAATCGGGCGGGGCTTCTCGTGAGAGCCGGTGACGGGAATCGAACCCGCAATTCGACCTTGGGAAGGTAGCGTGTTGCCACTACACCACACCGGCACGGTCCTGCTTGCGCACGCGACTCTATCAGACCACTTCTCCGCCGGTGCAAATTCGCGGGCCCGGGCCGCCGGGGTTTCGAGGCGGTGGGGTGCGGGGCCCGAGACCCGATCTATCGCCCGTGTCGGCGCGACGCGCCGAAGATCGCGTAGCTCTTTCGCCGAAGCACCGAGTTCCGCGCGCGGCCGGTCCTACACTGGCCCGCAGGGTCGAAAACCCGTCCACCACTGGAAGTTTGGATGCGCTGAACGTTAGCTGGCGCTGGTTCGGTGCTCCTGCTCGGCGGTCGAGGAGGACGTATGACCGCGGTGCCCGCTCGTGAGGTTCCCGAGCTCGAACCCGTGCGGCCGTTTCCACGTCGGATGAACCCGCAGGGCTCATACCTGTGGAAGGCCATCACCACCACCGATCCCAAGATGCTCGGGAACATGTATCTGTTCACGGCCATGGCGTTCTTCCTGATCGGCGGCCTGATGGCGCTGCTGATGCGGGCGGAGCTGGCCCGGCCGGGCATGCAGTTCCTGACCCCGGAACAGTTCAATCAGCTGTTCACCATGCACGGCACCATCATGCTGCTGTTCTACGCGACCCCGATCGTGTTCGGCTTCGCCAACGCGGTGCTGCCGCTGCAGATCGGCGCGCCGGACGTGGCGTTCCCGCGGTTGAACGCGCTCAGCTACTGGCTGTACCTGTTCGGGGCGCTCATGGCGACCGCCGGATTCATCACCCCCGGCGGTGCGGCCGACTTCGGCTGGACCGCCTACACCCCGCTCAGCCTGGCCGAACACGCGCCGGGCATAGGCGCGGACCTGTGGATCATGGGTGTGGCGGTGTCCGGTGTCGGCACCATCCTGGGCGGCGTCAATATGGTCACCACGATCGTGTGCCTGCGCTGCCCGGGCATGACCATGTGGCGGATGCCCATCTTCACCTGGAACATCCTGGTCACCAGTGTGCTTGTGCTGCTGGCGTTTCCGATTCTGACCGCCGCGCTGATGGGGCTGGAGTTCGATCGGCACCTGGGCGGGCACGTCTTCGACTCGGCCAATGGCGGGGCCATCCTCTACCAGCATCTGTTCTGGTTCTTCGGGCATCCCGAGGTCTATATCGTCGCGCTGCCGTTCTTCGGGATCGTGACCGAGATCTTCCCGGTGTTCAGCCGCAAGCCGCTGTTCGGCTACACCACCCTGGTGTACGCGACGCTGGCCATCGGCGCGCTGTCGATCGCGGTGTGGGCGCATCACATGTACGCGACGGGATCGGTGCTGCTGCCGTTCTTCTCGTTCATGACGTTCCTGATCGCGGTGCCGACGGGGGTGAAGTTCTTCAACTGGATCGGCACCATGTGGCGCGGCCAGCTCACCTTCGAGACACCCATGCTGTTCTCGGTCGGCTTCCTGGTCACGTTCCTGTTCGGCGGGCTGTCGGGCGTCATCCTGGCCTCGCCGCCGCTGGACTTCCACGTGTCGGACTCGTATTTCGTTGTGGCGCACTTCCATTACGTGCTGTTCGGGACCATCGTGTTCGCCACCTTCGCGGGCATCTACTTCTGGTTCCCCAAGATGACCGGGCGGATGCTCGACGAACGGCTCGGCAAGCTGCACTTCTGGACCACGTTCCTCGGCTTCCACACCACCTTCCTGGTGCAGCACTGGCTGGGGAACGAGGGCATGCCGCGGCGCTACGCGGACTACCTGCCCAGCGACGGATTCACCACGCTCAACACCATTTCCACCGTCGGCTCGTTCATCCTCGGGTTTTCGATGATCACGTTCGTCTGGAACGTCTTCAAGTCCTACCGCTACGGCGAACTGGCCACCGTGGACGACCCGTGGGGTTACGGCAACTCCCTGGAGTGGGCCACCACCTGCCCGCCGCCCCGGCACAACTTCTACGAGCTGCCCCGCATCCGCTCCGAACGCCCCGCCTTCGAGCTGCACTACCCGCACATGGTGCCGCGGATGCGCGCGGAGGCCCACGCCACCTGGGGTCTGCGCAAGCCGAAGCGGGTCATCGAGGCCGGGCCAGTCGACTCGCCGACCGATCATTGACATACGCTCTTGCGCGTGCTGCTTTCAGATCGCGACATCCGCAAGGAAATCGCCAATGGACGTCTCGGGCTCGACCCGTTCGACGAGAAGCTGGTGCAGCCGTCGAGCATCGATGTGCGGCTGGACAGCTTGTTCCGGGTGTTCAACAACACCCGCTACACCCATATCGACCCGGCGCAGCGGCAGGACGAGCTGACCTCGCTGGTCGAGCCCGCCGAGGGCGAGCCGTTCGTGCTGCACCCGGGTGAGTTCGTGCTCGGCTCCACGCTCGAGGTGTGCTCGCTGCCCGACGATCTGGCCGGGCGGCTGGAGGGCAAGTCCAGCCTGGGCCGGCTCGGGCTGCTGACCCACTCGACCGCCGGGTTCATCGATCCGGGGTTCAGCGGGCACATCACCCTGGAACTGTCGAATGTCGCGAACCTGCCGATCACGCTGTGGCCGGGGATGAAGATCGGCCAGCTGTGCCTGTTCCGGCTGACCAGTCCGGCCGAGCACCCGTACGGCAGCGCCACCGTGGGCTCCAAGTACCAGGGGCAGCGCGGGCCGACGCCGTCGAAGGCCTACCTGAACTTCGCCTCCCGGCAGTGAGCCACGACCCCGGCGCGCGTGAGTTGCGTTACGGGGTAGCCGGTTCGGCCGGGCGTCCGGCGGAAATCGGCCGCTGCCTGGACAGTTGACCGTCATGGAATGGCGCTATTACGCCGTCCGGTGGGCGGGTTCGCCGGGTGTACGGATGGCCCGGCACGTCGTAAGGTGGCGACGACAGGTAGGTGTGAACGAGATGGGCTGGCGATGAGTTCGGTGCTGGGAGTGTCGGTGGGGGCGGGCGCGGTTCGCGTCGCACGTCCGTACACCGGTGATTCCACCGAGCCCACCAGGAATTTCGCCGTGCCGCCCGCGCCCGGATACGGCCGGGCCCGTAGCGGATTCGACGGTCCCCCCGACGCGTTCGACGTGCAGGCCGTTCCGGTCGGCGAACGCCGGGTCGACGAGCTGGTCGCCGACGCGGTCGGAGCGGTGCTGGCCGCCGACTCGCGGATCAGCGCCACCGCCATCGCCTATCGCGACGAGAACCACGCGCGCGCCATCCGCGCCGAGCTGGCCCGCCGGCAGTTCACCAACTACGAGCTGGTGCCGGATGTGGTGGCGGCGCTGGAGTTCCTCGAATACTCCGGTGAGCTGCAGGGTTTCGGCACCGTCGCGCTCTACGACCTAGGTGCGTCCGGTCTGTCCGTGACGGTGGTCGACATCGGCACCCGCCAGGTCTGCTTCACCGAGCGCACCAGCGACATCAGCGGCGACTATCTGGACGCGCTCATCCGCGAACAGCAGATCGCCTCCGGGCGCATCGCCCATCCGCCGGATCACACCGGCCTCACCGCCCTGGACAAGCTGTGCCGCGAGGCCAAGGAACAGCTCTCCGGCAGCAGTGCGGTGGCTCTGCCCTCCACCGAGGGGCTGGTCCTGCTGTCGCAGGAGAACTTCGAGGCCCTCATCATGCTGGCCGTCGAATCCTCCGCGCGCATGACCCGCGATGTCATCCTGCGCTCCGAGCAGCCCGTGCAGGCCGTCGCCCTGCTCGGCGGGTGCGCCCAGATTCCGCTGGTGGCAAGGGTTCTGCGGCGCTGGCTGGGCGTCCCGGTGATCGTGCCCGCCGCGCCCGAGACGGTGGTGACCCGCGGCGCCGCCATGCTGGCCCGCCCGGTCATGCCGCGCCCGGCCCCCGCCCCGTTCCCGGCCGCGCCGCGCGAGGAGATCGCGCCGCGGCCCGCCGAGCCCGCCCCGGCCCAGCTCCTGATCCCCGGCACGACCGACGGTCCGGGCCGCCGCCGCGAGCTGAGCTTCGCCGGTGTCGCCGTGGGCGCGCTGGTCGTGGTGGCCGCCATCGGCATCACCCTGGGCTGGGGAACCCAAGTGCTGAGCCACGATTCGCAGCGCCCGGACGCGGTCACCAGCTCGGTCCCGACCAGCACCACCCGCCCGAGCGAACCGGCCACCGTCGCCCCGAGCACCACCGACGCCACCAACGAGGCGCTGGCCGGTCCGCCGCAGCCGCAGAACACGACCACCACCACCGAGGCCCCCACCACCACGGTCGGCCCCAACACCATCACCCTCATCCCCGGCCTCCCGCCGGTGATCGTTCCCACCCTGCCCCCGCTCTTCCCGCCCGCCCCGGCCCAGGGGCAACAAGCGCGCTGACACGCCGAGCCCGCCCCGTCGACTGCCAGAGAAGGGGCGGACCCGGTGGTTCCGGCGCGGATCGCGCCGGTGCGAGGAAAGGCTGCGTTCAATCCTCGCTTCCCGGTCCCACCGCCAGAGCTGTCGTGATGATCGCCGACAGGGGTGGGAGTTTGGCGTCTCGGGCGGGCGGGCGCACCCAGTGGCAGCCCTCGCGGGTCCAGCGGCCGAGGCCGGTGGGGAGCATGACCGCGCTGCCGACCGTCGGAATGCCGATGTCGAGGCGGTCCAGGACCTCCATGATCTGGGCGCCGGGGCGTGAATCCGGTTCGGCCAGAAAGCTCCAGCGAATCTGGCGTGCCAGCATGGGGCCATCGGTCCGGCGCTGTTGCAGTGCGCTGCGGACCCTTTCGGCTCGGGCGACCGGTAGGTGCACGACCGCGACCTGCGCGGTGACGGGGAGCATGACGAATCCGCCGCGCTCGGTGACCGGCAGCCCGAACTCGTGCCGGTAGTAGGAAACCCAGTCGTCGACTGTTCTGAGCTTGTCCGCGTTCACTTCCCCGCCTCCTTCCCCTGGTCACCAGGGTCGCGCGCCGGAGGCGGATGGGAAAACGCCCGCACACCCGCCTTCCACTGCCTTTCCGCCGCCACTGTCGCGGCTACGTATAAAGCCTGGTACCAGCTAGGTTTCGGCTGTGGCCGCGGCCACTTTCCGCTCGTACCCTGGAGTTCGGAGTTCGTTCGGAAGGGATGGCACCGTGGTACGGCACTGGTCAGGCAAAGAGGCCCGTGCCCTCCGTGATGCCAAACGCATGAGCATCAGGGAGTTCGCCGCCCACCTGGGCGTCCACGAACGACTGGTCTCGAAATGGGAGGCGGGGGGCGATCGGGTGCATCCCCGCCCCATCAATCAGGCCGCCCTCGATACATCCCTTGCCAGGTCCGACGATGTGGTGCGGGCACGGTTCGCGGCCTTGATCGACCAGCCCTCGAGTGGCCCCGCCGTTCCCGGTTTCGATGTGCGCCAAGGCGGTTCCGAGCTGTGGAGCGGCATGCCGGCGCAGGCCAGTTATTCCAGCGACGCGGAACTGCTGGCACTCGTCGACACGGGTGCGATGAGGGGCGATGCGTTAGCGGCGATTTCGGAGAGGGACTTGATCATGGCGGCTGCCCATGAAGCCAGCGAGCACGCCGGCCGGGCCGAGGGCACCAATGTGGGTGCCACCCTGCTGGAACAGCTCGATGCCGATGTCACGCGCATCGCCAACGACTACGTGCACATGCCTCCGGTGCCGATGATGGTGGAGATGTTGCGGGTCCGGCGGCGTGTGTACCGGTTGCTGGAAGGCCATCAGCGGCCGTCGGATACGGCGCATCTGTATCTGTTGGCGGGCACTTTGTCCGGCCTGCTGGCGAATGCCAGTACGGATCTGGGCTATTTCGACGCGGCCGGTGAACAGGCCAGGGCCGCATGGGCTTACGCCGAGCTGTGCGAGCACAATCCGCTGCGCGCCTGGACTCGCGGCATGCAGGCGCTCATCGAGTACCGCTCCGAACGCCCGCGCCGCGCGGTGTTGCTGGCCCAGAGCGGCCAGCGCTACACCGAATCCGCGACCTCGAAGGTGCGGCTGCTGAACATCGAGGCCCGCATCTGGTCGCGGCTGGGCAGCGCCGCCGACACCGAACGCTGCATCCGCGCCGCCGACGAGGCCCGCGACGGTGAATCCAGCGACACCCTGCACGACGACGTCGGCGGCGTCTTCGGCTTCGACCAGCCCAAGAGCCATTACTACGCGGGCGCCACCTACATCCATCTCGGCCAGGCCGAACCCGCGCTGGACGCCACCCGGCGCGCCATCGACCTGTATGTGAACGGCCCCACCGACAAGCGCTCCTACGGCGCGGAGTCGCTGGCCCGGGTCGACAACGCCGCCGCCCACCTGATCAACGGCAGCCTCGACGGCGCCGCCGCGGCCCTCGAACCGGTGCTCGAGTTGGACGAGGACAAACGCATCGCCCAATTGGAGGAACGCCTGTCCGTCCTCCGTCAGCGCCTCGCCAGCCCCGAGTTCCGCGACGCCGGAGAGTCGCGCGACCTGGATGAAAGGATCGAGGACTTCTGCGGCTCCACCGCCGCCCGCAGCGTGTTGCCGCCCGATACCTCGCGGTGAAAAAAGCTGGTTGCGGGCTAATGGCACCATTGACGGGGTGAGCCCTCAGAGTCACCTACCGCATCGGTCCCCGCGCAGGCTGGAGCAGTCCACCAAGCTCCAGAACGTTCTCTATGAGATCCGGGGGCCGGTACACGCGCATGCGGCGCGGTTGGAGGCCGAGGGTCATCGCATCCTCAAGCTGAACATCGGCAATCCCGCCCCGTTCGGGTTCGACGCGCCTGACGTGATCATGCGCGACATGATCGCGGCGCTGCCGTACGCGCAGGGCTACAGCGAGTCGAAGGGCATCCTGTCCGCTCGCCGGGCCATCTTCACCCGCTACGAGGTGGTGCCGGGCTTCCCGGAATTCGATGTGGACGACGTCTATCTGGGCAATGGCGTCTCCGAGCTGATCACCATCGTCATGCAGGCGCTGCTCGACAATGGCGACGAGGTGCTCATCCCCGCGCCGGACTATCCGCTGTGGACGGCGATGACCTCGCTGGCGGGCGGCACCCCGGTGCACTATCTGTGCGACGAGTCCAACGGCTGGCAGCCCGACATCGCCGACATGGAATCCAAGATCACCGACAAGACCAAGGCGATTGTCGTGATCAACCCGAACAACCCCACCGGCGCGGTGTACTCCGCCGAGGTGCTGCAGCAGGTGGTGGACCTGGCCCGCAAGCATCAGCTGCTGCTGCTGGCCGACGAGATCTACGACAAGATCCTCTACGACGACGCCAAGCACGTGTCGCTGGCGACGCTGGCCCCCGACCTGCTGTGCCTCACCTTCAATGGCCTGTCCAAGGCCTACCGGGTGGCGGGCTACCGCTCGGGCTGGCTGGTCATCACCGGTCCGAAGGATCACGCGGGCGGCTTCCTGGAGGGCATCGACCTGCTGGCCTCCACCCGCCTGTGCCCGAATGTGCCCGCGCAGCATGCCATTCAGGTGGCGCTGGGCGGACATCAGAGCATCGACGATCTGGTGCTGCCGGGCGGGCGGCTGCTGGAGCAGCGGGATGTGGCCTGGCAGAAGCTGAACACGATTCCGGGCGTGTCGTGCGTGAAGCCGGAGGGCGCGCTGTACGCGTTCCCGCGGCTGGATCCGGAAGTCCATGAGATCCACGACGATTCGAAGCTGGTGCTGGATCTGCTGCTGCAGGAGAAGATCCTGATGGTGCAGGGCACCGGCTTCAACTGGCCGCACCACGACCACCTGCGCATCGTGACGCTCCCGTGGGCGCGGGATCTGTCGGTCGCCATCGAACGCTTCGGCAACTTCCTGTCCAGCTACCGCCAATAACTTCCGGGCGGAAATAGCTACCGGTAGGGTTCATGGGTATCCCGTGAGCCCTACCGACCTGCGTCTATACGGTTTTGTCCGGGAGCGGACACCCTCCCTCGCGCGGTGTGGCACAGGTGGGACTCTGGCTAAAACAAACCGCTGGTACGAAAAAGTTGGGTTTTTAGAGACTTAGCTAGCGCAAAGAACCGTCTTTTGTGTACAGTGGGCCTCGGCACTTCGAGTGCCCGGCCGGACCGCCTACCCCCCCTGGGCCGTCCGGCCCTGGTTAGTCGGCCTACCCCCCCTGGGCCGCTGACCCCGGGCGGCGGAGACATCCCCCTGCTCTCCGCCGCCCCCTAAAAAATTCTCGCGATCGCGACCGCCTCACCTGGCTCACCTGGCGAAATGCCGAGACCTCTCAGCATGTCAAAAATCGTTTTCGTTTAGGCTCTCCGCGTGAGCGATCACCATCACCACCATCACGACCACTCGGGACCCATCGCGATCGGAGCCAATGCGGCCAAGGTCGTGATCGGACTGCTCGCGTTGATCGGCGTGGCGGTCGTGGCCGGGCTGATCTGGCTCTGGCCCAGCGCTCAGCACATCGACATCCCCCTGCCCATGCAGAACGGCGGCGGCGGTGCGGTGCAGACCGAGGCCGGCACGGTGATCAAGCAGGACATCGGCCCCTGCGGCAGCCCCTCCAACGGCCGGGTCTTCAGCGACGAACCGCAGGCCCCGCGCGCCAACGGCTACTCCTGCCAGCGCAGCATCGTCACCATCGACTCCGGGCCCAGCCAGGGTGAGAAGACGCTCTTCGAGATCGCGCCCGGGCCCGGGCAACCCGATCTGCGCGCCGGCGACAAGATCCGCATCGTGCGCCAAGTGGATCCGAAGGCGGATCCCAAGGCCGACCCCAGCCTGGTCACCACCTACTCTTTCGACGACTACGCGCGCGGACTGCCGCTGACCATCATCGGCATCGTGTTCGCCGTCGTCATCATCGCGGTCGCGCGGTGGCGCGGACTGCGCGCGCTGCTCGGACTGGTGGTCGCCTTCGGCGTCCTGGTGGTGTTCCTGCTGCCCGCGCTGCTGGACGGAAAGCCCGCCATCCCCACGGCACTCGTCGCGGGCGCGGTGATCCTGTACGCGGTGCTGTATCTCGCGCACGGGGTGAACTTGCGCACCAGTTCGGCGCTGCTGGGCACGCTGTCGGCGATGGTGCTGGCGGCCGTATTGTCCTGGGCGGCACTGAAGATCACCCATCTGACCGGGTTCTCCGAAGAGCAGAACACCAATGTCGCCACCTATCTGCAGCATGTGAGCATCACCGGGCTGCTGCTCGCCGGGTTCATCATCGGCTCGCTGGGTGTGCTCAACGACGTCACCATCACCCAGGCGTCCGCGGCCTTCGAATTGGCGGCGCTGGACGAGAAGTCCACGCGGCGCGGAATTTTCGCGGCCGCCATGCGGGTCGGGCGCGACCATATCGCCAGTACCGTCTACACCCTGGTGCTCGCCTACGCCGGTGGCGCGCTGCCGCTGCTGATGCTGTTCAGCGTGGCGGGGCGGTCCATGCGCGACGTGCTGACCGGCGACGCGGTGGGCATCGAGATCGCGCGCTCCGCGGTCGGCGGTATCGCGCTGGCGCTGTCGGTGCCGCTGACCACCGCCATCGCGGTGCTGCTGGCGCGGCCGCCGGGCACGGTGCGCGCGGTCGCGGCCGCGGGCGGCAATCGGCCGCGGAGTGGTGGGCCGCAACGGAATACGCCCCGGCGACCCGGTGGACCGGCGGGCGGACCGCGCACCGGCGGACAGCCCACGGCGCGGCGCGGCGGCGATCCGAACGCACCGCGCTCGGGTTCGCAGTTCGTGGTGCGGCTCGGACCGGATACCGACAACCCGCGCACCGGGCCACAGCCGGCGCCGCCGCGCCAGGCGCCCGCCGAATCCGGGGACGGGGAGCCGACCGTGCCGAGAACCAGTGTGGTGCAACCGGGCCCGACTCCGGTCGAGCCCGCGCCGCCGCCGCAGCAGTCGTGGTTCGACGGTGGGGCGCCGCCGCAGGAGCCGCGATACACCACGTCGTCCTGGTTCCATCCCGACGAGCCGTGGTCGGAGCCGGGTGTGCGGAACCCGGGGCCGCCGCCCGAACCGCCGCGCGGCGGACGGCATTCGCGGCCCGACTCCTGATCGACCGGACTTCTCGACGAAAGATAGTGTGAGGGGCGTGTTTCCGAGGAAACACGCCCCTCTCCCATTCCGCGAGTCCTCTCCGGGTTCGGATTCGGCGGTCACCGAACCCCTCACTCGCGGCGCGGGGGTTCTAGAGCGCCTGCCAGAGGGCGGGCGCGGCCATCGGCGTCCAGCCCGGGTCGTACACGGTGTGCGCCTGCAGGCAGCGGTAGCGCTTGCCGCTGTAGGTGACGACATCGCCCACCGCGTAGTGCTCGCCGACCGTCCACGCGCCCGCGCTCGGCTGCGCCGTGGTGGTGGCCGGGGGCTGGTGGCTGTGGGTGGTGCTGGGCGGCGGCTGGTGACTGTGCGTCGTGGTCGGCACCGTCGAGGTGGTGGCCGGCGGCGTCGTGGTCGGCGGCTTCGTGGTCGTGGTGACGGGAGGCTTTGTGGTGGTGGGTGTTCCGCCGCCGCTCCCGATCTGGAGGTCGACGCAGGAGTAGAAGGCGTTGGCGGTGTCGCCGATGTTCCAGACCGCCAGCAGTTTCTGGCGGCCGCTGTACTTGCTCAGGTCCACGGTGTGGCTGACGCCCTCCTGGGGCGGGGGATTGTTGCCGCCGTCGAAGACCGCGACCCGGGCGCCGCCGATGAAGTACTCCCAGTTCAGGGTGCGGTGCAGGGCGGTGAACGTCCAGGTGAAAGTCACTGTGCTGCCGACGGATTGCACCTTCCACGGCTTGCTGTCGTCATCCAGTTCCGGGAAGCGGGAGTTGCCGCCGCTGCATTTGTCCGAGCCCTTGGGCGCTTCCACGCTCTGCGGCTCGTATTGGATGTCGCCGCAGGGCAATAGACCTTTCGCGCACTGGGCCTGGCGGCTGAGCGGTGACGCCACGTAGCCGTGGGCGCCGGCCGGGGCGGCGGGCAGGACGGCGACGAGCAGCGGTGCGATGCCGGCGGCCCCGAGCAGGGACAGACTTCTTCTAGCTATCAACGTGAAACCCCTAGAGAGAGTGGGGCAGCGGAGGCCGGCGTGCTGTCCCGTGACGGATCTGTACTGTGATCCAGACCACTTTGTAGCAAGAGCGTGCCCAAAAAGATATGACCCGGCAACGCTTTGGTCAAGCGTCCTATCTCAGATGACCGAATTATCCTTTTGTGCAGCAAACTTCAGGGGTGTCACAGCAAACTTGTTGGATCGCAGGGGAGTTCGCGTCCGGCTAGACGGCCGTCCTCGCCGCCTCGCACAACGCCGCGACACCGTCGGCGTCCGTGGCGAAATGGTCGAAACCGCTCGGCACCCCGAACTCGGCGAAAGTGACCTCGGTGTCGGACTGCGGGCGGCCGGGCACCGGAATGCGCACGGCCGCATGCAGATCCCGCGTGCCGGTCAGCTCGATCACCCGCCGGGCATTGTCGGCGCGCAGGCCGCCGCAGGCCATCACGTCGATGCGGCCGTCGGACAGGCTCACCATGCGCGCGATCAGGGACGCGCCGTCCAGCACGGACTCCTGGCGACCGGAGGTGAGCAGCCGGGTGAAACCCAGTTCCAGCAGCTGGTCGAAACCCGCGTAGGGATCGGCGCACACGTCGAACGCCCGGTGGAAGGTGACCTCCAGCTCGTCGGCGGCGGCCAGCAGTTCGGTATTGGCGGCCGGATCGACGTGGCCGTCCTCGTCGAGCACGCCGACCACCACGCCGTGCGCGCCCGCCGCGCGGACCCGCTCGACATCGGCGCGCATGAGCGCCACCTCGTCGGGGGTGTAGCGGAAATCGCCGGGGCGCGGCCGGATCAGCACGTGCACCTGGGTGTGCCCGGCCGCGGCCACGGCCGCCTCGATGAGCGCGGGACCCGGCGTGAGCCCGCCGACCGTCAGGCCCGAACACAACTCCACGCGCGCCGCCCCCGCCTGTTCGGCGATCCGGACCCCGCCCAGAGACTCCACCCCGATCTCGACCCGCACCGCCCGCGCATCCGTCATACCTTGCAGTATGGCGAACTCCCGCCGAGTTTGTTGCCCGAGATTAGCCGCTGGGCGGTGAACGCCTCGTGAACCGGGCCACACCGTGACCGGAAACGACGAGGGCGGCGCTACCGATTCGGTAGCGCCGCCCTGGTCAATCAGGTTCGGCAGCCCGGTGTTTCGGGCCGGAGCCTAGTTCTTCCGGCCCGGAGCCTTCATGCCCGACTTGAAGCCGAGACCACCCGGCTTCGCGGCGGGCGGGGTCGCGCCATTGCCATCCGAAGTGCCGTTGGCTTCCGAAGTGCCGTTGGCCTCCGCGACGCCATTGCTCTCCGACACGGCCGGCTCGGCCGGGGCGGCGGGCTCGGCCGCGGGAGCCGAATCGGCCGGAGCCGCAGGCGCTTCCGGCGCCGGGGCGGCAGCCGGAGCGGCGGCGCCCGGAGCCTTCGGGCCGGGGCGCTTCAGACCCGACTTCATGGCCAGACCCTTGGGCGCGATGGACGGTTTGGCCTCCGCGGCCGGGGCAGCGGCCTCGGTCGCGGGAGCCTCGGCGGCCGGAGCCGGAGCGGCGGCCGCGGGCGCCTCGGCGGGAGCGGCCTCGGCGGCGGGCTTGGCGCCCGGAGCCTTGGCGGCGCCCTTCATCTGCAGACCCTTGCCGCCGGGAGCCTTCAGGCCACCCTTCATGGCGAGCCCGCCCGGCTTCGCGGCCGGAGCCTCCGGAGCGGCGGCGGCCTCGGCCGGAGCGGCTTCGGCGGGAGCCGCAGCGGCGGAAGCGGTTTCGGCCTTCGCGCCGGGCGCCTTGGCTGCGCCCTTCATGGCCAGACCCTTGCCACCGGGGGCCTTCAGGCCGCCCTTCATGGCGAGACCCTTGGCCGGAGCGGGGGCGGCGGTCTCCTCGGCCGCCGGAGCGGCCTCGGCGGCCGGAGCCTCGGTCTTCGCGCCCGGAGCCTTGAGCCCGCCCTTCATGGCCAGGCCCTTACCGCCGCCCGGCGGCTTCAGGCCACCCTTCATACCCAGTCCGCCACCGGCCGGAGCGGCCTTCGGGGCGGCCTCGGCGGGGGCTGCGGCGACCGCGGCCTCGGCCTTGACCGGCTCCGGAGCGGGCTCCGGCTCGGGCTCGGGCTTGGGCTGCTGGACGACCTTCAGGTTCTCGGTCAGGGTCGCGGCGTCCACGCGGTTGATGGACTGCAGCATGAGCTGCGCGACATCGACGACCTCGACACCCTGGCCGACCTCGCCGCCGTCCTTGCGGGCGGTGACGCCGTCGGTCAGCATGACGCGGCAGAACGGGCAGCCGGTGGCGATCATGGACGGCTCGTTGCCGCCCTTCAGGGTGTCCAGCGCCTCGTCAACCCGGTCGATATTGATGCGCTTGCCGAGCTGCTCTTCCATCCACATGCGCGCGCCACCGGCGCCACAGCACATGGAACGTTCGGCGTGACGCGGCATTTCGACCAGGGTCGAGCCCGAGGCCTCCATCAGCTCACGCGGCGCGTTGTAGATCTTGTTGTGCCGGCCCAGGTAGCAGGGGTCGTGGTAGGTCACGTTCTGCGCGACCGGCGACACCGGCACCAGCTGCTTGCCGCGGACGAGGCGGTTCAGCAGCTGGGTGTGGTGCACGACCTCATAGGTGCCGCCCACCTGCGGGTACTCGTTGTTGAGCGCGTTGAAGCAGTGCGCACAGGTGACGACGATCTTCTTCTTGGCCTGCTCGACACCCTCGAACACCGAGTTCAGCAGTTCGATGTTCTGCATGGCCAGCTGCTGGAACAGGAACTCGTTGCCCGCGCGGCGAGCCGAGTCACCAGTGCAGGTCTCCTCCTGGCCGAGCACCATGAACTTGGTGCCCGCGGTGGCCAGCAGCTCGGCGACGGCCTTGGTGGTCTTCTTGGCGCGGTCCTCGTAGGCGCCGGCGCAACCGACCCAGAACAGGTACTCGTAGCCGTCGAAGCTGTCGGCGTCCTTACCGAAGACCGGAACCTCGAAGTCGACCTCGGAGATCCAGTTCAGGCGGTCCTTGGAGTTCTGACCCCAGGGGTTGCCCTTGTTCTCCAGGTTCTTGAACAGACCGGCCAGCTCGGAGGGGAACTCCGACTCGATCAGCACCTGGTAGCGGCGCATGTCGATGATGTGGTCGACGTGCTCGATGTCCACCGGGCACTGCTCGACGCAGGCGCCACAGGTGGTGCAGGACCACAGCACCTCGGGATCGATGATGCCGTTGACGTCCTCGCCGCCGACCAGCGGACGCTCCGCCTCGGCGCGGGCCGCCTCCGAGATCTGCGCCAGCGCGCGCTCGTTCGGCTTGCCCTCGGCGTCGACCAGACCGATCTCGTCGCCGCCCATGTCCTTGCGGCCACCGGCCAGCAGGTACGGGGCCTTGGCGTAACCGTGGTCGCGCAGCGACATGATCAGCAGCTTCGGCGAGAGCGGCTTGCCCGTGTTCCAGGCCGGGCACTGCGACTGGCAGCGGCCACACTCGGTACAGGTGGTGACGTCGAGGATGTCCTTCCAGGAGAAGTCCTCGAACTTGCCGACGCCGAAGGTGTCGTTGTCCGGATCGGCGGTCTCCATCTCGATCGCCTTGCCGTTGGACATCATCGGCTTGGCCGCGCCGAGGGCGACGTCGCCGTCGGCCTCACGCTTGAAGTAGATGTTCGGGAACGCGGCGAAGCGGTGCCAGGCGACACCCCAGGTGACATTTCGGCCGACCAGCAGCAGGAACAGCGCGCCGGAGCAGAGCTTGATGAACGCGAAGATCGACACCATGGCGATCGACTCGGGCAGCAGCTTGGCGACCTGCTCGGTGAAGAAGTCGCTCCAGGTGTGGGACTCGTGGTAGGTCGCGATCTTGCCGGCCTTCACGAAGACCATGCCCAGACCCTCGACGAGGACGATGGACTCGATCACATAGGCGGGCGCGAACTTCGACCCGCTGAAGCGCGACAGCCGCGCCGGAACGCGCGGGTGGTTCAGCTGGCGGATCACGATCAGCACGATGATGCCGATCACGGTTCCGATGCCGAGGAATTCGTCCACCAGGTGGTAGATGCCCCAGGAACCGATGATGGGCCAATGGAATTCGGGGTCGAAGGTCTGACCGTAGGCCTCGAACCACAGGATGAACCCGGCGAGGAATCCGATCATGACCAGCCAGTGCGCCCAGCCGACCGTGCGGAACTTGTTCATGCGCGTGTGCGCGAGGAACTCCACGAACATGGTCTTGAAGCGTGGGAAGAACGGCCGCCAGCGATCGGGCGCGGACTGCCCGACCATGACGGTGCGCACGATATTTCGTACGCCTCCGATGAACGATGCCCAACAGAAGACTGTGAACACCGCCCCAATCGTGCCCAGTGTCACTGTCAGGGCATTCATGTCGCGACCTCTCTTACGGTTCTACGAGCGTTTCGCGAGGCAGCCTGGTACGCCTCGAGTTGCTCGTATCCTAATGGACAGTAAGTTACCCGCCGGTAACTTAGTTGTCCAGGGTTTCCCACACCGTAAATCCCGGCAAATCGCGCCCTTAACCAAGGGCAGGCTTACTTCCAAACATGGTGGCGTGCAGAAAGAAACCGATCTCGCAAATCGTAATGTGATCGACTAGGCTCACGCTGTCCAACAGCTGTGCGCGTCTTCACATGCTCGGGGAGGACTCGTCCTAGCGCGTAGAGGCATGGCCCGAGGGAAGCCGGGCCTCGCGTGGCGAAGAGCGCACAGCGGATACCTGATGACGGAATGGAAACCAACCCAATGAAGCTTCGCAGTACCACTGCGGCTGCTGCCCTGGTCATCGGCGCAATGACCATCGGGATGACGACCGCCCACGCCGACAACGCTCCCGCACAGCCTGCTGGAATCAACTACTCCACCAAGCTGGTCGACGGCAAGACGATCGTGTCCACCCTGAAGAACGGCACCTTCGAACTCGCGCAGCAGGACGGCGCGACGCCCGAGGATCCGAAGCAGACCGTGGTCAACGTCAAGGACCAGCAGGGCGCGGTCGTGATCTCGTTCCCGCTGTCCTACACCGCGGCGGGCACCCAGATCCCGGTCAAGTCCGAGATCAAGGAAGACGGCAAGGTGCTCGAGGTCGTTCCGGAGAAGCCGGCCGACTTCAACCCCGGCACCCAGGTGCTGGCCGCCGCGCCGGTCGCCTCCGCCAAGCCGATCGCCTCCTCTGACGAGAACCAGAAGGCGATGAGCTACTTCTCCACCCAGTTCAGCCTCGCGCTGGGCATCGGCAGCTTCGTGGGCACCGCCCTCGGAGCGATCATCGGCTGCGTTGTGACCATCGTCGCCGGCTGCGTGCCGGGTCTGGTCGCGGGCGCCGGCATCGGCGGCATCCTCGGCACCATCGCCGCGGGTGGCCCGACCCTGGTCGCGGCCGGTATCGACCTGCTGAACACCATGCAGGCGCCGGACGGCACCACCAAGTGGGCTCCCGCCGCTCAGCAGCAGCAGGTCACCCCGAACTAGTGACGTCGCCGGGGCATTGCCCCGGCAGGTTCGAACACCAGGCCCGCCTCGCTCGTCGGAGGCGGGCCTGGTGTTTTTTCAGGCGGGGAGGTCCATCCGGCCCTCGAACACCACGGTGTCGCGGCGGCGGCCGAACCGGGCGAAGGTGCGCTCGGTCATCACGTAGCGGCCGTCCTCGCGCACCAGAAGGACTGTGCTGCATCGGGTTCCGTGCACCGGATGGTTGACGAAACGCGCGGAGGCCGAGCGTTCCGTCAGCCGGTCGAGGCCCGTGCGGGGCAGTTCGGCGGCGGGGGCCGCGGTGCGGTCGGCCAGCACCCCGAGATAGCCCGCGACATCGCCCGGCGGCACCGCGGCCAGCGCGCGCACGCCATTGCGGACCTTCGGCCACACGGGGGCGTCGGTGTCGGTGACGACCGTGCCGTCCGGTGTCAGCGAACCGACCAGTGCGTTGTTGGAGACGCCGTGGAAACCGGGCGGCAGTTCCCGGGGGACGCCCTCGCTCCGATTGCTGTGCCACCACAGCGTTTCCAGATCCGAGACCAGCAGATTGAAACCGTTGTAGTCGTCGGGGGCGGCGGCGATGCCGCGCGCGAACTTCTCCGGAACCGCGTCACCGCGCAGGAAATCCATCAGCAGTGCGCCGCGGGACCGGACGTCGGTGCGGAATTCGCCGGGTAGTCGCACATTGGTGATCGTGGCGAAGCGGTGCCGGTCGGGCAGCACGCCCAGCCAGGTGCCGGGCACCGGGCCGGTCGCACCCTGATCCCGGCCCGCGAGCAGGCCCGGCACCTCGTCCCAGCGGCGCAGCGATTCCGTTGGGCGGGTGAAGAATTCGTCCCGATTGGCGGCCAGGATCAACCGGTAGTCCGGATGGGCCCGCCAGCCGAGCAACGCCAAACACATGACTCCAGGATGCCCGAACCGGCCGGGCCGCGACCACGCCCGATCACTCCCGTCCCACTGCTTGCCCACCGCCCCACCGCTGCCCCTCGGCGGGCCCCGAGTACCCAGGAAAGCGAAAAGGCCGGTAGCGGTTGAGCTACCGGCCTTTCCGAGGATGCTGTGCCTAGCTGGTGCGCACCCGCAGACCCGGGTTGTCGGAGAGCACCGTGCTGATCGGCTGCGCGAACAGCTGCGGGGTGTTGCCGGTGATCAGACCGATCAGGTTCGGGATCTCGCAGATCGGGTAGTCGGCGACCGAGGAGGCGCTGGAGATGCCCAGGGCCAGGGTGCCGGTCACCAGCGGGCCGCCCGAATCACCGGGCAGGGCGCAGATATTCGACGAGAACGACTGGGTCAGCAGGCGGTCGCCGACCTGGACGCTCTGGTCGACGGCGTTCACCACGCCGCAGCTGAAGCCGGCACGCGCGCCCGACTTGCAGACCGGGGCGCCCACCACCGGGACGGCCACACCGGTGACGGTGATCGGAGCCGCGTTCGGGACGCTCACCAGCGGGTTGGAGAAGCTGTCCCGGAACTGGTCGTTGATGCCGACGATCGAGTAGTCCTGGTTGCCCAGCACCGACTTCTGGAACGAGCCCATCTGCGGGCCGAGGCTCTCGCCGACCAGCTGGTACACGCCGGGGGAGTTGGCGCCGCCGGTGGCGGGGATGTTCGGGTTGCAGTGGCCCGCGGTGATGTTCACGACATTGCCGTTGCCGTCCACGCCGTTGAAGCCCAGCGAGCAGCGCAGCGACATGCGGCCGGCCACCGAGGCGAAGGCGTCACCGGCGGCCATGGCGCGCGGGCCGGCTCCGGCGATCTCCGCGGCCTTCGGGACGTCCTGGCCCTCGCCGCCGACCGGCGGGGCGGCCATGACGATGACGCGCGCCGGGTCCACGAAACCGGGCAGCGGGAGGCCGGCCTTGTCCACGCGGACCGCGATGCTGTTGTTCAGGGTGTCGACGGCCACGCCACGGATCGACTTGGACACCGACTCCGGCTGGTCCTTGAGCCACTGCTGGAAGGCGTTCTTCTCGCCGCGCAGGGTGGTCTCGCTCTTGGAGACGTCCTTGGCGATGAAACCGGCGTCCTGCACGGCCTTGCGGGCCTGCTCGTGCGCGTCGCCGGGGGCGAGCGCCACGATCGCCTTGCCGGTCTCGTCCAGCCAGGCGCCACCGAAGACATCCGGGAACTGGCGCTGCGCGGTGGTGGCGAAGGTGGCCACCTTCTGCGCGACGTCGGCGCGGTTCAGGTAGTCCTGCGGGGAGATCTTCAGGTCGCGGGTGATCGCGTTGATCAGCTCGGCCGGCAGATTCGGGGTCGCGGGGGTCTCGGGCTCCGCGTGCGCGCTCGCCGCCAAGGGTCCGGCGACGAGAATCGCGGTGGCCGCGATCGCCGCAGTTCGGACAAGGGACCGCGGGCGTCGGCCCGCGGCAGGCATGGAGGCGCGCATACGTGGCAGGAGCATGGCCCCGACTATATGGTGTCCGGCCCGTTATGCCTACTTATTGCCAGATGACGTTTCGGTATTCGCCGAGCAAACGGCAGGCATGGGAGATTGACCCTCCAATGCGAGGGATGTCCGATTTTCGCGGCCCGTCGCACCGGGCCGCGAATCCGTCACTCGGCGGGAATCACGCACGAAGTGAATCACTCACGTGTGCGAGCGAGTCCGCACCTGAATTCCACTGCCGATGCCGCCGCCCGAATTGGCGTCGATTTCGTTCAGAATCGGGCGCAGCGGGATGCCCAGCGACGCGGTGCCGCCGTACTGCGCGAGCTGCGTGTTGGCCTCGTTGCAGTTCGGTGCGTCCGCCGCGTTGGAACCGCTGGTGATGCCCAGCGCCAGGGTGCCGGTGACGATGGCGCCGCCGCTGTCACCGCCCAGGGTGCAGGCGCTGGAGGCGAAGCCGCGGATCGTCTTCGAATTGCCCTCGGTGGTGTAGAGCTGGGTCTCGACCCGGTCCGCCACCACGAAACCACAGGTGAACGTGGACGACTGGCCCGACTTGCAGACCGGCGCGCCCGTGATCGGGTCGGCCACACCGGTAATGGTGAGGGTGGTGCCGTTGGCGCCGCGCACCGACGGCTGATCCATGCCCGCCTTCACCGCGTCGTCATTGAGCTTGATGACCGAATAGTCCAGTGCGCTGCTGCCGCCCAGGTTCGAGGTGACGAAAGTCCCGACCTTCGGACTGGACAACAGGTTTTTGACATTCGGCAGGTACACCTCGGCGCCGGTGCCCTTGTCCACATTCGGATTGCAATGCCCCGCGCTGATGTTCAGCGCATTGCCCGCGGAATCGACGCTGTTGAATCCGAACGAGCACACATCCACCCCGTGCAGCGAGGTGTCGAGCGGAGTCGGCGCGGTGATGTAGGTGTCGCCGCCCATCGGCCGCCGCTCCACCGGGCCGCCGGAGTTCGGCGACAGGATCACCTTGATATTGGCGATCAGCGTGGGCAGGTTCAGCAAATGGCCGCCGGGGGTGTTGGCGACGCTGAGCACCAACTGGCTGTTGAGGAAGTCGATGGCCACCGAATTGATCGCGCCCGAGATCTCCCGCGGCAGCGTGGTGATCCACTGGTTCAGCTGATCGACCGAATTCTCCAGGCCGTCCGCGCTGATCGGGGCCAGCCGGGTCTGGTACCCGGCGGCCGCGGCGACCTTGGCGGCGTCGAGGGAAGTGACGGCCAGCACCGGCTTGCCGTCGGTCCCGATCCAGGCGCCCGCGAAATCGTCGGGGCGCTGAGTGCGGAATTCGCTGGCGTAGTCCCGCAACTGCTGGGCCTTGGCCGCGCGGTCCAGGTATTCGGCCGGAGTCATTTTCAGATCGCGCTGGATAGCGGTCACCAGTTCGGCCGGAAGGCTCTCGGCGGCAAGCTGATCCGGGGAGACCGGGTCGGCCGTGGCGCTGCTCAGAAGGGGCCCGAGAAGAACGGTCGAGGCAACGGCGACGGTGGCTGCTCGGACCGTGGCGCGGCGCGCCATGAACTTGCGCATGGAGTCCCTTCGTAGTGCACCAGCAGACCGGCTTCGGCGGGGAAAGGTTCCGGGTTACCTTCCGGAAGGTCGGTCAGCGCACCACTTTAGGGCACAAACCTCGGATGGTCGCTACGAAATCAACGCTGACTCTGTCCCCACGGGTCCTGCAGCACCGGAGCCGGCGGCAGACCGAATGTCGGTACCGGCGGGTTCTGATAAATCGGCGGATACGGGCGGGTGGTGGTGGTCGGCACCGTGGTCGCCGGAACCGGCGGCAGGGTGGTCGTCGGCTCCGGTGTGGTGGTCGGCGGCGGCGTCGTGGTCGGCGCCTCGGTGGTGACCGGGGCGTCGGCCGGATCGACCGGCGCGGCCGCGGTCGGATGCAGCGAACCGGTGGGCGGTAACAGCGGCGGGGCCACCCCCGCGGTGGCGTCCGGTTCGTTGCGGACCTCGCCGCGCGGCGGGCCCGGGGTGGAGTCGTCCTGGCGCAACACCGCCGCCACTCCGACGCCACCGAGCAGCAAACCGATCAGCGCGGCCGCCCCGGCGATGATGTACGGGCCCCGGGAGGCGCGCGGCGCGTGCGTGACCGCGGCCGCCGGAATCGATCGGGTGACCACCGGCTCGGCGGCGGTGGCGGCCGGAACCGCCGCGACCGCGGCCGAATAGGCCTGCGCCAGCGGCTCGGACGACTTCAGCGCGGGCAGCACATCGGTGACGTCGGCGGCGTTCACGGCGGACGCGGTGGCATCGGGCGGGGTCAGCCCGGCCGGAGTGGACAGCACCGCCGCCAGGGCCGCACGGGCCGCGTTGTAGGCGAGGGTCTTGCCGGTCTCCGCGTCCGCCTGCGGTAGGTCGCGCTCACTGACCAGCACCACCGACTTCAGGCCCAGGTAGTCCAGGGCCTCGCGCAGCGAGCGCACGTGCGGGTCGGTCCAGCCGGTCGGGTGCGCGAGATAGAACTCGGCGGGCCCGTTGAGGTGTTCGGCGGCCTGACTGATCAGGCAGAACACAGCGGTGGCCATCAAGTCCTCGGCCCGGTACGCCTCACCGTCGTCCACCGCCAGCCCGGCCGGATCGCCGACCGTGCCGACGAAGCCGCGAATGGAGTGCGAATAGCCCTCCGGCGCGTCCCCGCCCAGCACGGCGTCCCCGTCGTCGGACATGTGCAGCACCGATTCACGCACGGTGTAATGCACCGGGAGCGTGGCGTCGTCGCCGGTCACCACGGCTACGACGGATTCGTCGTCCGCGATCCGCAGGCCCACGCCAGTGGCCATCCTCGTTACCTCATTCGGTGCGTCCGGTCTCTCCGCGCCCGGATCAGACCAGGAGTGAACCGTGACCCATGGCGCGGAGCATTGACAATAACTCCGAACGCGACCCCGCACCGATTCGACGTCTCATCCGGGCCACGTGATGTTCCACGGTTTTGGCCGAGATGTAGAGCCGGGCCCCGATCTCCCGGTACGTCAAACCCAGGAGCACCAGTTCGGCCACCTCGCGTTCGCGTTCGCTCAGCACGGTATCGGTGACCGGTTCCGGGCGTGCCTGCGGGGCCGCGGCCTCGGGCACCCGGACCGGGGATTCCGGCGGCCGGGACTGCGCGCGCACCGTGCGGGCCAGCTTCAGCAGGGCGGTCGCGGTGGCGGCGTCGCTCGCCGCCAGCGCGGCCTCACTGGCCAGCCGGGCCGCGTCCCAGCGCAGGCCGAGCCCGGCCAGTCGCGCCACCGCGCCCTCGACCCGATCCCGCACCACCTGTCCGCGCAGCACCAGCACCCAGGTGCGGCCCGCGTCGGCCAGCACGGCGGCCTGCGGATCGCCCGCCGAGGCGGCCGTCTTCAGCCGATGGGCGTGCGGCAGCAGGGCTTCCGGGCTCTCCTGGGCGATAGCGGCCTGAATCGCGTACCAGTGGAAGGCATTCGACCAGACCGGCGGTTCGCCGAGGCGGCGCAGCAGTTCGTCGGCGCCGGTCACCAGGGCCGTCATCCGGGCCTCGTCGCGCAAACGGATTCCGGCCAGCCACAGTTCGCCGATGGGCAGCAGCGCCAGCAGGTCCGCCCCGACCTCGTCGAACAGCGGGTAGGCCTGCTGCCAGGCCAGGGCCAGTGCGGCATGGTCGCCGCTGCGGCGCGCCAGACCGACGATCACGCCGTGCGCGAGCAGACGATCACGCGGATCCAGTTCCGCCACCGGCACTTCCGACATCAGGGCGGCGGCCGACTGCTCGTCGCCGCCCAGCATGGCCACCCAGGCCCCGAGCACCAGGCTCTGCGGCGTGGGGGCCGCGCCGCGCAGGGCATCGGCGGCGCGTCGGGGGTCGCCCATACTCAGGCACAGCAGCACCGCGATCGACACCGCCGAGCACGGCAGGAACCGATCGCCGCCGTCATCGGCCGGGGCCGGACCGGAGTGCGCCGCGTGGATCAGCGCCGACGCCGCCGAGACGGCCGCGCCGCGGCGAGCCTGCGCCGGATTGGCGAAACGCTGCCCGGCGAGGGTCGCCGGGGGAACGGCTCGCATCTCCGCGGTGAAACCGGTCGGGGCCGTGACGGTGCCGAAGCTGTTCGGCTGGCCCGCAGCGGATCTCACCGGCACGCCGGGGTTCGCGGGCGGAGTCCGGTCGCCGGTGGCGGGCCGGACCACGCCGCCGGGTGCGGCGACACGGGCGGTCGGGGTGTTGAAGGCGCCGGATGCCGCTGGGCGTTCGGCACCGGACTGTCCGTTGCCGTAAGTCCGTGCGGGAGTGTTCTGTTCGTTGCCATTGCGACCGCCGAAGGTTCCGGAGGCGCCGTTGTGCGTCGCACCCGGGCGCTGTGCCGCGGGCGTTCCGGTGGCTCCGATCGAATCGGACAGGGCGTGCGCGATCGACGCCGCCCGCGAGGTGGCCTCGGTGGGCGGCCACTGCCCGGCATTGACCGAGAGCGCCTGCGCGCCACGAACATCGCCGGACAGGCACAGCACGGTCGCCGCGACCGCCCAGTCCGCGCCCACCCGGGCGGGACCGAGCCAGGTGTAGAGCTGCGCCGCCCGGTCGGCCAGACCGCGCCGGGTCCAGACGCCCGCGCAGATGCGGACCGCGACCGCGAGATCGGCGAGCGGAATCGACGGATTCGCCAGGCTGGGTTCGGCCAGGCGCAGGGCGGTGTCGCCGTCCCCACTGCGCGCGGCCGCGTCGGCCCAGCGCACCGCCAGCCCTTCCGGATCCGCGCCGGCGGCGGCCGCGGACGCGTAGTAGCGCACCGCCTCGTCGCCCGCGCGTTCGGCCGCGGCGCACAGGAATCCGGCCAGCCGCTCGTCCCGGACGCCCGATTCGGCGAGCAGCAGCGCGGTGTGGTCGCGCAGCAGTCCGGCGTCCAGGCGGGCGTGCAGCAGGCGGCGGGCGACGGTCAGGAAGCGGCGGTCGCCGACCAGGGTGCGCAGCGGCGCGACCGCGGGGGTCAGCAGCAGGTCGGCATCGGTGACCAGGGCGCTGCCCCGGGCCCGGTCCACCAGACTCTGGGCGTCGGCGGGGGAGAGGTCGAGGACCTCGGTCAGTTCGCCGGTGTCCAGGCCCGCGCCGATGGCGGCCACCACCAGGGCGTCGAGCAGGTCCGGATCGGAGTCGTCGAGCCGGGTCCGGGCCCACGCGGTCACCGCTTGATCGACGGCCGCCACGCCCGCGTCCAGGCGGGTCGCGCAGGCCGCGGTCAGGGCGGCCACCACGCCGCCGTGGATCCCGCCGGTCTGGCGATGGATGTGCTGGGCCAGGCCGCGCGGCACCATCATGCCCAATTCCCGTGCGAACGGGGCGATCTCGGTCGCGCCCAGGGCGCGCAGATCGATCACGCGGCCGCGGCGGGCCACCAGATCGGTGAGCCCGCGCAGCCGGGCGTCGTGCGGCCGCGAGCGCAGCGCGATGACGACCGGGAACTCCCCGGATTCGGCTGCGGCGCAGAGCAGATCGAACTCGGCCGCGCCGAGGGTGTGCGCGTCGTCGACGATCAGGGCGGTCCGGGGACGGCCGGTCTCCGCGCCGCCGGGACGCGGGGCCTGCGCCGGATGGTCGGTGAGCGTGACGCCGCGGGCGCGCAGCCGCGCCCGGATCGCGCCCAGCAGGGTGGACTTACCGGTGCCGGAACGGCCGCGGATGAGGTACAGCACCGCACCGGAATCGCCGGAATCCAAGTCCCGGAATATCTCTCGCGCGCCCGGAAGTGAATCGAGCGCGACTGGGGTAACGCCTGTCACGAGGAACCAACTCTCAGCCGTGGGTACCGGGAATATTCCCGAGTCCGTCGACGGCGTTGTTCAAGGCTCCCGTCGGGAGCTGGGGCGCCGGCACCTGCACGGGGGCGGGCACGGGAGGCTGCGGCAGCTGCATGGTCTGCACCGGCGGCTGCTGCTGCGCCGGGGCGGGCTGCGGCTGGGTCTGCGGCGCGGGTTGCGGCTGCGCCTGCTGGGTCTGCGGCGACTGCTCCGGCGCCGGATTCTGTTGCTGGGCAGGGGCGTCCGACTGGCCGCCCGGGGCCGGAGCGCCCACGGGGGCGCCGGCGGCCGGTGTGCCGGGCTGCGTGCCGCCCGGCTGGGTGGCGCCGGGCTGCTGCGGCGAGTTCACCGCGGCGATCGGACTGCCCGGCACGGCCGCGGCGGGCGTGCCGGAGGGGGTGACCCCGCCGTTCGGCGCGGCCTTGTCCAGGGCCACCGCGGAGGTCGAGGGGGTCGGCGTCCCCGCGGGATTCGCGGGGGTGGACCGATCGCCGGTGCCCATGGCCAGCGTGCCGGTCGCCACCGCGGCCACCGCGATGGCGGCCGCGCCGAATACGGCCAGCCGCTTCCAGTGCCGGAACCCGGTCGGGGGCTCCTCGACGGGCAGTTCGGGCAGCAGCGGAATACGCGGAGACGCGGCGGGTGCCGTCGTCTCCTCGGGTCCGGCGGTCGCCGGCCGGGCGGCGTCGGTGGGTTCGGGTGCGGAGCCGCCGCCGATGCGGCGGGGCACGCCCGCGGTGGTCCGGGGCGGAACCAGCGTGGTGCTGGCGTCGGCCTCGGCGTAGGTCGGGCCGCCGATCGCGATGGCCGGGTGGGCCTCGGTCTCGGTGATGTCGGCGAGCAGGTCGGCGGCCAGCAGGGCCGCGCCGTGCGCGCTCAGGTGGGCCGGATCGGCGGCGGCCGCGACCGGGACGCCGAACTCGGTGGACAGCACCTCGGTTACCAGCGGGATGCTCGCGCCGCCGCCGGTGAGCAGGAAGCCGTCCAGATCGGCGGCGCTCAGTCCCGCGCGCCGCAGCGCCTCGCGGACCAGGTCGGTCGAACCGAGGAGCGGACCCCGCAGCAGCTCCTCGATATCGTCGCGAACCAGTCGCACATCGGCGACGCCGAGCATGGGCAAACGCACCGGCACCATGGTGGCGGTATTTGTGGAGAGAGTTTCTTTCGCAATTTTGCAGCGTTCCCGGAGCGCCGCCAATTCTTGTTCCACTACAGGGTCGAAAGGATCGAAATCTTTTTCGCCGACCGCATACGCGAGGACATATCTCATCGTCAGCAGATCGAATTCCGAACCCGCCACCGCGGTGCTGCGGACCGGTTCGCCGAGCAGGCCCGACATGGCGCCCGTGCGGGCCACCGAGACCGTCAGTCCGGTGGCTCCGAGGTCGTACACCACCATCGCGCCGTCACGGTTGGAGCCGTGCACGTCCTGCAGCCAGCGCATGGCCGCGGTCGGTTCCGGGACCAGGGCGACCTCGCCCAGTCCGGCCTCGTCCAGCGCGGTCCGCTGCGTTTCCACGGTGTGCTGCGACCACCAGGCCGGGTAGCAGGCGACCGAGGCGCCCGCCGGGCCCATGTCCGTCAGCACGCGGCCGATGGCGGTCGCCACCAGGTCCGCGGCCCGGACGACGGAGCCGTCGCGGGTGCGGATGTCCACGGGATCCCCGACCCGGGACAGGAAACTCTCCGGAACCTCCGTCTCCGCGCCCAGTGTGCTGGGCCGGGTATGGAGCTTGTGTTGTCCCCCCGAAGTTGTCACGGCAACCGTGTTCGACGACCCGACCGTGATGCCGAGCGCCAGCCCCTGACTCATTCGAGTTCCCCTGTCATTACCGGACACGCGGTGGGTGTTGCGCGTGCCGCTCGAAAGCTCTTGGCCCGATATGTCTGAAAACCCTCTGTTAGGCCGGGCGGCCCACCGAGCCTGTCGGTTGCTGGGGGGCTCTCGTTACCGATTCCCCGGCAGGTTTGGGGAAATTCCCCTAATGTTCGCCGGACCCCCAAGGTGATCGATGGGGAAACCGGGGGACTTCACCCCTTACGCGTAACAACTCGTCTTCCTAACGTGAAAGTCAATTCGAGCAGTGCGGGTCAACGGGGCCCGCCCCACCAGGGAGACGATTCATCATGAGCCCCAACGCAATTCTCGAGTTCATCCTCAACCTGCTGCGCGACCACGAGGCCGCCGTCAGCTACTGCACCAATCCGGGCGCGGCGCTCGCCGCCGCCGGCCTGGACACCGTGACCCCGGAGGACATCGCGGCCGTGGCGCCGATGGTGGCGGAATCCGCGCTGGTTGCCGGAGGTTCGCAGCTGTCGAGCATCATCGCCGCGGGCGGGGCCGCCGGCCTCGGCGCCGGCACCGGTCTGGACGCCGGACTCGGCGCGGACGCGGGCCTCGGTGCGAACGCCGGCGTGGGCGCGGCCACCGGAGTCGGCGCGAACGTCGGCGCCGGTCTCGTCGACAACGCGGCCCTGAACCTCGGGGCCGCCACCCTCGCCGCCACCCAGGTCAACCTCGGCACCGAGGTCGGCACCGGCCTGGAGCTGGGCCTCGCCAACAGCGTCGGCGCGGCCGTGGACGCGGCCGCCGGACTCGGCGCGGGCCTGACCGCCGGACTCGGTGGTGCGCTCGGCGTGGCCGCCGACGTCGCCACCGGTGTCGAAGCCAATCTGGGCGGCGTCCTCGGCGCCCAGGCCGCCGCCGATCTGACCTCCGCCCTCACCGGCGGCCTGACCGCGGGCGCGGGCCTGGAAACCGGCCTGCAGGGCGCGCTGGACGCGGTCGCCCACGGTGGCGCGGACCTCACCACCGGCCTGACCGGCGCGATCACCACCGCCACCGACCTCCAGACCGGCCTCGGCGCGGGACTCTCCACCGCCATCAACGCCGCCACCACCGCGGGCGCGGGTCTGCAGACCGGTCTGAACGGCGCCCTCGACACCGGTGTCGGCCTGCAGACCGGCCTCAACGGCGCGGTGACCACCGGCGCCGCCCTCGGCACACAGGTCGGCGCCGGTCTGGAGACCGGCCTCTCCGGCACCGCCGACGCCCTCCTCGGCGCGGGCACCCAGATCGGCGCGGGCCTGGACACCGGACTCCAAGCGGGCGCGGACCTCGGCACGCAGCTGGGCGCGGGCCTGAACACCGGATTGCACACCGGTGCGGACCTCGGGACGCAGCTGGGCGCGGGCCTGGACACCGGGTTGCACACGGGTGCGCAGCTGGGCACGGGTCTCGATGCCGGACTGAACACCGCGGTCGGTGCCGGCACGCAGGTCGGCGCGGGGCTCGAGACCGGGCTCAATGGTGCGGCGAATGTGGGTACCGGGCTCGGTGCGCAGGTCGGAAGTGGTTTGGAGACGGGCATTTCCGGCGTGGGCGGTGCGGCGACCGGAATCGGCGCGGGCGTGCAGGGCGGGCTCGACACCGGCCTCCACGGCGCTGCCGGGGCCGGGACGCAGGTCGGGACGGGTCTGGATGCCGGGGTGCACTCGGCGATCGGTGCGGGTACGCAGGTCGGCACCGGGCTGACCGGGGTCGGGAACGCGGTGGCCGGGCTCGACACCGGGGTCACCGGGGCAACGCAGGTCGGCGGCGGGGCTCAGGTCGGGACGGGTCTGGATGCCGGGGTGCACGGCGGCAGCGCGGTGGACGCCGGGCTGCACGGCGCGGGCGCGAATCCCTGGGCCGGAGTGGATGTTTCGCAGGCCTTCGGCGGCGGGGTGCACACCACCGGTCCGGACGCGTCGCTGTTCGGTGACAGCGGGGCGCACACCGGGGTGGATCTCGGGGCGCACGCGGGCGGCGATATCGTCGGCGACATCCTGCACTCGTGACGCGAGAGGTCGCTCACCGCGGGTCAGCCGCGGTGAGCGACAGTCTCTCGACAGTGCATTCGGAACACGGACGGCTGGAGCGGGTCGGTGAGCAAGCTGTGACAGGCATGGTGGCGGCGAATCCGCTGCTGACGATGGTCTCGGAGACCATCGCGGTGGCGCGGGCCGCGGAACGCGGCGACCTGGTCGCCCGGCTGGAGACGGTCGCGGGCAAGGTGCGCGATCCGCGCCGCCGGATCCTGGTGGCGGGCTTGGGGAATCAGGGCAAGAGCCGGTTCGTCAACGCGCTGGTCAATCTGGATGTGTGCCCGGTCGCCGACGATATCGCCACCGCGGTCACCACCGTCCTGTCCTACGGTCCGCAACCGCGCGCGACGGTGGTCGCGGCGGGCGCGGACGGCGGCGAGAACACCCGGGAGGCGGTGCCGTTCGAGGCCGTCCCCGCACTCACCGCCCGCAGCCCTCGAGGTCGTGCCGTGCTCCGCCTCGAACTCGAGGCCCCGAGCCAACTGCTCGCCGACGGCATCGTGGTGGTCGACACGCCTGGACTGGGCGCGCACGGAACCACCGGCGCGGCGGGCGTTCTCGCGCAGGCTCCGGCCGCGGACGCGGTGCTGGTGCTCACCGACGCCTCCACCGAGCTGACCGATCCCGAGGTGGATTTCCTGCGGCAGGTGCGGGAGCTGTGCCCGGCCGTCGCGGTGCTGGTCACCAAGATCGACCTGTACCCGCACTGGCGGCAGGTGTTCGAGGCGAACCGGAAGCACCTGCGTGCCAATGAGATCGAGATGCCGATGCTGCCGGTCTCGGCGGTGCTGCGCTCCCACGCCATGCGCCTGCAGGACGAGGGGCTCGGCCGCGAGTCCGGCTTCGGCCTGGTCTTCCAGTTCCTGCGGGAGCAGGTGGTGGCGCGGGATCAGGCGGCCATGCAACGCGCGGTCGCCCTCGACATCTCCTCCGCCACCGAGCATCTCGCGCTGGCGCTGGGCAGCGAGCTGGTCGCGTTGCGGGACCCGGCGCGCGGTGCGGCCGCCATCCGGGAACTGCACGCCGCCAAGGCCGAGGCGGAGAAGCTGCACCGCCACACCGCGGCCTGGCAGCAGACGCTCGGCGACGGCATCACCGATCTGGCGGGCGATATCGACCACGATCTGCGCAACCGGCTGCGGGACATCTCCCGCACCGCCGAGGACTGGATCGACGACCACGATCCCGGTAAGCACTGGGACAGCATGGACGAATGGCTCACGGCCACCGTCGGTTCCGCGGTCGGCGACAACCTGGTGTGGACCGGCACCCGGGCGGTGAAACTGGCCGAGCAAGTCGCCACCCATTTCACCGATCTGGGCGCGGTGGATCTGCCCGAGGTCCGCGACACCCTCGACGACGACTCCCGCACCGGGTCCTGCACCCTCGCCGATCTGGAACCCGATCTGGGTTTGAGTCACAAGCTGCTGGTGGGTGTGCGCGGCTCGTACGGCGGGGTGATCATGGCGGGCATGGTCGGCACCATGGCGGGGATGGCGCTGATCAATCCGCTCTCGCTGGGCGCGGGAGTCCTGCTGGGCGGCAAGGCGTTCAGCGACGACAAGAAGGCCCGCCTGGCCAAGCGGCGCGCCGACGCCAAGATGGCGGTGCGCCGCTATCTCGACGACATCGCCTTCCACAGCGGCAAGGAGACCAAGGACCGCCTGCACCGCATCCACCGGTTGCTGCGCGATCATTTCACCGCCATCGCCGACCGCACCCTGCGCTCGATCGACGAGTCGCTGCGCGCCGCCCAGGAGGCCGCCAATGTGGAGGCCGCGCGGCGCACCGAACGGGCCGCCGAACTGGAACGCCGCCTGCACGTCGTGGGGGAACTCCGCCGCCACGCGGGCGCGCTCCTCGGCCCGGAGTCTCCCGGCGCACTGCGGCCGGGCAATCACCCCCAGCTCCCGCCCGCCGCGCGCTGAACGCCGCGCGCACCGAGCCGCAGGGGGGCTTGGTGCGTGTGGGGAGGCCGGTGCGGCACACCGAGGCCGGGTCGGGGGGATTCACTCCGAGCCGGGCAAGATCAGGGTGTGGCGGACGGAGTCGTGTCCCCGGGCGGCGCGGGCCGATGCCCGGGGCTGGGAATCGGCTGTGAGACCCGGCGGGGTCTGATAACGATTCCGCGTGTCCCGGCGAATGCCTTGCGGATGCGTGGAGGTGCGGTGTGCTTCGGAATCGGGAGCCTATGAGGGACGACGCGAGCGGTGTCGGATACGGGCTGGTACCGGAGACGCGCGGGCTGCTGGCCGCGGCCAGGCGGGCGCTCGGCGAGCAGCCGCGGGTGCGGGCTCAGCTGGACGAGTGCGCGCGGCGGTTGGACGAGCCGCTGCGGGTGGCCCTGGCGGGTCAGCTCAAGGCGGGCAAGTCGACCCTGTTGAACGCATTGGTCGGGCAGGACATCGCGCCCACCGACGCCACCGAGTGCACCCGTCTGGTCACCTGGTACCGCAATGGGACCGCGCCCCGGGTCACCGCCTACAGCGTGGACGGCGCCCGCGCCGATGTGGTGGTGCGCCGCGGCCGCGGGGCCGAGGGGCTGCCCGGTGCGCACGGTCTCACCTTCGATCTGTCGGCGCTGCGCTGGAATTCGCCCGCTCCGCGCGAGGTGGATCAGCTGGCGGTGGAGTGGCCGTCGGCGGAGCTGGCGCAGACCACCATCATCGACACCCCCGGCATCTCGTCGCTGTCGCGGGAGGTGTCGGCCCGCACGTCGCGGCTGCTGACCCCCGGCGGCCCGGGTCCGGCGCTGCCGCCCGCCGACGCCGTCCTGTATCTCCTGCGCCGCCTGGACGCCGCCGATGTCGATTTCCTGGAGCGGATCGGCGGCGGGCACAGCGGTAACAGTGGTGCGCCGCAGGGTTTCTCGGGGCCGCTGGGCGTGGTCGGTGTGGTGTCGCGGGCCGATGAGATCGGTGCGGGCCGCATCGACGCCCTGCATTCGGCGCGCGACGTGGCCTCCCGTTTCGCGACGGAACTGGAACGAACGGGGCTGTGCCAGTCGGTGATTCCGGTGGCGGGCCTGCTGGCCTTCGCGGCCGCCACCCTCCGGCAGCGGGAGTACGACGCCTTCGAGGCGCTGGCCGCCATCCCGGTCGATGACCTGACCACCGCCCTCCTCTCGGCCGATCGCTTCGCCCACCCCGATCTGCCCCTCCCGGTTCCGGCGGACCTCCGCGCCCACCTGGCCGCGCGGTTCGGCCTGTTCGGTATCCGCTTGGCCGTCACCCTGATCCGCCTGGGCGTCCGCGGCTCGCAGGCGCTGGCCGCCGAACTCTCCAGTCGCAGTGGACTCGACGAACTCCGTACCGTCCTGGATGTCCAATTCGCCCAGCGTGCAGACGAATTGAAGGCCCACTCGGCGCTGACCGCCCTGGCCCGCATTCTCGCGGCCAATCAGGGTTCGCCCGCCGACGCCCTCCTCCCGCGCGTCCGCACCCTGCTCGCCGACGTCCACGGCTTCGCCGAACTACGTCTGCTGTCGCATCTCCGCTCCGACGAACTCCCCTTGCCCCAGGAGGATCTCGCGGAACTCAGCCGCCTGATCGGCGGCACCGGCGTGGCCCCGACCCTCCGCCTGGGCCTGCCCGCCCACACCGATGTCCCCACCCAGCGCGAAGCGGCCTTGGCCGCGGTGCGGAAGTGGCGGAACCGAGCCCGCCACCCCTTGGCCGATCAGTTCACCGCCAACGCCTGCCTCACCGCCGCGCGCAGCGCCGAGGGACTGCTGGAAATCCTCCACGAGCCCCCGACGACGCCGTTCCCGGTCCTGCGCCCCGGCCGATAGCGTCCCCGGTCAGGGTGCGGTGCGGTCGCTGCGCGGGTCGATGAGGATCTTGGCGTGGTGCTCGGGCGAGGCGAGGGTGGCGAAGGCGGTGTCGATACCGTCGAGGCCCACGGTGCCCGTGATCAGCGGTGACGGGTCGACCTTGCCGTCGGCGATCATGTGCAGGGTGTCGCGGAATTCGCCGGGGTCGTAGCCGAGCACGAAGCGCAGCTCGATCTCCTTGTTGATGGCGGTGGCGGGATGGAAGGCGTCCTGCTGCATGCACACGCCGACGACCACGACCCGGGTCAACGGCGGTGCGGCGGTGAGGATCTGGTCGATGATGCCCGGCACGCCGACACATTCGAAGACGACCGGACCGGAGGGTCCGCGCTGGAGCGTGTGGGCCGCGCGGAACAGGTACCACCACGGAATATTGGGGAGGCGCCGCAGGCGTTCCATGGCGTCGAAGCCGAGGTTGAGGATGTCGGCGGCGCCGGTGATGCGGGACTTCTTCGGCGTCGACTCCCACGGGGATTCGGTGGTCGGGTCGACCACCACGTCGGCTCCGCAGGCCGCGGCCAGTTCCCGGCGGCGGGGGGAGAAGTCGCTGGCGACGACGGTGTGGACGCCGGCGGCCTTCAGCATGGAGATGACGGCCAGGCCGATCGGCCCGCAGCCGATGACGAAAGCGGTCTGGCCCTTGGTGATCCGGCTCTTGCGGACCGCGTGCCAGGCCACGGCCATGGGTTCGGTGAGGGCCGCGTGGTCGGGGGCGAGGCCGTTGGGGACCGGGAAGGTCATGGGTTCCTGGATCAGGACCTGTTCGGCGTAGCCGCCCGGCGCGTGCGCGGACAGTCCCGTCAGTTCCGGCTGGCGGCCGGTGCGCAGGATCGGCAGGGCGACCACGGGGGTGCCGGGCTTCCAGCGCCGCCGGGTGCCGGGTCCGTATTCCTCGATCTCCCCGGTGAATTCGTGGCCCATGACGATGCGCTGTTCCGAGCGCATGAACCGGTCGTATCCGGTGGCGGCGGCCAGGTCGGCGAGTTCGTCGCAGTGCAGGCGGGCGTGCAGGTCGGAGCCGCAGATGCCGCAGCGGGTGACGGAGATGAGCACTTGGCCCGGCCCCGGCACGGGAGTCGGGAGGTCCTCGACCTGGAATTCGCCCTTACTGACCACGGCCGCGCGCATGACTGGCTCCTGTCGGAAGTCGGTGATTCGTCTGGAATTCTTCCTCGGAAGCGGCCGCCGGTCCGAGGAATTCCCCGAACCGGCGGCCGTCGCGCGTGGCGGTCAGACCCCGACCAGGTCTTCCTCGGCCGCCATCTCGTGTTGTTCGAGCCGGGTGTCGCCCGGCAGCACCAGGAATCCGACGCAGACCAGGGCCATCAGCCCGATGCCCCACCACAGCGTGTACTGGAAGGTGTGCGCGAAGTTCACCGCATTGGCGTCTTCGCCGGCCCGCGTGAGGATCCCGCCGATCGCGGGGTCCGCGGGAGCGGACTGGCAGCTGGCCGGAACGACCGACGGATCCACCTCACCGGAGCGGTCCCGCACGCAGGCGGAGAAGCTCGCGAGAATCTGCTCCCGCGCGCCGTCCGGCACCCCGGCGGTGGCCAGCTCCGTGCGGGTCTGCGCCGCGACGGAATCCACGCCGCGCGCCGAATCGTGATCCAGCTGCCCGAAGAACAGGATCCCGACCAGCGCCACACCCAGCGCCAGACCCAGCTGCTGTCCGGTGTTCAGCAGCCCGGACGCGGCTCCCGCCTCACGGTCGGGAATCTGCCCGAGCAGCATGTCGATGGTCGGCGCGACCACGATGCCGAATCCGATACCGGTCACCACCAGCGGGAACACCATCTGCCAGGAGGCGAAGTCGGATTCGTAGTGGGTGGCCAGCGCACCGTAGAAGGCGAACCCGCCCGCGGTGATCAGCCCGCCGACCAGCAGCACCCACTTGCCGAACCGTGGCGCGAGAGCGCTCACCGAGACGCCCGCCCCGATGCCCGCGCCGACCGCGAAGAACGCCGAGGTGAGGCCGGCCCGCATGGGCGACCAGCCGAGCCCGGCCTGCATGAACAGCGTCCAGATCAGGAAGAACCCGCCGAATCCGATCCAGAACAGCAGCCAGCTGGCCAGCCCGACCGTGAACGGCCGCGACCGGAACAGCTCCAGGTCGACCAGCGGCGACCCGACGGTGCGGGCCCGCCACCGCTCGTAGACCAGGAAGGCCGCGAAGGTCACCGCCGCCGCCCCGATCATGACGAAAGTCCAGGCGGGCCAATCCAATCGACGGCCCTCGGTGAGCGGGTACACCAAAAGCAGCACCGCGGAGATGGCCAGCACCATGCCGACGATGTCCAGCCGCGGCGCGTGTGTGGACCGCGAATCCCGCATGACCACGGCGGCCGCGCCCAGCGCGAGCAGCCCGACCGGCACGTTCACCAGGAAGATCGGCCGCCAGTCCAGGTCGAACAGATTCCACTCGACGAGCAGCCCGCCCAGGGACAGCCCGACCGCCGACGCGGATCCGCCGACGCCGCTGTACACGGCGATCGCCTTGGCGCGCTCGTTCTTCGGGAAGGTGACGCGGATGATGGCCAGGATCTGCGGCACCATGAGCCCGGCCATCGCGCCCTGCACGAACCGGGAGCCGATGAGCATGCCGGGCGAGGTCGCCAGGCCGCAGGCCAGCGAGGCCGCGGTGAATCCGGCGACGCCGATCAGGAACAGGCGTTTGCGGCCGTAGATGTCGCCGAGCCGGCCGCCGGTGATGAGCACGGCCGCGAAGGACAGCACGTACGCGGCGATGATCCATTCGATCTGCGAGTAGGCCGCGCCCAGGTCCTTCTGGATGCTGGGGACGGCGACATTGACGATGGTGACGTCGAGCAGGTCCATGAATCCCGCGGCCAGCACGACGGCGAAGGCGATCCAGCGGCGTGGATCGAGGGTGGGGGTGTTGTCGGTATCCACTGCGAACTCTCTTCGATTCGGTGTGGGTGGAGGTCCGCTTCAAACTATGCACCTGAAGTGATTATCAAACAAGGGGGCAATCACTGATTGTGCGCATGGGTCGGGCTACGCTATGCGGGTGAACGACGTCGATCCCCAGCGTGCGCCCCTCGTCGACAGCGCCGCGTTCCTGTTCGCGCAGCTGGGTTCCCACTCCGCGTACCGCTTCGACCAGCTGCTCGGCCCCCTGGGCATCAAGCCGCCGCAGTACGGAACGTTGCGCATGCTCGAGGCCAATGACGGCCGCACCCAGCAACAGCTCTGCGACGCGCTCGGGATCCACCGCAACGTGATGGTCAGCCTGATCGACGACCTGGAGAAGCGCGGCCTGGTCGAACGCCGCAAACACCCCGCCGACCGGCGCGCGCACGCCGTGCACCTGCTGCCCGCCGGACGCGAGATGATCGGCCGCGCGGCGGGATTGGCCGAACAGCTCAATGCCGAACTGCTCGAGCCCCTCGAACCGGGGGACCGGCCGAAACTGCTCGCCATGCTGCAGCGGGCCGCGGTCGGCAACGGCCTCACGCCCGGCGTCCACCCGGCCCTGACGGTCGAGCCGGGCACCGTGCCGATGTATGACGCAGGTCACATCTAGACCCGGTCACAAGCCGTCCCGGTGCGTGTCCAACCAGGTGTAGGCAACTCACCCGGAAGGACACCCCGATGGCAGCCATCGACATTCTGGACTCGTTCATCAACTACACCGACACCGGAAGCGGTCCCGTCGCGGCCGGCACCGTCCCGGTCGTCTTCCTGCACGGCAACCCCACCTCGTCCTACATCTGGCGCGACGTGATCCCCCACGTGAGCGGTGCGGTGTCCGATGCGAGAACCCGGGTCTTCGCACCGGATCTCATCGGCATGGGCGCCTCCGGCAAGCCGGACAGCGACTACCGCTTCGTCGATCACGCCCGCTACCTGGACGCCTGGTTCGAGGCCCTGGGCCTGGACCAGGTCGTCATCGTCGGCCACGACTGGGGCGGCGCGCTCGGAATGGACTGGGCCGCACGCCATCCCGAACGGGTGCGCGGCATCGCCGTGGTGGAGACCTTCCTGCGCCCCATGAACTGGTCGGACATGCCGCCGCAGGGCGCGGAACTGTTCCGCCGCTTCCGTTCCCCCGAGGGCGAGGAGATGGTGCTGGAACGCAATATGTTCATCGAGTTCAACCTGCCCGCCTCCACCCGCACCCTCACCCCGGAGGCGCTCGACGCCTACCGCGCGCCGTACCCGACGCCGGAGTCGCGCAAGCCGATGCTGGTGTGGCCCAGGGAGTTCCCGCTCGACGGCGAGCCCGCCGACGTGGTCGCCATCATCGAGAACTACGACGCCTGGATGGCGGCCAGCCCGGAGGTGCCCAAGCTGCTCATGCACGTCGAGGACGGGGTCGGCCTGGGTTCGCCGGAGGTGATGGAGTGGGCGGTGCGCACCTTCGCGTCCGCCGAGCTCGCGAACATCGGCCCGGCCGGGCACCATTGCCCGGAGGATCAGCCCGACGCGATCGGCCTGGCGGTTGCCGACTGGCTGCGCAAGCACGCTCTGCTCACCGCGCCCGCCGTCGCCTGAGTGGCGGCCGGCCTGACGGCCCCGCGATGTCGGACCCGGTCCCTATGCTGGCGGTATGGAGACCGGATCGGAGATCGACGAGCGCGATCTCGTCGCGCGGGCCGTCGGCGGTGACCGCGCCGCTGTCGCGGATGTGGTTCGGCTGCTGCAGGATCCGATCTACCGGCTGGCGCTGCGCATGGTGTGGCGGCCCGCCGACGCCGAGGACGCCACCCAGGAGATCCTGTTGCGCGCGGTCGGCAATCTGGCGAGCTGGCGCGGCGAGGCCAAGCTCACCACCTGGGCGTACCGCATCGGCGTCAACTACCTGCTGAATCTGAAGCGGCAGACGCCACAGGAGCAGCGGCAGCTCAGCCTGGACGAGTTCGGTGAGGGACTGCGGGACGGCTTGGCGGAGGAGGACTATCGCGGTCCGGAGGCCACACTGCTCACCCACGAGGTCCGCCTCAACTGCAGTCAGGCGATGCTGCAATGCCTGGGTCGCGACGAACGAGTCGCGTATGTGCTCTCCGATGTGTTCGAGGTGAACTCGGAGGAGGCCGCCTGGATCGTCGGCGCGACACCGGCCGCGTATCGGAAACGGGTGGAGCGGGCCAAGAAACGGCTCGGCAACTTCCTGCGGTCGACGTGTGGCCTGGCGAATCCGCAGGCGTTCTGCCGGTGCTCGCGGCGGGTGGAGAAGGCCGTCGAACTGGGTCGGATGGATGTGCGGCGCCCGGCCTTCGCCGCGCACCCGGTGACGCCGGGCGGGCGGAGCGTGGCAGAGGCGGAGCGGCAGATGATCCGGCTGCACGACGCCGCGGCCGTGCTGGGCGCGCACCCGGATTACGCTGCGCCGCAGGCGAAGATGGAGGCCATCGCGGGGCTGTTGGCCTCGGGCCGGTTCCCGCTCCTGGGGTGAGGTTCGCTCCGGGATGAGGCTCCGCTAGGAGAGCGACGCCGGGGTCCCGTACTTCAATTCGTACGCCCACGGCGCGAGTTCCGCGGTCACGTCCGACAGCTCGGGCGTGGCGTCGCAGTCCGAACATTCCAGGCGCACGGCGACTTTCCCGCCGCAGCCGGTGTGCCGGTAGGTGACCGGCGGGCCGTCCGGCGCGGCCCAGCGGTCGCCCCATTCGGTGAGCGCGAGGATGACCGGTTTCAGGTCGAGTCCCTTGGCGGTGAGCAGGTATTCGGGATGGCCGCCGGTGCTGCGCTGCTCGAAGATCCCGGCCTCGACGAATTCGGCGAGCCGTTTGGTCAGGATGTTCGGCGCGATGCCGAGCGCGCGCTGGAACTCGGTGAACCGGGTCATGCCCGCGAACATGGCATTGCGCACGATCAGCAGGCTCCAGCGCTCGCCGACCAGCTCCAGCGTGCGTGCCGCCGAGCAGACCTCCCCTTCGTACATGCGTCCCAACATGACTCCAGGGTGACTCATCCGCTTGTGTGATGCAAGCAACGCCGCTATCGTGATGCAAGTAAGTTCTCGCGAGACAGTCCCCATCAACCCGCTGAACCCCTGAGAGAAGAGTCGGGACCTGCCATGACTGATCAGAACTTCACCACCTCCATCACCGTCGACCGCGCCCCCGCCGAGGTCTTCGCGGCCGTCCTGAACGCCCGCGGCTGGTGGTCGCCCGGTATCAAGGGCGGCACCGAGCGGGCGGGTGACCGTTTCGTCTTCGAGGCCCCCGGCGTGCACCGCAGCGAGATCGAATTGACCGAGGTGGTGCCGGACGAGCGCGTGGTCTGGCTGGTGAAGGACAACTTCATGTCCTTCATCGAGGACCAGACCGAGTGGGTGAACACCGAGATGCGCTTCGATATCGCCGCGACCGACGGCGGCACCCGGCTCACCTTCACCCACGTCGGCCTGGTACCGGACTACGAGTGCTACGACGCGTGCTCCCCGGCCTGGACCTTCTACATCACCGAGAGCCTGCGGGACCTGGTCACCACCGGCGTCGGCCAGCCCAGCGAGTTCCCGGGCCAGGTCGAGGCCGAGGCCGCCGCCGCGGCAGCGGCCGCGCAGCACTGAATCGGACCCGAGCGGAGTCGAATCAGAACTCCGCCAACAGCTTTCGCGCGATGGGCACCACCTGCCGCGCGAAACGCTGCACCTGGTCGACGTCGAATCCGGGCGGCCAGTAGATGAAGGTGTCGAATCCGCCCGTGTGGGCGAGGTTCGCGATGATGGCCGCCCATTCCTCGGGCGATCCGTGGATCGGGTCGGTGCCCTGCGGATTCGGGTGCAGCGCGCGGTCGCTGACCACTCCGGGCAGCGCGGCCAGCCGGGCGATGGCGCGGGGGTCGCGGTCGTGCGCGCGGGCGGCCGCGTCGATGCGGGCATTGGCCGCGGACCACTGCTCCCACGGCATCCAATTGGGCAGTGGCGCAACCCATCCGTCGGCGGTCGCGCCGATCAGATCGAGGGCGTGCGGGCCCATGGCTCCCAGCCAGATCCCGATCGGGTGTCTGGGCGCGGGCCCGCCCTCGATGCCCTGCACCGTGTATTCGGTGCCGACCACCGACACCGGCTGTCCGGGCCGCCATTCGGCCCGGATGATGGCGATGCCCTCGGCGATGGCCATGAGCGCGGCCCGGCCCTTGCGGGCGGGGCCGCCCATGGCCACCACGCCGCTCTCGAAAGCGCCCGCCCCCAAACCCAATTCGAAGCGTCCGCCGCTGAGGATGTCGAAGGTGGCGGCCTGTTTGGCGAGCATGGCGGGTGTCCGCAGCGGCAGGTTGGCGACCCCGGGATAGAGGCTGACCCGCCCGGTCGCGGCGAGGCAGGCCCCGATGACGGCGAAGGCGTCGCCGAACTGCGCGTTGTAGGGGTGGTCCTGGATGCCGACCAGATCGAGTCCCTCGGCGTCGGCGGCGAGGGCCATGTCGATGACGTCCGGCAGCGCGGACGCGACGGGCGGGATCGAAATACCGAACCGGGCCTGCATCGAACCTCCTCTACCAGGGGAAATCCATACTTCTGATCTTCGTGGGCCACTGAGCACAACCCCGGCATTTCGGACCTCGACACGCATCCTGGGCGTGTCCGCGGGTATGCCGGGGAAGAGAGGAGGCGATGCCGATGACCGCGCAGGACACCGTGCGCACCCTGCTGGCCCGGGCCGGGACCGGTTATGCCGCCGAGGCCGGAATCCGGCTGGCCGACAAGCCCGCGCCGCTCTACCAACTCCTGATGCTCGCCCAGCTGCTCAGTACCCGGATCTCGGCCCGCATCGCGGTGGCCGCCGCCCGGGAACTCCGCGAGTCCGGCTACACCACCCCGCACCACGTAGCTGAGGCCGAGTGGTCGGATCTGGTCGCCGCGCTGGGCCGGGCCCATTACGTCCGCTACGACGAATCGAATGCCACCCGCCTGATCGCCAATGCCGCCGAGCTGATCGAGCGGTGGCACGGCGATATGCGCGGGCTCGCAATCGAATCCGGGCACGACCCAGCCGCCCTGGCCGAGCTGCTCCAGGGTTTCCGGGGCATCGGACCCGTCGGCGCGGACATCTACCTGCGCGAGGTGCAGGACACCTGGACCTGGCTCCGCCCCTACTTCGACGAGCGGGCCCGCCGCGGCGCGCGTGACCTGGGCCTGCCCACCGATCCGGCCGCTCTCGCCGCCCTGGCTCCGGCCGGCCACGACGCCGAACTGGCCGCGGCCCTGGTGCGCGTGACACTGGACCACGGGCTGAAAGACGAGCTCCGCATCGGATGAGCCACGCGATTCAGGCGTAGATAAGGCGCGCGACCGGACCGGAATCCGTCTACGATCCCCGCGTGAGCTCGAAAACGTCCGGATCGGCCGGGGATTCGCCCGCGGCCGGGCGTATGCGGGCGCGGGACATCGACCGGGTCAACGCGCGAACACTGCTCGACGCCGCCTACGCGGAGGGCGAGCTCGGGGCCGACGAGTATCACCAGCGGTCCGATCAGGCGCAGTCCGCGCAGACCCTCGGCGAATTGCAGCGGCTCATCGCCGATCTGCAGCCGAGCACCAAGACCGCCGACCTCACCCCGGCGCGCAAATGGTCGCGGCGGCCCGCCTCGGGCGGGTACCCGCCGCGGACGCGGGCCCGCGACGCCGATCGGCAGGCCACCTGCGTCCTGCTCGACGCCGCGCTCGCGGACGGGCAGCTGACCGCCGCCGACCACCGCACCCTCACCGAACTGGCCGGCGAGGCCCGGACCCTCGGCGACCTGTCCCAGCTCACCGACGATCTGCAGCGGCACGCCGACGCCGCCCCCGACCCGGTCCCGCCGAAGGCGCGGCGCGAGAACTGGTTCGCCGCCGGCGTCGCCGCGATGAGCATCGCGGTGGCGGTGGGCACCTTCCTGGCCGTGGCCCGCCCGGCCACCCCGCCCGCCGCGCCGCCCGCCGTGGACCTGGGCATCATCCAGCCGCTGGTGCTGCCCCGGCCGAAACTCACCGAGGCCGAGGGCATTTCGTACTTCCGGGACGCCTACAAGGCGAAGTTCGGCGACACCCTGCTCGACGAGGTGGACTTCTACCCCGGCTACGCGGTGTTCACGCGCGCGACGCAGGCCAATCGGAAGGTGCACTACAACTACTTCGGCGGTTTCGACCAGACCGACCAACCCCAGACCCGGGACCCGAAGACCCCGACCGTGGACCTGGCGGCCTTGAACGTGCAGGCCGTCGCGGCGCTGGCGGCTCAGGCTCCCGCCCTCACCAAGGTCGATCAGGGCGTGGTCAACTACATCGACATCCAGGGCAGCGGCACCGGCCCGGTGATCCGGCTCTATGTCGGCAACCAGGCCAAGGAGACCGGCTACGTCGAGGCCGCCCTCGACGGCCGGGTCACGCGCACCGTGGCGTTCGGGGGATAGGCGAGACCATGGCTGACGCACGCTCCCGGGGAGTCCGGGCCCGCGACACCGATCGCGTGGACGCCTGCACCCTGCTCGATTCGGCGCGTGACGCGGGTGAACTCACCGAGGCCGAACACGCGCACCGGACCGCGAAGGCCATGGCGGCCAAGACCTTCGGCGATCTCGACCTGGTGCTCGACGATCTGCAGATACCGGCCAATCTGGTGAATTCGCCGGTGGTGCGGGCGAATCGGCGCGGCCCGTCCACCCGCTGGAAGGTGGCGGCCGCGATCATGGTGGCGGCCGCCCTGCTCGGCGCGTTCGCGGGCTGCGTGTCCCGGGTCGCCGCGCCGAAGCCGGACCTGCCGGATCCGACCACGGGTCAGGGCCTGGCCAGTTTCGTCGAGGCCTACAAGGACCACTTCGGCGACACCAAGGCCGACGAGGTCACCCTGTTCCCCACCTACGCGGTCATCGAGCGGCGTCCGGCGGATCCGAACGCGCCGCGGGACGACTACTACCGCTACGACGGCAGTTTCCGCAGCACCGGTGACATTCCGCGGTCGCCGGGCACCGACATCATCGACCTGTCGGTCCTGGACCTGAAGAAGATCGCGGGCCTGCTCGCGGGCGCCCCGAAGTCGGCGGGCGTGCCGAACGGCCGGATCAGTCACATCATCATCGGGCGCGGCAAGGACGGCGGGCCGATGGTGACCGTGTACGCCGTGGACGGCGCCAAGTCCGGCTACATCAAGGTCACCGCCACCGGCGAGCCGATCATGCTCAACTGGCCCTCCTGATCGGTCACGATCCGGATCCATCCGTGGTTCCAGACCTGCCGGTACGGACACAATGGCAGAGTCCGCGCCTCGATCGCGGGCGTCGGGCCGCGCTCGCCCCCGAAGAAATTTTCTGTGACTCGTGGAATAGATGACGCGCGCCGCCCGTTGGGACAGGTCAGCAAGGTTGAGCGAGTTCGACTCAAGTTCAAGTTGCGTACCGCCGCCGGCGGAGGCAGGATTGAGCCGACCACGCTCAGTGTCACTGAGATGTAGTGCCAACTAGGAGGAATCACCATGGCTCGTGCGGTCGGTATCGACCTCGGGACCACGAACTCTGTCATCGCCGTTCTCGAAGGCGGCGAGCCGGTCGTCGTGGCCAATTCGGAAGGATCGCGGACCACCCCCTCGGTCGTCGCGTTCGCCAAGAACGGTGAGGTGCTCGTCGGGCAGCCCGCCAAGAACCAGGCCGTCACCAACGTCGACCGCACCATCAAGTCCGTCAAGCGCCACATGGGCGAGGACTGGTCGGTCGAGATCGACGGCAAGAAGTACACCCCGCAGGAGATCTCCGCGCGCACGCTGATGAAGCTGAAGCGCGACGCCGAGGCCTACCTGGGTGAAGAGATCACCGACGCCGTGATCACCGTCCCCGCCTACTTCGAGGACGCGCAGCGCCAGGCCACCAAGGAGGCCGGCCAGATCGCGGGCCTGAACGTCCTGCGCATCGTCAACGAGCCGACCGCGGCCGCGCTGGCCTACGGCCTCGACAAGGGCGACAAGGAACAGACCATCCTGGTCTTCGACCTCGGTGGCGGTACCTTCGACGTCTCGCTGCTGGAGATCGGCGAGGGTGTCGTCGAGGTCCGCGCGACCTCCGGTGACAACCACCTCGGTGGCGACGACTGGGACGAGCGCATCGTCAGCTGGCTGGTCGACAAGTTCAAGGGCACCTCGGGCATCGACCTGACCAAGGACAAGATGGCCATGCAGCGTCTCCGTGAGGCTGCCGAGAAGGCCAAGATCGAACTGTCGTCCTCGCAGTCGACCTCGATCAACCTGCCCTACATCACCGTGGACGCGGACAAGAACCCGCTGTTCCTCGACGAGCAGCTGACCCGCTCGGAGTTCCAGAAGATCACCTCCGATCTGCTGGACCGCACCCGCAAGCCGTTCCAGTCGGTCATCAAGGACGCCGGCATCGCGGTCGGCGACATCGACCACGTGGTGCTCGTCGGTGGCTCGACCCGTATGCCCGCCGTCTCCGAGCTGGTCAAGGAACTGACCGGCGGCCAGGAGCCGAACAAGGGCGTGAACCCGGACGAGGTCGTCGCCGTCGGCGCCGCCCTGCAGGCCGGTGTGCTCAAGGGTGAGGTCAAGGACGTCCTGCTGCTCGATGTCACCCCGCTGTCGCTGGGCATCGAGACCAAGGGCGGCGTGATGACCAAGCTCATCGAGCGCAACACCACGATCCCGACCAAGCGCTCGGAGACCTTCACCACGGCCGACGACAACCAGCCGTCCGTGCAGATCCAGGTCTTCCAGGGTGAGCGTGAGATCGCCTCGCACAACAAGCTGCTCGGATCGTTCGAGCTGACCGGCATCCCGCCGGCCCCGCGCGGCGTGCCGCAGATCGAGGTCACCTTCGACATCGACGCCAACGGCATCGTCCACGTGACGGCCAAGGACAAGGGCACCGGCAAGGAGAACACGATCAAGATCCAGGACGGCTCCGGCCTGTCCAAGGAGGAGATCGACCGGATGGTGAAGGACGCCGAGGCGCACGCCGCCGAGGACAAGGCGCGTCGCGAGGAGGCGGAGACCCGCAACCAGGCCGAGTCGCTGGTGCACCAGACCGAGAAGTTCATCAAGGACAACGAGGACAAGGTCCCGGCCGACGTCAAGACCAAGGTCGAGGCGGCCATCGTCGAAGCCAACGACGCGCTGAAGGGCACCGACATCGGGGTCATCAAGACCGCGGTGGAGAAGCTCGCCACCGAGTCGCAGGCGCTGGGCCAGGCCATCTACGAGGCCTCGGCCGCCGACCAGGCCGCGCAGGGCAACGGCGCGGGCGCGCCCGAGTCCGATGACACCGTCGTCGACGCCGAGGTGGTCGAGGAGCCGGAGAAGAAGTGACGAACCAGAACCCGGACAACATGGTCGATCCGGCCACGGGTGAGGTCTTCGAGGCCGCGGCGGACGCCGCCGCGGCCGCGGGGGCCGAGGGGACTCCCGAGGTCAGCGAGGACGCCCTCGCCGACGCGATCACGGCCGAACTGGCCGAGCGCACCTCCGATCTGCAGCGCCTGACCGCGGAATACGCCAACTACCGCCGCCGGGTCGAGCGGGACCGCAAGGTCACCATCGACACCGCCAAGGCCGCGGTGGTCAGCGAACTGCTGCCGGTGCTCGACGATCTGGACCGCGCTCGCGCGCACGGTGACCTGGACAACGGCCCGCTCAAGTCGGTCGCCGACAAGCTGGTCACCGCCCTGCAGAAGCAGGGCCTCGAGGAATTCGGTTCGGAGGGTGAGCCTTTCGACCCGACCCTGCACGAGGCCGTGCAGCACGAGGGCAGCGGTGCGGACCCGGTGCTGGGCATGGTGATGCGCAAGGGCTACCGCTTCGGCGATCGCGTGCTGCGGCACGCGCTGGTCGGCGTCACCGACGGTGTGGCGGATCTGTCTGCGGCGCAGCCGGATTCGCAGAACGCTGGCACCGATGCCGCTGGCACTGATTAACAGCGATCGGACGTACCCCACGTCCGCGGCAACACAGAAAGGAGGAGATGCCCGGTGAATCGAGAATGGCTCGAGAAGGACTTCTACAAGGATCTGGGTGTTTCCTCCGGCGCCACCCAGGACGAGATCAAGAAGGCCTACCGCAAACTGGCCCGAGACCTGCACCCGGACAAGAACCCCGGGGACAACAAGGCCGAGGAGCGGTTCAAGGCCGTCAGCGAGGCGAACGCCGTGCTGTCGGATCCGGAGAAGCGCAAGGAGTACGACGAGGCCCGCAAGCTGTTCGCGGGCGGCGGTTTCGGCCGCGGCGGATTCCCGCCCGGGGGCGGCTACGGCCAGCCCGGCGGCGGGTTCTCCGGTGGCGAGTTCAACCTGGGTGACATCTTCGGGGCCGGCGCCGGTGGCGCGGGCGCCGCGGATGGCGGCCTGGGTGACCTGCTGGGCGGACTGTTCAATCGCGGCGGCACGCGGGCGTCCTCGCGTCCCCGGCGCGGTTCGGACGTGGAGACCGAGACGACCCTCGGCTTCCGCGAGGCCGCCCAGGGCGTGACCGTTCCGCTGCGCATGACCAGCCCGGCCGCCTGCACCACCTGCCACGGCAGCGGCGCCAAGCCCGGCACCAGTCCGCGGGTTTGCCCGCACTGCAACGGAAGCGGCGTGGTCAGCCGGAACCAGGGCGCGTTCGGCTTCAGCGAGCCGTGCGAGGACTGCCGGGGCACCGGGTCGATCATCGACGACCCGTGCGTCGACTGCCGCGGTTCGGGCATCCAGAACCGGACCCGCACCATCACCGTGCGCATTCCCCCGGGCGTGCGCGACGGGCAGCGGATCCGGCTGGCCGGTCAGGGTGAGGCGGGCCTGCGCGGCGCGCCTCCGGGTGACCTGTACGTCACCGTGCACGTCAGCCAGGACAAGGTCTTCGGCCGCAATGGCGACGACCTGACCCTGGTGCTGCCGGTCTCCTACGCCGAACTGGTGCTGGGCACCACGGTGTCGGTGCCGACCCTGGACGGTCGGGTGGGCGTCAAGGTGCCGCCGGGCACCGCCGACGGCCGCACCCTGCGGGTGCGCGGGCGCGGTGTGCCCAAGCGTGACGGCGGCGCGGGTGACCTGCTGGTCACCGTGAAGGTCGCGGTCCCCCAGAAACTGGACGACGATGCCACCGAGGCGCTGCGGCGCTACGCGGAGGCGGAGAAGACCAGTGGGTTCGATCCCCGTGCGGGATGGGCAGGTGCGTAATGAGTTCCGATCCGAAGCACTCCGAGGCCCAGTACTTCCTGATCTCGGTGGCCGCGCAGCTGGCGGGCATGCACGCCCAGACGCTGCGCACCTATGACCGGCTGGGTCTGGTTACGCCGCAACGCACGTCGGGCGGCGGCCGGCGCTACTCGAACCGGGATGTGGAGCTGCTCCGCGAGGTGCAGCGCCTGTCCCAGGACGAGGGCGTGAACCTGGCCGGCATCAAACGGATCATCGAACTCACCAACCAGGTGGACGAGCTGCAGCAGCGGGTGAGCGAGCTGTCCGCCGAGGCGGAAAGGCTGCGGGCCGGGTACCGGCCCGCACACCTGACCCCTCAGCCCAGCACCGCTCTCGTGGTGTGGCAGCCCCGAAACCGGCGTAAGCCGCAGTAGGGCAAGACAAGCCGGAAGGCGGTGTCCCCCAGTGGGGCACCGCCTTTCTGCTGTCCGGATACCGGGATCCCGCCCGCTGACGTTCGCCCGGTGGCGATTGTTGCGGCCGATGTGCTGAGTTGCGACAGCGGACTGTGTGATTGGCGAAGTCCGATGAGGCTGTTTATAACAAACGGACCGGTAGGTTATTGATTGCTGCCGATCGTGAGTTTTGTCCGTATGCTGCAGGGGAATTCATGGCCTGACGTAGTTGCGGCGGGATCGCTGTTTTCCTGAGTCTTGCAAAACGGATCAGCCAGAATCGACGACTGAAAACCCGTGTCGCACGGCGTTTTCCAGTTGATCAGTCGGTTTTCGACTCAGAAGACCCGCAACGTTCACGTTTCCGAGGAATATAGGGCCTGTTATTGAAACGTCCCGTTCCGTTGCTGGCTAACCTCGCTTACACTTGCTTGGCAACGGCTGCTGTCGAGTGTCCCGCAGCACTTCACTCGCCGGTCACGCCTGCGTTCGATTGCGAAATGGGGTTGTGACACAAATGGATTCGCGGACCGTCGCATTGATAAGAACAACGTTCAAGGCGGTTGCTGCGGAAGAAGGTGGCCCCGAGAAACTCGCGCGGTCGTTCTACGCCATCCTCTTCACGGAGTACCCCCACGTGCGGGACTTCTTCCCCGCCGCCCTGGACGCCCAGCGCGACCGGCTGGTGAAGGCCATCGCCTACGTGGTGGACCGGCTGGAGGAACCCGACCGGCTGCTGCCCTTCCTGGCGCAGCTCGGCCGCGACCACCGCAAGTACGGCGTAGTGGCCGATCACTATGCGGCCGTGGGGAAATCGCTCAAGAGCGCGCTCGAGGCCTACGCGGGCACCGAGATCTGGACCGACGAGGTCGGCCGCGCCTGGGACGAGGGCATCGGCATCATCGCCGGCACCATGATCAAGGCCGCCGATGGCGAGAGCACCCCTCCGGTGTGGACCGGCACCGTCATCGAGCACCGCGAAGTGCTGCGCAACCTGGCGGTCGTGCGCTTGAAGCTGGACCAGCCCATGCAGTACGCGGCCGGTCAGTACATGAGCGTGCAGATCCCCTCCCGCCCGCGCATGTGGCGCTACCTGTCCCCGGCCATTCCGGCCAATGCCGACGGCGAACTGGAATTCCACATCCGCGGCGTCACCGGCGGCTGGGTCAGCCCGGCCATCGTCGGGCACAGCCGGGTCGGCGAGCAATGGCTGATCGGATCGCCGCTGGGCGGTCTCGGCGTGCCCCGCAACACCCGCCGCAAGATGCTGATGATCGGCTGCGGCACCGGCATCGCGCCGCTGCGCGCCCAGCTCATGGCCATGACCTCGCGCCGATCCAACCCCAAGGTGGATCTGTTCGTCGGCGGCCACTACCCGTGCGACCTCTACGACCTCGAGGTGCTCAGCCAATTGGCCTGCGCCAACAAGTGGCTCACCGTGCATCCGGTCACCGAGTCCACCGAGAACCCGTGGTGGCACTTCGACAATTCCGAGGAGACCCGCGAATACCCCGGCCTGCAACCGCGGGTGGTCGGTCAGATCGGCAAGATCGTGGCCGGCCACGGCTCCTGGGAGGACCGCGACGTACAGATCGTGGGAGCCCCGTCCATGGTGCAGACCACCAAGTTCCGGCTCATGGCGGCCGGCACCTCCACCGAGAACATCCGCCACGACCCGCTGTTCTGAGACACCCGCCGTCCCGAGGGCTCAGAAGCCTTCGTAGCGAATGGCTTCCGCGGGAGCGCCGATGGCGACGAGCTGGTCGATGGTGTTACGCACCATGGCCGCGCCGCCGCACACCAGGATCTGGTGGTGGTCCAGCGGACCGAACCGCTCCGGGATGTCCGCGATGGTGCCCGGCATCATCTCCTCCGGCCGGAAACCGATGTCGACGCGGCACTGCTCGTACCAGGTGTCGACGAAATCCGGGTCGTACTCGTCCTGCACCACGGGAACCACGGTGAGCCAAGGCATTTCGCCGGTCAGCAGGTAGAGCATGTCGGAGGCGTACAGGTCGCGCGGGTAGCGCGCCCCGACGAAGAGGTGGGTGCGCGGCGGCTGTTCGCGGCGCGAGAGATCCAGCAGCAGTGCGCGCATCGGCGCCAGCCCGACCCCGTCGGCGATCATGACCACCTCGGTGGCGTCCGGCTCCACCGCCAGCCAGCCGCCGGGCGCGCTGATCCGCCATTCGTCGCCGGGATGGGAGTCGGCCACGATGGAACCGCTGCACCACCCGCCCGGCAGGGTCCGCACATGGAATTCCAGCTTGCCGTCCAGCGACGGCGGCAGCGCGCAGTACATGCGGCGCACCATGTTCGGATGCTGCGGCGTGCGCACCTCCACCGACTGTCCCGCCGCGAACGGCACGAACTCGCCGATCAACCGCACCACCGTGGTGTCCTCGCGCAACCGGTGCGCCCCCACCACCGTGGCGGTCCACTCGGTCTGCGCGTCCAGGGGAATCGCGCCGGTCTCATCGGGGCCGATCGTCACTTACAACTCCTCAATATCAATTTGCCTCCGCTCCGCTCCGGCGGGTTCGCGGCCCCTGGTCCCGATTCTTCCCTCCTCCGCTTCGCTCCCCCGCTCCAAGGTGGAGGTCTATCAAGCCGCAGTCCAGAATCGGGACGGCCGTGAACCTTTGAGCTGATCAGCGAGCGTGGGAAGCCGAGCTGGCCAGGGCGGCAAGGTATTTCGATTGTCCTACACCGGATCTGAGCTTATCGCCGACTCCGGTGCTCCCACGGCGAGCAGGGCTCGCTTGGTGTCGGCGATCATGCGGGCCGAACCGGCGATCTGGATCTGCCGATCGGCCCAGGCGCCGAAGCTGGCCACCACCGCGCCCAGGTTCCCGATCAGCCGCCGATGCATGCCGAAGGGCGGGTCGGCGGGCGGGTAGGGGTGCCACCAGGGGTTGGTCTCGTTCTCGCAGACCGGGATCACCGTGAGCCACGGATTGGACTGCGAGAGCTGCCACATGTTCTCCACGTCGTAGAGGTCACACGGGTAGCGGCCGCCCATGAACAGGTGCACGCGCGGGTTGATGCCGCGCCGTCCCATCTCGATGAGCTGGGCCCGCAGCGGGGCGATGCCGGTGCCCGCGCCGATCATGAGCACGTCCTTGCGGCGGCTCAGGTCGACGTGCAGGCCGCCGAGCGGGGCGGCGATCATCCAGCGGTCGCCGACCTGGGTCTCGTTCACGATGCCGGGGCTGACCCAGCCGGTCCGGACCTTGCGCACGTGGAATTCGATCTCGCCGTACGGGTTGGTGGGGATGGCGGGGGACAGGTAGCGCCACATCTTGGGCCGCTGCGGGATGGCGACCGGCACGTACTGCCCGGCCTGGTAGGGGATGGGGGTGTCGGTCTGCAGGCGCACGATGGCCAGATCGTCCACCACCCGCCGGTGCCCGACCACGGTCGCCTCCCAATAGGGCTGCGACTTATCGGAATTCGCTCCGATGGCCATGGACGCCGAGATCAGGATGGTGATGTCACGCCAGCCCGCCTCGAGCGGCCGCGACCAGTTCGCAACCCCGTTGTAGCTCCGGAAGGCATGCAGCAGGGCGCGCCCGGCGATGTCGTAGTGCGCCGCTTCCACCCCGTACTTGCGGTGGTCGCGGGCGAGTTGCTCCAGGAAGCGCTGGGCACGATCCCAGTCCTCCAGGTTGTCGAGGACGAACGAGATGGCCGTGACCAACCGTTTCGCCTGCATGTCCATGGCGGAGGGGAAAAGTTCCCGCAAAGCGGGGATCTCCGCGAAAAGATGACCGTAGAACGCGCTGATCAGCCGTTCCGGCCCGTTGGGGGCCTCGACGACTGTCCGAAAGTTTGCGCGGACCAGCGCTGCCGAACGCGCATCCACGACGTCGAGCTTTCCTTCCTGTCCAACTACCCCGAACCGCCTGCCAGGCGGCCCTCCGCGTCAAGTATCCCTTAAAACCCGGTGGTCGCACGGATATAGCCGGAGGTGGATCGATTTCCGTAACCCGGGGTTCAGATCACCAGCACCGTCTTGCCGCGCGCACCCGACGCGCCGATCATGGCGGGCGCGTCGGCCAGCGGCGGCAGATTGCGGATCGGCACCATCAGATCGCCGGTCGCGACCAAGCGCAGCAGTTCGCTCAATTCGGCCGTGCCGCCGCGGGATTCGAGGTTGCCGCCGATGATGCCACGCGCCTTCAGATCCGCCTCGTCGGCCGATCCGATGGTCGAGTAGGCGTGGCCGCCCGGCTTCACCAGGCTCGCGTTGTCGGCGAACACCGGCGGCGGACTGACCAGATCGAAGACCGCCTCGATACCGCCGGGATCGGTGATCCGCACCGAATCGGCGACGGACAGCCGGGCGGCCTCGGCGTGGGTGGGTGAGTCGGTGGCGGTCATGCGGCCGTAGTTCACCACCTCCATCGCGCCGAGCCGGACCATGCGGTCGGTGTCGTCGGGGCGGGCGGTCGCGATGACGTGCGCCCCGGCCATGGCCGCCAGTTGCACCAGGTAGGAGCCGACGCCGCCGGACGCGCCGACGATCAGCACCCGCTGCCCGCGCTGGACCTCGGCCGCGTGCAGCAGGTCCAGGGCGGTGATGCCCGCGGTCGGCAGCGCGGCCGCGCGCACCGCGGTGACCTCGTCGGGGAGCTTGACCAGGGTGCCGCCGTCGGCGGCCACCAGGTATTCGGCGAAGGTGCCGTGCCCGAGCGGCGGCGACAGGAACTTGCCGACCACCCGGTCGCCGATGTCGAAGTCGTCGACGCCCGCGCCCACCGCACTGACGGTGCCCGCGCCGTCGACGCCGGGAATCATCGGAAAGTCATGGGGGAGTTGGCCGTCCAGGAAGCCGTCGATGATCCGCTGGTCGACGGGGTTCACCCCGGCCGCCTCCAGATGGATCTGGATCTGTCCCGGTCCGGGCTCCGGGACCGGCATGTCGGCGGGTTCGGGGGTGCCACCGAATTCTCGGACGACGATCGCGCGCATTGCTGCTCCATTCGTTCGGGCGAACCGGGATGGATGAGCTGGTGTGATGCGTCAACGAATGGGGCCATCGTACGCGTAGCGTGTGGAGGGGCTCCTGGCCGTGAGAGAAAGGGCCTTGGTCTCTGGTGTCACCGCCGGAAATTAGTCAGACTTGAGCGGAACAGACTCAACTTCTACCGCGTTGTAGACAGCAACGACTAGTAGGAAGGTGACAGTGGACTCGTTCAATCCCACCACCAAGACCCAGGCGGCGCTGACCGCCGCGCAACAGGCGGCCTCGGTCGCCGGTAATCCGGAGATCCGTCCGGCTCACTTGCTGGTGGCGTTGCTGGATCAGACCGACGGCATCGCCGCCCCCTTGCTCAAGGCCGTCGCCGTCGATCCGGCCACGGTCCGGCGTGAGGCCCAGGAGATCGTGGATCGCCTGCCCCGCGCCACGGGGGCCACCACCACACCCAATTTCGGCCGCGAGGCCATCGCCGCGCTCACCTCGGCGCAGCACCTGGCCACCGAGCTCGGCGACGAGTACGTCTCCACCGAGCACCTCGTCTACGGCTTGGCCGCAGGCGATTCCGATGTCCAGCAGCTGCTGCTCAAGTACGGCGCGACCGCGGACGCGCTGCGTGAGGCGTTCACCGCCGTGCGCGGCAACGCCCGCGTCACCTCGCCGGATCCCGAGGGCTCCTACCAGGCGCTGGAGAAGTACTCCACCGACCTGACCGCCGCCGCCCGCGAGGGCAAGCTGGACCCGGTCATCGGGCGCGACACCGAGATTCGCCGCGTCGTGCAGGTGCTGAGCCGCCGCACCAAGAACAACCCGGTGCTGATCGGCGAGCCCGGCGTCGGCAAGACCGCCATCGTCGAGGGCCTGGCCCAGCGCATCATCGCGGGCGACGTCCCCGAATCGCTGCGCGGCAAGAAGCTGGTGTCGCTGGACCTGGGCGCGATGGTCGCGGGCGCGAAGTACCGCGGTGAGTTCGAGGAGCGGTTGAAGGCCGTGCTCGAGGAGATCAAATCCTCGGCGGGGCAGATCATCACGTTCATCGACGAGCTGCACACCATCGTGGGCGCGGGCGCGACCGGCGAATCCGCCATGGACGCCGGCAACATGATCAAGCCCATGCTGGCCCGCGGTGAACTGCGCCTGGTCGGCGCCACCACCCTCGACGAGTACCGCCAGCACATCGAGAAGGATCCGGCCCTGGAGCGCCGGTTCCAGCAGGTGCTGGTCGGCGAGCCGTCGGTGGAGGACACCGTCGGCATCCTGCGCGGGCTCAAGGAGCGCTACGAGAACCACCACCACGTGCGGATCACCGACTCCGCGCTGGTGGCGGCGGCGACCCTGTCCGACCGCTACATCACCTCCCGGTTCCTGCCGGACAAGGCGATCGACCTGGTCGACGAGTCGGCCTCGCGGCTGCGCATGGAAATCGATTCCCGCCCCGTGGAAATCGACGAGATCGAGCGCGTCGTACGACGGCTCGAGATCGAGGAAGTGGCTCTGGCCAAGGAGACCGACGACGCGTCCAAGGCGCGCCTGGAGAAGCTGCGCTCCGAACTCGCCGACGACCGCGAGAAGCTCAACCAGTTGATGACCCGCTGGCAGAACGAGAAGCAGGCCATCGACGCGGTGTCGGTGCTGAAGGAGGAGCTGGAGTCGCTCAAGGGCGAGTCCGAGCGGGCCGAGCGCGACGGCGACTACAACAAGGCCGCCGAACTCCGGTACGGGCGAATCCCCAAGCTGGAGAAGGAACTCGCCGAGGCCGAGGCCAAGGCGAAGACCGCCGCCGACGGCGACGTCATGCTCAAGGAGGAGGTCGGGCCGGACGATATCGCCGAGGTGGTGTCGTCGTGGACCGGTGTCCCCGTGGGCCGCATGATGGAGGGCGAGACCCAGAAGCTGCTGCGCATGGAGGACGAGCTGGGCCGCCGGGTCGTGGGGCAGAAGGAAGCCGTGCAAGCGGTGTCGGATGCCGTGCGCCGGGCGCGGGCCGGGGTCGCCGACCCCAACCGGCCCACCGGTTCCTTCATGTTCGTCGGCCCGACCGGCACCGGTAAGACCGAGCTGGCGAAGGCGTTGGCGGACTTCCTGTTCGACGACGAACGCGCCATGGTCCGCATCGACATGAGCGAGTACGGCGAGAAGCACTCGGTGGCCCGCCTGGTGGGCGCGCCTCCGGGGTACGTCGGCTACGACCAGGGCGGCCAGCTCACCGAGGCGGTGCGGCGACGCCCGTACACGGTGGTGCTCTTCGACGAGATCGAGAAGGCCCACCCGGACGTCTTCGACATCCTGCTGCAGGTGCTCGACGAAGGTCGGCTCACCGACAGCCAGGGCCGCACGGTCGACTTCCGCAACACCATCCTCATCCTGACCTCGAATCTGGGTGCGGGCGGCGACCGGGACACGGTCATGAACGCGGTGCGCCGCGCCTTCAAGCCGGAGTTCCTGAACCGGCTCGACGACGTGGTCATGTTCCACGCCCTCGACGAGGAACAGCTGGAGCGGATCGTCGACATCCAGCTGAACCAGCTGCAGAAGCGGCTCGCCCAGCGCCGCCTCACCCTGGACGTGTCCGACTCGGCCCGCTTCTGGCTGGCCGTGCGCGGCTACGACCCGGCCTACGGCGCGCGCCCGCTGCGCCGGCTGATCCAGCAGTCCATCGGCGACTCGCTCGCCAAGGAACTGCTGGCCGGGGAGGTGCAGGACGGCGACACGGTGAAGGTGAACGTCACCCCGGACGGTGACACCCTCATCGTCGGCCGCTGACCGGCTCGAACACCGGCCCCCGCGCGAACTTCGGCTCGCGCGGGGGCCTCGTCGTTCGAGGACCGTTCGGTCGAGTTCGCGGCTCGGTAGCCGTACTCCGCCTACCCTGGAGGCCATGACTGATCCGAGCGATCCGTGGTCGCGGCGGCCGGAACCGGGCCCCGGGGAGGGGCCCGCCGAGCAGGCCGTCCCCGGCGGCCACACCTCGGACAGCGCCGCGGCGTACGGGCCGACCGAGTCCATACCCGCTGGTCCGACCGACTATTTCGGGCAGCAGCCGGGGCCTGAGGCCACCCGGGTGTTCCCGCCCGCCGACGCCGGCTGGGGTGGGTACGACACCGGCGGCGGCTACGAGCCGACGGCTGTCTACCCGGGGCAACAGGGATACGCGCCGACGGGGGCCTACGGCGCTCCGGGCTATTCCCCCGCGCCCGGCGCACCCGGCTATCCGGGTGGTGCGGGCATGCCGCCGCCGGGCGGCTATCAGCCCGCGGGTTTCCCGCAGAATCCGGCGCCGCCCCCGCCGCCGCGCAAGACCACCATGTGGATCGCGCTGGGTCTGGCCGCGATCATCGCGGTCGCCATCGTCGGGTTGGTCGTGGGAACGCTGATGAGCAGCAACGACTCGTCCGACAGCGCCGCCGGCCCCCGTACCTCCGGTCTCGGCCTGCCCGCCTTTCCGGGCAACACCTCCTCCCTGCCGCTGCCCAGCGGCGTGCCCACGATTCCGGGCCTGGGCGATCTGGACCAGCTCGGCGCGGACATGGGCACCATCGCCTCGAACGACGGCTCGACGCTCACCATCACGGCGCTGTCCGGCAGCACGGTGACGGTGAAGACCGACGACAAGACGCAGGTAATCTCCCTGGGTAGCACCAAAGTCGCGGACCTGCCGGTGGGCGAAGTGGTGATGGTGCAGGGCGACAAGAACTCCGACGGATCCATTCAGGCGAAGTTGATCTTCAGCACGTCCCTGCCGAGCGGGACTCGATGAGCAAGAATGCTGTGGGCGTGCCGGGCATGACGCCCTCACTCTGGATAGGGTAGGCGGCGATGACGGCTATATGGTTCGGGCTGGCGGCGATCGCGCTCGTGGGTGCGATCGTGCTCCTCTATTTCGATCGGCTGCAGCGGCAGCGCACCGGGCATGTGCGACAGGTCTGGGCGAAATCCCAGGGCTACACCTATGTTTCGGTGGAGCCCGCGCTCGCCTCCACCTGGCGGCGCGGCGCGCTCGCCAAGCTGGGTTACCTGTCCGCGGTGGACGTGGTGTCGGGTAACCGCAAGGGCGAGAAGTTCGTGCTCTTCGATCTGGAGGACGCCGCCACCCTGGTCGCGGTGCGCCGTCAGATCGGCTCGGACATCGATATCGACCTGCGGTTGAAAACCGCGGCGCCGCCGAAGGATCACGATCTGGAGCTGCTCGGCGCCATCGGCGACCGGGTGGTCTTCGCGACCAATCCCGATGTCGCGCGGCACGCGGTGGATCAGCGCATGGTGGCGTTCATCGAGTCGCTGCCCGACGAGGTGCAGCAGCTGTGGTCCGAGGGCAACTGGACGCTCGGCATGCTGCCGGTCGGCGCGGTCGCCAAGGACTGGGAGACCGCCATCGACGCGGTGCTGCGGCTGTCCGGCCTGCTGCACGTGCTGCCGCCGGTCATCAATGCCGAGCGCGGTCGCGACGAACTGCCCGAACCCGGTCGCTCGCAAGCGGTTCCCGAGGACGACGGCTACGACGGCCACGACGAGTTCGGCGACTACGGTGACCAGGAGCGCGACCCGCGCGACCAGCGGCCCGCCCGCGACGACCGCCCGCGCGGCGACGACTACGACTCCCCGCTGGTCAGCGATATCGCCGGGGGCGGGGAACCGGACGGCGAGCCCGAAAGCTGGCGTCCCGCACTGAAAGTCGTGCCGGATCCGCGCAACCGCCCGCGCCGAAACTGGCCGCCCGCCCCCGAGGGCGAGCAGGACCACTACGACGCCGACGGCCCCGACCACGAAGACCGTTGGGACGACCAGGAATCCGGCGACCGGCGCGGCGAATCGGATCCGGACCGCGAGCCCGAGGAGGGCTGGCGCCGGGATCAGGGCCGCAGCGCCCCGCCCGGCGGACCCTTCCATCCGGGCTTCCGCCCCTACCAGGGACCCGCGCCGAGGTGACGCCTCGGCCGTGTCTACGCGCGGCGCGCCGCAGCCACAGGGTGTCTGCGCGAATTCGCCGCGTGTGGATCGGCCAGGGACCAGAATGAGGGCGCAGTTCAGGTCATCGCCGACCACTCCCCGATCGTGCGAGTGATGGGCCGTCGATGACCGAGAGTTCCCCTGATCAGGTGCGCCTGCCGGGCGCCCGCCGTCCGGTGGCCTTGGTCACCGGGCCGACCTCCGGTATCGGCAAGGCGTACGCCACCAGGCTCGCCGCCCTCGGCTACGACCTGGTGCTGGTGGCGCGGGATGAGGAGCGGCTGGCCGCGCTGGCCCACGACCTGCGGGTGCGGTTCGCCGCGCGCGCCGAGACGCTGCCCGCCGATCTGAGCCGGGCCGCGGATCGCGACCGGGTGGCCGCACGCCTGGCCGAGGGCGTCGAATTCCTGGTCAACAATGCCGGATTCGGCATGTCAGGGGAGTTCTGGACGCAGGACGCCGACGCTCTGCAGCACCAACTCGATGTGAACGTCACCGCTGTCGTGCAGCTCACCCGGGCGGCCCTGCCGCCCATGCTGCACGCGGCCCGGGGCACCGTGGTGAATGTGGCCAGCATGGCGGGCCTGATCCCCGGACGGGGCTCGACCTATTCGGCCTCCAAGGCGTACGTCGTATCCTTTTCCCAAGGGCTGGCCGGCGGGCTGGCCGGAACCGGAGTCCGGGTGCAGGCCTTGTGCCCGGGATTCGTCCGCACCGAATTCCATGAGCGGGCCGGCATCGAGATGGCCTCGCTACCACGACCCCTGTGGTTGAGCGTGGACGAGGTGGTGGCCGGTTCGCTGCATGATCTGGAGAAAGACCGGGTGATCAGCGTGCCCGGAATGCAGTACAAAGCGATCGTCGCGATCGCCGGGCTCATCCCACGAACCCTGGTGACCCGCCTGAACCGGGGCCTGTTCAACGCACGCGGAAGGACATAGACACAGCAATGCAGGTAACGACGACCGACCGGGACAGACTCGCGGCTCTGGTACGCGAGCTCGCCGTCGTGCACGGGCGGGTGACCCTGTCATCCGGCAAGGAAGCCGACTACTACGTGGACCTGCGCCGCGCCACCCTGCACCACGAGGCCGCCCCGCTGATCGGCAAGCTGCTGCGGGAGCTCTCGGCGGATTGGGACTTCGACGCGGTGGGCGGGCTCACCATGGGCGCCGACCCGGTGGCGGCCGCGGTCCTGCACGCGCCGGGCCGTCCGATCGACGCCTTCGTGGTGCGCAAGGCCGCCAAGACCCACGGCATGCAGCGCCAGATCGAGGGCCCCGACATCGTCGGCAAGCGGGTGCTGGTGGTCGAGGACACGACCACCACCGGCAACTCCCCGATCACCGCGGTGCGCGCACTGCGGGAGGCGGGCGCGATCGTGGTCGGCGTGGCCACCGTGGTGGACCGTGAGACCGGCGCGGACGGCATCATCGCCGCCGAGGGTCTGGAATATCGCTCGATTCTGGGCCTGAAGGACCTCGCCTTGGGGTAGGACTTATGTCCCTGGCGTCAGGGTGTGTCCTTACCGGACGGTTAACAAGACTTGGCTCTGGGCTGAAACCTTGCTCTGGGTTAGCCTGAATCCTGGTCTTACGTCCGACAACGGTGTCGACAAATGATTGTGTGAAGGGTCGTGTGAGTCACCTGTGGTGAGCATTGCAATCAACAAGGGTCCGCAGAATATTGCGATGCTCGGCATCGGTGCCTACCGGCCCCAGCGCGTCGTCAGCAACGCCGAGGTGTGCGAGGTCCTCGACTCCACTCCCGAGTGGATCTTCGAGCGGACCGGCATTCACAACCGGCGCTGGATCTCCGGCGACGAGACGCTGCGCAGCATGGCGGTCGCCGCGGGTGAGCGGGCGCTGAAGAACACCGGCATCGACCGATCCAAGATCGGCGCCCTGATCCTGGCCTCCTCCAGCTGGCTCAAGCTGACCCCGCACGGCGCGCCGACCGTGGCCTCGGACCTGGGCATGAACGGCATCCCCGCCTTCGACCTGGTCTCCGGCTGCGGCGGCTTCGGCTACGGCCTCGGCGTGGCCGCGGACATGATCCGTTCCGGCTCGGCCGAGTACATCCTGCTCATCGGCGCCGAGACGATGACCGTCGGCCTCGACCCGACCGACCGCGGCACCGCCATGATCTTCGGTGACGGCGCGGGCGCGGTCGTGATCGGTCCCGCCGAGGAGAACGGCATCTCCCCGACCGTGTGGGGCTCCGACGGCGAGAACGCCGAGGCCATCGCGCAGGACGTGGACTTCCTGGAGTTCATGAACAAGGCGCAGCGCCTGCAGGGCACCGACCCGTCGGTCGAGGCCGTGGGCCGGATGTCGCTGCACATGGAGGGCCCCAAGGTCTTCCGCTGGGCCGCCGTCACCCTGCCGCGCGCACTGTCCAGCGCGATCGAGCTGTCGGGCGTGGCCAAGGACGACATCGAGGTGTTCGTCCCGCACCAGGCCAACGCCCGCATCAACGAGCTCATGAAGAAGAACCTCGGGCTCCCCGACGATCTGCCGATGGCCAATGACATCGAGAACACCGGCAACACCTCCGCCGCCTCGATCCCGCTGGCCATCGAGGAGATGCTGGTGACCGGCAAGGCCAAGGGCGGTCAGCTGGCGCTGCTGCTCGGCTTCGGCGCGGGTCTGTCCTACGCCGGCCAGGTCGCGGTGCTGCCGCCCGCCCCGGCCGAACCCAGCTTCTGATGGCCCGCCCGTTCCGGGCCGCCTTCGTCGGCGCGGCGGCGGTGACCGTCTACGGCGCGGTCACCGGTCGCGAGAAGCTGCAGTGGTTCGCGAAGCCGTTGCTGATGCCGCTGCTGGCCGCCGACGTGGCCGTGAACGGCAAGCGCCTGGATCCCGCCGACCGCACCGTGCTGCTCGGCTCGCTGGCCGCGGCCACGGTCGGCGACGTGCTGCTCATCGAACCCGACGACGACCGCCGATTGATCGCGGGCGCTTCGTCTTTCGCGGTCATGCAGACCGGTTACTCGTGGCTGTGGTGGCGGCGCGGGGCGCGGCCCCGGCCCGCCATCGCGGGCCAGCGGCTGGCCGCCTGGCTGGGCGCGGCGACGCTCATGCGGTTCAAGGCCCCCACGGTGGCGGTGCCGCTCACCGTGTACGGCGCGACCCTGGGCACCGCGGCCACCCTGGCCTCGGATCCGGAACTCGCCCGCGACGCGAAGAACATTGCGGGCGTGAACGTTCCGAACGCCGATCCGCGCAGCCGATTGGGTCTGGGCGCGCTGCTGTTCACCGTGTCGGACGGATTGATCGTGCTGCGCCGCATTTTCGCGCGCGGTGATAAGTCGCGCCGGATCACCGAGGGCGTCATTCTCGGCACTTATGCCGCCGCGCAATATCTGCTGGCGGATCCGCGCGCGCATCGGTAGGCATATCGGTAACCGAATAGGTCACCGTATCCGTCACCCGTAATTCGATACGAAAGAACCCCATCCGGAAATCTCTGGATGGGGTTCTTCGTGTCTCCGGTGCCCGAGGATCAGGGCAGGATCTGGGGAACGGAATTCGGGGCGATCGCGCCGACGAGCAGACCGACCAGAGCGAGCTGCAGGCCGGGGCCGACCGCGCAGAGCGGGATCAGCGGAATTCCGATAATGGTGACGCCACAGATGACGGCGCCGGTCGCGGCCCCGATCACGAAGCCGAGGGCGGCGGCATTGGCCATCGGATCGTGGTTCTGGGCGTTCGGGTCGGTGGCGATGTCCTGCGGCTGCGAGATCTCGGCCGCGGCCGGGGTGACATCCGAGGTCACGGGCTGTGCGGCCTCGGGTGCGACGGGCTGCGAGACCTCGGCCGCGACCGGGACCGCCGGGGTGAACGCGGCGAGCTGCACGACCGGCGCCGCCTGCGGGGCCTCGATCGGCGCGGTGGCGGAAGCCGTTCCCGCGCTGGCGAAAGTGGCGGCCACCGCCAGCGGCAGAGCCGCGACAACTGCCTTACGACCGAAATTACGAATGGTGCGACGCATGATTATTCCTATCCTCCCGGACCCCCGATGCACGCTGAACTCAGATGGCGTGCAGAACGATTCGTGTTGCCAAAGCAACGGAACAAGTTGTATCGGATGTCGGTCCCGGAATCAAGTTTCGGTTATTCGGCGCCCATGGAAAAGCGAAAGCGCCTCGAACCGCGTTCGGTCCGAGGCGCATTCACGGATGAGTCAGTTGGCGATGGTGACCGCCGGGGGATTCCAGGTCCCGTCGATGATCTTCTCGTCGGGCCAATAGGTGCGGAGCATCAGGTTGAAGTTCCCGGACTCGGGCGCGGGCAGCCAGTTCGATTCCTTTGCCGGTTCCGGCTTTTCACGCTGGATGTAGATGTCGACCGAACCGTCGGGGTTCTTGGACAGCAGTTCACCGCGCACGGCGTAGCGGTTGATCGGGTTCTCGACGAAGAAGCCCTTCCCGTCGTACATGGTGACCGACCAGAATCCGTGCACCGGCGGAATCTGGTCGGCGGGGAAGTGCAGCACGTAGTTGTGGGCGGAGTCGAGCGGCTGGTTCTTCGCGTCGACGTGGGCTCCCGGATACAGGGCGTCCTGCGGCAGGTTCGCGCCCAGACCGGCGTACGCGATGACGGCGCGGACACCGTAATGCGTGCCGTAGTCGCCGATGTCCTTGCGTGCGGTCTTCCAGCCATTGACCGGCTGGTTGCTGATATCGGCCTCGATCTTGCTCAGTGCCGTCGAGAACGCCTGCTCCCACTGGGCACGTTCGGTGCTCGGCAGCGTGGCGAGATCCAGCTTCTTGTCCGGGCTCCATCCGATGTCGGCCAGCTGCTTCAGGATGGCCTTGTCATCCGGCCGGGTCTGGGTGTGCGACAGGGCAGAGTAGTAGAGATCCCAGTACTCCTGCGGGCTCAACTTGTGGATGTAGTCGGCGACCGGCTGTTTCGCGGGCCAGTCCGGGTGGATGTCGGTGTTCTGGGGCGGGGTGTAGGGCTTGCCGTGCGCGCTGAGCGGGACCGCGGTCAGCTTGTTCTGGATGGCGATCACGTTCGGGACGTCGTCGGCGCCGTTGACCTGGATCCGGCCGATCATCCACCCGGCGTCGGTGGGCAGCCGGTACTCGCGGACGCCCGCGGGCAGCTCGCCCTTCCAGTTCGGGCCCACGATGGCGAACTCGTAGCCCTTGCCCGCGTCGTCGATGGTCCGGGTGCCGGGGGAGGCGTCGACATTGGTCCACATGTCGAGGAGGGGGAACAGATGGTAGCGGTCGCCCATGGGCGGCACGCTGACCACGACCGGTTCGGTGGACACATCGAAGAGCATCGAGGTATAGAGGGTGTCCACGTTCGGGCGGACGACATTCTTGAAGCTCGCGTCGGGCAGGAAGGCCAGGGGTGCGAGCTGGTTCATCGGCGCCACGCCCTTGGACGGGTCCGGCGCGGGCACATTGGTTTGCTGTCGCCGCGTTACCTCCACCGACACCAGCGGGTAGGTGTAGACGTAGGCGTTCACCGCGGCCTCGTCCTTGTTCGCCGCGGGGGTGGTGGTGTCGGACGAGGTCGAGGAATTGGATGAGCAGGCTGCCGCGGTGGCGGCGACGGCCATCGTCGCGAGCAGGGCGATCGCGGTGCGCACGTGCGGGAACCTCTTCTTGCTGGCCAACGCAGACCCTCCATCGATGTGGGTATGTGGAGCTCGAGTCACCAACCAGGTCAGCTAATTTTCAGCAAGGTTGGCGAGAGCTAAGTGAACCCGATTTCGTTGGACAATGTTAGGGAAATTTTCGCCCCTGGCCGGGATGGGCACCGGTCGGCATGTACACGCGCCAGTGTTTTAGCGAATTGTTAGCAATCTGTAGTTGTGGTTCCACCAGGCGGTGTGGCCCAGGAAGTAGTCCGTGTAGGCGATCTCGGCGTTCTGCTCGTTGCCGCCGGGGACGACGGCCAGGAAGTAGTCGATCTCGGAGAGCTCGTATTCGCAGTGGACCAGGGGGAGCAGGGCGGGCAGGGCCCGTCGTTCCGCCGCGGACAGCGCGCGCACCGACTCGTATCCGCCGAGCAGGGCGCGGGCCTGATCGGCCCGCACGTTCGCCGGGCCACCCGACCGGATCGAAATCCAGTCCACCGCACAGCGTTCGATGGCGGTGGCCAGATCGTGGACGGCCGTGCTCCGGTCGCACAGGCCGAAGTCGATGACGGCGGTCACGTCGCGGTCGCGCCAGAGCAAGTTGGTGCCGTGCCAGTCATTGTGTGTCCACAGTGGTTCCAGGTCGGCCAGTAGGGGATACAGGCGCTCGTAGGCCGGAAGCTGGACGCGTGCCATATCGCCGCGCCAATCACGCCGCGCCAGGAACGCGCCCAGCGCGGGCCGCTCGACGGCCCGATGCGCCACGGCCGCAAGGGGATCGGCGGAGGAGAAGATGCCGAAACCGGCCAGGAGCGGGCGCGGCGGGCGTCGCGGCGCGTCGTAATCGGCGGCCGCCAGGTGCAACCGCGCCAGGGCGCGTCCGGCCGCGGCCGCCTCGTCGAGGGAACGGTAGGGCGACCAGGAGAAGACGCCCGCGTAGTCGTCGGAGCCGACGCCGAGTTCCTGTACCTCGTAGGCGAATTCGCCGAGGTCGAGCGTGCGCAGTACAGCGGGAACCGGAATCCCGCGCCCGCGTAGGTGATCCATGAACCGGTGTTCCTCGCCGAGCGCGGCGGCGTCCCGCAGTGTGCGGGGCAGGCGTTTGAGGATGACCTCGCGCCCGTCCGGCAGCCGGATCCGCGCGGTGGCCGAGAGCGGTCGCGGACTGCGCCATTCGATGCTCGCGTCCGCGCCGAGCACCGCTTCCACCTCGGCGGGAGTGAGTGCGGGCCAATCGGGTTCGACCAGCGGGTCGAGCCCCATGCCGTAGACCCGGCCGTCGGTCATCCCCGGCGCAGCCGCACCAGGATCGCCGTCACGGCGGCGGCCGCCAGGAACGAGTACAGCGAGGCCGAGGCCCACCAGCCCGGATGGATGCCGAGCGCGTTCTGCGCCTTGGTCCAGAAGTCGCTCCACCAGGTGATCGAACCGGGATTGAAGAGCTGGTAGACGACGAATCCGATCACCCACGGCAGCAGCATGAGCGGGCGGGTGGGGGCGTGTTCGGTGAGATCCCAGCCGGTGCGGCCGCGGCCGAAGAAGTAGTCGACGACCAGGACCGCGCACAGCGGCACGAAGACCGACCCGATCAGGTACAGGAAGTTGGCGTAATTGCCGAAGTCGCGCACGGGCAGCGCCAGCAGCGTCACGAGCGCGCCGACCAGGGTCGCCAGCAGCCGCCGATCCACCCGGGGCAGCAGGTTCTGGATCGACATGGCCGTCGAATAGATATTGGCGAAGGACTGATCCGATTCGCGCAGCACCAGCACCGCGAAGAACAGCCACCCGGCGGTGACGCCGAGGAAGGTATCGAAGATGTGGTCGGCGCTGCCCGCCTGCAGGATCGCGAGGATGCCGAGCAGATAGCACCAGACCTGCGCGACCGAGTAGCCGATCACGGTGGCTCCGGCGGCGGTGCGCGCGGACCGCGAGTGCCGGGTGTAGTCGGCGGCCAGCGGCACGAAGGAGATGGAGACCGCGAGGGTGGCGTCGACGGCGGGCCAGAACCCGCTCCAGCTGGTGTCGGTCGGCATCGGAACCGGTTGCCGCAGCAGCTGAATCGTGAAGTAGATCAGGGCGATGCCGACCGCCACCGACACGTATTTGCGCAGCGCGCGCACCGCGGACAGCGGCCACACGGCCATCACGGTGGACAGCACGCCCGCGCCGACGATGACGATCCAGTGCGGCACCCGATCGTGGGTGAGCGCGGAGACGCCGAGCGTGATGACGGTGAGCTCGTACACGCCCCAGCCGATGCACTGCACGATATTGGCGACCGTCGGCAGATACGACAGGCGCGTGCCGAACAGTCCGCGCAGCACCGCCATGGCGGGCGCGCCGGTGCGGGCGCCGATGGCGGCGGGCCCGGCCACCATGGCCGCGCCGACCACGGTGCCGAGCACGGTGGCCAGCAGGGCTCCGGTCAGCGGCAGGTTCGCGCCGGCGGGGGTGAGCACGACCGCGGCGCCGCTGAACCCGATCAGGCTGACGCCGAGATTCAGCCAGAACGCCGCCTGATCGGTGAAGCCGAGGGTGCGCGGCGGCTCGGTGTCGAGTACCAGCGGCGCTTCCCGGCGGTCCGGTGTGTCGGCGATCGTCATGGTCAGGATGCTACGGGCCGGATCGGGCGAATCCGGCAGACCGTCCTACCGAGCGCACCCGGCTCGGGCACGGTGCCACCCGTGCCGGTGGTCCGGTGAGCACCGGGTCACAGGCTCCGCGGGTCGCGGTTCGCAGGGCCCCGCGGGCCGCGGTTCACAGGCACAGCATGATGCGGTCGCGGTTGCGCGGATCGACGCGGATCGAAATCGTGCCGCCCACAGCGATTCTCGGCTTGACCACGGGTTCCACGTCGAACACGATGCTGCCGTAATAGGTTTCCGACCCCGGCACCACGAGCTCGAGGTCGAGTTCGGTGAGCTCGGTGCAGTGGTCGGTGCGCTGCAGCGGGTGCACGCCCTCGATGTTCGCCCAGCCTTCGAGCCCGTGTCGCAGCAGTTTCCGGTCCGAGCGGGTGGGGCGCTGGGCGAGCAGCATGCCGAGTCCGAGGAAGGTTCCGTACAGACCGACCAGCGTGACGACCTGGACGGGGATGGTTCCGGGCGGGGTGAGCGGGACCAGCCAGCCCAGCCAGAGGCCGAGTGCGACGAGATATGCCGCCGTCACTCCGAGCACGGTTCTGGCTATGCGCGCGTGGTCCATGACACCCTCCAGCCACGGCCTCCGGGATTCCAGGATAGTCCCGAATTTTGTCCCGTGTGACCGATCAAGCGAGGTCAGAGGGTATGCACGGCAAATCGAGAGCTGTCCGGGATCACACCGAGACGCCGGAGGGGCGTAGCGCGGTGAGCGCGTCCAGGTCCAGGGGCAGGCAGATGTCGTCGAGTTCCAGGGTCACCTGCCCGACATGCTCACCGGTCGGTATGTACCGGCCGTCCCGCAATCGAAAGGCGTACAGCCGCAACGTATCCTCGGTCTCCAACAGCCAGTAGTGCCCGATTCCGGCCGCCGCGTACTCCGCGAACTTCATCACCCGGTCCACCCGCCGCGACCCCGGCGCCACGATCTCGATGGCCGCCAGCACATCCGGCGGCCGCACCCGGGTGGCGTGCTCGGCCCCGGCCGCCCCACCGACGATCAGCACGTCCGGCACCCGCACCGTCGGCGGCGTGCCCTCGTCGATCAGCAATTCGATGCGCGCCATGGCGGCCATGCGCCGCGGCAGCGCCCGCTCGAGCTGAGCTGCCAAGCGCCACACCGCGAGTTGATGCCGCGGCGGTTGCGGCGCCACGACCAGCACGCCGTCCACCAGCTCCCGGCAGTGCCGGTTGTTCTCGGGGAGCAGCGACCACTCCGCGATGGACAGCAGGTGATTCGGCCAGTATTCAACCGATTTCAGCAATTCCGCGGAACTCGACCGAGTCATGGTTCCCAGTCTTCCACGCCCGGCAACCGCGCAGCGATGTTTCAAACCTTCGGTCACGGAAGCGCCCGCACCCGTTGTGGCGCACCACCACCTAGGCTTGCGCGCATGACCTACGACGCGCCCCCGCCGGGCTGGGATCCGCAGTCCCAGGGCCAGCAACCGGGCTACTACCAGCAGCCCGGTTATAACCCCGGCTACCAACCGCCGGTCCCCGGCTACTACCCGCCGGGCTATTACGGCGCGCCCGCCCCGGATCATCCGCAGGCGGTGGTGGTGCTGATCCTCGGCGTGATGAGCCTGGTGTTCTGCCAGCTGCTGGGTCCGGTGGCCTGGATCATGGGCGGCAAGGCCCGCCGCGAGATCCGCGACTCGAACGGTGCCATCGGCGGCGCCGGGATGGTGACGGCGGGCTGGATCTGCGGGATCATCGCCACCGCGCTGATCCTGCTGGTGATCCTGTTCGTCGTGTTCGCGATCATCGTGGGTGCGGTCGGGGCGTCCCAGTAGCGATTCGCCCGGCAACTACCATCGCCGGGTGAGTTCCACCCCGATCGCCGACGAATCCGAAGCCCCCGGTCCGACCGAGTGGGGCGAGCATCCGCACGGCGTCGGACCGTGGCGGGACGAGTTCGGCACCGAGCCGCCCGCCGATCCGCGCCTGGATCCGGAGCTGCTGGCGCACGGCGACCGCCGCAATGTGGTGGACGCGTACCGGTATTGGCGGCGCGAGGCGATCGTCGCCGACATCGACAGCCGCCGGCATCCGCTGCACGTGGCCATCGAGAACTTCGGCCACGACGCCAATATCGGCACCGTGGTGCGCACCGCCAACGCCTTCGCCGCGGCGGCCGTGCACATTGTCGGGCGCAAGCGCTGGAATCGGCGCGGCGCCATGGTCACCGACCGCTACCAGCACATTCGCCATCATCACGACACCGCCGAGCTGTTGGGTTTCGCGGCGGAGGCCGGGCTGAGCGTGGTCGCGGTCGACAATGTGCCCGGTGCGGTGCCGCTGGAAACGGTGCAGCTGCCGCGTGATTGCCTGCTGTTGTTCGGTCAGGAGGGGCCCGGGGTGACCGAGGCCGCGAAAGCGGGCGCGTTGCTGACCGTTTCGATCGCGCAGTTCGGTTCCACCCGCAGCATCAATGCCGGGGTGGCCGCGGGCATCGCCATGCACGCCTGGATTCGGCAGCACGCGGACCTCACTCGGGCGTGGTGAGGCGTACGACTCTCGGTAACAAATAAGCCACGAACACTCTTGTCCGATTGGCATTATTAGTCCCATGACATCGCGGACCGGACGCAATATCGAGCCGACGGCTGCCCTCTGGTCGCAGCGGGCCGATCTCGCCGAATCCGCGATTCTGTCCCGTCACCTGCGCAAACTCTGGGGCTGCCCGGGCACGCAGCTCGGGGTGGTGGGCTGGCCCGCCACCAAACGCGAGCGCACGTTCGCGTTCTGGCACTACTGGTGGCAGGCCCATCTGATCGACTGCGCGGTGGACGCCGCCAATCGCGCGCCGACCCCGGCGCGGCAGCGCCGGCTGTGGTCCATCGCGCACGGCATGCGGCTGCGCAATATCACCGGCTGGACCAACAACTACTACGACGACATGGCCTGGCTGACCATCTCGCTGGAACGGGCCGAGCGCACCCAGGGCGTGGAAGAGGTCCGGGGCGCCCTGTTGATTCTGGAGAAGACGCTGGTCAACGGGTTCGAGCCGGAGTTCGGCGCGGTGCCGTGGCGGAAGGGCTCGGATTTCTACAACGCTCCCGCCAACGGGCCGGTCGGGATTGCCATGGCGCGGCTGGGCCGCTACACCCGTGCCCAGGAACTGGCCGACTTCCTCGACGCGAAGCTGCGCGACCAGGAGACCGGTCTCATCTTCGACGGCATCCATCTACCGTCCGGCGAGGTGGAGAAGCCGGTCTACAGCTACTGCCAGGGCGTCACCCTCGGCCTCGAGACCGAACTCGCCGTGCACACCGGAGAACCCCGGCACGCCGACCGCGCGGTCCGGCTGATCGACGCCATCGACGAGCACCTGACCGAGAACGGCATCGTGGTCGGTGACGGCGGCGGCGACGGTGGCCTGTTCAACGGCATCCTCGTCCGCTACCTCGCGCTGGCCGCGCTCATGCTGCCCGGTGACGAACCCGACCGGGTGAACGCCCGCCGCAAGGCCGCCGCCATCGTCCGCGCCTGCGCGACCGCGGCCTGGGAGCACCGCCTCGATGTCGAGGGCGAACCGCTGTTCGGCGCGGACTGGCGGCAGCCCGCCCGGTTGCCCGGCATCGCGGGCGCGGGCGTCTTCGAGGGCGGTTCGGTGAGTGCGTCCAGCAGCCCGGAACGCGACCTGTCGGTACAACTCTCGGGCTGGAAACTGATGGAGGCCGCGCACACGGTGACGGCCGCCGGACTCTAGCGGCCGATCGAACCGGATCGGGCGTTGTACCGCCGGGAATCAGGCGTTGTGCTGCCGCGGGATCGGCACCGTCGCGGGTTCGTCGAGATCCACGTCGAAATCCTCGGCGGGCCGCGCCATTTCGGCCCGGTACTGCCGGACGCCGATCACGGTCCCCAGCACCAATCCGACGACCAGGGTCCCGATCACCGCGGGCATCAGCCAGGAGATGTCCTCGATGAAACTGCCGGCGTAATAGCTGGCCAGCAGGATCACCGGCGCCCAGATCACCGCCCCGATCGACGAGGCGATGGTGTACTTGCGGTGATCCATCCCCGCCGCGCCCGCGACCAGCGGGCACAGCGTGCGCACCCACGGGATCCAGCGGGCCACCAGCACCGCCAGGAATCCGTGCTTGTGCAGCAGTTCCGAGACCCGCGCCAGATTGCGGGTGTTGATGTACTTGCCGTTCTTGCGCGCGACCAGGTGATGCCCGGTGCGCTGCCCGAACACGTATCCGACCTGATTGCCCGCGATGGCCGCGATCATGGTGCCCACCGACAGCGCCCACACGTGGCCCTCGCCATTGACCTGGGAGGCCAGCACCACGCCCGCGGTGATGAGCATGGAGTCACCGGGCAGGAACAGCCCGATGATGAGTGCGCACTCCAGGAACACGAACGTGAGGACGATGGTCCACACGAGCACCGGTCCGGCCGTCTCGAGCGGTCCGAACCCGCCGGAGGCGAGGGTCGTCGTTAGCGGGGTGGTCGGCACCGAATGGCTCAGCGGGTCGACTCGTTCGACGAGGTGGCGTACTCGGCCTGCTCCGGGTGCTGACCGCGGTGCAGCAGGTTCTTACCGACCGCGATGATGCCCGGGAGAATGGACACGAACACGATCAGCAGGAAGATCGCCTCGACGTTCTTGCGAATGAATTCGACATTGCCCAGGAAGTACCCGAGCACGGTCACGCCGCCGCCCCAGAGGACCGCGCCGATGATGTCGACGGTCGCGAACTTGCGGTAGTCCATCTTCGAGACGCCGGCCAGCACCGGCATGAAGGTGCGCACGATGGGCACGAAGCGGGCCAGGACGATGGTCTTGGGGCCGTGCTTCTCGAAGAAGGCGTGCGTCTCGGTGATGTAGCGCTGCTTGAAGAAGCGGGTGTCCTCCTTCTTGAACAGCGCCGGGCCGATGGTCCGCCCGATCCAATAGCCGCTCTGATCGCCCAGCCAGGCCACGAACGCGGTGGCCGGAACCAGCCACCAGATGTTCATGCCGGCCGGCGGGTGCGCCGAGGCAGCCAGCAGACCGCCAGTGAACAGCAGCGAGTCGCCGGGGAGGATGGGGAACAGCAGGCCGGTCTCGATGAAGACGATGGCCAAGATCGCCGGGAGCACCGCGTGGGACAACCACGTCTCCGTGAGGAGGTGCATGGGGTCCAAGATCGCGGGCAGCGCGGCGTTGGTCGTCACGGCATCGGATACGGCCAGCAAGGTCACGGCCACCACAGTACCGGTACCCCGGACATCACACCGAACGTCGAAGCAACCTCACAAAGTTGTCGAGTATCCGAGGCCCCGGGCCGTGGAAAACGACGCTCCCCTATGGTGTGGGCTGACAGAATTTTGTTGTATCGCAGCACACACCCCACGGAGGTCCACGTGCCCATCGCGACTCCGGAGATCTACGCCGAGATGATTGCTCGGGCCAAGCAGAACTCCTTCGCGTTCCCCGCCATCAACTGCACGTCCTCGGAGACGATCAACGCGGCCATCAAGGGCTTCGCGGACGCCGGTTCCGACGGCATCATCCAGTTCTCCACCGGTGGTGCGGAATTCGGTTCCGGCCTGGGCGTGAAGGACATGGTCACCGGCGCGGTCGCGCTCGCGGAGTTCGCGAACGTGGTGGCGGCCAAGTACGACGTCACCATCGCGCTGCACACCGACCACTGCCCGAAGGACAAGCTGGACACCTTCGTGCGCCCGCTGCTGGCCATCTCGGCCGAGCGCGTGAAGAACGGCCTGAACCCGCTGTTCCAGTCGCACATGTGGGACGGTTCCGCGATCCCGATCGACGAGAACCTCGAGATCGCCAAGGAACTGCTGAAGCAGGCGCACGCCGCCAACATCATCCTCGAGGTCGAGATCGGCGTCGTCGGTGGTGAAGAGGACGGTGTCGAGGCCGAGATCAACGAGAAGCTGTACACCTCGCCCGAGGACTTCGAGAAGACCATCGACGCGCTCGGCGCCGGCGAGAACGGCCAGTACCTGCTGGCCGCGACCTTCGGCAACGTGCACGGCGTCTACAAGCCGGGCAATGTGGTGCTGAAGCCCGAGGTGCTGGCCGAGGGCCAGCGCGTGGCCGCCGCCAAGCTGGGCCTGGGCGCGGACGCGCAGCCGTTCGACTTCGTCTTCCACGGCGGTTCGGGCTCGCTGAAGTCGGAGATCGAGGACTCGCTGCGCTTCGGTGTGGTGAAGATGAACGTCGACACCGACACCCAGTACGCCTTCACCCGTCCGGTCGCCGGCCACATGTTCGGCAACTACGACGGCGTCCTGAAGATCGATGGCGAGGTCGGCAACAAGAAGGTCTACGACCCGCGCAGCTACCTCAAGAAGGCCGAGACCTCGATGGCCGCGCGCGTCCTCGAGGCCTGCAACGACCTGAACTCGGCGGGACGCTCGATCAGCGCCAAGTAAGCTCAACGCTCGGGATTCCGCGCAGCGCAGCGGAATCCCGGGCAATTTTCGAGCGGCGGGCGCGCCGCGGTCTCTATCGAGGCAGGTGGCATGACTGTCGATGTACGGGTCCTGGGCCCCGTGCAGCTGTTGGTCGCCGGCCGGTCCATACCGGTCGGCGGTCCCAAGCCCCGCGCACTGCTGGCGGCACTGGCCGTGAATCGGCGGCGTGCGGTGTCCTCCCAGGCCCTGGCCGACATCGTCTGGAACGATGATCCGCCGGACTCCTATCAGGCCAGTCTCCAGGTGTTCGTCTCGAACATCCGTAAGACGCTGCGCACCGCCGGGATCGACCCGGTGGCGTTGCTGCGCACCGAATCCTCCGGCTACCGCCTCGAAATCGAGGACGGCGAGTGCGATCTCGGGCGTTTCGAGACGCTGCGCCGCGAAGGCTCCGAGGCCGCCGCGATCGGCGATCCTGCCTCCGCGTCCCGGCTCTTCGGCGAGGCCCTCGCCGAATGGAGCGGGCGGGCGCTCGACGATCTGTCGGGTCTCGGTTTCGCGGAGAGCTTCGCGACCGCCATGGACGAGGAGCGGCTGCTGGTCGCCTCCGCCCGCATCGACTCCGAAATCGCCCTGGGCCGTGCGTCTTCCGTGGTCGGCGAACTGGTGTCGATGACCAACGCCCATCCGCTGCGGGAACCGTTGTGGGCGCAGCTCATCACCGCGCTGTACCTGTCCGGCCGTCAGGCCGACGCGCTCGACGCCTGCCGCCGGGTGCGGACCGTGCTCGCCGACGAGCTCGGCATCGATCCGGGGCCCGCGCTGATCGCGCTGGAACAGAAGGTGCTGCGCCAGGAACCGTTGAGCACCGGGCAGATTCACGAGGTCGAGCGGATGGCCAAGGCCATGACCGAGACCGTCACCGAGATGCCGCGCGCGGTGCGCGCCGGGCAGCTGCGCCTGGCCGACGGACGCGTGGTGCCGATCGGCGCCAACGGCGTGAAGATCGGTCGCATGACCGACAACGATCTGGTGCTCGATGATCCGAAGGCCAGCCGGTACCACGCGCAGATCACGCCCAGCCGGGCCGGGCTGCTGATCAAGGATCTGCACTCCGCCAACGGGATCTACATCAACGAGCAGACCATCGAGTCGGCCGCGGTGCTCGCCGACGGCGATGTCATCCGGATCGGCACGACCGCGATCACCTTCCAGGCCCTACGCTGACCTTTGGGGTAGGGTCCTTGCCCGGATGATGTCCGGATGACCCTAATGTCGAGAGGGTTGAACGCATGGCCAAGCGGCTCGTGGCGGCTGCGGGAGCGGTGATCTTCGGGGCGGGAGTACTGGTCGGTATGGGCCGGCCGGTGGCGTCGGCGGATTCGGAAACCGGTGCGACACCGGCGGTTCCGGGTATCGGCGCCTGCGCGACCGACCCCAGACCCGTACACGAGTCGGTGGTGCCCAAGACCGTCGAGGTGCCGATGGCCTATCCGGTCGTCACGGTCGACACCGGGCCGCTGCCGGAGAACACCAAGCGCGTGCGGATGGAACTGCCGCCGGACCCGTGCGTGAACCCGTGCCCGGACCTCACCGACACACCCGCCGCGCCACCGGGACTCGCCGAACAACTCGGCATCCCGAAACTCATCGTGCGGCCGCAGCCGTTCAATTTCGCACTGCCCAACCCGAATCCGCCCGCGCTGCCGCCCGGCCCCGAACCCGCGCACCCGTCCAGCGAGCCCGCCGAGCGCACCCCCGCCCGGCCCACGCCGCAGGTCTCCGACGTGCGCGAGGTGTCGAAACTGACCGGCGCGAACTCGATCAACCGCACCGACAAACGCTGGCAGGTGCAGGGCACCGACCTCGGCATCATGTGGCAGAGCGCGCCCGACGAGATCGCCATCGCCTTCGGCGACACCGTCGGCCGGGACTTCCATCCGCCCGGCGGCATGGGCGAGGACTGGCGCTCGAACCTGCTGGCGTTCAGCAAGAATCGCGATCTCGCCAACGGCGTCGTCTTCGACCGCATGGTCACCGACGACCGCTGCCACGCCTCGGAACTGCTGAGCAGCCGCAAGCTGGACAATATCGAGATCACCACCATCCCCACCTCGGGGTTCGCGCTCGGTGACCGGCAGTACATGAGCTACATGTCGATCCGCACCTGGAACAGCCTGCCCGGCAGCTGGTTCACCAACTACGGCGGGCTCGCCTACTCCGACGACCACGGCGAACACTGGACCAAGGACCCGTACGCCAAGTGGGAGAACATCTTCGGCGTCTCCAGCTTCCAGGTCGCGTCCATGGTGCCGCAGGGCGACTGGGTGTACATGTTCGGCATCCCCAACACCCGGTTGGGTGGGGTCGGGCTGGCGCGGGTGCCCAAGGAGCAGGTGCTCAACCCGACCGCTTACCAGTACTGGCAGAACGGCTCCTGGGGTCCCGCGGTGAACGGAAACGTCAGCGCCACACCGATCGTCGACGCGCCCGCGGGGGAACTGTCGGTCCGCTACGACGAGAACCGCGGGGTGTGGCAGATGAGCTACCTCGACACCGCGAAGGCGGCTCTGGTTGTGCGGGAATCGGATTCACCGCAGGGCGCGTGGTCCGACAGCGCGGTCACGGTCAGCGCGCTGCAATTCCCGGAGCTGTACGGCGGATTCATCCACCCCTGGTCGACCGGTGACGACCTGTACTTCACCATGTCGACCTGGAACGACTACAACGTCTACCTGATGCACGCCACGCTGAACTGATCACTGCAGCCTGTAAATCGTTCTCGCACGCGGCAACTGGTTTCGTTGCGGCCGGGGTAACTCCAGGGGTACGACCGAAATTGGTTCGGCACCTGACCGCCGGCCGCATGCGAGACGGTCGACGGCTCTCAGCCGTGCGCTGAAGTTTCGGGGAGGCGGGACAGCCGGACTTCGGCGATGGCGCGGCCGAAGAGCTTCTTGCCTTCCGAGGTCGCGCCCAGCACGACGGTCGCCGCACCGGTGGCCGTGTCCACCGACTTCACCTTGCCGGTGAACTCGACGAAGGTCGGGGCGGTCGGCTCCACCGGCACGAAACCGGAGAAGCGGACGCTGAACTTGCCCAGCGCCGACGGGTCGCCCAGCCAGTCCACCAGGTAGCCGGCGGTCAGGCCCATGGTGAGCATGCCGTGCGCGACGACGGTGGGCAGACCGACCAGGGTGGCGGCGGTGTCGCTGAAGTGGATCGGGTTCGGGTCGCCGGAGACGCCCGCGTAGTTGACCAGGTCGCCCCGGGTGACCGGCACCTTCGCGGCGGGCAGTTCGGTGCCCGCGGCCACGCCCGCGGCGGTCGGGACGGTATTGACCGGCAGCGGCGCGGCGGGGGCGGCCGGCTCGGCCACCTCCTCCGGGGCCAGCAGGATCAGGCCGTTCGGGTCGGTGTCGAACTGTCCGGGCTCGACGACATGGCCGTGCATGACCACGCCCGACACGGTCTCGACCGCGACCGGGTCGATCTCGACGCCCTTGCGGGCCACGATGGTGGTGGTGGCGACCAGCACCGGCCGCACGTCGGCATCGGTCAGGGTGACCTTGACGGTGATGAAGTCGTTGTCGCCGAAGCCGCGGATGTTCTCCACCACCACGTCCACGCCCAGCCGGTCCCCGGCCAGGATCGGGCGGTGGTACTCGAAGACCTGGTCGGTCTGGAGGATCTGCGAGACGTCGTACTCGGTGAGCACCGAGCCGATCAGCGAGCGGGTGGTGGCCGCGCCGATCACCGAGGCAAAGGTCGGCGAGGCCAGCAGGCCGCCGTAACCGAGTTCGGCGGCAACGGTCTCGCGGTGGTGGGCGGCGTGGTCGTTGCGCACGGCGCGGGCGAATTCGCGGATCTTCTCGCGGCCCACGTCGTAGTGATCGCGCACCCGGAAGTGACGGCCGACCAGTTCGGCGGCGGTGGCCTTGGCCGACTCCACGATGGTCTCCGCTGCCAGCGCCGCCAGGGTCTCTGCCGTATCCGGCACGATGTGCTCAGCCGTATCCGGCATCCGTACTCAGCTCCTGCATTCGTAACTTTATGGACGGTGTACAACACCGCTGAAGTGCCGGAATGCCGAAATGGTCAGCCCAGACAACCCAGACACCCTACCGACGTGCAGGTCTATTGACCAGGTGTATGTGATGTTCATCGCGAGCACGGGCGAGAACGTGTCAGGCCATTTCGCCGAAGCTGTGGATACCGGTATTCGCCCCGGTCAGTTCGCGTTCTTGGGCTCGCACACCTTCCACGAACCACCCTCGTTGCGCAGGTCGAAGGTCCGCGAGGAGAACTTCGCCGGATCCGCCTCGGTGAACACCGTCGCCTGGGCCAGCGCGGCATCACCGGTGATCTGGATGGCGTCCACGCTCTTCACCTGCGGGATGCTCTTCTGCTCCTTGGAGGTCTTGTACACGCTCGCGAACTGGTCGGCCGAGATCTTCTGATAGAAGTCGTGCTGCGCACCGCAGGTCACCGCCCGCAGCGTGTCCAGGTTCCCGCTGCCCAGAGCATCGGTGTAGGACGTGATCGTCTGCTGCACCAGCGCTTCCGGCGAATTGTCGTCATTGTGCTTCTTCACGCCGATCACCACACCGACGATCGCCACCACCGCGACCACCGCCGCGGCCACGCCGATCCACAACTTCTTCGACCCGCCACCGGACTTCGCGGCGCCGTCGACCGGCTCGGCCGCCGGAACCCGCTGCGGCTGCGCCAGCCCGCCGATCCCGGGCACGCCCTGCGATCCGCCGATACCGGGCTGCGGCGCACCGAGACCCGGGCCGCCGGGGCCCTGCGGAGCACCCGAACCCGGCTGCCCCTGCGGAGCATTCGGCCCGTGGGGAGCGGTCGGTCCCTGCGGACCCGGGCCCTGCGGAGCGTTCGGCCCCTTCAGCGCATTGGGTCCCTGCGGCCCGCCCGGTCCCTGCGGACCCTGGGGCGCGTTCGGGCCCTGCGGTCCGCGCGGACCCTGCGGCGCACCCGCCCCGACCCGCTGCGGCGACGCGATCCGCGGCCCGCCGATCGGCTGGCCCGGCATGGTCGCCTGGGTGTCCGCCGGAGACGGCGCGGTCGCGGGACGACGCGGGCCCATCGGAGGAGCCATCGGCGGCCGCGGCGGCGACGGCCGCGTCTCCTCGACGGGCGCGTCCGGAGCGTTCCCCTTCGGGCCGATATTCCGGGGACCCGCGTTCACCCGCGGCGTCTGCGGCGGCTTGCTGACCGCCCGACCCTGCGGCCCCGACACCCGGATCTTCTCGGTCCCGGCCTCACCGGATACCACCGGCAGTGCCGTCGTGGCGTCATCCGCCGGATTCGGGACCCGCTTGATCACGACGGTCGCGGCGTCCCCGGAGCCCTCGTCCCCGGAGCCTTTGCCCCCGGACTCGCCGTCCTTCGCATCGGCCGGGGTCTTGGAATCACCGGTACCGCCGGACTTCTCATCGGCCGCGGCGCTGTCGCCCGACTTCTCGTCGTCATCGGCCGAAGCGGCGGGCATCCCCTGCGTCGGAACATCTTTCGGCGCAGCCTTCTCCGACGTTCCGCCCTGACCGGCAGCGTCGCTCGAGGCCGCAGCAGCCGCGCCCGTCGCCCCGACGGCAGCGCCGCCCGCGACGGTCTTCCCGGAATCGCCGGAGCCGGATTGCCCCTGCTCACCGGGCTTCCCGGTTCCGGGACCACTCGCAACCTGTCCGGGCCGCTGAATCTTGATCATCTGCGTGGTGGCATCGGCCTGCGCGTCGGCCGTCTGCGCGCCTTCGCCCGCCTTATCGCCGGCGGGCCGCTGAATCGGAATGAACTGGGTCGGAGCGTCATCGGCGGGCGACGGCGCTCCCGGCCCCTGCCCACGTCCGGCCGGCTGCTCGCCCGCGTCGGATTGTCCAGCGCCGCTGGGCTTTCCACCGCCCGCGGGCTGCGCGGCGGACGCCGCGGAACCCTGCCGTTCCGGGGACTCGGCAGCCGGGGACTGTCCACCCGGTCTGGATTGCGCGCCCTCCGAGGGGCGTCCACCCGCGGCGTTCCCGGAACCGGGTGCGGCAGCGCCGGATTGCGCGGACGCACCCGGCTGTACGCCCGACCCGCCGGGCGAGGGCTGCCCGCTCGGCGTGCTCTGCGGCTTGAACTCACCCGAGCCCTGACGCGCGGCCGACGGCTGTCCGCCGGGCCCACCCTGCGCTCCGGCAGGCGTTCCCTGTAGTCCGCCGGGCGTGCCTTGCGACCCGCCAGGCCCGCCCTGCGGTCCGGCAGGCGTGCCTTGCGGTCCGGCAGGCGTGCCTTGCGGTCCGGCAGGCGTGCCCTGTTGTCCAGCCGACGTGCCCTGCGGTCCAGCCGACGTGCCCTGCGGTCCGGCGGGCGGCTGTACTCGGCCCGCGCCCGCCTTGTCGGCGGGGGACTGACCGCGGTTCGCCGGGGGCTGGACGCGGTTCGCGCCCGGAGTGCCTGCGGGCTTGGAGGTTTCGTAGTGGATGGTGGCGAAACCGGCGGGGCCGGACTTGGCCTGCGGGGTCTTGGGGGCGTCGGGTCGAGGTGCGCCGGTGCGGATTTCCTCGGTCCGTGCGTTGGGGGAGGGGATGGCTTCGGTGGCGGCGGTCGGGGGTGCGGCGTCGGCGGTCGCCGGCGTGCTCGTGCCGTTCGCGGCCTCCGGAGCGGACTGGTCGGCCGGGTTCGCCGGGCGTGCGGGGGTGGCGCTGGTGTCCGTGTCGCCTGCGGCGGGACCCGATGCCTGGTTGGCAGGGCCCTGCTGCTGTTGGTCGTCTTTCGGGTCGGACACGCGCTGCACCCCTCGGATCGGCGGAACTGTGATTCGAAGGTCAGCCTACTGAGCATTCCGGGTACCGGTGCAGAATGATCGGCATGACCTCCTTCGGCGATCTGCTCGGACCGCAGCCGGTCCTCCTTCCGGAAAACATCGACGCGGAGGACGCGCTGCTCCAGAAACAGGACCCGGTGCTGGTCGCCGCGGCCCACCCGACCGCCTCCATCGCCTGGGCCCACCTGGCCGAGGCCGCCCTGGAGCGGGGCGCCGCCGCCGACGGCGACGTCAACCTCGACATCATCTCCGCCTACGCGTTCGCGCGCACCGGCTACCACCGCGGCCTGGACCTGTTGCGCCGCAACGGCTGGAAGGGCTTCGGCCCGGTGCCGTGGAGCCACGAGCCCAACCAGGGCTTCCTGCGCAGCGTGGGCGCGCTCGCCAAGGCCGCCCGGGCCATCGGCGAGACCGACGAGTACGCGCGCTGCCTGGACCTGCTCGAGGACTGCGACCCGCGGGCCGCCGCCGAGCTCGGCCTCGACTGAATTGAGCGGTGGCCTAGGCGAAACCATCGACGCCGCCCGCGAGAGCGGCGTCACCCGCGTGCGCAAGGCCGCCGGACGGGTCCACTCGTCGTTGCTGCCGATCGTGCAGTGCGCCATCGGCGCGGGCGTGGCCTGGTTCATCGCCCACAACGTGATCGGGCACGAACACCCGTTCTTCGCGCCGATGGCGGCCATGATCTCCATCGGCGTCTCGTTCGGGGCCCGGTTACGCCGCTCGATCGAGCTCATCGTGGGCGTGGCCGTCGGCATCGGCATCGGGGACCTGTTCGTGTCCCGGGTCGGCACCGGCGGCTGGCAGATCATGCTGCTGGTGGTGCTGGCCATGTGCACCGCCGTCTTCCTCGACGGCGGTCCGGTCATCACCATGCAGGCGGCCAGCTCCGCGGTACTGGTGGCGACCCTCTACCCGCCCGGCCAGGGCGGCGCGTCCCTGCGCATGATCGACGCCCTGGTGGGCGGACTGGTCGGCATCGTGGTGGTGGCGGCCATTCCGCTGCACCCGGTCCGCCGCGCCCGCGAGCAGGCGGCCGGAATCCTGGAGGTGATGGGCGCCGCCCTCACCGAATGCGCGGACGGCCTGCTCGAACACGATGCCGCCAAGATCAAGGCGGCCCTGGAGGCGGTGCGCGGCACACAGGGCGCGATCGACTCGCTGCGCAACACCCTCGAAGGCAGTCAGGAGATCATTCGAATCTCCCCGCTGTACTGGAACTCTCGCGCTCGCCTGAGCCGGTTGCGCGACGCCGCCGACCCGCTCGACAACGCGGTCCGCAATACCCGTGTGCTGCTGCGCCGCGCCCTCACCTCGGTCCGCGACGACGAGGTGCTCGACCCGGGCCTCATCGTGGAGGTCGAGAAGCTCGGTCAGGCGGTGGACGTGGTGCGGCGCATGATGCTCGCCGACCCGGATGAGAAGCCCGATCCCGCCGAGGCGACCCGCGTGCTCCGGTCGGTCGGCAAGGGCGCGACCAAGGATCTGGTCAACGGGGCGGGGCTGTCCGCGCACGTGGTGTTCGCCCAATTGCGGTCCATCGTGGTGGATCTCATGCAGGTGTGCGGGGTGCGGCGGTTGTCGGCCATGGCGCTGCTGCCCCCGACCGTCGCGCACCCCTACATCACGCCGATCGACTGACTCAGAGCCAGAAGCGCGTCAACCGGCTGCCCATCGACCACCACCCGCCCGGCAGCCCGGACAGCTCGAACAGCGCGTTCACCCCGTCGAAGAACAATCGGTTCACCTGCGGAGTGAACAGCAGCGCGAACAGGATCAGCAGGCCGTAGGGCTTGATCTGATCCAGTGACCGCCGGGTCTGATAGCTCAGCGACGGCTCCAGGATCCCGTACCCGTCGGTGCCGGGAATCGGCAGCAGATTCAGGACGGTCGCCGAAATCTGGAGGAAGGCAAGGAAGCTCAGCCCGAACCAGAACGCGGCGTTCGAATACACACTGCCCCACAGCGACACGATCACCAGCAGCACCACCGCGCACAGCGCGTTCACCGCGGGCCCCGCGCCACTGATCATTCGCTGCGTGCGTGGACTGAAATTGTGCGAGTGCACGTACACCGCGCCACCCGGCAGCGCGAACCCGCCGAGTGCGATGAACACCACCGGCAATCCGATCGACAGCAGCGGATGGCTGTATTTGAGCGGGTTCAGCGTGAGATATCCGCGCATCTCCACTTCCCGGTCCCCGGCCCGCCACGCCACGAACGCGTGCGCGAACTCGTGCAGGCAGACCGTCACGATCCACCCGGCCACCACCAGGATGAACACTCCGAATTGGGCTCGGCGCGAATCGAGGTCGGCGTTCCAGGCGAGCACCCCGCCCAGTACCGCGACCGCCACCACCGCCAGGAATACGGGGCTGGGCCGGACCGCCCCGGAGGCTCGTCTCACCGCGCGCGTGTCATCCACCTGTCACTCCCAACTGGCCCGGCCTCGTGTCGCTGTGCCGACACCCATTCTGGAGGTGAATCAGCGAACCAGCAGCCAAGGCTCGTGGTGTCGATAGAACGTGGAGCGCTTCACCACCCGGTCGGCGGTGATCCCGTCGCGGGTGACCAGCGCGCCCGGCGTGCCGAGCTGCATGGCCCGTCCGGCGACCCAGCGCTTCTTGCGCAGTCCGCGGTGCACGGTGGCGTGCAGGCCCGGCATCTCCAGCATGGGCGAAACATGCAGGGCCGCGACCTTTCCGGTGAACAACCGGGTGTCGTCGACGTAGGCCTCGCCCTCGAGTTTCGCCCCGGCCTCGCCGACGATGGTGGCGCGGCCGATGAGCACCTTGCCGGTGTCGTCGCGGATCAGCGGGGTCTCCACGGCCCGGCCCTCGAGCGCGCGCTTGGCGGCGGCGGACCCGGTGCCGGTCTCGTAGGCGCGGGAGCCGTAGGTGCGGTCGATGGGCACGTAGCCGATCTCGACGCCGAGGCGTTCGGTGCGCATGAGGTGGGTGAGCACGGCGGCCAGTCCGGCGTCCTCACCGAGCACGATGAGGCGCGGCAGACTGTCCGCGGCCATCACCGGCAGCAGCTCGTCCAGGGTCCCGGTGTCGGGAATGGCGGCGGTCTGCGTGAGGGACAGAGAAGCGAGCGCGATGGGAACGGGTGCGCCGTCGCAGCGGAGAACATGGGTACTCAACTGCCGAACACCCTCCTCTGGCCTGCCAACACCTATCCGCCTCGCTGCGTCCCGATGGAACCCCCTGCCGGTCCCTCTCCCCGTGCCACCATAGCCCTGTCTCATTTGCCCTGCTGTCCTCAGTGCGCATCCGTTATGTCTGGTTCACTCGGAGCCGGGGCATGCACCTGGACGTATGTGGTCATCCAGTAAAGTGTGCCCACGGCCACCGCCTTCTGATGGCGGGTGGCTGCAGCAACATGGGTGCTGCGCGTCGAACCCGTAGGAGACACTCGCATGCCGGCAATCGTGCTGATCGGCGCCCAGTGGGGCGACGAAGGCAAGGGCAAAGCCACCGATCTGCTCGGTGACCGGGTCCAGTGGGTAGTTCGATACCAGGGCGGCAACAACGCGGGGCACACCGTGGTGCTGCCGAACGGTGAGAGCTTCGCGCTGCACCTGATCCCGTCCGGCATTCTCACCCCCGATGTGACCAACGTCATCGGCAATGGCGTGGTCGTGGATCCGGGCGTGCTGCTGGCCGAACTCGCCGGTCTGGAAGAGCGCGGCGTGGACACCTCCCGCCTGCTGCTCTCGGCCGACGCGCACCTGATCATGCCGTACCACGTGGCCATCGATAAGGTCACCGAACGCTTCCTCGGCAACAAGAAGATTGGCACCACCGGCCGCGGTATCGGCCCCTGCTACCAGGACAAGGTCGCCCGCGTCGGCGTCCGCGTGGCCGACGTGCTGGACGAGAAGATCCTCACCCAGAAGGTCGAGGCCGCACTGGAATTCAAGAACCAGGTGCTGGTCAAGATCTACAACCGCCGCGCGCTGGACCCGCAGCAGGTGGTTGACGAGGTGCTGGAGAAGGCCGAGGGCTTCAAGCACCGCATCGCCGACTCGCGCCTGCTGCTCAACGAGGCGCTGGAGCGCGACGAGATCGTGCTGCTGGAGGGCTCGCAGGGCACCCTGCTCGACGTCGACCACGGCACCTACCCGTACGTCACCTCGTCCAACCCGACCGCGGGCGGCGCGGCCGTGGGCGCGGGCGTCGGCCCCAACAAGATCACCACGGTGCTCGGCATCCTGAAGGCCTACACCACCCGCGTCGGCTCCGGCCCGTTCCCGACCGAACTCTTCGACGAGTCCGGCACCTACCTGGCCAAGACCGGCGGCGAGGTCGGCGTCACCACCGGCCGCGCCCGCCGCACCGGCTGGTTCGACGCCGTGATCGCCCGCTACGCCACCCGCGTCAACGGCATCACCGACTACTTCCTCACCAAGCTGGACGTGCTCTCCAGCCTGGACACCGTCCCGATCTGCGTCGCGTACGAGATCGACGGCGAGCGCGTCGAGCAGATGCCCACCACCCAGACCGACTTCCACCACGCCAGGCCCATCTACGAGGAGATGCCCGGCTGGTGGGAGGACATCTCCGGCTGCCGCACCTTCGAGGAGCTCCCGGCCAACGCCCAGGCGTACGTGAAGCGCCTGGAAGAGCTGTCCGGCGCGCGGGTCTCGTGCATCGGCGTCGGGCCGGGCCGGGATCAGACGATCGTGCGCCACGACATCCTGGGCTGACACCGACATCCTGGGCTGACACGCCCGAGCTGAAAAGCAATTTCGCCCCCGCCGCATCGAATGCGGCGGGGGCGAAGTCGTTTCCGGCGGCCTCAGTACGTGATGAGCGGCGCCAGTGGGTCGGCCGCGTGCGGCGTCAGGCCCTGATAGGCCGCGGCGATCGACTTCACCGCGATGCGGATATCGGCCTCCTCGTGCGTGAACGGGAGACGGATGAACCGCTCGAACGCGCCCTGGACGCCGAAACGTGGTCCGGCGGCGAGCAATACGCCGTGATTGGGCGCGGTGGCGGCGAGCGCCGTCGAGACCGGAGCGGGGAGCTGGGCCCACAGGGACATGCCGCCCGCGCCGGGGGTGACCCGCCAGTCGGGGAGTTCCTCGGCGAGGGTTTCCAGCAGGACCGCGCGGCGGGAGCGGAGTTGCGCCCGGCGGGTGGTGAGGATCTCGTCCTCGTTGCGGAGCAGGTGGACGGTGGCCAGCTGATCCATCACCGGGGTGCCGAGGTCGACGGTGGAGCGGGTGCCCAGCAGTTTGGTGATCAATGGCTGATTGGCGCGGACCCAGCCGACCCGCAGACCGCCCCAGAACGACTTCGACGCCGAACCGATGGTGACGATCTCCGAACCGCGGGCGAAAGCCGCCGCGGGCGGCGGGGATTCGACACCGGACAGGTTCAGGTCGCCCATCGACTCGTCCACGATCACCGTCATCCGGGTCTCGCGGGCGATGGCGGCCAGCTCGGCGCGGCCCTCCGCGTCCAGCAGATGCCCGGTGGGGTTGTTGAAGTCGGGGATCAGGTACGCCATGCTGGCGGCGGTTTGCCGTGCGGCACTGCGGATTCCGTCCAGATCCCAGCCGTCCGGGCGCATCGGGACCGGCACCGGGCGCGCGCCCACATCGCGGATCGCCTCGATGGCGTTCGGGTAGGTGGGGTGCTCGATCAGCACCCGCTCGGCCGGGGTGGTGAGCACATTGAGCAGCAGGCGCAGGCCGTGCTGCGCGCCCAGGGTGATGAGGATCTGGTCCGGTTCGGTGGGCAGGCCGCGTTCGGTGTAGCGGCGCGCCAGCGCCTCGCGCAGCATGAGCACACCCACCGGGTCCATGCCGTGCGTGCCCAGATAGGTCGGAAGACCTTGCAGGGCAAAGGAGTACGCCTCGGTCATCTGCGGCGGGGCGGCCATGGACGCGTAGGTCATGTCGATGGTCGGCAGTTCCGGCTGCGCCATCATGGCCAGGATGCTGCGGGCCGGCTTCGCGCCGTCGTGCACCACGGTCGGCGGCAGCGCCACCGTGCTGCGCGAACCCTGACGGCTGATCAGGTAACCGTGTTCGCGCAGTAGCGAATACGCGGAGGTGACGGTGGTGCGGCTGACCGCGAGGCTGGTGGACAGGTCGCGTTCGCTGGGCAGGGCCACGCCCAGCGGGGCGCGGCCGTCGTGGATGAGCAGGCGGATGCTCTCCGCCAGGGCCACGTACGCGGGCCGCGCGGACCGTTTGCCGTTGTCTGCGGCCGCGCCCGGTTCGTCGTTTCGCCACCGGCCCAGGTCGCGGGTGAGGCTGGCCGCGCCGATCACTCGTGTCGCCATACAGGCCAGTATCCAGGTACTGGATATTTTCTTCAAGTCCAGGGTGGGTCCACCATGGGGTCATGGTCGCACTACTCGGTTCCTTCGTGATTGTCGCCGCATTCGCCGGTCTCGTGTACCGGTTCGCGCCCGCACCCGGCGAGCGCTGGGGTGTGCTGCTGGAGCGGTATCGCCCGCATGCCCCCATGTCAGACTGGTCGGTCGGCGAATATGAAGCGGCCCGCCAGTATTCGGACCTCGCCGCCATCGCCTCGCTGCGCCCCGATCTGCCCGCGGAGCCCGCGCACCGGAGGTCGGACCGTGGCGCTTCGGCTGCGGCGGCCCTCTCCACCATCCCCTGCCGCAGCGAGTCAGTCCAGTTCTAGCAAACTGGCCTTGAATCCGAGTTCTGTCGGTGCCACCGTGCACACTGGCCTTATGTCCGCCCCGGTCCGCCCCCAGGCGTCGGCGGCGCTCTTCGATACCGCGATCGGCGTCTGCGCCATCGCCTGGAGCGCCACCGGCGTCCTGCGTTTCGCCCTCCCCGACCGCGACTCGGCGGCCACCCGCACCCATATCCTGCGCCGTCACCGCCGCGCCGACCTCCACGAGGCCGCCCCCACCCCCGAGATGGCCGAGGCCATCGCCCGCATCCAGGCCCACCTGACCGGCGACCTCGACGACCTTCGCTGGATCCCCGTGGACCCCACCCTCTTCAACGATTTCGACCGAGCCGTCTACGAGGTCACCCGGGCCATCGACCCCGGCCACACCCTCAACTACGGCGCGGTCGCCAACCGCATCGGCGCTCCCGGTGGCGCCCAGGCCGTAGGCCAATCGTTGGGCCGCAACCCCATCCCGCTGATCATCCCGTGCCATCGAGTGCTCGCCGCCGATCACGCCCTCCACGGCTTCTCCGCCCCCGGCGGCCTCACCACCAAACAGCGCCTCCTCGAAATCGAGCGCACCCCCGGCTTCGGCGAACCCACCCTCTTCTGACCGCCCCCCGAACAACGACGCCCGCACCGAGCAGGTCGGTGCGGGCGTCGCCACGAAATCGGCTGTCGGCTACAGCGCGCCACCCAGGAAGCCGCCGACGGCAGCGCCCGCCGCTCCGGCCACCGCCCCGCCGGCCAAGGCGGCCGGGATGCCTGCGGCCGCCGCTCCGGCGGCCGCGCCGACGCCGCCACCGATGAGAGCTCCGCCGATCATTCCGCCGGGGACGTCGACCGCCGCGAGGCCCGGCATGACCACGACCGCGGCCGCTCCGAGCCCGGCTCCGACGGCAGTGCCGATGGCGGCACCCGCCAGTCCGCCCGCGGCGGCGCCGGCCGCAGCCGCGGGGACGCCCGCGCCCACCGCGCCGAGGCCCGCGCCGATGGCCGCACCGCCGAGGGCGCCCGCGGCGATCTTGTCGGAGCGGGTCGGATTGACGCCGATGGAGTTGAGGCCGGTGGCGAGGCCCGCTTCGGCGTCGGCGGCGACGCCGTTCACGCCATTGAGGATGTTGTCGGGGAGTTCGTCCGGGGCCGGGGTGGTGAAGTCGCCGATGCGGACGGTGCGCGGGGGCGGGGCGATAGGGAGTACCGGAGTGACCGCGGTGGGGGCGTGCAGGGTCTGCACATCCAGGGCCGGGGCCGCGTCGCGGGTGTTGGGGATGGGGCGGAAGTTGGCGGGGACCGGGTAGTCGGCGAGCTGCGACTGCGGCTGCGGCGACGGGGGTCGGGCGGGGACGGTGACACCGGGCTGCACCGTGGTGACGCGGATGGGATGGTCCTGGTCGCCGGTGGGGACCGCGACGCCCGGCTGGGCGGCGGCGGTGCGGGGCGAGGGGAGGATGCCGGGGCCGGTGGCCTCGATGCCCCAGGGGTTCGGGTCGGCGGGTCCGGGCTGCGCGGCATCGTTCGGGGAGCTGTTGCCGCCCGGAGCGATGCTGCCCGTCAGGGGAACAGCGGCCTGGGTTGCGGTGCCGTCGGCGACCTTGACCGGTTCGCCGTTCGAGCAGGCCACGGCCAGTGCCAGTGGGATGGCCCCGACCGCGAGCGCGCGCCGGGCCACACTGCCGTTCATTTCACGAATTCGACCACGCACGCCGAAACACCAACCTTCCGAACATATTTCGTTTCACCGGTCCGGCGGACCGCCCATCGATGCCGGTGATTCGCGGCCGCCCCCGGCAAGAGCGTTGCCGACAGTCCGGTGTGACCGCGTTTACGCACGTCACAGCGCCGGATCGGGGGTGCGAAGTTTCTGACCGTCAGGTTGTGACCCTCATCGGGTGCACACTGCGCGGAAGGGTGCCGATGTCGGGTCAGTTCGCGGTACTGCTGGAAGACGTCCCGCCCCGCATAAGATCCGCCAGCGCCTCACGATCGGTGACATCGAGCTTGATGCACGCCCGGTACAGATGGCCCTCCACCGTCCGCACCGAGACGGTCAGCCGATCCGCGATCTGCCGATTCGACAGCCCGGCCGCGACCAGATTCGCGATCTCCCGTTCCCGCGCGGTGAGCGGCAACGGCTGCGCGGACTGCCGCAGCGCCGGGGTGGAGGCTCCGCCGCAGGCGGCGGCCAGCCGGTTGGCGGTGGCCGCGGATTCCAGCAGGCGGCGGCGATCCCCGGCCCGCTCGTGCGCGGACGCGGCCTGCGCGGCGGCGTCGGCGGCCGACAGCATCGCCCCGATGGATTCGAATTCCGCTGCGGCGGTGTCCAATCCGGGCCCGTCGTGCGCGGCGACCGCGACCGCGTGCCGGGCCTGCACCTGTACCAGCCGCCCGTCGATGCGGGCCGCCAGGTCGGCCAGCCGCCCCGCGACCGAGGGGTCGCCGAATCGGGCCGCGGTGTGCAGCGCCATCGCCTCGACCGCGTGCTGGCGGGAGCGCGCGGCCAGGTCCGCGGCCCCGATGGCGAGCCGGACGGCCGGTGTCGCGGTGCCCTCGGCCCCGGCCTGCATGGCGCGCGCCAGCTCCAGCAGCGCTCCGTACACGGCGCTGTGCCGTCCGCCCCGGAAGGCCGCTGCCGCAATGGCTTCCGAGGCCTCGGCGGGCCGCCCGAGCGCCGAATAGGCTTCGGCGAGCCGCAGTTGCGCGGGGAACATCCAGGCCGCCGCGCCCTCGGTGGTGAGCGCCGCGAGCGCTTGTTCGAGATTGTCGATGCCCTGCGGGAACTTGCCCTGCGCCACGTCCACGGTGCCCTGCAGGATCTTGACCAGCCCCCAGGCCAGGTACTGCCCGGGGGAGGAGAACGGGTAGGGCCGGCTGGCGCACGTCCGCGCGGTGTCGAGCTCCCCGGTGAAGGTGAGCGCCAGCACCTCGGCGTGGGTGAACATGAATCGGTTCAGCCCGTCGATGTGGGGTTCGACGCTGTGTCCGCGCGCGGCGTACTGCCGGGCCGCCTCGCCGCGCCCCATGAGCGCCAGCGCGAGTCCGCCGCCGAACGCCGCCCAGTACACCGCCCACGGCGGCGCCTCGGGGGTGGACATGACCGATTCGGCGAGGGTGATCGCCTCCTCGATCCGGTTCTCGTTGACCGCGCAGGCGGAGGCCAGACCGTCCAGCGCCGCAATGATTTTCGGGTGGCTGACCCGGCTGCGCACCGAATCCAGCACGGCGTCGGCGCGGTCGGCGTCACCCATGGCCCACAGCAGGTTCGAGACCCGGGTGCTGCCCCAGCGCGCCAGCTGGACCTCGGTGAGCTGGTCGGGGTCGAATCCGGCGAGGGTGCGTTCGGCCTCGATGCGATGTCCCTGCCAGAGCAGGGCGCGGGCGAGCAGATCGGCGGCTTCGACGCCGCCCTGTCGTTCCACGGCGGCGCGCGCGAACCGTTCTCCCAGTGGCAGGTTCGCCAGGCTGATGGCGTCGGCGGCCGCGGCCAGGAACAGTTCCAGGTCGGCGGATTTGTCGCTGTCCAAGGCCAATTCGGCGAGCCGGATGCGTTCGGAGGCGGAGTTGACGGGCCGGTCCTTGAGCGAGGAGTACAGCCGTCCGCGCAGTCGCCGCGCCGACGCGATGCCCAGCCGCCGCCGGATCACCTCGCCGAACAGCGGATGGTTGTAGCGCACCAGCAGCTGGTGCCCGTTCTCGACAATCCTGATGAGCCCGCGGGTTTCGGCCGATTCGACGGCTTCCTCACCCGCGATCTCGGACAACACGTCCAGGTCGATGGGCTCGCAGAAGGTGAGCAGTTCCAGCACCCGCAGCACCGTTTCGGGCAGCTGTTCCACCCGATCCTCCAGCAGCGCAGCCAGTTCCGAGGTGACGGCGGCCCGGCCGCGCAGCTGCCACACCCCGTTGACCTGCCGCAGCGTGCCCGCCTCGAGCGCGCCGTCGACGAGGTGGCGCAGGAAAAGCGCGTTGCCGCCGGAGGATTCCCACATCAGGTTGGCGGTGAAGCCCTCCAGCTGCCCGCCCAGCATGGATTCCACGAGTTCGACGCTCTGCCGCTGGGTGAAGGGGGCGAGGTCGATGCGCAGCAGGTGCCCGTCCTTCCACAGCGAGGTGATGGCGTCGGGCACCTGCACCCCGCTGCGCACGGTGGCCACGATGTGGGCGGCCCTGTCGATGGCCAGCTGCAGCAGCAGGGTGGCGGAGAGCTGGTCGAGCAGGTGGGCGTCGTCGACGCCGATGATGGTGTGCCCGTCGGCGAGCAGCGCTTCGCGGGCGGCGGCCATGAAGGTCACCGGGTCGTGGGCGGTGTACACCCCCACCATGTGCGCGAAGACTCCGAGCGGAATGCTGCGGGCGGATTCGGTGCCGGCCACCCAGCGGACATTTCCGGCGGCGGCGGTGGCCATCCGCGCCAGCGTGGTTTTCCCGACCCCCGCGTCACCCGTGAGCACCACACCGACGAAGTCGCCGCCGGTGAGCGCCGACCTGATCGATTCGAGCTCGTTCTCCCGTTCGACCATCGGCCAATTCCGAGCCATGGATCAACTGTAGTTCGCCGGGCCCGCCCCGGCGGTCGGAACGCGGGCGTGCGAGCTGCGGTTTTTATTCGTTGACCAGCCGCAATCCAGGGGTTCGGGCGTGTCGGCGGTCGACCAGCCAGATCATGACCGTCTGGTCCGCGGCCGGATCCAGGGTCTCCACTTCGACCTCCACCTCGCCGCGCAGCGGGTGCTGCAGGCGCACCACGACGGAACGGAAGTCGGTGAGCCGGTGCTCACGCCAGCGCCGCTCGAACTCGGGATTGCGGCTCAGCGTCTCGATGGTCCCGGCGACCGAGGGGTCGTCGGGGAATCGGGTGGCGGCGGCCCGCAGCGCCGAGGTGGCCATGTCGGCGACGTCGGTCCAGTTGAGGAAGGTTTTCCGGGCGGCCGGATGGTCGAAGACGTAGATCGCGAAGTTGTTGTGCGCCTCGGTGTCGAACATGCCGAGCGGTTCGGTGAAGTCGCGGAAGGACGGGTTCCAGGACAGCAGGTTCAGCCAGCGGCCGAGCACGAAGGCGGGTGTGGGCTGCAGCGCGTCGATGACGGCCTGGATGGTGTCGGAGACCTGTTCGCGGGCCTGTCCGGCGGCCGGGCAGGTGGTCTTCTGTTCCAGGCCCAAGGCCAGCTTGCCGAAGTGGTGTTTCTCGACTTCGTTGAGCCGCAAGGCATCCGCGAGCGCGGCGAGCACGGCGGTGGAGGGGTTGGTGTCGCGTCCCTGTTCCAGCCGGGCCAGGTAGTCTGCGCTGACGCCGGCGAGCGCGGCCACCTCCTCGCGGCGCAGGCCGGGTGTGCGCCGGCGGCGGCCGCTGGGCAGGCCGACGTCCTCGGGCTGCAGCTGGGCGCGTCGGGCGATCAGGAACTCGGCGAATTCGGAACGGGACACTCTTCCATACTGCCTGGTCCGTGTTCCGTTATCCCAGCCCTGCCAATCCCCGGATAACCACGGTGTGGATAAACGGACCGGAGTCCACTTACGGTAGGTGACATGACGACTTCCGAGCAGACCACCCTCGCCCCCGGCTCCTGGACCCTGGACGCCGCCCACTCCTCGGTCAACTTCACCGTGAAGCACCTGGGCATCTCCAAGGTCCGCGGCCGCTTCAACCGCTTCGAGACCGGCTTCGTGGTCAACGAGGCCGGCGAGGCCGCCATCGAGGCCACCATCTACTTCGACTCCTTCGACACCGGCAACGAGATGCGCGACGGCCACGTCCGCAGCGCCGACATCCTGGATGTCGCCAACCGCCCGCACCTGACCTTCCGCATCCCCGAGCCGATCGCCCTCTCGGACGAGTTCGAGGTCACCGGTGAGGCCACCATCGGCGGCATCACCAAGCCGGTCACCCTCGCGGTCGAGTGGGGCGGCGTGCAGGTCTTCCCGCAGGACAACAAGGAGCACGCGGGCTTCAACGCCACCGGCTCCATCAAGCGCAGCGACTTCGACGTCGCGCCGGGCATGCCGAACGCCATGCTGAGCGACAAGATCGCCATCGAGCTGGACATCCAGCTGGTCGCCCCGTAATCCCCGAGCCACGCTCCGCCGCATCGGAAAAGTCAACGCCCCCTGTGGAATTCCACAGGGGGCGTTCGGCCGTGCACGGGAAGGTCAGTCGGCCCAGACGGTCTCGATCGGGGTGCCCTCGTTCGGCGGCGGCGTCGGAACCGCGGCCGGAGTGCGCGAGAAGCGCGGGGCCGGGGCGTGCTGCACGACGCCGTCGATCTCGACCAGGCCGGTGCGGGCCTGGATGTGCGGGTTCTGCTCGGCCTCGGTGAAGGTCAGCACCGGGGTGGTGCAGGCGTCGGTGTGTTCGAAGATCGCCCACCACTCGTCGCGGGTCTTGGTCTTGAACTTCTCGGTGAACAGCTTGCGCAGCTGGTCCTGGCCGTTGGGGTCGAGCTGGTTGGGCAGGCCCTCGGGGGAGATCTCCAGGCCCTGCAGCAGTTCGGCGTAGAACTGCGGCTCGATGCAGCCGACTGCCATGTACTTGCCGTCGGAGGTCTCGTAGGTGTCGTAAAACGCCATGCCGGTGTCGAGCAGGTTGGTGCCGCGCTCGTCCGACCACAGGCCGACGCCCTTCATGCCCCAGATCATGTGCGACAGCGCGAGCGCGCCGTCGATCATGGCGGCGTCGATGACCTGGCCCTTGCCGGAGTTCTGGCGTTCCACCAGCGCGGCCAGGATGCCGAAGACCAGGAACATGGAACCGCCGCCGAAGTCGCCGACCATGTTCAGCGGCGGGACCGGCCGCTCGCCCTTGCGGCCGATGGCGTTCAGCACACCGGTGAGGGAGATGTAGTTGATGTCGTGGCCCGCGCGGTCGGCCATCGGGCCGTACTGGCCCCAGCCGGTCATGCGGCCGTAGACCAGGCGCGGGTTGCGCTCCAGCGCGGCGTCGGGGCCCAGGCCCATGCGCTCGGTCACGCCGGGGCGGAAGCCCTCGAGCAGCACGTCGGCCTTCTCGATGAGGCCGAGCACCTTCTCGATGTCGGCCGGATCCTTGAGGTTGGCCTCGACGATGGTGCGGCCGCGCCACTGCGGGCGTTCCATGAAGCCGGGCAGCATGCCGGGCCGTTGGACCCGGACCACGTCGGCGCCGAGGTCGGCGAGCAGCAGTGCCGCGTGCGGACCGGGGCCGATGCCGGCCAGTTCAACAACCCGGATGCCCGCGAGCGGGCCCTGCTTGGCGGTGGATGGAGTGCTCACGCCCTACCTCGGTTCGTCGTCGAATGCTGCGCACCGGCTCACTCGCCGGTGTTGACGCTATGACAATAACGCGAAGGTTCGGAAGCGCGGAGGGCGCGGCCTATCGATCGATGCGGGGCAGCGGGAGCGTGGCCGGGTGCTGGGGACCGGGCAGTTCCGAGCGCGGCAGCCGCAGCGTCGGCGGTTCCCCGGTCGAGCGGTTCGCGGCCGGGTCCTCGAAGTCGCGGACCTTGGCGGGCAGGCCGTAGAAGGCGCGGGCATTGTCTTCCAGGACCTTGTGCAGATCCGAGCCCACCGAGTCGGCGAGCAGGGAGATGTCGGCGTCGCGGAAGGGCCGCCCGGCCCGGGTGCCCGGCAGATCGGTGCCGAACATCAGGGCTTCGGGGTTGACCGTGTGGATCTTGCGCAGGGCCGAGCCGACGTTCATGGCCACCCGCCCGAAGCCGGAGGCCTTCACCTTGGCTCCCCGATCGACCAGGTTGAGCAGGTACGGCAGGCAGTCGTCGGACATGCCCAGGTGGTCGATGGACAGCTTGGGCAGCTTGGTGATGACCGGTTCCAGCGAGCCCAGCATGGACCCGTCGATGTAGAGCTCGACGTGCCACCCGGCCAGTTCGTAGGCGCGCAGGGCCAGCATGGTGAGCCCGACGATGTCGCCGCCCGCCCGCTTGAGGTTGAACCGGATGGCCCGCACCCCGGCCTTGCTCAGCGCGAGGATCTCGGCGTCGCTCGCGTCGACGTGCAGATTGGTGACGCCGACCCAGCCCTCGCCGAGTTCGGCGAGGGCGGCCAGCAGATAGCTCTGATCGGTGCCCTGGAAGGACCCGCTGACCACCGCGCCACCGTCGATATCGAAGCGGGACATGCGCTTGCGATAGTCGGCGATGGTGTACGGGTCGGGCAGGTAGCCCTCGTTCTCGACCAGCGGGAACCGCGGATCGAAGATGTGGAGATGGGCATCGAACACGTGATCAGCATGCCTCAGAACGGTGACAAGTGTGGACAACCTTGTCCGGCAGGCGGATTCACGCTGGTCAGGACGTCGGGTCGATAACCGCTCAGGAGGCCTTGTCGGGCTCGGAGGCGGCCAGCATCTCGTCGCGCTCGACGACCTTGACCCGCTCGCGACCCTGCGGCTCGCCGAGGGCGCGCTCGTGCGCGTCCAGGCGGTACCAGCCGGCCCAGGTGGTGAACGGGATGCCCTTGCCCTCGAGGAACTCGGTGACGGCCTCGAGCTCCGGCTTGGCGGCCGGGGCGAAGTCGGCGGCGTCGTCGAGCAGGCAGGCGATGGTCTCGTTGGCGTCGCCCTTGGTGTGGCCGATGAGGCCGACCGGGCCGCGCTTGATCCAGCCGGTGACGTAGGTAGCGGGCATGTAGCGAGCCGCGCCGTCGGCGTTCTCGTCGACGATCACGCGACCGGCCTCGTTGGGCACGGTGCCGGCCTGGTCGTCGAAGGGCAGGGCCGGGATGTTCTGCGACAGGTAGCCTACCGCGCGGTACACGGCCTGGATGTCCCAGTCCTTGAATTCGCCGGTGCCCTTGCAGTTTCCGGTGCCGTCGAGCTGGGTGCGCTCGGTGCGCAGGCCCACGACCTTGCCGTCCTCGCCCAGGATCTCCGAGGGGTTCTCGAAGAAGTGCAGGAACAGCTTGTGCGGGCGGTCGCCGACGTCGCGGATGGCCCACTGCTCGAGGGTGTTGCAGATCATGTCGACCTGCTTGGAGTGCCGGCGCGCGGCCTCGGAGCCCTCGTCGTAGTCGATGTCCTCGGGGTCGACGATGACCTCGATGGTCGGCGAGTGGTCGAGCTCGCGCAGCTCGAGCGGGGTGAACTTGGCCTGCGCGGGACCGCGGCGGCCGAACACGTGCACCTCGAGCGCCTTGTTGGCCTGGAGGCCCTCGTAGACGTTCGGCGGGATCTCGGTCGGCAGCAGCTCGTCGCCGGTCTTGGCGAGCACGCGCGCCACGTCGAGGGCGACGTTGCCGACGCCGAGGACGGCGACCTTCTCCGCCTCCAGCGGCCAGGTGCGGGCGACGTCGGGGTGGCCGTCGTACCAGGACACGAAGTCCGCGGCGCCGTAGGAGCCGTCCAGGTCGATGCCCGGGACGCCCAGCGCGCGGTCGGCGTTGGCGCCGGTGGAGAAGATGACCGCGTCGTAGAACTGCTGCAGGTCCTCGAGGGTGATGTCGACGCCGTAGTCGATATTGCCCAGCAGGCGGACCTGCGGCTTGTCGAGCACCTTGTGCAGCGCGGTGATGATGCCCTTGATGCGCGGGTGGTCCGGCGCCACGCCGTAGCGGATCAGGCCGAAGGGCGCGGGCATGCGCTCGTAGAGATCGATGCTCACGTCCGCGTCGGACTTCATCAACGCGTCGGCGGCGTAGATGCCGGCCGGTCCTGCGCCCACGATCGCAATGCGTAGCGGGCGGGTCGCTGCACTCTGTTCGGTCATTCTTCCGCGCACCCTTTGGGTCGAAACTAACTTGCCGTCAAAACTCAGCCGTCGCTCTTAGCTTAGGCTAAGTTGACGCTCTGGCCTCGGCGGCCTCCGTTGGCCCCCGACGCTGCAGCGTTGCTGCGTAGTCTTGCTATTCCCGCGCTGGGGCGGGAAATTCTGCTGATTCTATCGATGGCACGCGGCGGCCCGCACAAGGGGACCAGGCATGATCTACCCATGAGCGACGCCGAGGAGACCCCGATCCGGATCGACCAGAACGAGACCCGCAGCATGTGGCCGTTCCTGGTGGCGGCGGGAATCATCGCGGTGGTGATCCTGGGAATCGTGATCGCGTCGGTCGTGTCGCCGGTTGAGAAGAATGTCACAGATTCCGATCGGCTCTCGCTGGCGGCGACCAAGTTCGTGATGGCCCGCAACGACTCCGGGAAGTACGACCCGGTGCTGTCCTGCAAGGGATTCGACGAGAACGCCTCGCCGCTGAAGGCGGCCACCGCGACCGGCGGCTCGATCGCCTTCGACAAGCTGACCGACGCGTCCGTCACGGGCGACCAGGCCACCGCGCAGGTCACGTTCACCGTCGCCGGGGCGCCGACGACGTCGACGTGGCACTTCGCCAAGGAGAATTCCCGCTGGTTGGTCTGTAATTCGTGACAACGGCCGAATACCTCACTGGGGTTTGACAGTGGGGACGGTTCTTCGGCAATCTCAATCCCAGGTCATGAGTACCAGCGCCAAGCCCCGGCTGGCTGGTCGGCAACCCTCCTCCGCGGTGGGGTGCTCCGGGTGACGACCTGGCCTCGCATCGGACAGCGGTGCGGCAAGTGCGGATTCTCAGGAGGTACAAGTGAGCTACGCAGGTGACATCACGCCCAAGCAGGCGTGGGAGTTGTTGCGCGACAACCCCGATGCGGTCCTGGTGGACGTGCGCACCGAGGCCGAGTGGCGGTTCGTCGGCGTGCCCGACACCGGCGGCATCGGCCGTCCGACCGCGCTGATCGAGTGGGTCGACGTCACCGGTACCCCCAACGCCCGGTTCACCGACCTGCTGAAGCAGTCGCTGGCCCACCGGACCCCGGACTCGGACGCGCCCGTCATCTTCATCTGTCGCTCCGGCCAGCGTTCGATCGGCGCGGCCACCGCCGCCACCACACTCGGCATCACCCCCTCGTTCAATGTGGTCGACGGCTTCGAGGGTGCGCTCGACGGCCAAGGCCACCGCGGCAGCACCGGCTGGCGCGCCGACGGACTTCCGTGGAGGCAGTCATGATCACCGGCGGCTCTTTCGAGAAACCGCTCCCCGAGGGCGTCGGCCCCGCCACCCAGGCGGTCCGCGGCGGCACCCGGCGCTCCGGCTTCGACGAGACCTCCGAGGCGCTGTTCCTCAATTCGGGTTTCGTCTACGAGAGCGCCGAGGCGGCCGAGGCCTCCTTCACCGGCGATATCGAGCACTTCGTGTACTCGCGCTACGGCAACCCGACGGTCGCCATGTTCGAGGAGCGGCTGCGCCTGATCGACGGCGCGGAAGCCTGTTTCGCGACCGCGTCGGGCATGTCGGCGGTGTTCACCGCGCTGGGCGCGCTGCTGTCCGCCGGTGACCGGCTGGTCGCGGCGCGCAGCCTGTTCGGCTCCTGCTTCGTGGTGGCCAACGAGATCCTGCCGCGCTGGGGCGTGGAGACGGTGTTCGTCGACGGCGAGGACCTGAACCAGTGGGGGCAGGCGCTGTCCGTCCCCACCCAGGCCGTCTTCTTCGAGACCCCCTCGAACCCGATGCAGACTCTCACCGATGTGCGCGCGGTCTCGGATCTGGCGCACGCGGCGGGCGCGAAGGTGGTGCTGGACAACGTCTTCGCCACCCCGCTGCTGCAGCGCGGCTTCGATCTGGGCGCGGACATCACCGTCTACTCGGGCACCAAGCACATCGACGGCCAGGGCCGGGTGCTCGGCGGCGCGATCCTGGGTCCGCGGGAGTACATCGACGGCCCGGTGAAGAACCTGATGCGCCACACCGGTCCGGCGCTGAGCCCGTTCAATGCCTGGACCCTGCTCAAGGGTCTGGAGACGATGCCGCTGCGCCTGCGCCAGTCGGTGGACTCGGCGTTGAAGATCGCCCAGTTCCTGGAGTCGCATCCGGCGGTGGCGTGGGTGAAGTACCCGTTCCTGTCCTCGCATCCGCAGTTCGAGCTGGCCAAGCGCCAGATGTCGGGCGGCGGCACGGTGATCACCTTCGAGCTGAAGGCCGGCGACAACGAGGCCAAGAAGCGCGCGTTCGAGGTGCTGAACCGGCTGCGGATCATCGACATCTCCAACAACCTCGGTGACGCGAAGACGCTGATCACCCACCCGGCCACCACCACCCACCGGGCGATGGGGCCGGAAGGCCGTGCGGCCGTGGGCATTACCGATGGCGTGCTGCGCGTCTCCATCGGTCTGGAGGACGTGGAGGATCTGCTCAACGATCTGGATCACGCGTTGAGCTGAGCCGACGAGTAGTCGACAGGGCCGGAACCCATGGGGTTCCGGCCCTTCGTCGTTCATGGACCCGAATGATCTTGACAGCATGCTGTCAAAAATGACAGCATGCTGTCATGATGAAAACAGTGCACATGGCCGTCTACGACACCTTCTCGGACTGGGAGGTCGGCCACGCGACCGCACACATCAATCGCGCACTCTGGCACCGTGACCCGGGAACATGGCAGGTCAAGACGGTCGCCGTCAGCGCCGAACCGATCACCTCGATGGGTGGCATGCGCGTCCTGCCGGACGTCGTCCTCGACGATCTGAAGCCGGGCGACAGTGCCATGCTGATCCTGCCGGGCCTGGAGACCGAGCTTCATCCCGAGGCCCCCGCCGCTTTCGCCCGCAAGGCCCGCGAGTTCGTGACGGCCGGGATCCCGGTGGCGGCGATCTGCGGTGGCACCTTCGCGCTGGCGCAGGAGGGGCTGCTCGACGATCGGCCGCACACCAGCAATGCCGCCGAATACCTGGCCTACAGCGGCTACGCGGGCGGTGAGCACTTCGTCCAGACGCCCGCCGTCACCGGTGGCGACGTGATCACGGCGTCCGGCACCAGCCCGGTCGAGTTCGCGCGCGAGATCCTTGCTCGCCTGGACATTTTCGAGCCGCACGTGCTGGAGGCCTGGTACAAGCTGTACGGAAACAACGATCCCGCGGGCTTCTACACGCTCTACGAGTACGAGCAGCAGCGGGCGGCCGCGCGGTGACGCGCACCGGGCAGGAACTGTTCGCGACGGCGGCGGTCACGTCGTTCAAGCTGAACGGCCAATTCCTCGGCATCGCCGAGGAATTGGCGAGGCCGTCCGGGATCACGGTGGCGTGGTGGCAGGTACTGGGCGCGATCCTGCACCGGCCGTTGCCGGTGGCGGGCATCGCCCGCGAGATGGGCATCACCCGGCAGAGCGTGCAGCGCATCGCGGATGTGCTGGAGGGCAAGGGATTCGTCGAGTACCAGCCGAATCCGGCGCATCGGCGCGCCAAGCTGGTGGCCATCACCGAGTCCGGTCACGACGCGGTCCGCGCGATCGACCCGCAGCACGCGGCGATGGCGAAACGCCTTGTCGCGCAACTGGGCAGGGATGAGCTGGAGCGGGTCGTGGACGCGCTGACGACCCTGTCGGCCGCCCTCGACGCACTCGAGGACGACGCGACGGGCGCCGCCTGACTACAGCGCGAACGGGTCCTTGGTCTTGCCGACCAGCGAGGCGACCGATGGCAGGATGGCGGTCGGGCGGTACGGGAACTGCTCGACCATGGCGGGCGTGGAGATGCCGGTGGTGACCAGGATGGTCCGCATGCCCGCCTCCAGACCGGAGATGACGTCGGTGTCCATGCGATCCCCGATCATGACGGTGGACTGCGAGTGCGCGCCCAGCCGACGCAGCGCTGAGCGCATCATCAGCGGGTTGGGCTTGCCCACGTAGTACGGCTTCTTACCGGTGGCCTGGGTGATCAGGGCCGCGACCGAGCCGGTGGCCGGGAGGATGCCCTCGCGCGAGGGCCCGGTGGCGTCGGGGTTGGTGGCGATGAAGCGGGCTCCCGCCGCGATCAGGCGGATGGCGGTGGTGATGGCCTCGAACGAATAGGTGCGGGTTTCGCCGAGCACCACGTAGTCGGGGTTGGAATCGGTGAGGACGTAACCGATTTCGTGCAGCGCGGTGGTGAGCCCCGATTCGCCGACCACGTAGGCGGTGCCGTCGGGCCGCTGGTCCTTCAGGAAGGTGGCGGTGGCCAGGGCGGAGGTCCAGATGGATTCGACGGGGATGTCGAGGCCGGTGTGCTGGAGCCGGGCCTGCAGGTCGCGCGCGGTGTAGATGCTGTTGTTGGTGAGCACCAGGAACGGGATCTGGTTGTCGCGCAGTTCGGCGAGGAACTCGTCGGCTCCGGGCACCAGGTGGTTCTCGTGGACCAGGACGCCGTCCATATCGGTCAGGTAGGAGAGGATCGGTTCTCGGCTCGCGTTGGTCACGCGCATATTCTCCGCTATCCGCGGATCGAAAGCTCATATATTCCTGCGGTGTGACCGCTGCCGCACCGTCTTCCGGTGCTGACTAGTGTGCGAAGGAGGCCGTTCGCGCCGACCGGCGCGAGCGCAGCATGGCGACAGGAGTGCCCAGGTGAAGGACCTCAAGCTCGGTTACAAGGCGTCCGCCGAACAGTTCGGCCCGCGTGAGCTGGTGGAGCTCGCGGTGGCGGCGGAGGAGCACGGCCTCGACAGCGCCACGGTCTCCGACCATTTCCAGCCGTGGCGGCACAATGGCGGGCACGCCCCGTTCTCGCTGGCCTTCCTGGCCGCGGTGGGGGAGCGCACCAATCGGATTCAGCTCGGCACCTCGGTGCTGACCCCGACCTTCCGCTACAACCCGGCGGTGATCGCGCAGGCGTTCGCCACGCTGGGCTGCCTGTACCCGGATCGCATCATGCTGGGTGTCGGCTCGGGTGAGGCGCTCAACGAGATCGCGACCGGTTTCCAGGGCGAGTGGCCGGAGTTCAAGGAGCGGTTCGCCCGGCTGCGCGAGTCGGTGGAGCTGATGCGCGCGCTGTGGACCGGCGAGCGTGTGGACTTCGACGGCCAGTACTACAAGACCGTCGGCGCCTCCATCTACGACGTGCCCAAGGGCGGCATCCCGGTGTACATCGCGGCGGGCGGCCCGCTGGTGGCCCGGTACGCGGGGCGCGCGGGTGACGGTTTCATCTGCACCTCGGGCAAGGGCATGGACCTCTACACCGAGAAGCTGATGCCGGCCGTCGCGGAGGGCGCGGCCAAGGCGGGCCGTTCGGTCGACGACATCGACCGCATGATCGAGATCAAGATCTCCTACGACACCGATCCCGCTCTGGTGCTGGAGAACACGCGCTTCTGGGCCCCGCTGTCCCTGACCGCGGAGCAGAAGCACTCCATCACCGACCCGATGGAGATGGAGGCCGCCGCCGACGCGCTGCCGATCGAGCAGATCGCCAAGCGCTGGATCGTGGCCAGCGACCCGGATCAGGCCGTCGAGCAGATCAAGCCCTACCTCGACGCGGGCCTGAACCACCTGGTCTTCCACGCCCCGGGCCACGACCAGCGCCGCTTCCTCGACCTGTTCGAGCGCGACCTCGCTCCCCGACTCCGCGCGCTCGGTGTCTAATTGCCTTCCGCTTCGCTACAGGCGGGTTCGGGGCGCTGGAGGTCTCGTTCTTCCCTCCCTCCGCTCCTCCGCTTCGCTCCTCCGCTCCACTCAGTCCAGAACGAGACGCGCCCCGAACACTGGGTGGGCGAGACGTAACTGGATGTGAGGGTGATCTCCATCGGGGACGGGCATCGAACCCGCATGCCCGTCCCTGCGGAAAAGGGCGCATAACGGTCGGTAGGCTTTCGGCCATGGCTGCCACACCGGTCTCCAGTGTGTACATCGCGTCCCCCGAGGGCGACACCGGAAAGTCGACGGTCGCGCTCGGCGTACTCCAGGCCTTGGCGGCCACTACCCCGCGGGTGGGCGTGTTCCGGCCGATCACCCGGTCCGCCACCGCCCGGGACTACATCCTCGAGCTGCTGCTCGAGTATTCGACCGCCGACGTCGACTACGACCAGGCGATCGGCGTCACCTACGAGCAGGTGCACGCGGACCCGGACGCGGCGATCAGCGAGATCGTCATGCGCTATCACGATGTCGCCAAACACTGCGACGCTGTGCTCATCCTGGGTTCGGACTACACCGATGTGGCCAGCCCCAGCGAACTGCGGTTCAACGCCCGCATCGCGGTCAATCTGGGTGCGCCGGTGCTGCTGGTGGTGCGCGGAATCGGCCGCACCCCCGACGAATTGGGCCAGCTGGTGGAGCTGTGCCGCAGCGAACTGGTGGCCGAGCACGCCAAGCTGGTGGCGGTGGTCGCCAACCGCTGCGAGCCCGACCAGCTGGAGGCCGACGCCCAGGCTCTGGCCAAGGCGTGCGCGGTGCCGTCCTGGACGCTGCCGGAGGTGCCGCTGCTGCAGGCCCCCACCATGGAGGAGCTGCGCGAGGCGATCGACGGCGAGATCTACAGCGGCGACCCGGAACTCATGCACCGTGAGGCCCTCGATGTGATGGTCGGCGGCATGACCGCCGAGCACATTCTGGAACGTCTCACCGACGGCGTCGTGGTCATCTCGCCCGGCGACCGCTCCGACGTGCTGCTCGCCCTGGTGAACGCCCATGAGGCGGAGGGTTTTCCGTCGCTGGCGGGCATCATCATGAACGGCGGCATGCTGCCCGATCCGGCGGTGGCCCGGTTGATGGCGGGCCTCAAGCCGCGGTTGCCGATCCTGTCCACCGACCTGCGCACCTTCGATGCCGCCAAGGCCACCGCGTTGACCCGCGGCCGGGTCTCGCTGTCCAGTATGCGCAAGGTGGACACCGCGCTGGCGTTGATGGAGGAGCGGGTCGATCCGCGGGAGCTGTTGCGGCAGATCGAGATTCCCATTCCGAACATCGTGACCCCGCAGATGTTCGAGTACCAGCTCATCGAACGGGCCCGCGCCGACCGCAAGCGCATCGTGCTGCCCGAGGGCGACGACGACCGCATCCTGCGCGCCGCGGGCCGGGTGCTGCAGCGCAAGATCGCCGACCTCACCATTCTCGGCGACGAGGCCGCGGTGCGCGGCCGCGCCGCCGAACTGGGCGTGGACATCGACGCCGCCGAGGTGCTCGATCCCCAGACCTGTCCGCTGCGTGACGAATTCGCCGAGGAGTACGCCCGCCTGCGCGCCCACAAGGGCATGACGGTGGAACGGGCTCGCGAATACATCGGCGACATCTCGTATTTCGGCACCATGATGGTGCACATGGGGGTCGCCGACGGCATGGTGTCGGGCGCGGCGCACACCACCGCGCACACCATCCGCCCGTCCTTCGAGATCATCAAGACCGAGCCGGGCGTGTCCACGGTGTCGAGCGTGTTCCTGATGTGCCTGGCGGACCGGGTGCTGGTGTACGGCGACTGCGCGGTGGTGCCGGACCCGACCTCGGATCAGCTGGCCGATATCGCCATCTCGTCGGCGCGGACCGCCGCCCAGTTCGGCATCGACCCGCGCGTGGCCATGCTCTCCTATTCGACGGGCGAGTCGGGCACCGGCGCGGATGTCGACAAGGTGCGCGACGCCACCAAGTTCGTGCACGATCGAGCCCCGGAGCTGCTGGTGGAGGGCCCGATCCAGTACGACGCGGCGATCGAGCCCGCGGTGGCAAAGACCAAGCTGCCGAATTCCGCGGTGGCCGGGCAGGCGACGGTCTTCATCTTCCCGGACCTCAATACCGGCAACAACACCTACAAGGCCGTGCAGCGCAGCGCGGGCGCGGTGGCGATCGGCCCGGTGTTGCAGGGTTTGAACAAGCCGGTCAATGATCTGTCGCGGGGCGCGCTGGTCGCCGACATCGTGAACACGGTCGCGATCACCGCGATTCAGGCGCAGCAGGAGGCGTAAATGAAGGTCCTGGTGATCAATTCGGGTTCCTCGTCGATCAAGTACCAGCTGCTGGAGCCCGCCACGGCCGACGTGTGCGCGCACGGCATGGTGCAGCGCATCGGCGAGGCGGTCGAGTCGGACGCGGTGACCGTCGAACACCACACGGGCGAGAAGACTTTCGAGTACCAGGGCTCGATCGCCGATCACGCGCAGGGCCTGCGGGTGGTGTTCGACCTGTTCATCGCGAGCGGCCAGGATCTGGCGCACGCCGATCTGGGCGCGGTCGGGCACCGGGTGGTGCACGGCGGCGAGGTGTTCTATGAGCCGACGCTCATCACCGACGACGTCGTGCAGGCCATCACCGACCTGTCCGCCCTGGCGCCGCTGCACAATCCGCCGAATGTGATCGGCATCGAGTCCGCGCGGGCGCTGCTGCCGCGGGTGCCACAGGTCGCGGTGTTCGACACCGCCTTCTTCCACAATCTGCCCGCCGCCGCCAAGACCTACGCCATCGACGCGGAAACCGCCGCGGCGCACGGGGTCCGCAAGTACGGGTTCCACGGCACCTCGCACGACTACGTGTCCGGGCAGGCGGCGGAGTTCCTCGGCAGGGATCGCGCCGAGCTGAACCAGATCGTGCTGCACCTGGGCAACGGTGCGTCCGCCTCCGCCATTCGCGCGGGGCAGGCGGTGGACACCAGCATGGGCTTGACGCCATTGGAGGGCCTGGTCATGGGCACCCGGTCCGGGGATCTGGATCCGGGCATCATCTTCCACCTGATCCGTACCGCGGGCATGGATGTCGACGATGTGGACGCCCTGCTCAACCGGTATTCCGGGATCAAGGGCCTGTCCGGGGTCAATGACTTCCGCGAGCTGGGCCGTCTGATCGAAACCGGCCATCCCGCCGCGAAACTCGCGTTCGATGTCTACATCCACCGGTTGCGGCGCTACATCGGCGCGTACCTGATCGAGCTGGGCCGGGTGGACGCGATCACGTTCACCGCCGGGGTCGGCGAGAACGACGCGCGGGTGCGCGCGGAGGCGCTGGCGGGTCTGGAGCGCTATGGCATCCGGATCGACGCCGACCGGAACACCGCGAAAGACCGGACCGCACGCCGTATTTCGGCCGACGACTCGGAGATCTCGGTGCTGGTGGTGCCGACCAACGAGGAGCTCGCCATCGCCCGCGCGGCCGCGCAGCTGGTCGGCTGAGGCTTCCTCACGAAAACATCATGATGCGGTCGGCACAGTGGTGCCCGGACCGGTTCCCGCCGGTCCACCGGAACCCGTGTCGCACCACGCACGACCGCGGTGGTGGCCGTCAATCCCTCGCCGGTCACATGGTCTCAGGCTGCCCTCGAGACCGCCGCGGGCGGCACGGGGCTCCTCCGGATTCCCCGAGACCGGCTGTCAGAACCAGGATTTGGCGCGCACCGCGTTGGCCAGGTCCACCAGCGCGTACCGGTGATTGCGTTCGGGCGCGGACCGGGCCAGCCCACGTAGCCCCGCCTCGATGCCGCGCCGCAGATCCCGCTCGGTGAACGGCGACCCGAACAGCGTGGAGCCGGCCGACTTCGGCTTGTTCCCCGCCTGCACCCAGCCCAGCGCGATGCCCATCGACAGGATCCGCAGCTGCGCCGCGCGCCCCTCACCCGGCGGCAGGTCCTGCACGCGCGCCGCCGCCACCTGGAGGGTCGACTCGTCCAGTTCCGCGGCCGGAGCGCAGCTCAGCAGCATGAGGATGGCCGTCATCCGGGCTTCCGCGTAGTGCCGGGAGGCGGGCGGCACCTGGTCGAGGGCGTGCACCGCGGCGGTGATGTTCCCGGCCGCCGCCAGCTGCCGGGCCAGGCCGAACGCGGCGCTCACCACGCCCCGGTCGGTGCGCCACACGGTGGCGTAGTAGTTCTCGGCGTAGGAGCGCCATTCCTCGGGGTCCGGCGAATCCCAGTGCTGGAGAATGAGTTCCGCGGTGGCGGCGAGCGCCAGCTTGGGCGCGATCTCGCCCGGCAGCGCCTCGAGCACCGCGTCGAAGCGGGCGAAGGCGCGCTCGTACTCCAGCTCCAGCAGTTCCGTGAGCCCGAGATACCAGTCGATGCGCCAGTCCCAGGCGGGCGGCTCGGGTTCGTCGGTGAGCCGGGCCAGCAGCATGCGCGCCGCCGCGGGCTCGTTCAGGTCCAGGTGCGCGCGGGCCTCAGCGAGGGTGACCTCCAGTTCGAGGGTCTCGGGCGCGCCGCCGGGTTCGGCGGCCCCGCGCTGGCGGGCATGCCGCAGCTCCTCGAGCGAGTGCCGGGGTTCGGGGTGGGCCGCGCCGGCCAGCAGCGGCGCGGACGGGTCGGCCGGATCGATGATGGGCACCGGCAGCGCGGCCACCACGTCACCGGGTCGCAGCAGGGTGCCGCGGCCGACGCCGTCGATGATGCCGTCGGTCTGGGCGATGAGTTCACCGGTGCCGAAGCTGGTGCGCGGCGGGCTGAACAGCGTCGACAGCTGCGGGTGCTCGTTGCCGGTCTCGGCGGCCAGGATCTCGCGCAGCACGCCGGTGAGCTGGGCGGCCAGCACTCGCGCGGACGGGAAGCGGCGGTCCGGATCGGGATCGGTGGCGCGCAGCAGCAGCCGGTAGAGGAACGGATGCTGGGCCAGTATCAGTTCGTCCTTGGGATCCGGGATGCCGTCGACGTACGCTCCGCGCTCCATCGGCAGGTGCAGGGTGAGCACGGCGAGCGCGCGGCCCACGGTGTAGATGTCGGAGGCCACGGTGGGCCCGGTGTGCGCGATCTCGGGAGCCTGGAATCCCCTGGTGCCGTACAGGTTTCCGTACGCCTCGAACTGGCTGACCGCGCCCAGGTCGATGAGCTCCACCCGGTCGGTGGTGATCATGATGTTGTCGGGCTTGAGGTCGTTGTAGGCCAGCCCCACCGAATGCAGATAGTCCAGGGCCGGAAGGATTTCCAGCAGATAGGCGATGGCCACCGAGACCGGCATGCGGGCGGGCGCGTAGTGGTCGAGCAGGTACCGCAGCGAATGCCCGCCCACGTACTCCATCACGATGTAGCCGATCGGCGTCCCGTCCGGGCCCGGATGCTCCACGAAGTTGTGGATCTTCACGATGCTGGGGTGCACCACTTCGGCGAGGAACTGCCGTTCGGCCAGCGCGACCGCCTGGGCTTCGGCGTCACCGGCGTGCAACAGGCCCTTGAGCACCACCCAGCGGTCGCTGACATTGCGGTCGATGGCGAGGTAGATCCAGCCCAGGCCGCCGTGCGCGATACAGCCCTGGATCTCGTACTGGCCCGTCACCCGGTCGCCGGGGTAGAGGGAGGGCCGGAAATCGTAGGGGGCGCCGCAGGTTTGGCAGTCGCCCGCCGTGGTGGACGGCAGCGTCGGGGTGGCGCGGCCGACCGGTTTGCCGCAGCGCCAGCAGAAGCGGCGGCCCTCGGCGACCACGGGATCGTCGAGCACCGCCTGCTCCGGATCCACCGGCTCCACGGTCGGGATCGGCACCAGGCCCGCGCCGAGCCGCCGCACCACCGGGCGCGGGCGAGCCATGCGCGCGGTGCGCTGGGACGGCCGGGTGGGGGTGCGCGGTTCGCCCTCGGAGACCGGAACCTCTTCCGCCGGGGGAACTTCCGGTTCGTCCTCGATGCGAGGTGCGCGCTGGGTCATCTCGGTGCGCGGGGTGGCCTGGGTCGCGTCGGGCTGCCGGGTGGTGACCTCGGTGCGGGCGGGCCAGTGCGGTCCGACGCTGGTGGCATGGGTCGGGACGCCCTCGGCGTCGCCGCGGTCGGGGTGCTGCGGATCGGACGGAGTGCTCATCGTCAGTCCTGATACCTCGGGGGCGGCGGGATGGCGGCGTCGCCGAGTTCGGCGCTGAGCCAGCGGCGGTAGAGCCGGTTCCAGGTACCGTCGGCGCGAATGCGTTCCAGCGTGCCGTTGACGAAGCGCACCAGATCATCAGAGCCCTGCGAGATTCCGATGCCGTACTGCTCGGTGCTCAGGTTGGGCCCGACGACCTCGATGGCCGGATCCTGCTGGGCCAGGCCGGCCAGCACGGTGTCGTCGGTGCTGACCGCGTCGACCTGCCGCTGCTGCAGCACCACCAGGCAGTCGGCCCAGCTGGGGACGGTGAGGATGGAGACGGCGGGCTGGGTGCGCCGCACCAGGTCCAGGGAGGTGGTGCCGTTGACCACGCACAGCCGCTTCCCGGCCAGATCGGCGAGTCCGTTGATCCCGGAATTGCGCACCGCCAGCACGCGCTGATGCGCCTGCAGATAGGAGGTGGAGAACGTGACCCGTTGCCGCCGTGCGCAATTGATGGTCATCGTCTTGACCACGACGTCGACGGAGTGTTCCTGCAACGCCTTCTCGCGGTCGGCGGAGCCGAGGATCCGGTATTCGATGGCGCCCGGATCGCCGAGCAGGTCGCGGGCCAGTTCCCGGGCGATCTCCACGTCGAACCCCGCCAGCGCCCCGGTGGTGGGGTCGCGGAAGCTGAACAGGTTGCTGCCCGGATCCAAGCCGACCAGCAGTCGGCCCCGGGCCCGGATGGCGTCGAGCGTCGGCCCGCTGCGCACGCCGGTGGGGCGCAGGCTGGCGGTGGGGTCGCCGCAGTCGGTCACCTCGGGCGGCGGGGTGGCCTGCGGCTGGGCCGCCACCGCACCGGAGGGCAGCGGCGGTTCGACGTAGCTGGGGACCCGGGTCGAGGGCGCGGGCGGGGGCGGACTGTTGTCCCCGCAGGCGGCGGTACAGGCCACGGCCGCGGTCAGGGCCGCCACGACCAGGGAACGGACCGGTCGGCTGGTCATCGGTACTCCCGCAGTCGCGGCCAGAGCCCGACGGCGATCAGCACGGCGGCGGCGGTGCTCAGCACCAGCGCGCCGGGGCCGAGCAGATCCAGGGTGCGGGCGGCGTGGGATGTGTCGGCGCGCAACTGGTTCCGGGTGTCGGCGATGCCGTCGCCGAGCGCGCGGTCCAGGGCGTCGGTCTGGGCGGTGGCCTCGACCGCGCCCGGCCCGGTGGCCACCGCGGCCGCGCCGATGAAGTCGCCCTTCGAGAGCGCGTCGTTCATCCGCTGGTGAGCGGCCCGCCAGCGGTCCAGGGCGGCCGCCGCGGTCTTCACGTCACCACTGCCCGGCGCGTCGGATCGGTAGCCGGACAGGATGTTCCGCAGTTTCTCGATGGCCTGGTCGTAGGTGCGGTCGTAGTCCGCGCTGGTGTCGCGGCGCACCAGTTTCAGGGTTTCCGCGGTGCGGGCCTGCTGGGCGAGGATGCGGCTCTCGGTGAGCGCGGCCGTCGGCACGCTGCCCTTGTCGCGGGCGTGGGTGGTGTCGACCGCGGAGATGAAGCCCGCGATCACCGTCCAGGACAGCAGCACCACCATGGTCGCGGTGGCCAGCAGCAGTCCGAAGTTCAGCACCCGGTGCCAGCGCCGGAACAGGAACAGCTGGGCCGCGATCAGCGCCGCCACCGCCGCCAGCGGCAGCAGGATGGCGGGCCACGGCGGTCGCACGTGATTGCGCTGGGTCTCGGTGATGGCGGCGGCCCGGTGCTCCTGCAGTTCCTGCGCCATCGGCAGCACGGACTTCTGCATGAGGTTGGAGGCCTCGCTCAGATAGGCCGCGCCGACCGGCTGCCCACTGCGATTGTTGGCCCGCGCGGTCTCGACGACGCCGGTGTAGACCGGCAGCCCGGTCGCGATGCCGGTGCGCAGTTGCGCGTCGGTGTCGGCGTCGCCGCCGGTGGACTGCACCACCAGTTCGGCGGCGGCCTGGCCGACCGCCTGGTTGTAGCGGTCGCGGACCGGCTTCGGTTCCAGCCCACCGGAAATGAAGGCGGTGCCCGCGGAGGCGTCGGCCACCGACAGCGAGGTGTAGAGCCGCTGCGCCGAGTAGGCGTCGGGTTCGGACTGGTCGAGCAGGACGTCGAGCGCGTGTTGCCGATCGGTCACCGCGGTGGCGGTGACGATGCCCGCGGACAAGCACAGCGCGAGCAGAACCAGCCCGATCGCGATCAGCTTCGCGGGCGACGATTCGGCGAAGGCGCGCAGTTCAGTGGTAGCGAACCGTTCGCGCCACGCTGCCGCGGCGGCGCGCGGGGAAAGCTCGTCCAGCCTCAATTCCTCGGCTCGAGCCATCCTCACCTCCCACTGACCGAAATCGAACGACCGACTTGTTCCTGCCGGATGAGCTTATTGTGGACGTACCGCCGCCGTGACGCGGGAATCCCCGCGGTAGTTCTCGGCGCGGTCGGACGATGGGATTGCGAAGATGCGTGGTGACGGCGACGGGTGGGCGGAGAGCGCGGACGGCACCCGCCAATGGGGTCGTTTCGGGGCTGCTGGATTGTTGCTGCGTGCCCCGCTGGCCGATGGTGGTTCTGCAGTGCTGCTGCATCACCGGGCCGCCTGGACCCATCAGGGCGGCACCTGGGCGCTGCCCGGCGGCGCCCGCGACTCGCACGAGACCAGCGTCCACGCCGCGGTCCGCGAGGCCGAGGAGGAGGCGGGCATCGCGTCCGGCTCGATCCGGGTGCGCGGTTCCCGGGTGACCGCGACCGCGCCCAGCGGGTGGACCTACACCACGGTCATCGCCGACGCCGCCGACCGGCTGCGCACCCGCGGCAATCTGGAGAGCCAGGATCTGGTGTGGGTGCCCGAGGACGAGGTCGTGGACCGGCCCCTGCACCCCGGGTTCGCCGCCGCCTGGCCCACCCTGCGCGCCACCCCCACCCGGGTCAGCCTGGCCGGGATCAGCGACAGTGGCGCGGTGGCGGCCGCGTTGCCGCGCACCCTGGATCTGGCCGAATCGGGTTTCCTGTGGCTGCGTTCCACCGGCGACGAGACCGGCCGGACCGCCCGGATCGGGACCGTCGAACCCGGCCTGGAACAGACCGATTTGGCCGGAAATGTGTTGTTCCTCACTCTGGATCAGGTGTTGTCTTGAGGCGTGAGCACGCGCGAGCTTCCCACGTACTGCCGGATCTGTGAGCCGCTCTGCGGCCTGATCGCCACCGTCGAGGACGGCAGGCTGGTGCGCTTGCGCGCCGACAAGGACCATCCGCTCTCCCGCGGCAACGCGTGCCCGAAGGGCATCGCGTTCACCGAGATCCAGAACGACCCGGACCGGGTGCTGTATCCACTGCGGCGCACGGCCTCCGGCGAGTTCGAGCGGGTGTCCTGGGACACGGCGCTCGACGAGATCGGCGAGCGGCTGCGCGCGCTGATCGGCGAGCACGGAATCGACAGTCTCGGCTGGTATTTCGGCAATCCGTCCACCTTCTCCTACTCGCACACGTTGTGGATGGTGGGTTTCCAGCTGGCCGCCGGGCTGAAGCACGTGTATTCGGCGGGCTCGCAGGACATCAACAACCGCTTCGTGGCCAGCGAACTGCTCTACGGCTCGGCGACCTCGGTGCCGGTCCCCGATCTGGACCGCACCGACTTCCTGCTCATGCTGGGCGCGAATCCCCTTGTCTCGCACGGCAGCGCGATGAGCGTCCCGCGGGTCCGCGACAAGCTGACCGCGATCACCAAGCGCGGCGGCCGGGTGGTGGTGGTCGATCCGCGCAAGACCGAGACGGCGAAACTCTTCGAGCACGTCGGCATCCGGCCCGACGGGGATGCCTGGCTGCTGGCCGCGCTGCTCCAGGTGATCTTCGAGGAGGGCCTCCAGGACGAGCAGGCGCTCCGCCGTCAGGCCCGCGGCGTCCGCGAATTGCGGTCCGCTGTCGGCCGTTTCACTCCCGAGTCGACCGCCGGGATCACCGGCCTGGACCCCGACCTCGTCCGCGCCCTGGCTCGTGAGCTGGCCCGCGCCGACTCCGCCGCCGTCTACGGCCGCACCGGCACCTGCCTGGGCCGCCACGCCACCCTGGTGGCCTTCCTCGTCGACGCGCTCGCCCTGGTCACCGGCAATCTCGACAAGCCGGGCGGCAGCGTCTTCGGCAAGGAGCTGGTGGCGGTTTCCGAACTGAGCGCCCGCCTGGGTTTCGCGGGCTACGGCCGCAACCACTCCCGGGTCGGCGGATTCCCCGACGTCCTGGGCACGTTCCCCGCCGCCATCATGGCCAAGGAGATCACCACCCCGGGTCCGGGCCGCCTGCGCGCCCTGTTCACCTCCGCGGGCAATCCGGTCTCCTCGGTCCCGAACGGCCGCGAACTCGCCTCGGCCCTCCCGGAACTGGACCTGTTCGTCTCCATCGACCTCTACATCAACGACACCAACCGCATCGCCGACTACATCCTCCCGGCGACCACCTTCCTCGAACGCGACGACATCCCGCTCCCGTTCACCGCGCTCTCCCCGACCCCGTACACCCAGTACACCGAGCGCGTCGTAGAACCCTACGGTGAGGCCCGCGAGGAATGGCGGATCATCGACGCCATCGCCACCCGAATCGGCGTGCAGCCCTTCGCGGTAGGCCCTGCCCGCCCGCTCGGCCGCGCGCTGAGTTCCCTGCGCCGCCGCGTCCCCGGGTTGGCGTCGGCCCGCCCGACCCCGCCGCTCCTCGCCGATCTCGCCCTGCGGACCGGTCCCTACGGCGACCGTTTCGGTCTCCGCCGCGACGGTCTCAGCCTGCGCATGCTGCGCCGCCACCCCCACGGTGTGGTTCTCGCCGACAGTATCGCCACCGGCGTCCTGCGAAACATCGTGCGGCACAAGGGCGGCCGCGTTCGTCTGGACCCCGACGAGATCATCATCGAACTCCGCACTCTCACCGACCGCCCCGCCGACCCCACCTACCCCCTGCGCGTGATCGGCCTCCGCGAACTCAAGTCCCACAACTCCTGGATGCACAACGTCGAACCCCTCATGCGCGGCGACCGCGAACACGCCGCCCGCATCAACCCCAAAGACGCCGCCGTAGCGGGCATCTCCGACGGCGACCGCTGCCGCGTCACCTCCGCCCACGGCTCCATCGAGGTGACGGCCCGCCTGACCGAGGACCTGACCACCGGCACCATCGCCATCCCCCACGGCTGGGGCCACACCGGCGGCTGGCGCCGAGCCAACGCCGCCGGCGGCGCCAACGTGAACGACCTGATGTCAACCGATCTCGCCGACGTGGAACGCCTGGCCGGCATGGCCAACCTCAACGGCGTCCCGGTCCGCCTGGATCCGGTGAGCTGACCTCACAGCCCGGAGCAGCTGGAACCGGTCGAGTTCTGAGCGACCTGGACCCCGACCTGCGGGTTGGATCCGTCGCGGGTGAATTCGAGCGTCGAGGTGAGCCAGACCGGCCCGAGCTGGACGTTGTACCGGCCGCCGGTCAGGGTGAAGGTGCCCAGGCTGCCCGGAACGCGCAGGCAGGATTCGGCGTAGACCACGACGAAGCTGCCGTCGGTCGGCACGAAGATGTTCTGGGCCTCACCCCACGCCTCGATCCGCAGGGCCTTGGCGCGCGTGGTGTGCTGACCGTCGGCGGGGTTGATCAGCCCGATGGCGCGGCGCCGCCATCGGCATCATCAACCCCTGCCTCCCCAAGACCACCAACTTCTACAGCACCCGATCCGACAACGGATTCACCCTGCGAAGCGCCAATTACGATGTCGCCCTGGGTATCAAGAACAGCCTCGGCGGCGCCCTGATCATGACCCAGGAATACGGCAACCCCGAGAACAACGTCTACGTCAACCACGGCGTCTCCGGCGCCAGCTGCGCGGGCCTGTAACCCGCACCCTCCTGCTCCGCCATTCCCGTGCGGGGCAGGAGGATTCACGCGGCGGTCCCAGCGGCCGGATGGGTGAACCGACCCTGGCGGGTCAGCCCGCGCTGCCGCTGCCGATCTGTTTCGGTTCGCCGCTGCCGGTGGAGAGGAAGGTGGCGGAGAGCTGGGTGTCGCCCTGTTTGACGGTGACGCTGTGGACGCCGCTCGCGAAGATGGGGACGCTGGCCCAGTAGTGCTTGCCGTCGATGGTGACCGGGGTGGCGGGGCTGCCCGGCATGAGTTTGCCGTTGTCGTAGAAGTACACGGGGGCGGTGCTGTCGACGTCCGCGGCGAGGTTGGATTGGACGTCGCTGACCTGCTGGATCCAGATGCGGGTGACCGACGCCTGTGCGGGCGCGGCCGTGATGACGCTGCCGACCGCGGTGGCGGTCAGCAGTAGCGCGCCGAATCCATTGCGTACCACAGAACTTGCGAGCATTGGCGACCTCCGAAGGATGCGGCGATCGGGACTGATCACCATCGCAGCCGAACCTAGGTGATATCCGGATCCTTGAAATGCCGTCAGTTCCAATGGCACGACGGAAGTTCGCGCCGCCCGACGGCACTCGAGATCCGTGCTACCGGTCGTTCTCCAGGATGCGCTGCTTGATCGCGCGGGCGGCGGCTCGGGGGTCGTCGGCGGCGGTGATGGCCCGGACGACGACGATGCGGGTGGCACCGGCGGCGAGGACTTCGGGGAGGGTGTGCTCGTCGATGCCGCCGATGGCGAACCAGGGGCGGGTGGGGTGGGAGTCGGTGGTGGAGCGGACGAAGTCGAGGCCGGCGGGGGTGCGGCCGGGTTTGGTGGGGGTGGCGTAGACGGGGCCGGTGCAGAAGTAGTCGATGTGTTCGTCGATGGCGGCCAGACCGGCTTGGGCGCGGTTGTGGGTCGAGCGGCCCAGGACCACGTCGGGGCCCAGGATCTGGCGGGCGTACCAGGGCGGGAGGTCGCCCTGGCCGAGGTGGAGGACGTCGACGCCGGCGGCGAGGGCGATGTCGGCGCGGTCGTTGCAGGCGACCAGGGCGCCGTGGCGGCGGGCCACCGCCTTCAGTTCGGCGAGGGCGGCGAGTTCGGCCTTCGCCTCGAGCGGGCCGAACTGCTTCTCACCGGCGGAACCCTTGTCGCGGAGCTGGATGATGTCGACGCCGCCGGCGAGGGCCGCGTCGGCGAAGTCCGCCAGGTCGCCCCGGTCGCGGCGGGCGTCGGTGCACAGGTAGAGCCGCGCGGTGGCGAGGCGTTCCCGTGGAGAGGCGGGCCGGTTCGGGTGGGAGGGTTGCACAGGGGTGACGGTAGTCGCGCTACGGTTGTCGGGTCGAAACGACCCGAGGGAAAACGCCCGGTGTGGCGGCTCGCGACTTTTCCTCGCGGCCGATGTTTCGCATCGGATATATGCGGGTCCCCGGGAACGCGGGGACGAGTTAGGTGGATTCACATGCGGACTCTGGCCGTCGTCGGCGGCGGTGTGATCGGACTGTCGGTGGCCTGGCGGGCCGCCGGAGCGGGCTGGACCGTCACCCTCTTCGACCCGGCCTCGGGTACCGGATCCTCCTGGGTCGCGGGCGGGATGCTCGCGCCGCTGTCGGAGGGCTGGCCGGGGGAGGACGCGGCCCTCGCGTTCGGCGCCGCCTCGCTGGTCCGCTGGCCCGGGTTCGCGGGTGATCTGAAGGCCGTCACCGGGACCGATGTCTTCGTCGCCGACGCCACCCTCACCGTCGCCCTGGACGCCGCCGACGCCGCCGACCTGCGCACCATCGCCGACTGGGTGAACGCCCGCGGCCACGAGCTGAGCCTGCTGGATCGCGCGGGCGTCCGGGCGGCCGAGCCGAGCCTGGGGCGCGGCGTGCGCGCCGGACTGCTGGCCGCCGCCGAACCCGCCGTCGACAACCGGGCCCTGGTGAACGCGCTGAAATTCGCCTGCCTCGAGGCCGGGGTCGAGTTCCGCCGGGAGCGGATCGAGGACCTGGCGGCGCTGCCGCACGATCGCGTCGTGCTGTCCGCGGGCGCCGCCTCCGCGCAGCTGTGGCCGGGCCTGCCGGTGCGTCCGGTGAAGGGTGAGATCCTGCGCCTGCGCCGCCGCCCGAGCGCCCCCGTCCCGCCCAGCCGGGTGATCCGGGCCCGCGTGCACGGCCGCCCTATATATCTTGTGCCGAGGGCTGACGGGATCGTCCTGGGTGCAACACAATACGAAGTCGGGTTCGACAACGCCGTCACCGTCGCCGGTGTCCGGGACCTGATCACCGATGCCGAGGCCGTCCTGCCGGGCCTGGGCGAATACGAGTTCGCCGAGGCCGTCGCGGGTTCGCGTCCCGGCTCGCCGGACAATCTGCCGTTGATCGGATACCTCGACGACAAGGTGATCGTGGCCGCGGGCCACGGCCGCAACGGCATCCTGGACACCCCGGTCACGGCGGACGCCGTACTGGCCCTGCTCGCCGACACCGAGCTGCCCGAGGCGCGAGCCGCGGACCCGCACCGTTTCATCTCAGGAGGAGTTCGATGACCGCAATTCCGGTCGGCGTCACCGTCAATGGTGAGGACCACGTGTTCCCGGAGGAGCTCACCGTCCGCGAGCTGCTGGAGCGCCTGAACCTGCCGTGTAAGGGCGTGGCGCTGGCGATCGACGGCGCGGTCTTCCCGAAGTCCCGCTGGGACGAGCCGGTGGGCCGCGGCTGGGAGATCGAGGTGCTGACGGCGGTGCAGGGTGGCTAGCGCGGTCGAGCCGCTGGTCATCGCGGGCCGCGAGTTCGGTTCGCGCCTGATCATGGGCACCGGCGGCGCGGAGAACCTGGCCGTGCTGGAGGAGGCGCTGCTGGCCTCGGGCACCGAGCTGACCACGGTCGCCATGCGCCGGGTGGACGCCGCGGGCGGCACCGGCGTGCTGGACCTGCTCAAGCGCCTGGAGATCGCCCCGCTGCCGAACACCGCGGGCTGTCGCACCGCCGCCGAGGCCGTGCTCACCGCGCAGCTGGGCCGCGAGGCTCTCGAAACCGATTGGGTGAAGCTGGAAGTCATCGCCGACGAGCGCACCCTGCTCCCGGATGCCATCGAATTGGTGTCCGCCGCAGAGCAATTGGTGGACGACGGCTTCACGGTGCTGCCCTACACCACCGACGACCCGGTGCTGGCCAAGCGCCTCGAGGATGTCGGGTGCGCCGCGGTCATGCCGCTGGGTTCGCCGATCGGCACCGGACTGGGCATCGGCAATCCGCACAATATCGAGATGATCGTGGCCGCCGCGGGCGTCCCGGTGATCCTGGACGCGGGCATCGGCACCGCCAGCGATGCCGCCCTGGCGATGGAACTGGGCTGTTCGGCGGTCCTTTTGGCGACCGCGGTCACCCGCGCCCGTCAGCCCGCGGTGATGGCGGCGGCCATGGCTCGCGCGGTGGAGGGCGGCTGGCTGGCCCGCCAGGCGGGCCGCATCCCGAAACGCTTCTGGGCGCAGGCATCCTCGCCCGGTTTCTGATTGCCCGGTCCGCGGCCTGAACCCGGAGCCGGGTCCGGGCCGTAATCATCCCCGAGGATGAGCGACGCGCGACCTTTTAGCGATAGTGCGCGCTCACTACATGGGGAAGACTGGGCAGCATGATCGAACTGAGAGGCCTGACCAAACATTACGGCCAGACCGTCGCGGTGTCGGATCTGTCGTTCACGGTCCGTCCGGGGCAGGTGACCGGCTTTCTCGGCCCGAACGGGGCGGGCAAGTCGACCACCATGCGCATGATCCTGGGGTTGGACACCCCGACCTCCGGGACCGCGCTCATCGACGGCAAGCCGTACCACGACCTGAAACGTCCCCTCGACACCGTCGGCGCGCTGCTGGACGCGAAGTGGGTGCACCCCAATCGTTCCGCGCGCTCGCATCTGCGCTGGCTGGCCGCGTCCAATGACATTCCGCAGTCCCGGGTGGAGGAGGTGCTGCGCCTGGTCGGCCTCAACGAGGTGGCCGGGAAGAGCGCGGGCGGCTTCTCGCTGGGCATGTCGCAGCGGCTGGGCCTGGCGGGCGCGCTGCTCGGCGACCCGCAGGTGCTGCTGTTCGACGAGCCGGTGAACGGCCTGGATCCGGAGGGCATCCTCTGGATCCGCCGTTTCATGCAGCGGCTGGCGTCGGAGGGCCGCACCGTGCTGGTGTCGAGTCACCTGCTCTCCGAGATGGCGCAGACCGCTGAGCATCTCGTCGTGATCGGCCGCGGCCGGTTGATCTCCGACACCTCCACCAAGGATTTCATCGAGAAGGCGTCGGAACAGTCTGTGCGCGTGCGCAGTCCGCAGCTGGATCAGCTGCGCAGCCTGCTCACCTCGAACGGCATGACGGTGCGCGAGGACGGCGCGGAGGCCGACGGCCCGGCGCTGATGGTGGCGGGTGTGACCAGTGACGCGGTCGGAAAGCTGGCCGGGGCCAATGACATCACGCTCTACGAGCTGTCCCCGCAGCGCGCGTCGCTGGAGGAGGCGTTCATGCGCATGACCGGTGGTGCGGTGCAGTACCACGGCGAAGGCTTCGATCAGGTGATGGGAGGTGGCCTCTGATGGGAGTGCTCACCGCGGAACGAATCAAGCTGACCTCGACCAAGTCGCCGGTGTGGTGCACGGTGCTGCTGGCGGTGTTCGCGCTGGGGATCGCCGCCCTGTTCAGCCTGGCGTTGAACGCGTCGTGGCGGGTGTTCCAGGATCAACTGGCCGAGGGCAAGATGCACCCCTCGGACGCCCCGTACGCGGAGAACTCGATCGCGGGCCTGGGTATCACGGGTCTGGCGCAGGGTATGCCGGGCTTCGGCTACCTGATGGTGATGATCCTGGCGGCACTGGCGGTCACCAGTGAGTACCGCTTCGGCACCATCAAGACGACCTTCCTGGCGACCCCGAGCCGGACCACCGTGCTGCTCACCAAAGCGGGCCTAATTGGTGTTGCTATGGGTTTGCTGAGTTTGGTGCTGACCTTCCTCGGCTTCTTCATCTTCAAGGCCATGGTCACCCACGACGCGGGCGCTCACCTCAGCCTCACCAGTGGTGACCTGCGGGTCTTCTACGCCGTCCCGATCTTCATCCTGCTCATCGTCTTCCTGGCGGTGGGTGTCGGCACCCTGATCCGGCAGTCGGCGGGCGCGCTCTCGCTACTGATCGTGTGGCCGGTGATCCTGGAGCCGATGGTCGGCGCGTTCGGCAAGGTGGGCCGCGAAATCCAGGTGCTGCTGCCCTTCCAGAACGCGGGCCTGTTCCTCGGAACCGTGGACGAGAAATCCGAGTATTGGCATTGGGGTCCTTGGGGTGGTCTCATCTACTTTGCGGCCTTCGTCGCAGTCGTGTTCGGAGCCGCGCTCTTCGTGGTGAACAAACGCGATGCCTGACTCGTATTACGAGTGATATAGACCCTGCCCGGGGAGCCGCCGGCCACTGCCCGGCACGGCGGCGCGCATCGGCCCGATACGGATTCCGTATCGGGCCGATGTCATTCGGCGGGGTGGTTCATACCGGGTCGAAAGTGTGGTCCAGCTAACGTTTGATTCGAGCCGTGGTGGTGTGGCGCGTTGTGCTGGACGGTCGGTAGCATCGGTCTAGCAACCAAAACACTCAAACCTTCGGCGGGTCCAACGATGTGGCCGCTAGCACCGATCGGGAGGTGTCCGGTGGCAATCGTTAATCCATCCCATGACGGAGCGCTGGGATACGCTCTGGGCGTGAGCGAACGACCCTCCGACGGCGGAGACCGCGCCAAAGACGCGAACCGCACGGACGGACTGGGGACCGATCGCAACCGCTCGCGAGACGCGGGCGGAAACCGGGGGCGCGACCAACCGCGTATCGACCCGGATGTGGTCATCCCGCTGATCCCCGCAGAACTCTCCGAGGACCCGGAGGACCCGGACGAGCTCGATGGGCAGCCGCGCCGCCGCGGCCGCTTCCCGGGCCAGCTCTCGGCCCTCGTCAATGCCGCCAATCAGCGCGGCGACATCATCGGCGCCATCCGTAAGGCGCGCGAGAACCTGCCCGGTGACCCGGGTTTCGGCGATCCGCTCTCGGTCTCCGGGCCGGGCGGGGTGCGCGCGGTGGCCCGCGCGGCGGACAAGCTGGTCGGCGATTCGCCCAGTGCCGCACGCGAATTGGGGCTGGGTGCGCTGCAGGTGTGGCAGGCCATGCTGGAGCGGGTCGGCAAGGGCCGCGGCAGCGACGAGATCACCATCATGTTCACCGACCTGGTGGCCTTCTCCAGTTGGTCGCTGGCGGCGGGCGACGAGGTGACCCTGGACCTGTTGCGCCGGGTGGCCAAGGCCATCGAGCCGCCGATCGTGGATCGGGGCGGTCAGGTGGTCAAGCGCATGGGTGACGGTGTGATGGCCGTCTTCCCGTCCGCGGACCGGGCCGTCCGAGCCGCTGTCGCGGCCAAGGAGAACCTGTCGGCCGTGTCGGTGGACGGCTACCGCCCGCAGATGCGCCTGGGCCTGCACACCGGCAGCCCCCGCGAGATCGGCGGCGACTGGCTCGGCATCGACGTGAACATCGCGGCTCGCGTCATGGAGGCGGGTGGCAACGGCAACACCATGCTCTCGGGTGCCACCCTGGACGCCCTGAAGCCGGAGACCCTGGAAGAACTCGGCCTGGGCGTGAAGCCCTACCGCCGCAGCTTCTTCGCAGCCCCGCTCAGCGGCGTCCCCGAAGACCTGCGCATTTTCCGCCTCGAAGCGGAATAACTAGTTCGCCATCCACAGGATCGCGCCCACTGCTGCGAGCACGCCACAGACGGCGAGTGCCACGGCCAGTGGGCGCGAGGTCTTGAACAGCGAGTACGCGCCGCCGAAGAGGAATCCGGCGAGGGCGAGCAGGATGAGCGCGCTGACGTCTGTGGACACCCGTTCAGTCTGCCTGACGGTTGCCGGCGCCCCGGTACCCGGCCCTGACCTGGCCTTTCCGCAAATAACAAGCACGCGGGCTTGATTTTTTCTGTTCCTGATGTGACCCTGTAACCGACCGCAGCACCGAGGCTGCGCCGGCTTCGGGCGCACACAGGGAGGCCCTCCATGAGTCAGCTCGCCGACACTCCGGATCTCATCCGGATCGGCAACTGTTCCGGGTTCTACGGCGATCGCATGAGCGCCATGCGGGAGATGCTCGAGGGCGGTCAGCTCGACGTGCTCACCGGCGACTATCTGGCCGAGCTCACCATGCTCATCCTGGGTCGCGACCGCATGAAGGACGCGAACCTGGGCTACGCCAAAACCTTTGTGCGGCAACTGGAGGACAGCCTCGGGCTGGCCCTGGAGTCGGGCGTCAAGATCGTCGCCAACGCGGGCGGCCTCAACCCGGCGGGCCTGGCCCAGCGGGTGCGCGAGGTCGCCGAAAAGCTCGGTCTCGCACCGAAGGTCGCGTACGTGACCGGTGACGACCTGCTCGCCCGCGCCGGTGAACTGGGCCTGGGCGCACCGTTGACCGCCAACGCCTACCTGGGCGCGTGGGGCATCGCCGAATGCCTGACCGCGGGCGCGGACATCGTGGTGACCGGCCGGGTCACCGACGCCTCCGTGGTGGTCGGCCCGGCGGCTGCGCACTTCGGCTGGGCCCGAACCGATTACGACGCCCTGGCCGGTGCGGTGGTGGCGGGTCACGTCATCGAGTGCAGCACCCAGGCCACCGGCGGCAATTTCGCCTTCTTCACCGAGATCGCGGATCTGGGCCGCCCCGGCTTCCCGATCGCCGAGGTGCGCCGCGACGGCAGCAGCGTCATCACCAAGCACGAGGGCACCGGCGGCGCGGTCACCGTGGACACGGTGAAGGCGCAGCTCATGTACGAGATCCAGAGCGCGCGCTACGCGGGCCCGGACGTCACCACCCGCCTGGACAGCATCCAGGTGAGCCAGGAGGCCCCGGATCGGGTGCTGATCAGCGGCGTGACCGGTGAGGCCCCGCCGCCGCAAACCAAGGTGTCCACCAATACCATCGGCGGCTTCCGCAACGAAATGCAGTTCATCCTCACCGGTTTGGACATCGAGGCCAAGGCCGCGCTGGCGCAGCGTCAGCTGGAGTCGTGGCTGACGCTGCGTCCCGCCGAACTGGACTGGACGCTGGCGCGGCTGGACCGCCCCGACGCCGACACCGAGGAGCAGGCCAGCGCGCTGCTGCGCTGCGTGGTCCGCGACCCCGACCCCAACAAGGTGGGGCGCGCGTTCTCCAGTGTCGCGGTGGAATTGGCGCTGGCCAGCTTCCCCGGCTTCTCGCTGACGGCCCCGCCCGGCAATGGCGGTCCGTACGGCGTGTTCACGCCGGGATACGTGGATTCCAAGGAGATCCCGCACACCGCCGTGCTTGCCGACGGTTCCGAGGTGGCGATCGCGCCCGCCGGGGAGACCCTGGAACTGGACGTGGTCGCGGAACCCGAACTGCCGCAGCCGCTTCCGTCCGGCGCCACCACCCGCGCCCCGCTGGGCGCCATCGCTCTCGCCCGCAGCGGCGACAAGGGCGGCAACGCGAATATCGGCGTCTGGGTGCGCACCGACGAGCAGTGGCGCTGGCTGGTCCACACCCTGACCGTCGAGGAGCTGCGCCGCCTGCTGCCCGAGACCGCCGACCTGCCGGTCACCCGGCACGTGCTGCCGAACCTGCGGGCGCTGAACTTCATCGTCGAGGGCCTGCTCGGCGAGGGCGTGGCCTATCAGGCCCGCTTCGACCCTCAGGCCAAGGGGCTCGGGGAATGGCTGCGAGCCCGGCACATCGAGATTCCCGTGGAGCTGCTGCCATGAGTTACGTGAGTCCCTGGAACACCCCGGAGCGCCGCGAATTGCGCGCCACCGTCCGTGGTTTCGCCGAGCGCGAGGTGCTGCCCTACCTGGACGGCTGGGAGCGCGACGGCGAGATCCCGCGGGAGCTGCACAAGAAGGCGGGCGCGCTGGGCCTGCTGGGCATCCAGTTCCCCGAGTCCGCGGGCGGTTCCGGCGGTGACGCCATCGACGCCGCCATCGTGGCCGAGGAAATGCACTACGCGGGCTGCTCGGGCGGCCTGTTCGCATCCCTGTTCACCTGCGGTATCGCGGTGCCGCACATCATCGCCTCCGGCAATGCCGAGCACATCGAGCGCTGGGTGAGGCCGACGCTGGCGGGGGAGAAGATCGGCTCGCTGGCCATCACCGAGCCGGGCGGCGGCTCCGATGTCGGGCATCTGCGCACCGCCGCGGTGCGCGACGGCGACGACTACATCGTGAACGGCTCCAAGACCTTCATCACCTCCGGTGTGCGCGCCGACTACGTGGTGACCGCGGTCCGCACCGGCGGTCCGGGCGCGGCGGGTGTGTCGCTGCTGGCGGTGGAGAAGGGCACGCCCGGTTTCACGGTCAGCCGCAAGCTGGAGAAGATGGGCTGGCTGGCGTCCGACACCGCCGAGCTCTCGTATGTCGACGTGCGGGTGCCGGCCTCGAACCTGGTGGGCCCGGAGAACAGCGGATTCGCCCAGATCGCCTCGGCTTTCGTGAGCGAGCGGGTGGGCCTGGCCGTGCAGGCGTACGGTCACGCGCAGCGCTGCCTGGACCTGACCCTGCAGTGGACCCGCGATCGGGAGACCTTCGGCCGCCCGCTGATCAGCCGCCAGGCGGTGCAGAACACGCTGTCGGAGATGGCCCGCCGCATCGACGTGGCCCGGGTCTACACCCACGTGCTGGCCGAACGCGCCGCACAGGGCGAGACCGATCTGATCGCGGAGGTCTGCTTCGCCAAGAACACCGCGGTGGAGACCGCCGAATGGGTTGCCCACCAGGCGGTCCAGCTGTTCGGCGGGCTCGGCTACATGCGCGAGTCCGAGGTCGAGCGGCACTACCGCGATGTCCGCATCCTCGGTATCGGCGGCGGCACCAATGAGATTCTGACCAGCCTCGCGGCCAAGCGATTGGGGTTCCAGTCTTGAGTATTCTGCGCAGCACCGTCGACCCGAATTCGGCGGACTATCAGGCCGCGGCCGAGGCGATGAGCACCAAGCTCGCCGAGGTCGAGGTCGAGTACGCCAAGAACATCGCGGGTGGCGGCCCGGACAAGATGGCGCGGCATCGCAAGCGCGGCAAGCTGACCGCGCGCGAGCGCATCGAACTGCTCATCGACGAGGATTCGCCGTTCCTGGAGCTGGCCCCGCTGGCCGCCTGGGGCAGTGACTTCCATGTCGGCGCGAGCGTGATCGCGGGCATCGGCATCGTCGAGGGCGTCGAATGCATGATCGTCGCGCCCGACCCGACGGTGCGCGGCGGCACCTCGAATCCGTGGACGCTGCGCAAGACGCTGCGGATGAACGACATCGCGCTGGAGAACCGCCTGCCCTGCATCAGCCTGGTGGAATCAGGCGGCGCGGATCTGCCGACGCAGAAAGAGGTCTTCGTTCCGGGCGGGCGCATGTTCCGCGACCTGACCCGGCTGTCCGCGGCCGGAATCCCGACCGTCGCACTGGTTTTCGGCAATTCGACGGCCGGTGGCGCGTACATCCCCGGCATGTCGGATTACACGGTCATGATCAAGGAGCGCTCCAAGGTGTTCCTGGGCGGTCCGCCGCTGGTGAAGATGGCCACCGGTGAGGAGTCCGACGACGAATCGCTGGGCGGCGCCGAAATGCACGCCCGCGTCTCGGGTCTGGCGGACTACCTCGCCGTCGACGAGCAGGACGCGATCCGGCTGGGCCGCTCCATCGTCAAGCGCCTGAACTGGGAGAAGAAGGGGCCGGCGGCCCGCCCGCTCACCGAGGTGATCGAGCCGCTGTACGACCAGGAGGAGTTGCTCGGCATCGTGCCGGGCGACCTCAAGATCCCGTTCGACCCGCGCGAGGTCATCGCCCGCGTGGTGGACGGCTCGGACTTCGACGAGTTCAAGCCGCTCTACGGTTCCAGCCTGGTGACCGGCTGGGCCGAACTGCACGGCTATCCGGTCGGCATTCTCGCCAACGCGCGCGGCGTGCTGTTCTCGGAGGAAGCGCAGAAGGCGACCCAGTTCATCCAGCTGGCCAACCAGTCGAACACGCCACTGCTGTTCCTGCACAACACCACCGGCTACATGGTCGGCAAGGAGTACGAGCAGAAGGGCATCATCAAGCACGGCGCGATGATGATCAACGCGGTCTCGAACTCCAAGGTCCCGCACATCTCGCTGCTCATGGGCGCGTCCTACGGCGCGGGCCACTACGGCATGTGTGGCCGCGCCTACGACCCGCGCTTCGTCTTCGCCTGGCCCAGTGCGAAATCCGCCGTCATGGGCGGTGCCCAGCTGGCGGGCGTCATCTCCATCGTGGGCCGGGCGGCGAACGAGGCGCGCGGCATCCCGTTCAACGAGGAGCAGGACGCCGGGCTGCGCGCCATGATCGAGGCGCAGATCGAGGCCGAATCGCTGCCCATGTTCATGTCGGGCCGCCTCTACGACGACGGCGTCATCGACCCCCGCGACACCCGCACGGTGTTGGGAATGGCCTTGTCCGCCATTCACAATGCCCCGATCAAGGGCGCCGAGGGCTTCGGCGTCTTCCGGATGTGAGGCCACACATGGAGATCACGAACGTTCTGGTCGCCAATCGTGGCGAGATCGCGCGGCGCGTGTTCGCGACGTGCCGCAGGATGGGTATCGCCACCACGGCGGTCTACTCGGATGCGGACGCCAACGCGCCGCACGTCGCCGAGGCGGACGCGGCAATCCGCCTGCCCGGCAACACTCCTGGCGAGACCTACCTGCGCAGTGAGCTGATCATCGAGGCCGCGCTGGCCGCCGGCGCCGACGCCATCCACCCCGGCTACGGATTCCTGTCCGAGAACGCCGAATTCGCGAAGGCCGTGCAGGCCGCCGGGCTGACCTGGATCGGCCCGCCGGTCGCGGCCATCGAGCAGATGGGCTCCAAGGTCGAGTCCAAGAAGATGATGGACGCCGCCGGTGTCCCGGTGCTGAAGCAGCTGGACCCGGCCGAGGTCACCGCGGACATGCTGCCCGTGCTGATCAAGGCATCCGCCGGTGGTGGCGGTCGCGGCATGCGCGTGGTGCGCGATGTGGCCGAGCTGAACGATCAGATCGAGGCCGCGCAGCGGGAAGCCCAGTCCGCCTTCGGCGATCCGACCGTCTTCTGTGAGCGCTACCTCGAGACCGGCCGCCATATCGAGGTGCAGGTCATGGCCGACACCCACGGCACCGTGTGGGCGGTCGGCGAGCGCGAGTGCTCGATCCAGCGCCGCCACCAGAAGGTCGTCGAAGAGGCCCCATCCCCGCTGGTCGAGAAGATCGACGGGATGCGGGCGCGGCTGTTCGAGGCGGCCCGGCTGGCGTCGGAGGCCATCGGGTACGAGGGCGCGGGCACCGTGGAATTCCTCGCCGACGAGAAGGGCGACTTCTTCTTCCTGGAGATGAACACCCGTCTTCAGGTGGAGCATCCGGTCACCGAGCAGGTCACCGGCCTGGACCTGGTGCGCCTCCAGTTGCAGGTGGCCGCCGGTCGCCCGCTGCCCACGCGGCAGCCGGAGATGCGCGGCCACTCCATCGAGGTGCGGCTCTACGCCGAGGACCCGGCCCACGACTGGCAGCCGCAGTCCGGCCCGGTGCACCGCCTCGACATCCCCGGCACCCTGGGCGAATTCACCGTGCTGACCGAGCCGGGCGTGCGCCTGGACACCGGCGTCGTGGACGGCTCGGTGGTGGGCGTGCACTACGACCCCATGCTGTCGAAGGTCATCTCCTTCGCCGAGACCCGCGACGAGGCCGCGCATCTGCTGGCTTCGGCCTTGCAGCGGGCCAAGATCCACGGCCTGGTCACCAACCGCGATCTGCTGGTGCGGGTGCTGCGGCATCCGGCGTTCCTGGCGGGCGACACCGACACCGCCTTCTTCACCACCCACGATCTGGAGAAGCTGTCCGCGCCACTGGTTTCCGAGGCGGACGAGCAGCTCTCCATCGTGGCCGCCGCGCTCGCCGACGCCGCCGCCAACCGGCGCACGGCCCGGATCGGCGGCGGTCTGCCCAGCGGCTGGCGCAACCTGCCGTCGCAGGCGCAGTCCAAGCCCTACGAGTCCCGCCTGACCGGTCGCCACGACGTGCGCTACCGGATCACCCGGTCCGGTCTGGAGGTCGAGGGCCACGAGGGTCTCGAATTGCTGGAGGCCACACCGGATCTGGTGATCCTCCAGGTGCCCGGTGAGCGCGGCCCGGTGCGGCGCCGCTTCGAGGTCGCCCGCTACGGCGATCTGGTGACGGTGGATTCCCCGCTCGGCCCGGTGGCGGTGCGCCGCCTGCCGCGCTTCGAGGATCCGGCCGACCAGGTGGCCGAGGGCTCGCTACTGGCCCCGATGCCCGGCGCGGTCATCCGCCTGGGCGCGGCCGCGGGTGACCGGGTCGAGAAGGGGCAGCCGATCCTCTGGCTGGAGGCCATGAAGATGGAGCACACCATCGCCGCCCCCGCCGCGGGCGTGCTCACCGAATTGAACGTTTCCGCCGGCCAGCAGGTCGAAGTCGGCACGGTGCTCGCCGTCGTCCACAGCGAAGATCAGGAGTAGGCAATGGGTTTCATCGAGACCGACGAACAGAAGGCGCTGCGGGAGGCGGTGGCCAAGCTGGCCGCCAAGTACAACTTCCGCGACTACGCCGGACCCAAGGCCCGCAAGGGCGAGCCGTTCGACGAGCTGTGGGACGAGGCGGGCAAGCTCGGCTTCCTGGGTGTGAACCTGCCCGAGGAGTACGGCGGCGGTGGCGCGGGCATCTACGAACTCGCGCTGGTCCAGGAGGAATTGGCGGCGCAGGGCTGCGGCCTGCTGCTCATGGTGGTCTCGCCCGCCATCTGCGGCACCATCATCACCAAGTACGGCACCGAGGCGCAGAAGCAGGAGTGGCTGACCAAGCTGGCCGACGGTAGCGGCAAGATGGTCTTCGGCATCACCGAGCCGGACGCGGGCTCCAACTCGCACAAGATCACCACCACCGCCCGCCGTGACGGCGAGGACTGGATCCTCAACGGCCGCAAGATCTTCATCTCCGGCGTGGACCAGGCCGAGGCCGTGCTCATCGTGGCCCGCACCGAGAACGCCAAGACCGGCAACCTGCAGCCCGCCCTGTTCATCGTCCCCACCGACACCCCCGGCTTCGTGAAGACGAAGCAGGAGATGGACATCATCGAGCCGGACAACCAGTTCACCCTGTTCCTCGACGACGTCCGGCTCCCGGCGACCGCGCTGGTCGGCCAGGAGGACGCGGCCATCGCGCAGCTGTTCGCGGGCCTGAACCCGGAGCGCATCATGGGCGCGGCCATGGCGGTCGGCATGGGCCGCTACGCCATCGACCGGGCGGTCTCCTACGCCAAGGAGCGCGCGGTGTGGAAGGGCGTGCCGATCGGTGCGCACCAGGGCATCTCGCATCCGCTGGCCCAGGTCAAGATCGAGCTCGAGCTGGCCAAGGTGATGATGCAGAAGGCGGCGTTCCTCTACGACGCCGGTGACGACTTCGGCGCCGCCGAGGCCGCCAATATGGCGAAATACGCTGCGGCCGAAGCCAGTATCAAGGCGCTCGACCAGGCCATCCAGACCCACGGCGGCTCCGGCCTGACCTCCGATGTGGGCCTGGCGGGCATGCTGGCCGCCTCCCGCATCGCGCGGGTGGCTCCGGTCAGCCGCGAGATGATCCTCAACTTCGTGTCCCAGCACTCGCTCGGTCTGCCGCGGTCGTACTGACCGCGGTGCCGGGTGGCGGTGTGCGCGCGGCCACCGCCACCCGGCTCCCAGTGTTCGAAAGCCACACAGCAGCAGGAGTATTCGATGACCGACCCAGCCGGCGCGGAGGCGCCGTTCGTCCGCTACGCGGTGAGCGACGGATTCGCGGTGCTGACCCTGGACTCCCCGCACAATCGCAATGCCCTGTCCTCGCGGCTGGTCACCGAACTGCTCGCGGGCCTGGAGCGCGCGGCCGCCGATGACGCGGTGCGCGGTGTCGTGCTCACCCACACCGGCAACACCTTCTGCGCCGGCGCGGACCTCAAGGAAGCCGTGGACGCCGACCCGGCGGCCGCCGCCGAGATCCGCACCCGCTGGATGATCTCGGTGCTGCGCGACATCCTGGCCATGCCGAAACCGGTGCTGGCGCAGGTGAACGGCAATGTCCGCGCGGGCGGCATGGGCATCATCGCCGCCTGCGACCTGGTGGTCGCGGGCCGCGACAGCAGCTTCGGCCTCACCGAGGTCCGGATCGGCCTGGCTCCGTTCATGATCTCCCTCACCCTGCTGCCCCGCATGTCCCCGCGCGCCGCCGCCCGCTACTTCTCCACCGGCGAGACCTTCGACGCCGCCGAGGCCGAACGCAACGGCCTCATCACCGTGGCCGCCGACGACCCCGCCGCCGAGGTGGCCCGCCTGCGCGCCGAACTCCGCAAGGGCTCCCCGCAGGGCCTGGCCGAGGCCAAGCGTCTGGTCAACACCGACCTGCTCGAGGTCTTCGACCTGCGGGCCGAGGAACTGGCCAAACGCTCCGCGAGCTACTTCGGCACCCCCGAGGTGATCGAGGGCATGACGGCCTTCCTGCAGCGCCGCCCACCGAGCTGGGCACAATAGGTCACCATGGCGACACCCCACGAACCCAAGCAGGACCGCAGCCGGGCCACCCGGCAGCGGCTGCTGGAGGCGACCATCGACTGCCTGTCCCAGATGGGCTGGGCGGCCGCCACGGTCGCCGTCGTCGCCGAACGCGCCGGGGTGTCCCGAGGCGCCGCCCAACACCACTTCCCCACCCGTGAAGACCTGATCACCGCCGCCCTCGAGTACATGTTCGAGACCCGCATGGCCCAAGCCAAGGCCGATGCCCTCGCGGTAGCGGAGGTAGCCGAGGGCGTAGCCCGCACCGAAGCCGTCGTCGCCGGCTTGGTCGAGTCCTACACGGCCCCCATCTTCAAAGCGGCGTTGCAAGTCTGGACCCACGCCGCCGCCGACCCGGTCCTCCGCGAACGCATCGTCCCCATGGAAGCCCGCTTCGGCCGCATCTCCCACCGCATGGCCATCGAAGCCCTGGGCGTGGACGACGCCGACCCGGTCACCCACCACCTGGTCCAGGCCACCCTCGACCTGGCCCGCGGCCTCGGCCTCGCCGACGTCCTGACCGACGACTCCCTGCGCCGCAAGGAAATCGTTCAGCAGTGGGCCGCCACCCTCCACACCGCCCTCAGCGCACGCTGACCCGCTCGCCGGTCAGCGTGCGCCGAAGGCCGCCGTTTCAGCCCGCGATCAGGTAGTTGTGGACCGGTTCGAAGGAGATCCGGGGCTCGCTGGTCACGCCCGCCTTCTGCAGGGCCGGGGCCAGTCTTTCGTTGGCGAAGCGCTGGAACTCCTCCGGAGAGCTCCAGACATCGGTGACCCGGACTCCATGGTCCGTGGTGGTCGCCCAATGGAATAGGCCGCCCGTAGCCATCGGGCCGCCTGGCGCGAATCCCAAGATCTCGAGAATCGAGTCGTACTCCTCGACCGTTGTGTCGTCGAGTTCGACGATCACGGCGACGGCCATGATGATCTCCTTTCGCGATAGCGGCCCGACGCGGGTGTCAGGCCCTGGGTCGAGCGTAGGGCCACACCGATGACTTTCCGGTCGATTCGTCGTCGGTACATCGGGGTGAACCGACAGACAGGAGTTCGGCATGGCGGAACCGATTCGAAGGGGCGTGACCTCGGTGCGGGCGAACGGTGTGGACCTCGGCGTCGAGAGCTTCGGCCGGGCCGATGATCCGCTCGTCCTGCTGGTCGGCAGCCCGACGATGCTGTCCTGGCCCGACGAGCTGTGCGCGCGGCTCGCCTCCGGCGGTCGGCACGTGGTCCGCTACGACCTGCGCGATTCCGGTGCGTCGGCGACCGCCGACCCGGAGAACCCGAACTATGACCTCCGAGACCTCGTCGCGGACGCGGCCGCGCTGGTCGAGGCGCTCGGCGCCGCGACCGCCCATCTCGCCGGAATCGGCGTAGGCGGCATGGTCGCCCAGGTCGCCGCACTGGACCACCCGGCCGTATTCACCGCACTGACCCTCGTCAACACCCGACCGGTCGCCCCGGGCCCGGTCGACGACGACCTACCCGACCACGACCCCGCCGTCATGGGCGCGCTGTTCTCCCGCCCCCAGCCGGACTGGACCGACCGCGACGCGGTCGCGGCGTTCGCCACCGCGGGAGCCGAGCTGATGAGCAACGACCCGGAAGCCGCGCGCACCACGGCAACCCGGATCTGGGACCGCACACCGTCCAACGATCCCGCGGTCCACCAGGCCAACCAACTCGGAATGGCCTTCGCCCGCATCGATTGCAGCCCGCGCTGGCGTTCCCGACTCGCCGAACTCGCCATACCCACGCTGGTCGTGCACGGCCGCGCCAACCCGTTCTTCCCGGTCGGCAATGGCGAGGCCCTCGCCGCTGAAATCCCTGGGGCGCGACTACTCGTCCTCGATGGCGTGGGTACCGCCCTGCCCGACAACGCATCCGACCGGATCGCCGCCGCGATGCTCCCCCTGTAACCGCCCGATCGGATCTATCCGGGCCTACCGGCTGCTGCCGGTGCCGCTGAGCAGCAAAGGGATTCGGGCTGCCATGTCGACCGGGAGGTAGGTGGTGGCGCTGGTGGTCCAGGCCTGGCCGGATTGGGGGTCGTATCGAGTGGGCATGGCGATTCCGGCGGGGGCGTAGGCGCGGAGGCTGTTGTTGCGGGTGGTGTAGGTGGCGCGCCACAGGTGGTCTTTGAAGGCGATAACGCCTGCCACGTCGGTGGATTCGGTGGTGGCACGGAGCGCGGAGACCTTCTTGGCCACGCCGTCGGTGGACAGGTAGGTCAGTGTGCCGTCGGGCTGGCGGTCCGCCTCGATCGGAATGACGTCGGTCATGCCGTATTTGGTGCGGAGGACGTCGGCGATGACGGTTTGGGCGTAGACGGGGATGGCCCGGGTGCCTCGGGTGGCGATGACGGCATCGGCGAGGGCTTCGTTCACCGGGCCCGGTTCGCCTTCGGTACGGGCGGGGTCGGCCCCGGCCGGGATGCGGTTCCCGAAGCTGTACGCGATCAGATAGGTGAACTGGTCGGCGGACGCGGTGGGGACCGGCCACAGATCACTGGAGCCGGACGCCGACCCGCTGGCCGAGCCGGATGCGGATGAGCCGGTGTCGGCCACGGCGATCGGTGATTGGGCCAGGACGCTCACAATGAGAGCTGCGGCAAGGGCGACCAGTGAGGACCTCATGCCCGCGGAACCTAGCAGCACCCATCCGACCCGCGGTTACTTCACCTGTGCCCGCCCACTCAGCGGGACGGGGGTCAGAAGCCGAAGATCTCTGCCAGGGTGATGGATTCGTCGTCCCAGCGGGATTCGATGACGGACCGGTCCGGGTCGGGGAGGAGGGGGTCCCAGCCGGCTCTGCGCCAGAAGGCTTCTCGGTGCTCATCGGGGAGGGGATGCGGGGTGCTCATGCGGGGTCCCTGAATCGTGACTGGCGTCACATAATTCTATCCAGCAGAGCTGAGCGCCTGGACCGGATCGGTCCAGGCGCTCAGTCCTTTTCGGGGGCGGGGGCAAGCCCGCCGGTCAGTTGGTTTTCGGGGCGGTGAGGTCGTAGAGGGTGATGCCGTCCACGTCCTCGGCGGTGAAGTGGTCCTTGACCCAGGCGGTGATCTGGGAGCTGGTGCCATTGCCGCCGCGTTCGCCGCCCATCTGGCTGCCCGCGATGAAGTAGTGGATGCGGCCCACCTGGACGTACTCCTGGAACTGGGCGAGGGTGGGGGAGGGGTCGCTGCCGTTGAAGCCGCCGATGGGCATGACCGGGAGTTCGGTCGCCAGCTGGAAGCCGGCTGCCGAGTTGGAGCTGACGGTCGCCGCCACCCAGGTGTAGTCGGAGCCGTCGGCCTTCAGGAGGGCGGTGACCTTGGCGCTCGGGCGGCTCGCCATCATCATGTTGCCCGCCGCGCCGCCGAATCCCTCAGGCCCGCCTGGGCTTCCGCCCGGGCCGCTGTTCGTGGAACCGCCGTGGTTCATGCCCGCGCCGTGCTGGCTGCCACCGGGCTGGCCGCCCGGAGCGCCGTTGCGCTGGCCGCCATTACCGCCGGTGCCGGGCGCGAAGCCGTTCCCTTCGCCGAAGACGTTGCCGGGCAGCCCGTTGGGACGGTCGCCGCCGCGCGGTCCACCCGGACCCCAGCCGCCGCGGACCGCCGGACCGGCCGACGGCATCGGTCCCTGGTGTGCGGTGGCGATCCCGTCCACGGCGTACGCGGTAGGAGCCGCCAGACCGAGGATCACCGCGGCCGCCGCGACGGACAGACCGGCCTTGCGGGGCAGGCGGAGGAGCAGCAGCAGGGTGACGGCGATGCCGCCGACCAGCACCGTCCAGCGCAGCCACGGCAGGAAGGAGACGCTGCGGGACAGGATGATCCACGCGGTGGCGGTGGTCAGGGCCATGGCCGCGACCAGGGTCAGCCGCACCCAGAGCAGGTCGCGGCGCCGCCAGGCGAGCACCGAGCCCGCGCCGATCAGCGCGGCCACACCGGGGGCCAGCGCCACCGTGTAATACGGGTGGAAGATGCCCTTCATGAAGCTGAACACCAGTCCGGTGCCGACCAGCCAGCCGCCGAACAGGATGAGGATGGCGCGCTGCGGGTCGGTGCGGGTCAGCTTGCCGCGCAGAACCATTCCCGCGACCAGCAGGACGAGCGCCGCCGGGATGAGCCAGGCGATCTGACCGGCCTGCTGCGGCTCGAACAGTCGTCCGATGCCGGGCGTGCCCCACATGCCGCCCCCGCCGCTCGGCATGTCGCCGCCGAAACCGCCGACGCTGCCGCGCTCCTCACCGTTCAACCGGCCCAGGCCGTTGTAGCCGAGGGTCAGTTCGATGATCGAATTGTGCTGCGAGCCGCCGAAGTACGGCCGGTCCGCGGCGGGCCACAGCTCGGCGAGCAGCACCCACCAGCCCGCACCGGCCACCATGGCCGCGCCCGCCGCGAACAGCTGCGCGATCCGCTTGCCCAGCGCGGGCGGCCCGGCGATCAGGTAGGTCAGCGCCAGCGCGGGCACCACCAGCAGCACCTGCAATTGCTTGGCCAGGAAGCCCAATCCGATGAACGCGCCGGTGAGCACCAGCCAGCGCCACCGCCCGTCGGCGACCGCCCGGGTCATGGCCCAGGCCGAGGCGAGCATGAGGAACACCAGCATGGCGTCGGGGTTGTTGAACCGGAACATGACGGCCGCGATGGGAGTGAGCGCGAGCACCAGTCCCGCCAGCAGTCCGGCGGCCGCCCCGAAGTTCCGGCGCACGATCGCCCACAACAGCGCCACCGACGCCACGCCGAGCAGCGCCTGCGGCAGCAGCATGCTCCAGCTGTGCAGCCCGAAGATCCGCACCGAGATCTCCATGGGCCACAGCGACAGCGGTGTCTTGTCCACGGTGATCGAGTTGGCCGCGTCGGAGGAGCCGAAGAAGAACGCCTTCCACGACACCGAACCCGCCTGCACGGCGGCCGAATAGAAGGAGTTGGCCCAGCCGTTGGCGGACAGGTTCCACAGGTAGGCGACGGCCGTGCCGACCAGCAGGGCGGCCAGGGCCAGATACTCCCGGCGGTCGCCGCGCGCGGCGGGCGGCTCGGCCGGGGGCGGGGCGACCCGGGTCTCGGTCAGTGTCGCGGTCATCGGTCGCCTCCTCGGCTGATTCGATCGGTCTGAGGATCGTCGGGGATGGTCCAGAACGGCAGTTCGCCGTGTTCGGGGCGGTGACGGTACGGGAAGTCGACAGCGGCGAGCCGGAAGCCGTCCGGAAGTCCTTGCCGCGCACGAGAGAACGAGGTCAACGCGTCACCTCGGGCGTGGTGTGCTTCCCGGCATTGCGGAACACCCAGCGCAGTCCGACGAACCGCAGCAGCGTGGCGACCAGGTTGGCCACGACCAGCACCACCAGTTCCAGGTGGACCGCCGCGTCGGGAGCCCAATGGTGCAGGGCGAACAGCGAGCCGGAGGTCAACGCCAGTCCGACGCCGAAGATGGCCAGTCCCTGGAAGTGGTGCGACACAGCCTGATTGGATCCGCGCACCCCGAACGTGAAGGCCCGGTTGGCGGCGGTATTGCCGACCGCGGTGATCAGCAGCGCCAGGAAGTTGGCGGCCTGCGCCCCCGTAATCCCTTGCAGCAGTACATAGAGCAGCAGATACGCCAGCGTCGAGGTGACGCCCACGATGCCGAACCGCACCAGCTGCCCGACCATGCCCAGCGGCACGCCCTCGACCAGCGGTTCACGCCCGATGGCCGCCCGCAGTTCGTTGATCGGCAGCCGTCCGGTGGTGAGCGCGCGCCCGACTCGCCAGATGCCGAGCAGGTCCTTACGCGCGGTGTCGACGATGTCCACCCGCGAGTCCGGGTCGTCGATCCAGTCCACCGGCACCTCGTGGATGCGCAGTCCGATCTTCTCGGCCAGCACCAGCAGTTCGGTGTCGAAGAACCATTCGCCGTCCTCCACCAGCGGCAGCACCAGCTTGGCCACCTGGGAGCGCATGGCCTTGAACCCGCACTGCGCGTCGGAGAACTTGGCCTGCAGCGAGGTCCGCAGGATGAGGTTGTAGCAGCGGGAGATGATCTCGCGCTTGGGTCCGCGCACCACCCGGGACTGGGAGGCCAGCCGGGTGCCGATGGCCACGTCGGAGTGCCCGGACACCAGCGGCGCGACCAGCGGCAGCAGCGCGTTCAGGTCGGTGGAGAGGTCCACGTCCATGTAGGCGACGACCTGCGCGTCGGACGCCTGCCACACCTCGCGCAGCGCCCGGCCGCGGCCCTTGCGGTCCAGGTGCACCACGCGCACCCCGTCCAGCTGGGCGGCCAGCTGCCGTGCCACGGTGAGGGTGGAGTCGGTGGAGGCGTTGTCGGCGATGGTGATTCGCGCCGTGAACGGGAAGTTCAGGGTCAGGAAGGCGTGCAGCCGGCGCACGCAGGGGCCGAGGTCGACCTCTTCGTTGTAGACGGGAACGACCACGTCCACGACGGGCGCGGTCACTGCTGCAGTGGGTTCCGCCGCCCGGACGGCGGTCACGGTGTCGTTCATGGTGACCAACCTCGATCACCAGACTCACATCAGCCTGCGGCCTGCCTGGGAGGTTCCTGGGAGCGGGATTCCGCCAACCGTCGAGCTCAGACGTGCAGCCGCCACAGCGGCGACACCGGTCCGTGCCCCGCGCCCAGGTCGTAGGAGGCTTCCAGGCAGCGGAAGGTCCACTCCTTGGCGAAGGCGACCGCGTCGGGCACCGAGTAGCCGTGGGCGAGCGCGCAGCAGATGGCCGCGGCCAGGGTGTCGCCGCCGCCGTGGTCGTTGCCGGTGGCGAGGCGCCGGGCCGGGAGTTCGTGGAAGGTGTCGCCGTCGAAGAGCAGGTCGGTGGACTGCTCGGAGGTGCGCAGGTGCCCGCCCTTGACGATCGCCCACCGCGGGCCGAGTGCGATCAGCGCCTCGGCGGCCTTGCGCGCGGACCGGTCGTCGACCACCTCGATGCCGGTGATGAGCCGGACCTCGTCCAGGTTCGGGGTGACCACGGTGGCCAGCGGAATCAGCGTGTGCCGCACCGCGTCCAGCGCCTCGGCGTGCAGCAGCGCGTCGCCGTGCATGGAGGCCGCGACCGGATCCACCACCAGCGGGATGCTGCCCTGCCGCCCGATGCCGACCTCGCGGCACACCTCGGCGACCGCCTCGATGATGGCGGTGGAGGCCAGCATGCCGGTCTTGGCCGCGCCGATCCCGATGTCGCCGACCACGGTTCGCACCTGGTCGGCCACGATCTGCGGCGGGATCTCGTGGAACCCGCTGACGCCCAGGGTGTTCTGCACGGTCACCGCGGCGACGGCCACGCACGCGTGCACACCGCACAGGGCCATGGTGCGGGAGTCGGCCTGGATGCCCGCGCCGCCACCGGAGTCGGTGCCCGCGATGGTGAGGGCGCGAACCGGGGTGGTGCCATTCGGGGCAAGCGGTAGGAACTGCACGTCACAGACCCTACCGATACCCGTGCGGACCTCGTCTTCCCGTCCTCCGCGGCCGGTTCCGGGCGGTCCGAAAATTCCTTCCGAATGAAATGATCAAAACTAAAACACGTTCTAGTCAGACCATGCATACTGGCGGCGTTTAGTTCGGATTGTCCGGTTCCATCGATGTGACCGGGCGTAAGGAGTCCCTGTGAACCATTCGTCCAAGCGGCTCGCCGTCGTGCCCGTCACCGGCGCGGCCATGCTCGCCGGGGTGCTGCTCACCCCGGGTATCGCGAGCGCCGGTGACACCAGCTTCACCAGCTCGTGTCAGGCGAAGTCGATCATCACGGTCGACAAGTCCGTGGCCGCCACCATGAGCGTCACCGCGCCCGCCTCGGTCGCGGCGGGGGAAACCTTCACCTATCGCATCCAGCCCAACGCGTCCTCGTACCCGGACAAGGACTCCGGCGCGACCACCACCAACCTGTCGCGCATCAAGTACGACTACGCGATTCCCGACAACACGACCTTCGTCAGCGCGGCGATCGTGCCGGGCACCGCCGTCAATATCGACAATGTGGCCCCGAACGTGCTGCGCGTCAACGATTCCGGCGCCGTCGACAATGCCGGTGGCATCCTGCGGCTGTCGGGGAACAACGAGGTCGTCGGCAACAGTCCGACGACCAGCACCAATTCCGAGGGCGGCATCCGCGCGCCGAAGCTGAAGAAGAACATCGACGGCACCGCGAATTCGTCGGGCGAATCCTGGTACCGGCTGCCCGCCGTCGACGTCACCGTCACCGCCGTCGCGGCCGGTGTGATCACCCCGAAGGTGCGGACCGCGGGCAGCGCCGCCAGCTACGGCAACGACCAGAACTTCAGCACCTCGCTGGCCAAGGCCTCGCTGCTGGGCACCCAGTGGGCCCCGACCCGCTGCATTCCCAGTGACGACAAGAGCACCCTCAACGCCGGGGCGGGCCCGCTGGCCACCATCACCGTCACGCCGCCGGTCAGCACGGTCGTCGACACCACCACGACCATGAACATCCCGAGCACCGCGACCACCGGCCAGCCGGTCGACTTGTGGGCCACCGTGAACGGTCCGGGCAATACCCCCGCGACCGGCGGCACCGTGCAGTTCAAGGACGGCGGCGCGAATATCGGCGGCCCGATCGCTCTCGCCTCCGGCGGTGCGAAGCTGGCCTACACCTTCAATGCCGCTGGCGCGCACTCGATTTCGGCGGTGTACTCCGGCGCCGAGGGCTTCAACCCGTCGACCGGCGCCGCGACCACCGTCACGGTCAGCGATCCGGCTCCCGTCGAGCTGAACACCTCGACCACCCTGACGGTTCCGGCCTCGGCCACCAAGGGCGACGCGGTGGCCTTCACCGCCGAGGTCAAGACCGAGGCCGGCGCGGCCGTCACCTCGGGCACCGTCCGATTCATGGACGGCGGCACGCCGATCGGTGACGCGGTGACCGTGGTCAACGGCAAGGCGACCCTGCAGTACACCGTCGGCCAGACCGGCAACCGGGTGATCACCGCGGTCTACACCGGCGGCACCGGGTACAAGGGCTCGACCTCGTCGCCCTCGACCCTGAACGTCAAGGACGCGACCACGCCCGGCGGGGGCGGCGGTTCCTTCGGGCTGCCCGGTCTGCCGACGGGCTCCCTGGGCAAGTGATCGAACGCTGACCTGATCGAACGCCGAACGCCCGGCCGGACTTGTTCCGGCCGGGCGTTTCGCTTTTTCCGGACACTGCCCCCAACCTGCAAATGAAAACCGTTACCATTAAAGCTATGACTTCGAATCCGCAGACCCGGGCCCTGCCCGTGACCGTGCTGTCCGGCTTCCTCGGCGCGGGCAAGACGACCCTGCTCAACCACATCCTGGCCAATCGGGAGGGTCGCCGGGTGGCGGTCATCGTCAACGACATGAGCGAGGTGAACATCGACGCGGCCCTGGTCGCGGGCCAGGGGCATCTGGACCGGACCGAGGAGAAACTGGTCGAACTCACCAACGGCTGCATCTGCTGCACGCTGCGCGAGGACCTCATCGAATCGGTGGGAAAGCTCGCCCGCGAAGGGCGTTTCGATCAGCTGGTCATCGAATCCACCGGCATCTCCGAGCCCATGCCGGTGGCCGCCACCTTCGAGTGGGAGTTCGAGGACGGCTTCCGGCTCGGCGAGCTCGCGCGACTGGACACCATGGTGACCGTCGTGGACTGCTCCACCTTCCTCGCCGAAGTCGTCAAGGGGCAGGCGCTGGCGGACCGGAATCTGGAGGCGGGGGAGGGAGATGCGCGCACCATCGCCGATCTGCTCATCGAACAGGTGGAGTTCGCGAATGTGCTGGTGCTCAACAAGACCGATCTGGTGAGCGCGAACGCGGTGGGCACGGTGGAGGCGACCGTGCGGCGCCTGAACCCGGGCGCGCGCCTCGTGCGGTCCGCGCGCGGCGTGGTCGATCTCGCCGAGGTGCTCGACACCGGGCGCTACAACCCGGATCTGGCGGCCCAGTTCGACGGCTGGACCGAGGAATTGGCGGGCGGGCACACCCCCGAGACCGAGGAGTACGGCATCGGCAGCCTCACCTTCACCGCCGATCGCCCGTTCCATCCGCAGCGTCTGGACGAGGCCCTCTCCCAGCTGGAACGGCTGCTGCGCAGCAAGGGCTTCTTCTGGCTGGCCAGCCGTCCGGACCTGGCGGCCATCTGGTCGCAGGCCGGTCCGAACCTGACCTTCGAGCCGGGTGCGCACTGGGACGCGCTGGATCTGGCTCCGGGACAGGAGATCGTCTTCATCGGGGTGAAGCTCGACCGCCCGCATGTGCGGGACCTGCTGACGGCCGCGCTGCTCACCGACGCCGAGTGGGAGGCCGGGCCGCAGGCGTGGCTGCGGTACCCGGATCCCTTCCCGTCCTGGGGTGACATGCACGAGCACGCCTGACCTGATCAGTGCGAAATGCCCGGCGTGCGACGCACATACACGGTGTCGGTGAGCTGCTCGACCAGGAACCCGGCCACGTCGGCGCGCGAGATCTTCAGCTTCAGACCGGATTCCGTGCCCGGGAAGCCGCGGCGGTAGTCGCCGGTGGCCGGGCCGTCGGTGAAGGCGCTGGGCCGCACGATGGTCCAGTCCAGATCGCTGGCCAGCACGTACTCCTCCTGGCGCACGTGGTCGGCGAAGGCCGGGCGCAGCAGCATGCCGAACATGATGTACTTCCAGACGAAGTTCAGGTTGCCCGCGCTGTCGCCGACGCCGAGCGAGGACTGGCAGATCAGCCGCTTCACCCCGGTCCGGTTCATCGCCTCGATGACGTGGCGGGTGCCCTCGGCGCGCACCACACCCTTGCGGCCCGCGCCGAGCGCCACGATCACCGCGTCCTGTCCGATGACGGTGCGCTCGACCGCGGCCGGATCCAGGACGTCGCCGGTGACGACCCGCAGCCGCTCGTGGGTGACGGTCAGTTTGGCCGGGTCGCGGACCAGGACGGTGACCTGGTGCCCGGCCGCGAGGGCCTGGGTGACCGCGTGGCGGCCGACGGTTCCGGTGGCTCCGAAAAGGGCGATGTTCATGTCTCTCACCTCGGGTTATTCGTTGTTGCGAAGGTGAAATAAGTACATCAACGGAAGTCGCCGGGGAACATCGCCGCGCGTCTCGCGAACATGCGCGGGGGTCCAGACATGCGACGGGCCCGCAACCCTGGGGGTGCGGGCCCGTCGGAGGCGAATCAGCGCAAACCGGCGAAGAATTCGCGGATATCGGCGACCAGCACGTCGGTCGCCTCGTGCGCGGCGTAGTGCCCGGCGGCATCATTGGCGCTCGTCGACGTGGACGAATTCACGTCGTACGCATGCCAGCTCACGATGTTCTTGTGATCCCGCTCGGCGAAGCGGCGGATCGACTGGAAGTCACCCTTGAACATGGCCAGCCCGGTCGGCACCGTGGTCGGGCCCTGCGGCTGCTCGGCGTGCGCGTCCTCGTAGTAGAAGCGCAGCGACGACCCGGCGGTGCCGGTCAGCCAGTAGATGGCCGTGTTGCCGATGACGAAGTCATCGTCCAAGCCCTCGCTGAACAGCTGCGCGTTCCAACCCAGCAGGCCCACCGGCGAATCCGCCAGCGCGAACGCGATGGTCTGCGGCTGCTGGCTGTGCAGGGTGTTGAAGGCCATCTTGTTCTCGTAGAACCACTGCAGGTGCGCCAGCGCCGCCATGTCCTCCTCGGACAGGCCGGCCATCTCGGCCGGATCGCCGGACGGGAACGAGAACAGCTGCGTCACATGGACTCCGACCACCTGATCCGGGGCGATGCGGCCGATCTCGGGGGAGACCATCGAGCCGCCGTCATTGCCGATCGCGCCGAAACGCTCGTACCCGAGCCGGTTCATCAGTTCCACCCAGGCGCCGGCGGTGCGGTAGCGGCTCCAGCCGGTGGACCGGGTCGGGCCGGAGAAGCCGAAGCCCGGCAGCGAGGGGATGACCACGTGGAAGGCGGGCGTCTCGGCGTCCTCGGGCTCGGTGAGCGGCGCGATCACGTCCAGGTACTCCAGGACCGAGCCGGGCCAGCCGTGGGTGAGGATGACCGGGGTGGCGTCCGCCCGCGAGGACCGCACGTGCAGGAAGTGGATGTCCTCGCCCTCGATCTCGGTGGTGAACTGCGGGTAGGCGTTGAGCTTCGCCTCCAGCGCCCGCCAGTCGAACTCCTCCAGCCAGTACTTCGCCAGCCCGCGCACCCGGTCGTTGGTGACGCCGTAGGCGTCCGCGACGCCGGGGAGTTCGTTCGGCCACAGGGTCTTGCGCAGGCGGTCGGCCAGATCGTCCAGCTGGGCCTGGGGGACGTCGATGCGGAACGGGCGGATCGCGGTGGTGGCGGTGGTGGGCTGGGCGTTCATCATTCTCTCCTTTGTGGAACGGAATGCTTCGTTCTGTTTAAACCATAACGGAACGGATCGTTCCGTTCAAGTGGTATTCTCGATTCATGTCGAAAACAGCCGAAACCACAGCTCAGCGGGCCCTGCCCGGGCGTAAGGCGCAGGCCGCGCGCAATGACGAACTCATCCTGGCCGCCGCCCGCGACGTGTTCCTCGCCGAACCCAAGGCCCCGATCTCGGCGGTCGCCGAGCGCGCGGGCGTCGGCATCAGCGCGCTGTACCGCCGCTATCCCAGCAAGGAGGACCTGCTGCGCACCCTCTGCTACAGCGGGTTGCGCCGCTACAACGCGGAAGCCGAAGCGGCCCTGGAGAATCCCGACGGCTGGGCGGCGCTGGTGGAGTTCCTGCGCAATGTCGTCGACGCCGACGTCCACTCGCTGGCGGTGCACCTGGCCGGCACCTTCACCGCCGACGACTCGATCCTGCCCGATGTGATGCGCAGCGCCGAGCTCAACGACGAACTCCTGCGCCGCGCACAGGAATCCGGCACCTTGCGCCCGGAGGTCACGGTCGCCGATCTGGGTCTGATCCTCGAGGCCTGCGCCGCCGTCACGCTGCCGGATCCCGAGCGCACCGCCCAGCTGCGCCGCCGCGTGCTGGCCCTGCTCGTCGACGGTCTCGCCGCCACCGGCGATCTGCCCGGACCGCCGCCCGCCCCGGGCGAATTCGCGCACCGCTGGCAGCGTCGTGAGTAGTGACCGGTAGCGCTGTGACCAGTGAACGGTAGCGTTGGCCGGGTTCTCGCCGACATTCGTTTGTCCCCGTAATCAATTCGAGGAGTCGCGATGCGCTGGATCCGTCCCCTGTTCGCCCTGCCGCTCGCCGCGGCCGCGCTGTTCGCGGCCACCGGCACCGCCGCCGCCGACCCGGTCACCACCTTCACCCCCGCCTACACCGCCGGATCGGGAGCCTTCCCCTGCTTCGGTCAGATCCAGGCGTTCCACGATCCGCAGAACACCTACTACGGCAAGCAAACCGTCTGGGTGCGAGCCGAATTCACGTTCCTGCCCATCCCCAGCCCGGGCTGCGGCGCGACGGCGACCCTGAGCTGGCGCAATCTGGATACCGGTGCGAGCGGCAGCTTCCCGCCGGTTCCGCTGGGCGACGGCACGCCGTTCGGGCCGAGCAACGCGCTGTGGGTGCCGGAGACGCTGCCGACCGGTCCCGGACGGGTGGAGGTCACCATCGACACCGATCTCCCCCACATCGCGGGCAAGGGCACCTTCTACTCGCCGGAGTGACCCGGAGCGACGGTCGGCGGCGGTGCGGGCCGGACTCGGCGCCACCCCGGCGCCGCCGAGTCCGGCGGCCGCTCCGGCTGTCCGGGGAGTTCCGGTCAGGAATTCCGGTTCCAGCGCGCTGAACTGCGGGGACATCCCTCCTGAGGGTGTCGTGCACTGGGCCGCGCGCCCGTCCGGTTCCATCGTCGAGCCATGTACAAGCTCGTCACCACCCTGGCCATGACCGGCGTCGCCCTGCTCGCCTCGGTCGCTCCCGCCAACGCCTACACCTACAACCACGGCGCGATCTCCATCGGCAACAACGGAACCTACGCCGCCATCGCGGTGGACTACCCGACCTGGGAGGAGGCCGCGACCGCCGCCAACAACCGCTGCGGCTACACCGACTGCGGCTGGGTCATCACCTTCATGAACCAGTGCGCGGCCGCGGCCGTCTCGTCGTCCGGCCACTGGGGCTGGGCGCGGGAATCCTCGCTCGGCTACGCCGACCGGGTCGCGCGGGACTGGGCGGGGGCCGGAGCCTCCGTGGTCGTGCACGGTTGCACGTCCGGCGCCTGAACCGGATCACGGGAGTAGCGTTCGCGACGATTTCCGTGCTGTCGCTCCGACTACTGGGAGAAACACTCGATTCGGAAGGATCCGCCGTGAATTGGACACTCGAAGTGGTGATCGTCCCGGTGTCGGACGTGGACCGCGCCAAGGACTTCTACGCCGGCAAGCTGGGGTTCCACGTCGACCACGACACCCAGCCCGCACCGGGGATCCGGATCTGCCAGCTGACGCCGCCGGGGTCGGGGTGCTCGATCGTGATCGGCGAGGGCGCCATCCCGAAGATGGAGCCCGGGTACCTCAAGGGGTTGCAGCTGGTGGTGCCGGACCTGAAGCGGGCGCACGCCGAACTGGTCGAGCGGGGCGTCGAGGTCAGTGACATCCAGGTGCTGCCGGGGCCGACCACCGAGGGAGATCCGTTGAACAACAACGGGTTCGTCTTCTTCGACGACCCCGACGGCAATAGCTGGGCCATCCAGCAGATCTCGAATCGGGCCTGAGCCGGATCGGGGCGGATGGCCCGCAAGCCACCCGCCCCGATTCGAATTCGATCGTCACTACACGACCGGCAGGTACACCTTGTTGCCCGCGTCGGCGAATTCGGCCGACTTCTCGGCCATTCCGGCCTCGATGGCGTTCACGTCGGTGAGGCCGTGCTTCTCGGCGTAGTCGCGCACGTCCTGCGAGATGCGCATCGAGCAGAACTTCGGACCGCACATGGAGCAGAAGTGGGCGGTCTTGGCGGGCTCGGCCGGCATGGTCTCGTCGTGGTACTCCCGCGCGGTGTCGGGGTCCAGCGAGAGGTTGAACTGGTCGGTCCAGCGGAACTCGAAGCGCGCCTTGGACAGCGCGTTGTCGCGGTCCTGGGCCCGCGGGTGCTGCTTGGCCAGGTCGGCGGAGTGGGCGGCGATCTTGTAGGTGATCACGCCGACCTTCACATCGTCCCGGTTCGGCAGACCCAGGTGCTCCTTGGGCGTCACGTAGCACAGCATCGCGGTGCCGGCCTGGGCGATGATGGCCGCGCCGATGGCCGAGGTGATGTGGTCGTAGGCGGGCGCGATATCGGTGGCCAGCGGGCCGAGGGTGTAGAACGGAGCCTCCTCGCAGAGCTCCTCCTCGAGCCGCACGTTCTCCACGATCTTGTGCATCGGCACGTGGCCGGGGCCCTCGATCATCACCTGCACGCCATAGGATTTCGCGATCTTGGTGAGCTCACCCAGGGTGCGCAGCTCCGCGAACTGGGCCTCGTCATTGGCGTCCGCGATGGAGCCCGGCCGCAGACCGTCACCCAGGGAGAAGGTGATGTCGTACTTCGCCAGGATCTCGCAGAGCTCGCGGAAGTGGGTGTACAGGAACGATTCCTGGTGATGCGCCAGACACCACGCGGCCATGATCGACCCGCCGCGGGACACGATGCCGGTGACGCGCTTGGCGGCCAGCGGCACGTAGCGCAGCAGCACACCCGCGTGCACCGTCATGTAGTCGACGCCCTGCTCGGCCTGCTCGATCACGGTGTCGCGGTAGATCTCCCAGGTCAGCTTGGTGGGATCGCCGTTCACCTTCTCCAGCGCCTGGTAGATCGGCACGGTGCCGATCGGGACCGGGGAGTTGCGCAGGATCCACTCGCGGGTCTCGTGAATGTTCTTGCCGGTGGACAGGTCCATGATGGTGTCGGCGCCCCAGCGGCTGGCCCACACCATCTTCTCGACCTCCTCGGCGATGGAGGAGCTCACAGCCGAGTTGCCGATGTTCGCGTTGATCTTCACCGCGAACTTCTTGCCGATGATCATCGGCTCGGACTCGGGGTGCTTGTGGTTGGCGGGGATCACCGCGCGACCGGCTGCCACCTCGTCGCGCACCAGCTCGGGCGAAACGCCTTCGCGGGCCGCGATGTAGTGCATCTCGCTGGTGACGATGCCCTGGCGCGCCCAGTTCAGCTGGGTCGGCGGGCCGTCGACCTGCGGCTTGGCCCACTCGTCGCGCAGCTTGGGCAGACCCGCCTCGAGATCGATGGTGGCGGTGTCGTCGGTGTACGGACCGGAGGTGTCGTACACGTCGAAGTGCTCGCCGGTGGTCAGGTTGATGCGCCGCACCGGAACCCGCAATGTGGCGCCGTCGACCTCGACCTGTTCGTAGTGCTTGACGCTGCCCTCGATGGGGCCGGTGGTCACGGTGTCGACCGGGGCGGCCGAGCTGGAGACACGACTCGATGACATGGCAGATCCTCCCTACGCCGGCATTACCCGGTCAGGTTCATACGGTCGACGGCCCACTAGCCGTCCTCTCAGCCCGCTGGTGCGAGCCCCCGTTGGCAAACTTTTTCCGAGCCGACCATACCCGGCCCCGGGGTACGGCAACCCCGGGACCGTGGAATATACGATCCGGTCTGCTCCGCGCGGGTGCCCCGCCGCTCAGTTCTCGCGCGGCCCGATCGGCCGGCCCGGCGCGCCGAAGACGGCGTTCAACTGGATCTCGGTTCGGGTCGCGAGCGCGTCCGGACCGCCGAGCATGGTGACCACGTCCTCGGCGCGGTCGATTCGAATCCGTCCGGCGCTCCGTGGAACGGATCCTGATTGACCGGAAGTGGTTGCGCGGCAGCGATTCCCAGCGATTGCCACGTCTCGGTTCCCTTCCTCGATGTGACGGCGATTACAGCACGGCCCCGGGTTACCAACAAGATGTCTCTCTGAAATGTGCTTGGCTATCGTTTAGGTATGTCCCGCAGCAAATCTGCCGCGTCGACCGGCGCGCCCCCCGTCCGGCGTCGCATCCGCGGCCTCGATGCCGGCGAGCGCAGCGCCCAGCGCCGCCGTCAGCTCCTCACTGCCGCCACCGAACTCTTTGCCCGGCAAAGCTATTCGGGCACCTCGATCGAACAGATCTGCCAGCACGCCTTCGTCGGAACCAAGGGCTTCTACGACCACTTCGACAGCAAGGAGGCGTGCTATACCGCTCTGCTGGAACAGATCACCACCGGCATCCAGCAACGCGTCGCCGAGGTGGCCGTCGAGACCGCCGGCGCCGACTGGCCCGCCCGCCGCGCCGCCGTCCTCGCGGCCTTCGTCCACGCCATCGCCGACGACCCCCGCCTCGCGAAGGTCACCTTCGGCGAAGCGGGCGGCATCTCACCCGCCGTCGAGGCCATGCGCCGCGCCAACCGCCGCTGGTCCGCCGAGTTCCTGAAATATCAATGGCTGCAAGCCGACCCGCGCGAGGAACCCCGCCTGCTGGCGCTGGCCCTGGCCACCATCGGCGGCATGTTCGAACTCGTCGCCGACTGGCTGCACCACCACGACGACGGCGGCGCCCCCGAATCCGTCGACACCCTGATCTCGGACCTGGAGAACTTCGTCGCCGTCGTCGACGCGGGCCGCGCCGCCCGCCGCTAGCGGGCCAGTGCGACCTCGCGGTCCTCGTCGGCCGCCGCGGCCGGCTCCTCCTCCAGCCCGATCCGCTTGTGCAGGGCGGCAAGGGGTTTGGGAGCCCACCAGTTGCCGGTGGACATCAGGCGCATGAGGGCCGGGGCCAGCAGCCCGCGGATGACGGTGGCGTCGGAGACGACGGCCAGCGCCAGGCCGATGCCGAACAGCTTCATGGGGGACACCCCGGAGGTGGCCACCGCCAGCAGGACCACGGCCATCAGGCCCGCCGCGGCGGTGAAGATGCGGCCGGTGCGCGCCACGCCCAGCGCCACCGAACGGGTATTGGCCTCGGGCGAGCGATCGGAGGCCAGCCACTCCTCGCGGATGCGGGAGAGCAGGAAGACCTCGTAGTCCATGGACATGCCGAAGGCCAGGCAGATCATCAGGATCGGCATGAACAGGTCGATGCTGCCGGTGGAGGTGAAGCCCAGCAGGCTCGCGCCGTGACCCTGCTCGAAGACCCAGATCATGGCGCCGAAGGTGGCGGTCAGCGACAGCAGGTTCAGCAGGAGCGCCTTCACCGGCAGCACCACGCTGCCGGTGAACAGGAACAGCAGGATCAGGGTGATGATCGCGATGATGGCGCCCGCCAAGGGAAGCCGGGTGATCACCGAATCCATGGTGTCCTCGTTCAGGGCGGCCGCGCCGCCGAAGAGGACGTCACCGGGGGCGGGCACCGCGCGGAGTTCGGCGAGCTGCTGCTTGCCCTCCGCGGAGTACGGGGCGGTCCGGTTGCCGACCGACAGGTACGCGCCGTCGGGTCCGGCCATCTGCGGCACGCCGGGAGCCATCTTCGCGCCGTTCACGTAGACGCCGTCGCTGGACAGCACCGCCGGAACGCCCGGCACCTGCGACAGGCGGGCGGCGTACGCGCCGATCTCCTTGGTGTCCCCGTGGAATCCGGGCAGCGCCACCACCGCGCTGGAGGCCATATCGGCGGTGAAGTCGTGGCGCAGCGCGTCACCGACCTGACGGCTGGAGGCGAAGGTGCCGATCACCCGGTCGTCCGGCGTGCCGAAATGCGCCTTCAGGAACGGGGATCCGAGCGCCAGCAGCACCGCCGCGGTGACCACGGCGACCGGCAGCGCCCGCCGCATGACACCGGTGACCAGCTTGTACCAGAAGGTCTCCTCCGGCTGCTTCGGCGCGGGCTCACCGCGACCCAGCAAGCGGCGCACCGGCTTCCGCAGATCCCAGGCATTGACGCGATCGCCGAGCAGCATCAGCGCGGCGGGCAGCAGCAGCACCGACGCGCCCACGGCCGCGACCACCACGGCGACACCGGCGTAGGCGAAGGATTTGAAGAACGGCTGCGGGAACACCGCCAGCGCCGCCAGCGCCAGCGCGACGGTCAGGCCGGAGAACACCACGGTCCGCCCGGCCGTCTGCACCGAGCGCAGGATCGCCGCCCGGGGATCGCGGCCATTGGCCAGCTCCTCCCGGTACCGGCTGACGATGAACAGGCTGTAGTCGATGGCCAGCGCCAGACCCAGCGCGCTGGTCATGTTCAGCGCGAAGATCGACACGTCCATGAACGTGGTCATGGCGCGCAGGATGCCGAGGGTGGCGGCGATCGCGAACAGTCCCACGCCGACCGGCAGCAGGGCCGCGATCACGCTGCCGAACACCAGCACCAGCAGCAGCGCCGACACCGGCACCGCGATGGACTCGGCCAGCAGCAGATCCTTCTCGACCTGGTGATTGATATCGGCGAACGATCCGGCCATGCCGCCCACCCGCACCTGCACGCCGTCGCGGTCGCCATTGAGCTCGGTGGACAGGACCGCGGCCCGGTTCTGCACCTCGGTGTCGGTGCCGGTCACCGTGGCCATGATCAGGCCGCGCTGCCCGTCCTTGCTTTTCAGCGCGGTGGCCAGATCGGGCCGGGTCGCACTGTTGGCCCAGTAGGACTGCACGCCGGTGACCGTCGAGTCGTGGCTCAAGGTGTCGGTGATGCGCTGCGCCTCCGCGCGCACCTCCGGACTGTTGACGCCGCCGTCACCGCTCACCATGACGATGAGGTTCGGATTGCCGCCGGGGAAGCTCTTCGTGATGAAGTCGTTGGCCTGCACCGACTCCAGCGAGCCGGTCAGATATCCGCCGCCGACCATGTGCGATTTCACGGTGGCCCCGAAGCCGCCACACACCAGCATCAGCAGCAGCGCGGCCACCAGCACGGCGCGTGGGCGCGCCATGGCGAACCGGGCAGAAGTGGTCAACATCGACGCCGCCCTCCGAAAGTCCCAAACTTTCGGAACGGTACTTTCCCTGATCGACCGACCGGTAGGTTCAGTGACCATGCTCATGGTCATGTGAACTGGCTATTACTCGGCTTTCGCGATGCGCCCGCGGACTTCGCCCAGCTCCAGACGCCCGCCGCCGACCGCCGGGGCGGTTGCCGTGAGCACCACCTCATCGCCGTCCTGCAGGAACGTCCGCTGCACGCCGTTCAATTCGAGGGGCTCGGTGCCGCCCCAGCTGATCTCCATCAGCGACCCGCGCTCGCCGCGATCCGCGCCCGAGATCGTGCCGGAGGCGAACAGGTCGCCGGTGCGGGTGGAGGCCCCGTTCGCCGTCAGGTGCGCCAGCATCTGCGCCGGTGACCAGTACATGCGGCGGTACGGGGGAGTGGAGACCAGCTGCCCGTTCCAGGCCACCCGGACCGTGATGTCCAGACCCCAGGCCGCCGCGTCGCGCAGATACGGCAGCGGCTCGGGATGCTGCGGCGGCAGCGGAATACGGGCCGCGGCCAGGGCGTCGAGCGGAGTCACCCACGCCGACAGGCTGGTTGCGAAGGACTTGCCCAGGAACGGGCCCAGCGGCTGACCCTCCCACGCCTGGATATCGCGCGCCGACCAATCGTTGACCAGGGCCACCCCGAAGACGTGGTCGGCGAATTCACCGGTACCGATCGGCGTGCCGAGCGCCGAGCCCGCGCCCACCACGAAACCCAGTTCGGCCTCGATGTCGAGGCGGCGGCTCGGGCCGAAATCCGGTGTGCCGGAGTCGGTCCGGCACTGCCCGTGCGGCCGGATGACATCGGTGCCCGACACCACCACGGTGCCCGCGCGGCCGTGATAACCCACCGGCAGATGCCGCCAATTCGGCAGCAGCGGTTCACCGTCCGGGCGCAGCATGCGGCCCAGGGCGGTGGCGTGGTCGAGGCTGGCGTAGAAGTCGACGTAGTCGCCGATCTCGATCGGCAGGTCCAGGCGGACCGCGCGCACCTCGTGCACGGCGGCCGCGGGGAGTTCCGCCTCGGCGGCGGTCCGCACCCGCTCCCGGATCTCGCGCCAGCACCGCGGCCCCTGGGTCATGAAGGCGTTCAGGCTGGGCTGATGGAACATCGGATCGTCCAGCGCCACCGCCAGATCGATCACGGTGTCGCCCAGCCGCGCGCCCACCCGGGGTTCCCGACCGGCGGGCCGGAATACGCAGTACGGCAAATGGTCCAGGCCGAAACCGGAATCCGCGGGGACCTCGATACGCACCCGGCTGCTCAATTCAGATCCATTCCGACGGCCCCTGACCCGACCAGGTCCACGCGTAGCGCGGGTCCTCACACGCCAGCGCGCCCTCACCCAGCTGCAACGGATGGAAGGTGTCCACCATGACCGCCAGTTCGTCGAAGAAGTCGATCCCGATGCTGCGCTCGTAGGCGCCCGGCTGCGGACCGTGCGCGTACCCGCCCGGATGCACCGACACCGAACCCTGCCCGATCCCGGATCCCTTGCGCGCCTCGTAGTTTCCGCCGCAGTAGAACATGATCTCGTCGGAGTCCACATTCGAGTGGTAGTAGGGCACCGGGATCGACAGCGGGTGGTAGTCGACCTTGCGCGGCACGAAATTGCAGATCACGAAGTTCTGACCCTCGAACGCCTGATGCACCGGCGGCGGCTGGTGCACCCGGCCGGTGATCGGTTCGAAGTCGGCGATGTCGAAGGCGAACGGGTACAGGCAGCCGTCCCAGCCCACCACATCGAAGGGATGGGTGGCGTAAACCATGCTGGTGCCGACGATCTCACCAGCGGGACGGTGCTTGACCAGCACCTCCACCTTCTCGCCGTCGACCTGGACCGGCTCGGTCGGCCCGTGCAGATCGCGCTCGCAGTAGGGCGAATTCTCCAGGAACTGACCGTATTTCGAGAGATACCGTTTCGGCGGGGTGATGTGGCCGGAGCCCTCGATGATGTAGGCGCGCAACGGTTCCGGGCCGTCCGGAATCCAGCGGTGGGTGGTGGCGCGCGGCAGCAGCACCTGATGACCCTGTCGCACCGGCAGCGTGCCGAACACGGTTTCCACTCGCCCCGAACCGGATTCGACATAGGCCAGTTCGTCGCCGATGGCATTGCGGTACAGCATCGACTCCCGCAACGCCGCCACATAGGAGATGCGCACGTCGGCATTGCCGAGCAGCAGCCGCCGCCCGGTCACCACATCGCTGTCGCCCGGCTTGTCGCCCAGGAACAGTTCGTGCAGTTTCAGATGCCGGTGCCGCAGTGGATGATTCGGGAACAGCCGCTGCTGCGGCAGCACCCACACCGACGAATCCACGATGGCCGGGGGCAGTCCGCGGTGATAGAGCAGCGAGGAATCGCCGGAGAAGCCCTCTTCTCCCATCAGCTCTTCGTAATAGAGCCGGCCGCTCTCATCTCGATGCTGCGTGTGCCGCTTGGGCGGCACCGAACCAACCTGCCGATAGAACGTCATGGCGTCCTCCCGCTGACCGATGGTCGGTTTCCATCGTAGTCAGGCGTGACGCAGCGCGCGGTAGACCGCCGCGCCGACGAACTCTCCCAGAGTGTCGGGATTCCAGTCGCCCGGCTCGGTCAGCAGCGTGCGAACCGCGCCCTCACCGGCCGACACCCACAGCTCGACCAGGGCCGGAAGCTTGTGCTCGGCGTCGGCGGTGCCCCAGGCCGCCAGGGTCGGGCGTAGTCGGCGGGTGCAGCGTTCCACCGCCAGCAGCCGGCCCTTGCCGAACGAATCCGCCACGGCCGGATCGGGATTGCCGTACAGCAGCCGCCAAGTGTCGGGGCGCCGGGATACGGTGTGCAGTAGCGCGCGGAAGCCCTCCACGAACACCGCCTCGTCCGCTTCCACCCGGCGGCGGGGCAGCGTCTCCAGCACGCCCTGCACCAGGTAGTCCTCCTCGCGCCGGATGAGCGCCTCGAGCAGCTCGACCCGATCGGCGAAGCAGGCGTAGACGACCGGGCGGGTGACCTTCATGCGGTCGGCCACCGCGGCGATGGTGACCGCCGCGATGCCGTCGGCGACGGCGATCTCCAGAGCGGTGTCGAGGACCTGCGGGCGACGGCGTTCGGGACCCAGATGCCGCGCGCGCTGGCGTGGTCGTGTCGCCGAATCGGTGCCCATGCGCACCGACGATAGCAGCGGCCCCGGAGATCGCTTCCTACAGCTGAGAACAAAAATGCTACATTCACGAATGAAAGCGCTCGGAGGAGCCGGGCGAGCCCACGGCCGGAGGAGACGAAGACCGATGAGTCAGACCCTGTTCAACCCGAAGACCTGCGAATTCACCGAATTCGACGCGGAGACCCGGCGACTGCTGCGGGCCACCGTCGACTACTTCGAGGCGTTCGGCAAGGTCCGGCTGCTGGCCGAGAACCGCGACCGCGTCTGGTACGCCGACTTCCTCGACTTCATCAAGCGCGAACGGATCTTCGCGACCTTCCTGACCCCGGCCGCGCAGGCCGGCGGCGACCCGCACAAGCGCTGGGACACCGCCCGCATCGCCATGATGAGCAAGATCCTCGGCTTCTACGGGATGCAGTACTGGTATGTGTGGCAGGTGACGATCCTCGGCCTGGGTCCGATCTGGCAGAGCGCCAATGCCGAGGCCAAGGCCCGCGCCGCCGGACTGCTGGAATCCGGCGAGATCTTCGCCTTCGGCCTCTCCGAACAGGACCACGGCGCCGACATCTACTCCACCGACATGGTGCTCGAGCCCGCACCGCACGGCGGGTACACCGCCACCGGCGGCAAGTACTACATCGGCAACGGCAATCTCGCGGGCATGGTGTCGGTCTTCGGCCGCCGCGCCGACAAGCCGATCATCGACTCGTCCGACTTCCTGCGGAAGATGACCGACGAGGAGTACTCCGGCTACCTGTTCTTCGCCGCCGACTCCCGGCACAAGAACTACAAGCTGCGCAAGAACGTCGTCGACTCCCAGATGTATGTCGCCGCCTTCGATCTCGACGAGTATCCGGTCGCCGAATCCGACATCCTGCACACCGGCCGCGCCGCCTTCGACGCCGCCATGAACACCGTCAACGTCGGCAAGTTCAACCTCGGCTTCGGCGCGGTCGGGGCCTGCGAGCACGCCATGTTCGAGGCGGTCACGCACGCCGAGAACCGAATCCTGTTCGGGCACCGCGTGACCGAGTTCCCGCAGGTGAAATCGCTGCTCGCGGACAGCTACGCGCGCCTGATCGGCATGAAGCTCTACAGCGAGCGCGCCATCGACTACCTGCGCTCCGCCGACGAGAACGACCGGCGGTACCTGCTGTTCAACGCGATCGAGAAGATGTCGGTCACCCGCCACGGCCAGCGGCTGTACGAGGACCTCGCCGACGTGATCGCCGCCCGGGGGTTCGAGAACGACATGTACTTCCCCATGGCCATGGTCGGCATGTTCGGGCTGCCGCGGCTCGAGGGCACCGTGCACGTGAACATGGCGCTGTCGCTGAAGTTCATGCCCAACTACATGTTCCATCCCGCCGACGCGGGCCTGTCCGCGCTGCGCTACCTGCCCGGCGCGGGCCTCGCCCCCAAGGGCGCGGTGCGCGCGGTATCCGGCGCGCTGAGCTGGACCAGCCGCCGCGCCACCGGTCCGGCCGCCAAGGCCGTGCCCGCGCTGAAGACCGAATTCGCCCGTGCCGCACACGCTCCCGTGCCCACCCGCCGCGATGCCGCCGACGACGAATTCCTGTTCCGGCAGGGTCCGAGCAGCGGGCTGGGCAGGATCCGCTTCGCCGACTGGCGTCCGGTGTTCGAGAAGTTCGCGCACATCCCGAATGTCGCGGTCTTCCTCGAACAGGCCCTCGCCCTCCAAACCCTGCTGGCCGCGGCCACCCCGACCGCCGAACAGCAGCAGGACGTCGACTTCCTCTTCGGCCTCGGCGAGCTGTTCACCACCCTCCCGTACGCGCAGCTCATCCTCGAGCAGGCCGAGATCGCGGGCGCCGACGAGGCCGTCCTCGACCAGCTCTTCGACCTGTTCGTGCGCGAATTCTCCAAGCACGCCCTGACGCTGCACACCAAGCCGACCGCCACCAAGGCCCAGCAGGTCCGCGCCCTGGACCTGATCCGCCGCCCGGTCGCCGACCCCGCCCGCGCCGAGCACGTCCTCACCCAGGTCCGCGCCCTGGCCGGAACCTACGAGATGAACCCCTGATCCGATACCGCACCGTGCATGGAATTGGTCGGATGACCGGTCGGCTTTTGGCGGAACATATGCGAGCCCGGGTTCCCGTGAATCCGGTCACGGTCACTCCACAGCAGGCCAAGGAGTTGCACGGACGCTGGTCCAGCTCGAGCGCATAACGGCACGGTTAACTTTTCGGGATCGGGCCGGGTCGGCGAGGGCCCGAATGGTTAAGACGTCTGCCTACGGTTGCGTAACCGGACAGGCGTACGGCAACGTTCGGGTCGATCCCAGATCTTGATCTGAAGACCCGCGTCGAAAATTCAGCCGAGGAGGCCCTCCCGTGTCCCATTACAAGGCGAACCTACGAGACATCGAGTTCAACTTGTTCGAAGTACTGGGGATCGGGGAACTGCTGGACGGAGGCGCCTACGGCGACCTCGACGGCGACACCGCGCGGGAGATGCTCGCCGAGGCCAAGCGCCTCGCGGAAGGCCCGATCGCGGAGTCCTTCGCCGACGCCGACCGCAACCCGGTCGTGTTCCTGCCCGAGCAGCACACCATCACCGTGCCCGAATCGCTGAAGAAGACCGTGGCCGCGGTCAACGAGGCCGGCTACTCCGGCCTGGGCATGGCCGAGGAGATGGGCGGCGTGGCCGCCCCCAACGCCCTCATCTGGGCCATCCAGGAGATGCTGGTCGCCGCCAACAACTCGGCCTCCTTCTTCAACATGGGCCCGCTCATGCACAAGGTCCTCTTCGACGAGGGCACCGCCGAGCAGCAGCGCTGGGCCGCGCACGCCTGGGAGAGCCGCTGGGGCGGCACCATGGTGCTCACCGAGCCCGACGCCGGCTCCGACGTCGGTATGGGCCGCACCAAGGCCATCGAACAGGCCGACGGCACCTGGCACATCGAGGGCGTGAAGCGCTTCATCTCCGGCGGCGACGTCGGCGACACCGCCGACAACATCTTCCACCTGGTGCTGGCCCGCCCCGAGGGCGCCGGCCCCGGCACCAAGGGCCTGTCGCTGTTCATGGTGCCGCGCTTCCTGTTCGACTCGGAGACCATGGAACTCGGCGCCAAGAACGGCGCGCTGGTCACCGGCGTCGAGCACAAGATGGGCATCAAGTCCTCGCCCACCTGTGAGATCACCTTCGGCGGCGACATCCCGGCCGTCGGCTACCTGGTCGGCGGGGTGCACAACGGCATCGCGCAGATGTTCAAGGTCATCGAGAACGCGCGGATGATGGTGGGCACCAAGGCCACCGGCGCGCTGTCCACCGGTTACCTCAACGCCCTCGAGTACGCCAAGCAGCGCGTCCAGGGCGCGGACCTGACCCAGATGACCGACAAGGCCGCCCCGCGCGTCACCATCACCCACCACCCGGACGTGCGCCGCTCGCTGGCCACCCAGAAGGCGTACGCGGAAGGTCTGCGCGCGCTGTACATGTACTGCGCCTCCTACCAGAACGCCGATGTGGCGCAGGCCAATTACGGCGCCGACGCCGAACTGGCCGAGCGGGTCAACGACCTGCTGCTGCCGATCGTGAAGGGCTGCGGCTCCGACCGCGCCTACGAGTCGCTGACCGAATCGCTGCAGACCCTCGGCGGCTCCGGCTACCTGCAGGACTACCCGATCGAGCAGTACATCCGCGACTGCAAGATCGACTCGCTGTACGAGGGCACCACCGCCATCCAGGCGCAGGACTTCTTCTTCCGCAAGATCATTCGCGACAAGGGCGTGGCGCTCGGACACGTCGCGGGCCTGATCCAGCAGTTCGTCGACGGCGGCCCCGACCAGTTCAAGATCGAGCGCGGACTGCTCGGCGCGGCCCTGGCCGACGTGCAGGCCATGGCGGCCGCGCTCACCGGCTTCCTGATGGCCTCGCAGCAGCAGGTCGACGAGCTTTACAAGATCGGCCTCGGCTCGGTCCGATTCCTGTACGCCGTCGGCGATCTCGTCATCTCGTGGCGACTGCTCGAGCACGCCGCCATCGCCCAGGCGGCGCTGGACGCGGGCGCGGCCGAGAAGGACAAGAACTTCTACACCGGCAAGGTCGGCGTGGCGTCCTGGTTCGCCAAGAACAAGCTGCCGCTGCTCAGCGCCTCGCGTTCGGTGATCGAGAACCTCGACAACGACATCATGAAGCTGGACGAAGCGGCCTTCTGATCCGTGCTCGATCTCCGGCCCCGCACCCGTGGTGCGGGGCCGGATGTCGTTCGGGGATCAGGTGACACACCGTCATGACACGCACACTTCATTTCTGACCCGGCGATACGTGTCGTGCCGAGCGGGTACAACTACGGCATGGTCTTCCCGGTTACCTTCGGCTGGATCCAGATCGTGCTGTTGGTGCTGGGCATCGCGGCCATCGGATTACTGGTCTCGGCCGTGCTGAAAGCCCGCACGGTCGGCTGGCGTGTGCTGGTCGGACGCGGCATGGGCGCGGCGGGTCTGGCGTTCGTCGCGGTCGTGATCCTGTGGATCACCACGCTCCTCCAAGCCTTCCTCGGACTCACCGGCGAAGTGAAGGCCGCGCACATCGAGGTCAAACCCGTTGCGGGGCAGGAACACCTGCTGGACGTGAACCTCACCCTCTACGGCGACGAAGGCCACGACGACCAGCACAAGACCTATCAGGTCGAGGGCGACATGTGGGTGCTGCAGGCCAATATCGTGGAACTCGAGGCGTGGGTGAACGCCCTCGGCTTCAACGCCGGATACAAGGTGACCCGGCTCTACGGCCAGCGCCTCGACGGCGTCGCCACCAAACAGAACCAGATCTTCCTCAACGGCAGCGACGCCGACTTCTTCCAGGACATGAAGGACAAGACCTGGTACACCAGGCCTTTCGTGCGCTCGACCAACGGCAATGCCGTCATCGCCGTCCCGGGCGCCTACGACGTCTTCATCTCCCGCGACGCCATCAAGGCCCGGCCGGTCTAGCCGGGCCCGGCCGGACTAGTCCGCGAGGACGGCCGTCACCGGCGCGTGATCGCTGGCGCCCTTGCCCTTTCGCTCCTCGCGGTCCACGTTCGCGTCGGTGACGCGCGCGGCCAGGGCGGGGGAGGCCAGGATGAAGTCGATGCGCATGCCCTCCTTACGGGGGAAGCGCAGCTGCGTGTAGTCCCAATAGGTGTAGACGCCGGGGCCCGGGTGGAAGGGCCGCATCACATCGGTGAAACCGGTCTCGCCGAACGCGTCGAAGGCATCCCGTTCCCGTTCGGACACATGGGTTTTGCCCTCGAAGAACTCCGGCGACCACACATCCAGATCGGTCGGGGCGATATTCCAGTCACCCACCAGCGCGATCTGCGCGTCCGGATCCTCCGACAGCCACTTGGCGCCCGCGGACCGCAGCGCCGCCAGCCACTCCAGCTTGTAGGCGTAGTGCGGGTCGTCGAGCGCGCGGCCGTTCGGCACGTACAGGCTCCACACCCGAACCCCGCCGCAGGTCGCGCCGATCGCGCGGGCCTCCACCACCGGTGTGCTCAACAGGGATTCGCCCGCGTCCTTGTCGAAACCGGGCTGATCCGGGAAGTGGATCTCGACATCGTCCAGGCCCACCCGGGAGGCGATGGCCACCCCGTTCCACTGGTTCAGGCCCACATGCGCGACCTCGTACCCGGCCGCCTCGAACGCCTCGAACGGGAACTGCTCGTCCTTGCACTTGGTTTCCTGCATGGCCAGCACGTCGATATCGGCGCGGTCCAGCCACGCCAGCACCCGATCCTGCCGGGTGCGGATCGAGTTCACATTCCAGGTGGCGATACGCACGGCGGTAAACCTTTCGGAACTAGTGTCTTACGTGAGGCGGGCGGCGCGCGATCATGGCGCGGCGTACCGGTAGCTGTGATGCTCCACGAAGCCCATCTCCTGGTACAACGCCAGCGCTGCGTCATTCTCGTCCGACACCTGAACATAGGCGTGGGTGGCTCCATGCGTGCGGCCCCAGCGGATCATCTCCGCGCACACCAGCGCGCCCAGCCCGTGCCGCCGATGCCCGGACGCCACCGCCACGCAGGTCAGGCCCACCCAGCGGCGGCCGTCGGGAGCCGTGGTCACCGCGGCCCGGCCGATGGCGATCGGCGCCGGCAAACCCAGTGTGGCGAAGGTGAGCTCGCCGTCGCGGACCGCGGTCAGCACGTCCACCACCGGGCTCGAGCCGATATCGGTGTCCCCGCCCCGATGCCGGTGCATGGACAGCCACGCCCCGTCCGGTTCGGGGGTGAACCGCACCATGGACGGGCCCGACGGCAGCGCCATGGTCTCGATGTCGACCGCCAGCACCCGGGTCTCGTGCCAGGTCCGCCACTCCGCGGGCCGGGTCGCCAGCCGATCGGGCAGCTGCAGTTGCAGCGGCAGGCCGTGCGCGGTGTACCACTCGCCGATGCGGTGCAGGGTCTCGGTGTTCATCAGTGCCGGGCCGTCCGTACCGCCCAGCGGCACCGCGGAATTCGCGCGATAGGTGTAGCCGTCCCCGGCGCGCAGCAGCCAGCCGTCGATCCAGGAACGCATCAGGCCCGGCCAGCCGTCCGCGGCCGCCGCTTCCAGGGACCGGATCTCACTGGTCCGAATGGGCCTGGGGCCGAGCGGTTTCCAGGCCACCACCTGATCCCGGGCGACCGACACCACCTGACCGTCGGCGGTCCGCACGGTCAGCGGGTCGGCGGCGATCAGCTCGCCGATCACATCCGTCAACGGCTGGGGATAACCCGCGGGCAGGCGGTAGCGCACCACCACCCGTTTGCCGAGCGGCGGGAGCGCCCCGGCGCCCTCGGGGCCGGGCTCGGAATCGGTCATGACCGATCAGTCGTCGAGATCGTCGTCGTCGTGTCCGAAGGGGTCCGGCACGGTGCCCGGGACCCAGCTCAAACCCGGCTTGCCCCAGCCGTTCCGCTTGATCGCCTTCTTCGCGGCGCGGGCATTGCGCCCGATCAGCACGTCCACGTAGACGAAGCCGTCCAGGTGACCGGTCTCGTGCTGCAGCATGCGGGCGAAGAAGCCGTGGCCCTCCAGCTCGACCGGCTCACCGTGCTCGTCGGTGCCGGTGACCTTGGCCCAGTCGGCGCGGCCGGTCGGGAACTGCTCGCCGGGGACCGACAGGCAGCCCTCGTCGTCATCATCGGGATCGGGCATGGATTCGGGGATCTCGGAGGTCTCCAGCACCGGATTCACCACGCAGCCGCGGCGGCGGACGGTCTTGCCGTCCTCGGTCTCGTCCGGGCAGTCGTAGACGAAGACGCGCGGGGACAGCTCGTCCTCGTCGGCGATGATCACCTGATTGGCGGCCAGGCCCACCCCGTGCGCGGCGTCCATCGTCTCGTACATATCCGCGATCAGCTGCGCCAGCTCTTCCGGGGTCTGCGTGACCGGAGTGGTCGCGCGGTGCAGAACCGGGTCGCCGACAATGCGAATCGGGAGAATAGCCATGCTCAGCACCCTATAGTGCGGCGTTTACCGGGGTGATCACACCCTGGGGACGTGTCCGGATCGCTGCTCGGAACCCCCGACACGCCGGGGCCTACGTCACATAACACGCCGATCGGTACGCATCCCGTTGTCTGCGGCGCGTGGTTGAATGACACCGACGCACAAGCACCATATTCGTCTGGTGACCACTCGGCGAGGGAGCACTATGGACAGCGCAGCGGCACGCGACATGCCCGCAAGCGAGGACGGTCCTTCCGACGAGGATGGCGCGCACGGGCTTTCCCGCCGTGAGCTCGAGATTCTCGACTTCGAACGCAAATGGTGGAAGTACGCCGGTGCGAAGGAAGAAGCCATCCGCGAACTGTTCGACCTCTCGGCAACCCGCTACTACCAGGTCCTGAACGCGGTCGTCGACAAGCCCGAAGCGCTGGCGGTGGACCCGATGCTGGTCAAGCGCCTGCGGCGGCTGCGCGCCAGCCGCCAGAAGACCAGGGCCGCACGCCGTCTCGGTTTCCAGGTGTGAGCCGCGCCGCGACCGTGAGCCAGGTCTCCGCCGGGCCCGCGTCCGTGCTTGATCCCGCGCGGGCGGCCCTGCACCCATTAGGCTCGACGCCGTGAGCAACCCGAATTCGCCGGCCGGCGGTCCGCCGCTGCGGGCCCTGGCGATGGTCCTGATCGCGCTGGCCATCGTGTTCGCCGGGATCGGCGCGATGTCCCTGTCGAGTTCGGACTCCTCGGACAGCAGCGCCGGATCGACCTCCGAGGCCGCCACCACCACTGCGGCGCAGCAGAATTCGACCCAGGCGAGCACCCCGCCGGTGGCGCCCGCCTCCACCGCGCCCGCGACCACCACGGCCGCGCCCACCACGACCGCCGCCGCGCCGACCACCACCGCGGCCGTCGGCGTCGACAAGTCCCTCCCGATCCGGGTCTACAACAACGGCACCGTCGCCGGACTGGCCAAGAAGACCGGCGACCAGCTCAGCGGTGAGGGTTACAACATCACCGAGGTCGGCAACTATCCCGGCGGCGTCATCCCGAAAACCACCGTGTACTACGGCAGTTCGCCCAAGGAGCAGGCATTGGCCAAGGCCATCGCCGCGGAACTGGGCTGCGCCGCCGAACCCCGCTTCCCCGGGATCTCGGATTCGCCCACCGGCGTCATCGTCATCGTCACCGGCAGCTGAATCGTTGTCCGTCGGCCGCCGGAACGCCGCCCGAAAGAAACCGTGCGGCCCCTCCAAGGAACACAGGCACGGCTCTGGCATCATCTTGTCCGGTACGAACCTTGTCCAGTCAGCTTTCCCGATAAACTCGGACTCGTAAAGGAGTTCCCCGATGGCCTCGTCCTCAACTCGTCGCCCGTCCTGGTGGACTGTTGCTCCGGTGCTCGCGGTCGCGGCCCTGGGGCTCACCGCCTGCTCCAACAGCCAGGAATCGAGTGACGTCAAGGGGACGACCCCGCCGGTGTTCACCAGCTCGCCCGCTCCCGCGGGCGGTGCGACCGGCCATGGCACCGAGGGCGACAACAACGCCCCCCGGGAGTCCACCTCGGTCACCCTCAAGGACCCCTCCGGTGGCACCGTCGGCACCGCGTCCGTCGTGAAGGTGGGCAACCACCTCGAGATCACCGTCGAAGCCCACGGCCTCAAGCCCGGCTTCCACGGCCTGCACATCCACCAGTTCGGCAAGTGCGAGACCAACTCCACCGCCCCCTCCGGCGGCGCGCCCGGCGACTTCCTGTCCGCCGGCGGCCACCTGCAGGTCGGTGAGCAGAACGCGCACCCCGCCAGCGGCGACCTGGACTCGCTCCAGGTGCTCAAGGACGGCACCGCCAAGCTGGTCACCACCACCGACGCCGTCACCCTCGAGGAGATCAAGGGCAAGGCCCTGATCATCCACGCCGGCGCCGACAACTTCGGCAACATTCCCACCCGGTACGCGCCCGCACCGGATGCGGACACCCTCGCGACCGGCGACGCGGGTGCACGGGTCGCCTGCGGCGTCGTCGCCTGAACCCCTTGAGGTGAGCATGGCCGGGGCAGGCATTTCGAAGGTCCCCTTCAATTCATCGCCCCGGCCCACGCTCGGCGTGGAATGGGAGGTCGCGCTCGTCGACAAGACGACGCGTGACCTGTCCAATACCGCCGCCGCCGTTTTCGAAGCCTGCGGTGATCTGCGCGCCTGGGACGGCACCCCGCAGATCACCAAGGAACTCCTGAAGAACACCGTCGAACTGGTCTCCGGCAAGCACGACACCGTGAGCGAGGTCGTCGACGAACTGCGCGCCACCCAGGACGCCGTGCGCCGCGCCGCCGACCAGGTCGGCGTCGACCTGTTCTGCGCGGGCACCCACCCGTTCGCGCAATGGTCCACCCAACAGCTCACGCGCAGTGCGCATTACGACGAACTCATCGAGCGCACCCAGTGGTGGGGCCGCCAGATGCTGATCTGGGGCGTGCACGTGCACGTGGGAATCTCGCACCCGGACAAGGTCTTCCCGATCCTCAACGCCATGCTGCCGGCGTACCCGCACCTGCTGGCGCTGTCCGCCTCCTCACCCATGTGGGCCGGCGTCGACACCGGCTACGCCAGCAACCGGGCGCTCATGTTCCAGCAGCTGCCCACCGCCGGACTGCCCTTCCAATTCGACAATTGGGGCCAGTTCGAGGGTTTCGTGCACGACCAGATGAAAACCGGTGTGATCGAACAGATCGGCGGTATGCACTGGGACATCCGGCCCGCACCCAAATGGGGCACCATCGAGGTGCGCATCTGCGACGGCATCCCCACCAAGGCCGAACTGGCCGCCATCGTGGCCCTGATCCACTCCCTCGTGGTCGATCTCGACCGGCGGGTGGAGAACGGCGAAGCCCTGCCCGCCATCCTGCCGCCCTGGCACGTGCAGGAGAACAAGTGGCGCGCAGCGCGATACGGGCTCGACGCCATCATCATCACCGACGCCGACAGCAACGAGCGGCTCGTCACCGACGACCTCATGGACCTGCTCAACCGGCTCGAACCGACCGCCAAGAGCCTCGGCTGCGAGAACGAGCTCGCCATGGTCGCCGACATCCCCAAGCGCGGCGCGTCCTATCAGCGCCAGCGCCGGGTGGCCGCGGCCGCGCAGGGCGATCTGGTCGCGGTGGTCGACTCGCTGGTCCACGAACTCGAGCAGTGACGGCGGGGCGGGACGCCTCACCGTCGCGAGTTACGTTGCTGTGATTTCAGTTACGCGATTCTGCGGCCGCTGTACGCCGTGGCCAGCGGCGATACCACGCTGACCGGGGGCTGTTCATCCGGGGTGGGATGCGGCGTTCAACTGTCCATGGGGTCGGCGTTCACACGGCGTTTACTATGGCTGGATGTTGCTCGACGATCCGCGCTCCCAGGCTGGCGGTGCAGCACGCCGATCAGGGATGCGGATGCCGTCGCCGCGCGTCCGGTTGACGGCCGTGCTGACCCTCGGCGCACTGGCGCTCCTGGTCCTGCAGATCGTCGCCTCCCGGCATCACTTCACCGGTCCGCTGGAGAGCATCTGGGCCGACTTCGCGGGCAATGCCAAATCCTTCACGGTGCCGTGGGCCGGACTCGGCCTCGCGCTCATCGGACTGAACTGGCGGCGGCGCTTCGTGGCCGTCGGCACGGCGCTCGGCATCGACGTCGCCTACCAGACGATCCGCGGCCTCTCCGGCGGTCCGCTCGCCATGGGCAACGGGCCGGTGCTCGTGCTGCTCGGCATCCTCGGGCTCGCACTCTGGCGGTGGCAGGGCAAGGACCGCTCCAACGCGCTGCACGCCGCCGCGCTCGGCATCCTGCTCGTGCTGTCCAGCAAGGTCGCCGACGTCTGGCTCGGCATCACCGTGCTCGCCGGACCCCGCGTCCTAGACGAGCACATCGTGCTGGTGGACCACGCCCTCGGCGACCCGTCCTGGATGGTCGGGCAACTGCTCGAATGGCTGGGGCCGGTGGCTTCCGCTGTCCTGCACTGGGTTTACATCGAACTGCCCGTCGGCGCGATGATCGTGACCATCTGGCAGCTGCGCAACGTCGTGAAGACGGGCCAGTGGCCGGGGCACTACCTGGTGCGGACCTTCCTGGTGATCGGGCTGATCGGGCCGCTCTTCTACGTCATCTTCCCGGTCGTCGGACCGATCTTCGCCTACGGCACGGAAGGGCACGCCTTCTCGCTCGGCACCTACTGGCCGAATGTGGTGCCGCCGGTGGACCTCTCGCCCGGCTCGATCGCCTTCGACCGATTCGCCCCGCGCAACTGCATGCCGTCGCTGCACACCGCGTGGGCGCTGTCGATCTTCGTCCACTCCCGCCGCGACCCGCTGACCGGCGCGCTCGCCCCGACCTGGCTGCGCTGGGGCGGAACCTTCTGGCTGCTCGCCACCATCGGGGCCACCCTGGGCTTCGGGTACCACTACGGCGCGGACCTGGTGGCGGGCGCGGTGCTGTGCCTGGCCATCGAATCCGCGCTGCGCGCACCCGAACGTGGCTGGGACCGCGCCCGCGTCCAGCTGGTCGGCGCGGGGGCCGCGCTGTTCGCCGGACTGCTGCTGTCCTACCGGTACCTGTCGGTCGAATTCGCCGAGCACCCGCTCCCGGCGGGCGCCCTCGTGATCGGCCTGTTCGCCGCCTACGTGACGGCCTTCTACCGGACCTGGTTCGCCGAACCCGGCACTGCTCCGGCCGCGCAACTGGACCTCGCCGCCCGCGCCTGACCGTTCCCCGGTCTAGCCCGCGGTGCTCCCGTTCGACGACCCCTCGGGCGGGGCGGCCGCGGACGGCACCGGCAGCGGCCGCAACCGTCGCAGCAGGAACATGCCCGCCAGGCAGCCGCCCGCCACCAGCACCGAGGTCCAGCCCGGCGTCGCGGTGGACCCCGAGCTGACCGAGCACATCCCCGAATTGCCCGACAGCATCGCGTAATCACCGCGCGCCACGTAATCCCGCATGCCCAGCACCGCCGACGGCACGAACAACAGGCTGGTCCCCAGCACCCGGCTCGGCACGTACCGCGGCCGGGCCGCCAGCAGGCCGAAACCGAGCAGCCAGGACACCAGCGCCGCGCTGCCCACGATCAGCCACGCCTCGGAGGCGTCACTGGTGAGCGCCGTCGACACCCCGACCAGCATGGACAGCCACAGGGCCGGCATCGGCCCGGACACCTGACTGCCCGCCCACATGCCGCACGCGCTCGCCGCCACCAGCAGCGGAATCGACCAGGCCGGCATCTCCGCCGCGATGGTCGCCGCGCCCACCGCGCCGACGCCCACCGCGATCAGCACGATCTCCCCGTCCCGCCCCGGCAGCAGCATCGACGCGATCATGGCGGTGCCGACCGAGGTCACCACGGCGAGCACGATGCCCGCCACGCTGCCGCCGTGCCGGGCCAGCCACTCCGCGCTGAACAGGGTGATCAGCACCAGCAGCGTGCCCGCCAGGATCGGAGCCAGCGGCAGCTCGATCGACAGCCGTTGCGCGGCCGGTCCCTTCCTGTTGATCAACAGGGAGGCCACGGCCAGCGCGAAGGCCAGCAGCACCATCCACATGGGCGGCATGCCGGAGGCGTGCCAGTGGTTCCGCAGATTGTCGGTGATGCTGCCGCCGCCCACCCGCGGCACCGGATTCACCGAACCCAGCAACAGACTGATCAGAATGCCCAGCGTCCAGGCGAAGGCGGGCAGCTTGTGATGCAGCACCGCCGCCCCGAGCGCGCCCAGGATTACGCCGCCCGACAGGGAGTCGATGAAGTTCATGGTCGACAGCGAGGAATTCGGGTCGCCCGCGTGGCCCAGGACGTGATTGGCGACCAGCACCAGCAGCCCGCCCACCGTGGTCGACCAGGCCACCGACGGGCTGCCCAAGGTGGTGATCAGCACCGCCGTGATCATGGCGATGAGCACGCCCGCCGCAATGGCGCGGGGCAGGCTGTAGGCGAGCAGATCCAGTTGCAGGGCGGAACTTTGTGAGGTCCAGCCGAAGTCGATGGGCAAGGTCAGCGCGAGGCCAGCAACCAGTGCTGCGACCAGTGCAGTGATCGTTTCGGTAGCGACCTTGTACGACCTCACCTGCGCAAAATTACCGGCCCCAGGGGTGTCGATCGGTCCGACTCGCTTACTTTGTAGATTTTTGGCGAACTTCCGGCCACATTCGGGCGTAGGCGGATGAATCAGACCGGTCGCATCAAATCAGACATAGCCCGACGGGTCGCCGGGCGGACCCGACATCTCCCGCTTCGCGGCGAACAAGCGCAATGACTCCACCTGCACCGGATCCAGCGACGGCCGTACCGCCTTACGCGCGGACGCCACATCCGCCGTCGTCACCTCCCCGGCGTCCACATCGCGGCGCATGGCGGCCAGCGCCGCCTCCCGCAACAGGGCCGAACAGTCCGCCGCCGAATAGCCGTCCAGTTCACGGGCCAGCCGCCGCAGATTCACATCCTTGGCCAGCGGCACCGATTTCGCCGCGGTGCGCAGGATCTCGGCCCGGGCGTCGGCGTCCGGCGGTGGCACGAACACCAGCCGCTCCAACCGGCCCGGCCGGGTCAGCGCCGAATCGATCAGATCCGGGCGGTTGGTCGCGCCGACCACCACCACGTCCCGCAGCGGCTCCACCCCGTCCAGCTCGGTGAGCAGGGCCGCCACCACCCGGTCCGACACCCCCGAATCCGAGGACTGCCCGCGCTGCGGCGCCAGCGCGTCCACCTCGTCGAGAAAGATCAGCGACGGCGCGGAATCGCGTGCGCGCTGGAACAACTCGCGCACCGCCCGCTCCGAGGAGCCGACCCACTTGTCCATCAGCTCCGCGCCCTTCACCGCGTGCACGCTCAACTGCCCGGACCCGGCCAGCGCCCGCACCAGGAAGGTCTTGCCGCAGCCCGGCGGCCCGTACAGCAGCACCCCGCGCGGCGGCTCGATCCCCAGGCGCGCGAACGAATCCGGATGCTTCAGCGGCCACAACACCGCCTCGGTCAACGCCTGCTTGGTCTCCACCATGTCGCCGACATCGTCGAGACTCAGGTTGCCGATGGACAATTCCTCCGACCCGGACCGGGACAGCGGGCGGATCACCTCCAGCGCCCCGGCCAGATCCTCCTGCCGCAGTACCGGATCCACGTCCTGACCGCTGTCGTGGTGTTCGCGGCTGGCCCGGGCCGCCGCCCGCAGCGCCGCCTCGCGGACCAGCGCCGCCAGATCCGACACCACGAATCCCGGTGTCCGCAGCGCGATCTCGTCGACCTTCAGGTCCTCGGTCGGAGCCTTGCGCAACAACTGCTCGAGCAGCGCGGCCCGGACCGCGGCGGTCGGCAGCGGCAGCGACACCTGCCGATCGAACAGTTCGGGCCCGCGCAGGCGCGCGTCCAGGCCCAATGGATTCGAGGTGGTCGCCAGCACCGCCACCGCGGGCAGCGCGATCGCCCGGCGCAGCTGGTCCAGGATCATGGTGGCCACCGGCTCGGCGTCGGCCGGCAGCAGCGCGTCGATATCGGTGATCAGCAGGACTCCGCCCGCGCCGGAACCGATCTCCTGCATCGTGTCGCCGACATCGCGGAACCGCTGGCCGCTCTCGGTCGCGCCGATCGCCGGGCCGTCCAGTTCCACCAGCCGCCGCGAGCCCACCACCGCCCGCGCCAGCGTCGCCTTGCCGACGCCCGCCGGGCCCGTGATCAGCACGCCCAGTTGCGAACTCGCGCCCAGCGCCTTCAGCAGCTCGGGCTCGTCCAATGCCAGATTCAGCCACTCCCGCAGCTTCGCGGCCTGGGCCTGCACCCCGGCCAGATCGGCGACGGCCACCGCCGAGGTCGGGGCGGTCGTCACCGGGCGCTCGGGGGCGACGATCGGCGAACTGTCGAGAGGGACGTCGTCGAGCAGGCCGAGCGGGGCGTCGGTCGAGCTGAAGGTCGTACCCAGCGTCACCGCCGTACTCGGCAGGATGGTGACCGGGCCCGGATACGGCTCGGTGGCCACCACCGTCAGCACCTCGGAGGTCCAGGCGATCCCCAAGCCCTTCAACGCCTTCCGGGCCGCGGCCGGATTGTCGCTGGGCAGCAGGTCGCGCGGGAGCAGGGTGACGGTGTCGCCCACGGTGACGACTTTCCCCAGCAGCGCCTGCCGCAGCGTCGACTCCGGAATCGCGGCCATGGCCAGCGACGAGCCCGTCACCGAGACGCGGCGGGCGTCGGTCTCGATGGCCGGGGCGATGGTGACGTCACCGCCGTCGCGGACCTTCGCGTTCGACAGCGTCACCTCGTCGAGTAGCGCGACGCCGGTGCCGAAGCCCTGCGACGGTTTGAACGTCCCCACCACGGCCGTGGTGCGCCGCCCACCGGTCAGGGTGACTCCCTGCCCCGGATGCAGGGCCAGCGCCATCAGGACTTCGGGATGCAGGCGCACCAGCCCCCAGCGGGCGTCGCCGCCCGAGGAGTTGCGTTGCGCGGTCAGCGTGAATTCCGGCACCCGTCAATTCTGCCCGCGGGAACCGGCCGCCGGTGACTATCCGCGCGGGCCGGTCATCCGCGCTGGCCGGGACGGCGTAGCCGCAGCCGCGCCGTCGACACCCGCGGCACCCGTCCGGCCAGCGGACGTTCGCGGCGCTGCGCCTTGCGCTGGGCGCGGCGTTCGGCGGGCTTGTGGTTCCAGGTCTCCGGCCGGGCGGCCACCCAGCGCGCGGAGTGCACCGCGAACGGGATGTGGCCCAGGTACAGCACCACCAGCGCCATCATCAGGATCAGCGGGTAGGTGACCAGCAGCGCGGCCGCCAGGGCGACCAGCACCAGCAGGATCGGCGCGGTCCGCGGAGCCACCGACACCGACTTGACGGCCAGCGTCGGCAGCGTGCTCACGCACAGCAGGCCGGTCAGCACGGTCCACACCGCCACCATCGGGAAGCTCACCCACCAGCCGTCGCCGAACTGCTCCGACAGCGCGATGGGTGTCAGCACGATCAACGCGCCCGCGGGCGCGGGCACCCCGACGAAGTACTCCCGCTGCCAGTCCGGCCGGTTGTCGTCGTCCATCAGGGTGTTGAACCGGGCCAGCCGCAACACCATGCAGACCGCGAACATCAAGGCCAGCACCCAGCCGATGCTGTCGGCGTGCAGGAAGGTCACGTACAGCACCAGGGCGGGCGTGACGCCGAACGCGATGGCGTCCGACAGCGAATCCAGTTCCGCGCCCATCTTGGAGGTGGCGTCCAGCATGCGGGCGATCCGGCCGTCCAGCATGTCGAACACCGCGGCCGCGCCGACCAGCGCCAGCGCGAACCCCAGCTGCCCCTGGATGGCGAACTTCACCGCCGACAGGCCCGAGCACAGGCCGAGCACGGTGACCATGCTGGGCAGCAGCCGGATGGTGCGGTTGCGGCGGCGCGCAGACGGCGCGGGCGCGAGTTGCTCCATCATGAATCCAGTTCGGCCAGTACCGTTTCCGCACCGATGGTGCGCTGCCCGGGGGTGACCAACAGTTTGGTCCCGGCCGGGAAGTAGGTGTCGACGCGCGATCCGAAACGGATCAGGCCGTAGGTGTCGCCGATGCTCAGCTTGTCGCCGGCCTCGGCCTCGCACACGATGCGCCGCGCCAGCAGACCGGCGATCTGCACGACCACGATCCGCTGCCCCGACTCGGTCTCGATGACCATGCTGTTGCGCTCGTTGCGGTCGCTGGCCTCGGGCAGGTCGGCCGAGAGGAAGTGGCCCTTCTGGTAGGCGACCTGCTCCACCAGGCCGCTCACCGGCACCCGCTGCACGTGCACGTCCAGCACCGACAGGAAGATGCTCACCCGCGGCAGCGGGGCGTCACCCAGGCCGAGCTCGGCCGGCGGCACCGCGGTGTCGACCAGGGCCACCTCGCCGTCGGCGGGCGCGACCACCACGCCGGGGCGGTTCGGCGGCACCCGGTGCGGGTGCCGGAAGAACGTCGCACAGGCCGCGGCGGCGGCCAATCCGGTGCGCCGCACCCACTTCCGGCGGAAGCCCAGCGCGGCCACCGCCAGCGGCGCCGCCACGAACGGCAGGCCGGCCGGGTGCAGCGGTGGAATGGAGGATCGGACCAGGTCGGCCACGTGACCGAGTCCGGTCGTTTCCGGGGTGCCGGGCGGGGTGGGGCGACGGGCCACGAGCTCCTCTTTCATGCGCGGATGGTTGCGGTCATAGACCGCGTCACACACTACGGGAAGCGCGTCGGACGCTCGCGTTCTCGGTTGCCGAAGGCCTCGGAGAACGATCTTCCGGAGGTATGTGAAGCACTGGTCAACGTATGCCTAATTGTGAGCGGAAGCACATACATGAGAAGCTGTCCGGATTAAGCTGAGGGAGCCTCATGTATGCGGCGTTTCGGCCGCGGGGGTGGGGAACTCGATGAAGGTCACGTTCGACGCGCAGTACGCAGTACATAAGGGAGAACCAATGTCTGCTCGAATTGCCTCGATCAGCGGGGCAGAGCACACGGCAATGCTCGGGCTCGGCGTGTACCGGCCGGAGCGAATCGTCACCAATGACGAGGTGGCGGGGCCGATAGATTCCAGCGACGAATGGATCCGGACCCGGTCCGGCATCCGTACCCGGCGCTTCGCCTCCGCCGAGGAGACGATCATCAGCATGAGCGCCGCGGCCGCCCGCGACGCCATCGACGCCGCGGAAGTCGATCCCGCCACGATCGACTGTGTCATCGTCGCGACCTCTACCTGGCTGTTGCTGACACCTGCCGCGGCTCCGCAGATCGCCACCGAACTCGGCCTGCAGAATGTGGCCGCCTTCGACGTCTCGGCCGGGTGCGCGGGCTTCTGCCACGCGGTCGCGTTGGCCTCGGATCTGGTCAAGGGCGGTACCGCCCGCAACGCGCTGGTCATCGGCGTGGAGAAGCTCACCACCACGGTCAACCCGAAGGACCGTGGCACGGCTTTCCTGTTCGCCGACGGCGCGGGCGCGGTGGTGATCGGCCCGTCCGACGAAGCCGGGATCGGGCCCACCGTATGGGGCTCGGACGGCACCCAGCACCGCGCGATCCGCCAGGACAAGGACTGGATGGAGTTCTTCACCGAGATCGATGAACGCGGTCTCGACGCCGTCCGGCCCTATCTCGCCATGGAGGGTACGGCCGTGTTCCGCTGGGCCGCACACTCTTTGGAGAAGGTCTGCCGCGATGCCATCGAGGTGGCCGGGCTGACCCCCGCCGATCTGGACGCCATGGTTCCGCACCAGGCCAACGGCCGGATCATCGAGATCATGGCCCGGGTGCTGAAACTTCCCGAGGACTGCGCCCTGGCCAATGACATCGAGGAGGCCGGCAACACCTCCGCCGCCTCGATACCGCTGGCCATGGAGGCCATGATGCGCAAGGGCGACGCCAAACCCGGCGGCACCGCCCTGCTCATCGCCTTCGGTGCGGGCCTGTCCTACGCGGCCCAGGTGGTCCAGTTGCCGAACTGGAAGTAGCGGTCAGTCCATATCCCAGGCGGCGGTCACGGTGAACGTGACCGTCTGCTGGCCTGGCTCGAGGTTGATGGTGGGCGCGGCCCCGGAGGGCAGGGCGTCCTTGTACATCGGCGTCGGGGTGGTTCCGCTGCCGTTCTCGCTGATGGTCTTGACCTTCTTCAGCTTCAGCCCGGACAGGTCCGCGTACTGCTGGGCGCGGCTCTTGGCGTCCTCGAAGGCGCGGGCGCGGGCGTCGGCCAGCAGCTTGGTGTTGTCCTCGAGCCCGAAGGCGACCGAGCTGATGCGGGTGTCGTTGCCGCCCGCCTGCACCGCGGCCGACAGGATGCCGGACGCCTTGGGCAGGTCCCGCACGGCCACGTGCATGGTGTTGGTGGCGCGATAGCCGGTGATGGTGCGTCCCTCCGGCCCGTAAGCGGGCTGGACGGACAGGTCGCTGGTCTTGATGTCCTCGCGCTTGGCGCCCGCGGTGACCATGGCGTCGGTGATGGCCTTCGCCTTGGCATTGGCCTGATCGACCGCCGCGGACACGTCGGTCGCGCTGACCTCGGTGCCGAGGTCGGCATTGAGCACATCCGGGGTGCCCTGGACCTTGCCGGTGCCGGTGACCGTCACGGTGCGGTCGCCCGAATCGGAGCTACCGCATCCGGTCGCCAGCATCGCGACACCGGCGGCCGCGGCGCAGATCGCTGTGAGTCGTCGCATAGGCCGAACCTACGCTCAGCGCTCCAGAAGTTCCTTGATCCGGCCGAGGGTTTCGTTCATGCCGTCGACCAGCCCGCCCTCGAAGGCCGCCTCGCCGCCGAAGACCTTGTCGATGGTGAACTGCAGCCAGCCCGGCAGCTTGCCCTTGGGCACGTCGCGGCGCTGGGTCACCTTCGTGCCGCCGTCGGCGGTGGGCTCGAGGGTGTAGCTCCAGACGGTGCCGTTCTCGTTCATCCGGAACGCCAGCGCGTGGTTGGGCTCGAAGCGCACGATCCGCGAGGTGCTCGGGTACACGTAGCCCTCGGCCTTGTTCAGGTTCACCGTCCAGGTGCCGGTGCGGACCGTGCGGCCCAGCGGCTGCATGCGCAGGGTGTTGGGGCTGAACTCGCGGATCCGCTGCAGGTCGGAGACGACGCTCCAGACCTTGTCCGGCGCGGCCGCGATATCGATGCTGGCTTCGAGGGTGTTCGGCAACGCTGCCTCCGGGGACGTGACGGTCGGTTACGGGCATCCTAGTTCGCGTGGCCTGGGTCACCAGGCGGCCGTGGCGTGGATCACCCGCCCCGACCTGGGCGTATGAAATGTGACCCGGGGTCATTCCGGGCGACGAGATCGCTTGGGTCACATTGTTGGGGTGTTGATGTCCGAAATGTAATGGCTGGCGCACAATATGAGATAAACGAAGTTACAGACACAGCCACCTGCTTCCGATTGGGAAACGTGAGGTGATCGGCCGTGAACCTGCGTTCGCTTCTGCATCTGGAGAGCAAGACCGTCCCGCTCCTCCCCGCTGACGGGCCCGGTACCGATGCGGATTCCGCCGAATCCAAACCGCCAGGGACGTCCGGCCGCAAGGCGAATCGGGCGCTCGAGGAACGCCTCGAGCGATTATTGACTCCGACCGAGATGGATCTCATTCAGCATCACCGAATTTGAGTCCGCGATACTGGTCAGGTGACTTCACCCTCTGCCGTCAAGCCGGCCATTCTCAGCGTCGACGACGACCCTGGCGTGTCGCGGGCCGTCGTGCGCGATCTGCGCCGCCGGTACGGGGCGGATTACCGGATTCTGCGGGCGGAGTCCGGCGCGGACGCCCTCGATGCCCTGCGTGAGATGAAACTGCGCGGCCAGCCGGCCGCGGTGCTGATCGCCGACTACCGGATGCCCGGGATGAACGGCGTCGAATTCCTCGAACAGGCGATGGACCTGCACCCCTACGCCCGCCGGGTGCTGCTCACCGCCTACGCGGACACCAATGCCGCCATCGAGGCCATCAATGTGGTGGACCTCGACCACTACCTGCTCAAGCCGTGGGACCCGCCGGAGGAGAAGCTCTACCCGGTCGTCGACGCCCTGCTGGAGGCCTGGCGCGGCGACGAGCACAAGCCGGTGACCGAGACCAAGGTGGTGGGCCACCGCTGGTCGGCCCGCTGCTCGGAGGTGCGGGAGTTCCTGGCGCGCAACCAGTTGCCGTATCGCTGGTACCAGGTCGACGAGCCGGAGGGCGCGCGCCTGCTGACCGCGGCGAACGCCACCGAGGACCAGTGCCCGGTCATCATCAACCCCGGCGGCGACGTGCTGATCATGCCGACCGACGCGCAGCTGGCCGAGGGCGTCGGCCTCAATACCGACGCCTCCAGCGACTTCTACGACCTGATCGTGGTCGGCGGCGGACCCGCCGGGCTGGGCGCGGCCGTCTACGGCGCCTCCGAGGGCCTGCGCACCGTGCTCGTGGAACGCACCGCCACCGGCGGCCAGGCCGGGCAGAGCTCCCGCATCGAGAACTACCTCGGCTTCCCCGACGGCCTGTCCGGCGCCCAGCTCGCCGACCGGGCCCGCCGCCAGGCCGTGAAGTTCGGGGCCGAACTGATCACCGCCCGCGAGGTGGTGGGCCTGGAGGCCTGTGGTTCGGCGCGCGTGGTGAAGTTCGCCGACGGCGGCAGTGTCGCCGCGCATTCGGTGCTGATCGCCACCGGCGTCAACTACCGCCACCACCCGGCCCCCGGCGTCGACGAATACACCGGCCGCGGCGTCTATTACGGCTCCGCCATGACCGAGGCCAGCGATTGCGCCGGCAAGGACGTCTACATCGTGGGCGGCGCGAACTCGGCGGGTCAGGCCGCGGTGTTCCTGTCCCGGCGCGCCCGCACGGTGCACATCCTGGTGCGCGGTGAATCGCTCGAGGCGTCCATGTCGCACTACCTGATCCAGCAGATCGCGCAGATCCCGAACATCAAGGTGCACACCCGCACCGAGGTGGTGTCCGCCGACGGCGACGACCACCTGGAACGGATCGTGCTGCGCGACAACGTCTCCGGGACGGAAGAGAAGGTGGACGCCGAACGGTTGTTCCTGTTCATCGGCGCCGCACCGGAAACCGACTGGCTCGAGGGCATCGTCAAACGCGACGACGCCGGCTACGTGCTGGCCGGACCCGACCTCATGGTGGACGGCGAACGGCCCGCGGGCTGGGAACTGCCGCGTCCCCCACAGCATCTGGAGACCAGCGTGCCCGGCGTCTTCGTCGCCGGTGACGTGCGTTCGGAATCGGCGAAGCGGGTGGCCTCGGCGGTCGGCGAGGGCGCGATGGCCGTCATGCTGGTGCACCGCTGGCTTGCGAAACAGTAGGAGTAGGCGCATATGGGCAACACCCGATTGATCTGCGACCCGAACGAACTGCGGCACCTGTTCCTGTTCGAGAAGCTCGACGACGAGCAGCTGGCCTGGCTGTGCCGCGACGGCCGGGTCGAAATGTTCGAGCCCGGACTGGTTTTCCGTGAGGGCGACCCGGCCACCTGCTTCTACGTCCTGATGGACGGCGAGGTCCGGATGACCAAGAACTCGGGCGGCGAGGAGATCGAACTCGTCCGCACCGAGCACGTCGGCTCGTACTCGGGCGCGTGGACCGCCTACATGGGCGACAAGGTCGAGCAGACCTACACCGCGTCCTTCTACGTGACCCGGCCCTCGAAGTTCTTCGTCCTCGACGCGGGCACCTTCGCGAAGATGATGCAGGACTGGTTCCCGATGGCGCTGCACCTCCTGGAGGGCGTCTTCTTCGGCAACCGCAATGCCAACGAGCGCATCGGCCAGCGGGAACGGCTGCTGGCGCTGGGTTCGCTGTCGGCGGGCCTGACCCACGAGCTGAACAACCCGGCCGCGGCCGCGGTGCGCGCCACCTCGTCGCTGCGCGAGCGGGTGGCCGGGATGCGGCACAAGCTGCGCATGATGGCGCACGGCAAGTTCAATTCGGAGACGCTCGAGGCGCTGGCCCAGTTGCAGGAGGAGGCGGCCGCGCAGGTCGCCAAGGCGCCGGTGCTGACGCCGCTGGAGGCCGCCGACCGCGAGGACGAGCTGGGCGACTGGCTCGAGGACCACGGGGTCGGCAACGGCTGGGACATCGCGCCCAACTTCGTGCAGGCCGGGTTCGACCTGGACTGGATGGAGAAGGTGCACGGCACCCTGTCCGGTTGTGGCGGAGACGTTTTCGAGGCGGCCATGCGCTGGCTCAACTACACCGTCGAGACCGAGTTGCTGATGAACGAGATCACCGACTCGACCAACCGGATCTCCTCGCTGGTGAACGCGGCCAAGCAGTATTCGCAGATGGACCGGGCCCCGTTCCAGGTGGTGGATCTGCACGAACTGCTGGACAGCACGCTGGTCATGCTGGCCCGCAAGATCGGTGACGACATCACCGTGGTCAAGGAGTACGACCCGGCGCTGCCGCCGGTGCCGTGCTACGCGGCCGAGCTCAACCAGGTGTGGACGAATCTGATCGACAACGCCGTGTCCGCGATGGGCGGGCGCGGTACGCTCAGCGTCCGTACCTATCGCGAGAACGAGTGCGCGGCAGTGGAAATCGGCGATACCGGGCCGGGCGTGCCGGACGAGATCCGCACCCGGATCTTCGAACCGTTCTTCACCACCAAACCGGTCGGCGAGGGCACGGGGCTGGGCCTGGACATCTCCTTCCGGATCGTGGTGAACAAGCATCACGGCGATATCCGGGTCGAATCCGAGCCCGGGAAAACGCGTTTCATCGTGCGGCTGCCGCTGGAGGTGGCGAACCCGGCCCCGGCCGAGGCCGACGCGGAACCGGCGACGACAGGAGGCAACTGATGACCGAGCAGATCAAGGGCATCGATCCGAGCGTTCCGCCCAGCGGGGCGGGCTGTCTGGAATGCGACGCCGCGGGCGGCTGGTGGTTCCATCTGCGGCGCTGCGCGGAGTGCGGCCATGTCGGTTGCTGTGACAATTCGCCGAGTCAGCACGGCACCAAGCACTTCCGGGAGACCGGGCATCCCTTCATCCAGAGCTACGAGCCCGGCGAGGACTGGTTCTACAACTTCGAGACCGAGGACATGTACAGCGGCGGTCCCGACCTGGCCGCCCCGACCTCGCATCCGGCCGATCAGGGGGTGCCGGGTCCGCGCGATCGGGTGCCCGCGGACTGGCAGCAGCGCTTGAACTGACCCGCTCTGCGGCCGGTAAAAACCGGCCGACCAGACTTTTCCTTTCCGGCTCCGGCGGAGCCGGGTACGCTGCTGCGAGCGCCGGGCCGGTCCGGCGATTCGGCACTCTCGGGAAAGTTCGGAAAGCAGGGTATGAAGCGTCTTTCGATGGTCGCCCTCACCGCAGGTGCGATGGCCCTCACCTTGGGCGCGGCTCTCACCGGCTGTGGTTCGGACAAAGCCGGTGGCAGTAATGGCCTGAAACAGGCCGAGACCACCTCCGCGGCGGCCAGAACCACCGCCGCCGCCCCGACCACGGCCGCGATCCCGGCCGAGTCGCCCGTCGACGCCCCCGCCGCGGTCCCCACCGCCGCGACGGTGGCCAAGAAGACCAGCGCCCCCAATGGCGCGCAGACCACCTGCGCCGACTTCCGCGACCTCACCGAGGACGCCGAACGGCAGGTCATCCAGCAGGTGCTGGCCGCGCACCCGGGGTCCTTCCTGGATGGCAGCCCCGCTGCCGCGCTGAGTACGGCGAAGCTCGCCTGCATGTCCGGAAATTACGCCAACACCCCGGTCGCCGTCGCGATCCGGGTGGCGCCCAAGTAGTCTCACGGGAGAATTTCCGGGAGGCGGCACACGTGGTGGAATTCGAACGGCACCGGCCGCGTCTCTTCGCGCTCGCGTACCGCATGCTCGGATCCGCCGCCGAGGCCGAGGACGCCGTCCAGGAGACCTACCTGCGCTGGCACGGCACCGACCGCGCCGACATCCGTTCCGTCGAAGCCTGGCTGACCACCATCCTGGTGAATCTCTGTCGCACCTGGCTGGATTCGGCCCGTGCCCGCCGCGAGACCTACGTCGGGCCCTGGCTGCCCGAACCGGTCCCCACCGGCCACGGCGAACTCGGCCCGCTGGAATCGGCGGAACAGCGGGAACTGGTGTCGATGGCGTTCCTGGCGCTGGCCGAACGGCTCAGCCCCACCGAACGCGCGGTGTTCGTGCTGCGCGAGGCCTTCGGCTACGCGCACCGCGAGATCGCCGACATGCTCGGTCTCACCGAATCCAATGCGCAGCAGGTGTATCGCCGCGCCGCGCACCGGGTGCACGAGGAGAAGCCGCGCTTCGAATCGGCCCCGGCGCACGCGCGGGAACTGGTCGAAAAGTTCCTCAGCGCAGCGCAATCCGGTGATCTCGCGGCGCTCGAGTCCATGTTCACCGCCGATATCGTGGCCCTGGCCGACGGCGGTTCGAAGGTCAATGCCGCGAAGCGCCCGATCGTCGGCGCGGAGAAGGTGGCCCGCTACCTGCTCGGTCTGTTCGGCAAGATCCCGAGTTTCGGCGCCGACATCAGCGTCGTGATCGAAGAGGTCAATGCCGCGCCCGCCTTCGTGGTGCGTGCGGACGGGGCCGTGCTCGGCACCATCTCCGTCGGCTTCGACGGCGACTCGATCGCCTCGGTCCAGCTCGTGGTGAACCCGGACAAGCTGACCTATTTCGCGTCGCACGATTGCGTGTGACGCAGGACACACCTGGATTCTGTCAGGGATCGCGGGGCTGTCCGGTCTAGAGGGTGTCGGCTACCGAGCGGGGCCGACTGTGTACCTGAAGTGAAAAGGAGCACTCTCATGACCGGGCAGCATCGAATCGTCGTTCTGGGCGCGGGCTACGCGGGACTGGCCGCGGCGCGGGAAGCGATCAAGGCCAAGGGCGCGCACGTCACCGTCATCGACCTGCACACCGAATTCGTGGATCGGGTGCGGCTGCACCAGGTCGCCGCCGGGCAGGACGTGGCCCGCTGGGAGCTGCGGAAGACTTTGGCGGCCAAGGGGATCGAGTTCGTCAACGGCCGCGCCGAGCGCGTCGACACCGAGGCTCGCCGCGTCGAACTGGCCACGGGCGAGGCCGTCGCGTACGACTCGCTGATCTACGCCCTCGGCAGCCGCGCCGATCTCTCGATGGTGCCCGGCGCGGCCGAATTCGCGCACACCGTGGCCACGTCGGAGGACGTGCGCCGGATTCCCGCCCTCGCCGGCCGGGTCGCCGTGGTCGGCGGCGGCGCGACCGGGCTCGAGACCGCGACCGAACTGGCCGAGAGCAACCCCGGCCTCGAGGTGGTGCTGGTCAGCTCGGACGAGCCGGGCGGCTGGCTGATCCCCAAGGCCGTCGCGCACATTCGCACCGTCCTGGATCGGCTCGGCGTCGAGGTGCGGGTCGCCAAGGTGGCGGCGGTGACCGCCACCGGCCTCGACCTGGTGGACGGCGACCACGTCGACGCCGACATCGTGCTCTGGACAACGGGTTTCACGGTGCCCGAGGTGGCTGCCCGCTCGGGTCTGCCGGTGGACGGGCGGGACCGGGTGCTGGTCGACGATCGGCTGCGGGTGCGCGGTGTCGACGATGTGTACGCGGTCGGTGACGCGGCGGTGATGATCGGGCACAACGGCCGCGAGGCCCGGATGTCGTGCCAGGCGGCGCAGCCCGCGGGCAAGTACCTGGGTGCGGCCGTCGCGGCCCGTCTGCGCGGCAAGCAGCCAGGGCCCTTCACCCCGCGCTTCGTCCTGACCTGCATGAGCCTGGGTCGCCGGGACGGTCTGGTCCAGGTCATGAAGGCCGACGACTCGAACGGCAGCATCGCGCTGACCGGCCGTCCGGCGGCGTGGATCAAGGAGCGGATCGTGGGTGCGGTGGGCCGGGCGGCGAAGCTCTGACCGACTCGCCGAAGCATCGTCAACCTATGGTTGACCAAGCCTACTTGGTCAACCTACAGTTGACGTATGACGAACTCGATCCGCCTCGACGACCTGATCGACGGCATCAAGAAGGCCCGCCCCGACGACGTGCTCGAGCAGCTGTCCGACGCCGTGGTGCTGGGCAACCACATCGGCGAGGTGGCCGACCATCTGATCGGCCACTTCGTCGACCAGGCCCGCCGTTCCGGCGCGTCCTGGACCGATATCGGCCAGAGCATGGGCGTCACCAAGCAGGCCGCCCAGAAGCGCTTCGTCCCCAAGACCCCCGCTGACGCCGGGCAGGCGGCGGCTCTCGACCCCAATGCCGGTTTCGCCCGCTTCACCCCGCGTGCCCGCCAGGTGGTGATGGCCGCCCAGGAGGAGGCCCGGGCCGTCGGCAATCTGGAAACCCGCCCCGAACACCTGATTCTCGGCCTGCTCTCGGAGCCGGAATCCCTCGCGGTCACGGTGATCGAGGCCAAGGGCATCTCCGCCGACGCCGTCCGCCGGGTGGCCACCGCCGCGCTGCCCGCCGCCACCGGCGACCCGGTCCCGCCGCTCATCCCCTTCGACGCGCAGGCCCGCAAAGCCCTCGAGCTGACCTTCCGCGAGGCGCTGCGGCTCGGCCACAACTACGTCGGCACCGAGCACCTGCTGCTCGCCCTGCTCGACCTGGAACACGGCGCGGGCATCCTGTCCGGCCTGGGCCTGGACAAGGACGCGGTGCAGGCCGACGTCGTGGGCCTGCTGGCGTCGCTGACCGCGCCCGCCGCGCCGGCGGGCACCGAGGACACGCAGTAGTCCGCGTGTCGTTCCGCCCCGCTGCCGACCTGGTGATGTATGCCCCGGGACCGGTGTCCTCGCGCCGGATCCCCTGGGGAGCATGTTGCGGCAGATACGATTGTGGAATGGCGGACGACGAGAGTTCCGACCTAGTTGCGGGGGAGCAGCGCGCTGACCTGCTGCGCGCGCTCAGCTATGTCTCCACAGAGGACACGCCCGACGGTGGCTACATCGTGAACGGAGACCTCCCACCCGAGGTCGCGCCTCCGTTCATCCGGGCGATCATGCGTATCGAAGCCGAACTCCTGCTGCAGGACGCCGAACTCGTCACCATCGAGCACGGTGAGCCCCGCACTCCGGAGGAGCGCCGCACCGATGCGCTGATCGCCCTGCTGCTGCGGGTCGACGACCGCTCGCACTTCTCGTAGTGCCGGGCGGGCGACCGGACCGCACGAGGTGACTCGTGCGGTCTTCCGCGCGTTTCGGGGCCCGGCCCCAACCTTGCAGTCGGTGGGGGTGAGTGCTAGAAATGGGTTTGGCACTCCATACCTGTGAGTGCTAGGTCGGGGCGGTGAGGCCGGGCTGGTTAACAAGCTCCTCGGTCGTCCGTCGCGGGCACCATGCCTGGCCAGAACACTGTCAATCCCCAGATCTGGAGGATCTCAACGCAATGGCCAAGACAATTGCGTACGACGAAGAGGCTCGCCGCGGTCTCGAGCGTGGTCTGAACGCCCTCGCTGACGCCGTCAAGGTGACCCTGGGCCCGAAGGGCCGCAACGTCGTGCTGGAGAAGAAGTGGGGCGCCCCCACCATCACCAACGACGGTGTCTCCATCGCGAAGGAAATCGAGCTCGAGGACCCGTACGAGAAGATCGGCGCGGAGCTCGTCAAGGAAGTCGCCAAGAAGACCGACGACGTCGCGGGTGACGGCACCACCACCGCCACCGTGCTGGCCCAGGCGCTGGTCCGTGAGGGCCTGCGCAACGTGGCCGCCGGCGCCAACCCGCTCGGCCTGAAGCGCGGCATCGAGAAGGCCGTCGAGGCCGTCACTGCCAAGCTGCTCGACACCGCCAAGGAGGTCGAGACCAAGGAGCAGATCGCCGCCACCGCCGGTATCTCGGCCGGCGACTCGTCCATCGGTGAGCTGATCGCCGAGGCCATGGACAAGGTCGGCAAGGAAGGCGTCATCACCGTCGAGGAGAGCAACACCTTCGGTCTCCAGCTGGAGCTCACCGAGGGCATGCGCTTCGACAAGGGCTACATCTCCGGTTACTTCGTGACCGACCCCGAGCGTCAGGAAGCGGTCCTCGAGGACCCGTACATCCTGCTCGTCGGTTCGAAGATCTCGACCGTCAAGGACCTGCTGCCGCTGCTGGAGAAGGTCATCCAGGCCGGCAAGCCGCTGCTGATCATCGCCGAGGACGTCGAGGGCGAGGCCCTGTCGACCCTGGTCGTGAACAAGATCCGCGGCACCTTCAAGTCCATCGCCGTCAAGGCCCCGGGCTTCGGTGACCGTCGCAAGGCCATGCTGGCCGACATCGCCATCCTGACCGGTGGCGAGGTCATCAGCGAAGAGGTCGGCCTCTCGCTGGAGACCGCCGGCATCGAGCTGCTGGGCCAGGCCCGCAAGGTCGTCATCACCAAGGACGAGACCACCATCGTCGAGGGCGCGGGCGACGCGGAGGCCATCAAGGGCCGCGTGCAGCAGATCCGCACCGAGATCGAGAACTCGGACTCGGACTACGACCGTGAGAAGCTGCAGGAGCGTCTGGCCAAGCTGGCCGGCGGTGTCGCGGTCATCAAGGCGGGCGCGGCCACCGAGGTCGAGCTCAAGGAGCGCAAGCACCGCATCGAGGACGCCGTCCGCAACGCGAAGGCTGCCGTCGAAGAGGGCATCGTCGCCGGTGGTGGCGTGGCCCTGCTGCAGTCGTCGCCGGCCCTGGACGCGCTGACCCTGTCGGGTGACGAGGCCACCGGTGCGAACATCGTTCGCGTCGCGCTGTCCGCGCCGCTGAAGCAGATCGCCTTCAACGCGGGCCTGGAGCCCGGCGTCGTCGCCGAGAAGGTCTCGAACCTCCCCGACGGCCACGGCCTGAACGCCGACTCCGGCGAGTACGTCGACCTGCTGGCCGCCGGCGTTGCCGACCCGGTCAAGGTCACCCGCTCGGCCCTGCAGAACGCGGCCTCCATCGCGGCCCTGTTCCTGACCACCGAGGCCGTCGTCGCCGACAAGCCGGAGAAGGCCGCCCCGGCGGGCGACCCGACCGGCGGCATGGGCGGCATGGACTTCTAAGTCCTGCCTTCCGGCAACGGAATCGAACAACCTGGGCCCGGTCACCGCACGGTGACCGGGCCCAGTGCTGTGTATGGTGCGGATCTGCGCCGAAAACACTCGGTGGTGGCCTGACCCCGAGCCCCGGCGGGCGGCATCGGGTGGTGGGACCGGAATCGGTGTGTGGCGGGCCGAGTTCAGTCGGTGGCGGGGAGGCCGACGAGGTCGGCCATCAGGTTCATGTGGTGATGGAAGTAGTCGGCGACGGCGTCGATGGTGCCGTCGAGGCGGCCGAAGATCTCGAAGGTGACCAGGCCGAAAAGCTGTGTCCAGCCGACGAATACGCGGTCGAGGACCTCTTCGGGGAGGTCGGCGGACTGTTGTTCGATGAGGACGCGGAGGTCCGCGCGAACGGGGGCGGGCAGGGGAGTGGGCAGGGCGGCGGGGGTGAGCCGGTCGGCCGCCGCGGCGCGGGTGGCGATGCTCGCGAGCAGCAGGACGACGGTGGCGGCGGGGCCGACGGTGTCCTTCGGCGCGTCGTAGCCGGGGATCGGGCTGCCGTAGAGCAGGCCGTATTCGGTGGGGTTGGCGAGGGCCCAGTCGCGGACCGCCGTGCAGACCGAAAGCCATTGCGCGCGTGGGTTGTTGGCGGGTGCGGCGTCGTGGGCGGTGGTGGCGGCCGCGCCGAGGGAGCGGTAGCCGTCCAGGATGAGCGCGGTGAGCAGGTCGTCGCGGCTGGGGAAGTAGCGGTACAGCGCGGAGGCGACGATGCCGAGGTCGCGGGCGACGCCGCGCAGCGACAGATTGGCGCCGTCGGTGGCCAGCCGCGCGCGGGCGGTGGCCTTGATCTCCTCGATCATCTCGGTGCGGACGCGGGCGCGCAGGGATCCGGCGGACATGGTCGCAGTGTAGAGAACAGGAAACCGTTGAGAGAACGGTAGGCGACTGGGAGAACACTGTTCTTGACAGGAAACGGTGTGCACTTCTACCGTCGGGAGTGCGAGAACAGTGTTCTCGGAACACCCATCCGACAGGATCGAGGACCTCATGTCCCTGCACGTCGTCATAGGAGCGGGTCCGGTGGGCACGGCCACCGCGCGACTGCTCGCCGCCCGGGGCGACCACGTCCGCATCGTCACCCGCAGCGGCTCCGGCCCCGAGCACCCGAACATCGATCGCATTACCGCCGACGCCACCGACCCGCGGGCGCTGCTCGCCCATTGCGAGGGCGCGGCGGCCCTCTACCAGTGCGCGCAGCCCGCCTATCACCGCTGGCCACAGGATTTCCCACCCCTGCACCACGCCGTCCTGACCGTGGCCGAACGCTCCGGCGCACCCTTGATCACCGTCGGAAACCTGTACGCCTACGGCGAGTTCGACGGCCCGGTGTCCGAGTCCCACCCGCTGCGCCCGAATTCGGCGAAGGGCCGGGTGCGCGCGGACCTGTGGTCGGAGCAGCTGGCGGCCCACCGATCCGATCGCGTCCGCACCGCCGAGGTGCGCGGTTCGGACTACCTCGGCCCCGCCGCGACCTCCGCGTTCACCGTGATGGTGTTGCCCGCCGTGCTCGTGGGCAAGCGAGCCCTGGTCCCCGCGGACCTGGACGCCCCGCACAGCTGGACCGCCACCGAGGACGTGGCCCGCCTGCTGGTCGCGGTCGCCGATGACGAAACCGCCTGGGGCCGAGCCTGGCACGTGCCCACCGCGCCGCCGCTGTCCATCCGCGCCCTGGCGGACCTGACCGCGTCGGTGGCCGGAGCACCGCCCGCCCGGATCGGCCGCATGCCCGCCGCACTGCTCTGGACCGCGGGCCTGTTCCTGCGCGACGCCCGGGAAATGCGCGAGCTGCGCTACCAGTTCGACCGGCCCTTCGTCCTGGACTCGTCGGCCGCGACCGCACGCTTCGCCATGCGGCCCACACCGCTGGAGGAGACGCTGCACGCCATGCTCGCCGATCACCCCGGCTCGGCGCTCGGTGCGACGACGGGGGTGCTCTGATGCGTCGCGAATCGGTGTCTTCCGAACGCGAGGTCATATCTCCGCGCGCTGCCCGCCCACTGACGACGAGTATCGAGCCGAAAGCGGCTCCGGCGACGGATTCGGCCGCTATGGATTCGGCACCTGCGGTCGACTCGGCGGGTATCGGTGTAGACGGCACGCTTCCGGCTCTCGCGGTGAACGCCGCAGCCGCTCGTCCGGTGGCCCCCGCCGCCGGAAGGTCTGACCGCTGGGCGGTTCGGCTGCTGATCGTCGCGGCCGTGGTCGGCATGAATGCCGGATTCTCCGGGCTGGGCAGTGTCTTCGACTACCCCCGCGTGCTGTCCCGGCCGAGTGCCGAGGTGCTCGGGCTGTTCCGGGTACACGAGTCGGCCGTGGTCGCCTGGTTCTCGGTGCTCGTGTGTGGTGCGCTGTTGCTGATCCCCATCACGGTGCTGGTCGGCCGTTCGGATCGTTCCGTGCGCATGCGCTGGGCCGTCCGGGCCGGTGCGGCGGCGGGTGTGGTGCAGGCGATCGGTCTGCTGCGCTGGCCGCTGCTGGTGCCCGGCTTCGCCGACCGCGTGGTGTCCGAAGCCGGAAGTGCTTCGGCCACAGCGGAGTTCGAGTTCTGGAACCGGATCCTGGGCTCATTCGTCGGCGAGACCCTCGGCTACACGCTGACCGCCGTCTGGACGGTGCTGGTGGCCTCGGTCCTGCGGCAGCGGGGCTTCCCGCGCTGGTTCGCCGCGCTCGGAACCGTCGCCGCGGCGCTGATCCTGCTCGGTGTGGCCGCCCTGTGGCGGGTGCCGGGCGCGCAGCAGGCGAATTTCGCCGGATACGTGCTGTGGAGCGGGTGGATGCTGGCACTGGCTCTCTTGTGGGGCCGCCGTCGCGGATGACGGCGGCCGGGGTTCACATGCCTCGGCGGAAGCGGGTGTTGCGGATGGTGTCGGCGCGTTCGGGGAGAACGCTGTCGATGAGCGCGGCGACCCGGCCCATGACCGGGGCCAGCCGGCGGGGGCGGTCGATGATGGCGTCGCAGATGATCCGGCCGCCTTCGTCCGCGGTGAGCGCATTGGCCGTGGCCTGCTGGTAGACGGGGTTGGCGGTGATCATGTCGGTGCGGACGAGGGGGAGGTAGATCGAGGTGAATCGGAGGTTCTCGGTCTGGGTCTCGGCTTGCAGGTTGGTGCTGAGCGAGTCGAGGGCGGCCTTGGACGCGACATAGGCGGCGTAGCCAGGGCCGCCGTAGAGGTTGGCGAGCGACAGGATGTTGATGATCTGTCCGTCGCGGCGGTCCCGCATGGCGGGGGCGAAGGCGAGGATGAGGCGGACCGCGGCGAAGTAGTTGAGCCGCATGGTGCGCTCGTAGTCGTGGAACCGGTCGTAGGACTCGTCCAGCCGGCGGCGAATGGATCGCCCGGCATTGTTGACGAGGATGTCCACCCGGCCGTGGTCGGCGAGCACCTTCGCGGTCATGGCGTCGAGCGCCTCGAAGTCATTGAGGTCGCAGGGGTAGGCGGCGGCCCGCCCGCCCGCGGCCTCGATCTCGGTGACGGCGTCCGCGAGTTCGTCCGCGCGGCGCGCGACCAGGAGAACGGTGGCCCCGGCCGCGCCGAGCTGCACGGCGGCGACCCGTCCGATGCCGGAGGAAGCCCCGGTGATGAGCACGGTCCGGCCCGCGACGGCGTCGGCGAGGGTGCGGTCGCGCCGCAGCCGGGACAGGCTGACCTGGGTGTCGAGGCCGTGGCGGATCTTGTGCAGCAGGTCACTGATGTCGTGCATGCCCAGTGATGCTAAGTGCCGCACCGGGATTCGGTGGGGGTTCGGATTCGCGCCCCGGTCAGCGCCGGGGATGGCGCTCGGAGAGCACGGCGGCGGCATCGATAGGACGGATTCCGAGGAGTGTGGCGGCGGCCGCGATGGTCGCCTGGGTGGCGGGATCGTTCGGATGCGCGGGGTCGAGGAGGAGTTCCACCAATTCCATGGCGGCGATCGCTTGTTCACGGGTGACGAGGCGGCCGGGCAGCCAACTAACGCGCCAGTCGGTTTCCTTAATGCCGGGGATTCTTTCCGCGAACTCGTCGGCGATGCCACTGGTAATCGACCAAGCACACACGTACACCCGCGAATTATGCCTCTGACCAGCCGATTTGACTTCTGTTCGTAGCAACACGTAACTTAGTCCAGGTCAGAGCGACACGGACACCGACCCGGAGCCCCAAAGGCCTGGGAAACGAGGTTGGACGAGGAGCGCCTGATGATCACATTAGCTTCACTGACCAGCGGATTTGGTTCTGCTGCGAAGTAGGGGCTAAAGTATAGAAGCAGCCACGGAGACCGACCGGGACAAAGAGCCCGCGAAGTTCCGTGTGCGTGTGTTCTTTGAGAACTCAATAGTGTGTCGATGAATGTCAGTGCCAAATATTATATTTGGTTCCAATCATTCTCACCCCCGTGAGGGTGGTTGGACATTTAAGTCGGCTAATTTTCCAGCCGACGATTTGCTAGGTTTTCGGACTCTGGTTCGAGATACTTCTGATTCGCTGCTTCGGCAGTAAATCTAGAGTCTTCAACGGAGAGTTTGATCCTGGCTCAGGACGAACGCTAGCGGCGTGCTTAACACATGCAAGTCGAGCGGTAAGGCCCTTCGGGGTACACGAGCGGCGAACGGGTGAGTAACACGTGGGTGATCTGCCTCGCACTCTGGGATAAGCCTGGGAAACTGGGTCTAATACCGGATATGAGCCTGGACTGCATGGTCTGGGTTGGAAAGGTTTACTGGTGCGAGATGGGCCCGCGGCCTATCAGCTTGTTGGTGGGGTAACGGCCCACCAAGGCGACGACGGGTAGCCGACCTGA